>JBLXDQ010000011.1:0-160308 GCA_048263945.1 Epibacterium sp. | reverse complement strand
GCTCTGGTCGCGATCCTCGGCGAACTGGCCATGCGCCACACGCCCTTTGGCCGCTATTGCGCCGCCCTTGGTGCCAATGAGCAGGTGGCGCGCTATTCCGCCGTCAAAGTCGACCGCATCCGTATGGGTACTTATGTGCTGCTCGGCGCGCTCGTTGGTCTTGCGACCATCATGTATGTGCCGCGCCTCGGCTCTGCCTCCGGCTCCACCGGCGTGCTGTGGGAGCTTGAGGCCATCGCCGCCGTGATCATCGGCGGCACCGTCCTCAAAGGCGGGTCGGGTCGCGTCTGGGGCACCGTTACCGGCGTCCTGATCCTGAGCCTCATCGACAATATTCTGAATCTCGCCTCCATCGTCAGCCCGTATTTGAAGGGGGCGATCCAGGGCGTGATCGTCGTTCTTGCTGTGGTCTTGCAGCGCGAGCGCAAATCGGCCGAGTGATCGGTCATTTTAGGGAGGAAATACTTAATGTTACGCAGAAATTTCCTGAAAGGCGCCGCCCTTGCCGCGAGCCTTGTCAGCGCTGGCGCCGTCGCCGCCGAAGAGGAAAGCTACACCATCGGCGTCGCCATCCCCTCGGCCACCCATGGCTTTATGGGCGGGCTGAACTACCACGCCCAAGCCGCCATCGACCGGCTGGAGACGACCTATCCGCAGCTCAGCTTCGTGCTGGCGACGGCGGGCGATGCGGGCAAGATGGTCAACGATGTGGAGGACATGGTCGCCACCCGCAATATCGACGCGCTGGTCATCCTGCCCTTCGAGAGCGAGCCGCTGACCGCGCCGGTTCAGGCGGTCAAAGAGCAGGGGATCTGGGTCACTGTGGTGGACCGGGGTCTCTCGGTGCCGGGGATCGAGGATCTTTATGTTGCGGGCGACAACCCGGGCTTCGGCCGTGCGGCGGGCGAATATTTCGCCGACAAACTGGGCGCGGGCGACAATGTTGTGGTGCTGCGCGGCATCCCGACCACGCTTGATAACGAGCGGGTGGATGCCTTTGAAGCCGCGCTCGACGGCAGTGGCGTGACGATCCTTGATAAGCAGCACGGCAACTGGAACCGCGACGACGCCTTCAACGTGATGCAGGACTACCTGTCGAAATACGACAAGATCGACGCGGTCTGGGCAGCGGATGACGACATGGCCATCGGCGTGCTCGAAGCCATCGCGCAAGCGGGCCGTGAAAAGGAGATGTGGGTCGTTGGCGGCGCTGGCATGAAAGAGATCATCAAGCGCATCATGGATGGCGACCCGCAGCTGCCGGTAAACGTGACCTACCCGCCGGCCCAGATCGCCACCGCGATCGAGCTGACGGCGCTGGGTCTGGTCTCCAGCACCCCGGTGTCTGGCCGCTTTATCATTGGCAGCCAGCTGGTGACGCCGGAGAACGCCAAGGACTTTTACTTCCCCGATAGCCCCTACTAAGGCGCGCGGATTGTCCTTTCAGAAGAGCTCCATCCGGGGCTCTTCATCCGCCATCACGATGCCGTCGCCCATGACCTCGTGGTGGATCAGATGCTGCGAGCGCATCACGTAGCGCTTGGAGAGCCCGTCAAGGATCAGAATCAGCTCTTGTTTGATATCCGGCAGAACCAAACTGTTCGCCGCGACCTCGCGCAGTTGTTGCAGCACCAACATCACCGTTTCAATTTGCTGACGAATAATGTCCCCGGTTTGAGCCGAGGCAAGGGCGCCGCGGATTGCGGTCTCTAACAACTGACCGGATTCGAGGACCTGCTGCCGCTGTGCGCGTTTCATGGCGATTAGGTCTGAATAGTCTTTGGCCAAGCGCGACAGTTTCTCGTCCATTTCTCGCAAAAGCGCCCCTTGCGCCGCCAGTCGGTCCTGCATCCCATCGGGGTCCTGCGGCAAACCGGTGCTCTGCACATGCGACTGAATGGCCGCGAGATCGGCTTGCATCTGTGCAACCTGCGGGGCGACACGATCTTTCAGCGTGGCCGTGGCAGGGGCGGCATTCTGCAGATCCGCCGCCACCTGTGTCAGCGTGTTTTCCATTTTGGAAAACGCCTCGCGCGAGGCGATGACTTCGGTTTGGACCAAGGCGGCCACATGAATGGCGTCGCGCAGGGCCTCGCTCAGCCCGGTGCGTTCCGCCTCCTGCGCTTTGGCAATTTGGTCAATCTCGCGCATCCGGTCCAATGCCTCACGGGAGCTCATATTGTCGGAGGCAACACGATCTTCCAGCCCTTTGAGTTGGCTCAAAAAGGCTATACTGGCGGCATTGGTGTCATCCACTGCGTGTTGCGCCAGACCATTCAACAGGTCGAGCAAACGCGGCAAATGATCCGCCCAAGCGGAACAGTTGGGTTGGGGTGCGGCAGTGGTGGACATGTCTACTCCTTCCAAAAGGTCCGAGGGGGGCGGCTGGCGCTCTTATCCAGCCGGGAGCAGTTGTTTCAGGGCGGCTTCGAGCTGTTTTGGATCGGCAGGTTTGACCAACCAACCCGTCGCGCCGGCTGCCTTTGCCTCATCCCGACGATCACGCTGGGACTCGGTGGTCAGGATCAGCATAGGCGTAAAGCGATGTTTCGGCGTCGCACGCAGGGCGCGGATCAGATCGATCCCGCTTTTGCCCGGCATATGCAGGTCGGTGATAATCAGGTTGGGCTGCGCTCCGCCAACCTTGGTCAGCGCATCCTCGGCGCTGTCGGCAGAGACGGATCGATGCCCAAAACGGGACAAAAGGTTCTCCATGCTCATCAGCACGGTTGGGCTGTCGTCTACGATCATAATGGTCGCCATATCAATTCTCCGAAGGGTCAGGCTGGTAAGCAAAGGGAGGTTGCAGCAAACGGCGCCAATCGCCGCTTGTTTCTGCGCCCAGGATGCGGGGGGCGGCGAGGACCAGAAGCTGGACCACCGCGGTATGCGCAGAGGTGCAGCCGCTCACGTCGACCACTGGATCGGTTTGATCCATCAGCCAGCCGTGCAGGACCTCGGCATCATTGATTTCAACATGGCCGCTCAGCGTGGCCTGCGTGTCATTTAGTGAAACTGGCATTCGACCACCTCCGGCAGATCAAGAGCGAGCAGTACGGAGCCATCGCCCAACAGTGCGGTGCCCGAGTAGCAACTGGTCTGGCTCAGCAGGCCCGACATCGGTTTGACGATGGCATCGACACCCGCATGGAAACGGTCCACCACAAGGCCGATTTCCGCCCCTTCGACATCGACAATCATGACGCTGATGGTGTCGCTTTCGGTCTCCGTGCCGCAGGCAAACAGCCTGCGAAGGCGCAGCAGCGGGATCAACCGGTCGCGGAGCAAGATCATCTCGCCCTCGCGATGGCGACGAATGCGGCTGGTGGGGATTTTCTGGCTCTCGATCACGGATTCGATCGGCACGCCATACAGCCCGTTCTCCACCTCGATCATCATCAGACGTTGCACGGCCATCGACAGGGGCAGCGCGATGCGCACCGTGGTGCCTTGTCCGGGTTCGCTGGACAGCGAGACACTGCCGCCCAGACGGCGCACCATGCTGGCCACCACATCCATGCCTACGCCACGGCCGGACAAATCAGAGATTTCCTCTTTGGTGGACAGGCCGGGGGTCAGAATGAGCTGCAATTCGGCGTCGCGGGACAGGCGGGACAGCCCCTCTTCGTCGATCACGCCGCGCTCCAAGGCCTTTGCCTTGACCTTTTCCACGTCGATCCCGCAGCCATCGTCACGGATTTCAATCACCACACTGTCGTCGCGTTGTGAGGCCTTGAGGTGGATCAACCCGGTTTCCGACTTGCCAGCCTCTTTGCGGGCTTCGGGGAGCTCCAGACCATGATCAATCGCGTTGCGGATCAGGTGAACCAGCGGTTCGGAGAGTTCCTCGACCACGGCCTTATCGGCTTCGGTCTCTTCGCCTTCGGTCTGCAATTCGATCTTCTTGCCCAGCTTGCGGGACAGATCCCGGACAAGTCGGTTAAAGCGGCCGAGCACAGATCCCACCGGCACCATGCGGATCTGCATGATCGCGGTTTGCAATTCCTCGGTGATGCGGTTGATCGCATCGTGTTGCGCCTTGATTTCACGCAACAAGTCCCGCGTGCCCTCAATCTCTTCGGCCTTGCGGGCCAAAAAGGGCATGGCGTTCTTGGCGACGATCAGTTCACCAGTGAGGTTCATCAGCGCGTCGATGCGATCAGCATCCACGCGCAAAACGGAGGATTTGCGCATGGGGGCTTCGCTTGGGGCGTCCTGCGCTGCGTCTTGTACTCGTGCGGATGCGGCACTGCCGGAACGGGCAGGTGTGGCTGCAACCGAGGTCGCCTCCGGTTTGGGGCCAATGGCGGCCAGCAGGCTGTCAATGGCGGCGCGCAATCCGTCGACCGAGGCCTCTTCGGGAGAGCTGGTCTTGAGGCTTTCCGCGATATCCGCTGCTTCAAGCGTGGTCGCGATCCGATGCAGCACTTCATGCACCGCGCCGAGGCTGCCTTTTGCCTGTGGCCCCTCCGGCAAGTTGTCGAGCACCTGCGCTTGCGAGTCGAGCAGGGCGCGGGCTATGTCAGCCAGAGGAGAGGCCTCCGCAGCCCCAGCTGTGCCAGCGGCGAGAGGGGTGATTTCGATTTGATCCGCCACATAGCGGAAATGCTCTTCCAACTCCTCAGAGGAGGCACTGCACAACAGGCGATAGCTGGTGCAAATCAGGAAGGGATCCAGATCCTTGAGGGCCGGACGTTCCGACGGGGGGACAACATCCACCCACCGCAGCCCCGGTGCCGAGAGCACCATCCGCAACGGATCATCACCGGTGAAAAACGCGGTCTCTAAGGGGCGATAGCGGATCAGCGCGATGGGGCCCCCCTCGGCGCCAATATCGGCGGCACTGACCGGCAGATCTTCCGGCCATGGGGCGCTCACCTGCGCCTCGGCACTGACCGTTGCGGCTGGCGTGTCCCCGTCGGCCTCGCCGATACAGGCGCGCAGCCGGTTGCTCAGGTCCTCGCCGATGGCTTCGGCACCGTCGCCCAATTCCTCTTGCCGTTCGAGGTCCTCAAGCCAAGCCGCCACGCGGTCGAGCATCTCGAGAACCAGATCAGCGATATCGGGGGTAAAGACCACATCCCCGGCCCGCACCGCATCCAAGAGATCCTCGCCAGCGTGTACGGTGTGCAGGAAGGGGGCAAAATCGAAAAGACCAGAGGCGCCTTTGATGGTGTGGACGGCGCGGAACAGCGCATCCAGCTCGCTGGCATCCTGATTGTTCCGCTCCAGCGCAAGCAGCGCACGGGAGGCCTGCTCCAAGAGGTCGCGGCCCTCTGTAACGAACTGGTTCAGCAACGGGTTCATGCGCAAACCTCCGGAGCAAGCAGGGTCAGAAGCTGGGACAATTCCTCGGGATGCGCGGGCTTCACGAGGTAGTGGTTGGCCCCGGCGGCATAGGCCTTGTCGCGGTCGATGAGCTGGGATTCTGTCGAGATCATCACCGCAGGCACATGGCGCAGGCCGGGCGTGTTGCGGGCAATCGCGATAAAGCTGTAGCCGTCCATGATCGGCATATTGACGTCGACCAACATGAGGCTGATGGGCCTGTCGCCCGCTTTCTCCAGTGCTTCCATGCCGTTCTCGGCCTCAAGCACGGTCCAGCCGTTATCCTCGACCAGTTTGCGGTGGTACATCCGAACCGTGCTGGCATCGTCAACAATAAGGGCCAAGGGGTTTTCTGCTGTTTGTTCTGTCATTGTCTCGGCCTCTGGTAGACGATCGCTTCGGGAAAGCGTCGCACCTCAAACAGGGAAGACATCCGGCTGATACTTTCCGAATGCCCAAGGAACAGGAACCCGCCGGGTTTCAACGCGTCGTAAAAGGCGTTGATCGCAACAGAGCGAGAGCGATCGTCGAAGTAGATCAACATGTTCCGGCAAAAAATCACGTCGTAATCGCGCAGGCTGCGCGTGTCCTCCGGGTTGGTTACATTCACCCGGAAGAAATCGACGGCATCGCGGATATCCTTGGAGATCTGGTAGCGACCGTCCTGCGTCGGAGAGAAGTGCTCCTTCAGGGTTTTGGGCGGCAGATATTGCACGCTGCGGCGCCCAAAGATGCCTTCGCGGCTGCGGCGCAGCACTTCGGTGTCAATGTCCGCGCCAGAGAGTTCCACATCGTGATGCGCCAACCCCGGCCAATTGGTGATCAGGTGGAGCGCAATCGAATAAGGCTCCTCCCCGGTCGAGCTGGGCAGGGACAGGATTTTGATGGGGCGCGTCCGGCCCCCTTGCGCCGCCAGAACCTCGTCCAGCACATTGGTGGTGAGGGTGCGAAACTGATGATCTTCACGATTGAAGTATGTTTCGTTCACCGTCATCGAGTTGACGATGCTTTGAAATTCTTTCTGGCTCGCCTCAAAGCGCATGGCAACGAAGTAGTCCCGAAAGGACTTCGCCCCGGTCACTTCGATCCGTTTCAACAGCCGTTTGTCGACGAAGTAGCGTTTGCTTTCGTCAAATTCGATCCCGGTTTTCTTGTAGAAATACTCGCTGAAAACACGGAAATCTTCGGCGCTGAGGGCCGTGACAGTCATCCACTTCCCTCCGCGCTGAGGGTTTCAATCCGCTTGATCACGAGGTCGGTGGCAAACGAAAGATAGGGGTCCGCGGCAAAGCGCTGGGCCACATCGCGCAGGACCGGCAAATCGGCAGCGCTGCCAATCTCCGCCAACCGGTCGACGGCAACGCCGACGACATTGGGGTGGGTCTCACGCTCCAGATGATCGCGCAACCAGATCGGCGCATCCTCATGTGGCAAAAGACGCAAGATATCGATCGCCATGATCCGCAGGTCCGGATCATCATCCACCAGCATATCCTTGATGCGAGACGCAACCAGAGCGCCGCGATGTTGCAGCAAACCGACCACCTCGCTGCGCTGGCTGGCGTCCTCGCCGCGCAGGATTGTGATCAAGAGATCGACCACCTCTGGATTTTCTGTGTCGCTCAGCCCGGAAAGCAGGGCGGAGCGCACGGCAGCATCGGTCTCTTCCAACAGGCGTTCCGCCATCGACAAATGCGCTTCGGCGCAGCCATCAAGCGCCAAGGCGGCGCGCCGACGGATTGCCGCATCCGGCGCGTCGAGGAGCGGCATGGCCTCCGCGACCGAGAGCCGGGCGTCGACAGGTGTGGAATCCGTATCGGGAGATGAAGCAATCAACGGCATGCGACTGTCCTTTCGACGGTGTCCACTCCGACCCACCGCAGCAGCTGTGCGGCGATTTTGTCGAAGGGCAGTACGAGCGATGCACCGCCATGTTCGATCAATTGTTGCGGCATCCCAAACACCACGGCGGTTTCTTCGGACTCGGCGATGGTCCGGCCCCCGTTGAGGTGGATTTTGGCCATGTCCTGCGCCCCGTCATCGCCCATGCCGGTCAGCATGACGCCAATCAGATTTTCCGGCTTGAGCACCGCATTGGCGGTCGACACCATATGAGACACGCTCGGGTGCCAGATGCGATCCGGGTCGGGATCGACCGGGCGCGCCACGATACGGCGCAACTGATGGGTGACCGCGACATCCATACCGCCGCAGGCGATGTAGACGGTCCCAGGCTCCAACGGCATGGGGCGATCCACCTCTTGGATGCGGATTTCACAGGTCTCCTGCAGACGCTGCGAAAAGGTGCGCGTGAACCGCGGCGGCATATGTTGGGCCACCAAGATCGGCGCAGGAAAGTCCGCAGGCAGCCCTTCCACGATGGAGCCGAGCGTGCCTGGACCGCCGGTCGAGCTGCCGATCAGCACCAGATCACAGTCCCCGCTTTGACGAGCCAACCGACGGGCCGGAGCGCGGGGAGCCGGGGCTGCGGCCTCGCGCGCGGCCGACACCCGATCCCGCGCGGCACGCCGTGGGGTCACGCGCGGGCGCTCCTTGCGGCGTGGCGCAGGGGCGGCAAGGGCGCGCACCTTTGCGCGCAGGTCGTCAAACACCAGATCGATGTTCAGCGAGACGGTGCCGTCAGGCTTCGCAATAAAGTCCACGGCCCCCAGTTCCAGCGCCTCAAAGGTGGCAATCGCGCCCTTTTCTGTCAGCGAGGAAACCATGATCACAGGGCAGGGACGTTCCTCCATGATATGCGCCAGACAGGTGAGACCATCCATCTTGGGCATGTTGATGTCCAGCGTGATGGCGTCGGGCTCGAACTCCCGCATCTTTACCAGGGCATCTTCACCATCACGCGCCAAGGCGACCTCGATATCCGGTTCGGATTCAAAGCATTTTGCCAGCTGGCGGCGCATCAGCGCGGAGTCATCTACGATCAACAAACGCATGGGTCTTTGCCTTTGCCTCCGGGATCAGGACGCGGCCTCGGCCGCGAGCTCGCTTGGCATCGTGTCGGTGAGGTCCTCGGGGATATTTTCATCCGCAAGCAGCGCTGCGGCCTCGAGCACCAGAACCATACGGTTGCCACCGTCAAAGTTCGCCACACGGCCGACCAACCGATCGGCTTCCTCCGAGAGGCGCGGCGGCACGTCGAGCGCGCTATTGGGCACTCGAAGGACCTCGGTCACGCTGTCGACGATATAGCCCGTGCGGGTGTCATTGACGTTCAGAACCAAGATGCGCTGGCGGTCGTTGCGCTCGATGGTGTCGAGGCCAAAGCGGCGGCGCATCTCGACCACGGGCAGGACCATGCCGCGCAGATTGATGACCCCTTCGACGGTGGCGGGGGCACGGGGCACTTTCACCAGACGTTCGGGAACGCGGATGATCTCTTGCACCTGATGGATGTCGACGCCGTAGTCCTCTCCATCAAGATTGTAGACGACCATCTGGATTTCTTCGGCTTCGGAGTTGTCTTGCGCCATGTCATCCTCATCGGTGTCTGCGTTTGAGCCATCCTGCTCTGCGGCTTGTGCCAAGGCTTCTTTGATCGACACGCCGTCGAACAGGGCGGCGGGGGACAGAACAGAGACCAGCCGCTTGCCCTCTTCCAGCTTGCAGATGGCTTCGATTTCGTCGCGGCGGTCGCGGTTCATGCCAGCAGGCACCTTATCCTGCACCGAGGAGGAGACGCGCAGCACCTCGCGGACCCGGTCCACGACCACGCCGATCCGCATCTCGCCGCCGTCCTGATCCTGCATCCGCAGGATCACCACGCGGTTGCTGTCTGACTGCGGCTGCGCCTCCAGGCCGAAACATTCGCGCAGGCTCACCAAAGGCAGCAGCCGGTTGCGCAGATTGATGAGGCCGATCACCTCTGACGACGTCCCCGGAACGCGCGCAATCTGCGCAGGCACGCGGACGATTTCGTCCACCTCGCCAAGGTTGAAGGCGCATTCCTCGTCATCCAGCGTGACGGAGACCAGTTGAACCACATCGTCTTCGGTCTCACCCTCTGGGGCGGTTTGGGCCGCCGCCATCGCACTGGCAAGATGAGAGGCACGTCCCTCCTCTGCAGGCGGGAAGTGGCGGGCCAGAACGGTGTCGGGGTCAATAAGCTGGATCAGTTCCTCGTTGCCGAAGTTCTTGATGACCCCTTTCAGCAGGTCCGTGTGCATGGTCTTTTCGACTGCATCGGCAGGCTCAACCTTGTCCTGAGGGACATTCAGCACCTGCGCGACCCGATCGACCACGAGGCCAAAGGTGTCACTGGCATGGATCACCATGACGCGGGAGGCGTCATCATAGGTGACCTCTTCCAGCCCAATGGCACGGCGCAAGTCCACGATCGGCAGCACCACGCCGCGCAGGTTGGTCAGGCCAATCAGTGCAGGCGGCGTCATCGGGACCTTCACGGTGGAGGGCACGCGGATGATTTCCTGCACCCGATCCACGGGAAAGGCGAAGGTTTCCTTGTTCAGCGAGAAGCTGACGCATTGAAAGGTTGAGTTATCCAGCATGTCCGGCGCATCGCTCGGATCAGTGTCGGCTAAGGCATTGAGGCCCGGATCTTCGGCGGTCAGTGTCATGACATCCTCATTCTGTTGAAGGTGACGGGAGAGCCGGTGAGCGCACCGGCACCCCGATGTCAGACGCTTTGCAGTTCGTCCGCGATGGCCGCGATGCTGTCGATGGCAACCGCCAACTCCTCGCCGCCCTTGCTTTGCTGACCAGCCGCAGCAGAGGCTTGTTCCGCCGCCGTGCGCGCTTGTTCAGCGGCTGCCGCGATCTGCTCCATGCCCTGTTTGGCCGTTCCAACCGCGGCTGCAATCTCCTGCGAGGCGGAGAGGATGCTGCGGTTGCCGTCGAGCACGCTGGACATATCCTTGGCGACAAGGACCAGCTGCTCCGTGGTGCCCTTGGCACGCTCCACTTCGGCCACGGCGGCCTCTGAGGTTTCCAGCAGGTCGGTGCGCACCACGAGGATCTGATCCTGGATGCCTTTCACCATATCCTTGATCTGTTCCGCATTTTGCGCCGCATCTTCAGAGAGGTTCTGAATGTCGGTCGACACAACGGCAAAGCCCTTGCCGTATTCGCCTGCCCGCGCCGCTTCGACTGCGCCGTTGACGGCGAGCATGCTGGTTTGGATCGCGACGTTGGCAATGGCGTCCACGATCTTGTCGATCTGCCGACTGATCAGTTCCAGCTCCTGGATTTCGGTCACTGACTTGCGCCCGGTCTCCATCGCGCTCGCGATGCCGGTGATGATCTCGTCGATCCGATCCTTGTTTTGCTCCAGCAGAGTGTTGATCGCCTCGCCTTTTTCAAGAGCGGCTGTCGCGTTCTCTTCTGCCGCTTTCGAGTTGGTCTCGATCTGTGTGATGCCTGCAACCCCTTCTTCGACAGCGGCAGCTTGGCTGGCAGCTGTCTCAGAGATCTGGTTGATCGCGGTCATGATTTCAGAGCTGGCGCGGTTCAATTCCTCGATGGTCGCGGCAAGTTCTTCGGCCGCAGCGGCCACTTCCTCAGAGGATTTGGCGATGTCGGTCGAGTTGCGCAATTCGTCGGACAGATCGTCCAACTCGCCAGCGGCTTTCTCCGCCTCACTCAGCGCCTGAGACTGCATGTCCACGGCCTTGCGGGCTTGTTCTGCACCGGCGGATTGTTCCTCGGCGGCGGCCGCCACTTCTTCGGTGCCTTTCAGGGCCTGACCCGAGGCCGCCCCCATCTCTTCGGCATTGGCAGACAGGGCTTTAGCGCCCTTCATGATCTCTTCCATATCGGCCTTGATGCCGACAAGCTGTTCGGTGACCTGCTTGCCTTTTTCAACTTCGCCCGCAGCGGAGGTGGCCGAGGCGCTTACACCTTCGGAAATGTCGCGCGCGCGATTTTGAATCTGCCGGATCAGGCTGTCGATATTGGTCGCGTTCTTTTCGGAGGCTTCGGCCAGCTTGCGGACGGTGTCGGCCACAACGGCAAAACCTTTGCCGTGTTTGCCGGCGCGGGCAGCCTCAATCGCGGCGTTGAGGGCCAGAAGGTTGGTTTGATCCGCGATCCGGATCACCTGATTGACAGCTTCGATGATGCCCTGAGCTTGGTTTTCCAGCTCCTGCATCAACTCCACCGAGGCTTCTTGACGCGAGGAAGCTTCGCCAACATTGGACACAAGTTGCGCGACGCCGTCGTTGGTTTGGTCCAGCAAGACTTGCAGCTTTGCCGTGATGTCCAGCGAGGTCACAGCCGCTTCGGACTGGAGCTTCACGCGACGGTTCACTTGGGTCATCGCCGCGGCGCTTTCCTCGCTTGCGGAGGCGGCCTCTTCGGCACCCGCTGCGATCTGCTGCATCGCTTTGGACAGTTCTTCGGTCGCTGCGCTGGCTTCGGCAACTCCGACATTCAGTTCGGAGGATGCGGCGGCGATCCGTTCTGCTGCGTGCTGCTGCCGCGCAAGGGTGCGTGCGCGCTGGCGCTTTTGGTCCGCCCCGCCAGAGCTCTTGGCCCGAGAGGATGCGGCGCGTGAGAATTCCGCGTCGAGTTCATTTTCGCTGGGGATAGTGGCCTGGGTCTGGCCTTTCTTGACAAGCGCCATCTCTGGTCTCCGGGTACTCGTAAATGTGAACAAATCGCCTTGCGTCGGCACGAACATGGTGTGCTCGGACAAGGCGCCACGAGGGCACCCGACCATGAAACCCCTAACGAAAGATCAAGGACATTTATGTCGCCGCACAGGTCATTCGAGGCTTCTGCCAGTGGAAGTGACCGTAAAACAGAAAGCGGCAATTTCCTCCTGTCCGATTGGCGGAAATCAGGATTAAACGTTTGTCTGCATAACGTTACGAAGGGGCATCCCTGACCCAATAGGGCAGGGCACTATACCAAGGCGCGAGATCCGAAGGTCAGGTCCCCTCGTAAAGAGGTCATCGCCCTCACGGGTATTTAACGGCGCCAAACTGTAGGTGATTTGAAGCAAGCGGGGGGCTCTTCCGCTCTCTTTACGATCGCGCCATGAGTTTCTCGCACAGGTTGCGAAACTCGCGGAGTCGCGATGCGTTGACTGACCAGTCGAAAAAAACGGCGCCTGAGGCGCCGCTTGGTCTTGTCCGCCGTTCAGCGGCGTTTCAGCGTGTCCCCGAAGGAGATTGTCGGTGTCAGAGTGACTGTCCTTTCAACCTCGGCGTCCGGGTGTTCCAGTTGCTGTGCGATGATCTGCGCGGCCTTCATGCCGATCTCCTGTCGGCAGGCATCCATCGTCGCCAGTTGGCGCGGCAACCCGGCCAAGAGCTCCACGCCATTGAACCCGGCCAAACCGATCTGACCCGGCACGTCGATCCCTTGATCCAGCAGGTACAGCAGACCGCCTGCCCCGATCATGTCGTTGGAGTAATAAAGGAAATCGAGTTCTGGAGAGCGTTCCAGCATCGCCTGGGTCATCTCTCGACCCTTGGCGAGCGCCGAGCCGCCGGAATAAAATTCGCGATCCTCGATTTCGATGCCCTCTTTTGCCAAGGCTTCGGTAAAGCCTTCAAACCGCTTCCGGGCGCGGTGGTCCAGCGGCATCTTTGTCCCCATGAACCCGATGTGGCTGTAGCCCGCTTTGATGATCGCCTTGGCCATCTCGCGACCCGCGCGCCGATGGGAAATACCAACCATGGCATCAACCGGGTCGCCGTCTGTGTCCATGATTTCGACCACGGGGATGCCTGCTGCCGAAAGCATGGCGCGCGCCGGTTCAGTGTGCTCCAATCCGGCGATGATCACGCCAGAGGGCCGCCAAGACAGCATCTCGTAGAGGACTTTTTCCTCTTTCTCGGGCTGGTAGTCGGTGACGCCAACCACCGGTTGCAATTCGGTATCTTCGAGCACGCGGTTGATCCCGGTCAAAACCTCGGGAAACACCATATTCGAGAGCGACGGAATGATCACCGCCACCAAGTTCACGCGCTTGGAGGCCAAGGCTCCTGCGATTTTGTTCGGCACATATCCAAGCTCTTTGGCGGCCTCTAGAACCTTTTGGCGGGTCTTCTCAGAGACATCACCTCGGTTCCGCAGAACTCGGCTTACGGTCATCTCCGAAACACCGGTGGCATCGGAAACATCGCGCAACGTCAGCGGGCGCTTGGTATCGTTGGTCACGTGCATGGCCTCTTTGCTTTTGTGGACTGAGGTTAGCCAGTCCGACAGGGCGATACAATGGCTCTTGCGACGCCATATGACGCAGAACGCGACGCTTGTGGTGAGGGGGGCGATTTGCTAGGCGATGTGCGGCGTGGCCCCGTGGCTCAACTGGATAGAGCAGCCCCCTCCTAAGGGGCAGGTTACAGGTTCGAATCCTGTCGGGGTCACCATGTTTCCCAACGGCCTATGATGCAGGTGGATCGACGCGGAAGGGCGCAAGGCTCTCGACGAAGACATCCATAAAGTCGCGCACAACGCGTGGAACGCTGACAGCACTTGGGAAGAGGATCGACAGCCGGTGTGAAATATCCGGGCTGAAAGGTTTGATTACGATCCCGGACGCGCGAAAGGCCTCCGCATCCAGCGCACTCACCACGGAGGCGCCTATTCCCTCTTTGACCATCGTACAGGCCGTGGTGAACTGGCGCACCTCGACCAGACTGTTCATCTCCACATTGGCTTCGGCAAAAGCGCGCGAGAGGTGGCGGTAAAAACTGCTGTCGCGCCGCGTGTGGATGATTTTCTCATCGGCCAAATCAGCGGGCGTAATCCGGTCTTTGTGCTGCAGGGGATGACCTTTGGGCAGGATACAGACCGACCGGATGTGGAGGTCTTCGCTTTCTGTCGCGGGGTGGCCAGAAAACCCATCCGTGATGCCGCAATCGTATTGCTCGCCAATGATCCACTCCAGAATGCGCTCGGGACGGTCAGGTTCAAGGGTGACGGTGACGCCGGGGCGATCGCGCAAGAAATCAACCAAGACGCCCGGCAGGTGACTGGTTGCAAAGCCGGGCAGGCAGGCAATGCGGATATGGCCGCCGGTCCGTTCCTTCAGGTCGCGGCGCAAATCTTCAAGATGGTCCAGCCCATCGAGGATCCGCCGCACCTCCGCCAGCAGATGTCGGGAATCAGGGGTGGGTTCCAGAATGCCCCGGCGCCGCTGAAACAGCTCCAAATCCAGCGAGGTCGAGAAGTCCGAGATCAACCGGCTGACGGCAGGCTGAGAAACACCCAACGTCGCAGCCGCCTTGGTGATGCTGCCCGTCTCGGCCACTGCGCGAAAGGCTTCGAGCTGTCTTAGCTTAAATTTCAAAGGCTTAATCCCATATTTCGCGACCGCAGAAACCCATTCTGCGCTGTCGCAATATAATACCGTGTTATGAACTGGATGTAAAACTTTCCCTTGCATTATGTGATAATCTGCAAAATGCTCCGCCCACATACTTCAGGGAGGAAGAGTTGTGAGCATTTCCAAGATCGCAATCGCAAGCGTTTTGACCGCCGGCCTGTCCGCTGGCATGGCGGCCGCAGAGGTCGAGATTCAGTGGTGGCACGCCATGGGCGGCTCCAATGGTGAGCGCGTCGACAAAATCGCGGCGGATTTCAACGCCAGCCAGTCCGATTATAAAATCGTGCCGACCTACAAGGGCAACTATACCGAAACCATGACCGCCGCTGTGGCCGCGTTCCGGGCTGGCGAGCAGCCGCATCTGGTACAGGTGTTCGAGGTGGGGACCGCCACCATGATGGCCGCAAAAGGCGCGATCTACCCGGTCGAGCAGATGATGGCAGATGCGGGCGAACCCTTTGACAAGTCGGACTACCTGCCGGCGGTGATTTCCTATTACCAGACCCCCGAAGGCGAACTGCTGTCGATGCCGTTCAACAGCTCGACCCCGGTGATGTGGTACAACGCTGATGCGCTGAAGGCCGCAGGCGTTGGCGTTCCGACCACATGGGACGAGGTGAAGACCGCTGCCAAGGCGCTGGTCGACAACGGCATGGAGTGTGGTCTGTCCTTTGGCTGGCAGTCCTGGGTGATGATCGAGAACTTCTCCGCATGGCACAATCTGGAGATGGGCACCAAAGAAAACGGCTTTGCCGGTTTCGACACCGAGTTTGTCTTCAACAACGACAAGGTCGAGGCCCGTTTGGCCGATGTTGCGTCGATGAGCGAAGGCAACCTGTTCAAATACGGTGGCCGTCGGGGCGACAGCCTGCCGCTCTTCACCAATGGTGAATGTGGCATGTGGATGAACTCCTCTGCCTATTACGGCTCGATCAAAGAGCAAGCAGGTTTTGAGTTCGGCCAAACCATGCTGCCGCTGGATACAGCCGTCGCAGAGGCTCCCCAGAACTCCATCATCGGTGGCGCAACCCTTTGGGCGCTCGCGGGTCACGAAGCCGAGGAATACAAAGGTCTGGCACAGTTCATGACCTACCTGTCCTCGCCCGAGGTGCAAGCCTGGTGGCACCAGGAGACCGGCTATGTGCCGATCACCACCGCCGCATATGAGCTGAGCAAGGAACAAGGCTTCTACGATGCCAACCCGGGCACCGATACCGCGATCAAACAGCTGAGCCTCAACACGCCGACGCCGAACTCTCGCGGCATCCGTTTTGGCAACATGGTTCAGATCCGTGACGTCATCAACGAAGAGCTCGAAGCGCTCTGGGCTGGCGACAAAACCGCAAGCGAGGCGCTGGACGCTGCTGTGGAACGGGGCGACGCGCTGCTGCGCAAGTTCGAACGTTCCGCGAAATAATCGCCCAAGGCGTTCCCCGGTCGCGCGATCCTGCGGCCGGGGGGCGCCTTTTGCATTCCTTTTCTAGAAAGGATCCTGAGGCGCCATGCTGAAACGCGTCCATTTCCCCGCATCCCTGCTGCCTTATCTGCTGGTGACGCCCCAGATCGCGATTACCATCGTGTTCTTTATCTGGCCGGCCAGTCAGGCGGTGTATCAGTCTTTTCTCATCGAAGACGCGTTTGGTCTGTCGACCGAATTCGTCTGGTTCGAAAACTTCGAGGTGCTGTTTGCCGACAAACACTACCTCGCCACCTTTGGCCGTACGATTTTCTTCTCCGCAGCTGTCGCGGTGCTGTCGATGTCTGTGGCCCTCGTGCTGGCGGGCTTTGCGGACCGTATCGTGCGCGGGGCGACCGCCTATCGCACCCTGCTGATCTGGCCCTATGCCGTGGCGCCGGTTCTGGCGGGCGCGCTGTGGGTGTTCATGTTCAACCCGACGCTGGGGATTTTCCCCTATATCCTCGAGTTCGTTGGGGTGGATTGGAACCACTACCTGAACGGCTCACAAGCGATGGCCTTGGTGATCTTTGCCTCCGCGTGGAAGCAGATCGCGTATAACTTTTTGTTCTATCTCGCCGCCATGCAGTCGATCCCGCGTTCGGTCATTGAGGCCGCCGCCATTGACGGCGCAGGCCCGATCCGTCGTTTCAAGGATTTCATCTTTCCGCTGGTGTCGCCCACCACGTTCTTCCTCTTGGTCATCAACGCGGTCTACGCGTTCTTCGAGACCTTCGGCATCATCCATGCCGTGACCCAAGGCGGTCCGGCCAACTCCACCACGATCCTCGTCTACAAAGTGTTCAACGACGGCTTTGTCGGCCTCGACCTTGGCGGCTCGGCTGCGCAGTCGGTGATCCTGATGGTGCTGGTGATTGCGATGACCGTTGTTCAATTCCGTTTTGTCGAAAGAAGGGTGGAATACTGATGGTTGAAAACCGCCCCATTCTGAACCTGATCAGCCATTTGGTGCTGATCTTGGGTGTGGTGATTGTCGCGCTGCCGATCTGGATCACCTTTGTCGCCTCGACCCATGATGCGGTGCGCATGACGCAGGCGCCAATCCCGCTGCTGCCGGGCAGCCACTTCTGGGAGAATTTCCAACAAACCCTCTGGGGCTCCGGCCTTGCGGGCACGGAGATCGCCCCGGTCTGGCGGATGCTGCTGAACTCCTTGGCGATGGCGATGATGATCTCGCTGGGCAAAATCGCGATCTCGCTGATCTCGGCCTTTGCCATCGTCTATTTTAAGTTCCCCTTCCGCATGGGGTTCTTCTGGATGATCTTCATCACCCTGATGCTGCCCGTCGAGGTGCGCATTCTGCCCACGTTCGAGGTGGTTGCGGATCTTGGCTTGTTGAACAGCTACTGGGGCCTGTCGGTCCCGCTGATTGCCTCGGCCACCGCGACATTCATGTTCCGACAGGTGTTCCTGACCATCCCGGACGAGATGCTGGAAAGCGCGCGGATCGACGGGGCGGGGCCGATGCGGTTCTTCTGGGATATCGTTATCCCGCTGAGCCGCACGAATATCGCTGCGCTCTTTGTGATCCTCTTCATTTACGGCTGGAACCAATACCTCTGGCCGCTGTTGATCACCACCGACACCGACATGACCACCATCGTCATGAGCATCAAACAGATGCTCGAAGCCGCCGAGCAATCGCCGCAGTGGAACATCATCATGATGACCGCTCTTCTGGCGATGATCCCCCCGGTCTTCGTCGTCATCGCAATGCAGAAGCTCTTTGTTCAGGGCCTCACCGAGACAGATAAATAGGCAAGTCCAATGGCAACCATTACTCTCAAGGATCTCGTGAAGTCTTACGGCGAGACCGAGGTCCTGCATCACATCGACGGCGCAATTTCCGATGGGGAATTCATCGTCATCGTGGGCCCCTCGGGCTGCGGTAAGTCCACCCTGCTTCGCATGATCGCGGGGCTGGAGACCGTCACCTCTGGCGATATTCAGATCGGCGACCGGGTGGTCAATGATCTGGAGCCCGCCAACCGCGACATCGCGATGGTGTTCCAGAACTACGCGCTCTATCCGCATATGACCGTGCGGCAGAACATGGGCTACGGGCTGAAAATCCGTGGCAACAGCAAGGCGGAGATTAACCGTCGGGTGGAAGAGGCGGCTGCGATCCTCGAGATCGGTCAGTACCTCGACCGCAAGCCCCGGCAGCTCTCTGGGGGGCAACGTCAACGAGTGGCGATGGGCCGCGCCATTGTGCGCGATCCGCAGGTTTTCCTGTTCGACGAACCCCTGTCGAACCTTGACGCCAAACTGCGGGTGCAAATGCGGCTTGAGATCCGCAAGCTGCAACAGCGCCTTGGGGTGACCTCGATCTACGTGACCCACGACCAAGTTGAGGCGATGACGCTGGGTGATCGGTTGATGGTCCTGAACGGCGGCTATGTGGAGCAATTCGGCACCCCGATTGAGCTTTATGACCGTCCCGCGACCCTGTTTGTGGCGGGGTTCATTGGCTCTCCTTCGATGAACTTCCTGTCGGCCAAGGTCGCCTCGGGCATGGTGACGTTGGCCAATGGCGCGCATCTTGCGGGCGGCGGCGCGCAGTCCGGCGCCGTCACGCTGGGGCTCCGGCCAGAGCATCTGGTTGCGGATGAGGCGGGCCCGATTGAGGTCAACGTCCAGCTGTGCGAGCAATTGGGCGCGGTGACCCTGCTGCATGGGCATCTCAACGGGACAGAAACGGAGTTTGTCGCCAGCATGCCGGGACATGTGACCGCCGCACCGGGCACGCTGATGCGCTTTTCCATTGCGCCGGAAAACCTGCATATGTTCGACCCCGCAAGTGGGCGTCGCGTCGAAGGATGACAGGATTTCCACAAATCGACGCCTATCGCGGCGCGCCGGGGCTGATCCGAGTGATCGGCCATCGCGGCGCCCGTGGTGTGATGCCCGAAAACACCCTCGAAGGGTTCCGCTTCACCCTTGATCTCGGCGTCGATGCGCTGGAGTTTGATGTGGTGCTGACCCGGGACGAGCTGCCTGTCGTCACCCACAACCACCTGCTCTCTCCCGCTGCTGTGCGGGGGAGCGATGGCGAATGGCTTGCGCAAGACGACCTTGCCGTCGCCGATTTTTCCCTCGCAGAACTGCAAAGGTTTGACGTTGGCGGCGTTGACAGTTGTTCGACCTATGGGCGGAAGTATCCGGATCAAGCATTTCTGACTGGGGTGCGGGTCCCCAGCTTGGCGGATCTGATGGCGCTGGTGTCCGAGCCGAAATACGCCAATGCCTCGCTGCTGTTGGAACTCAAGACTGAGCCAAACGATCCGCAAATCGCCGACATCCGCCGTCGGCAAGTGGCCGCCGTTTTGCGCGAGGTGCGCGCCCATAACCTGGCCGATCGCACGGTCTTGCACAGTTTTGACTGGGTGCTGTTGGACGAATGCCGCCGCCAAGCGCCGGATATCCCCACCTCTTACCTGTCGATGCTGGCCACAATTGAAGAGGCCGCACAGCCGCAAGCCATTCATGCGACCACAAGCCTGCCCGAGATCGTTGCCGCTGCGGGGGGGCAAATGTGGTGCCCGTGGTTCCGCGACGTCTCGCCCGAACTCGTTGCCAAAGCACATGAATTGGGCTTGCCTGTCGCTGTCTGGACCGTCAACGAGAGGGCAGATATTGAAGCGATGATCGACTTGGGCGTTGATGGGATCGTGACCGATTATCCAGGACGGGTGCAGCAATGTCTGCTGTCCCGAGGCCTCGCATGGAGCCCTCGTATATCGGTGCCCACACGCGCAGGCTAAAGCCGTAAAAGGACCGAAAGATGGGGATGGACACAGACAGCGCATTTGCGCGTTACGAAGCGGTGCGTGACACCCTGCCGGAGGCCACCTTTCCTGCGATTTCGCAAATGGGGCGGGACCTTAGCGATACGGTTGGCGACTATGACGCCTATATCCTCGACGCCTTTGGGGTGCTCAATCGCGGTGAGACCGCCATCGCGGGCGCGGTGGATCGGATGGCAGAATTGCGCGCCTTGGGCAAACGTCTGATCGTCCTCACCAACGCGGCGAGCTACACACGGGTTGAGGTTTTGGCCAAATACCATCGTCTCGGCTTTGATTTTACGGCGCAGGAAGTGGTCTCAAGCCGCGATGTGGCCTTTGCCGATTTACCAGCCCTGCCCGAAGGCGGGTTTTGGGCCGCCGCGGCGGCGCCCGAGGATGATTTCAGCGACGCACCCGAAGGCGTGCGCATGGCCCCAATCGCGGACAATCCTGAGGTGCTGGACCACGCAGACGGCATCTTGCTGCTGTCTTCCGCCAATTGGACCCCTCACGATACCGACGCCTTGGTCGATGCCTTGCAACGTCGGCCCCGCCCCTTTGTGATCGCGAACCCGGATCTGGTTGCCCCGCGCGAAGACGGTCTGTCGATTGAGCCGGGCCTGATCGCCCATGAGGTGACCGAACGCACCGGGCAGACCGCGATTTTCTACGGCAAACCCTTTGGCAATGCGTTTGAAACCGCCATCGCGCGGCTCGACGGCATTCCCCGCCACCGGATCGCCATGGTCGGGGATACCTTGCACACGGATGTACTGGGGGGCGCGGCCGCCGGGATCGGCACCATCCTGATCATTAACCACGGGCTCTTTCGTGGCTTTGATGTCGCGCCCTATATTTCAAAGTGCGGAATTCGGCCAAGCTGGATCATCGAAACGACGTAACCTAGCCAGATGCGTTGCAAGGCATAGGGCTTTGGATCACACAGACAGGAGATTGGATTGACGGCATTCCTGATACAGATCGCGGGCGCGGCGGCGCTATTGCTATGGGCGGTGCGCCTCGTGCGCACCGGGGTGGAGCGGGCCTTTTCGACGCAGCTGCGACAGGGGCTGCGACGGGCCTCTGACAACCGACCCTTGGCAGCGATCTCAGGCATGATCTCGGCGATGCTGCTGCAGAGCTCCACTGCCGTTGCGATCCTCGTCTCGAATTTCGCTGCAAAGGGCGCGCTGACCGGGGCCGTGGGGGTCGCCATGCTGCTCGGCGCCGATCTCGGCTCGGCGGCCGTGGCGCAGATCCTGCTGGCGCGTCCGGGCATGTTGGTCCCTGTGTTGATCCTTGTGGGGGTGGTTCTGTTCCTGCGCAGCAGTGATCGCAAATTGCGCCAAAGCGGGCGTATCCTCATCGGTCTGGCGCTGATCTTCGTCTCGCTTGATATGTTGAGTAGCGCCACCGCGCCGATCATTCACAGCCAAGGGGCCGTGGCCGTTCTGGGCTATCTCGACAGCGATTTGCTAACGGCCTTTATCCTTGGTGCGATTTTCACTTGGGTGGTGCATTCCAGTGTTGCGGCCATTTTGCTGTTCGTCACCATGGTGGCACAGGGGGCGCTGCCGCCGATGGCGGCCATGGCGATGGTGCTGGGGGCAAACCTTGGCGGCGGAATGATCGCTTTTGTCCTGACCCTAGCTGCGGATATGTGCGCCCGGCGGATTGTGACGGCGAACCTTGTGCTGCGCGGCGGTGGCGCCTTGGCGGTGCTGCTTGCGCTTAGTTTTGAACTGCTCTCGCCCAACTGGCTGGGGGAAACAGCGGCTCGGCAGGTGATGAACCTGCATCTTGTCTTCAACCTCGCCCTCTGCCTGCTCGCGGTGCCCTTTGCCGGGATCATCGCCCGCGTGGCGGAGCGCATGATGCAAGGCGACGCTGCTCCGGCCCGTGAACGCGCCCTCAACGCCTTGGACCAATCCGCCCTGGTGGACCCGCCACGCGCCCTGAGCTGCGCGGCGCGAGAACTGCTGCGAATGGGGGAAGTCATTGAAAAGATGCTGGTCTCCGCCATGGGGCTTTACGAGACTTGGGACGACCGGGTCGCCGCCGCGATCAAGGAAGACGAAAAGCTGCTGCGTCAGATGCATCTGGATCTAAAGCTCTATCTCGCGGGCATCCATTTCGCCAATCGCAATGACGAGGGCGTGAATGGCGCCATCGAGGCCTCTTTGATGGCGGCCAATCTCGAAGCGGCGGCCGATCAAGTGGCGCGCAAGATGACGGATCTGGCGCGCAAACTACATAGCGAAGGCGTGCATTTCTCGAAATCCGGACGGCAGGAGCTGTTCGATTTCATGGATCGGGTCCAGGCCAACGCGCAACTGGCGCTCAAGGTGATGATGACCCGCAACCCGGATGACGCGCGCGAGTTGGTGGCGGAGAAGGAAAGCATCCGTACCGCCGAGCAAAAGCTGCAGAGCAAACATCTCAGCCGTCTGCGCGAAGGGGTCAGCGAGAGCATCGAGACCAGCGCTATCCACCAGGAAACGCTGCGCATTCTGAAGCAGGTGAATACCTCGTTTGCGATGGCGGGCTATCCGATCCTGCAAGACGCCGGCGATCTGTTGTCGAGCCGACTACAACAACGCGCCAGCTAGACCGGACCTTTCCGCCCCTCGGTCAGACATGAAAAAGGCCTCCCGCATTGGGGAGGCCTTTTTGGTGACAGGTCCAAGCCTGAGGACTAAGGGCGAGGCCTTAGTACAAAAGCATCAACGGCAAGAGCGTGATGATCGGGAAGAGCACCAGAATGACCACCCGGATCAGGTCAGAGCCGACAAAGAACATCACCGCCTTATAGGTGTCGACCATCCGCGATTTTGGGTCCATCGCGTTGATGACAAAGAGGTTCATGCCAACCGGTGGCGTGATGAGACCCACTTCCACCACGATCAGAGTCAGGATCCCGAACCAGATGGCGACATATTCCGTCTCCAGCCGGTTCGCCATGCCTTTGGTGACGCGGATGCCCAGTTCCTTCATCTGGTCCCGGGTCAGTTCCATGCCGTTGGCAATCGCATCCTGAATGGAGGCCAGCATCTCGCTGCCCATGCCGTCGGGAATGCCATTGCGCAGTACCTCCATCGCCGCCTCCGCTTGCATGGCAGGCAAGGAGACGAGGCCGAAGTCCATCGCTGAAATCACCGGATAGAAGATCGGGATCGTCAGCAGGATCATCGAGAGGCTGTCCATCAGGCAGCCCAAGAGGAGGTAGAAGACCAGGATCAAGGCCAGCACCACCCAGGGGCTAAAGCCCTGCGCGACCACGAAATTCGCCAATTCCTGCGGCACCTGTGTCAGCGCGAGGAAGCCATTGTAGAACCCCGCCCCCAGCACGATGAAAAAGATCATCGCAGTGGACCGGGCGGTGATGAGAAAGCTGTCGATCAGCGTCTCGCGGTTGAGGCCCCCATTCGCGAGCGCGATCAACCCGGTGCCGAGCGCCCCAACTGCGGCGCCTTCGGTGGGGGTGAACCACCCCGCGTAGATGCCGCCCACCACGAGACCAAAGACCAGCAGCACCGGCCACACCGCGATAAGCAGGGCAAACCGCTCCGCCCACGGGATCGGCTCCCGCGTGCCTGCGCTTTCGGGGTAGAGGCGGACATAGACCGAAATGGCGATAACATAGCCCACGGCCGCCAGCAGACCGGGAATGAAGGCCGCAAGGAACAGTTTGGCAATGTTCTGCTCGGTCAGGATGGCGTAGATCACCAGCACTACGGAGGGCGGGATCAAGATGCCAAGCGTCCCCCCAGCAGCCAATGTGGCGGTGGAAAAGCCGCTGGCATAGCCGTAATTCTTCAACTCCGGCAGGGCGACGCGCCCCATGGTGGCGGCTGTTGCCAAAGACGAGCCGCAAATCGCGCCAAATCCGGCGCAGGCCCCGATTGCCGCCATGGCCACCCCCCCTTTGCGATGCCCGATGAAGCCCTCTGCCGCCTTGAACAGCGCAGAAGACATACCGCCCAGCGTGGCAAACTGCCCCATCAGGAAGAACATCGGGATGATCGACAGCGAGTAGGAGGAGAAGGTCGAATAGGTCTCGTTCTTCAGGCGACCAAAGGCCACCACCGTGTCACCGGTGACCATGATCAGGCCGCCAAGGCCCACGAGAAACATCGCAAGGCCGATGGGCACCCGCAAGAAAATCAGCGCCATCAGGACCGGAAAAGACCAGATGCCGATTTCGATCGCGCTCATGAATGGACCTCCACACCGTCCCAGATCAGGATTTCGCCGGTTGCCGCTTCGTAGATGCGCACGCCCGCCATGTAGAGGCCGACAATGGCAGAGACCACCGCCGCCACCAGACTGGCGCCATAGGCCCACCACACCGGAAACTGCAGCAAAAAGGACGTCTCGCCGTTCTCAAACTTGCTGAACGTGCCAGAGGCCAAACGCCAGGCGATCAACACCAGCACCAGCGCAAAGACCACCTCGGTGATCATCCGCAGCACGCGGTTCACGCGGGCGGGAAAGCTGTTGGCAAATACATCCACCGCCGCATGGCCTGCGGTCAGCTGACACAGGGGAATGAAGGAGAAAATGGCAAAGGCCACACCAGCCTCCACCAGTTCAAAGTCCCCATTCACCGGGCCGACATGGGCCGCCATATAGCGCGCAACATCCGGGGCCATGGTTTTGAGCCAATCGGCGTGAAACACACCGTTCAGCAACCGCCCAGCAATGGACACGCAGGTTAACAGGATCAGGAAAGTCAGGACCAAGCCTCCGATCATCGCCATGATCCGGGCCAGTCCTCTCATCAGGTTGTGCATAGAGCCCACCTTTAGCGCCTTGGTACGTCGCCCGCGCGGAGATGCGCGGTGACATGCAACGGGGCCCGCACGGCCTTGGCGGCGCGGACCCCGTCAATCATGAGGCCGATCAGTTCGCGTACTGCGGCGTGTATTTCTCGATCAGCATATTGGCTTCATCCAAAAGCGCCTGACCGTCGATGCCACGCTCTTTCATATCGGCGAGCCATTGGTCATAGACCGGCTGCGCCCGCTCCCGCCACACGGCGGTCTGCTCGGCAGAGAGTTCGATGATGTTGTTGCCATTGTCGAGCGCCGCTTCCCGTGCGGGCATATCCGCATCCGCCATTGTGCCACCGGCAAAGACGGACATTTCGAGACCGGAGTTGTCGTCGATCACCTTTTTCAGATCATCCGGCAAGCTCTCGTATTTCTCTTTGTTCATCGCCAGAACGAAGGGCAGGGTATAGAGCGCTTTGCCGGCGAATTCGGTGTGGTTTTCCACCAGTTCCGGCACTTTCAGCGAGGTGGTGACTTCCCACGGGATCGTGGTTGCGTCGATCACACCCTTGGACAGGGCCTCGGGGATCGCAGGAACGGGCATGCCGACGGGCGTTGCGCCCAGTTCGGTCAGAAGCGCGTTCACCGAACGCGAACCGCCGCGGATCTTCATGCCTTCCAGATCGTCCGGCGTTTCCACCGGGTCGGCGCTGTGGATCAGGCCCGGGCCATGCACCCAACCGGCGAGGATTTTGTAGTCCTTGAATTCGGTGTCCAGCCAATGGGCCTCCATCATGTCCCAATAGGCGTGGCTCACGGCGCGCGCATTGGTCATCATGAACGGCAGTTCAAAGACCTCGGTGGACGGGAAGCGGCCCGGCGTATAGCCGACCACGGTCCAGACGATATCAGCAACACCATCCTTGGCTTGGTCGATCAGCTCTGGCGGCTTGCCGCCCAGCTGCATCGACGGATAGCGGTCGATCTTGATCCGGTTCCCGGACGCTTCCTCGACCTTGTCGGCCCAGACGTCGAGGATGAGTTTCGGCACATTCGCCTGCGCGGGCAGGAACTGGTGCAGCTTGAGCGTCACCTCCTGCGCGGATGCAGGCAGCGCGCCCATGGCAGTCATGGCCAGTGCGGCGGCAGCACCGAGAATGCTTCTGCGAGTGGTCATACGTTTCCTCCCTTTGACCTTGGGTCCGTTAAGGCTCCTCCAAGCCAACCTTAGCGCATGACCGCCCAATGTCGCGCTCGTTTTTTGAGCATCAGCATCAGGAGTTAGCCGTCACGCGTTGCGAACGTCCCCGGCGACAGGGCTATTGGGTGCTTTTGTAACTATCAACGGGAGAGGGGGCGCGATTTTGTGATAATCTCACTGCGCAGGAGGCGGGAGACCTCAGTTGGCTGCCCCCACGCGAGAGTTCTGCAGAGTCGATTTCAACCACCGGCGGGCAAAGGCATTGGCCGAGATCGGGCGGCTGAAGAGAAAGCCTTGCGCCTCGGGGCAGCCCAGCTCAATCAACCGGTCGCGTTGGGTGATGGTTTCGACGCCTTCGGCTATGACGCCGATCTCCAGACTGCGCCCCATCGCGACCAGGGCCGCAACGATCCGATCATCTTTGGTGTTGCGCGGCAGGTCCTTGATGAAACGCCGGTCGAGTTTGATGCGATCCACCGGCATGTCTTTCAGCATCGCCAGAGAAGAATAACCGGTGCCAAAGTCATCAATCGCCAGCTTCACCCCGAGGCTGCGCAAATCTTCGATGGTGTTAAAGGCGGCATTGATGCGGGGGAACATGGTGCTCTCCAGCACCTCAATCTCTAGCTGAGACAGGTCGACCGACTGAGCCCGGGCCAATTTGCCAAGGTCTTGGGCAAAGTTCGGGGCCAGCAGGGTTGTGGCGGACATGTTGATCGAGATGCGGCGCGGCACATAGCCTTGGTTTTGCCAGGTGCCGATCTGGCGGCAGACCTCCTGCACGACAAAGGAGTCGATGGCGGCGGTCAGCCCGCTGTCGAGCGCAAGAGGCACAAAGCCGCCCGGCAGAAGGAGGCCTTTTTTCGGGTGCTGCCAGCGCAACAGCGCCTCTGCGCCGATACATTGCCCCGTGCGCAGGTCAATCTGCGGCTGATAGTACATCAGCAGCTCGCCCTCTTCGATGGCGCGCCGTAGATCGGTTTCCATCTGCACACTGTCTTCGGAGCGTTGCTCCATATTGTCGGCATAAAAGCAGACCTGACCGCGCCCCTTTGCCTTTGCATGACACAGCGATACGCCGGCCGCTTGCATCAGGTCGCGTTGGGTTTCGCCGTCTTTGGGAAACTGCGCGATGCCGATGCTGGCGCTCAGCCGACAGGTCAGCCCTTCGACCGCAATTTCCTCGCCAAGCGCGGCAAAGATCTCTGTCGCAATCTGGTTGAGGCCCTCTGGCGCGCTGACATTTTCGACCATCAGGATGAATTCATCCCCCCCGATCCGCCCGACGGTAATGCCCGGCCGTGTCACCGAACGCAGGGCAACTGCCAGCCCCTCAAGAACCCGGTCTCCGATGTCATCCCCAAAGATTGCGTTGATGTCCCGAAACCGGTCCAGGTCGATGATCATCAAGGCCAGCGCAGTGTTCGCGGCCTTGTTGCGGAGGATCGCGTTTTCTACCTGAGCGCGCATTGCCCGACGGCTCGGCAAGGCGGTCAGCACATCGCGCAGCCGCGATTCAAGCGCGGAAGAGGCCTGCGTTCCATCGCCCCGACGGCGCGAGCGAAACTCAAAAACGGCGTCTGCCTTTGCGGTCACCGTCAGCGCTTCGGCTTCGGGCAGCTCTCCTTCACCAAGCGTTCTGGCTTCGCCGCTCCAGACCCCGGTTTGTCGGGCTTCTGTTAGGACATTGTCCCAAAACGTCTTGCCGAAGCCCTTTTGGTGCAAGGCCCAGATGGGGCGCCCTTTGAGCTGGTCCAACGTCAGACCCGTTTCCGCTTGAAATCGGGGATTGGCGTCGATCACGCAGGCGTCGTGATCTAAGGTGGCGATACTATCTATAGGGGCAGGCCCCCCGATGATCATCTTGCTGTGGTGTTGACCCCCATCGTCCACCACGTCAGCCTGAGTCAGCTTGCGGCACCGCCGACAGAGCTCAAAAACCGCCAGTCCGACAAAGGCGGCAAGGCACACATAATAGAGCGCGCTGAGGGCAAAGGGTGGCGGGGCTTCGACAAAGATATGAGGCGAGCTGGTGTCCGCATCAGCAACCGCATTGGCCAGTGTCGATGTGGCGCAGGAGAGAAGTGCGAGCGTTGCGCCAGCCAAAGAGAATGCCTCAGCGCGCCCGCGCCGCGATCTCCCTGCCCGCCGTTGCTTCGCTACGCTCAGCATGCGACCCTCCTGTGTCCCACTTTAGCCTAGCAGCCCAAAGCCTTCTGTCAACTGAGGGTTGTTGAGTTTATATTCGTAAAATGAAATTTAACGACAGGAATGGGTGCCGCCGAGGACCTGTGAAACCTAGAGTTTAAGCTCAGGCGCTGCGGTCAAGCGGCACGGGTGTGTGTTCGACTTTTGGCCAAGTCACAGTAAAGCGGCTGCCGCGTCCTTTGGATTGAACCGAGATGGTCCCGCCAGAGACAGAGGCGTATTTGCGGGCAATCGCAAGGCCCATGCCGCTGCCCTCGACCTTGTCGCGGGGATGCAGCGTGGTGAACATCTCAAAGATGCGGTCCTGATATCGTTCCGCAATTCCGGGCCCATCGTCCGTCACCGCAAAAACCAGCTTGTCCCGCATCTCGCGCACGCTGAGGTAAACCGTGCCTGAGGTGCCATCGTTATGCTTGATGGCATTGTCGACCAAGCACAGCAGGACATGTAGCAGCGGCAGTTTCTGCACGTAGATCTCATCAAAACCGGACCCGATGTCCACTCGGAACCCGTCGCGCCGCAAGGCGAGATCGGTGAGGGAGGTAACAAGCTCTTGCCCGGAAATGATATCTTTCGCCGCTTCGGTGCGGCCGATGCGGGAATGCAGCATCAGATCCTCGAGCAGATGTTCCATGCGACGGGTCCGCCGCAGGATGATGTCCATCGTGTCGCGCGTGTCGTCATTGAAATGCTCGTTCAGATCCTCTTCGAGCCAAGTCACAGCGTTCTGGATGGTGCGCAGCGGGGCACGCAGATCGTGCGAGGCCACATAGGCGAATGTATCCAGCTCCGCGTTGGATTGCTCCAGCTCGCTGGTCTTGGCTTGCAGCTCCTCCACCAGATGCAACACTTGGCGTTCAGATTCCTTGCGTTCGGAAATATCGCGGACCGTGATGAACCGCGCAAAGGGGCCACCGGGTCGCAAGCGGGTCTGCGAAATCTCGGCCTCAAACGTGCTGCCATCGGCACGTTGCGCCCGGATCGCCGGGGCAGAGACATGGCGCGCGGTTGTCGGGATGACATCGGGCAAAAGCTGCGTCGGAACAAGGCGCTGCGGCAGCGGGTCGGGCAAACAGAACATGCGTCGTGCCGCCGGGTTCACACTTGCAATATGACCATTGTGATCGACAAACAGAACCGCCTCTTGTGTGCTGTCAAACACCGTGTCCAGCGCATGATTGAGGCGGGCCTCAGTGAATTTGAGCGTGCGCAATTGCCGCTGGAACAGGTCGAGGAAGTAGCCAAAGGCCACCAGATAGGCGCAGGTTCGCATCCCGTGCCACAGCCACCATGCGGCATCCCATGGTGCGGACATCTCAAACATCAGGCTGGCAATGCCAAAGAGCGAGGCATGAGACGAGAACACCAACCGCTCTGTTTTTGAAATCCGGCCGCTGCGAAAGGTGATGTAAAACGCCGTCGCCACAAATCCTGCGCCGCCAATCAGGTTCATCCCTGAGGCCAGCGGCGAATAGGCACCATTTTTGATCATCACAGGCAGGCCAGTGTCCGCCGAAAGCGTTGCGAGGCTGAGAATAAGCGTCACAACAATGCAAATCCCCAGCACCCGCAGGGTGTGACGGCGCGATGGCGCAAGGCGCGGAGGAAGCCAGACACCCGCAAACAAAAGCCCCCCCATCATATTGGCGAGGCTATGCGTCCAGACAAAGGATTGGCCTTCTTGCAACAGGGCATGAACGCCGTCCAAGAGGCCCATGGAGACGAGGCCAGCCGCAATCCAGATGTAGCGTCGATGGATCTCTCGGTTGCGGAGCAGCACCAGAATAAAGCAGGCAATCGCGATCCCGGCGAGGCTTCCGATGGCCTCTAGGGCCGAGTGGGCCGGGTAGTTCGTCCAGATCCAGTCGCGCGCAAATCCGTTGAGCACAAGGCTACCCATTAGGGGCAGGGCAGCTCCCAACAGAATCGTCTTTAGGACATCTGGACGCATAACTTCAGCAACACCCGAACAGCACGAGATCACAGGGATTTCCCTGCTTCAGAGCCCCAGTGGACACCAATAGGTTAAAGAAAGTCTTTTCGCGAAGGATTTGCGTTTTTTGAATGTAACGAAAATTTGGCGAACCTTTTCGGCATTGGTTCAGTTTTGTCGATTGAATACAGTCGACAGTCAACAAAACTCTTGCGCTATGGGGTGTGGCTTTGCAGAAGTCTGCGAGGGGAAGAGAGGGAGGCCTCATGGACGATTTGGACCGCAGGATCCTGACGGCGCTGCAGCACAATGCCCGTGAATCCACGACAAAATTGGCCGCTCGCCTTGGCGTGGCGCGCACCACGGTCCACGAACGCATCGGTCGTCTCGAGGACCGCGGCATTATCGCGGGATATACGGTGGTTCTGCGCGATCCCGACGAGGGCGGGCGGGTCATGATCGTTGTCCTTTTGGAGGTTCAGCAGAAGGACACGGGCCGCATTATCAAGCGGCTGGAGACCTATCCGGAGATCCGTCAGTGCCTGTCGATCAACGGGGAATATGACCTGATGGTCTCTGCCGAGGCGCCGCGCATTGAGGATCTGGATATTCTCGTGGACGAGGTTGGCCGTATTCCCGGCGTCCTGCGCACCAACACGCTTGTGGTCTTTGGGCGGCGTATCGACCGAGATTAAGCGAAATGACGGATCTTCCGTCATTTTGAATGCGATATTCGTCGTTCCGACAATCCGCTCCCTACAAAGCGTCCGTTTGCACCTGCATCCTGATTAAAACAAGGAGGTGCAGGTCACATGCAATGGAACATCTGTGTCGTGGGTGCGGGCAAGATCGGTCAAATGATCGCCACGCTGCTGAAAACGTCGGTCAATTACAGCGTCACACTGGCGGATCATGATCTTGCCGCGCTGGCAGCGGTCTCGAGCCTCGGTGTGCCGACCCGCCAGATCGACGCCAAGGACCCGCTGGATCTGGCCAAGGGGCTTGCGGGATTTGACGCGGTGATCTCTGCGGCGCCTTATTTCCTCACCCCGGCCATCGCGGCGGCGGCCAAGGAAGCTGGCGCGCATTACTTCGACCTCACCGAAGACGTCGCGGCCACCGAAGCGGTGCGCAAACTGGCCGAGGACAGCGCGACGGTATTTATGCCGCAATGTGGCCTCGCCCCCGGTTTTGTCGGCATCGCAGGTGCGGCGCTGGCGGCGGAGTTCGACACGCTCGACAGCTTGCATATGCGGGTGGGCGCGCTGCCGAAATTCCCGACCAATGCGCTGAAATACAACCTCACCTGGTCTACCGACGGGCTGATCAACGAATACTGCAACCCCTGCGATGCCATCGTGAACGGCGCGCGGGTAAAGACCGCGCCGCTGGAGGATTACGAGCGTCTCGGCCATGACGGGGTGGAGTATGAGTGCTTCAACACCTCCGGCGGCCTCGGCACCCTGCCGGAAACGCTGGAGGGCAAGGCGCGGGCGGTCTCCTATCGCTCGATCCGTTATCCCGGCCATTGCGACATCCTGAAGATGCTGCTGCATGATCTGGGGCTGGAACGCCGCCGCGATCTGCTGAAGGAGATTTTCGAGACCGCCCTGCCGCGCACCGATCAGGACGTGGTGCTGGTCTATTGCACCGCCAAAGGCCTCATCAACGGTCAGCTGCGCGAGAAGAGCCTGATCAACAAGAGCTTCTCCCGCCGTATCGGCGGTCAGGTCTGGAGCGCCATTCAGGTGACTACCGCCGCAGGGGTTCTGGGCGTTGTCGACCTCGTGCGGCGCGGGACGCTGCCGCAGTCGGGCTTTGTCCGGCAGGAGCAGGTGGCGCTCGCTGACTTCCTTGAGACCGAATTTGGCCAGCTCTACCGCGCTGGCGATGCAGACCACATGACCATGGCAGCCGAGTGATGAAAGACATGACCCAATCCGCAGATCAAATCCTCGCAAACCTCGGCCTCACGGCAGCGGAGCTTACAGGCGGCAGCCGCAAGGTCCGCTCACCGATTGATGGGCGCACCTTGGCAGAGCTGCATGATACTCCAGCCTCCGAGATGGCCGCGATCCTGTCCCGGGCTGAGGCGGCGTTCAAAGCCTGGCGCGTGGTGCCTGCCCCCCGTCGGGGCGAGCTGATCCGTCTCTTGGGCGAAGAGCTGCGCGCCGCCAAGGACGACCTTGGCGCGCTGGTCAGCTGGGAGGCCGGCAAGATCTCCTCTGAGGGCCTCGGCGAGGTGCAGGAGATGATCGACATTTGCGACTTTGCCGTCGGCCTGTCGCGGCAGCTCTATGGTCTGACCATTGCCTCGGAACGCCCCGGTCACCGGATGATGGAGACCTGGCATCCGGCGGGGCCGGTGGGGGTGATCTCCGCCTTCAACTTCCCGGTTGCTGTCTGGAGCTGGAACGCGGCACTGGCCATTGTCTGCGGCGATCCGGTGATCTGGAAACCTTCGGAAAAGACCCCGCTGACCGCTTTGGCCTGCACCAAGATCTTTGACCGCGCGGTGGCGCGTTTTGGTGCCGATGCGCCCGAAGGCCTTGTACAGACTCTGATTGGCGATGCGGATTTGGGCAAGGCGCTGGTCGCCAGCCCCAAGGTGCCGGTGATCTCTGCAACTGGCTCCACCCGCATGGGGCGCGCCGTGGCGCCGGTTGTGGCGGAACGGTTCGGCAAGAGCATCCTTGAGCTGGGCGGCAACAACGCGATGATCGTCGCTCCCTCTGCGGATCTGGAGATGGCGGTGCGGGCGATTGTCTTCTCCGCCGTGGGCACGGCCGGTCAGCGCTGCACCACCCTGCGGCGATTGATCGTCCATAATTCCATCCGCGCCGATCTGGTCGCGCGCCTCAAAGCCGCCTATGCTGGGCTGCCGATTGGCAACCCGCTGGCGGCAGGCACCCTGATCGGACCGCTGGTCGATGAGGCTTCCGGCGATGCAATGACCTCGGCGCTGAAGGCGGCAGAGGCTGAAGGCGGCGTGGTCTTTGGCGGCCATCGCGTCACCGACGGCGTGCCTGCAGGCGGCGTCTATATGGCCCCCGCCATCGTCGAGATGCCGAGCCAGAGCGACAGCGTGAAGGAAGAAACCTTCGCCCCGATCCTCTATGTGATGGGCTATGATGACTTTGACGCGGCGGTCGAGATGCAGAACGACGTGCCGCAGGGCCTCAGCTCATGCGTCTTTACCCTCAATATGCGCGAGGCGGAGCAGTTCTTGGCGGCGGCCGGGTCTGACTGCGGCATTGCCAACGTCAATATCGGCCCCTCGGGCGCGGAAATCGGCGGTGCCTTTGGTGGCGAGAAGGAGACCGGCGGCGGGCGCGAGAGCGGCTCGGACGCCTGGAAAGCCTATATGCGGCGCCAGACCAATACGGTGAACTATTCGGCCCAGCTGCCGCTGGCACAGGGCGTGAAATTCGACATCTGAGCGACCCATGCGCTCGGATGCCTGATGGTGTGAGAGTAAAGAGTGCTTGAGAGGTTGCCCTCTCCGCCGGTCGCCCGGCGGGGAGGGTTTATTGCACTGCAGCGATGGCAAAGCTCTCCACCGGGGTGGAGACATTGTGCAGCTTCACATGGCCCAGCGGCTTTGCATCCACCGTATCGGTCAGGATATCGCGCGACACCACGATGCGATGACCAACGGTCTTGCCATAGTCCCCGAGACGCGCGGCGATATTGGCGGCCTGTCCGATCACTGTGAAATCCAGCCGCTCTTGCGAGCCGATATTGCCATAAAGCACCGAGCCCGAGGCAATGCCGATGGCGCATTCGAGGTTGGGCAGATTGGGGCAGGGGTCAATCTCGGCCAGCGCGGCGACGATATCGCGGGCGGCGGCCAGCGCCTGTGCCCGCGCCTCGGCCGGGTTTTCGCCCGCCGGGAAGACCGCCAGCACAGCGTCGCCGATGAATTTCAAGACCTCGCCACCGTTCTCATGCACCTTGTCCGAGGTGGTCTCGAAGAAGCGATTTAAGAGGTGAATGTATTTGTCGCGCGGCAGCTGCTCTTCCAGCAGGGTGGAGCCGCGCAGGTCGCAGAACATGATGGCCGCGTCGATCTCATCCCCGTCACCCCGGCGAATGTCCCCGCCCAGCACCCGCGCGCCGGAGCGTTTGCCCACATAGGTCTCCAGCACCGCTTGCGCGTTTTCGCGCTGCATAAAGACCTCGTAATAACGCGCGATCACCGCGGAGCATTCAAAGATCAGCCCAAGATCAGCGGTGCTGAACCCCTCCGGCGTGTCAGAGGCCAGCGTCAGCACGTTGATCCGCCCATCCGAGAAGGGCAGCGGCATCGCGACATAATCGGTCATGCCGCGTTCGCGCAGGTCCTTGAGGATCGGGAAATCCTCCGAAGGGACTTCGCCCGTCAGCCGATAGCGCAGACCGCCGAGCCCTTTGGACACGTGGCGCAGAGGGGAGTTCTTGAACTCTGGCTTTTCGTGGATCTCATAGGAGGGCGAGAAGGTTTTCACCCCCGGCTCTCCCTTTTCCCACAGGTAGTGATGACCCGCGATCCTTGGGTGAAGCGCCCAGGCGAGAATGGTCAGACGGCTGACCGCGACGCCTTGTTCCTGCAGTTTCAGAACCAGCGCTTCGGTGAACTCCTCCGGCGTCGGCTGAAACGCTGCTTCGCGCAAGAGCCAATCAACCAGCGGACCGGAGATATTGCCGTAATCCGGCGCTTGCAGGCGGTTGTCGCCCAACTCCAGCCGACCGAGCGCTTCGGGCATGAAACCGATATGGCCCATGATCTGCCGCGCCTCGGGCAGGGCCTCGTCATAGCTCCAGACCGCGCTGCAGAGCTCCTTGCCGGGCAAGATCAGGTCGCGGTAATGCGCCGTGCCTTTGAAGGGGCAGAAGGTGGTCTTGGAGCAGTGCTGGTCGATGTCGACCTTCAGGTCTTCGCGCGGGAAATAGACCACCGGGGGCAGGCGGGTTTCATACATCACCTTGGCACGGCTGCTCTCAGCAAGCAGCGTGTCGCCATGGTAGGCAGCAACGGGACCGTCCAGTTGCTCCACAAGGATGCCGTAGCCGGTGCGCGGCTTGACCTGAATGTTCATGGAAGAGCTCAAATCTGATGGAATGCATCGAATATGGGGCGTGAGGCGCGAAATTTCCAGTCTCCCCTGCGCACAAAGGGGTGAGGCTCTGTGCACAGCCGCGCGTCGGCTGATGGGGAGCGGGAGAGGTTGCGCTTTGCTTTGCAAATCGCGGGGGGGCGGGCCGCGCCTGCGGCGCGGCCCGCCCAGCGCTTAAACCATCCGGATCACGTCCTTGTTGATGGCGAGCACATAGCCCTTTTTGGCGATGTTCTTGACCAAGAGCTCGCTGATCATTTGATTGCCGAGCGTGTCGCGCAGCCGCTTGATCCGCGTGGCGCCGGCGGCCTCGTCGCAGTCGCTGCTGTCGCGCCCCGAGACCACGGCCTCAATCTCGGCACCGGACAAGACATCATCATCAAGCCGCGCCTCGGCGAGCACGCTGAGCGTCTCCATCGCGGCGGTGGTCAGTTTGAAGCCCATGTTGTTGAGGTAGACGGTGTTTTCCTCACGGCTGATCAACAGCTCGGTCACCTGAATGCCGGCCCGCTCGATCTGTGCCATGCGGCGGTTCAGCATCACCAGCATGGCAAGTACCACGAGGGCGGCGATCATCATCGCGGTAGCAAAGACCAAGAGGACGAAGATCACCATCCGGTAGCTGGCCAGCGTATCGGCAAAGGCGGTGCCGGACTGTGCCAAGATCTCCAAAAGCTTGATCTCCGCCTGCGTGGTCAGGTCGTTCTCGACAAAGACCCGCTCCACCTGCGCATTAAACGCATTGGCATCCGGCAAGGTGAGCAAAAGCACCGTGCCTGCGATGACCAAGAGCATGACGATCGCGCCGATCCCGAGCGCAATCACCCGCGACCCGGCGCTGCGCACCTCAGAAACGGAGATAGTAGGATCCGGCATCCGCTTCCCTTTTCTTCAAACCCTCGGGGCCAAACACCGATTGCACGTTCAGCAAGGTCCAGCCGGCCTGTTTTAAACGGGCCGCGACCTCTGATTTGGCCGAGGATTTTGTACAATCGCCCTGCAGCTCCATCACACCGTAATGCAGCTTGAGGGGTTGGTCTTGCTTGGCCTTGTAATCGGCATAGCACCCTGCCGCAAAAGCAGGCTGCGCAGCGAGGGCGGCAAGCAGAAAGAGGGCGGGGAGGGGGTGCATGTGTCTCATGTCCTCATCATGGGAGCGCGGGCTTGGATATTCAATGACAACAGGGTTTTGCGGCGCTGATATTCGATAACAGGGCGGCGTTATTGCCTGTCTTGCGGGGGCTGGGGGAGCGTCATCTCATCCGGTGGGCTTGCCTGCCACCCTCTCACACAGGACAGATTGTTATGACCCTGCTTTCTCTTTCTCCCCGCGCCCTGCATCGCAAGTTTATTGTCACCATTCTTGCCCTCTCGGTGGCGATCACCGGATTAAATGCCGCGCCCGCCCGCGCTGACAGTGAAGACATCGCCAAGATCCTCGCCGGGGTCGCGGTGCTTGGGATCATCGGCGCGGCAATCAATGACCGCAAACATGACAATCGCGATCATCCGCACGTGGACCCGATCCCGGAACCGCATCCCTATCCGCGTCCGCTGCCGCCGCGCGTGCGTCGCTACGATCTGCCGTCGCAGTGTTTGACCACGGTGCGCAGCAACGGGCGGGATCGCAATCTGGTGGGGATGCACTGCCTGCGGAACAACTATCGCTACGTCAATGAACTGCCACGCCGCTGCTACATGGAGCTCGACACACGCTACAACACCAAACGCGGCTACCGTGCAGGCTATCGCCCAGAGTGCCTGCGCGAACACGGCTACCGTTTGGTGCGTCGCTAAGCACAAGAACCGCACGGTCCCCGAAAGCCGCAGACATAGGGCGGGTCACGCAAGTGCCCCGCCCTTTGCGCTGTTGAAAACCCTGCCTTGTACCTCTGCTGGAAAAGGGGTTTCTGGTCGCATGACACAGCCTGATTTGACATATGAGACCGCCGCCCGTGCCAATGGTGCGGTGCGGATTGCCGGGGTGGACGAAGTGGGCCGGGGGCCGCTGGCGGGCCCTGTGACCGCAGCCGCCGTGATTTTGGATCTTGAGGCCCTTCCCGAAGGTCTCAATGATTCCAAGAAGCTGACCGCCAAACGCCGCGCCGCGCTTGAGGCGCAGATCATGGCGCAGACCACTTGGGCCGTGGCTCATGCCACGGTGGAGGAGATCGACAGCCTCAACATTCTGCGGGCCTCGCATCTGGCGATGGAGCGCGCGGTGGCCGCGCTTGATCCGCAACCTGACTATCTGCTCATCGACGGCAATTTGATTCCCAATGGGGTGACACTTCCGGCCGAAGCAGTGGTGAAGGGCGACGGCAAATCCATGTCAATCGCGGCTGCTTCGATCCTTGCCAAAGAGGCACGCGATCGGATCATGGTGGATTTAGCGCAACAGTTTCCAGGTTATGGATGGGAGAAGAACGCCGGCTATCCAACCTCACAACACCGTGAAGCTTTGGTAAAAATAGGCGTAACCCCACACCATAGGCGCTCTTTCAAGCCGGTCCACAACATCTTGTATCAAGACTGAACCTCAGCCCTCTGATTTAAAAAACAAATTGACCTCGAATCCGGGATGACTCATCCTGTGGACAACCAGAATGAGCGCAAAAGCGCCGTGGTTATCGAGGCAGAGCAAATGAACAAAACCATCGCGAAGGGCGCCGTTGAGGCGCTCCCTTTAAACACGATTCTTGATGGCGACTGTATTGAGCGGATGGCAAGCCTGCCGTCCAACTCGATCGACCTGATCTTCGCGGATCCGCCCTACAACCTGCAGCTCAAGGGTCAGCTGCATCGCCCGGACAATTCCAAAGTGGATGCGGTCGACGACGAGTGGGACCAGTTCTCCAGTTTCGGCGCCTATGACACCTTCACGCGCGCGTGGCTGAAAGAGGCCCGTCGGATTCTCAAACCGCATGGCGCGCTTTGGGTGATCGGCTCCTATCACAACATCTTTCGCGTCGGCACCGCGCTGCAGGACGAAGGGTTTTGGGTGCTGAACGACGTCATCTGGCGCAAATCGAACCCGATGCCGAACTTCCGTGGCAAGCGTTACACCAACGCCCATGAGACGATGATCTGGGCGTCGAAATCGGAAGGCGCGAAATATACCTTCAATTACGAGGCCCTGAAGGCCCTGAACGAAGGCATCCAGATGCGCTCCGATTGGGTTATGCCGATCTGCACCGGCCACGAGCGTCTGAAAGACGCCAATGGCGACAAGGCGCATCCGACGCAGAAACCCGAAGCCCTGCTGCACCGCATTCTGGTCGGCTCCACCAATCCCGGCGATGTGGTCCTCGACCCGTTCTTTGGCACCGGCACCACTGGCGCTGTGGCCAAGATGCTGGGCCGCGAGTTCATCGGGATCGAGCGCGAGGAAGCCTATCGCAAGGTCGCGCACGAGCGCATAGCCAAGGTCCGCAAATTCGACCGCGAGGCGCTGCAGGTCTCGGCCTCCAAACGCGCCGAGCCGCGGGTGCCCTTCGGCCAGCTGGTCGAGCGCGGCATGCTGCGCCCGGGCGAGGAGCTCTATTCGATGAACCAACGCCACAAGGCAAAGGTTCGTGCGGATGGCACCTTGATCGGCGGCAACGTCAAAGGCTCAATCCATCAGGTCGGCGCGCATCTCGAGAATGCGCCTTCCTGCAATGGCTGGACCTATTGGTGTTTCCGCCGCGATGGCAAAACCGTCCCGATCGACGTGTTGCGCCAGCAGATCCGGGCCGAAATGCAGGGCTAACCGCCCGCATCCCAGATCCAAACTCCTATTCGAACGCCGACAGTGCGCTGCCATTCGGGCGCAGCGCACTGCACCTTGCCCCGCCGACTTGGCGGGGTTTTTTGACTCCTGCGGCCAATCGCGGGGTGCAACCTGCGCGCCGCATGGGTATTTTGGGCCGCAGAATGAGACCTTGAGCCTCAGCCCACAGGGAGGGCCGCATGGCAGAGCTGACCCCCACCGCCCCCGCCAACAGACGGCGCCGGACGGAAGATCCGATTTTCCAAGACGACGCGTTGGAGTCGACCTACATCCGCGAAGCGCTGGAAGAGCACAAACGCCGCGGTGTCGAGATGGCCGTTCTGGCGCGTTGGATCATCATGCCCATCGTCGCGCTGTTCCTGATCGTGGTGTACCCGAGTGTCTCGCAACTCTACTACGTTGCGATCCTTGGGCTGCTCTGCATCAACGGGTTCTTCATCCGCCGCTTTGCTCGCGTAGGCCGCTCGCAGGCAGAGGTCGGACTGATCATGGTCGATCTGGTTCTGATGACCTTTGGCATGGTCTGCCCAAACCCGTTTGATGATCAGAACATGCCAGTTCCGATGATCTATCAATACGATAACTTCCAGTATTTCTTCATTATTCTTGCGGCGGGCACGCTGGCCTACAGTTGGCGCACGGTAATGGGGATCGGGATCTGGGCCAGTGTGATCTGGCTGAGCGGGGCCGGAATCGCCTGGTATTTCATGACCCCGAATGAGGAGCTGGCCCAAATTCTCCAGACCGCCTTGGTGGACTGGCCGCATGTGCTGGACCTGTTTGACCCCAATGACATCGGTTTTCGCTTCCGCATTCAGGAGGCGATGGTGTTTTTGATGGTCGCCGCCATTCTCGCGCAATCGACGCGGCGGTTTTACCAGATGCTGGATCACAACGCCGACCTCGCCCGCGAACGCGCCAACCTGTCCCGCTATTTCTCGCCCAATGTGGTCGCGCAGCTGTCCCAGAACGACGATCCGCTCAAGCAGGTTCAGACCAGCAATATTGCGGTACTCTTCATCGACATCATCGGGTTCACCCGTCTGGCGGATGGGCGCAGCGCCGTAGAGGTGATCGAGCTTTTGCGTGGTTTTCACGGCCGCATGGAGCAAGAGGTTTTTCGCCATGGCGGCACGCTCGACAAATATCTCGGCGATGGCCTGATGGCGACCTTTGGCACGCCTGCGCCGGGCGAACATGACGCCTCGGATGCTCTGGCCTGCGCGCGAGCGATGATCGAGGCGCTGGAGCACTGGAACGCAGAGCGCACCCGCCAAGGTGAGCCCGCCATCCCTGCAGGCATCGGCATTCATTTTGGCGAGGCAGTTCAAGGGGATATCGGTGCAAACCGCTTGGAATATGCGGTGATCGGCACGGCGGTGAATGTGGCCGCTCGGCTCGAAGCCATGACCCGTCCGCTCAAGGCGCAGATCGCGATGAGCGATGCGCTATGTGCCGAGGTCCACAAGGAAGGCGCTGCAAAAGACCTCCTCGAAGGCTTCACCTTCCACCCCGATCAGACCATCCGAGGCATCGAAAAGCCCATGGCGGTTTGGGCGCTGCCCCGCAGCAAATAAGCCAATCTTTAAGAAAGGCAGGATAAATTTTCGACATTACATTTAGAAGGTCTGTGTGATGTCGAACATCAATCGGAACGAATTGCTGACGTGGTTCGGGTTGGGCGAATTTGATCGCTCGCTCCTTGCTGATCTGGCCTCTGTGGTCGAGCGTCAGATCGACTCTATTCTGGACGATTTCTACGACATGTGCGTCTCCCGTGCGGAGACCAAGGTTTATTTCCCGACCGAAGCCATCGTCGCTCACGCCAAAGCAGCGCAGCGCGCCCATTGGTTGAAGCTGTTTGTCGGCACCTTTGACGAGGCCTATATGGCCTCGGCGGCCAAGGTCGGCGCGGTTCATTTCGACGTGCAATTGCCGTTTCACCTGTTCCTTGGGGGCTATTCCACAGTGGGCGATCGTCTGCTGGAGGTTCTGCTGGGGCAGCGCACGGGCTGGCGGGGTGGCGCGCGTCGCATGGCTCAGGCGCGTCTGCTCCAACGCCTTATCATGTTTGACTGCGAGCGGGTGATCGACGGCTATATCAACGCCCAGCTGAAGGAGCGCGAGCGCGCCCTCACCATCATGACCGAAGGCATCAAGCGGCTGGAGCAGGGCGATCTGACGCAACAGATTGCTTCCGCCAAAGACGGCGGCCTGCCGGAGCGGTTTGACGGCGTGCGCCTGTCTTATAACCACCTGCTCGACCATTGGTCCGGCATCCTCGCCGATGCCACCACGCGAGCCCATTCGGTAAACGACAAGATGGCAGAAACCGCGCGGATGACCCGTGAGATGGCCAGCCGCTCGGGGGAGCAGGCGACAACGCTGAACGAAACCGTGACCTCGGTGAACAGCGTCACCAGCAGCACCCGCGTCACCAGTGAAAAGGTGGCGGATGCGGCGAAACAGATCGAAGCCAACCGCTTGATTGCCGAAGAGGGCGGCGATGTGGTGCATCGCGCCATCGATGCAGTGGAGCGGATCGAACAATCCTCTAGCAAGATCACCAAGATCGTCGATGTGATTGAGGAAATCAGCTTTCAGACCACGCTTCTGGCCTTGAACGCCGGGGTTGAGGCCGCCCGCGCGGGCGAGGCCGGGCGCGGGTTTGCCGTGGTGGCCGCCGAGGTGCGCGCATTGGCCAGTCGGGCGACCGACTCTGCCGTCGATATCAAGAAACTGATCTCCGAAAGCTCTGCTCAGGTGCGCGAGGGCTGCAATCTGGTGAACCAGACCGGAGAACGGCTCGATTGCATCAGCGAAAGCGCCGATAGCGTCGCGAAAATCATGCAGGAGGTGGATGCTGTGATTGCCGAGCAATCCGAACAGCTTGTCACCATTAGCGAGCGGATGGAGCGGCTGGATCAGTTTACCCAGAACAGCGCCGAACAGGCGGGCAAAGTCTCTCGTACCACCGATGCGCTGGCCCGCGACTCGGCGGCCCTGAAGGCCAGCATGGATGGGTTCAAGACCCGCTCGCACATCCGTAGCGAGGCGGAGATGGATCTGGATTTTGAGCGCGCGGCGAACCAGCGCTAGCCAAGGGGGCTAGCGCGGCATCGGATTGAGCGCCTTGTTATAGGGTTTCCAGTTCTTGATCTCTGGGTAGTGTTTGCGCCGCCATTGCCGCACCTTCGGGTTCATTACCCGCCGCCAAAGGGGCGGGATCATCGCCGCCACCGTCATCACCGGATAGCCATAGGGCAATTGTGGCGCCTCGTCCTCGGAGTAGGTTTGCAGCAGCGGAAACCTGCGGTCGGGTTTGTAGTGATGATCCGAATGGCGTTGCAGGTTGATCAGCAACCAGTTTGAGGCCTTATGCGCCGCGTTCCAGGAATGGTGCGGTTTGACATGCTCGTATTTGCCATCGCCGAGGTGTTTGCGGGTTAGCCCGTAATGCTCGACGTAGTTCACTAGCTCCAACTGCCAGATCGCCACCCCGGCCTGCACCAGGAACAGCGCAACACCGGACCACCCCCCGATCAGCGCGGAGAGCGCGAGAAAGGCGGCCTGAAGCCCCCAATACCGCCAAAACGGATTGCTCGGGTGATGCCAGGGCAGCGATTTGCGCGCCAACAGCGCGGCTTCGGCGCCGAGGGCCGAGCGCCAGCATTGCCACAACACCCGGGGATAAAAGCGGTGGAACCCCTCGTTATAGCGCGCAGTGACCGGATCGCGCGGGGTGCCGACATAGCGGTGATGCACCAACAGATGCTCCGAGCGGAAATGCGAATAGAGCACCAGAGCGAGGAGGATATCGCCCATCCAGCGTTCATATCGGTTTCGCTGATGCATAAGTTCGTGGCTATAGTTTATGCCTATGGTCCCCGAGATCACGCCCATGCCGAAGAACACGCCCACCTTGGCGAGGCTGCTCAGATGCTCGGTGTGGGTGACATAGGCGAGAAGCGCGAACAGGGTCAGGACGTGCAGCGGCACCCAAAAGCTGGTCAGCCGGATGTACCACTTGAGGTCCGCATCCGCCGTTTCGGGGTCGGCGTTTTCCAGCTCCAGCCCAAAGACACCGTCCAAGGCGGCAAACAGATACCAGGTCGCCAAGGGGGGCAGCAGCACCCACCAGCCGCCCATCAGCGCCCCGGCCCAGACGAAGGGCACGAGGAGAAGCGACAGCCAAAACGGCATCGCGCGCCGCCATGTGCGCAGGCGGTCTGCAGGTATGAACTGGCTCATATCACGCTCCCCATGGGCTGGACTCGTTCAAAGCCTAGCGAGGAAGGTTTAACAACCCAAGAGGGGGCGTTACGGCATCTGGTCGCGGGCGAGATCATAGGCCTTGCGCATCACCGTCGGCAGGTCGGAGGGGCGGAAGGCGGTGCGGGAGAGGATCTCTTGCCCCTCATTCGCGTTGTACCCCTTGGGCAGGGTCGCGATTCGGACCTGCAGGATCAGGTGAAAATGGGTGAAGGTATGGCGCACCTCGCCCCCCAGATCCTGCCAATCGGCGGTGAAGGGCGGCGCCTCAGTTGGGGCCTCAGACCACTCCGACCCCGGCCAGCCGAGCATTCCGCCCAAGAGCCCCTTTTCCGGGCGGCGTTCCAGCAGCCAGTCACCGTCCGCCGACTGTGCGAGGTAGACATAGCCCAACCGAGTGGGCTTGGCCTTTTTCGGGGTCTTTTTCGGCAGCTCCGGCGCGGTGCCGTTCAGGCGCGCCCGGCAAGGCTCGCGCCACGGGCAGAGGCCGCAGGCCGGGGATTTGGGGGTGCAGATTGTGGCACCTAAGTCCATCACGGCTTGGGCATAATCGCCGGGGCGCAGCCGAGGCGTCAGGGTCGCGGCGTGGTCCTTCAGCACGGGTTTCACGGCGGGCAGGGGCGCGTGCTCATCATGCAGCCGCGCCATCACGCGTTCGACATTGCCGTCGAGCACCGTCTCCGGCAGATCAAAGGCGATGGAGGCGATCGCCGCCGCCGTATAGGGGCCGACACCGGGCAGGGCGATCAACCCCTCGTAAGTGCTGGGGAAAACGCCGCCCAACTCCTCTGCCACCACCCGCGCGCATTTCAACAGGTTGCGGGCGCGGGCGTAGTAGCCAAGGCCGGCCCATTCCCCCATCACCTCCGCATCCGGAGCGGCGGCGAGGTCCAGAACCGTGGGCCAGCGGCGGGTAAACCGCTCGAAATAGTCCTTCACGGCGGCGACTGTGGTCTGCTGCAGCATCACCTCGCTGAGCCAGATGCGATAGGGATCGGGGCGCACCCCGGCGGCGCGCTCTGCCGGGCCAACCCGCCAAGGCATCTGCCGCGCGTGGCGGTCGTACCAGTCCAAAAGGGTGCTGCTCAGCTCTGCGGCGGACACGTCAAAGTCACGCATTCTTTATCCCCAGTATCATGGTTTGGCTGGTCTCCGTCATCCGGCCCTTTACAATAGGGCGAACACTCACGCAAAACCACTGACATGGCATATCGGCATTCCTCTACCCGCGGGTTCAAACGCACCGGATCGCTTCTGAACGACCAGATCCGCAAGGCTGGCGAAAGCCGGGGCTTTGCCGTGTCGCGGTTGCTGACCCATTGGGAAGAGATCGTCGGCCCCGAGATGGCCGCCATGGCGCGGCCCGTCAAGGTCGGCTATGGGCGCGGCGCCATGGGGGCGACGCTGACCGTGCTGACCACGGGCGCCTATGCGCCGATGCTCGAGATGCAAAAAGACCAACTGCGTCAAAAGGTGAACGGGGTCTACGGCTATAACGCCATCTCCCGCGTGCATATCACCCAGACCGCCCCGACCGGCTTTACCGAGGGGCAAGTGGATTTCGCCTATGCGCCGAAAACCCGCAAACAGGCTGAGCCCGCGCCAGAGGACGTGGCCGAAGCGGAGCGGGAGGCCAAGGGTGTAGAGAACGACGATTTGCGCGCCGCGCTGGAGCGGTTGGGGCGCAATGTACTGACACGACAGAAATCAATGCGAAAGGGGTAGAAATGACCCGTCTGATGACCGGTATCTGCGCGGCTGTGGCCGTCGCAGCGGGGGTTTACGCGATCAACGGCCTAAGCGGCCGCAGCAATCAGGCCAGCCTGCTGGACCTGAACCTCGTTGGCGCAGCCAATGCGCAAGAGGCCCCCGCGGCAGAGGTCGATACCTCCACCATCGTTGAAATGGTGCAAGGCGCCGAGGATGCGCCGGTGACGCTGATCGAATATGCCTCCTACACCTGCCCGCATTGCGCGAATTTCCACTCGGATGCCTATAAGAAGCTGAAGGCGGATTTCATCGACACCGGCAAGGTGAAGTTCATCTACCGCGAAGTCTACTTCGACCGCTTTGGTCTCTGGGCTTCGATGATGGCGCGCTGTGGCGGTCAGGAGAAATTCTTTGGCATCACCGATCTGATCTTCAAAGGTCAGCGTGACTGGACCCAAGCGGGCGGCCCGGCGGAGATCGTCGAAGAGCTGAAGAAAATTGGCCGTCTGGCGGGGATCGAAAACGATCAGCTGGAGGCCTGTATGCAGGACGCGACCAAAGCGCAGACGCTGGTGACCTGGTATCAGGAAAACGCCACCCGTGACGACGTGAACGCGACCCCGACCTTCCTGCTCAACGGTGAGAAGATGTCGAACCAGCCTTACGAAGATATCAAGAAGCTGATCGAGGCAGAGCTCGAAGGCTGATCTTTTTCAAGGGTTTGAATGTGTCGCGCCGCTCTCTCTTTAGGCAGGGGGCGGCGCGATTGTTTTAAGGCGGTTCAGAAGCGTGTCAGCCTCGCGAATTTGCAGGCGCACAGGCAGGGTGATGACCTTGTGGCGAAAGCTGGCGGGCAGGCGCACCGCGTCCTTTTCCGTGGTCACCAATTGCGCGCCGAGGAGCTTGGCCTCTTGTTCCAGTCGGGTCAGCAGAGCGGGGGCAAGGCTCTGGTGGTCGTCCAACGCTTCGGCCCGGCGGATGTCGGCGCCAAGGTCGCGTAGGGTGGCAAAGAACTTCTCCGGGTGGCCAATGCCGGCAAAGGCCAGCACGCGGGTGCCCTGCCACGGCATGCCGGTTTGTAGGGGCGTTACGCCCCCCGTGACATGCGGCACTGGGAGTGCAGCGGCCCATAGGTTGGCGAAGTCACTTTGCGCCGCGTCCTTGCCCAAGGAGAGCACCAGATCGGCGCGTTTTAATCCCGCTTTGACGGGTTCCCGCAAGGGGCCTGCGGGCAGGCAGCGCCCATTGCCAAAGCCGCGCTGGGCGTCGACCACCACGATCGAGAAATCCTTGACCACCGAGGGGTTTTGGAACCCGTCATCCATCAAGATCACGCTGGCGCCCGCTTGCGATGCGGCTTTTACCCCGGCGGCGCGGTCCTTGGCGACCCAGACCTCGGCAAAAGCGGCCATCAAGAGGGGTTCGTCGCCGACATCCTCTGCGCGGTGGCGGGCGGGGTCCACCTGCACGGGGCCATCCAACCGACCGCCATAGCCGCGCGAGACCACATGCACGGTGTGGCCCATCGCGCCCAGCTGCTCCATCAGCCAGATCACCGTCGGCGTTTTGCCAGTGCCGCCTGCGTTGAGGTTGCCGACGCAGATCACCGGAACGGCCGCGCGGTAGGCTTTGCCGGCGCCCTTGCGCAGGCGTGCGGCGGTGGCCCGCGCATAAAGCGCGCCGAGGGGCGACAACAGCAAGGCGCGCAGGTCAAACCGATGGGGGGGCAGGTCCCAGAACTTAGGCGGGCGCATGGGCAAGGTCCGATTGATCCAGCAGGTCCTGGATCTTTTCTAGCAGGTTATCCGTCATCGCCGCACCTTCGGTCACCACCTGCCAGCCCGCAAGCGCCATTTCCGCCGCCTGATCTGGGGAAGTGAGCTTTGCGACGGCTTCGCTCAGGTCGTCTTCGCCGTGGATTTTGCGGGCCGCGCCCAATTTGGCCAGCCGCGCGTAGGCCTGCGTATGCGAGACAACGCCGGGGCCGTGCAAAATGGCCGAGCCAAGGGCCGCGGCATCCAGCGGGTTGATCCCTTGAGCCCCACGGATGAGGCTGTTGCCCAAAAGGCAAAGCGGGCAGATGCGATACCAGAGCCCGAGGTCTTCGGAGAGGCCAAGCACCACCTGCGTGTGATCCTCCGGCTCCTCGCCGATATCCCAATCTGCGAAATTCAGCCCCTCGGCGCGCAGCAGGCGGCGGGCAGCGTCCAAGTCCTCGAAGGTGTCGACGGTGATGACCAACAAGAGGCGGTGCAGCAGGCGCAGGGCAGCGCGGTGGGTCTTGATCACCGGTTGCAACTCGGTCAGCGACAGCCGCGCCGCGAGCCACGTGGGGCGGCTTTTGAGCCGCTCTTGCATATGGTCCAGCTCGTCTTCATTGCAGCTCGGCGGGCTGCTGGACTGATAGAGGCGCCCGGACACCCGAATGTTCTCAGCTGGAACGCCGGCGCGTTTCAAGCGGTCTGCGACGTCTGGGTCCGGCGCCATGATCTCGGCAAAGCCATTGAGCAGCCGATGTCGCTGGTCCGGCAGCCAACGCGAGGCACGGCTGGGCAGTTCCTCGGCCTCGATATCGACCAAAAGCGCGGGCATTTGTCGTTCGCGAAGGGTGCGCATCAACAGGCGGCGCATTTGTCCCCCGGCCCAGACACAGAGGTCCGGCTGCCAATGATCGAGGAAATGGCGGATGTCGCCCGGCTGTTCGGCCACAAGGGGGCCAAGGGCGATATCGCAGCCCTCGGGCAGGTAGGAGGGGCGCATGTCCTCCTCCCAGCTGAGCATCATCGACAGGTCCGGACGCATGGATTTCAGTCGCTGGCCCACATCGCAAAGCCCCAAGAGGCGCTCTTGCGTGGTGGCATGGCCCCAGACAACCTCGCCGGTGGGGCGGGTCATGCGGGACGCGCCGGTCATATGTTCCCCACGACGCCAAGGCATCAGTCTTGCGATCCCTCTGTCGCGTAGACCAGCCGGGACAGGAGCGCGCGGTGCAGGGCGAGGCCGCCAGCGACCACACCGTCCTGCAAGGCGTTGGGTCGGTTGAAGCGCAAGGCGCTGCCGCTGCGGTCGGTCACATGACCGCCGGCCTCTTCTAGCAGCAACGCGCCGGCCGCGATGTCCCATTCCCAAGTGGGGCGCAGGGTCAGCATCGCGTCGTAAGAGCCATCCGCCACCCGCGCCATCCGATAGGCAAGCGAGGGGCGATGGCTGCGCTGAAACGTCGGCGGGGTGCCATTGGTCCAGTGTTCGGCGTCCAAGGTCGGCTTGGCGCTGAGCACGCGGGCGCCCTCTGCGTCCTGTGCGGCGTTCACCCGGATCGGTGCCGCGTTGCAGGTCGCGCCCTGTCCCCGGGCGGCGGCAAACATCAGGTCGCGCTGGGGCAGGTAGACCACTGCGGCGATGGGCGTGCCATCTTCGACAATCGCCAGCGAATGAGCCCAAGTCTTGGACCCGTCGGCAAAGCTGCGGGTGCCGTCAATCGGGTCGATGATGAAAACGCGAGAGGCGTTAAGGCGTGCAGCCTCGTTCTCGCTCTCTTCCGAGAGCCAGCCGTAGTCGGGACGGGCCGCGCGCAGGTGGTCCTCCAGATAGCGGTTCACCGCCAGATCGGCCTCTGTCACCGGGCCTGCGCCATCGGGTTTGTCCCAGCGCTTGGCCTCGGGGCCGGTGAATTGCCCGGCGATCTCGCCCGCGCGGAGTGCAGCGTCGAGGAGGAGGCTCAGGTCATTCGCCGGCAAGGGTCATCCCTTCGACCAGGAGCGAAGGCACCACCCGCGACAGATAGGTGCGCGCGTCATTCGCCGGTATGATCTTTTTCAGCATATCGAGGAGGTTGCCGGCGATGGTCACCTCGTTCACCGGATGGGTGATTTCGCCATTCTCCACCCAGAAGCCAGAGGCCCCGCGCGAGTAGTCGCCGGTATTGGGATTGATGGTGGAGCCAATCATCGAGGTGACCAAAAGGCCGGTGCCCATGTCGCGCAAAAGGTCGGCACGGCTCTTGTCGCCTTGGGTCAGGGCGATGTTCCAGTTCGACGGCGAGGGCACCGAACCGATGCCGCGCGCGGCATTTGCGGTACTCTCCAGCCCCAGTTTGCGGGCCGAGGCGAGGTCCATGGTCCAGCCGGTCAGCACGCCATTTTCCACAATCGCGCGGCGGCGGGTGGCGAGGCCCTCGCCGTCAAAGGGGCGCGAGCCGGGCATCCGGGGGCGGAAGGGGTCTTCGATCACCGAGAGCGTTTCGGGCAGCACCTTTTGGCCGAGGCAGTCCTTTAGCCAAGAGGAGCCGCGCGCGATGGCGGCGCCATTGGCGGCACTCAGCAAGTGGCCGATCAGCGAGGAAGAGATCCGCTCGTCAAACAATACCGGATAGCTGCCGGTCTTGGGGCGACGCGCGCCGATGCGTTCGATGGCGCGGGTGCCTGCGGTGCGGCCGATCTCCTCCGCCGCGCGAAGGTCTGCCTGAAATGTGCGGGAATCTCCGTCATAATCGCGCTCCATCCCGGTGCCGGTCCCTGCGATGCCCACGCAAGACACGGACCGGCTGGTGCGGGCATATCCGCCGGAAAATCCGTTGGATGCCGCAAGGTGGATGTCGTGGCGACCATAGCCCGCCGCCGCCGATTGCACCTGTGTAATCCCGTTGATTGCGGCGCAGGCCGCCTCGGCCGCCAGGGCGTCTTGTTGCAGGGCATCCGGGGCCGGTTCAGCCGTAGGGTCGGCCATCTCATAGGTGGCGAGATCCCAGCCCTGCGCCAGTTGGTCAGGGTCCGCCAGCCCGGCAAAGGGGTCCTCGGGCGCCTCTTTCGCCATGGCAACCGCGCGTTCGGCCATCGCCTGAATAGTCTCCGCCCGCGTATCGGACGAGGAAACCTGAGCCTGCCGCTTGCCGACAAAGACCCGCAAGCCGATATCCACCCCTTCGGAGCGTTCCGCATGTTCCAGCGCGCCGTCGCGCACCTCGATCGAGAGCGAACTGCCCTCCGCCGCCATCGCATCGGTAGCATCGGCACCCGCCTTGCGGGCGGCATCCAAGAGGGCGTGGCAGAGCGTTTCCGGAGAGTCGGTCATGTTGGGCATATGTCCCTTCGCATCCTGAGCGGTTGTTCTAAAAGAGCTAGCCAGAGCGCCCGCGCACCGCAAGGGCTAGGCGCAATAAAAGAGGGCCGCCCCGGCAGGAGCGGCCCGTCATTTCGATGGTTTCGCGCTTGGGTGACGCGCGGCGCTTACTTCAAGCGCTGACCGTTGGCGAGCACATGACCCTCGTCGTTTACCTCGATTTTCGAGGTCACAACGTCATCGCCTGCGGAAACGGCGAACATGCCCATCATCATACGCGCGCCCATGGCGTCGTCGTCCGACAGGAGGCCCATGCCGACCAGCTTGTCGATCAGATTATTCGCACCCACCAGTTTCAGGTTGGCTTCGCCCTCTGGTGCCGGCATGCCGTCAAAGCTCTCGAGATCGGTATTGTCGAAGGTGAAATCGCCCGAGCCGGTCAGCTCTGCGCCGGCAACCGACAGCAGAAGCTCGTTCAGGGTCAGGCCGCGCAGTTCGCCGGGAACCATTTCGCCCATCTCAACCTTGGCCATTTCCTCTTCGTTCACCAGATCGACGTCGAGCAAGCCTTTGCCGGAGAGGTCCACCACCAGAGTGGCCGGATCATGCGGCAGTTCGCCCGTCGGGTCGATCAGACCCCAGAGCATTTCCGGAACCGAGAATTCCCGCAGTGCAAGGCCCAGAGCAAAGTCTTGTTCGCCTTCGGATTTGACCAGCGGCATTGCGAAGTTCAGACCGAACTCTGCCATCTCAAGGGCGATCGGGAAGGGGATTTCCGATCCCATCACGCTCATGCTGGTGTCGTTCTGCGAGACGCTGAGAGCCACGCCGCCCGCGCCCATTTTCAGATCCGCGCTGGCGGATTGAAAAGCGCTTTCGCTGGCAAAGCTGTCGGAGCCATCCACAAAGTTCATGCTGCTGGTGCCGCTACCCATTTTGAAGGTCGCGTCATAGTCCATGCCGGATTGCAGCAGCGCGGCGACGTCGGTCGGATCTTCCAACGTGGGGATGACCATGGTGCCAGCAAAGTCGAGGCCTTGAACAGCACCGTTGAAGGTGCCGTTGCCCTCGCCTTCGGGGTCATTGAAGGTCGCGGTGTAGGTCAGCGCGCCGGTGGTCATCTTCTGCTCATAAGAGCGCAGATCGGCGATCTTCATAACCGTGTGGCTGGCGATATCCGTCAAGGCGACGGAGAAATCCAGAACCTCGGCCGGCACGGGCTCGCCGTCGATTTCGATCCCATCAAGGGCGAAGCTGGCAGCGGAGGAGGTGTAGTCATAGGTCATTTCGGCGGTGTCGCCGCTGACGATCATCGGGCTGCCGTCATGGGTGTAGATCAGCGTGCCTTTGATGCCTTCGCCATCCGCCATCACGTCAAAGCCCATCGGCATGTTCGCAGGCATCAGCACATTGACGGTGCCATCGCCGTTTTCCACAAACTCGATGGAGCCGAGGCTGACATTTACCGTCCCCTCTTCGACCGGCATCGTCATCTTGATGTCGGAGACGGTCAGCGTGCCACCGGATTGATTTTCAGAAGCGGTCAGCGTGTAGCCCGTGTTGGAAAGATAATCCTTCCAGTCCGCCCAAACGTCCTGAGCACTCAGGTCGGCATGGGCAGCCTGTGCAACAAACAAAACGGGCGCGAACAGGCCCAAACCACGAAGCGGAGAAACAGACATAGAAGAACCTTTCCTAGCGTAGAATGAGGGCGAACCTCTCCTGATGCGCTGATGCGGTCAAGGAGCCTTTGTCTGGACCGTTCCCCCTTGCGCAGTCTAACACAGAAGCAAGCAAAGGTTTGGAGGCAAATTATGGATCTGACAGATAAAACTGTTGTTATTTCGGGCGCGAGTCGGGGCATTGGGGCCAGCGCAGCAAGGGTTTTTGCCGCTGCAGGGGCGAATGTTGCCCTTTTGGCGCGCAGTGCAGAGGCCCTGTCGGAGCTGGTCGCGGAGATCGGCGAAAAAGCGCTGGCACTGCCCTGTGACGTGGCTGATTACGCCTCGGTGAAGGCAGCATTTGACGCGGCTCAGGCGAAATTCGGCAGCCTTGATGTGCTGATTTGCAATGCCGGCATGATCGAGCCTATCGCGCGTGTGGGCGAGGCAGAACCGGCGGAATGGGCGCGGCTCATTGATGTGAATATCACCGGTGTTTTCAATATGATCCACGCCGGCCTGCCACATCTGAAGGCGGCGGGCGGTGGCGCGGTCTTCACCATCGGATCGGGCGCCTCGCAGCGCCCGCTCGAAGGCTGGAGCGCTTATTGCACTTCCAAGGCCGGCGCCGCGATGCTGACCCGCGCGCTGCACCTTGAAGAAGGCGAGAATGGCATCCGCGTGATGGGTCTGTCGCCGGGCACCGTTGCCACCCAGATGCAGCGCGAGATCAAGGCGAGCGGCGTCAACCAGATCAGCCAGCTGAACTGGGAAGACCACATTCCCGCCGAATGGCCCGCTCAGACCTTGCTGTGGATGATGAGTGCGGATGCTGATGAATTCATCGGCAGCGAGATTTCCCTGCGCGATGAGGGCATCCGCAAACGGGTGGGGCTGATATGATCGTCTCCTCGCTGGATGCGCGCGGTCTTTGCACCCTGCGGCTCAACCGTCCGGACAAGGCCAACGCGCTGACGCCCGAGATGCTGGAGCAGTTGATCGCGGCGGTGCGAGACGCGGCAGAGGCGCGGGCCTTGATCCTGACCGGCACCGGCAAGGTGTTCAGCGCGGGCGCAGACCTTGACGCGGCGCGGGCCGGGCTTGCCACCTCGCCCCTGTGGGAGGAACTGTCGGGAACACTCGCCGCGCTGCCCTGCCTCAAGATCGCGGCTTTGAACGGCACGCTGGCGGGGGGCGCAAACGGGATGGCCTTGGCCTGCGATATCCGCATCGCGGTGCCGACGGCCAAGGTGTTTTACCCGGTGATGCAGCTTGGCTATCTGCCGCAGCCTTCGGACGCGGCGCGGATGCGGGCGCTGATTGGTCCTGCGCGCACCAAGATGGTCTTGGTCGCGGGGCAGAAACTCTCGGCGCAGGAGGCTTATGACTTTGGCCTGATCGACCGCATCGTGGCGCCCGAGGATCTGATGGATCTGGCCGAGGCGCTGGCCGCGCCGAGCCTTGCAGCCGATCCGACCCTCGCCCGCGCGATCCTTGCGGGCTGCAACGACGACTGATCGGAAGGCCCGCCCCTTTGCCACAAACGTTGAAGGGGCGGGCAGGCTGGCCTATAGGCTGGGTTTACAGCCACAATCGCAGGTTCTCTCATGCTCGCCCCTCCCTCTCGCGCCTCCGGGTCTGATCCTGTTGTTCTGGGCTTCGCGCTGGTGGCGGTTGTCACGTTGCTGCGGCTTTGGGGACTGTGGCTCAGCGATACCGATCTGTTTTTCGATGAGGCGCAATATTGGATCTGGGGGCAGAACCTCGACTTTGGCTATTATTCCAAACCGCCGCTGATCGGCTGGGTGATCCGCGCGGTCACCGATCTTGCGGGCAGTGACAGCCCGTTTTGGGTGCGCGCGGCGGCGCCGATCTTTCACGGAGCGGCGGCGCTGGCTTTGATCGCTCTGGCGCGGCGCCTGATGGACGGGCGTGCGGCGCTTTTGGTGGGGCTGGCCTACCTCAGCCTGCCGATGATCGCGCTGGGCTCGCTGCTGATCTCCACCGATACGATCCTCTTGCCCTTCTGGTGCGCGGCGCTGTTGCTCTGGGCACGACTGGCCGAGACACCGCGTCTGGGGGAGGCGGTCCTGCTGGGGCTCTGCCTCGGGCTTGGGGTGATGGCGAAATACGCCGGGCTCTATTTCGTCATCGGCGCGGTGCTGACGCAGATTTTCCTGCCCTCATACCGGGTGAAGCCCGCGCTGCTGCTGGTCGCCGCCGTGACCTGCGCCCTGGTGATCGCGCCGAATGTGATCTGGAACCACACCCATGACTTTGCCACCCTCAGCCATACCGCCGATAACGTGGACTGGGTGAAGGAGCCGGGCGGCCCCACGCTGCATCCCGGTAAACTGGTGGAGTTTTTGCTGTCGCAAGCCGGGGTGATGGGGCCGGTGCTGTTTGGTGCCTACCTCTGGGCAGCCTATGTCAGCCTGCGCCGGGGCAGCGCCACAGAGCGGTGGCTGCTGTGCATGTCGCTGCCGGTGCTTTTGTTGGTCTGCGTGCAGGCGTTTCTGTCCAAGGCCTATGCCAATTGGGCGGCGATGACCTATCCGGCGGCGATTGTGCTTGTGGTGCTTTTGTTGGCCAATCGCGCGCGCTGGCTGCTTTGGGTTGGGGTGGGGATTAACCTCGCCCTGAGCCTCGCGCTGTCGGGGATTGCGACGCAGGCCACGACGCTGCGCCGCGGGGATGATCTGTTGCTGGCGCGTTATGCGGGGCGGGTCGAGATGGCGCAGGCGGCCGTGGCCGTCGCGCAGGAGGCCGGGGGATTGGCGATTGTCGCGGACGACCGCCAATTGCTCGCGGATCTGTTTTACGGCGCACGGGACGCAGGGCTGCCGTTTTATGCTGTGCCGCATACCGGCAAGAGCCCGCATTACTACGCCGATCAATTTCCGCTTGATGCGGCGGCTCCGGCAGAGCTGATGTTCCTTGGCGACACGGCCCCCTGCGCCGAGGCGACGCTGATCGCGCCGCTCGCCTTGGGCGATGGGGCCTATAAAGGGCGCAGTTTGGCGGGCTATCGTGTCCCCAAATCCTGCTGGCTGTCACCAAGCCAGTGAGGCGCAAACGGGTGCGTTTCCTTGAGCACTCCGACCCGTTAGAACAAGAGCGACAGGCACCAAGGGGTGGAGCGCATGGCAGAGTGGGACGCAGTTGTGATCGGCAGCGGGCCGGCCGGGTTGATGGCAGCGGGCGAGATCGCCCGTGCAGGTCACCGGGTGCTGCTGGCCGAGGCCAAACCTTCGCCCGCGCGTAAGTTCCTGATGGCCGGCAAATCCGGTCTGAACCTCACCAAAGACGAATCCTTTGACGATCTGATGCCCCATTACGGCGCGGCGGAGTGGTTGCAGCCCATCGTTGCTGCCTTTGATGCGCAGGCGGTGCAGGATTGGGCGCGCGGCTTGGGGCAAGAGCTGTTCACCGGCTCCACCGGGCGGGTGTTTCCAACCGTGATGAAGGGCTCGCCCCTGTTGCGCACGTGGCTTGCGGAGCTGGATGCCGCGGGTGTGGGCCGTCGCACATATTGGCGCTGGACCGGGTGGGAGGGTGACGCCTTGCGGTTCGTCACCCCGGAGGGGCCGCAGGTGATCTGCCCGCGCGCGACCGTTTTGGCGCTGGGCGGGGCGAGTTGGGCGCGGCTTGGCTCGGATGGAGCTTGGGCGGCGCTTTTAGCGGCACGCGGCGTTGACCTTGCCCCGTTCCAGCCCTCGAATGCGGCCCTGTCGGTGCGTTGGAGCGATCACATGATCCCGCATTTCGGGGCCGCGCTGAAGGCAGTGGAATGGCGCACGGGCGCGTTGCGGAGCCGTGGCGAAGCAACCCTGTCGCAGCGTGGGCTCGAAGGCGGCGGGCTTTATCCGCTGACCCCGGCCCTGCGCGAGGGGCAGGGGCTGCATCTTGACCTGATGCCGGACCTGAGCCGGACCGACATCGAACAGCGCCTCTCCAAGCCACGGGGCAAGAATAGCTGGGCCAATCATCTGCGTAAGGTGCTGAAACTACCGACGGTAAAGCTCGCTCTGTTGCAGGAGTTTGCCCGCCCGCTGCCGCAGGAGCCGGGGGCTTTGGCCGGGTTGATCAAGGATGTGCAAGTTCCGCATGCGGGATTGCGCCCGATGGACGAGGCCATTTCGACCGCAGGTGGGGTCAAGCGGGACGCGATGGATGCGGGGCTGATGCTTAATGCGCTCCCCGGCACGTTCTGCGCCGGAGAGATGCTGGATTGGGAGGCCCCCACCGGGGGGTATCTGTTGACCGCCTGTTTTGCCACGGGGCGCTGGGCCGGTCAGGCGGCTGCGCGTTATTTGGAAAGCGCGGCCACGCGCTGATAGGCGGGGCGGGCGCGCATTCGCTCGCCGTAGGCCAAGAGCGGCTCGCTCGCGACCTCAAGCTTGGCGCCGCGCGCCCAGTTGAGGCAATGCGTCAGCAGGATATCCGCGATGGTAAAGCTGTCACCGACGATGAATTCGCCCGTCAGTTTTGCCTCGATCCGTTTGATGGAATTGGCGAATTCCCACCGCAATGACTCTTTCACCTCGGGCACGCGATGCTCTTCCGGCAGGGCAAAGCTGTGGCGGGCGTAGGTCCAGAGGATCGCGTCCATCTCGTCGTTGATCATCAAGGTGATCGAGTCCTGTTTGGCACGGGCAAGCGTGCCGGCGGGCGCGGTCAGCGCGCCGTGTTTGTCCGCGAGATAGGTCATGATGGCGACAGAATCGGTGATCGCCTCACCCTCCTCGATCAGCACGGGGATCTTGCCCGAGGGGTTTGCCGCGCGGGCCTCGTCGCTTTGGGGTTTTGCGGGGGTCAGATCATAGGTCTGGCCCAACTCCTCCAAGGCCCAAAGCACGCGAAAGGTGCGGGTCAAGGGAATGCCGACGACATGATACATGGGATGCTCCTCACTCCTGATGTGGGGAGCTTTGCTGCAACCGCAAAACGGGTCAAGCGCTCAGTCCGCGCTCAGCGGGCGCGCGCCAGCATGGCAAGGCGGATCATCGCCCGCTCGGTGAGGGCAAGCGCAGGGGCGCTCTGCCCGGCCGAGCGCAGTTGCAGGTCGGTGTCGGTCAGAATCGTCAGGGCGTTTTGCAATTTTTGCGCCCCCCAGCCCTGCGCTTGGCGCAGCATCCGGTCGCGGCGCTTGCCATAGAGCGGCGGACGCAGGGCGCCGATGCCTTGAGCGGGGCCGCCGGGGTGGCCCGCGATGGAATAGAGCGTGCGGAAATGGCGGGTGGCCCCGATGCAAAGGGAAACCGCATTGGTGCCCTGTGCTTGCAGACGGCGCAGGACGGGTCCGATCTCTGGCGTGCGCCCCTCGGCGACCACGTTAAAGAGATCGTCCAGCGCGGCCTCGGTCGATTGCGGCGCGACGGCGTCGATATCGGCAAGGGTCAGCGGGCTGTCATCGCCATGTTTGTAAAGGCTCAGCTTTTCGATCATCCGGGAAAAGTCGCCGGGACCGATGTCATTGGCGATGTCCGACAGGGCCGACATGCTGTCACTGGGCACATCGCGTATCTGCGCCTCGCCCAAGATGCGCTCGATTTCCGCGCGGGAGGGCGGGTCGTCGTAGATGCCGACCGCATAGGCGCTGGTATGAGCCTCAAAGGCCTTGCGCAGTTTCGACGTGGCCTTGAGCTGTCCTGCGGTGACAACGATCTGCGCATCGCCGGGCTGCCATTCCTGCAGCGCGGTGACAATCGCGGGCGTCGCGGTGTCATTGGCATCCTCGACAAAGACCGCGCGGATGCCGGGGAAAAACCCCACCGCCTTGACCGCGTCCAGAAGTTGCGCCGGGTCCTTGCGCAGGTCGCCCGCGGGCATCCGGGCAAGTCGCATCTCCTCCTCGGCACCGGGGCCAAGCAGGGCAGCGAGCATTTGCTGGCGTTTGAGCGAGACGCGCATCGCATCCGCCCCGTAGATCAGAAGCCCGGTCTTGCCGGGGTCCGGGCGGGCGAAATAGCCCTCGGCCTCGCGCGGGCTGAGCTTCATGCGCCGTCGGCGGTGGTGAGGCCCTGCACCGCATAAAGCCGGGTGACGATCTGATCGGCGAGAATCACCATCAGCCGTTCATGGGCGTCGGTTTCCGAGGCAAGCGTCTGCACCGTGGTGCCGCTGGCGGAATAGCCGGAGAAGTTCTTTACCTCGCCACTGGCCACCACTTCGCCATCTGAAAGCCGCACGAGGCTATAGCCCGCGGTGCCGGTCAGCGAATAGCGGGTGATGTCGCCATCGGCGGTGATCGCTTGGCCCACTTCCTCGGTCGCCAGCGTCAGATCCATGCGGAAGGCAGGCGCACCGTCGCGGCCCAGCCGAGTTTCCAACTGACGGACGAGGTAATAGGCGTCGGTGTCCGACCGGGCCTTGATGGTTTCCGGCGCTTGAAAGGCGATCTGGCCCTTCATCGCGGTGCCTGCGCCATTTGGGCCATAGACCGGCTCAAACCCGCAGGCAGAGAGACCGGCACCCGCAAGGAGTGCCAGCCCAAGAGACAAGACTTTGCGCCGATCAGGCAACGACATTGACGATCCGCCCCGGAACCACGATCACCTTTTTGGGCGCCGCACCTTCCAGCACCCGCTGCACAGCTTCATGCGCCAGCGCCAGTTTTTCAACCTCTGCCTTGTCGAGATCCTTGGCCACGGTGATTTCGCCGCGCCGTTTGCCGTTCACCTGAATGGGCAGGGTCACGGTATCCTCGACCAGCATCGCCTCGTCAGCGACCGGCCAAGGGGCATTTGCCACCAGACCTTCACCGCCCAGAAGCTCCCACATGGCCTCGGCAAGGTGCGGGGTCATCGGCGACATCAGCTGCGCCAGCGCGCGGGCGGCGGCTTGTTTCGCCTCGGCCCCGGCCTTGGATTTCGCCAGCGTATTGGTGAAACCGTAGAGTTTGGCGATGGAGGCGTTGAAGCCGAAGCTTTCGACCCCCAGCGTTACATCGCGGATCGCCTTGTGCATCTCGCGCAAAAGATCCTCGTCGCCTTCGCCCGCACCAGTGGCCTCTGCCGCCTCCGCCGCCAGACGGTAGACGCGGGAAAGGTGTTTGAACGCGGCCTCAGCACCGGAAGCGGTCCATTCCACGTCGCGCTCGGGCGGAGAATCGGACAGCACGAACCAGCGCGCGGTATCCGCGCCAAAGGCCGAGATGATGTGCAGAGGGTCGACCACGTTGTTTTTCGACTTCGACATCTTGGCGGAGGGGATGATCTTCACCTCAGCGCCACCTTCCTTGAGGAAGGCCTTGCCGTCGCGCAGCTCGACCTCTTCGGGGTAGTGGTAGACCGGACGGCCATTGGCGCCTTCGGACATATAGATCGCGTGAGTCACCATGCCTTGGGTAAAGAGCGCGTCGAAGGGCTCTTTGGATTTCTCCGGCAGGTGGCCGCAGATGTGCATCGCGCGGGCAAAGAAGCGCGAGTAGAGCAGGTGGAGAATCGCATGCTCGATGCCGCCGATATACTGATCGACGTTCATCCAATAGTCCGCAGCGTCCATATCGGTCGGCGTCTCGGCGCGCGGCGCGGTGAAGCGGGCGAAGTACCAGGACGAGTCGACAAAGGTGTCCATCGTATCGGTCTCGCGCTGGGCGGGCTTGCCACAGGCGGGGCAAGCGCAATCGCGCCAGCTCGGGTGACGGTCGAGCGGGTTGCCGGGCACCGAGAAATCAATCGCCTTGCCGTCTTCGTCATAAGGCAGCGCGATGGGCAGGTTCTCTTTCTTCTCCGGCACCACGCCGCAGTCGGGGCAATGGACAACGGGAATCGGGCAGCCCCAATAGCGCTGACGGGAAAGACCCCAGTCGCGCAGGCGGAATTTGGTGACACCTTGGCCCCAGCCTTCGGCCTCGGCCTTGTCGACGGCGGTGTTGACGCCTTCTTCGCCGGTCTGCTCGGCGGCACCGGCGAATCCTTTGACGTAGCGGACCTTCTCGGCCTTGGTCGGCACATAGGCCTCGGTCAGCGCGTCGGCGCCGGCAATGGGTTCGAGCACCGGGATGATCGGCAGGTCGTATTTGGTCGCGAATTCAAAGTCGCGCTGGTCATGCGCCGGGCAGGCAAAGATCGCGCCGGTGCCGTAGTCCATCAGGATGAAGTTGGCGATCCAGACCGGCAGTTCCCAATTCGGGTCCAGCGGGTGCTTGACGCGCAGGCCGGTGTCAAAGCCAAGTTTCTCGGCGGTCTCGATGGCCTCTTCAGTGGTGCCGCCCTTGCGGCATTCCGCGACAAAGGCTGCGACCTCGGCCGATTCGGCCTCGAGCTGCTTGGCAATCGGGTGATCCGGCGAGATGCCGACAAAGGACGCGCCCAAGAGGGTATCGGGGCGAGTCGTGTAAACCTCGATCGCCTCGCCGCCATCGGTGCGCTCAAAGCCAAATTGCAGACCGCGCGATTTACCGATCCAGTTTTCCTGCATCAGGCGGACCTTGGCGGGCCAGTTCTCCAATCCGTCGAGTGCCTCAAGCAACTCGTCGGAATAATCGGAAATCTTAAAGAACCACTGGGTCAGCTCGCGGCGTTCCACCAGAGCACCAGAGCGCCAGCCACGACCATTCTCCACCTGCTCGTTCGCCAGAACGGTCATGTCGACGGGGTCCCAGTTCACCACGGCGTTCTTGCGGTAGACCAGACCTTTTTCAAGAAAATCAAGGAACAAGGCCTGCTGCTGGCCATAGTATTCCGGATCACAGGTGGCGAACATGCGCGACCAGTCAAGCGAGAGGCCCAGAGGCTTCATCTGTTCGACCATGGTGTCGATGTTGGAATAGGTCCAGTCCTTGGGGTGCCCGCCCGAGGCCATGGCGGCGTTTTCCGCAGGCATCCCGAAGGCGTCGAATCCCATCGGATGCAGCACGTTATGCCCGGTCGAGGCCTTATAGCGCGCGATCACATCGCCCATCGTGTAGTTGCGCACATGGCCCATGTGCAGCTTGCCCGAGGGGTAGGGGAACATCTCCAGCACGTAGTACTTCGGTTTGCTGCGATCTTCCTTCGCGCGGAAGATCCCGGCCTCTTCCCAGGCCTTTTGCCATTTGGCTTCGATTGCGGAGGCTTCGTAACGCGACATCCTAGCGGTCCTTTGCATGAAAACGCCGGGCTTTTAGACCCGGCGCTTCTGATACGTGTATTTCGTTATGTGTTCCAGTGCGCGGTCGATCAGATCTTCTTGTCGGCCATACGTAGCTGGCGCGCGCGAGAGAGAATCGCATCTTCCACCGCGCGGGCCGTCTCAGCCGAGACAGCGCGGCCACCGTTGGTTTGCAGCGCGACATTCAAAGAGCGCGCTTCCAAGGCGGGATCCTTGATGTGGATCGTTGCCCGGTAAGAGCGGCCACCACCGGGAGGGGTGCCATAGCCGGTGACGATCACACCGGTGAAGGGATCCACGGATTGAACGGGCAGGAAATCAAGCACTTCGAGGCTTGCAGCCCAGAGGTAGCGATTCACCTGAACGCGTTGTTCGTTCTTTTGCGGGCCGAAAGCGTCCCAAATGGTGGTCTTGTCGTCGTTGACCTCACGCCCTTCGCCCTGAAGGACGATGGTGTCGTTCTCGTTGACCTCTGTGTTGGTGTTGAGCGAGCGCAAAGAACCGCAGGCCGAAACAACTACGAAAGAGGAAAGAAGGATAAAGGTCTTGATACCACGCATCTTGGCCGGGCCCGCTCCTGAATTTTCGGTTGGTCTACTCCTAGACAAGCGGGCAAGCCCCAACAAGCCTATTCTTTAAAAGACTCTACCCTGCTGCGTTTTCCCGGAAAATCCACCAAACGGGACTGTGGCACGGTTGCATCAATTTGTTGATGAAAGGTTTTCCACTTTCAGCACATGCTTGCTTCACGACCCCAAAACGAGCGAGAGGATGTGCGTACTTGAGGAGCGAAGTGGCAGATGCCGATTGCTTCTTTCGAAATTCAAACCCGAGGGAAAACCATGAAAAAGATTCTCTTCGCTTCGACCGCACTGATCGCGACTGCTGGCGTTGCTTCCGCAGAACTGACCATCGGCGGTTCCGCACGTTTTGGTCTGGCATACGACGAAGCCCAAGCCGACGAGACCCGCATCGAACAGCGTATGCGTGTGAACATCACCGGCATCGCGGAAACCGACGCTGGCGTGAAACTGGAAGCTCGCTTCCGTCTCGAAGCCAACGAAGACTCCCACGCGAACGACATCTCCGGCCGTGGCCCGGGCGCAGCTGGTTTCGCAGTGTCCTTCGGCGGTCTGCGTGTTGACGTTGGTAACGTTTCCAACGTTCTGGACTCCGGTGACCAGGTTGACTACTTCGGCTACGGCGTAGGCTTCACCTCCTTCCTGGAGCACAACGCGACCTTCAACGGTCCGGCAACCGGCTTCGGCGCAGGTTCCGCTGACGCAACCACCATCAAAGCACGTTACACTGTTGGTGACTTCTCCGCGTCGCTCTCCTACAAAGAGACCCGCGCTCAGGCGGCTGTGACCACCACTGACTCCAACGGCGACACCACTGTTGTTACCGCAGCAGTTGCAGCAGACGAAGAGTTCCAGCTGGGTCTGGGTTACACCTTCGGTGCAATGTCTGTTGGCGCGGTTTACTCCGACACCGACTCCTCCGGCGACTACTGGGTTCTCGGCCTGGCTGGCTCCACCGGCGCTCTGGGTTACTCCATCATCATCGGTGACGGCGACAACCAGACTGACACCTCCATCGGTGCATCCATCAACTACGAAATCTCTTCCGCGACCTCCATCCGCGCAATGGTTTCCGATGGTGGCAACGCAACCGACACCGCGTTCGGCGTTGGCTTCCGCCACGGCCTCGGCGGCGGCGTGACCCTCGCAGGTGGTGTTGGCTCCGACGCGTCGAGCAACACCAAAGCAGACCTCGGTGTGTCCTTCTCCTTCTAATTGGAGAACGGAACCATCTGGTTCTTGGGGCGGGCTCTTCGGAGCTCGCCCTTTTCTTTTGTGTATAAACAGTGTTTTGTCCGGGCCGAGTGAGTTTCATTTCGCAAGAGGTCCGTTGATGTCGCTGTCTGAGATCAAATCCCGTATTGCCGCCGCCGAAGTCGCCGCTGGGCGCGCGCCCGGTTCTGTCGAACTGATCGCCGTTTCCAAGGTGCAGCCGAACGAGCGGGTCGAGGCCGTCTTGCAAGAGGGCCAGCGGGTCTTCGGTGAAAACCGCGTGCAGGAAGCGGCGGGCAAGTGGCCCGCGTTTCGCGAGCAGTTTGCCGGCGTTGATCTCCACCTCATCGGCCCCTTGCAGACCAATAAGGCGCGTCAGGCGATGGAGCTGGTGGACGCGATCCACTCGATCGACCGTCCCAAACTGGCGCAGACCATCGCGCGGCTGGCACAGGAACTCGGCCATTGCCCGCGTCTGTTCATTCAGGTCAACACCGGCGAAGAAGAGCAAAAGGCGGGTATCCTGCCTGCCGAGGCCGACGCCTTTATCGCGGAGTGCCGTGGGCTGGACCTGCCGGTGGAGGGGCTGATGTGCATCCCCCCGGTCGAGGAAGAGGCCAGCCTGCATTTTGCCCTGCTGGCCAAGATCGCCGCCCGCAATGGGCTGACGGGTCTTTCGATGGGGATGAGTGGCGACTTTGAAAAGGCGATTGCCTTTGGCGCGACTCACGTGCGGGTCGGCTCTGCGATCTTTGGCGAGCGCGCACCTTCAGCGTGAACGGACGATCAGCCGAGCCTCTGGTGTCATGTGCTCGGCGATCCAGCGCAGGTTTTGCCGCGAAAAGGCGACACAGCCCGCGGTCGGATAGCCAGGGCGCCGCCATTGATGCAGAAAGATGGCCGAGCCGCGCCCCGCTTCGGCCTCCGGCCAGTTCCAATCGGTGAGCAATACCAGATCGTAAAGCGGATCAGCGCGCCGCAGCTGCTCATGACTGGCGGCATAGGGCGCGCGGACCAGCTGGTTATACGCAGGGTCGCGGACGTCGTCGGACCAGAGATCGCCCGGCAGAATCGGCACGGCCCAGGCTTGTGGCGCGGTAATGCGGTCGGGCCGATAGAGCATACCGACGATGCGGTGCACCCCCACCGGCGTCGCCCCATCGCCCTCGCGTTTGTCCGTGCGGATACCGCCCTTGCCAATGGTGCAGGGGATCAGCCGCCCCATAAACCGCAGCCCCAAAGGGGTCAGGACCAGATCGGCGGGGGTCATAGCATATGCCCCGATTTGGCGGCCTTGGTGGCGAGATAGGCGCGGTTGAACTCATTCTCGCCGACCTTCAAGGGCACGCGTTCCTCGACCGAGATGCCGGTTTTCTCCATCATTGCGATCTTGCCGGGGTTGTTGGTCATCAACCGCACCGCCGAAAAGCCCAGCTCGCGCAGGATCGAGGCGCCAAGGCGGAAGTCGCGTTCGTCATCCTCAAACCCCAAACGGTGATTGGCCTCGACCGTGTCAAAGCCTTGATCCTGCAGGGAATAGGCGCGCATCTTATTGGCCAGACCAATGCCACGCCCCTCTTGGTTGAGGTAGAGCAGAACGCCAGCACCCTCTTGCCCCATCTGCTCTAAGGCCCCGCGCAACTGCGGGCCGCAGTCGCATTTCAGCGAGCCGAGCACGTCGCCGGTGAAACAGGCGGAATGCAGCCGCGCCAGCACAGGCTTGCTGCGATCCGGGCGGCCGATCTCAATGGCGTAATGTTCTTCGCCGCCGTCCTCGGGGCGGAAGATATGCAAACGGCCGGCCTCTGACGCCTCCATCGGCAGGCGGGCGGCGGCGACGGGATGCAGGGGCGAGGAGGTGTTCAACAAGGGCTCTGCCGAACTTTGCGGCAAGAGGGTCAAGTCGTGTTTCAGCGCAAAGGCGCCGGCCTCGGGAAGGTCGATATAGAGAGCAGCAGGCAGCAGGCGCGCCGATTTCACCAAGGCAATCGCCAGCCGCGCCAGCGACGCATCGCCCTCGCGCAGGCTGGTCAGCGGGCCCTTCATCGGCTGCTCCAGATCGTCCGAGGGATCGGCCAGTGCCTGCACCCAAGCGAGATCCACGTCGGCCGGTACCTTGATCCGCGCCAGATCGCCATCATAAGCGCGCGCCTTCAGGGTCGTTGCCCGCCGGGCGGTCAGCGCCAGTGCCACCGCGCCCAAATCGCGCAAATCACCAAGGCGCGCGGGCGTCAGGCTCTCGACCGAGATCGCCAGAATGGCGCTGTCGGCACTGGTCAGCACCACGGGCAGCCCCATCCGCAGGTCCACCCGGGCACGGGCGATCCGCTCCAGCATTGTCGGCATCAGGCTCATGGTTGGCATCCGGTCTGTAACATCAGGAGCATTTCCTACGCCGCTTTCTTGCAAAAGTGAAATATTTCCGCGCCCTCGGACACGTCGGCGTGAGACTTCTGCAGCAAATCTTGTTCTTTTAGGCGGGCCGTCACATCTCTTTTCCAAGACAACAGGAGACACGCCCCATGGCCCAGTTGAAGAAAATTCTGCTCGTGGATGACGACGAGGACCTGCGCGAAGCGCTGAGCGAACAGCTCGTGATGACCGAGGATTTCGACGTCTTTGAGGCGGGCGACGGTCAAGGCGCGATGGAGCGCGCTAAGGAAGCGATCTACGATCTGATCATCCTCGACGTGGGCCTGCCGGATACCGACGGGCGCGAGTTGTGCCGACGGATGCGCAAGCAGGGCGTGAAGTCTCCGATCCTGATGCTGACCGGCCATGACAGCGACGCGGATACCATTCTGGGCCTGGACGCTGGCGCCAATGACTATGTGACCAAGCCGTTCAAGTTTCCGGTGCTGCTGGCCCGCATCCGCGCTCAGCTGCGCCAGCATGAACAGTCCGAGGACGCTGTCTTTGCGCTGGGGCCGTATACGTTCAAGCCGGCGATGAAGATGCTGGTGACTGAGGACGACCGCAAAATCCGCCTGACGGAGAAGGAGACGAACATTCTGAAGTTCCTCTACCGCTCCAGCGATGGCGTGGTGGCCCGCGACGTTTTGCTGCATGAGGTCTGGGGCTACAATGCGGGGGTTACAACGCACACCCTTGAGACCCATATCTATCGTCTGCGGCAGAAGATTGAGCCCGATCCGTCGAATGCGCGTCTGCTTGTGACGGAATCAGGCGGGTATCGGCTGGTCGCCTGAGAGATACTTGGGGTGACGGTCACGGCCGGGAACAAAAGCCACGTGGCGCACGTTCCCTGACTGACACGCCGATCAAAGTTCCCGCGCATATCCGGGTTACGATATGCATCCTCCCTGTTGGACTGGGCCGGGCCTTGCGCCCGGTCTTTTTTTGTCCGGTCTTTTTTTGTTCGACCCCTGTTCTCGGTACGTTTTCCGCAGGAAAGCGCAGGTCAAGGGCTGGCATCCTGTGCCAGAGGCAGGCAATATCCGCGCGAAAACCGGAATCCTTGCCGCGAAAGAACCTGCCTCATGTCCTTTACCCTTGCCACTTGGAACATCAACTCCGTCCGCCTGCGCGAGCCGATCGTGCTGAAGCTGTTGCATGAGGAAGGGCCGGATGTGCTCTGCCTGCAGGAGTGCAAAAGCCCGGTGGAGAAGATCCCGATGGAGGCGTTCCGGGAGGCGGGCTACACCCACATGATCGGGCGTGGTCAAAAGGGCTACAACGGCGTGGCGATCCTGTCGAAGCTGCCGATTGAGGATCGGGGCGACAAGGATTTCGCCAGCCTCGGCCATGCGCGCCATGTGGCGGGGCGGCTGGAAAACGGGGTGACCATCCACAACTTCTATGTGCCGGCGGGCGGCGATGAGCCGAACCGGGAAAAGAACATCAAGTTCGGCCAAAAGCTCGACTACCTCACCGAGATGCGCGATTGGTTCAAATCGGAACGCCCCGAGAAAGCGGTTCTGGTTGGTGACCTCAATATCGCACCGCGCGAGGATGACGTCTGGGATCACAAGAAACTGCTGAAGATCGTCAGCCACACGCCGATTGAGGTGGATCACCTGCATCAGGTGATGGAGGCCGGGGGCTGGCAGGACGTCACCCGCAAGGACATCCCCGAAGGCTTGCTCTATAGCTGGTGGAGCTATCGCGCCAAGGATTGGGACGCCGCCGACAAGGGCCGCCGTCTGGATCACGTCTGGGCCACACCGGATATCGTCAACGCCACCCACTCCAGCCGGGTTTTGCGCGCGGCGCGCGGCTGGGAAAAGCCCAGTGATCACGCGCCAGTCTTTGCAACCTTCGATCTGTGATCGCGGATTTTTGACAGGTGGGGGGAGGCTCCCGCCAAAACCCACGCGCGCCCTGACCGGGCGCGCGATGTTTTGTTGGGCCGGGCGCCGCCCCTGACGGGGCGGCGCGGTTGCGCTTGCGGCAGGGGCGGGGACAGCCTGCAACCGCGCATCTGCGCAGGGTGGCAATCCCCCCTTGGTTTTCCAGCGTCGAAATCGCATATATGGCGCAACCTAGATTTCAGGAGAGCGGAGCAATGATGGACATTCTGGGCGGAGCCGGCGCCGCAGCCCCCGCAGGCGATCTCATCAAAGACGTCAGCGAAGAAAACTTCATGACCGATGTGGTCGACGCCTCGAACGAGGTGCCGGTCATCGTCGATTTCTGGGCGCCTTGGTGTGGCCCCTGCAAGACCCTTGGCCCGATGCTGGAGGCCGCCGTGACTCGTGCCAAAGGCGCGGTGAAAATGGCCAAGATCAACGTCGACGAGAACCAGCGTCTCGCCTCGGCCCTCGCGCAGCAGGGTCTGCCGTTGCAGTCGATCCCCACAGTCGTCGCCTTTTACCAGGGCCGTCCGCTGGACATGTTCCAGGGCGCGCTGCCGCAGTCTGAGATCGATGCCTTCTTGAAGCGCATTGCCGAGGCCGCAGGTGGCACCGCTGATGGCGGTTTGGGCGAGGCTTTGGAAGCTGCCGAACAGATGCTGGAAGAGGGCGCGGCCGAAGATGCCGCTCAGATCTTTGCCGCTGTGATGGGCGAAGATGACAAGAACGCCGCCGCCTATGGCGGGCTGGCGCGCTGCCACGTTGCTTTGGGGGATCTGGAGCAAGCCGAAGCGGTGCTGAACGGCGCTCCGGCCGAGATTGCGTCTGCCCCGGAAATCGAAGCGGCTTTTGCCCAGATCGAACTGGCGCGTCAGGCGCAGAATGCCGGTCCGGTGGCGGAGTTGCGTGCGGCAGTCGAGGCCGATCCGAGCAACCTGCAAGCGCGGTTTGATCTCGCGCAGGCCCTGCATGCCGCGGGCGATGCCGAGGCTGCGGTGAACGAGTTGCTCGATATCTTCCGCCGGGATCGGGAATGGAACGAGGGCGCGGCCAAAGCGCAGCTCTTCACCATTTTCGACGCGTTGAAACCGAATGACCCGGTTGTGCTGAATGGGCGCCGTAAACTGAGCTCGCTGATATTTGCCTGACGCCTGCCGGGCGCTAGGTTCATGGGCATGATAAAAGCCGCTGATCTGCCGGAGACAATCCCTGTCTTCCCCTTGCCCGGGGCGCTTCTGCTGCCCCGGACCAAGCTGCCCTTGCACATCTTTGAGCCGCGCTATCTGCAAATGCTTGAAGATACGCTGAAAACGCCGGGGCGGGTGATCGGGATGATCCAACCCAATCCGGGACGTGGCGCTCGAGATCCTGCGCCGCTCCACGCGATTGGCTGTGCGGGGCGGGTGACGCAATTCTCGGAAACCGAGGATGGGCGCTATTTCATCACGCTTTGCGGTCTGTCCCGGTTCCGCGTGCGCAAAGAGGTCGAGGGCTTCTCGCCCTATCGGCGCTGTGTGGTGGATTGGACCGGGTTTGACCCGGATTTGGGCCATGCTGAAACCGACATGGGGTTTGACCGCGCGGCGCTGATGAACCTTCTGTCGCGTTATCTCGACGCGCGGGGCCTGTCGACCGACTGGGGCGCGTTGGATGAGGCGGGGGATGAGCTGTTGGTCAATTCGCTCTCCATGCTGCTGGACTTTGATCCCGAGGATAAACAGGCGCTTTTGGAGGCGCCGAGCCTCACCACACGGCGCGAGACGCTGGTGACATTGATGGAATTCGCCCTGCGGGGTGGAACTTTTGAGGAAAAACTACAATGAACGATATGGCCCCCGCCTTTGATCGGCGGATGCTGGAGGCGCTGGTTTGCCCGGTGACGCAGACGGTGCTGGAATATGACGCGGACAAGCAGGAGCTGATCTCCCGCGCGGCCAACCTCGCCTTTCCGATCCGCAACGGCATCCCCGTGATGCTGACAGATGAGGCGCGCCCGCTAGAGTGACGGGGCCCCGGGCGCAGCGTTAGAGCGGGCGCCCGCGCAACAGGCGCGGCAGGTCACCCGACAGGCCCGCCGCCTCGCGCACAAAACCGCGCCGCAGTCCCGGCAGCGCATTGGTCAGGCCAAGGCCGATATCCCGCGCTGCGCGCAAAATCGGATTGTCGTTGGAAAACAGCTTGTTGAACACATCGGTCGCCAGCGCCAGCGAGGTGGTGTCGAACCGTCGCCACTGCTGATACCGCTCCAGTATAAGCGGGCTGGCGATGTCTTCACCGCGCCGTGCCGCATCGGTCAGCACCTCGGCGAGGCTCGCGATATCGCGCAGGCCTGCGTTCAGCCCTTGCCCCGCAATCGGGTGCAGCCCATGCGCCGCATCGCCCACCAGCGCCACGCGCGGGGCGTAAAAACTGGTCGCGAGGCTCAGTTTCAGCGGATAGCTAAAGCGTTTGCCCTCAAGGCTGATCTCACCCAGGAACGAGCCGAACCGGGGACGCAGTACCGTCAGATAATCCTCCTCCGGCAGCGCCTGAATGCGCGCGGCCTCGGCGTGGGTCTCGCTCCAGACGATGGAGCTGCGGTTGCCGGGCAAGGGCAGGATTGCTAGCGGCCCCGGCGGCATGAAGAACTGATGCGCGATGCCGTGGTGCGGTTCGGCGTGGGCGATGGCGCAGACCAGCGCGGTTTGGCCATAGTCCCAGCCGGTGCGCTTGATGCCCGCCCGCGCGGCGGTGCCGCTTTGCCGCCCGTCCGCCCCGACCAAAAGCGCGCCAGAGAGGCGGCTGCCATCATCCAGCGTCACGGTCACCGCATCGGCACTGACCTCTTGCGCCACCACGGTACGCCCGTTGACCTGAGTAATGGCCGCCTCGGCCTCCATTGCCTCCAGCAGGGCGCGGCGCAGATAGCGGTCCTCGACCATATAGCCCATCGGGCCGTCTTCCAGATCAGAGTCCTCGAAATGCAGAAACAGCGGCGAGGGGCCACGGCCGGCCACCCCGTCGCTCACCTTGATCTCGTGCATCGGCTGCGCCTGATCGGCGATCCGCGCCCAGACGCCCACTTGCTCCAACAGCCGGGTCGAGGCCAGCGCCAGCGCATAGGAGCGCCCATCAAAGCCCGCATCCTGCCGCGTCACGGCGGGTAGGGCATCGATCAGGGTGACGGAATGGCCCCCCTTCGCAAGGGCAAGCGCCAAGGTCGGGCCATTGAGGCCACCGCCAACGATCAGGATATCACGCATCTCAGTCATGCCCCGCAATATGCGCCCCTTGGCCGGATTGTCCATGGCCAGATCGCAGCCGAGAGGCGGTCACGCTGCCGCAGTGTGGTCTGCGATATGCGTCGGGATTGTGCGGCGCAGGCCTGCTCGCTACGGTGGCGGCCAAATGGACTTATGATCCCGATCACAAGGGATCACGACAGGAAGGCAAGAGGGATGCAGGATTGGCTGAAAATGAGCGCCGCGGATCTGGGCCGTGGTATCGCGGCGGGCGAGATTGACCCGCTGGCCCTGACCGAAACCTATCTGGCGGCGATGGACAGCCACCCGGAGACCGCGCGCATCTATAGCGTCGTTACCCGCGAGCGCGCTTTGGCGGAGGCCACCGCCGCGCAAGCGCGGGCCAAGGCAGGGCTGCGCCGTTCGCCCCTCGACGGGGTGCCGCTCAGCTGGAAGGACCTGTTCGACAGCGCGGGCGATGTGACGGAGTCCGGCTCTGACCTCCTCAAAGGGCGGGTGGCCGAGCAGGACGCGCTGGTTTTGGAGAACGCCACCGCCCTTGGCGCGGTCTGTCTGGGCAAGACCCATATGAGCGAGCTGGCCTTCTCTGGCCTTGGCCTCAACCCGATCAAAGCGACGCCGCCCTGTGTGAACGATCCCGAGGCGGTGCCGGGGGGCTCTTCCTCCGGCGCGGCGGCCTCGGTCGCCTTTGGCCTTGCGGCGGGGGCAATCGGCTCTGACACGGGGGGATCGGTGCGCATTCCCTCCGCCTGGAATGATCTTGTGGGCCTCAAGACCACCTCGGGCCGGGTCAGCCTTGAGGGGGTCATTCCGCTCTGTCTGAAGTTCGACACCATCGGCCCGCTCGCCCGCACGGTGGAGGATGCGGGGCTGATGCTCTCGCTCATCGAGGGCAACAGCAAGACGGTCGATCTGGAGGGCGCCAGCGTCGAGGGCAAGCGCTTTGCCGATCTGCAGACCGTGGCGCAGGATGACCTCGCTCCCGAAGTTGCCGTCGCCCATGCCGCCGCGCTGGAGAAACTGCGCGCCGCCGGGGCGGAGATCGTGCCGCTTGAAGTGCCGCAACTGCCCGAGGCGATGGCCCTCTCGGCGATCCTCTTCACCACCGAGGCCTATGGGCTGTGGAAAGACGTGATCGAGGCCGCACCTCATTTGATGTTCCCGGAAATTCTCGCCCGTTTCCGCTCGGGGGCGGAATACTCCGGCGCCGATTACGTGGCGGCCTGGGCCAAGCTGGAGCAAGTGCGGATGGTTTGGGATCAAGCGGTTGCGGGCTATGACGCGGTTCTCGCTCCCGCCGCGCCGATCCTGCCGCCGAACCTCGCGCGGTTGCAGAGCGACCATGACTACTATGTCAAATCGAACCTGATGGCGCTGCGTAATACCCGCATTGGTAACCTGATGGGCGTCTGCGCCCTGTCGATCCCGACCGGGGTGCCCTCCTGCGGGTTGCAGGTGATTGGCCAGCCCGACTGCGAAGAGGCCCTCTTGCGGGTCGGCGCAGGCGTAGAAGCCGCTCTGGCCTGAAAGCAACACTGTTGCACCCGCGCCATCTGCGGGTGGACGGAACCCCGTTTGCGCTGTACCTTGCAGAGCAAAAGGGGCGATCACGATCCCGACTTTGAGGCACAGACATGAAGTTTCCCGAGCGGTTTTCCAAACTGCCGCCCTACGCGTTCCCGCGTCTGCGGGCTCTGCTCGACCATCACGCGCCCGGTGGGGACGTGGTGCAATTGACCATTGGCGAGCCGAAACATGCGTTTCCGGCTTGGGTGACCGATGTGATCATGGAAAACGCGGCGGGCTTTAACAGCTATCCGCAGAATGAAGGCACCGACGAGCTGCGTGGGGCGATGGCGGATTGGGCGGCGCAACGCTATGGCGTGACGCTGGACCCGGCGACCCGGCTGATGGCGCTGAACGGAACCCGCGAAGGGCTTTATAACGCCGCCATGGCGCTGTGCCCCGAGGAAAAGAACGGCCAGAAGCCGGTCGTTTTGATCCCGAACCCCTTTTATCAGGTCTATATGATCGCCGCGATTTCGGTGGCGGCAGAGCCGGTTTTTGTGCCTGCGACCGATGCTACTGGCCATCTGCCGGACTATGCCTCCCTGCCCGAAGAGGTGCTGAACCGCACCGCCGTCGCCTATATCTGCTCGCCCGCCAACCCGCAGGGCGCCGTGGCCTCGCGCGCCTATTGGGAACAGCTGATCGCGCTGGCTGAGAAATACGATTTCAAGATCTTCGCAGACGAATGCTATTCCGAGATCTACCGCGATATCGCGCCGGTGGGCGCGCTGACCGTGGCCGACGAGATGGGCACCGACCCGGAGCGGGTGGTGCTGTTCAACTCGCTCTCCAAACGCTCGAACCTGCCGGGGCTGCGCTCCGGTCTGATCGCGGCGGGGCCAGAGTCGATGGTTGAGATCAAGAAACTGCGCGCTTATTCCGGCGCCCCAACCCCCGGCCCCTTGCAGGCGGCTGCGGCCAAGGTCTGGGCGGATGAGGCGCATGTGATCGAGAACCGCGCGCTGTATCAGGAAAAATACCGCATCGCGGATGAGGTCTTTGCCGGGCTCAATGGCTATATGTCGCCGGAAGCAGGCTTTTTCCTCTGGTTGCCCGTCGAGGATGGCGAGGCGGCCACTGTGAAGCTGTGGCAAGAGACGGGTGTCCGCGTTCTGCCCGGCTCTTATCTGGCGCAGGGGCAGGGGGCAGAGAACCCCGGTCACGGCTATATCCGCGTGGCGCTGGTGGCTCCGGCCGAGCAGACACGCACAGCGCTGCAAACACTGCGCGATTGTCTTTACTAAGACGACGACAAAACGACCGCTCTTTCCCGCGAGGGGAGGGGCCAAAAGCAAGACGAAACACCACCGGGGCTGAGCAAAGAGCGAAACAGCCGATCATCCCCGGATATGAGAGTGAACCGAGGTAGGCATGGCATTTCAGACCCGCAGCAGAGATCCGCTTCTGGACAGCAACATGCAAGCGGCCATCGAGAAGCGTGGCAAGGAGCTCATCGGGCTTCTGTTGATTGGCGTTGGCCTTTTGGTCGCGGCCATGATCGGCTCCTATGCGCCGGATGACAGCAACTGGATGGTCTCCGCCGATACCCCGCCACAGAACTGGCTGGGGCAGACCGGGGCGTCGATTGCCTTTCTGCTGATCACCTTCCTTGGCAAAGGGTCCTGGGCGCTGCCGATCTTCTTGTGCTCTTGGGGGGCGCGGTTCCTGTTCCACAAGGGCGAAGATCGTATTCTCTGGCCCTCGCTCATGCTGGTGTTCTGGCTGATTGTCGTTGCGCTCTATTCGGAAACCTTGGTGCCGGATGCGGAGTGGAAGGCCTTCCACAACTTCGGTTTGGGCGGGATGATTGGCTATACCGCCTTGGGGGCGCTGCTGGCGCTGTTGCCCTTTGGTTTGGCTTTCCTGGTGAAGTTCCTTTCGGTGCTGACCGCGCTGGGGATGCTGACGCTTGGGGCCTTTGTCCTTGGGTTCACCCGTGAGGAACTGGCGCGCCTTGGCCGTCTGCTGCTGGTTGGGGTCATCCTGTCCTATGGGGCCTTGGCGAGCCTGATGGGGCGTGGGGCCAGCTCCGGCTTCAGCGCGGCCCGCACATGGCAAGCCCGCCGCAATGAGCAGCGCGCGATGGCCGCTGACGCGCAAGAGGACGCACTGATCTACAGTGACCCGATGGGCGCGGATGAGTTCGTGCGCAACGAGCCGCAATTTGGTCTGCATCCGCAGGCCTATGCGCAGGCCCCGGCTGCCGCCCCCGCAAGTGCGCCTGCCGCCGCACAATTCGCCCCTGCTCCGCAGCCCGAGGAACGTGGCGGTCTGTTGAGCCGCGCCACCAACCTGATCCGCCGCAGCGAGCCGGTTGAGATGCCGGAACCTGAGTTGATCGACGACGAACCCAGCGTCAGCGTCTTTGAAGGTGCGGGCGACGAGCGGATTGCGCAAAAGATCCAGAACGCGGTTCGCATCCGTCGCGCCCAGACAGAGGCGCCGCAGCCGATCCCGGATCACTCTCTGACCAAAGGGCGCGGACGCCGTCCTGAGCCGCTGATTTTCAACCCGACCCAGGGTCACGCGCACATGGCGGAGCCGATGCTGTCCGCCACCCCCACGGCGACGGCCATTCCGGCGGCCCCTGCAGCGCCTGCCCCGAGCCTTCCGCAAGCGCCCGCGGCCTATGTCGAGGCGCCGACAGCCGCGCCGACCTCCGCGGCTCCACAGGCCTTTGTGGATGAGGTGCCGACCGAAGATCTGCCGATGCAGCGCGAACACTCTGCCCGGTTTGTCGAAGAGGACGACGCAGAGGACGATTACGGCTACAACGCTTTTGGCGCTGAAGATGAGGATATCGAGGACGACATCCAGCCGTCCCGTCTGACCATCACGCCGCGCGCCGAAACGCAGCCTGCGATGCATATTCCGGTGGCCGAACCGCGCAAGGCCGTGGTGGAGCAGCCGGTTCGCAAGCCGATACAGCCCTCCACCCGTGCCAAAGCAGAGGCGCAGCCGAACCTGTTCAAAGAAGAGAGCGACGGGGATTTCGAACTGCCGCCCCTGTCCTTGCTCACCAATCCGTCGAGTGTCGAACGTCATCACCTCAGCGATGAGGCGTTGGAAGAGAACGCGCGGATGCTGGAGACCGTGCTTGATGACTACGGTGTCAAAGGCGAGATCGTCTCGGTCCGTCCGGGTCCTGTTGTGACGATGTATGAGCTTGAGCCCGCGCCGGGTCTCAAGGCCAGCCGCGTCATTGGTCTGGCGGATGATATCGCCCGCTCTATGTCGGCTCTGTCCGCCCGTGTGTCGACCGTGCCGGGACGCACCGTGATCGGGATCGAATTGCCCAATGAGCACCGCGAAAAAGTGGTGTTGCGCGAAATTCTCGCCAGCCGTGATTTCGGCGATGGCAACTACAACCTGCCGCTGGCCCTGGGCAAAGACATTGGCGGTGACTCCATGGTTGCCAACCTCGCCAAGATGCCCCACTTGCTGATTGCGGGGACCACCGGCTCGGGTAAATCCGTGGCGATCAACACGATGATCCTGTCGCTGCTTTACAAGCTGACACCCGAGGAATGCCGCCTGATCATGATCGACCCCAAGATGCTGGAACTCTCCGTTTATGACGGTATCCCGCATCTGCTCTCTCCGGTTGTGACCGACCCGAAAAAGGCTGTCGTGGCCCTGAAGTGGGTCGTGGGCGAGATGGAAGACCGCTACCGCAAGATGTCCAAGATGGGCGTGCGCAATATCGCGGGCTACAATGGTCGTGTCTCTGAGGCGCTGGCCAAGGGCGAGATGTTCAGCCGCACGGTTCAGACCGGCTTTGACGACGACACGGGTGAGCCGGTGTTCGAGACCGAAGAGTTCGAACCCAAGAAACTGCCCTATATCGTCGTGATCGTCGACGAGATGGCCGACCTGATGATGGTGGCTGGCAAAGAGATCGAAGCCTGCATCCAGCGTCTGGCGCAGATGGCGCGGGCCTCGGGCATCCACCTCATCATGGCGACGCAGCGCCCCTCTGTTGACGTGATCACCGGCACGATCAAGGCAAACTTCCCCACCCGGATCTCTTTCCAGGTGACGTCGAAGATCGACAGCCGCACCATCCTTGGCGAAATGGGCGCCGAGCAGCTCTTGGGCATGGGCGACATGCTTTATATGGCGGGCGGCTCCAAGATCACCCGTTGCCATGGTCCCTTCGTGTCGGATGAAGAGGTCGAGGAGGTCGTGAACCACCTCAAGCAATTCGGCCCGCCGGACTATGTCGGTGGCGTTGTCGAAGGCCCCGACGACGAGAAAGCGGACAATATCGACGCGGTTCTGGGTCTGAACACCGGCGGCAATACCAACGGCGAGGATGCGCTTTACGATCAGGCGGTGGCGATTGTCATCAAGGATCGCAAGTGCTCCACCTCCTACATCCAGCGCAAGCTCGGCATCGGCTATAACAAGGCCGCGAGGTTGGTTGAGCAGATGGAGGAAGAGGGGCTTGTCTCTGCGGCAAACCACGTTGGTAAAAGGGAAATTCTTGTCCCTGAGCAGTAACAGGCGATAGGCGACAAAAGGCCGGGCGATGTGCCCGGCCTCTTCACTTTCGCCAATTGCCGCATATCTTGAGTGTCATGAAACAGATTGTCTTCGCCCTCGCGCTTGGCGCGACCACGCTTGCCTCCACCGCCGCAATGGCGGCGGAAAAGCTGAGCCTGAACGAGATTTCCACCTATCTGAACAGCTTCAAAACCGCTGAAGCGCAGTTCACGCAGGTGAATGACGACGGCAGCCTGTCAAAGGGCAAGCTGTTTATGCGGCGGCCGGGCAAGGTGCGCTTTGAATATGCCAACAATGGCGGGCTGGTGCTGGCAGAGGCCGGGACGGTGGCGATCATGGACCCGAAGTCCAATCAGCCGCCAGAGACTTACCCCCTGAGCCGCACGCCGCTGTCGATCATCCTTGCGCGGACCGTGAACCTTGGTCAGGCGAATATGGTCGTCGGTCACGACTTTGACGGCATCTCGACCATCGTGCGCGCGCATGACCCCAAAGCGCCGGAGAATGGCAGCATCGAGATGATGTTTACCGACAGTCCGGTGCAGCTGCGCAAATGGGTGATCCATGGCAGCGCGGGCGAAGAAACCACAGTTGTTCTGGGCGAGATGAAAACGGGGATGTCCTTCCCCTCTAGCCTGTTCAGCATCTCGCGCCCGCAAAACAACCGCTAGGCCGCTAGGCTCTCGTCGCGAAAAGAAAGCCCCGGTTCCATCAGGACCGGGGCGATTGTTTTTAGCGGTAGCGGCGGCAGCCTTCCAACTGGACCTTATAGGCATTGGAGCGTGCCTCGACCCGGTTGGCGACCTGCATCAGCCAGCCTTTCTGGCGATAACTGCCCCGCGCGTAGCCCGTATGGCCTTCGTGATAGGCAAGGTATTGATTGCGCGCATCATCTAGGGCGATGCCATTGCGCTGGAAGCTGCGGGTCATGTACCAGCCCATGAAATCCGCGGCGTCGTCGATATGATCGCGCCGGGCAAAACGCCGCCCGGTGTCGCTGCGGTAGTCGTCCCAGGTGCCATCCAGGGCCTGGCCATAGCCGTAGGCGCTCGAAATCCGCCCCATGGGGATGATGCCCAAGACGTATTTATGCGGCGTGCGTGCATCGCCGTCGAATTTGCTCTCTTGGTGGATCGTTGCCATCTGAACATGCACGGGCACACCCCAGCGCCGTTCGGCGGCGCGGAAGGCTTTCAGATATTTCGGGCGCTCGTTGATGATCGCGCAGGCATTGTCGAGATTGCGTGGCGGCGATTTATATCCGCCCCCACAGGCTGCCAATGCCAACAACAGCGCCAGGGCACTTATGATTCTGCTCATTTGCCTCTGCCTTTTGCTTTTTGCGCAGTTTAGCCAATCCTCGTCGGAGAAGAAATGCCAATCGACAAATGGTCCGGACCTCGGTTGATCACTAAAAGTTTGTTTGAAATTGCCCGGTTGGCCGACTGTGACAGATCGCCAGACACTCTGTTTCCGCAAAACTTGCGCCGGGAGGTTGGACATCCCCCAGCGCAAAGGGTTACACCTATTGGATAAGAGGGCCGGAAACATGCTGAAAACACGCGCAAAATATAATCTTGGCCAAGTCGTTCGCCACCGCAAACACCCCTTCCGAGGGGTGGTTTTTGACGTGGATCCGGAGTTTGCAAACACGGAAGAATGGTACGAGGCCATCCCCGAAGATGCGCGCCCGGCGCGGGACCAGCCTTATTACCACCTGCTCGCTGAGAATGAGCAGACCTACTATGTGGCCTATGTCTCGGAACAGAATCTGATCGCGGATTATTCGGGCGAGCCTGTCAGCCATCCGGACGTGCACGAGATGTTCACCGGCTTTGATGATGGCAACTACCAGCTGCACTACCAGTTGAACTGACCCAGCCGAGCGGCCCTGCCGCAGATCGGGGCACAGATAGAACAAAGGCCGGAGCACTGCGCCCCGGCCTTTTTGTTTTGGTGTCGAGGGGGCAGACTTAGTACCCCGGCCTTAATACCCCAGCGCGCAGCCATCCTTGCGCGGGTCGCTGGCGCCTTCCAGAATGCCACTGTCGTGGATCTGGATCGCTTGAGAGCCGCCAATTGCGGTCTGCGGGATTTCCACGGTGTGCCCCATTTCGGCCAGTTCGGCGCGCACGGCATCGCTGTAGCCACGCTCCACTTTGAAAGTGCCGTTGTCCGAGAAACAGCGCGGCGCATCCATCGCCGCCTGCGGGTCCATGCCGAAATCGCGCAGGTTGGAGACAAAACGCGCATGGCCATTTGGCTGATAGGCACCGCCCATCACGCCAAAGGGCATCGTCACGCGGCCCCCTTCGCAGAGCATCGCGGGGATGATGGTGTGCATGGGGCGTTTGCCGCCTGCCAACTCGTTCGCATGCCCTTCTTCAAGGCAGAAACCCGCGCCACGGTTTTGCAGCAGAATGCCAAATTTGTCAGAGGCAATCCCGGAGCCAAAGCCGTGGAAGATCGAATAGATCAGGGACACCGCCATTCGGTCTTTGTCGACCACGGTGATGTAGATGGTGTCCTTGTGGACCGCTTCGCTGACGGCCTTGGGGGCGGCCATGGCGCGTTTGGGATCGATCAGCGCAGCCAGTTTCTCGGCGGTTTCCGGGGCGAGCATATGGTCGAGTTTGCCCATATGCGCCGGGTCCGCGATAAAGCGGTTGCGGGCGTCATAGGCCAGCTTGGCGGCTTCGGCCTCGATATGGGCGCGCTCTGCTCCAAAGGGATCCATGCCGCCGATGTCGAACTGTTTGAGAATGTTCAGCATGAGGATCGCGGTGGCCCCTTGGCCGTTCGGCGGATGCTCGCAGAGGTCGACGCCTTTGTACTGGCCCGAGATGGGATCTGTGGGCGTCGCGGCCGTGGCGGCGAAATCCTCTGCCGTATGCAGGCCGCCTCGGGCGGAGAGGGCTGCGATCATGTCATCGGCGATTTCACCCGTGTAGAAAGCGTCGCGCCCCTGGGCGGCGATCCGGCGCAGCACCTCGGCCTGACCGGGTGCGCGGAAGATTTCCCCCACTTTGGGCACGCGACCGTTCACCAGATAGGTGTCGCGGGCGCCCCCTTGCAGCGTATTGGCGTCATTGCCCCAGTCAAAAGCTACGCGCGGCGCGACGGGCACGCCTTCTTCGGCATAGTGGATGGCAGGCGCAAGAACGGCATCAAGGCCCAGTTTGCCTTCGGTCTCCGACAGATGGCAGAAGGCGTCAATGGCCCCGGGAACCGTCACTGCATCCGCAGAGGTCAGCGGCACGGTGGTCAGCCCCTGATCACGCAGCCGCGCGGCGGTTGCGGCCGCGGGCGCCCGGCCAGAGCCGTTGAGGGCGCGTACGGTGCTCTCGCCCGCGCGGCTGTAAAGCACAAAACAATCCCCGCCGATGCCGGTCATTTGCGGCTCGCAAATGCCCAACAGGACAGCCCCTGCAATGGCGGCATCCATCGCGTTGCCACCGCGTTTCAGAACATCAATTGCCACCTGGGCCGCCAAGGGGTGCGACGTGGCGCAGATCCCGTTTTGCGCAAAAACGGCCGAACGGCCCGGAAATTGGAAATCACGCATCTAGGTCCTCCTTCTCTTGCGGCGGAGCGTAGTCGTCCTGCCGGAGGAGGCAATAGGCAAACAGATGCAAGGAAGGCCGGAAGCGCCAAGCGCGCCACTGGGTGGCGCGCTCGCAGGGTCCCCCAGTAAAGACCCCGGCGCCGCACACTTGGTGGGGGCATTAAGATACGGCACCGGGGCGAAGCTCATCTTCAGCTACACGTTGAGATTTCGCTCAGCTTTCGGGCGGCTCTTGGTCTGAATTGCGGCGGATTTATGATCTCGGCCAAACGGGGCCAGGATAAAGATTAGAAATCCATAAAAATTGGAAAGGGTTCATCTGGACCGCTGCCGCAAGTGCAGGGTCCGGATCAGCATCAATGGGTCAATTGGATCTCAAAACACAGCGACAGCTGGTTATTGTCCAGATTGCGCTGGTATTGGATGTCGCTGGCCAATTCACGGATCAGGAACCAGCCAAAGCCGCCCTCGGGCAGGTCTTCGAGCGGCGTGTCGACGCTGATATTGACCGGTTTGCCTTCGGGCAGTTTTGAATCGGGAAAGGGTGCTCCGGCGTCCCGGATCTCCACCCAGAGGCGGTCGGGATGCAGGTTACAACGGATCAAAACATCCCCTGTCGCCGTTTCGGCATAGGCATGTTCGACCACATTGTTCACCGCTTCGGCGAGTGCGATCTGCACTTCGTCGACGCGGGTATTCGGAATACCCATGCCCTTTAGGCGCTCCACCACCGAGATTATACCATTCCTGGCATCGAGCTCGGTCGCCCTGAAGGAGCAGGCGAAGGTCTCAACCATTAAGTTCTGGCTCCCCTGACGGATTTTGTCGGGTCAATTGGCGGCATGCTCAGGATCCAAAGCATCCTGAAGCGTGGCGTAGAGGTCGAAAACAGTATCCATACGGGTCAATCGAAACACCTTGTCGACCATCGGAGTGAGGCCGGCGAGGTCAAGCTTGCGTTCTTTGCCGAGTTGTTTCATCGCGGCCACGATGGCGCCAAGGCCGCTCGAGTCGATGAATTCGACGCTCGAAAGGTCCAGAATTACGCGCTGCGCTCCGGCTTCGGTTTCGGTGCGCATGTCTTCCTTGAATTGGATTGCCATGGCTGCGTCGATGCGCTGGGCGTTCACGGTGACCACCTGTGCGCCATCTGCTACCGTGCTGGTCAGGCTCATTTAGTTGTTCCTCGGCTCTTCATACTTGGAACTCACCCTAGACCTTAAATGTTATCATTCGGTATGGATAGCGCATAAAAATTGGAGGAGTTCGAAGAATGGCTAGGATCGTGATCGCGGGTGCAGCGCGCACACCGATGGGCGGATTTCAAGGCATGTATGATGGCGTGACCGCTGCCGATCTCGGCGGTGCAGCGATCCGTGCCGCGTTGCAGCGCGCAGGCGCAACCACCGTGGACGAGGTGCTGATGGGCTGCGTTCTGCCCGCAGGGCAAGGCCAAGCGCCCGCACGCCAAGCCGGTTTTGCCGCGGGCCTGGGCGAGGAGGTTCCGGCCACCACCCTCAACAAGATGTGCGGCTCTGGCATGAAGGCGGCGATGATCGCCTTTGACCAGATCGCGCTAGGCCATACGGATGTGATGGTTGCGGGCGGCATGGAGAGCATGACCAACGCGCCGTATCTTCTGCCGAAGATGCGCGGCGGCGCCCGGATCGGCCATGGTCAGGTGATCGACCATATGTTCCTCGACGGGCTGGAGGACGCCTATGACAAGGGCCGCCTGATGGGCACCTTCGCCGAGGATTGCGCCGAGCATTACCAATTTTCCCGGGAAGAGCAGGACGAATTCGCTCTCGCGTCGCTGTCCAATGCGCTGGCCGCACAAGAGAGCGGTGCCTTTGAGGGCGAAATTGCTGAGGTCGTTGTGAAGACTCGCAAAGGCGAGGTGGTGACGGATGCCGATGAGCAGCCGAAATCGGCCCGCCCGGAAAAGATCCCGACGCTGAAGCCCGCTTTCCGCGAGGGCGGTACGGTGACGGCGGCGAACTCCTCCTCGATCTCCGACGGCGCGGCTGCGCTGGTGCTCGCCTCTGAGGATGCGGCGGCTGCCCGTGGACTTTCGGTGCGCGGCCATATCCTTGGTCACGCCAGCCATGCACAGGCGCCGGGCTGGTTCACCACCGCGCCGGTTCCCGCCGCCCGCAAGCTGATGTCGCAGATCGGCTGGGATGTGGAGGACGTGGACCTTTGGGAAGTGAACGAGGCTTTTGCGGTCGTTCCGATGGCCTTCATGCGTGAAATGGGGATTTCGCGCGACAAGGTGAATGTGAACGGCGGTGCCTGTGCGCTGGGCCATCCCATCGGTGCCTCGGGCGCGCGGATCATGGTGACCTTGCTCAACGCGCTGGAGAAACGCGGTCTTAAGCGGGGCATTGCCGCCATCTGCATCGGCGGCGGCGAAGGCACCGCCATCGCGATCGAGCGGGTTTGACGGCACGTTTTGGCGTGACTATCTGACGCTTAAACTCAGGCGGGGAGGGGGCGATCTCTCTTCGCGCACATTCAGCAAAGGCACGAAGCGATGCGGGTGAATTATCAGGATCTGGCCAAAACAGTGGCCGCTCTGACCGAAGGCGAGAGTGACGAGGTGGCGCTGATGGCCACCGTGGTCTGCGAGCTGCACCATGCGGACGATCGGTTTGACTGGACCGGCTTTTATCGGGTGACTGAGCCTGAGGTGCTGAAAATCGGCCCCTATCAAGGCGGTCACGGCTGTCTGGTGATCCCGTTTTCGCGCGGGGTATGTGGTGCGGCGGCCCGCACCAATGAGACACAGCTGGTGGACGATGTTGAGGCCTTTCCCGGCCATATCGCCTGCTCCTCCTCCACCCGGTCGGAAATCGTGCTGCCGGTTCACAACGCAAAAGGCACGGTGATTGGTGTGCTTGATATCGACAGCGACCAGCCCGGCGCCTTTGACGAAGAGGACGCGATGGCGCTGGAGTCGCTTTTGGCGCAGGTCTTCGGCAAGCTCTGAGCGGAGCCAAGGCGACTTTTTGAAACCGGCGTTTATCAGCGCCGGTTTTTTTACGCTCTCCCGTGAAATTTTCCTTTCTTTTTTCACGAGAATCGCGGAGCGTGAAAATTGACTAGAAAATTTCACGAAAAGGCCGCGCGGTTTGAACAGCCAATCCCCCACGCTCACCACCCTTGGCGCTGATCTGCGGGCGCTGCGCCGTGCGCGGGGCATCACCATTGCGGATCTGGCGGCTCGGATGGGGCGCTCGGTGGGGTGGATCAGCCAAGTGGAGCGCGACAAATCCGAACCTTCCATCTCTGACCTGCGCGCGCTGGCGAAATGTCTTGATGTGCCGATGTCGATGCTCTTTGCCCATGCCTCCGCTCCGGTGGAGGAGCAGGGCTATATCGTGCGCTCTGGTGCGCGGCGACCCATGGGCTCGGGCGAGGAGGGGCTGATCGAAGAGCTGCTCTCCCCTGATCTGACCGATGATTTCGAGATGGTGCATTCCACCTTTGCCCCCCATGCGCGGATGCAATCCCCAGCCCATCGCCCCACGCAGGAGGTTGCCTATGTGATCTCCGGCCGCCTCGATCTGCAGATCGGGGAGCGGCAGTTCACCGTGGGCCCCGGCGACAGTTTCCGCATCCGCCATGAACCCTTTCAGTGGTCGAACCCCTATGACGAGGCTTGCGTCGCCGTCTGGGTGATCGCCCCGCCGGTCTATTAAGGGCACCCTCATGAGCTTTGACGCCTGGATCATTTTCACCCTGTTTTGGGTCGCCTTTGTCACCACGCCGGGGCCAAATGCGGTGAATTGCATCTCAAACGGCATGAACCTTGGCTTTGGCAAGGCCATGCTGGGGGTGCTCGGCATCCTGACGCAGGCGACGGCCTTTCTGGTCCTGTCGGCCCTTGGGGTCACGGCGCTGATTGCCGCCTCGCCCACCGGGTTCCTTGTCGCAAAGCTGGTCGGCGCGGCCTTTCTGATCTTTCAGGGCATCCGTGGCTGGCGCAATGCGACCAAGCCCGCGCCCGCCGCAGCACGCCCGGCGCGTCATGTCTATCTGCACGCGCTGGCGGTGGCGACGATCAACCCCAAAAGTGTCGCAGGCTACCTCGCCGCCTTTTCGCAATTCGTGCAGCCCGAGGTGCCGATCTGGTCGCAGATGGCGGTGATCATGCCTACCGCGCTCACGCTGACCACCCTCAGCTACACCGGCTTTACCCTCTTGGGCGTCGGCATGGGCCGCGCCGCGCTGGCGGCGGTGTTCAACGTCTGGATTCGCCGCCTCTTGGCGATCTGTTTCATCGTTTACGGCGTGCTTCTGGGTGCCAGTAGCGCACCCAATTTGGAGGGAACCTCATGATCAAGGGCCACTGTCTTTGCGGTAATATCCATTTCGAGACCGAGGCAACCCCGCAAAGCGCCTCCATGTGCCACTGCGGTCAATGCCGCCGCCAATCGGGGGGCATCTGGTCCTCGGCGCATGTGAAGGACACCGATCTGACCATCACGGGCGAGGTTTCGTGGTTCGCCGCCAGCGAAAAGGCCAAGCGCGGATTCTGCGCCAAATGCGGCTCCTTCCTGTTCTGGAAAGCGCCAGACGAGGACACCATCAGTTTTGCCCTCGGGGCGGTCTCCAACCCCACTGGGGTCACTCTGCAAAAGCACATCTTCGTGGCTGACAAGGGCGATTACTACCAGATCGCCGACGACGTGCCGCAAAAAGCCTGACCCGCAATTCCCCCCAACAATAGGGAGCCCACCATGTCTGATTTTCCAACCCGGGCCCGCGTGGTCATCATCGGCGGCGGCGTCATCGGCTGCTCGTCGCTCTATCATCTGGCCAAGAAGGGCTGGACCGACTGCGTTCTTTTGGAAAAGAACGAGCTGACGGCGGGCTCCACATGGCATGCGGCGGGCAATGTGCCGACCTTCTCGACCTCCTGGTCGATCATGAACATGCAGCGCTATTCGACCGAGCTTTATTCCCGCTTAGGGGAAGAGGTAGACTATCCGATGAACTACCACCAGACTGGCTCGATCCGGCTGGCGCACTCGAAGGAGCGGATGCAGGAGTTCGCCCGCGCCGCCGCGATGGGGCGGTATCAGGGGATGGATATCAAGATCCTGACCCCGGAAGAGGTGAAGGAAATCTATCCCTTTATCGAGACCCACGATCTGGCCGGCGCGCTTTATGACCCCAACGACGGCGACATCGACCCGGCGCAGGTGACGCAGGCTTTGGCCAAGGGCGCGCGGGAGATGGGGCAAAAGATCATCCGCTTCTGCCCCGCAACCGGCGTCACCCAGACAGACGATGGCTGGATCGTCCATACCGAGAAGGGCGATATCGCCTGCGACTATGTGGTGAACGCGGCCGGCTATTACGCGCAGCGGGTGGGCGAGTGGTTTAAACCCTACGGCGGCCGCACCGTGCCGATGATGGTGATGAGCCATCAGTACCTTTTGTCCGAGGAAATCCCCGAGATCGAGGCCCATACCAAGGCCACCGGCAGAAAACTCCCGCTGCTGCGCGACGTGGATGTGTCCTATTATCTCCGGCAGGAGAAACACGGCTTCAACCTCGGGCCCTACGAGCCGAACTGCCGCGCCCATTGGGCCAGCCCCGACGATCCGATGCCGGAGGATTTCTCCTTCCAGCTGTGGAACGACGACCTCGACCGGATCGAGGATATCGTCGCCGACGCGATGGAGCGGGTGCCGACCTTGGCCACTGCTGGCGTCTCGCGTGTGATCAACGGGCCGATTCCATACGCCCCCGATGGCCTGCCGCTGATCGGCCCGATGCCGGGGGTGAAAAACGCCTTTGAGGCCTGTGTTTTTACCTTTGGCATCGCCCAAGGTGGCGGCGCGGGCAAGGTGCTGGCGGAATGGATCGTCGACGGGCAGACCGAATGGGACATGTGGTCCTGCGATCCGCGCCGCTACACCGATTACACCGATCCCCAATACTGCGTCGACAAGGGGATGGAGGTTTACGGCAACGAATACGCCATGCACTTCCCCCGTCACGAATGGCCCGCCGCCCGCGACCGCAAACTCTCGCCCGTCCATGCCGAGGTGATTGCCCGCGGCGGCGTGATGGGCGCCTATAACGGCTGGGAGCGCGCCAATTGGTTCGCGCAGCCCGGTGATAATACTTCTTTAGAAGCCACCCATACCTGGGAGCGTTCCGGCCCCTGGCAAAAGCGTATCCAAGAAGAATGCGAAGCGGTGCGCGATCATTGCGGCGTGCTCGACTTGCCGGGGTTTTCCCGCTTCAAGCTGACAGGCTCTGGCACAGCCGAGGCTCTGCGCGGCCTTATCACCGGTTCCCTGCCCAAGGTGGGGCGGATGAACCTCGTCTATATCGCCGACCCACGTGGCCGCATCCTGACCGAGATGTCTTGCCTGCGCATGGGCGAGGATGACTTTCTGATGATCACCGCTGCGGTGGCGCAATGGCACGACCGCGACATCCTGCGCGCCGCCATGCCCGCCAGCGTCAAGATCGAAGACCTCACCACCACGCGCGACACGCTCATCGTCACCGGCCCCAAATCGCGGGACCTCCTTGCGCCGCTCACCGACGCCGACCTCTCGATGGGCTGGCTCACCCATCAGGTGGCGACGGTTGCGGGCCAACCCGCCCATCTGGTGCGGGTGTCCTTCGCGGGTGAACTCGGCTGGGAGGTCCACGCCAAGGTCGAACACATGCCCGCGATCTACGCCGCCATTCTGGAAGCCGGCGCCAAACCCTTTGGCATGTATGCGCTGAACTCCCTGCGTCTCGAAAAAGGCTACCGCGCGTGGAAAGGCGACCTCTCCACCGACTACAGCCTGTTCGAAGGCGGGCTGGAACGGTTCGTCAAACTGGACAAGCCGCAGGACTTCCCGGGCAAAGCCGCCTTGCTGCGCGAACACCAGCAAGGCCCCAAGAAACGCTTCGTCACCCTGCTGGTCGAGGCGGGCGCGGCGGATGCGCCCTATATGTCCTGCCTCTGGAAGGAGGGCGCCATCGTCGGCGAAACCACTTCGGGCGATTGGGGTTATCGGGTCAATGCGTCGATAGCGCTCGGCATGGTGCGCGCCGATCTGGCCGCCCCGGGCACTGAGTTGGAGGTGGAAATCTACGGCGCAAAATACCGCGCCGTGGTGCAGCCTGACCAACCGCTTTGGGATCCGGAAAACCTCCGCCTGCGCGCCTAAGCTTCATCTTTCTAAAAATACTCCGGGGGTCCGGGGGCGGAGCCCCCGATCCTCAAACCAGCGGGCAGAGCCCCCGACTCCTAAACTGACCTCTCAGCTCTCTTCCTGACCTCTCAGAAGGATCATCCCCATGGCAGACCTGCCGCAAAAGGCCCGTGTCGTCATCATCGGAGGCGGCGTCATCGGCTGCTCCGTCGCCTATCACCTGACCAAACTCGGCTGGCAGGATGTGGTGCTCCTAGAGCGCAAACAGCTGACCTCCGGCACCACCTGGCACGCGGCGGGCCTCATCGCGCAGCTCAGGGCCACCGCCAATATGACCAAGCTCGCCAAATACAGCCAAGAGCTCTACGGCGCGCTTGAGGCGGAGACCGGCGTCGCCACCGGCTTTAAACGCTGCGGCTCGATCACCGTGGCGCTGACCGAGGAGCGTAAGGAGGAAATCTTCCGCCAGGCCGCTATGGCCCGCGCCTTTGGCGTCGCGGTAGAGGAAATCTCGCCCGCCGAAGTCAAAGCGAAATACGAGCATCTCAATATCGACGGGGTCACCGCCGGGGTCTGGCTGCCGCTCGACGGGCAGGGCGATCCCGCCAATATCGCGCTGGCCTTGGCCAAGGGGGCGCGGCAACGGGGCGCGGTGGTGCAGGAACGCACCCGCGTCACCAAGATCCAGCGTCAGGGGCGCCGCGTCACCGGGGTGGAATGGCAGTCTGACGATGGTCAGTCGCAGGGCCATATCGCCTGCGACATGATCGTGAACTGCGCGGGCATGTGGGGGCATGAGGTTGGCCGCATGGCGGGGGTCAACGTACCCCTGCACGCCTGCGAGCATTTCTACATCGTGACCGAGGCGATCCCCGGCCTGACCCAGATGCCCGTGCTGCGGATGCCCGACGAATGCGCCTATTACAAGGAAGACGCCGGGAAAATCCTGCTCGGCGCCTTTGAACCCAATGCCAAACCCTGGGGCATGGCAGGCATTCCCGAGAGTTTCGAGTTTGACCAACTGCCCGAGGATTTTGACCACTTCGAGCCGATCCTCGAGGCCGCCGTGCACCGGATGCCGATGCTGGCGGAGGCGGGCATCCATACCTTTTTCAACGGACCAGAGAGCTTTACCCCCGATGACGCCTATCACCTCGGCCTTGCGCCGGGCATGGACAATGTCTGGGTCGCGGCGGGCTTCAACTCCATCGGCATCCAATCGGCGGGCGGTGCCGGCATGGCACTGGCGCAGTGGATGGAGGCGGGCGAGAAACCCTTTGACCTTGGAGATGTGGACATCTCCCGGATGCAGCCCTTCCAGGGCAACAAACACTACCTCTTTGAGCGCTCGAAAGAGACGCTGGGCTTGCTTTACGCCGACCACTTCCCCTACCGCCAAAAGGCCACCGCACGCGGGGTGCGGCGCACGCCCTTCCACCACCAGTTGAAAGAAAAAGGCGCGGTCTTTGGCGAACTTGCGGGCTGGGAACGGGCCAATTGGTATGCGGAGCCGGGGCAGGAAAAGACCTACAGATACAGCTGGAAGAGGCAGAATTGGTTCGAGAATGCCGCGCGCGAGCACCGCGCCATCCGAGAGAATGTCGGCATGTACGACATGTCCTCCTTCGGCAAGATCCGCGTCGAGGGGCCAGAGGCCGAGGCTTTCCTCAACTACATAGGCGGCGGCGACTATTCGGTGCCGGTGGGCAAGATCGTCTATACCCAATTCCTCAACCGCAAAGGCGGGATTGAGGCGGATGTGACCGTCACGCGCCTTTCGGAGACCGCTTATCTGGTGGTCACCCCGGCGGCGACGCGGCTGGCGGATCAGACCTGGATGGAGCGCAACCGGGGCGCCTTTAACGTGGTGATCACCGATGTCACCGCAGGCGAGGGGGTGCTGGCGGTGATGGGGCCGAATGCGCGCAAACTCCTGCAAAGGGTCTCGCCCAATGATTTTTCCAATGCGGTGAACCCCTTTGGCACCGCGCAGGAGATCGAGATCGGCATGGGCCTCGCCCGCGCTCATCGGGTCACCTATGTGGGCGAGCTCGGTTGGGAGATCTATGCCTCCGCCGATATGGCCGGCCATGTGTTTGAAACCCTCTGGGAGGCGGGGCAGGACTTGGGGCTGAAGCTTTGCGGGATGCACATGATGGACAGCTGCCGGATCGAGAAGGGCTATCGCCACTTCGGCCATGACATCACCTGCGAGGATCACGTGGTCGATGCGGGCCTCGGCTTTGCGGTCAAGGTGGACAAAGGCTGCGATTTCATTGGCCGCGCGGCAGTGGCCGAGCGCAAGGAAAGCGGCCCCCATAAACGCCTGCTGCAATTCCGCCTGACCGACCCGGAACCGTTATTGTTCCACAACGAACCGATCCTGCGCGATGGCGAATACGTCGGCTATCTCTCCTCTGGCAACTACGGCCATACCCTCGGCGCGGCCATCGGCTTGGGCTATGTGGACTGCAAAGGAGAGAGCGCGGCAGAGGTGCTGGCCTCGACCTATGAGATCGACGTTTGCGGCACCCGGGTTCGAGCCGAGGCTTCGCTCAAGCCAATGTATGATCACAATTCCGACCGTGTAAAGGCGTGACCAATCTGCTACCCCGGCACCACCGCAGCGCCCAATTTTAGGGCGATGCGGTGGTTTTCCTTTTTAAGTTAAGTGGTTGGCACGTGATTGCCGCGATCTGATTCTAAGGACGGGGAGGTCCGGTCATGAGCAGCAAACCGGAAACTGGCGATACGCCACAGGGGCTGGCCTTTGCGCTGACCGCCTATTTCATGTGGGGCTTCCTGCCGCTTTATATGAAGCTGGTGGCGCATATGCCCCCGGTCGAAGTGGTCGCCCACCGCATCCTCTGGTCGCTGCCGATTGCCGCCGTGCTGCTGATCCTGATGCGCCGGGTCGGCGATCTGAAGGCCGCCCTGCGCAGCCCGCGCGTGCTGGCCATGGGCTGCGTCACGGCCACGCTGATCACCATCAACTGGGGCATCTACGTCTGGTCCATCGGCGCGGGCTACGCGCTGGAGGCGGCCTTGGGCTATTACATCAACCCGCTGTTCTCCATCGCGCTGGGCGCTTTATTGCTGGGCGAGCGGCTGACTCGCGCGCAGCTTGTGGCGGTGGCCCTTGCAGGGCTCGCGGTGGTGATCCTGACGGTGGAGGCCGGACGCCTGCCCGTGGCCGCGCTGGGCCTGACGGTCTCTTGGGGTTTTTACGCCTTCTTCAAGAAATCCCTGCCCATCGGTCCCAATCAGGGGTTCCTCCTCGAGGTGCTGATCCTCACCATTCCGGCGCTTGGCTATATCGCCTATCTCACCACCACCGGGCAGAGCCATTATGGTGTGACCTCGATGGATACTGCGCTGCTGATGGGGTGTGGGGTGGTCACGGCGGTGCCGCTGATCATCTACGCCAATGGCGCCAAGCTCCTAAAGCTGTCGACCATCGCGATCCTGCAATATATCGCGCCGACGATGATCTTCCTCTGCGCGGTCTTTGTGTTCAAGGAACCCTTTGGTGGCGCGCGTATGGTGGCCTTTCCGCTGATCTGGGCGGCTCTGGTGATCTATTCCACCTCGCTCCTGCGGGAAATGCGCCGCAAGGGCCGCGCGGCCCTGACCGAGGCTGCTCCCGCGCGCGATCCATAACCTTTAGGTTGAGCAATATGGCCGCGGAGTGGCCATATTGGTGCCCGAAACTCCCTGTCATGTGCCTTCTGGATAGGCGTCGCATTATGGCGTCATATCGGACTAATTGACGCAAAATATGGGTTTTCGTTTTGGATTTTGGTGTAGATTTTAACGCCCTCGCAGGGACGGCGCAGGGCGTATCGCAAAGCATGCAACTGGCAATGATCCTCGTAGTGATCGGTGGCATTGGCCGGATGATTTTCGTGGCCTTCGGCGACCGGCTGGTCGCTTTCAACCCGTTCCGCCACCTCTCTGGGCCAAAGATGTTGGTCGTCGGGGGCGCCATCGTACTCGCCCCGGTGTTCTTTGAAACGCAGGTCAACCATGTGCTGACCAAAACCAAGAGCCTGACCCTTGAGCCCATTCTGACAGAGGTGCTCGGGCGGGATTCCTGTGTGATTGACGAAGACTCCTATTGCGTGGTGATTTTTGAAGGCGAGACGGAATTGGTGGTCAATTGGTACCACCGCGGCATCTACATGTGGGGGCTGCTGAACCGGGACTCCGGTGCGGTCTGGGATGCGCCCCGTCCGCCAGAACGCCCCGACGCTTTCGGCTAATCCACTGCGGCGCGGGGCGAAGGATCTTGCCAGCCCTCGGAGGGGGCGCTAGGCAACGGGGATGACAGTCTCCAGCGAATATTGCCCCCCGAGCGACCCGCTCGACATCCTGCATCATGATGCGCAGATCCTCGTGGTGAACAAACCGGCCGGGCTTTTGTCGGTGCCGGGCAAGGGCGCACATCTGGCGGACTGTTTGATCGCGCGTATCCAGGCCAGTTTCCCCGAGGCACTGTTGGTGCATCGACTGGATCGGGATACCTCCGGCGTGATGGTCTTTGCGATGACGCCGCATGCGCAGCGCCACCTTGGGCTGCAGTTTGAAAAGCGGATGACGAAAAAGGCCTATGTGGCGCGTCTTGCAGGGCATCTGGAGCCGCGCTCGGGGACGGTGGATTTGCCGCTGATCGTGGATTGGCCCAATCGTCCCCGGCAGATGGTGTGCCATGAGACGGGAAAGCCGGCCGAGACCGACTGGAAGGTCATGAGCTACGGCGAGGGGGAGACGCGCGTGAGGCTGGTGCCAAAGACCGGGCGGTCGCATCAGCTGCGCGTTCATATGCTGTCGTTGGGGCACGCGATCTTGGGCGATCCGCTTTATGCCACAGGCGCAGCGCTGGATCATCCCCGGATGATGCTACACTCCGAGGAGTTGCGGCTGAAACACCCCGATGGCGGGGCCTCTCAGAAGTTTCGCGTCAAAGCGCCCTTCTAGACACTTTGTGAATTTTCCCGCCATGTTTGCGAAAGTTGCGCGGCGTCTGCCCCGCGACCTTGCGAAACTCGCGTTGGAAATGGGCTTGGTCGGCATAACCGCAGGTAAAGCCGATCTCACCAAGGCTGAGATCGCTCTTGCGCAGGAGGTTTGCGGCGACATCGGTGCGCGCGGTCCTGAGCGCCTCGGAAAAGGTGCCGCCTTCTGCCAACAAGTACCGCTGTAGGCTGCGACTGGAGAGACCGAGGTGATCCGCTGCATCCTCGATCCGCCAAGCGCGGGCCGGGTCGTTGAAGATCAAGCGCCCAAGGTGATCTGTAAGGCGCGCAGACCCGCCAGTGTCGAGCGATGGAACCTCTGGCGCCTCCTGCCAAGTGACTGATGTGTCGCTCATTTCCACATCACGCAGACCGGCACGCAAGAGCAGGCCACGCAGGATCGCCAGACGCAGGGCAAAGGTCGCGGGCTCGGTGTCCGGGGGCGCAAAATGCAGCGCGTTCTCGCTGACCTCCTGCAGGTCAATCCCTACGCCAGTGGCGCAATAGCGATCCAGTCGCCCGAGTTTTTCACAGATCAAAGTCGGGTCAGGCAGGCTGACGATGGTCACCACCACTGGCGCCTGAGATCCTGCCAGCCGCGTTACGATCGTCTCGGGGAATCCGGGCTCTGCCGCATCCAGCCCAAGCGCGTCGAAAAAGTCCATTGCGCACCTCCTTGGTGGTGCAAGCTTAGCACGGGGAATATGTCCCGGAGTTGAAATTATCCGCCAAAAGGCAGGTCAAATCTGCGCGAAACTTGTCAAACTAAAGTAAAGTTTTGAAGACGCCGACAGGGGACCGCGTTGAAAAAAGAAACCGCCCAAAAGGGCGGCTTCCGTGTCACATTCGATTGGGGATCAATCTTCCGGGGTCCAGCCGCCGACGGCCTTGACCTCAAGGAAGTCTTCGAGACCCCAAACGCCACCCTCGCGGCCATTGCCGGATTGTTTCATGCCGCCAAAAGGCGAGCCGGCACTGCGGGATTTGCCGTTCATTTCCACCATGCCAGAGCGCAGCACGCGGGCCAGACGGTTGGCGCGTGCGCCGTCTTGGGTCTGCACGTAGTTGGTCAGGCCGTAGGGCGTGTCATTGGCGATCTCGACCGCCTCTTCCTCGGTCTCAAAGGGGATGATGGTCATCACCGGGCCAAAGATTTCCTCGCGCGCGACGGTCATCTGGTTGTTCACATCGGCAAAGATCGTCGGCTTGACGTAAAAGCCTTTGTTCAGCCCATCGGGGCGACCCGTGCCACCTGCCACCAGACGCGCGCCTTCATCGATGCCCTTCTGGATCAGATCTTGGATCTTGTTCCATTGCAGTTCGTTCACCACGGGGCCGATATGGCGCCCCTCTTGCGAGGCGGGGCCGACTTCGACTTTGTTGGCGACGGCAGCGGCTTCTTCGACCACGCGGTCATAGATGCCCTTTTGCACCAGCATCCGCGAAGGGGCGTTACAGCTCTGGCCGGAGTTCTGCATCATGTGCAGCACGCCCCGTTTCACTGCCTTCTCGTCGGCATCGTCAAACACAAGGTTTGCACCCTTGCCGCCGAGCTCCAGATGGACCTTTTTCAGCGTGTCTGCAGCCGCTTTGGAAATCGCAGTGCCCGCGCGGGTCGAACCGGTGAAGGAGACCATGTCCACGTCCGGATGCGACGAGAGCTGCGATCCCACGCCGACGCCATCGCCGTTCACAAGGTTGAACACGCCGGCGGGGAAGCCTGCTTCATCCACGATCTCGGCAAAGATCATCGCGTTGATCGGACTCTGTTCGGAGGGTTTCAGCACCATGGTGCAACCCGCAATCGCCGCCGCGCCGAACTTCAGCGTGATCTGGTTCATCGGCCAGTTCCAGGGCGTGATCAGCGCCGCGACGCCCACTGCCTCATAGATGATGCGGTCGTTGGGGGCATGATCGCCCAAGGGACGCTCGAATTTGAAATCCTTGGCGGCTTTCAGGAAGTTGTCGAGGTGCCAGCTGCCGGCGCCCACTTGGCTGGAGCGAGACATATCAATCGGCGCGCCCATCTCGGCAGACATGGCTTGGGCCAGATCTTCGGCGCGGCTGTTGTAGACCTCCAGCAGCTTCTCAACGAGGGCGATACGCTCGGCTGGCGGGGTCGCCATCCAACCCGGCAGCGCGGCCTTTGCGGCGGCCACGGCGGCATTGGTGTCGGCTTCAGCGCCGAGGGTAATGATCGCGCAGGGCTCCTCAGTCGAGGGGTCGATCACCGCGTAGTCGTTGGAGGCAGACGGTGCAACCCACTGGCCGTTAATATAAAAATCGCGTTTCTCAATCATGGGGAACTCCCTTTTCGAGGCTGGATATTGGCCGGTCTTCGGCGCTTTGGCGGCAGTGTGTCAGCCGCAGCAGGGCTTCACAAGTCGCATTTTTGATCAAATTCCACGACTGCACGTCAGATTGACGGTGCGACGCGGGATTCGTCTCATGAAACCCGTCTCCGCCCAGTAGCGCACCGCGATCTGCGACAAAATCGGACGCATTGGGGCAAGGTCCTTTAACCTGCGCAGAAAGCGATTAGGTTGTGGTGCAACTGATTCACACGCTTTGCCAAGAAGGAGCGATCTCATGGGTTTGCGTATCAACGACGTAGTGCCGAATTTCACGGCGGAAACCGATCAGGGCACCATCACCTTTCACGATTGGATCGGCGATAGCTGGGCGATCCTGTTCTCTCACCCGAAGGATTTCACTCCGGTTTGCACCACCGAGTTCGGCGCGGTTGCGCAGCTCGCCGATGAATGGGCCAAGCGCGGCACCAAGGTGATCGGCGTCTCGGTGGACGGTGTCGAGGACCACAAAAAGTGGAAAGGCGATATCGAGACCTATGCCAAGACCCCGGCTGGTTTCCCGATCATCGCGGATGAGGGACTCGCGGTCTCCAAAGCCTTCGACATGCTGCCCGCCGAGGCCTATCTGCCCGATGGGCGCACCCCGGCAGACAGCGCGACCGTGCGCTCTGTCTTTATCATCGGCCCGGACAAGCAGCTGAAGCTGTCGATGACCTATCCGATGACCGTGGGCCGCAACTTTGCCGAGATCCTGCGGGCGCTGGACGGTCTGCAAATGTCCGGCAAGGGCGTTGCAACGCCGGCCAACTGGGTGCCGGGCGAAGATGTCATCATCCCGCCGTCGGTCTCTAACGACGATGCAAAGGCGAAGTTTGGCGAGTTCGAGACCATCTTCCCCTATCTGCGCAAAACCAAAGCGCCGGAGTAACCTCCGCGACAGACATCAAAAAAGGCGGTGCAGGATCTCTGCGCCGCCTTTTTTGTTTCAATAGTCTTTGAGCTTTGTCAGATCCGGCTCCTTGGGCGGGGTGCGCTCCATCGCTTCTGCTTCCCAGCGTTTCGCCTCGGTCAGGAAGGAGTAGATCCCACCCTTGGCCGCATGGATGAACCCGCCCCAGCCACAGCGCCACAGCCCGTGGCGGAGGTACCAGCGCAGGGTGAAGATCAGCGGGCTGATCAGCATTTTGAGCGGCGATGGCGCCTTGCCGCGTTCTCGCTTCATCTGCGCCTTCAAGGTGGAGTATTTGTTTTCCTTCTGCATCTGCTCGTGCAGCGGGATCGGGCTGAAATGCAGTAGGCCACCGGGCTTGGCCTTTTTCACCCTTCCGTCGATCCGCAACCCCTCGTGCACCTTGTCGGTGGGATCAAACCACCCCTTCCCCTTGCGGAACAGGCGGTTGTGATAGCGTTCATGGGCGCGCGGCGGCACGTAGCCATAGCCGTTGATGTAATCGTAGCGGGTGATCGCCCAGCCCTCGACACTGGTGTCGGCCAAGAGCTGCGGCAGGATCGCGGCGAGCTTTTGGCTCACCCGCTCGTCACTGTCGATCGACAAAAGCCAATCTTGGGTGCAGTGATCTAGGGCAAATTGCTTTTGCGCGCCATAGCCGCGCCATTCCTCATGGATCAGCTGGATCGGCAGACCTTCGGCCGCAAGGCCTTGGATGATCTCTTGCGTGCCATCGGTGGAGCCGTTGTCGACCACGATGATCTCGGAACACATCTCAAGGCTACGCAGGCAGTTCTCAATGCGCTCCGCCTCGTTGAAGCAGATCACAAAGGCCGAGAGGGGAAGCCTCTGGCTCTGTCCGGTGTGAGGCGTGCTCCGGTCGGTCATGGTCTCTCCGTTCAAAACTCTGGTCCAGATGTGCGACGGATGCGGCCCGAGGTCAAATCGAACCTTGCGACGAAGGCCATCAGAGCAGCGTCATCGACCCTGCGTGCGGAGGCGATCCTGACCATGTTTCAGGCTGCGGTCGCGATAGAGAAGAATATGGGGGAAGCGGGCATCTCGAAGGGACGTCCCAGTAGGGGCAGCGCGCGAAATGAGACCCGTCTCACTCTTGCCGTGCCGTCGGCGCCTGTGCCGATGTGCAGCTCCCCCCGAGATGGGGGGAGCTGTCAGAAGCCGAGTGGATTACTCAGCGTCGTCTTTCTTTTCAACGATCTCTTCGCCGGTTTCCTGATCCACAACTTTCATGGACAGGCGCACCTTGCCGCGATCGTCAAAGCCCAGGAGCTTCACTTTCACTTCCTGACCTTCTTTCAGCACGTCGCTGGGGTGGTTCAGGCGGCGATTCTCGATCTGGGACACGTGCACCAGACCGTCACGCTTGCCGAAGAAGTTCACGAAGGCGCCGAAGTCGACGATCTTCACAACTTTACCGGTGTAGACCTGACCTTCTTCCGGCTCTGCCACGATCGAGTAGATCATGTCATAGGCCTTCTGGATCGCTTCGCCATTGGCGGAGGCAATCTTGATCACGCCGTCGTCGTTGATGTCGACCTTGGCACCGGAAACCTCAACGATCTCGCGGATGACCTTACCGCCAGAGCCGATCACTTCACGGATCTTGTCGGTCGGGATCTGCATGGTTTCGATGCGCGGCGCGTGCTGGGAGAACTCGTTGGCCGAGGTCAGCGATTTCGCCATTTCACCGAGGATGTGCAGACGGCCAGCTTTCGCTTGGGCCAGAGCGGATTTCATGATCTCGGGCGTGATGCCTGCAACCTTGATGTCCATCTGCAGGGAGGTGATGCCTGCTTCGGTACCCGCAACCTTGAAGTCCATGTCGCCGAGGTGATCCTCGTCGCCAAGGATGTCGGTCAGAATGCCGTAGGAGCCATCTTCTTCCAGCACGAGGCCCATGGCCACACCAGCAACCGGTGCTTTCAGCGGCACACCTGCGTCCATCATCGACAGCGAACCACCACAGACAGACGCCATGGAGGAGGAGCCGTTCGATTCGGTGATCTCGGAGACCACGCGGATGGTGTAGGGGAAGTCGGTCGGAGCCGGCAGAACCGCCTGCAGCGCGCGCCATGCGAGCTTGCCGTGGCCGATTTCACGACGACCCGGGGAGCCCACGCGGCCCACTTCACCAACCGAGTACGGCGGGAAGTTGTAGTGCAGCAGGAAGTTGGATTTGAAGTTGCCATGCAGCGCGTCGATGAACTGCTCATCGTCGCCGGTGCCGAGCGTGGTCACCACGAGACCCTGGGTCTCGCCACGGGTGAACAGCGCGGAGCCGTGGGTCCGCGGCAGCAGGCCGGTTTCGCACTCGATGGCGCGCACTTGATCCAGCGCACGACCGTCGATGCGGCGGCCGTTTTTCACAACGTCGCCACGCAGAACAACGGATTCCAGCTTCTTCAGCGCGGAGCCGAGGTTGCCATCTTCTTGCTGCTCTTCGGTCAGAGAGGCGATGACCTCTTCTTTCACGGCGCCAACAGCGGACACACGTTCCTGCTTGTCGGAGATCGCGTAAGCAGCGCGCATTTTCTCTTCGCCCGCGGCCTTCACGGCCTCATAGAGCTCGGAGTAATCCGGCGGGGTGAAGTCGAAGGGCTCTTTCGCGGTTTCTTCCGCGAGCGAGATGATCAGGTCGATGACCGGCTGGATCTGCTCGTGTGCGAAGGTCACGGCGCCGAGCATTTCTTCTTCGGTCAGCTCGTAGGCTTCCGATTCCACCATCATCACGGCGTCTTTGGTGCCGGCCACGACGAGGTCCAGACGCTGGTCCGGGTTCAGGCGCAGGTCCTGCATGTCGTCTACGGTCGGGTTCAGAACGTAGTCGCCGCCTTCATACCCCACGCGGCAACCCGCGATCGGGCCCATGAACGGCACGCCGGAGATGGTCAGCGCTGCGGAGGCTGCGATCATTGCAACGACGTCGGGGTCGTTGACCAGATCGTGGGACAGCACGGTGCACATCACCAGAACTTCGTTTTTGAAGCCGGGGACGAACAGCGGGCGGATCGGACGGTCGATCAGACGTGCAGTCAGCGTCTCTTTTTCAGTCGGACGCGCTTCACGTTTGAAGAAGCCACCCGGGATTTTACCGGCGGCATAGTATTTCTCTTGGTAGTGCACGGTCAGCGGGAAAAAATCCTGACCGGGCTTTTGTGCGCGGGCGAAGGTCACGTTGGCCATGACGGAGGTTTCGCCGAGGGTCGCGATCACGGTGCCATCTGCCTGGCGCGCGACTTTACCCGTTTCCAGTGTGAGCGTCTCTTCGCCCCACTGCATAGATTTCTTTGTTACATTGAACATCAGTCGTATCCTAAGTCGGAGCACTCCCAAGCGTATCCCGGGTCTCCATATTGCGTGGCGGCCCCATTGCCGCCGACCCCTTATGCTATCTTGCTTTCGCGTGCCGGGGTCCTGGCACATCGTCTCAGATAGATGGCCCTTACATGGTTTCGGCGCAGAAAGAAAGTCTCGCCTTGGCTGCGGCGTCGGCGGTGGTCAACGAAAGATCAACAAGGCGATTGCGTGGCATCCGCCTGTTGGCGGGCGCGGGCCAGGGTCTTTGCCTCTGCCGCATCCAGCCTGCGCAGGGCCTCTTCTTCGGGCAGGCCCGCCTTGCGCGCGGCGCTCCAAATGCGCTGACAGGATTGCGGCGACCAAGGCAGCTGCGCCTGACGCACCCAGGCGCGTAGACGGGCGGGTAGGCGGTTATAGGCCACCATAGGGTCCTCGTGCCGCCGCCGGGTGGGCAGCGGCACGGCACCGCGATTTGCGTTGCGTTTTGTCATTGCGTCAGGCCGCCGGGGCGCGCCGCCAAGCGGGGAAGGGGTCGGCGAGGCCCTCATAGTCCTGCAAGGCGCGCGCATCGATGTCCTGCATCAGGCAGGCGTCCAGCTTGGCCTTCAGATCCGCCCAGTCGATGCCCGCCCCGATAAAGACCAGCTCCTGCCGTCGGTCCCCAAAAGGCTCCTGCCAATGGGCCTGCATATAGTCCCGCGCCTGCTGGTGCGTCGGCCAGCGGTCTTCGGGAACCGAGGCCCACCACGTGCCCAAGGGCGCAACACTGGACAGGGCACCGGCGAGAGAGAACTCCGCCACCCAATCGGGGCGGGTGGCGACCCAGAAATGCCCTTTGGCGCGGATCACGCCGGGCAAAGAGCCATTGAGCAGATCATGGATCAGCTTCGGGTCAAAGGGTGCGCGGGCGCGGTAGGTGAAGGAGGCGATGCCATATTCTTCGGTCTCCGGCACATGATCGGCAAAGCCATAGAGCTCCTTGGCCCACATCGGATGTTCATGCGCCTTGTCAAAGTCAAAGAGGCCAGTGTCGAGGATCTTGTCGGTCGGCACGGCGCTGAAATCACTCTCGATGATTTCCGCGTCAGCGTTCAGGCTGCGGATGATCTTGCGTGCCGCATCGCGCTGCTCGGCGCTGGCAAGGCTGACTTTGTTCAGCACCACCACATCGGCAAATTCGATTTGATCGGTCAGCAGGTGAACAAGGGTGCGCTCGTCTTCCTCGCCCATCGTCTCGCCGCGATCAGACAGCAGGTCGTGGCTGGCGAAGTCGCGCAGCAGGTTCACCGCATCCACCACCGTCACCATGGTATCGAGACGCGCCACGTCCGACAGGCTCTCTCCCTCGGCATCGCGAAAATCAAAGGTCGCGGCGACGGGGAGCGGTTCGGAGATCCCGGTGGATTCGATCAGCAGATAGTTAAACCGCCCTTCGGCTGCGAGGCGGCGTACCTCGGCCAAAAGATCGTCGCGCAGGGTGCAGCAGATGCAGCCGTTTGACATTTCGACCAGCGTTTCCTCGGTCTGGCTGAGGTTGGCCCCGCCCTCACGCACCAGATCGGCGTCGATGTTCACCTCGCTCATATCGTTGACGATCACCGCCACCCGCCGCCCTTCACGGTTGTTGAGAACGCGGTTCAGCAGGGTCGTCTTGCCCGCACCGAGAAAGCCGGAGAGGACAGTGACGGGAAGGCGGGTATCGGCCATGAGGGATCTCCAATTGATGTGTTATAACGTAACAATCATGAAGTGGAGAATTTGGCAAGATGGGTTGAAGGGGGACGGCAAAAGAAAACGCCCGCTCCGAGGAGGAGCGGGCGCTTCTTGAACCGAAGTCCGGGCGGCGTCTTAGCGACGGATGCCCAGTTTCTGGATCAGGTCCAGATAACGCGATTCTTCTTTGCCCTTCAGGTAGTCCAGCAGCTTACGGCGCTGAGCAACCATTTTCAGCAGACCACGGCGACCGTGGTTGTCTTTTTTGTGGGTTTTGAAGTGCTCGGTGAGCGTGGTGATGCGCGAGGTCAGGATTGCAACCTGGACTTCCGGAGAACCGGTATCGCCCTCTTTGGTCGCGAATTCTTTCATCAGACGGTTTTTTTCTTCCGCAGTAATCGACATCGGGGTCTCCTTTAAAAGGTTAGAGTGATGGCGCAGGCCGGGATGTCGTCCAGCTCAGGCCCGTGGAGATATCCACGCGAAGCATCGCAAGCGATTCCATGCGCGGATGCGGGTCATTACGGGATCTTTCGGTGCGATGCAAAAGAAATCAGCCGCTGTAGGGCTGCAACGCCCAGATGGCAGCGCCCAATCGCGCCTCAAGCAAATGCCGTCTTAGGTCGAGGTGAGCGGCAAGGGCAAATGCGCCACGTCGTCGTCATCCGCTTCGACCAGCAAAATGTCTTCGGCTGTGAGGGAGTCCGCGCCGGTCAGCCGCATGGCCTCCACCCCATCCAAGCGAATAATCGTTTGGCCGGGGCTGTCGGGATCGGCTTCGACGCTGACCTCTGGTTCACCCTGACTGCCATCATAGATCAACATCAACTGGTCTTCCTCGACGTCAAAGTCCATCAGCTCGACAGTACCTTGGGCAATCCAATCGCCCAGCAGGATCTGATCCGCGCCCTCGCCGCCGGTTACCACATCATTCGCGCCTGCGATCAGCGTGTCATCGCCTTCGCCGCCATTGACGTAGTCGCGGTCGTCATCATCCGCGCCGCTGACGACATCATGTCCGGTTCCGCCAAACAGCGCATCCTCGCCTGCTCCGCCGAGGAGCGTGTCGTCGCCGTCGTTGCCGTGGACCGCATCGGCGCCTGCGCCGCCGTCCAAGGAATCATCTCCCGCGCCCCCATGCAGGGTATCGGCGTCGCGTCCCCCATCGAGCGTGTCATTGCCGAAATGCCCGTAGAGCGCGTCGCTGCCCGCGCCACCGCGCAACAGGTCGTCGTCATCGTTTCCAGCCAGCGCGTCGTCGCCGTCGCCGCCAAGAAGCGTATCCTCACCGGTGCCACCATATAGGTCGTCGTCACCGTCACCGCCCTCTATGCTGTCATCGCCGTCAAACCCATTGATCTGATCGTCACCGCCCAATCCGTTCAGGGTGTCGTTGGCATCGGTGCCGGACATGTGGTCGAGATCCTCGGTCCCGACCTCGTCAACACCACCCTCAGCCCCAGAAAGGAACTCATCCGGAGAGACAATTGTGGTTTCCGCGGAGTCATCCGTTTCGACTGCGGGGCCGTCCACGTCCTCTTCGTCATCGGACTCAAAGTCGATGAAGATCGCACTTCCGACGGCTACAAGCCCGAGAAAACTGGCCAACCACAGCACAGGTCAGGTCCACTTCGCTTTGCACACTACTCCAAGGCTAATGTCGCACGAAGCGCACTTACGCTCAAAACAAAAGGAGAACATGGGTTAATAAAACCCTTATACCTCAACATCTTGCTGCCAAAGCAAGGGCTTCTGGGCGTAGGCGATATAAAGCGGGTGTTTCGGATGGCCTGCCTTGCTGAGGCCGAGATGATGAAGATCGCGGCCAAGGGATCGTAAGTCTGCCGCGACTCGCGGCCCCTGATTCCGGTACGCGCCATGGGTGCCCCAGGCGCAAATGACTGTATCCGCCCAGTCCATACCGTCGCGCAGGATCGCCATATTCTCCGGCCCCTCGGGATCGGCGGCGGCGCGCATGTCACGTGGATCGGTGGCGCGATAGGCGAAAATATTCGTCGCGCGAAACCCGCCAAACCCCAGCGCACGGGCACGACGTTCGCAGCGCTCGATCGTAGGATCGTTCTGCACCTCGGTCGCCTTCGAGGGGTTCAGCATCACAAACATCACCCGCTTGCCCTCAGGCTCCCAGATCCGAGTGAGGCTGTAGCGATAGCTCTCGCAGTCCGAATAGATGGCGGTCGAGGGCGCGTCGCCCTTGGTGTGATGGCGGGTGATCATGGCCAAGGGTGTGACCCAAGGCGGGAGGGCAGGCAAGGGGAAAGGGCATGCCAATAGACAACAGAAAAGGTCAGTCCTCCTGACCTGATGTTTCGCGCGCGAAACAATGGGTCAGCAGGCTTTCCCTTTCATTTACAGCATCTTAACCCTTCTCGCCGGCTCGTGAGCAAGTTCGTAAGGGGCGATCAGTCCAGCTGGAACACCCGGCTCGGGTGCAGCTCGCCCGCCTTATAGACGCCAACCGCGATGGGCTTGCCCTCGAAAGAGGCCCAAGCCTCCTCGCCATATTCCACGTCAGAGGCGATCACCATGCCGGCATTGCCGTTCTTGAGGCGTACTACCCCCTGCGCGGTGCATTTCAGCTCCGGCAGATCGGCCAGACCCTCTTCGAGCGGGCGCAGGAATTGGTCGATCTCGGGGCTTTTGGCCAGTTCGTCGATCTGCTCAAGGCTCACACCCTCTTCGGCGTCAAACGGACCGGACCAGATGCGGCGCAGCTGCTGGACATGGCCGAGGCAGCCGAGCTTTTCGCCAAGGTCGCGGGCGATGGAGCGCACATAGCCGCCCTTGCCGCAGGTCATCTCCAGCACCACATGATCGGCGTCGGGACGGTCCAGCATCACCAGCTCCTCGACCCAGAGGGGGCGTGCCGCCAGCTCGACCTCCTCGCCATCGCGGGCGAGTTTATAGGCGCGCTGACCGTCCACCTTCACGGCGGAGAATTTGGGCGGCACCTGTTGGATCTCGCCAAGGAAGCCCAAGAGCGCCTCTTTGATCTCCTCATCCGAGGGGCGCACGGCGGAGGTGGCGATCACCTCGCCTTCGGCATCATCGGTATTGGTAGCAGCGCCGAGGGTGACGGTAAAGGTGTAGGCCTTCATCGCGTCGGTAATATAGGGCACGGTCTTGGTTGCCTCGCCCAGAGCCACGGCGAGAACGCCGGTCGCCTCGGGGTCGAGGGTGCCTGCATGGCCGGCCTTTTTCGCGTCAAAGGCCCAGCGGACCTTGTTCACAACAGCGGTCGAGGTCAGGCCCGCAGGCTTGTCCACGACCAGCCAGCCGGAAATGTCACGTCCCTTGCGTTTGCGTCCCATGATGAGCCCTCGGTTCTGCTGTCGGATGAGGCGCGCGAGGTAGCGCAGGCGCTGCGGCCTGTCAATTCGCGCTTTTGCTTCGGTGCGATGCAGCAGGTGTCAGTTTTGCAGTGGTTCGTCTGTGGTGCCGTCTTCGGGATCGAGGTCTTCGACCACGCCAATCACCGGCCCCATGGAAAAGCCCGCATCCGACCGGCCCAGCTCGGGCGCATGCAGACGCGAGATATTGCCGTCGAAATAGAGGGCGTTAGGCAGGTGAAGGTGATCGCGAAACAGGCTGCCAAAGTCGTAGAAGTTCACCGTATTGCGCGAGATCGCAAACACGACGCGGGTGCCATCGGCGCTGGTGCCGACCCCGTTGCGGATATAGCGCGAGCTGCTGTCCTTGAGGAACTTTGGGTGCAATGCGCCATCAATCACCAACATCGGTCCCGATTGGGTGGCATTGGTGCAGGCGGGGTGGCGTTTCTCAAAGGCCAGCGTCTCGATCACATCGGCGCGGCCCGGGCGCAGGCAAAACACGCCATTCGGCAGGAGGCCAAAGTTACCCGGACCGGCATTGGTCACCAGTCGCATCTCTTGCGTGCCATTCTCGACATAGAGGCCCACCGGCGAGCGATCAGAGTGATACATGCCGGCATTGGTGGCAAAGGCAAGGGTCTTGCCCTCGGCCTCCAGCTCCGCATCGATGGTGGAGAAATGCCCCATCACCTGTCCCGCGTCATTGCGCAGGAACAGGCGCAGCTCTTCTGTGGCGGCATCCACCTCGCACAGGGTGTAGCGATTCCCTGCGTAGCTCTCGTCACGGCAGGCAACTGCACTGGCCGAGGTGGCCGCGCTTATGCCAAATGCTGCAATCAGCAGGCCAAGACGGGACAGGCGGGGCATCGCCTCACTCCTCCTCGTCGTCGCTTTCGAGGTCGCGGCGCACATTTTCCTGATCGAACATGCGACGCGTGTCGTCGAGCCGGTCAAAAGTTTCGTCCAGCCGGAAGCGCAGATCGGGAGTGAACTTCAGCCCGATCTTCTTGCCAATCATGCGGCGCAGCTCATTTTTGTTGCGCGCCAGCAGGTTCAGGACGTCCTCCTGCCCTTTGCCACCCAGAGGCAACACAAAGGCAGTAGCGATTTTCAGGTCAGGAGAGGTACGGACCTCGCCCACGGTGATCGACAGACGGTTCAGCTCCGGATCATGCACGTCTCCGCGCGCCAGCACTTCGGACAAAGTGCGGCGGATCACTTCGCCGACGCGAAGCTGACGCTGAGAGGGACCGGGACCGTCGTGGAATTTATTCTTAGCCATAAGACTCGATCTATGCCGAAACCCGCCCTTTGCCAAGCGGTCCTCCGCAGGGTAGGAGGTTTCCTGCACTGTGTCCAATTCTTGAGGAAGGCCTGCCATGACGGAGAAACCTGGAATCGTAATCACCGGCGGCTCGGGCCGTATGGGGCAGATGCTGATCAAGACGGTGCTGGAGAGCGACAAGGCGCGGCTGGTTGGTGTGGTCGAACGGGCAGGCCACGCTTGGGTCGGTCAGGATATCGGCACGGCCATGGGCGGGGCCGCAGTTGGAGTCACTGTGACCGATGACGCGCTAGAGGCCTTCTCCAAGGCGCAGGCGGTAATTGATTTCACCGCGCCAGAGGCGACACTGGCCTTCTCGAAGCTCGCGGCGCAAGCCCGAGCGGTCCATGTGATCGGCACCACTGGCATGTCCGACGAGCAGATCGCTCAGCTGGAGCCTGCTGCGCGCCATGCAGTGATCGTGCGGGCCGGGAATATGTCACTGGGGGTGAACCTATTGGTGCAATTGACGAAAAAAGTCGCCGCCGCACTGGACGAGGACTTCGACATCGAAGTGATCGAAGCGCACCACCATCACAAGGTCGATGCCCCTTCGGGCACTGCTCTGATGCTCGGCGAAGCCGCCGCTGCAGGGCGTGGCGTGACACTTGCCGCAGTGGCTGATCGCGGACGGGATGGCATCATCGGCGCCCGCAAACGCGGCGATATCGGTTTTACGGCAATTCGCGGCGGCGATATCGTGGGCGAGCACGACGTGCTCTTCGCTGCGGCAGGGGAGCGGATCGTGCTGCGCCACATGGCCACAGATCGCGCGATTTTTGCCCGCGGCGCACTCAAAGCCGCCCTTTGGGGACAGGACAAAAAGCCCGGCGAATACGATATGATCGACGTCTTGGGGCTCTGAGAGCTTGCGGCCGCCCATGCGGGCGGCTGCCTCCGGCGGGAGTACTTTGGGAAAGATGAAGACGAATGCGGCGCACATTCCTTCATCTTTCAAGAAATACTTCGGGGTGAGCGCCCAAAGGGCGCGAGGGGCAGAGCCCCTTTTATCCCCGATCTTTAGAAATCGATAGCGATGCCCTTTTTCTCCCAATCGCCATAGCGCGCAGGGTCTGGACCATCGCGACCTCCCAGTTCCGTGGGCAAGGGTGCATCCCCTTCGCGTGCCTTGCGGCGGGCTTCCGCCTCTGCCAAGGCGCGCTGGGCTGCCGGAGGCAGGTCGGGGCGGGGGGCGTCTTGCGCGTCGCTCATCAGGTCTTCTCCACGGGGTGGGTTTCTTTATGCTACGCCCATGATATACGCCCGCGTCCACCTTGGACAAGTCGATGCCCTGTCAGGAGCCCCTTCGCATGAGTGACCGCCCTAATTCCGCCACCGAAGCCCGCCGCGCGGCCGTGGCGCTGCTTGATAAGGTTTTGGGCGAGGGGCTGTTGTTGGCGGAATGTCAGGGGCAAATTCTTGAGCGCTTGGAGCCCGCAGATCGTGCCCGCGCGCAGCGTCTGGTGCTGGAAGTCTTGCGGTCGATGGAGCGCGCGGATCGGGTTTTGCAAAAACACCTGCGCAAACCGCCCGCTTTGTTTGTGCGCAATGCCTTGCGACTCGGGACGGTGGAGCTCTGTTCCGGTGGCGCGGCACATGGGGTGGTCAATGACATCGTGACCCTTGTGGCGCGGCACCGTCGTCATGGTCAACTCAAGGGGCTGGTCAATGCCGTTCTGCGCAAGGTGGCAGAGGAAGGCCCGGCGGAATGGGCCAAGCTGCGCATTCCCCGCCTGCCAAAGTGGCTGCGCGCGCCTTTGTCCCAAGCTTGGGGCAGTGAGGCGATGCTAGCGATCGAAGCGGCCCATTACGTTGGCGCGCCGTTGGACCTAAGCGCTAAACTGGGGGCCGATCTATCAGCCTTGAGTGGGGAAATGACCCCGACTGGCAGCTTCCGACTGGCTGAGGCTGGTCAGGTCTCTGCTCTTCCTGGCTATGAGGCAGGTGATTGGTGGGTGCAGGATGCGGCTGCGGCTTTGCCTGCCCGCTTGCTGAATGCGCAGGTGGGGGAGAAGGTGCTCGACCTCTGTGCGGCGCCGGGTGGCAAGACGCTGCAGATGGCTGCCGCGGGCGCAGAGGTGACATCGGTGGATATTTCTGAAGGGCGTTTGGCGCGCCTGCAGGAGAACCTTGCGCGCACAGGGCTGACGGCTCAGGTTGTGGTGGGCGATGTGATGGCGCAAGAGGGGCAGTATGATGCCGTCCTCTTGGATGCGCCTTGTTCTGCGACCGGAACCATTCGGCGGCACCCGGATCTGCCACACGCCAAGGATGGTGCGGGCTTTGGTGAGCTGATTGAATTGCAGGCGCAGATGCTGGCGCATGCGTGGACGCTGGTGCGGCCCGGTGGGCGGTTGGTCTATTGCACCTGCTCGCTCTTGCCAGATGAGGGCGAGTGCCAGATTGAGGATGCGCTGGACATGTTCCCGGATGCCGCGATCGGCGACGGGCTGAAGAACCTGCCCGGAGTGGACCCCGCGTGGATCACCGAAGAAGGCGGTTTGCGGCTGCGTCCTGATTATTGGCCTGAGATTGGCGGTATGGACGGGTTCTATATGGCGGAATTGATCAAGTCCGAGACCTAGTTCCGCTGAAGTCGGAATTTACAGCAAGGGGAGGCTCCCGCCCCCGCAGGTGCCTTGTCCTTTGGACAAGCCCCCTTGGCGGGGTTGGGCCCGGCCCATGGCCCTCCGAGGGAGGGTCATGGGTCCCGCTTCGCGCGTCCCCGTGGGGCCGCGCGAAGCGCCACGCCCAACGGGAGCGGATCTGGCCTAGGCCGGATCTGGCGACGGGCGGGACGCTCCGGCTTCTTTTTATACACTGGTTGCAGCGTATTCCGCCCGCCAAGCAGGCACCATCCACAACCCTTGCGTCCCTTCCGCGCCACAGAGCGCATGACACCCCGACGCAACCGCGTTATCCTCTGGCCAAAACGCCAAAGGCGTGTGAGGCAAGAGAGCATGTCCAGATACGATCGAATGGCCAGCCGCGGCACGCGACTGCTGAACCGCTATACTGCTTGGAAGGCGCGCAAGCAGCCGGCCGCGACGGGATTCGTCTCGCAGCCGGAGCCGCGCACCATTGGCAGTTTTGCACGCGGGCGGCAGCTGGTGGCGGGCAACCTCTTGCTGGCCGGCTATCTGGTCGAAAGCGCCACCACCGGCCTGTGGGATGTCGAAGCGCCTGACTTCGCTTTTGAGGCCGAGCGGCAGGGCTGCACCTGGCTCGATGATCTGGCCGCCGTAGGCGACATCAAGGCGCGCAAGAAAGCGCAGCATTGGGTCTGGGGCTGGATTGACGCCTATGGCAACGGCGCGGGGCCGGGCTGGTCCCCCGATCTGACCGGTCGGCGTGTGATTCGATGGACCAACCACGCGCTGTTTTTGCTGAGTGGTCAGGACAAGCCGACGTCTGATGCCTTTTACCGCTCTCTCTCCCAGCAGACCTGGTTTCTGTCGCAGCGTTGGAAGGGGGCCTCTCCGGGTTTGCCGCGCTTTGAGGCGCTGACCGGGCTGATTTACGCTGGCCTTGCCTTGAAAGGCTGCGAGGAGCTTGCGGACCCTGCGGTCAAGGCGCTGGCGCAGGATTGCGCGACACAGATCAATGCAGATGGCGGGTTGCCGACACGAAACCCCGAAGAGCTGCTCGACGTGTTTACCCTGCTCACCTGGGCCGCAGCGGCCCTGCATGAAGCGGGGCGGTCGGTTCCGCGCGAGCATCATGCCGCATTGGATCGGATTGCACCAACCCTGCGGGCGTTGCGCCATAGTGATGGTGGCTTGGCCCGGTTCCATGGCGGCGGACGTGGGCAGGAAGGCTGGCTGGATCATGCGTTGGCGGCGTCTCATGTGCCTGCGCGTGCCTTTGACGGGCTGGCCATGGGGTTTGCCCGGCTCTCGGCGCGGCGGACCTCGGTGATTGTCGATGCGGCCCTCCCCCCAGCGGGCAAAGCCTCTTACAACGCCCATGCCTCGACGCTTGCCTTTGAGCTGACATCGGGGCGGCGCCCTTTGATTGTGAATTGCGGTGCGGGGGAGAACTTCGGCGTGGAATGGCGCCGTGCGGGGCGTGCAACGCCTTCGCATTCGGTGCTCTGTGTCGAGGGGCATTCCAGCGCGCGCCTTGCGCCGCCGCAAAAAGCCACCGGGCAGGAGTTCTTGATCGAACCGCCCACCGATGTGCAGATCGAACGGCACGATGAGGATGAGGGCTATAAGTTCCAAGGCGCTCATGACGGCTATGCCAAGCATTTCGGCCTGACTGTCGCGCGCTCGCTCGAGCTGTCCTTTGACGGGCGCATGGTCTCGGGCGAGGATATGCTCCTCGCGCTTGATGATCCGGCCAAGCGGCGGTTCAATAAAGCGGTGGATGCCAGTGGCCTCAAGGGCATTGCCTATGATTTAAGGTTCCATTTGCACCCGGATGTGGATGCAGCCCTTGACTTAGGGGGCGCAGCAGTATCCATGGCGCTCAAGAGCGGGGAGATCTGGGTTTTCCGTCATGACGGACAGTGTGAACTGAAGCTGGAAACCAGCGTCTACCTGGAAAAGACCCGCTTGAAGCCGCGTCAATCGCTGCAAATCGTCCTGTCGGGCCGGGCCATTCAATACGCGACCCAGATCCGCTGGACCCTCAGCAAGGCGCAGGAAACGGCCGTGGCCGTGCGCGATTTGGCCCGCGACGAACCCATGGCGTACGAAGAGTGAACCTGAACAAGGATTCTGACCCGATGACCGACCTCCACCCCGTCCGCCGCGCCCTTCTGTCCGTCTCTGACAAGACCGGCCTGATCGATCTGGGCAAGTCCCTTGCTGAGCGCGGGGTCGAACTCCTGTCCACCGGCGGTACCGCCAAGGCGCTGCGCGATGCCGGGCTTGCGGTGAAGGACGTGTCTGAGATCACCGGCTTTCCGGAGATGATGGATGGTCGCGTCAAAACCCTGCACCCGATGGTGCACGGCGGCCTTCTGGCGCTGCGCGACAATGATGCGCATGTGGCGGCGATGACCGAACATGGCATCGGCGAGATCGACCTCTTGGTCGTCAACCTCTACCCGTTCGAGGCGGCGCTGAAGCGCGGCGCGGATTATGAGGAAATGATCGAGAACATCGACATTGGCGGCCCGGCGATGATCCGTGCGGCGGCCAAGAACCATTCGTTTGTCAACGTGGTGGTGGATGTCGAAGATTACGGCGTGCTGCTGGAAGAGCTGAACCAGAACGACGGTCAAACCTCTTTCGCCTTCCGTCAGTGGCTGGCGCAGAACGCCTATGCCCGCACCGCCGCCTATGACGCGGCTGTGTCGAACTGGATGGCAGGCGCGATTGGCCTTGAGGCGCCGCGCCGCCGCGCCTTTGCCGGTCAGATCGCCCAGACCCTGCGCTATGGCGAGAACCCGCACCAGGAAGCCGCCTTCTACACCGACGGCACCGAGCGTGTGGGCGTCGCGACCGCCCAGCAGCTGCAGGGCAAGGAACTCTCCTACAACAACATCAACGACACCGATGCGGCCTTTGAGCTGGTGAGCGAGTTTGCTCCCGAGGATGGCCCAGCGGTTGCAATCATCAAACACGCCAACCCTTGTGGTGTGGCGCGCGGCGCGACCCTGCTTGAGGCCTATAACAAGGCGTTTGACTGCGACCGTACCTCGGCCTTTGGGGGCATCGTGGCGCTGAATATGCCGCTTGATGCGGAAACCGCCGAGGCGATCACCCAGATCTTTACCGAAGTGGTTATCGCGCCGGGCGCTTCTGACGAGGCCAAGGCGATCTTTGCTGCCAAGAAGAACCTGCGTCTTCTGGTGACCGAAGGTCTGCCGAACCCGAAAGATCAGAGCCTGACCACCCGTCAGGTCTCCGGGGGGATGCTGGTGCAGGACAAGGACGTCGGCCACCGCGCGATGGATGACCTCAAAGTGGTGACCGAAAAGGCGCCGACCGAAGAGCAAATGGCCGATCTGCTGTTTGCCTGGAAAGTCGCCAAACACGTGAAATCCAACGCGATTGTCTATGTCAAAGCGGGTCAGACCGTGGGCGTGGGTGCCGGCCAGATGAGCCGTCTCGACTCCGCAACCATCGCAGGCGTCAAGGCGCAGCGCATGGCGGATGCGCTGGAGCTGCCCGAGAGCCTCGCCAAAGGTTCTGCCGTGGCCTCGGATGCCTTCTTCCCCTTTGCGGACGGTCTGTTGGAGGCCGCAGCCAATGGCGCGACCTGCGTCATTCAGCCCGGTGGCTCTATGCGCGATGATGAGGTCATCAAGGCGGCGAATGACGCGGGCCTTGCCATGGTCTTTACCGGCATGCGCCACTTCCGCCACTAAGCAGACCGCTGAGCGACAAAGGAAGGTCAGGATAGGATGCGCCAACTCGCGCTTTGGATAGCCGCCCTTTTGGCGCTGGTGCTGGATCAGGTGAGCAAGATCGGGGTCGTCTTTGGCCTTGATCTGGTGAACCGCCTGCATCTGGACGTGCTGCCGCCGCTCCTGACCTTTCGCTATGGCGAGAACCGGGGGATCAACTTTGGTCTCTTTGACGGCGATGGGGAGGGCAGCCGCTGGATCCTGATTGCCATCTCGCTGGTGATTTCCGTTGCGGTGTTCCTCTGGGTGCGCCGCAGCCATTCGCACAGTCTGCTGATGCAGATCAGCGCTGGTCTCGTGATCGGCGGGGCGCTGGGCAATGTGGTGGATCGCGTGCTCTACGGTTATGTGCTCGATTTCCTGAACATGGCCTGCTGCGGGTTCCGCAACCCTTATGTTTTCAACGTGGCGGATATCTTTATCTTCGGCGGTGCAGCGGGGTTGATCCTGTTTGAAGGCCGCGCGAAAAAGCTGGCGTGACCTGCCTCGCGAATTGCGTTAGAGGTGGTCGAAACCGACTAAGAGGACCGCGACCCATGCGTTTTGCGATCGCACCGATACTTCTGGGCTCTGCTCTGTTGCTGACGGCTTGTGGCGACAAGCCGCTGCATAATCTGGATGCACGTCGCCAAGGTCCGGATGAGTTTCTGGTGCTGCCGAACAAGCCGTTGGAAGCGCCTGCCAATTACGCCGAGCTGCCGACGCCCACGCCGGGCGGCGCCAATCGCACGGATCGCAACCCGCAGTCCGAAGCGATCGTGGCACTGGGGGGACGTGTCTCTGACGGTATCCCCGCGACCGAGGGCGCATTGGTCACTGCAGCAAGCCGCTATGGCGTCGAGGGCGACATTCGCGCGACCCTGACTGCCGAAGATGAAAAACGCCGCAAACGCGCTGGCATCCTTGCCAATATCAAGCTGTTCCCCGTGGACCGCTATGCCGAAACCTACGAGCGTGACGCGCTGGATCCCTATGCCGTCGCGGCAGCTTATCGTCGGGCGGGCATCCCGACCCCCTCAGCCCCGCCTGAAGACAGATAAGCTTCACTTTTTCGACACTGCACCTTGTGGTGACCGGGCAGCGTCGTAACTTGATCTTCAGCAGACAGAACGACTCTGCCCCGGAGGGTGCGCCGTCTGCGCGTGCCCTCGGGTGACCGATCTGGAGGATATGACATATGACACTTGCGGCGACGGCTCCCAGCCTTTGGCGGGGGGCGTTTCGTGCCCTTGTTCTGACCACGGCACTGGTTTCGATTCCGGCTCTTGTTGGCCTTCGCGCACAAGAGACCGCGCCCCCTGCGCCTGACGCGTCACAAAGCGCCACGCCCGCAGGCACGGAAATGGTCACCACCTTCACGCTGGACAATGGCATGATGGTCGTCGTGGTCGAGGATCATCGCGCTCCGGTCGTGCAGCATATGGTCTGGTACAGGGCAGGCTCCGCAGACGAGCCTGTGGGCCAAAGCGGTGTCGCGCATTTTCTCGAACACCTCCTGTTCAAAGGCACCGACACGATGGAAGCCGGCGAGCTCTCTGCCACCGTGTCGCGCAACGGCGGTCGTGACAATGCGTTCACCAGCTATGATTATACCGCCTATTTTCAGCGCGTGGCCTCTGACCGGCTGGAGTTGATGATGAAAATGGAGTCGGACCGGATGCGCAACCTGCGTCTGACCGAGACCGATATCGTCACCGAGCGGGAAGTCATTCTGGAAGAGCGCAATCAGCGCACCGACAATGACCCCGGCGCCCTGTTCCGCGAACAGATGCGTGCCTCGCAATACCTCAACCACCGCTACGGCCAGCCGGTGATCGGGTGGCGCCACGAGATGGAAACGCTCTCGCTTGAGGATGCGATGTCCTATTACGGCACCTATTATTCGCCCAACAACGCGATCCTCGTGGTGTCCGGGGATGTGCAGCCCGAAGAGGTGAAAGCGCTGGCGGACACCTATTACGGCGTGATCCCGGCCAATCCGGACCTGCCGGAGCGTCTGCGCACCGAAGAGCCCCCCCAAGTCGCCGCCCGCCGCCTGACCTATGCGGATCCGCGCGTTTCGCAAGAGTATGTGCAGCGCTCCTATCTCGCGCCTGAACGGGATCACGACAGTCAGGAAAAAGCCGCAGCGCTCTATCTGCTGTCGGAATTGCTGGGCGGTGGCAGTACCTCTTACCTCGCCAATGCGCTGCAGTTTGAACAGCAGGTCGCGGTCTACACGGGAGCCTTTTACTCTGGCGTGTCGCTGGATGACACAACGCTGGATTTCGTGATCGTCCCGGCAGAGGGCGTGACCCTTGAGGAGGCGGAAGCCGCGCTCGATCGCACCGTGCAGGAGTTTCTTACCAAGGGAGTCGACAGCCAACAGCTTGACCGGATCAAGTTGCAGCTGCGCGCCTCTGAAATCTACGCCCGTGATGATGTGGATCAGATCGCCAACCGCTATGGCCGGGCCCTGACATCGGGGCTGACGGTTGAAGATGTGCAGGATTGGCCGCGCGTGCTGCAATCCATCACCGAAGATGAAATCATCGCCGTCGCACGCGAAGTGATCCGGCCGGAGAGCTCTGTGACGGGATATCTGACGAAGCGCACAGAGGAGGTGGCCCAATGACCCGTACCGCATCCCGGACCCGTGCTCTGGACCCGCGCCCCTATATGATGCGCGCCTTGGCGGCTCTGACTTTGGCCGTTGCGCTGCTCTGTGCTGCGCAAATGGCCCGCGCCGAGATCGACATCGAAGAAGTAACCTCTCCGGGCGGCATCAAGGCGTGGCTGGTCGAAGATCACTCGATCCCCTTTTCCGCGCTGGAACTGCGCTTTCGCGGCGGCACATCTCTGGATGCGTCGGGAAAGCGGGGCGCGATCTTCCTGATGGGCGGTTTGCTGGAGGAAGGCTCCGGCGAGTTGCGCGCGCAGGAATATGCCCGCGCGGTGGAGGCGTTGGCCGCCAGCTTCTCTTACGATGCAGATAAGGACACCATGTCGATCTCTGCCCGCTTCCTGAGCGAGAACCGGGACGAGGCGGTGGAGCTGCTGCGCCAGACCATCCAGGAACCGCGCTTTGACCAGGACGCGCTGGACCGGGTGCGGGCCCAGGTGCTGGTGGGGCTGAAGTCGGATCAGACCGATCCCAACGCGATCGCTGGTGAGGCTTTTGCCAAACTGGCCTTCGGGGATCATCCCTATGGCACCAATGGCAAAGGCACAGTCGAGAGTGTCTCGGCCTTGACCCGTCAGGACATGTTCGCCGCGCATGAGGCTGTTTTTGCCAAGGACCGTCTGTTCGTCAGCGCGGTGGGCGACATCACGCCCGAAGAACTGGGCGCGATGCTGGATGAGCTGCTCGGCGATCTGCCTGAAACCGGCGCGCCCTTGCCGGGGCCAGCCGAGGTGAAGCTGACGGGCGGAACGACTGTTGTGCCCTTTGCCACGCCGCAATCGGTGGCTTTGTTCGGCCAAGAGGGGATGGACCGCGACGATCCTGACTTTTTCGCAGCTTATGTGCTGAACCAGATCCTCGGCGGCGGCTCGTTTGAGACCCGCCTGATGCAGGAGGTGCGGACCAAACGCGGCCTCACCTATGGTGTTTACAGCTATCTCGTGCCGCGCGATCTGGCGGCGACCTATATGGGCTCGCTTGCTTCCGCGAACGAGAAGATGGCAGAGGCCGTCGGCGTGGTGCGCGACCAATGGCAAAAGACCGCAGAAGAGGGCGTGACGCCAGAAGAGCTGCAAGACGCAAAGACCTATCTGACCGGGGCCTATCCGTTGCGATTCAATGGCAACGGCCCGATTGCCTCGATCCTCGTGGGGATGCAGATGGATGGCCTGTCGCGCGACTATGTTGTGACGCGAAACGACAAGATCGAAGCGGTGACGCTGGAAGACGTGAACCGGGTGGCGAAGGAGCTTCTGGATCCCGAAGGCCTGCGGTTTGTTGTCGTGGGCGAGCCGGAAGGGCTGAAGTCGACAGACTAAGCCCCTAGCGACCCTCACAGAATAAAACAAAACGGCGCGGTCCCTTCGGGGGCCGCGCCGTTGCTTTAGCGGTGGTTCTTAAGTCTTTCGGGGACCGATTATCACTCGCCGTAGGGGATCCAGACCGTTTTCACTTCGGTGGCGGCCTGAAGGAAGCGTTTGGATTGATCGCGCGACCAGTCAAAGGCGCGGCCATAGTTGACCCAAGTGCGCTTCAGATTGCCGGCCGAGGCGGCCTCGATGGATTTCGACAGGTCAGAGGAGGAGAAGCTCCAGACCGCGTCGATATCAAGGTGCTTGGCCATGGTGTCGCCGAGGTCCTTATGGGCGCCGGTGAGGATGTTCACCACACCTGCGGGCACGTCAGAGGTCTCGAGCACCTGATAGAGGTCGGTCGCCGCCAAGGGGAAGGCCTCAGAGGCGGCCAGCACCACCCGGTTGCCCATGGCAATCGCCGGCGCCAGCGCCGAGATCGGACCCAAAAGCGGTGCCTCATCGGCGCAGAGAATGCCGATGGTGCCCACCGGCTCCTTCATGCCCAAAGCGACGCCGCGGATCGGCACGCCATGCGCCAGACCATCGTATTTGTCGGCCCATGCGGCGGCAGAGAACAGGCGCTGCAGCGAGGCTTCGACCTCGCTCGCACCAGTGCCTTGCCCGGTCATGGCATCGAGACGCGCGGCGAATTCTCTGGCGCGGGCGGCGAGGTTCTCGGCCAGATAATAGAGGATCTGCGCGCGCAGATGGCCGGTGGTCTTGCCCCAGCCCTTGGCCGCATTGGCGGCCTCGACCGCGTTGCGCACATCCTTGCGGCTGCCCACCCCGACATGGCCCAAAAGGTCGCCTTTGGGGCCATACACGGCTTTGGAATAGCCACTGTCCGGGCGCGCCTGCTTGCCACCGATGAACATCTTGGCGGTGCGGTCGATGCCTGCGGGCACCGCGCCCTTGTCGCTGGCTTCATAGGCAAGAACGGGGGCCAGCGGTGCGGTCTCGCCCTTGGGCTTGGTATAAGCCAGCAGACCCTCTACGCCGCCCTCGCGGCCAAAACCGCTCTCGCGCACGCCACCAAAGGGCGCGGCGGCGTCGAACATATTGGTGCCATTGACCCAGACCACGCCCGCGACCAGCTTCGGCGCGATATCCAGTGCGAGGTTCACATTCTCGGTCCAGAGCGTCGCGGCAAGCCCGTAGCGGGTGTTGTTCGCCAGCTCTACCGCCTCGGCCGGCGTGCGGAAGGTGGTGGTGACCAGCACGGGGCCAAAGATTTCTTCCTGCATCAAGGGATCGGCGGGCGACAGGCCCTCGATCAGGGTCGGCGGGAAGAAACAGCCCTTGGCGGGCATGTTCACAGTGGTCTGATGCACGGTGCAATTCTGCGCCGAGGCCACCATGCGGCTGATTTCGGCGTGCTGCACCGGGTCCACCACGGCACCAACGTCGATGCTTTTGTCCAAGGGATCGCCCAGCCGCAGGGTCTGCATCCGTGCGCGCAGCTTGGCGTGGAAGCGCTCCGAGACGCCTTCCTGCACCAAAAGACGCGAGCCGGCGCAGCAGACCTGACCCTGGTTGAACCAGATCGCATCCACCAGCCCCTCAATCGCGCTGTCGAGGTCGGCGTCGTCAAAGACGATATAGGGGCTCTTACCGCCGAGCTCCAAGGTCAGCGCCTTGCCGGAGCCTGCGGTGGCCTCGCGGATCTTGCGACCCACCGAGGTGGAGCCGGTAAAGGCGATCTTGTCCACCTCCGCCTTGACGATCATTTCTCCCACGGCACCGTCGCCGGTGACGATATTGACGACCCCTTTGGGCAGGCCCGCCTGACGGCAGATATCGGCAAACAACAGCGCGGTCAGCGAGGTATATTCGGCCGGTTTCAGCACCACGGTATTGCCCATGGCCAGTGCCGGCGCGACTTTCCACGCCAGCATCAGGAGGGGGAAGTTCCACGGGATGATCTGCCCACAGACCCCCAGCGCCTCACGCCCCGGCAGTTCCTCTTCCATCAGTTGGGCATGGCCAGCGTGATGGTAGAAATGACGCTGCACCAAGGGGATATCGATGTCGCGGCTCTCGCGGATCGGCTTGCCGTTGTCGAGCGTTTCGAGCACGGCAAAGAGGCGGCTGTGTTTTTGCAACAGGCGCGCGATCGCATAAAGATAGGTGGCCCGGCCAGAGCCACCCATCGCGGCCCAACCCGCTTGCGCGGCGCGGGCGGCTTTGACGGCGGCGTCCACGTCCTTTTGCGTCGCTTGGGTCAGCTCGGCCAGAACTTCGCCAGTGGCGGGGTTCTTGCTCTCGAACAGGCTGCCGGGGGCGGTGAAGGTGCCATTGATGAAATGGCCGAACTGGCTGCCCTGATCGACTAGCCATGCCAGAGCCTCAGCAGCGCTTTCGGGGGCGGGGCCATAGTCCATGGTGTCGAAGATCTCTTTAATGGTCATCTCTGTTGTCCTCAGGCCATCGGGTGGCGGTAGCCAGCGGAATAGGCGCCGGTCACATGGTGTTCGAGCTGGCGTTCGATATCGCCCAAGAGGCTGGAGGCGCCAAAACGGAACAGGTCCGGTTGCAGCCAGCGGTTGCCCAGCTCCTCTTTCAGGAGGCTGAGATAGACCAGCGCGTCCTTCGCCTTGGAGATGCCGCCGGCCGGTTTGTAGCCCACGTGAAAGCCGGTGCGCTCGTAATAATCGCGAATGGCGCGGATCATCACCAGCGAGACCGGCAGGGTGGCGTTCACCCCTTCCTTGCCGGTGGAGGTCTTGATGAAATCCGCCCCCGCCATCATGCAGATCATCGAGGCGCGGGCGACATTGCGCAGGGTGCCAAGCTCACCCGTGGCCAGGATCGCCTTGACATGCGCGTCACCGCAAGCGGCGCGGAAGGCTTTCATCTCGTCATACAGCGCCTGCCAATTGCCCGAGAGCACATGGCGGCGGGAGATCACGATGTCGATTTCCTTGGCGCCGGCCCGCACGCTCTCGCGGATTTCCTCCACCCGCAGGTGAAAGGGCGACAGGCCCGCCGGGAAGCCGGTGGAGACTGCGGCGACCGGAATATCGGTGCCCTCCAGCGCGCGCACGGCGGCGGGGATCATGTCGTGATAGACGCAGACCGCCCCGGTGGTGAGGCTGTCAAAACCGAGCGCCGACAAAATCTCCTGCCGCACCGGCTGGCGCGCTTTGGCACAGAGTCGGCGCACGCGGGCCTCGGTGTCATCGCCCGCAAGGGTGGTGAGGTCGATCAGGCTGATCGCCTTCAGCAGCCAAGCTGCCTGATAGTCCTTCTTGACCGAGCGGCGGCCGGGTAGGCTGGCGCAGCGGCGCTCAATGGCGGAGGTATTCGCCTCCACCCCCAAGGCCCAGTCGAGATCGAGCGCGATGCCGGGGTTGCGGGGCAGGGCGTGCGCGGTGTCCGCAGCCGGAGTGGCGTGACCGGCAGAGGCTTTGGCCGCGGATTTGACCGGCGGCTGCGCGCCGTCTTCTGCGATTTGGCTGTCCATGTCTGGGAGTCCTCGAAAGATTTGTCGGCAAAATCGCACGTCGCCCCCCTTCATTGCAAGGTTCTGCACGGCTTTTACACGATAATTTTTGACCAAAAGGACAAAAATCACAAGTTTTTGAGAATGGTTCTCATTTTCATTGACGGAAATGAGAATCGTTCTCATATTCCTCTAAAGTGACGCGAGAATTTCGCGAGCAAGGAGCACGTTTATGCAGAACCGTCGGACGATTCTTTTGGGGCTCGGGGCCATGACCGCCTTTGCGGCACTGCCTGCGCGGGCTTCGGATGGGCCTTTGTCCGTGGTGGCGACCACCGGGATGATCGCTGACGCTGCCCGTCAGATCGGCGGGGAGGAGGTTACGGTGCAGGCCCTGATGGGGCCGGGGGTCGACCCGCATTCCTATCGCCAGACCCGCAGCGATATTGCCGCGATGACCCGCGCCGATCTAGTGCTCTGGCATGGGCTCTACCTTGAGGCGCAGATGGAGGATTTCTTCCACGCCTTGGCCCGCAAGCGCGATGTGGTCGCGGTGGCGGATGCCACGCCCAAGGACCTGTTGCGCCACCACGACGACTATGCCGACAAATACGATCCGCACGTCTGGATGAGCCCGGAGATGTGGAAACATGTGGTACGCGAAGTGGCGCGCGCGCTGACCGCGGCGCGGCCTGCCGCCTCGGAGCTCTTCGCCAGCAATCTGGAGCGCCACTTGGGCGAGATTGACCGCCTCTCCGCCTATGGGCGCCGGATCGTGGCAGGTGTGCCAGAGGGCAACCGGGTGCTGGTCACAGCCCATGACGCCTTTGGCTATTTTGGCCGCGACTATGGCTTTGAGGTTCTGGGCATCCAAGGCATCTCCACCCAGTCCGAAGCGGGCCTGAACCGCATTGGCGCGCTGGTGGATGTGCTGGTCGACCGAAAGATCGGCGCGGTCTTTGTCGAAACCTCGGTGGCGGACCGCAATATGCGCGCCCTGATCGAAGGGGCGGCGGCCAAGGGGCATCAGGTGGTCATCGGCGGCGAGCTGTTCTCCGACGCGATGGGCGCGGCAGGAACCTATGAGGCGACCTATATCGGCATGCTCGACCATAACTTCACCGTCATCGCAGGTGCCTTGGGCGCCGATGTGCCCGAAGGTGGCATGGACGGCAAACTTTCGGCAGGGATCTGATCATGCAACTTTCGCTCGCCAGCCAGAACGGCCAGAGCCCGCGTGACGCCGCGCTCGAGACCAGCCCGCTCGCCATTCGCGGCCTCACCGTCAGCTACGGAGAGAAACCGGCGGTGTTTTCGGTCGATATGACCGTGGAGCCGGGGCAGATGACCGCGATTATCGGCCCGAATGGGGCCGGGAAATCGACCATGCTGAAGGCCGCGCTGGGGATCGTGCCGCCGGTGTCTGGCCGGGTGCAGGTCTTTGGCCGGCCGCTGGATCATCAGCGCGCCCGCATCGCCTATGTGCCGCAGCGCGCCTCGGTCGATTGGGACTTCCCGACGCGGGTGATCGACGTGGTGATGATGGGGCTTTACCGTCAGCTGGGCCTGTTGGGGCGCATCCGGGGCACTCATCGCCAGATCGCGCGGGACTGCCTCAATCGCGTCGGCATGGGGGAGTTTGCGGAGCGTCAGATCGGTCAGCTTTCTGGTGGGCAACAACAGCGGGTCTTTCTGGCGCGAGCCTTGGCGCAGGGGGCGGATCTGTACCTTCTGGACGAGCCCTTTGCCGGGGTGGATGCGGCCACCGAAAAGGCCATCATCGGCGTGCTGAAGGGCCTGCGGGCCGAGGGTAAAACCGTGGTTGTGGTGCATCATGACCTCGCCACCGTGCGCGACTATTTCGACAATGTGTTCCTGATCAACACCCGCAAGATCGCCGAAGGGTCGGTGGCCGAGGCCTTCACGCCCGAAACCCTGCAAGCGGCCTATGGCGGGCGTCTCGCCACCGCGCAGATCGACCAGATCGCAAGGCCGGCCTGAGCCATGCTGTTTGACGCTTTGTTTTTGCAGCTGGGCTATAACGCCTCGCTGGTTGCGGTGGGGGCGGCGCTCCTCGGCGCGGCCTCGGGGATCACCGGCACCTTTCTGTTCCTGCGCAAACGGGCGCTGGTGTCTGACGCGGTGAGCCATGCCACCCTGCCGGGGGTCTGCGTGGCCTTTCTGGTGATGGTCGCCTTGGGCGGCGAGGGACGCAATCTGGCGGGGCTGTTGATCGGCTCGGCGGTCTCGGCCGGTATCGGGCTGTGGTGCATGAACTGGCTGACCCGCAACACGCGGCTGGCCGAGGATGCGGCGATTGGCGCGGTGCTGTCGGTGTTTTTCGGCTTTGGCATCGTGCTGTTGACCGTGATCCAGACGCTGGGCGTTGGGCGGCAAGCGGGGCTGGAGGGGTTCCTCTTGGGCTCCACCGCCGGGATGCTGATGTCGGATGCCATGGTGATCGCGGGCGGCGGTGCGGCGGTTCTGTTGGTGATCCTTTTGGCGCGACGTCCGATGACCATGGTGGCCTTTGACCCAGAATATGCCGCCGCGCGCGGCCTGCCGGTGGGCAAGATCGACATGCTGATGATGGGGCTTGTGATGGCGGTGACGGTGGTTGGCCTCAAGGTGGTGGGCCTCATCCTGATCGTCGCCCTGCTGATCATCCCCGCCGTCACCGCGCGGTTCTGGACCGAGCGGGCCGAGCATGTGGTTGCCCTTGCAGGCGTGCTTGGCGCGGTGGCCGCTTATGTCGGCGCGGCGCTGTCGGCCTCTGCGCCGAACCTGCCCACTGGGCCGATCATCGTGTTGATGAGCTTTGCGCTCTTTGCTCTGTCGCTGCTGGTGGCCCCGAGCCGAGGCGTTCTGGCGGCCGTGTTGCGCCATCAACGCTTCCAGCGGCGGGTGCATATCCGGCAGGGCCTGCTCGCCTTGGCGCAGGAGCAAACCATTTACGAGCCGCTCACCCTGCGCCTTTTGGCCCGTGCGGGTCTCGCCCGCGCCGATGGGGTCGCCACCACCACGGGGCGCGCCCGCGCCGCTAAGGCCCTGCGAGACGAGCGCCGTTGGGACATCCTGCGCCGCGACCAAGCGCAAGAGGCCGCCGCCGCGCTTTATGACGGGCTGCGCGAGATTGAGACCGTGCTGACCCCCGACCAGATCGCCGAGATCGATCGCAAAATCGGCACCCCGAAGGAGGCCTTTTGATGGGCAGCGAATTTGTCACCCTGTCTTTGACGCCGCTGCTGATCGGTATCTTTGCCGCCGTGGCCTGCGCCTTGCCGGGCAATTTCCTCTTGCTGCGCAAACAGGCGCTGATTGGCGATGCGATCAGCCATGTGGCGCTGCCGGGGATTGTAGTCGCCTTTCTCTTGACCGGCGCGGTCACCACTTGGCCGATGATGCTGGGCGCGGCGGGGGCTGCCGTGGTCGCCGTGGTGATGATCGAGGGCATCCGTCGTCTGGGCCGGATCGAGCCGGGAGCGGCGATGGGCGTCGTCTTCACCACGCTTTTTGCTGGCGGTGTTCTGCTCTTGGAACAAAGCGATACCTCTTCCGTCCACCTCGATGTGGAGCATGCGCTTTATGGCAATCTGGAGAGCCTGATCTGGCTGGATGGCACCGGCTGGGGATCGCTGATTGACCCCTCGGCGCTGGCCTATCTGCCGGTGGAGCTGCCCCGGATGGCCGCGACCCTGCTGGTGGTGGCGGGCTTCATCGCGCTGTTCTGGCGCCCCTTGAAGATTGCAACCTTTGACGAAGGTTTTGCCCGCACCATGGGCCTGCGCACCGACCTCCTCGGTCTTGCGCTGGTCCTGATGGCGGCGATTGCGGCGGTTGCGGCCTTTGACGCGGTGGGCTCGATCATCGTGATCGCTATGTTCATCTGCCCGCCCGCCGCCGCCCGGATGATGACCAACCGGCTGGAGGTGCAGATCGGCTGGAGCGTCCTATTTGCGGTGCTTTCGGCTGTGATCGGCTATGTGCTGGCCGGCTATGGCCCCCTCTGGATCGGCATGGCCGACGCGGTCAGCGCGGCTGGCATGATCGCCACCGTCTCCGGCCTGATCCTCGCATTAGCCGCGCTGTTTGGACCCTGCCGCGCCCGGGCCGGTGCCCCTTCCGGCGTCTGACCGCCGAGCGGGTTTCGCCTTGGATCCCGCCGTTGAACTGCGGGGGTCCAAGGCGTATTCCATGTGGCAGAATCGCACCGCCACATGCTAAATCTTGCGTTATGTCTATCCCCGACCCCCAGATCAGCGAAGCCGCTGTCGATCAGGTCCCGCAGACCGTGCGCCCTGTGATCCGACAGCTCGACGACAGTGCCATCAACCGCATCGCTGCGGGGGAGGTGGTCGAACGCCCGGCCTCCGCCGTGAAGGAGCTGGTGGAAAACGCCATCGACGCCGGTGCCACCCGCATCACGGTGGAGATCGCCGATGGTGGCAAGACGCTGATCCGGGTCACCGACAATGGCTGCGGCATGACGCCCGAGGATCTGCCTTTGGCCCTATCGCGCCATGCGACCTCCAAGATTGACGGCTCGGATCTGTTGAACATCCACACCTTTGGCTTCCGGGGCGAGGCGCTGCCTTCGCTCGGCGCCGTGGGGCGGCTAACCATCACCAGCCGCGCCGAAGGGCACGAGGCCGCGCAGATCCGCGTCTCTGGCGGCAAGATGGAGCCGGTGAAGCCTGCCGCCCTGCGTCAAGGCACCATTGTCGAGCTGCGCGATCTGTTCTTCGCCACCCCGGCGCGGCTCAAATTCATGCGCTCGGATCGGGCCGAGGCACAGGCGATTGCAGATACGGTAAAGCGCCTCGCCATGGCAGAGCCCGCGGTGGGCTTTACCCTGCGCGATACCTCTGGCGGCGGAGAGGGGCGGGTGACTTTCCGCGCCGACCCGATGAGCGGGGATCTGTTTGACGCGCTGCACGGGCGGCTCTCGCATGTGATCGGGCGGGAATTTGCCGAAAACGCGCTGCAGATCGACGCAACGCGCGAGGGCATTCGCCTCTATGGCTACGCGGCGCTGCCGACCTATTCCCGTGGTGCGGCGGTGACGCAGTTCCTGTTTGTGAACACAAGGCCGGTAAAGGACAAGATGCTGACCGGCGCACTGCGCGCCGCCTATATGGACTTCCTCAGCCGCGACCGGCATCCGGCAGCGGCGCTGTTCATCGACTGCGACCCGACCTTGGTCGATGTGAACGTGCACCCGGCCAAATCCGAGGTGCGCTTTCGCGATCCCGGCCTTGCGCGCGGGCTGATCGTCTCCGCTCTGCGCCATGCGCTGGCCGAGGCGGGTCATCGCGCTTCAACCACCGTGGCGGGGGCCACGCTGGGGGCAATGCGGGTCGAGCCCCCCACCGCCAGCGGCGCGCCCCGGATCTATCAGATGGACCGCCCCTCTCTCGGGGCGCGCTCCGCGTCTTTCGCGGGGCAAGGCCCCTGGTCGCCCCCCGCGATGTCCGCTGATGCGCCGCCACCGCTGCCGCGCGAGGCCGGCTTTGCGGAACTCGACACCGCCTATAGTGGCCGCCTGATCGAAGAGCCGAGCACGCCGGTGGAGCACGTCGTCCCCACCGAGGACCTCCCCCTCGGCGCTGCTCGCGGGCAGGTGCATGAAAACTACATCATCGCCCAGACCCGTGACGGTATGGTCATTGTCGACCAACATGCCGCCCACGAACGGCTGGTCTATGAAAAGCTGAAAAAGCAGATGGCCGAAAATGGCGTCGCCACCCAGGGCCTGCTGATCCCCGAGATCGTCGAACTCTCCGAGGGCGATTGCGCGCGCTTGCTCGATGTGGCGGAGGATCTGGCAAAATTTGGCCTCGGCGTGGAAGCCTTCGGCGGAAATGCCGTGGCCGTGCGTGAAACCCCTGCGATCCTAGGCGAAGTGAATGCCGAGGCGATGATCCGCGATATTCTGGATGAGCTGGCCGATCAGGGCGACAGCCAGCTGGTGCAGGCGCGGCTGGAGGCGATCCTGTCGCGCGTGGCCTGCCATGGCTCCATCCGCTCCGGCCGCCGGATGCGCGGCGAGGAGATGAACGCGCTCTTGCGCGAGATGGAGGCGACCCCCCATTCCGGCCAATGCAACCATGGCCGCCCGACCTATGTGGAACTCAAACTGGCCGATATCGAACGGCTGTTTGGGCGCACCTGATGGAGGGCATGGAGCAGGCGCTCGACAATATGGAAACCATGACGCTGATGCTCGTGGCAGGAGGCGGGCTGGTGCTGTTGGTGCTGATCCTCCTCGTGCAGTCCATGCGCGCCTCGGCCCGGGCCGCGCGCGCGGTGGAGCCTTTGACCTATCAGATGAGCGTGATCTCCCAAGTGGCCCAACAGCTCTCTGCCGGGCAAGAGGCGCTTCGGGGCAATCTGCAGACCGTCTCGGACACGCAGGCCACGGCGCAGCTGCAAATTCTGCAGACCATGGAGGCCCGCTTGGGCGATGTGCAGCAGCGGATGAACGACCGACTGGCGGACAGTGCGATGAAACAGGCGCGCGCCATGGCGGAGATGCAGGAACGTATGGCTGAGAGCCTGCATGGCAACGCCAAGCGCACCGCCACCTCGCTGACGCAACTGCAAGAACGCCTGGCGGTGATCGACAAGGCGCAGGACAATATCACCAAACTCTCGGGCGATGTGCTGTCCTTGCAGGATATCCTGTCCAACAAGCAGACCCGCGGCGCCTTTGGTGAGATCCAGCTTAACGATATCGTCTCTAAGGCGCTGCCTGCCGATGCCTATGCCTTTCAATACACCCTGTCGAATGGCAAGCGGGCGGACTGCCTGATCCACCTGCCAAACCCGCCGGGCCCCATTGTGATCGACAGCAAATTCCCGCTGGAACCCTATGAGGCTTTGCGGGCGGCAGAGACGCAGGACCAACGTGCTCAAGCCGCGCGGCTGCTGAAGGGCGCGCTGCGCAAACATATCCGCGATATCGCCGAGAAATATATTCTCGAGGGCGAGACCGCCGATGGCGCTCTGCTGTTCCTGCCGTCTGAGGCGGTCTATGCCGAGCTGCACGCGAATTTCTCGGATGTGGTGCGCGAAGGGTTTTCGCTCAAGGTCTGGATCGTCTCGCCCACCACCTGCATGGCGACCCTCAACACCATGCGCGCGATCCTGAAAGATGCCCGGATGCGCGAGCAGGCGGGCGCGATCCGGCAGGAGCTGGGGCTGTTGCACAAGGATGTGGAGCGTCTGGGCGACCGCGTTGGCAACCTTGATCGCCACTTCAGCCAAGCGCAGAAAGATATCGCTGATATCAAGATCAGCGCCGATAAAGCCGGGCGCCGCGCCCAACGGCTCGATAATTTCGACTTTGAGGAGTTGAGCCCGGAGAGTGTGGCACGGGTCGTCGCGTTGGAAAGGCCGGGCGAATGAAACGACAAAGACTGGCGCCAGACGCGGCGCTTCTGAGGCAAGCAGAGTTGCGGGCGGAGATCATGGTCTCCGTTTTGCGGATCTTTGTCTCCTTTGGTTTGTTGATCGTGTTCTTCGTGGTTGTGGGCGAGGGGGCGGAGAAATCCGGCATTTTGCGTCACCAGGGCGGTTTTGTGATCCTGTCGCTGCTGACTTACCTGCTGATCGGGGTCTTGAGTCTGGCGCTGGCGCGCAAGAGGCTGTTTCGCGCCTGGATGACCTGGCCGATGGTCACGCTCGACTGTCTGTTCATCATCGTGAACACATGGGTGGGGCTTGTGTCCTCCGGGCTGCCGGGGGAGCTGACCTTTCTGCTGCCGCCGACGTGGCTGGTGCCTGCGGTGCTGGCCTTCACGCTTTTGCGGTTCAATCCCTACTTGCAGACCTATTGCGTTGTCCTGCTGGTCGCAGGCTTTGGCTGGCTGGTGTTCAACGTCGAAATGGAAGACCCCGTTCAGGCGATGGCGCGGGCCAAGTTCTTGGTCAAGGAACCGGCCAATGTGGTGCGCCTTGTGATGATCTCGCTGGGCGGTGTGGTTCTGGTGGCGGCTGCCATGGCGCTGCGCAGTATCCTGCACCGCGCGCTGATCGAAACAGAGAACCGTTTGACGATGACACGGTACTTGCCCGCCCGACTGGCGGAGCGCTTGGGCGCTGAGGGCTTGGCGGATCTGCGGCAAGGCTCCCGTCAGGACATGGGGGTGCTTTTCGTCGATATTCGAGGATTTACCGCTTGGGCCGAGACCCGCGATCCGACGGAGGTGGGGGCCTTCATCACGGCGTTTCGGGTGCGAGTTCAGAAAGCCGCCCGCGAGACGGGGGGGATGGTCGACAAGTTCATTGGCGATGGGGCGATGCTGCTCTTTGAGGGGGAGCGGGCTGCGGCACGTGCCCTTCGGTGCAGTCTGTTGCTGGCCGAAGAAACGCAGCAATGGTCCGAGACACGCATCATAGAGGGACGCACGGCTGTGCATGTTGGGATTGGCCTCCATTGGGGCGAGGTCTTCTCTGGTGTCGTCGGGGACGAAGACCGTCTGGAGTATACCGCCCTCGGGGATACGGTGAACACGGCGGCGCGGCTGGAACAGATGACCAAGGACTGCGGCATGGAGATCGTCGTCTCCGCCTGCGCCTTGGAGGCGGCCGAGAGGGATGCCACAGATGCGGCGGCGCCCGCGCGCGACGGTTGGGTTGCGCTGGACCCGGTGTGCTTGCGCGGGCGGAGCCAGCCGGTTGCCGTATTCGGGCGTCGCGAAGGGGTTAAAGCGGACACCTAGCGATTTGTCGCAGATCAAAGCCGCCCGCGCGCGCTCATGCGATCGTTCCTCTGCCCCGTGTCGGGGCTGGAGGAAGGGCGATGGTCGAAATTGCAGTCAACAAGGCAGAGCAGGTGGCTTTGATGGCCCGCGAAATGGAGCGGGCTGAACCCGAGTTGCGCGCCTTTATCGAAGACATGAACGAGGATGAGCAGGCTGAACTGGTCGCGATCCTGTGGATCGGACGCGGCACATTCGAGGCGGAAGAGTTTGCCGAGGCCCGGGCAACCGCTTTTGCCGAACGCAGCACGCCGACAGCCGACTACCTCCTGGCTACACCAAACCTTGCCTACGACATTGAGGCTGGTCTGGACGCCTTGGGTGTGGATGTCGCGGCGACAGCCGAGGATGTGATGGGCCGCTAGGGCCCTAAGTTCTTATGAGAACTAGCCGGTCGCGAGGCTGCGGGGATTGTTGGATTCAAGAGTGGGCAGGTGGCCGGGAAGGGTGAAGCGCACGACGGCGCCGCGATTGCCATCGACGTTATGGGCGTCGATCTGACCGCCGCGGGCCTTGACCAGCCGGTGCACGCCCAAGAGGCCAAAGCCGCCATCCGTGCGCAGGGTTCCGGTATTGAGCAACAGGGCGGAGGGGTCCTTTAGCCCCGGCCCGTTGTCCTGCACCTCCACCGCGTAAAAGCCGCCGGGCTCGGCATACATGCTGATCTGCAGCTGGAGTTTGCTGTCTTCGGAGGGGCGGCCATGTTTCAATGCATTGTCGATCAGGTTGCGTAGCACGATCAACGTGGCCGCGCGATCTCCTGTGACAATGTCGCCCCGGATCTGACAGCCGCAATGCCCCATCGGGTCCAGCAGGGCCATCACCTCGTTCACCAATCCGCGAAAGGAAAACTCCCGCACATCGGAATGCGTCGATGTGGCCTGGGCATGTGCGAGGATATCCGAGATCAGCATCGTTGCCTTGGTCCCGATCTGTTCAAGCATCGCGATCAGTTCCAGTTTGCCGTCGCCGAGATCCTCAAAATCCTCACGTAGCATTTCGGCGATGGTGCCGATGTGGCGCATCGGGGTGCGCAGGTCATGGGCGGCAAGGCTGACGAAATCCTCAATCTCTGCGTGAAACATCTCCGCGCCCAGTTGGAGGTTGTGCAGATGGCCGAGGCTGGAAATATCCTTTGTGGTGCCAACGATGTGGGTGACGTAGCCTGCGTCGTCCAGACAAGGGCGCAGGGTGACTTCGATCATACGCTCTTCCCCATGGAGCGGCACATGCGCCTCATAGGTGAAGGGGAGGGCGGTGCGCAAAACCTTCAGATGGTGACCGTAAATCGTCTGGCCATAGCGCCCGGGAAACAGGTCCCGGATGGTCAGGCCCAGCACCTGATCTTCGGGCCGTTTAATGTGACTGAGCGCATAGCGGTTGAAGGCCGTATAACGCGGAATCCCTTCGGAATCCGGTTCTAGGACAAAGACTGCTTGTTCCACCTGATCGAGCAGGAGCTTCTGTTCGGGAGACATGGGCAACTGTCCTCCTTCGATACCGACACCAGCGAGGAGGGAGGGCCCCAGAGCTGCGGAGGGTGTCTGCAGAATACCAACAACAGCGCAGACAGGCAGCTTCTCGCACGAAGAAGGTTAGGAGATTGAGCCTAAGAAAAGATGAATCGTAAAACTATGAAAAACAGGACAGGAGGAGGCCGCAAAACGTTTACGGCCTCCTGACTGTAGATGGCTTAGGAGGTGTGCGAGACGACCTCAAGGTGCTGGGCGAGGGAGGCGATCTTGCCCATCCAGCTGTCGACCAAAGCGGGCGCGCTGGGAGCGGCGCTGACACCGGGTGCAATCTTGCCGTTCATCGCGGCCTCGATTGCGTAAGACACCGGATAGGACACAAGACGCGCCATAGCGCTGCCGCGCTCGTCGCCCCAAGCGTCCATCACGTAGGTCTTGTGCCATTTGGTCACGCCATCCCGCTCGGCCTTCAGATCCACGCAGAGCACCACGCGGTCCGGCTCGCCTTCGTCATAGGCATTCTCGGACCAGAACTTATCGGACATCTCCTTCAGGCGGGCATCGCCCTCGGGGCCTGTCAGGGTCTCGACCTCTTTGAACACATCCGCCCAAGCCTCGGACCAGCCATCCAGACGCAGGGTGCCGCGCACGAAGGTCTTTACCTTCCAGTCGGCTCCAAAGTGGTATTGCTCCATAAACGGCAGGCTGTCGCGGTTCGGATAGACCTCAAAGCTCTCCGGCGTGGCGAGCGGCGCGTCATAGGTGGAGATCGCATCCCAAGGGCGCGCCACATCCAGCGTCTCGAAGTTGCGGATCGAGCGGGAGGGGGAGCGCAGCGCCTTCAGCACGCCCAGAGGCGACCAGCTGAATTTGTAGCGGAAGGGGTTCGGCTCCTTCGGGATGCCGCCGCAATAGGACAGGAAGCTGACCTCGTTCTCGGGGTCGAACGAGGGCGAGTCCGCGTATTCTGCCACCAGCGCATGGGCCATCAGGTGGTCGATACCGGGGTCAAGGCCGACCTCATTGACCAGCGCGACACCGGCGTCCTTGGCCTTTTGATCCAAGGCGCGCATCTCCGGCGAGATATAGGAGGAGGAGACAAAATGCGCGCCTTTGGAGATCGCCAGCTCCGCCAGCTCCACATGCCAGTCGCCGGGCAGCATGGAGACCACCACATCGGCGGGGCTCAGCAACTCGGCGAGGCGCGGAATGGAGAATTTGTGGATGTTGGTGGTCAGATCTCCCACCGCCTCGGCGGCTTTTTCGGGCGTCCGGTTCCAGACGGCGACGTCATGGCCTGCCTCAAGCAGGCGGCGCAGGCCGGGGATGGCCGAGAGGCCGGTGCCACACCAGTGAATTGTCATCTTATCTCTCCTCTTCGCGGGGCGTGGGGCCCTTAGGCGCCCACATGGTCGTCAAAGACCGCCTTGGCGCGTCCCCAGACCCCGGCGTCGAGGTCGGTGAGCGTCAGCAGGCTGGCCAGAAGTTGGTCTGCGTAATCCTCGGAGCTTTCCAGCGGCAGCATCGAGGGCAGGTTGTCGATCGCCATCACGTCGAGCACCGGCGCCTCTGCAACCCGCAACACGGGCGCGTCCCACGTGGTGGCACGGTCATAGACGGGCACCGGGTTATAATCACTGTCGGGATCGCAGGCGACGTCGCCGATGGCCGAGAGCTTGCGCTCCGCCGCGAGGGCGTCACGCGGGACAAAGACGGGGGTGCCCGGGCGGGCGAAGATGCAGTTCAGGAACAAGTCATGGGCGAGGATTTCCGGGAAGGGGCCGCCACTGGCGGTCTCTGCCATGTCCCATTTGGTGACGGTGACACCCATCGCCTCGCAGAGGTCCGCCGCCCCGGTGCCCACGCGCCCCAATGCGCCGATCACAATCGCGGTCGGACGTTTGTCGCTGGCCGCATCCAGTTCGCCACCAAGGTCGGACAGCAGCGCGTGTTTGTCCTTATAGGCGCCCACCGGGCCGCAGACCTCGCCACGTTGCTGCGCCGCCCAAGCCTTGAGCGTGACAGCGGCACCCGCATAACCCGCCCAATAGCCAAAGGCGGCGACGCGGCGGCCGGTCTCGTCCACCAGATATTCCAGATCATACAGCGTGCCGCCGCCCTCGCGGAAACGGCGCAGCAGCTCCTTGCCGGAATGCTGACCTTTGAAGGCGTGACCAAACATGATGTGGCGATGCGGCAGCAGGGTGCCATCGTCGGGCAGCTCTTTCAGGCCGAAGATGATCGCCTCGGCGGGGGCCTCGGGCCAGCTGTTCTCGGCGGCGATCTCGCAGCCCGCGTCGATATAGCCCTGCAGCGAAATAGCGCGGGTGCGGCTTTCCTCCACAGTGACGCGCAGGCCAGCGGCGATCAGCGCCTTGGCCCCGTCAGGCGTCAGGCCAACGCGGTCTTCGTTCGGGCGTTGCTCGGCCCGGACCCAGAGATGTGTCATGGTCTTGTCCTTCACAGCATATTCTTGGCGCGCACAGCTTTGACGCTGTCACGGGCCTCCATCGCCGCCATAAAGGCGGTGATCTTGGGGAAACGGTCCAGTTTGACCCCGTCCCCTTCGAGCCAGGTACAAACCACATAGAGGTAGCAATCGGCGAGGCTGAGAGTGTCGCCCAGCACAAACGGGCCGCGCAGGCCGAATTGGCTGATATAGTCGCAGGAGGCGGCCATGGTCTCGGGCACCTTGCGCTTCATGTCCTTGAACGAGGAGGGTTCTGAGGCCCAGCGGGCGCCGCGCATCTTGTGGGCGTGGTTCACATGCATGGTGGAGGCGAGGTAGAACATCACCTCGCGCATCCGGGCCAGCAGGATCGGATCGGTGGGGCGCAGCGCCTTTTCCGGCGCCAGATCGGCGATGTATTCCAAGAGCGCGCCGGTTTCGGTCAGGATGCCGCCATCCACCACCAGCGCCGGCACGCGGCCCTTGGGGTTGATCTGGTGATAGGCCTTGGTGGTCTGCTCGCGGTTGGCAAAGTCGAGCTTTACCAGCTCATGCTCCAGCCCGGCTTCCTCGAGTGCGATGGCCACGGCGATGGAGATGGTATGGGGCGCGTAATAGAGCTGCATGTCAAAGGCTCCCTGCGTGAGGTGGTCAGAGGTGGGTGCGGGCAAAGTGGCGCTCCGGGTCCTCCAGATGCGGGATCGCATTAAAGAGAACCGGCGACCACAGCCCGCCGATGTTGTGCAGACGGTGCAGCGAGGTGTTGAGGATGGCAAGGGCCATCCGTGCGGTGGCCTCTGTCTGAAGGCCGAGGCAATGGCGCATCACCATGGCAATCAAGCCGCCCGAGGTCACCACCAGCGCTGGGCCGTCGCCTGCGGCGATCTCGCTCAGCGCGGCTTCGATGCGGCCTGCAAAGTCCTGAAAGCTTTCCGGGGCGGCGGCGATTTGGCCTGCCTCCCAAGCGGCAAAGACCTTGGGCATATGGGCCACAAAGGCCTCGCGTGCGTCAGGGATCGCCAGACCATGCTCGCGTTCCATCGCCTGAGCGAGAGTGAAATACTCCATCTCGTTGAGGCGTGGATCGCGGATCAGCTGGCTTTCGTCATAGCCCATCGACAGGGCGGTTTCCGCGTGGCGGCGGAGGGTGCCGCAATAGATCCGACTGTGCGTGTGGCGCGCGTGGCGCAGATGCGCGCCGAGCCATTCGGCCTGCTGGTGCCCCAAAGGGCTGAGGCGGTCATAGCTTTGTTCGTCCCGCGCGGCGGTATTGGCCTGACCGTGGCGAACTAGCGTGATCTCTGACATGCGCGTCTTCCTTCGGCTCCAGATGCGCAAGTCCTAGAGGAGCGGGACGGGGGATAAAAGGGCCAAACTGCAATTGGTTTATGGCCACCTGTGGGCACAGTTGTTCGGTTGTGCAGGTCTGGCGAGACCGGTCAGGCGCGATTGTAGCCGCGTTTCAACATGCGCTTGCGATGGCCGTCAGCCGCCACGGAAGCCTCGCGCAGATTGTTGAACAGATGCACCGTCGAGCGGCCCTTGCCCCCTGCAACACCCCATTCGCGCAGCACGGAAACCCCGTCAAACAGGTTCACAGCCAACTCAATCCGGTAGAACCGGTCGGGGCGGGCTTCGGCAGGTCGATAGAGCAGGCAGCTGGGCATATTGATTTTTTACGCCAGCCGATTCGCGGGCGCAAGAGTCTCGGTTAACGGAAAGGTCGCTTAACTCCAGCGCACGTCGCCGAGGAAGATATAGCCGGCCCCGTAGATCGTCTTGATCAGGCGTGGATTTTTCGGGTCTTCCCGCAGTTTGGTACGCAGGCGTGAAATCCGCACATCCATCGCGCGATCAAAGCTGTCGCCCGCTCCGCCGCCCAGACGCTCCATCATCTGGGCGCGCGAGATCAGCCGCTTGGGGCTTTCAAGGAACAGCCGCAGCACCTCGCCCTCGGCATGGGAAAAGGCGGTTTCCGCCCCCGTGTCATCTTCGAGCGCATAGCGGTCGAAATGGGCGATCCAGCCGGAAAACTCCGCCCGGTCGCCGCTGGGGGCCTGCCCCGCGCGCGAGGTGTCGCGCAGCCGCACCCGGATGCGGGCGACCACTTCGGCGGGGTCGAAGGGTTTGGTGATATAGTCATCGGCACCGAGCTCAAGCCCCGTCACCCGGTCTTGCACCTGCGCGCGGCCGGAGATGATGATGACGCTGGCGCCTTGCTCCAGCGCCAGCCTATGCACCAGCGCGAGGCCATCGGTATCCGGCAGTGACAGATCGACGAGGCAGACGTCCGGCGTGACCCGCTTCAAAGCCGCCTCAAAATCGCGGGCGCGGCTGAAGCTTTGGGTGCGATAGCCCGCATCCTCCAGCGTTTCGGTCAGCAGACGGCGGATCTCCGGCTCGTCGTCGAGAATGGTCACAAGGGGCGCTTGGGACGGATCACGCATGCTCGCCCTCCTGTTGCAGGAGCGCCAACAGCTGCGGACGCTCAAAGGGTTTGGACAGCACCGGCGCCAGCGCAAGGGCCGCGCGGTAGAGCGGATCAGCAGGGGGCAGCGAGGTCATCAGGATCAAGGGTGGCGCGGAAGCTCCGAGCCGCTGGCAGAGGTCCACACCCGTCGCGCTGCCCTCGACCCGGATGTCGGAGAGGATGAGCGCGATGCCCGCCACATCATTGACCAGCGCGACGGCCTCGTCGACACTGGTGGCCTCGATCACCGAATAGCCGAGGTCCATCAGGATCTGGCGATAGGTCATCCTGAGATCGTCGCTGTCCTCCACCAACAGCGCCAGCCCGCCAGACGCCATCGGCGCAAGGCGATAGGGCAGGCGCAGTGTCACCATCGCGCCGGACACGGTGTTGCTGATGCGAATATCGCCGCCGGCGGATTTCACCATGTCATAGACCATCGACAACCCAAGGCCGGAGCCCTCTTGCCCCTTGGTGGTGAAAAACGGGTTGAGCGCGTTCTTGAGCGCCTCGGGGGAAAAGCCGGGGCCAGTGTCGCCGACGGAAAACTCGATCCAGGTCTGGCCCACCAGATGCGCCGCGACGGTGATCTGTCCGGTCGGCCCGCAGGCGTCGCGGGCGTTGAGGATCAGGTTCAACAGCGCGTCTTGCAGCCGACCAGCGTCCAGCAGAAAGCGCCCCTCGCCGGTATTGTCCAGCACGCTGAGGCCAATGCCCTGCGGCAGCGACGGCGTGGCGAGGATCTTCATCTCCTCAAGCAGCGCATGGAGGTCGGTCGCCTGCGGGCGCAGGCCGCGATGGCTGGTCATCTCCGCCATCCGGTCCAACAGCCGCCCCCCGCGCCGGGCAGCCGAGAGCGTTGCCTCGACCAAAGCGCCGGCCCCTTCGGGCAGCGGCATCCGGGCCAGTTTGGTCTGCATTCCAAGGATGATGGTCAAAAGGTTCGAGAAATCATGCGCAAGGCCCGAGGTCATCTGCGCCGCAATCTCGCGCTTGCGCGCCTGTTGCAGAGCGACGCGGGTCTGGGTCTCCTCGGTCACATCCATCGACAGGATAAAGGCGCCGCCCTGTTGATCCGGCGTAAAGGCCACCCGCAGGCGGCGGCTGTCCTGATCCTCGGTGAATTCAAACACCGGGCTTTCGCCCTGAATGGCGGCCTCAAGATGCGGTTTGATCTTGGCATATGCGGCGGGACCCAAAGCTTCGGAGCTGTGCAGGCCAAGGATATTCGAGGGGCGCCCCGGAAACACCGTGCTGAGGCGCCCGTTGGTAAAGGTATAGACCCCTTCGGCGTTTACGTGGGCGATATGGGCCGGCATCATCTCGGTCGTCAGGCGGGTGCGCGCCTCGGTCTGGGTCAGCTGGCGCTTGGTTTCCTCAAGCGTGGTGATGGTGGCGGCGAGCTTGCGGTTGGTCGCCGAGAGCTCCTCCGTGTAGCTCATCACTTGATCCGACAGTTCCTCGGACCGGGCGCGGAGCAGAGATTCGACCCGTTTGGTGCGGGTAATATCGGTGTAGACGGTGACCCATCCTCCATCAGGCAGGGGGGCGCCTTCGATAGAAATCACATGACCATTGGCGCGCTGGCGCTCGACGTAATGGGGTACAAAGGCGCGGGCCTGATCGACCCGCTGCTGCACAAAAGACTCCAGATCGTCGATCGGCCCATAGTCGCCCTGCTCGGCGATAAAGCGGATGGTGTCGGCAAAGCTCGCCCCCTCCAGAACCAGTTGGGGCGGTAGGGAAAACATCTCTTGAAACCGGGTGTTACAGGCCGCGAGGCGTAGGTCTTCGTCATAGATCGACAGGGCCTGAGCGATCAGGTTAAGCCCGGCGTCCATCATCGCCATGCGCTGTGCGGTGGTCTGTTTCATCTGTGCTCCCTGCCTCTTGGCTAGCAGCTTGCGCGGGGATGGCAAAGCGGCTTGTCACCGCAGCGAGATGTGCCGTGAGGTCGCATTCCCGCAGCTTGTTACAATTCGAAAGGTTTCAGAAATCATCGCGAAAAACTTGATTTGATACAAAGGCACTGTCCTAATGAGGACATAAGGATCGCCCCGCACATCCGTGTGAGAGGCGGCCAATCCGGTCGGGGAGGACCGGATATGGGAGGAGTAAATACGTGTCTCAGACCGCTGCGCAGACATCGTCTGGCGCCGGACAGCTGCTGTCTGTCCCGGCTTTGCTGGAGAGGAACGCAACTGTCCATGCCAATCGCCCGGCCTACCGGGAGAAGGAATTTGGCATTTGGCAGAGCTGGACCTGGAAGGAAACTGCTGAGGAGATCGAGGCTCTGGCCCTCGGTCTATTGAACCTTGGCGTCTCCGAAGGGGATTTCATCGCAATCATTGGCCGCAATCGGCCCTCGCTCTATTGGTCGATGGTGGCCGCACAGAGCGTTGGGGCGGTGCCGGTGCCGATCTATCAGGACTCGGGCGCCGAGGAGATGGCCTATGTGCTGGATCACTGCGGCGCGGCCTATGTGATCGCGGGCGATCAGGAGCAGGTCGACAAGGTGGTCGAGATCAAAGACCAGCTTAGCAACCTAAAGCATGTGATCTATGTCGATCCGCGCGGCTTGCGGAAATACGACCACAGCCATCTGCATCAGTATAGCCACGTGCAGGCGCAGGGACGGGCGGCGCGCGATGAGCTGAGTGCCGAGCTGGCGGCGCGCAAGGCCAAGCTGACTTATGACTCGATCTGCGTGATGCTCTATACGTCCGGCACCACCGGGCGGCCCAAGGGCGTGGTTCTGTCGAACCGCAACGTGGTGGAGAGCGCCAAGAACGTCAGCGCCTTTGATAAGCTGACCGAGAAGGAAGACATCCTCTCCTATCTGCCGATGGCCTGGGTGGGGGATTTCATCTTCTCGCTGGGGCAGGCCTATTGGTGCGGCTTCTGCGTCAATTGCCCCGAGAGCGAGGCAACGATGATGACCGACCTGCGCGAGATCGGTCCGACCTATTTCTTTGCCCCGCCGCGCGTCTTTGAAGGTCAGCTGACCAATGTGATGATCCGCATGGAAGATGCGGGCAAGCTGAAGCAGCGCATGTTCCACCACTTTTTGGCGCATGCGAAAAAGGTGGGTGGTCTTATTCTGGACGGCAAACCGGTCGGCACGATGGACCGGCTGAAATACGCGCTGGGTAATGTGCTGGTCTATGGGCCGCTGAAGGATACGCTGGGCTATGGCCGCATCCGTGTCGGCTACACGGCGGGGGAGGCGATTGGGCCGGAGATCTTTGATTTCTATCGCTCGCTCGGCATCAATCTGAAGCAGCTCTATGGGCAGACCGAGGCGACGGTTTTCATCACCGTGCAGCCCGATGGCGAGGTGCGTGCCGATACCGTGGGCGTGCCGGCGCCGGATGTGGAAATCCGCATCGATGGCAGTGGCGAGATCTTCTACCGTTCGCCGGGGACCTTTGTGGAGTATTACAAGAACGCGGAATCCACCGCCTCTACCAAGGATGCCGAGGGCTGGGTGGCGACGGGGGATGCGGGCTTTATCGAGGAAAGCTCGGGCCATCTGCGCATTATCGACCGCGCCAAGGACGTGGGCAAAATGGCCGATGGCGCGATGTTTGCGCCGAAATACGTCGAGAATAAGCTGAAGTTCTATCCCGACATTCTGGAGGCGGTGCTGTTTGGCAATGGGCGCGATCGCTGCGTGGCCTTTATCAACATCGACCTCACGGCGGTGGGCAATTGGGCGGAGCGCAACAACATCGCCTATGCGTCTTATCAGGAATTGGCCGGGCATCCTAAGGTGCTCGAGACGATCCGCAATCATGTGGAGGCGGTGAATGCCTCGGTCGCGCAGGACGAGATGCTATCGGGCTGCCAGATCCATCGCTTTGTGGTGCTGCACAAGGAATTGGATGCGGATGACGGCGAGATGACCCGCACCCGCAAGGTGCGTCGTCGCATCGTCGAGGAGAAATTCGCTGACATTATCGCGGCGCTTTATGATGGGTCTGATCAGGTCTCGACCAAGACCGAGGTCACCTATGAGGACGGCCGAAAAGGCGCGATCAGTGCGACGCTGACCTGTGTAGATGCCAAGGTGCAATCGGCGATCACCCGCGCGGTGGCGGCGGAATGACGGTGGGATCGACGCTCGTGCAGGCAAACTGCACATCGCCCCGCCCACCGTCCCTTTCCCGCGCGCTTCACACGGCGCAAATATCCAAAGGAGTGGCCGATGCTTGATGCTGCTGACAGCTATGTAACCGAGGATGGCCGCACCATCGGCGGCGTGGTTATGGAGATGAAGAACATCACCCTGCGCTTTGGCGGTGTGGTGGCGATCAAGGACATCTCCTTTGACATTCGCGAGGGTGAGATCCGCGCTATCATCGGGCCGAACGGGGCTGGCAAATCCTCGATGCTGAACGTGATTTCCGGGTTCTATGTCCCGCAAGAGGGCGAGGTCTGGTTCCGCGGTGAAAAGCGCCCGCCGATGCGCCCCTATGAGGTGGCCCGGCACGGGATCGCCCGCACCTTTCAAAACATCGCCTTGTTTGACGGCATGAGCGTGCTCGACAATGTGATGACCGGGCGGCTCAACTATATGAAATCCAACATGTTCCAGCAGGCCTTCTGGAAGGGGCGCGCGGAGAAGGAAGAGGTGGAGAACCGCGAAGTCGTCGAGAAGATCATCGACTTTCTTGAGATCCAGGCGATCCGGAAGACCCCGGTGGCGCGTCTGCCTTATGGGTTGAAGAAACGGGTCGAGCTGGCGCGGGCCTTGGCGGCGGAACCGAAACTGCTGCTGCTCGACGAGCCGATGGCCGGCATGAACGTCGAGGAGAAAGAGGACATGTCCCGCTTCATCCTCGATGTGAATGACGAGTTTGGCACCACCATCGCCCTGATCGAACACGACATGGGCGTGGTGATGGACCTCTCCGACCGTGTCGTGGTGATGGATTACGGCAAGAAGATCGGCGACGGCACCCCGGACGAAGTGCGCAACAATCAGGACGTGATCGACGCCTATCTGGGGGTGTCTCATGACTGATCTCAGCCACACAGAAACTCGCAAGAAGGAGGCGCACCATGCCTGATCAACTGATCTTCGCCATGGAGGTGACGCTGAACGGCCTGATGGCGGGGGTGCTTTACGCCTTGGTCGCGCTGGGGTTTGTGCTGATCTACAAAGCCTCTGGCATCTTTAACTATGCCCAAGGCGTGATGGCCCTGTTTGCGGCAATGACCCTTGTCGGGATCATGCAGGGGCAGGTGCCGTTTTCGCATCTGATCAACGCGGTCTTTGGGGGGCATATCACCCACTTTGGTTGGACCATTCCTTCGTTCCTGGCGATCCTTCTGACCGTTGTGGTGATGGTCGTGTTGGCGTGGCTGGTGCAGGTGCTTGTGATGAAACATCTGGTCGGTCAGGAGCCGATCATCCTCTTTATGGCGACCATCGGTCTGGCCTACTTCCTTGAGGGGGTGGCGGACCTGATGTGGGGCTCCGAGATCAAGACGCTGGATGTGGGCCTGCCGCAGGGCATCAACCTCTGGATTGATGAGACGACCTTCAACATCTTCGGCTACGGCTTCTTTATCGACAATCTTGATATCGTGGCGACTGTCATCGCGGCGCTTTTGGTGACCGGACTTGTGCTGTTCAGCCAATATACCAAGCAGGGCCGCGCGATGCGGGCGGTGGCGGATGACCACCAGGCGGCGCTGTCGGTTGGCATCTCGCTCAACTTTATCTGGGTTCTGGTGTGGTCGGTCGCGGGTTTTGTTGCGCTGGTTGCTGGCATCATGTGGGGCACGAAGTCTGGCGTACAGTTCTCGCTGTCCTTGATCGCGCTGAAAGCCCTGCCCGTGCTGATGCTGGGCGGTTTTACCTCGATCCCTGGTGCGATCGTCGGCGGGCTGATCATCGGCGTGGGGGAGAAACTGTTCGAATTCCTCGTCGGCCCCATGGTGGGTGGCGCGACCGAGAACTGGTTCGCCTATGTGCTCGCCCTTCTGTTCCTGGTATTCCGTCCGCAGGGTCTCTTTGGGGAGAAGATCATTGAGCGCGTCTAAGGCTCATATCCTCTCCTCCTCCGGCGGTGTGCAGGGTTACCCCTGCATCCGCTGGAAGGCGGCAATGACGATGGCGGCAAAGACCGTGACCGCGAGTGTCAGCGCGATGGTAATGTCGCCGATCAACCGCCCGACGAGAAAGGTCATCAGCCCGGCAGCACAAAGGCCGACGAGCACGAGCCCCCAGAAGAACGACATGTCGTCGCTCTCGGCGGTCTCCGTTTGCGAAGCCACCGCGGGTGCGGCGCGGCGCGCGGAATGCGGTGCGGCAGGGCGCGACCGGGGACGCGCCGCTTGGGCGGGCCTTGTGGCTTTCGGCCTCGGCGGTGCAGCATTCGCACGCGGAGGTGCAGCGCGCGGTCCGGTGGTTTCCACGTCGACATCCTCGACATTGGACAAAAGTTTTGACCGAGCATCGGCATACTGCGCGTCCGTCAGGTCCCCTCGCTTCCGTGCAGCCTCCAGCTGCCGGAGTCTCTCCAGCATTACAGTCATGTCACCCACTCACTTTTCCCGCGCACAACGTGCAGCGGAGATTTGGGCAAAATGTGGCGAAATCCCGAAATCTGACGAAATGGTTAACGGAGGCGCCTGCTGATGCCGAAGCTTTTCGCCATTGTAAATGTGATCGCTTGGGCTGGGTTCTGGGCCTTTGGGTACCTCGCTCTGACCGGCGAAGGTTACTCGCGCGGCGAGATGACCATCGCGGTTCTCTTGGCCGCCGCGGGCCTCTTCACCGGGCTCTTTGCCTACCTCAAACTGGTGCGGATTTCCGAGCGTAAGGGCTACGCCAAACCCTCAAACCGGATGACCCGTAACCAGAGGGACGAGGCGCAGTCCAATTGGGGAGAGGTCTGATGCACAACACTAATTTCAACGAAGGGAGCCTCTGAGCCATGTTCTACCGTGAAGCTGGAGATTTCAAACTCTCCTATGTCGAGGACAGCCAGACCTTTCCGATCAAATTCGACCGCTACCGTTACTATGCGGTGCTTGCGGTGGCCTTTGGTGTGGTGCCGTTTTTGGTCAATGACTATTGGGCCAATGCGATCCTTCTGCCCTTCCTGATCTACGCGATTGCGGCGATTGGTCTGAACATCCTTGTTGGTTACTGCGGACAGGTTTCGCTGGGCACGGGCGGCTTCATGGCGGTGGGGGCTTACTCGGTTTACAAGCTGATGACGGCCTTTCCCGAGGTCTCCATGTTCATCCACGTGCTGCTGGCAGGCGGAATCACCGCGCTGGTCTGCGTGCTCTTTGGCCTGCCGTCTTTGCGCATCAAGGGCTTCTACCTCGCGGTGGCGACCTTGGCGGCGCAGTTCTTTCTGGTGTGGCTCTTCAACCGGGTGCCGTGGTTCTACAACTACTCCGCTTCCGGTCAGATCAACGCGCCAGAGCGGGATGTGTTCGGCATCATCATCACCGGCCCCAATGCGCCAGCCTGGGCGACCTATCTGTTCTGCCTGATCTTCTTGGCCTTCTGCGCCATCGTGGCCCGCAACCTGACCCGTGGCACCCAGGGGCGCACCTGGATGGCGATCCGCGACATGGACATCGCCGCCGAGATCATCGGGGTGAACCCGCTCAAGGCGAAGATGACCGCCTTTGCCGTCTCCGGCTTCTTTGTCGGCATCTCGGGCGCGCTGTTCTTCTCGGTCTACCTCGGTGCGGTCGAAGTGGGCGAGGCCTTTGGCATCAACAAATCCTTCCTCGTCCTGTTCATGGTTATCATTGGCGGGCTGGGCTCGATCTTTGGCTCCTTTGCTGGCGCGGCCTTTCTGGTCCTGCTGCCGGTGGTGCTGAAGGTGGTGGGTGTCGATATGCTCGGCTGGCCCACGGATATCGTCGCACATTTCCAATTGGTGATCGTCGGCGCGATGATCATCACCTTCCTGATCCTGGAACCGCATGGGCTGGCCCAGCTGTGGCGGGTCGCGAAGGAAAAACTGCGTCTCTGGCCGTTCCCGCACTAACGGGCACGACCCCAAGATTTCGCCGGGGGCGGCAAGAGGAGGCCGGCCCCGTGAAAGAAACCCATCGGACTACTTCAAGGGAGGATGACACCCGATGAAACTGAAACTGACGACCGTGGCGCTTGGCGCCTTGATGGCAGCAGGCCCCGCAATGGCGGATCTGGTGTTCCCGAGCCTCAGCTATCGGACCGGCCCCTATGCGGCGGGCGGCATCCCCTTTGCGGATGGCTATGCCGACTACTTCACCCTCGTGAACGAGCGGGATGGCGGCATCGGCGGTGTGAAGGCCAAGGTGATCGAATGTGAGACCGGCTATAACACCGAAAAAGGCGTGGAATGCTACGAGTCGACCAAGGGCGAAGGCGCGCTGGTCTATCAACCGCTCTCCACCGGTATCACGTACCAGCTGATCCCCAAAGTGACCGCAGACGGCATCCCGCTGCACACCATGGGCTATGGCCGGACCTCTGCCGCGAACGGCAAGGTGTTCTCGCATGTGTTCAACTATCCCGCAAACTACTGGGATGGCGCATCGGGCGTGATCAACTACCTGCTCGAAGAGAACGGTGGCGACATCAAAGGCAAGAAAGTCTCTCTGGTCTATCACAACTCCGCCTATGGCAAGGAGCCGATCCGCACACTGGAAGAGCTGGCCAAGAAGCACGGCTTCGAGCTGAGCCTTCTGCCGGTTGATCACCCCGGTCAGGAGCAGAAATCCCAGTGGCTGCAAATCCGCCGCGACCGTCCCGACTATGTCGTGATGTGGGGCTGGGGCGTGATGAACCAGGTGGCTGTGCAAGAGGCCGCCAACATCCGCTTCCCGATGGAGAACTTCATCGGCGTGTGGTGGTCTGGTGCCGAGCATGACGTGATGCCGGCAGGTGCCGCAGCGGATGGCTATAAGGCGATCACCTTCCACAACGTGGGCCGCGACTTCCCCGTGTTTGACGATGTGCAGAAATTTGTCGTCGACAAAGGGCTGGCCGCAGGCGCAGGCGATCAGATCGGCAACGTGCTCTACAACCGCGGTTTCTACGCGGCGATGCTCGCCGTCGAAGCAGCCAAAAAGGCACAGGAAATCCACGGCACTGCCGATATCGACGCCGCGATGATGCGCGACGGGATGGAAGCACTGGAAGTGTCGCAAGAGCTGATGACCAGCCTTGGGATGCCGAACTTCGGCCCCTCCTTCAACGTGTCCTGTGAAAACCACGGTGGTCCGGGTCTTGTTGGCGTGACCCAGTGGGATGCGGACACGCAGACTTGGTCGATGATCTCCGGCTTTAATCCGACCGACGCCGAAGTGATCGGCCCGCTCGTTGCGGAAGATTCCGGCGCCTATGCGTCTGAAAACAACATCGCGGAACGCTGCAACTAAGCGGCACGATGCGCCGGGTCGACCGGTTCGGCGCATCCCGAAACACGCCGGTGCGGCGCAAGCCGCCGCACCACATCCGTCCCAGACGGGCAATTGCGAAGGGATAGGCTTTCCAGATGCTTGACGCGGCCAAGACCACAGACCAGACGGCGGAAACTCTGCTCGAGGTCAACAATATCGAGGTGATCTACAACCACGTGATCCTCGTCCTCAAAGGCGTCAGCCTCAAGGTGCCCAAAGGCGGCATCACCGCGCTACTCGGCGGCAATGGGGCAGGCAAGACCACGACGCTGAAGGCGATTTCCAACCTGCTGCATTCCGAGCGGGGCGAGGTCACCAAGGGCTCGGTTCGCTATCGCGGCGCCGATGTGCACGAGCAGGACCCGGCCGAGCTGGTGAAGAAAGGCGTCATCCAGGTGATGGAGGGCCGCCATTGCTTTGAACACCTGACGGTGGAAGAGAACCTGTTGACCGGCGCCTATACGCGCGGTGACGGCACGGCCAAGATTCAACAAGACCTCGAGATGGTCTATACCTACTTCCCACGCCTGAAGGAGCGCCGCAAAAGTCAGGCGGGCTATACCTCGGGCGGGGAGCAGCAGATGGTCGCCATGGGCCGCGCCTTGATGAGCCGCCCGGAGACGATCCTTTTGGACGAGCCTTCGATGGGGTTGGCGCCGCAGTTGGTCGAGCAGATTTTCGAGATCGTGAAGTCGATCAATGAAAACGAAGGCGTGACCTTCCTCCTGGCCGAGCAGAACACCAATGTGGCGCTGCGCTATGCCCACTACGGATACATTCTGGAGTCTGGTCGCGTAGTGATGGACGGCCCTGCCGCCGAGCTGCGTGAAAACCCGGATGTGAAAGAATTCTACCTCGGCATGTCCGACGAGGGCCGCAAAAGCTTTCGCGATGTGCGCTCCTATCGCCGTCGCAAGCGGTGGCTGAGCTGAGGAGGGGAGACGCACAAATGACCTATTTTGATGCTTTGGAAACCCGCAGCGCAGATCAGCGCGCGGCGGATTTGGTGACGCAACTGCCGACGCAGATTGCACGCGCTAAGGGGGCCGCGGGCTTTGCCACGCTCTTGGGGGATGTGGACCCCGCGGCGATCACTTCGGTCGCGGATCTGGCGGCTCTGCCGGTGCTGCGCAAATCCGACCTGAGTGCGGCGCAGGCGGCGCATCCGCCCTTTGGCGGCTTTACGGTGAAGCCCGCGCATGGCTTTGCGCATATCTTTCAGTCGCCGGGCCCGATCTACGAGCCGGGCGGCGTGGACCATGACTGGTGGCGCATGGGGCGCTTCCTGCACGCGGCGGGCGTTGGCGCGGGCGATGTGGTGCAGAACTGCTTTGGCTACCATCTGACCCCGGCGGGGATGATCTTCGAGAATGGCGCGCGTGCCGTGGGGGCGGCGGTGCTGCCCGCAGGCACGGGTCAGACCGAGTTGCAGGTGACAGCGGCCCGCGATGTGGGCGCGACCACCTATGCCGGCACGCCGGATTACCTCAAGGTGATCCTCGATAAGGCCGAAGCGATGGGCGTGACCCTTGGCTTCAAAAAGGCAGCTGTGGGCGGCGGTGCGCTGTTCCCCTCGTTGCGTCAGGAATACGCCGATCGCGGCATTTCCTGTCTGCAGTGCTATGCCACCGCGGATCTTGGCAATATCGCCTATGAAAGCGCCGCGATGGAGGGGATGATCGTCGATGAGCAGGTCATCGTCGAGATTGTGACCCCTGGCACTGGCACGCCTGTTGCGCCCGGCGAGGTGGGGGAGGTCGTCGTGACCACGCTCAACCCCGACTATCCGCTGATCCGCTTTGCCACTGGGGATCTCAGTGCCGTTCTGCCGGGGCACTCGCCCTGTGGCCGTACCAATATGCGGATCAAGGGCTGGATGGGGCGTGCGGACCAGACCACCAAGATCAAGGGCATGTTTGTCCGCCCCGAGCAGGTCGCGGCCCTTGTCGCCAAACACCCCGAGATCGTGAAAGCCCGCGTGGTCGCCACCCGCGATGGCGAGATGGACGCGATGACCGTGCAGATCGAGGCGACCGGCGGCGATGAGGTCACCTTTGGCCGCTCGGTGGTCGAGGTGCTGAAGCTGAAAGGCGCGGTAGAGATCGTTGCCCCGGATAGCCTGCCCAAAGATGGTCTCGTGATCGAAGACCTGCGCAAATACGACTGACCTCCTCCCTCGAAGGCCAGCCTCCGGTGCCGCCGCTGCCGACAGACCGTCGCAGCGGCGGTTTCTGTCTGGAGTTTCCGACAAAAATACTTGAAACAGGGCCGGTACTGATTGAAAGCAGGTTGCATGACCGAAGCCAGCCCCACTCGCCTCGCCACGGATCGCCGCGCCACTTCTCGTCGCAAGCATGGCGCGCGTGGCTTTGCGGTTGTCGCTTGGGTCGTGGCTCTGGCCTGTTTGCTGCCGATGGTTGCGGTCGCGATTGCGGCTCTGACCGGCGGGGTTGAGACGATCTCGCATCTGGCAGAGACGGTCCTGCCCCGCTACGGGCTGACCACGGTTTATCTGGTCGCCTTGGTCTCGCTGGGCACCTTTGGCATTGGTGTTGGCGCGGCCTGGCTGGTGACGATGACGCGGTTCCCCGGCGTGCGCTTTTTCGAAGTGGTTCTGGTGCTGCCACTGGCGTTTCCGGCCTATGTGCTGGCCTATGCCTATACCTTCCTTTTGGACCACCCCGGCATTGTTCAATCCACCCTGCGGGATGTGACGGGCTGGGGGCCACGGGATTATTGGTTCCCGGAAATCCGATCCTTGGGGGGGGCAGCCTTGATGCTGGTCCTCGTGCTCTACCCCTATGTGTATCTCTTGGCGCGGGCGGCCTTTTTGCAGCAGAGCGCCTCGGCCTTTCTGGCGGCACGGGCACTGGGGGACAGTTCGCTGCGCGCTTTCTGGCGGGTCAGCCTGCCGATGGCGCGTCCCGCAGTGGCCTCTGGCGTGCTTCTTGCAGTGATGGAGACCATCGCGGACTATGGCACGGTCTCCTATTTCGGGGTTCAAACCTTTGCGACGGGGATCTACACCAGCTGGTTCTCGCTGGGGGATCGGGCCGGAGCAGCGCAATTGGCGCTCTGTCTGTTGGGATTTGCCCTAATGCTGTCCGTGGTGGAGCGCGCGAGCCGTGGCAAGGCGCGATACCACCACGCGGGCAAACAGCAGGCCGCGCTGCCGCCTGCGGAGTTGAAGGGCGTCATGTCCCTCGGTGCCATCGCGCTCTGTGCTCTGCCGGTGCTTTTGGGCTTCCTTGTGCCGCTGATCAGCCTGTCGCTGATGGGGCTGCAATCCGAGCAGGATTTGCTGAGCCGCCGCTACATCGCCTTTCTCACCAATTCGCTGACACTTGCCAGTATTGCGGCGGTGATCACGCTTTTGGCTGCGGTGAGCCTTGGGTTTTATCAGCGCCTGCGCCCCGGTCGGGTGTCCAATACGGCGGCCTATTTCTCGCGTCTGGGCTATGCGGTTCCGGGCGGAGTGATCGCGGTGGGGCTGATGGTGCCCTTTGCGGCCTTTGACAATGCGCTGGACGCTTGGATGCAGGGGCAATTCGGCATTCGCACCGGGCTCTTGGTCACGGGTTCGATATGGTTGCTGGTGATGGCCTATGTGGTGCGGTTTATGGCGGCGGCGCTTGGCTCTTATGAGGGCGGGCAGGCCACTGTGCACCTCAACATGGATGCGGCGGCCCGCTCCTTGGGACAGAGCCCCTTGGGGATGCTACGCCGCGTTCATATCCCGATCCTGACGCCTAGCCTGTTGACCGCGCTTCTTATCGTGTTTGTGGACGTGATGAAGGAACTGCCCGCGACCTTGATCATGCGGCCCTTCAACTTTGACACGCTGGCGGTGCAGGCACATCGCTTGGCGGCGGATGAACGGCTTGAGGGCGCGGCTGTGCCCTCGCTTGTGATCATGGCGGTTGGATTGCTACCGGTGATTCTGATCTGCCGCCAAGTCCGGCGTCAGCGATAAGAGGTCAGCAGGTGCGGGCGATCAAGCGCCCGTCCACCACGACTCGATCTGTTCCCGGCTAATCCGTGCCTCGGGCCCAAGCGCCACCAGCAAAGTTTCGTCCGCATCGCAGCGACGAGCCTCCACGTGGCGGCCCACGATATGCAGCTCATAAGCGCCGCCGGAGGTCAGAACGAACCCCTTCATCCGATAGAGCCCCTCTGGGCGATCGGCGAGCTTGTCTCCCAACGCGCGTCGGTCCAGCACCTTTGTGCTGCGGTGTTGCCAACTGACGTAGCCCGGGTGCGGCACAGGCGTCGCATCGCGGGGCAGGGGGGTAATATCAAAGAGCATCTTGGACAGGGGCATGTCGTCAACGCGTGTCGGCGTGCGCGCCCCGTGTTCGCGAAGGGACGCGAGCAAGTCGTCCGAAGGCGCTTCGGTGAGTTTGCTGAGAAGGACGAGATCAGCAGCCCGGATCTGCTGGCTGATCTGAGGCGCCAGCAATTCATCTTCCAAAAGGTCGTGGATCATGGTGCCATCTACGACGGTCACAATTCCCGCATAGCTGAGACGACGATCCCCGAGGAGCGTATTGGCAATCGCAACAGGGTCCGCAACGCCGCTGGCTTCGATCAGGATGTGATCCGGTTTGAGATCGCGGGTGAGAATGTCATTTACGCTGCGCGCCAGATCATCGCCCAAGGAGCAGCACACACAGCCATTGGTCAGGGCGATGCTTTCCGCTTCGGCATCCTTGATCAAAGCGGCGTCAATGTTGATGCTGCCGAAGTCGTTCACCAGAACAGAAAGCTTCAGCCCATGCTCTTCACGCAGGAGGGAATTCACCAAAGTGGTTTTGCCGGCCCCAAGGTAGCCGCTGATAATAGTGACGGGAATGCGCATCAGTAATTGCCCCCGCGCATCGGGTGCAGTGTATTCGGCATACCGGCCGATCTCCCCATAAAAGTGAAAGTGCAATCTCTTCGTCTTGCTTGGCGCGACTCTATAGGGCGTCACATTCAACCGGTCCAGACAAACATTGGCAGCAGAATTGACGCATTCTTGCGCAAACTCTCCTTCTCGGTTGATTTTGAGGAAGAAATTTCGCTCAAAGGGCAGCAAAAAAACTTTTCCGACGCAAAAGTGTCGTGAACCGCAAAAGCGAATACCGCACGAATCTCTGGATATTGCTTCAACCCTCAAACAAAAACAGGCACCGAAAATACGATGCCTGCTTTGTGAAAATAGGGGGAAATGCCCGAAAGCGGGTTATTTCCAGCCCACTTCGTTAAAGATTTTCTGCGCGGTCGGCAGGTTCTTTGCGACCTCAGAGAGGTTCACGGTGTCCGCTTTAAACGCGCCCAGAGCTGCGACGTTCTCGGCCAGGGCGACGCCCGGAACCGCCGGGAACTCATCATTGCCATTGGAGAAGTAGACTTGCGCCTGATCGGAGGCGAGGTACTCGAGGAACTTCACAGCATTCTCGCGGTTGGGCGCATAGGCAGCCACACCGGCGCCGGACAGGTTCATATGCGCACCCTCGGCGTCCTGAGAGGGGAAGACCCAGGAAATCTTGTCGATATCGGCGGAGACGCCTTTCACGTCTGTACGCAGCGCCCGCGCGAAATAGTAGCTGTTGGACACAGCGATATCGCATTCGCCGGAGATCAGACCGCGCAGCTGGTCGGTGTCACCGCCCTGCGGATCGCGCGCCATGTTGGCAACCACACCTTCGGCCCAGGACTTGGCCGCTTCTTCACCATGGTTGGTCACGATCGCGGCCAGCAGGGTTTGGTTATAGGTGTTGGTCGAGGACCGGATGCAAACTTTGCCTTTGTAGGCCGGGTCCGCGAGGTCCAGATAAGTGGCGGGCGGGGTGTCTACAGCGTCTTTGGCGTAGAAATAGATCCGCGCGCGCTGCGAGAAGCCGAACCATTTGTTGTCCGCGTCTTGCAAGTTGGCCGGGATCTTCTCTTCCAGCACAGCGCTGTCCACGGATTGCAGGATGTCCGCGTCCTTGGCCCGTGCAAGGCGCGATGTGTCGACGGTGATCAGCACATCCGCCGGGGAGTTTGCCCCTTCGGCCTGCATCCGCGCGATCAGCTCGTCGGCGTTGCCTTCAATCCGGTTGATGGTGATTCCGGTGGCCTCTTCAAAATCGCTGTAGAGGCGTTCGTCCGTGTCGTAATGGCGCGAGGAATAGATGTTGAGCACCCCATCAGCAGCGGCAGTGGTCGCAAAGCTTGCGGCGACGAGGGTAGCAAACAGATTGGCTTTCATAGGTTCATGTCCCTTAGTAAGTCAGGTCTTGAGGCCCGGCGCTTCCTCGCGCCAATTCCCAAGTTGTTTAGTCAATTACTATACTGACCTACAAAGGAAAGGGGTAACTGAGCACTTCTGTCGGAAATTTGATCGCAAAGCGCCAGATGCGCGATTTGTCGCGGATCTTCCTGCCGCCACGAGATAACGGTCACCCGAAAAACAAAAAACCGCATCCGAGGATGCGGTTTTTCGGAGCCTCGCAAGAGGCGTCTTTATCAGGTATCAGCCCTGACGAGCTTTGAACCGACGCTGGGTCTTGTTGATCACGTAAACGCGACCTTTACGACGCACAACCCGGCAATCACGGTGCCGGTTCTTCAGCGAACGGAGCGAGTTCTTGACCTTCATGGTCTCTCTCCTTGTCTGCGGCGCGAACCAGCGCCTGGGTTAGCGGGTCGTTCCGGCGGTTTGCTCCGGAACGGCGAAATCATGGTGGGCGGTACAAGGATCGAACTTGTGACCCCTTCGATGTCAACGAAGTGCTCTACCGCTGAGCTAACCGCCCATGATGCCAACTCAAAGCGCCTCTGTTACCCCGAAGGGCGCATCGCTTCGCGTCGGTGAAGGGGTCTATAAAGGAGTCGATTGTGGGCGCAAGAGCTTTTGCCACAGAAATATAAACTCTATGCTGGAATCTCAGGCGGGAAGGCGGAGCTGGCATGTCAGGTCAGGCATATTCTATTGAGATGCCGCAAGGGTGGCAGTCACCAGTGGTGATTGCGTCTCCTCATAGCGGATCAAATTACCCAAAACCTTTGTTTCTCAGTCGATTCTGGATGCAAAACGGCTGCGCAGCAGTGAGGATGCCTTTGTTGATCTACTGTTCGCGGCAGCGCCTCGGTTGGGCATGCCATTGCTGGCAGCAAAAATGCCGCGGGCCTATGTGGACCTCAACCGCTCCTCAGAGGAACTCGATCCTGCCCTGATTGAAGGTGCACGCAGGCGCGGCAGAATCCCCGTGTGGCCTCCGGATTGGGTGTGATTCCTCGCGTGGTGTCGAACGGACGTGCGATTTACAGCGGCAAAATCACCATGCAGGAGGCGCGTATGCGAATCGATGACTATTGGTTCCCGTATCATACGGCCTTGCAGCGGTTGTTGGATGCAGCCCACACCCGCTTTGGCGAGGCGATTTTGATCGATTGTCACTCAATGCCCCATGAGGCGATCGAAAACTGTTCCCCCAGCGTGAAAAGCGACCCGAGATTGTGCTGGGAGATCGATTGGCGCAGCGGCGGATGGTTCGATCGTCGATGAGATTGAAGCTGCGTTTGCCGAGGCTGGGTTTCGCGTCGCGCGCAACAGCCCCTTTGCGGGGGCCTATATCACCAAACCTATGGTCGCCCATTTCGGCAACAGCATGCGATTCAGGTCGAGATCGACCGCTCTCTTTATATGGATGAGGCCAATATCGCGCCTAACGCCGAATTTGAGGCGATCCGTGCGCGTCTCACGCAGGCGTTGCAGCGGATATCTGTTGCGCAAGGATCAAAAGCCGATGGCGGCCGAGTAGGCTCAGGCCTTAGCGAAGGGCGCGCCCTTTCAGATCGCCTCTTTGCCAAAGCGTTTGCGGATCTCATCCGGCGCGTTCTGCGCTGGCCCGTTTGGCGGCATTGGGGTCCAACAGATCACCGGTGGTATCGGCTTCGGTCTCGGGGACCAGTCACTGATGCCACACCCCAGCAGACGAAACGGCCCCTGACTCACGGTCTGGTCCAGCAAATGCGCGCGGTGCGGTAGATCTGGTCGGCAAATTGTGTCGGGCTGTGAAGCGATTGCCGCCGTGTGAGGGTAGAATGGTTTCGCACGCTTCAGCTTGAGCGTCACCACCCGTCCCGCCAGCCCTTTTGCCTTGGCCCGGTCTGAGACTTGCTCGGCCAATCGCCACAGATGCCCGTCCAAGACATCAATATGCATGGTGTCCGAAAGAAGGTCGTCTCTTTCGAGATCGATTTGACAGGATTGCGCCAGACACCTTGGGGCGGTCCTCTCCGCGCGCCAAATGCCACAGCCGGTCCCCATGCTGCCGATCTGTCGTTCAAGTCGCGCCGATCCCAGCGCAAGAGGTCGGAGAACGCGCGGATGCCCTTTTTCAAGGGAAGCCTGTGCAGCAGGACCGATGCCCCAGATCAGGCGCACAGGTTTGTCATGCAAAAATTCGACTGTTTCAGCTTCGCCTATCACTGAGAAACCGCGCGGCTTATCTAAGTCAGACGCGACTTTGGCGAGAATTTGTTGTGGCTGAGGCCAATAGAGCCTGTGACGCCCAGTTCGTCTTTCATGCGCTTCACAAGGCGTGCCAGCATCACTGCGGGCGGGGCACCATGCAGGCGCTCGGTGCCGGAGAGATCCATAAATGCCTCATCTAGCGAGAGCGGCTCCACCTCGGGGTGAGTTCATCCATCATCGCGCGAATGGCGCGGCTGGTTTCTGCATACGCCTCCATACGCGGTTTAATCACCACCGCATCGGGCAGAGCTTGAGCGCCTGAAACATCGGCATCGCCGAGCGCACACCACGAATGCGTGCCACGTAGCACGCGGTAGACACAACGCCGCGATGGCCACCGCCAATGATCACTGGTTTGTCGGCCAACTCAGGGTTGTCGCGTTTTTCAACACTTGCATAAAACGCATCACAATCCATATGCGCGATAGAGAGTGTGAAAAGTTCGTCATGCTGCTTGATACGAGGGCTGCGACACGATGGGCAGCGTTGCGGACCGCGTGGCTGCGTGCCGGGATTGAAACAATGCAGGCAGTCGCGACATAGGGCAGGCATGATGTGCTCGGGCAAGGCAAAACGGGTGTGCACCGATGTCATTCCCGTTAGCGTGCAGGCATTGCAAACAGGCGCATCGGCGCAGAGTTGGATTGTATCATGAGCTTTAAGGGAGCGAAACTGCTGCTGTTTCTCGGGCCACGGCTGTTGGTGATTCTGCGAGACCAGAAGGCGGATATCCCTTTCCCGGTTACTGGGATTTCCCGGCGGCGGGCGCGAAGGCGACGAGACAGCGCAGGCCTGTGCATTGCGCGAAACCCGCGAAGAAGTGGGGCTGATCGTGCCCAGAGCCGCCATTCACTACAGCCGCCGTTACCCACGACCTGATGGCGCCACATGGTTCTTTGCCGCCGAGATCTCAGCGCGCAGCGTCGATGACATCCGCTTTGGCGATGAGGGCCAGTGCTGGGATTTGATGAACCCGGATGAATACGCGGCGCACCTCTGGGCATCCCGCGATTCAGGTAGGTTGCAAGATTACTGCAAAGTTGCCGTGGTGGCGCCCAGCGATTGATGGGAGGAAAGGGCTTCCTCAAAGAGGATTGGCTGCTAAATTTAGCGTTTTCAAAGAAAGCCCCGCACAATTGGCGGGGAAGGTGACGTTTCTCAGGAAGAGGTAAACGTCAGGGAGTGTCTCGACCCCAGATCGACCATTTGGGCCAGTTTCGCAAAGGTTGAGGCATGTATGGAGGATTTAACGGTGTGCCCTGTGCTTTCAATGTCACGGAGCATGCATTCAATATTTCAAATCGAGCCACATATGGGCTCGATTTGTTCTTTGATCGCTACGGGTTGCAGCAAGATAACACGTTAGGTTCACGCTGAGAGCGAGACACACCCGTGCGTTTCATTTGCGCTTGTTTTTAGGCACGCCCACGGGTTGAGGGTGAACAGTGCCCGTCAGCCCTGATTTGGGGTCTGTGCTTGCGGGCTGTTCATTTCTTTGATGATGGCTTCGGCTGCAAGGCGCGGCGCTTCGGCCTGCCAGATCGGTCGGCCAACCACGATGTGGTCGACGCCGGATGCCAGCGCTTGGGCAGGCGTGGTGACACGTTTCTGATCGCCGAGATCTGCACCAACCGGGCGGACGCCGGGGGTCACGATCAACTTACCTTCCGCCTCGGGGAGGGCGCGGATCAAAGCGGCCTCTTGCGGGCTTGCGATCACGCCATCGGCACCCGCAGCCAGCGCATTGCCTGCGCGTTCCTGCACCAGATCCGTGATGTCGCCCGGCTTGATCAACGCCCCATCGAGGTCTTCGCGATCCAGCGAGGTGAGGATGGTCACCGCCAGGATTTTCAGATCCTTGCCTGCTGCCCCTTCCTTTGCCGCGCACACCACATAGGGGTCGCCATGGACGGTCAGGAAATCCAGATCAAACTGCGCCAGACCACGCACAGCGTTTTCGACGGTCGCACCGATGTCAAAGAGCTTCATATCGAGGAAGATCTTCTTGCCGTGCTCTTGCTTCAACTCGTTGGCCAATGCCAGCCCGCCACCGGTCAGCATCCCAAGGCCGATCTTATAAAAAGAGACGGCATCGCCCAGATCTTCGGCCAGTTTCAGGCCAGCGATGGCATTCGGCACATCCATGGCAACGATCAGGCGGTCATCTGCTACGGGTTTGGTCATGAGGGACTCTCCGGTCTGGCGTGGGGGTTGCGCTGTCCTACTGTCTTCGCGGCCTGTGGAAAAGAGCATTTGCCGGATTTTACGCGCGCCGTGACCTGCTTTGATCCCGGTCAAGGTTCATCAACCTCTGATATGCTAGGACACATCTACAGGATGAGGGGCTTGAACATGCAAGTGCAATCCCCACATCCTATCCCGAGGCCCACACCGACCCTGTGCTGCCAAGCGGGCGGGGTCAGACGAGGGGCGCTTATGAAGAGGAGACGACGATGGACTTGAACAAGTTCACTGAGCGGGCGCGCGGCTTTGTGCAGGCGGCCCAGACCATTGCCCTGCGCGAAGGTCACCAACGGCTGACGCCGGAGCATATTCTCAAAGCATTGCTGGATGACGACCAAGGCATGTCGGCGAACCTCATCACCCATTCCGGTGGTGATTTGCGCCGTGTGATCGACAGCGTCGAGACCGCGATTGGCAAATTGCCCAAAGTCTCGGGCGATACCGGACAGGTCTATCTGGACAGCCAGACAGCCCGCGTGATGGACGAGGCGGCCAAGGTTGCAGAGAAGGCGGGCGATAGTTTTGTCCCCGTGGAGCGGCTGTTGACGGCGCTGGCTCTTGTCAAATCCAAGGCAAAGGATGCGTTGGATGCGGGGGGCGTCACCGCGCAGAAGCTGAACGAGGCGATCAACGATGTCCGCAAGGGCCGCACCGCCGACACGGCGACGGCAGAGGACACCTATGAGGCGCTGAAGAAATATACCCTCGACCTGACCGAGCGGGCCAGCGAAGGCAAGATCGACCCGATCATTGGCCGCGACGACGAAATTCGCCGCGCCATGCAGGTGCTGTCGCGCCGCACCAAAAACAACCCTGTCCTGATCGGGGAGCCCGGCGTCGGGAAAACCGCGATTGCCGAGGGCATGGCCCTGCGCATCATCAATGGCGACGTGCCGGAAAGCCTGAAGAACAAGCGCCTTCTCGCGCTCGACATGGGCGCGCTGATCGCGGGTGCGAAGTATCGGGGTGAGTTTGAGGAGCGCCTGAAAGGCATCCTGAACGAGGTCACCGCCGCGGCGGGCGAAATCATCCTGTTCATCGACGAGATGCACACGCTGGTGGGCGCGGGTAAATCGGATGGGGCGATGGATGCGGCCAACCTGATCAAACCGGCTCTGGCGCGGGGCGAGCTGCATTGTATCGGGGCAACCACCCTCGATGAATACCGCAAGTATGTGGAAAAGGACGCGGCCCTGGCGCGTCGCTTCCAGCCGGTCATGGTGACAGAGCCGACGGTGGAGGACACCATCTCCATCCTGCGCGGTATCAAGGAGAAATACGAACTTCACCACGGGGTGCGCATCGCCGATGCGGCCCTGGTGGCGGCGGCGACCCTGTCGAACCGCTATATCACCGACCGCTTCCTGCCGGATAAGGCGATCGACCTTGTGGACGAGGCCGCCTCGCGCCTGCGGATGGAGGTGGACTCCAAACCCGAGGAGCTGGACGCGCTCGACCGGCAGATCCTGCAAATGCAGATCGAGGAAGAGGCGCTGAAGCTGGAGGATGACTCGGCCTCGAAGGACCGCTTGGAAACCTTGCAAAAGGAACTGGCGGATCTGCAAGAACGCTCCGCCGGGATGACCGCCCAGTGGCAGTCTGAACGGGACAAGCTTGCTTCGGCTCGCGACCTGAAAGAGCAACTTGATCGTGCCCGCGCCGATCTGGAAATCGCCAAACGCGAGGGCAACCTCGCCCGTGCAGGGGAACTGTCATACGGCGTCATTCCGGGGTTGGAAAAGCAGCTCTCCGAAGCCGAGCATAAAGAAGAGCAAGGGCTGATGGTCGAAGAGGCCGTGCGCCCTGAGCAGATCGCAGCCGTGGTAGAGCGCTGGACGGGTATCCCGACCTCCAAAATGCTGGAGGGCGAGCGGGAGAAGCTCTTGCGGATGGAAGATGGCCTGCATAAGCGGGTGATCGGCCAGAACGCAGCGGTGACAGCGGTGGCCAATGCGGTGCGCAGGGCGCGTGCGGGGCTCAACGACGAAAACCGCCCGCTGGGCTCCTTCCTCTTCCTCGGGCCGACCGGCGTGGGGAAAACCGAGCTGACCAAGGCGGTGGCCGAGTTCCTCTTTGACGATGACAATGCGATGGTGCGCATCGATATGTCGGAGTTCATGGAGAAACATTCGGTTGCGCGGCTGATCGGTGCCCCTCCGGGCTATGTCGGCTATGACGAGGGCGGTGCCCTGACCGAGGCCGTGCGGCGGCGCCCCTATCAGGTCGTGCTGTTCGACGAGGTCGAGAAGGCGCATCCGGATGTGTTCAACGTGCTGTTGCAGGTGCTTGACGATGGCGTGCTGACTGATGGTCAGGGCCGCACCGTCGACTTCAAGCAGACGCTGATCATCCTGACTTCGAACCTCGGCGCGCAGGCCCTGAGCCAGCTGCCGGATGGCGCGGATGCGGCGGATGCCAAGCGCGACGTGATGGACGCGGTGCGGGCGCATTTCCGGCCCGAGTTCCTGAACCGTCTCGACGAGACCGTGATCTTTGACCGCCTCGGGCGCAAGGACATGGACGGGATCGTCGAAATCCAGCTCAAGCGGTTGGCGAAACGTCTGGCGCAGCGCAAGATCACGCTGGAACTGGATGCGGATGCCAAGGTCTGGCTGGCGGACGAAGGTTACGATCCGGTCTTTGGCGCGCGTCCGCTGAAGCGGGTGATCCAACGTGCGCTGCAAAACCCGCTGGCGGAAGCCATCCTCGGCGGCGAGATCCGCGATGGCGAGGTGGTGCCGGTCACGGCTGGGGCCGAGGGGTTGATCATTGGGGATCGCCTCGGATCCAGCGACAGGCCGCGCCCGGATGATGCCGTGGTGCATTAAGCGCTGATATATAAGAGAAGGGCCGCCCGTTTGGGTGGCCCTTTTTGATTTTGCACGCGGTTTTGAAGTCGCAACTGTGGAACGGTCCGTGTTGCCCGTGCATTGTCAGTCAAAGACCGCGCAGTAGCGCGGCTAAAATATAGAAAGAGGGACGGATTAAATGGGTTTTGCGATGAATGCGGTGTCGATCCTTGCGGTGGTGTTCATCTGCCTGATCGGCGTAGCGGCCTTGGTCGGCGTGTCGATGTTCCTGATCGACCGAACACAGACGCAAGATGCCATTCGACGCAATTACCCCGTGCTCGGCCGCTTTCGTCATCTGTTCAGCACGCTGGGCGAGTTCTTTCGTCAGTATTTCTTTGCCATGGACCGCGAGGAGTTGCCCTTTAACCGGGCGCAGCGCGAATGGATCTCTCGGGCCTGTGCCGGAGTGACCAATACTGTCGCCTTTGGGTCCACGCGCAACATGTCCGTGCCGGGGACGCCGATTTTTGTAAACGCGCCCTTTCCTCCGCTAGACGATCAATATGCCAAGACGGAGCCGATGCTGATCGGCCCGACCGCACGGGTGCCCTATAATGCGCCTTCCTTTTTTAATATCTCGGGCATGAGCTACGGTGCCCTGTCGCGACCTGCTGTCACGGCGCTGAGCCGTGGCGCGCGCGAGGCCGGTGTTTGGCTCAATACGGGCGAGGGGGGCTTGAGCCCCTTTCACCTCGATGGCGGCTGTGACGTGGTCTTCCAGATCGGCACCGCGAAATACGGCGTGCGCAACGCCGAAGGCACCTTGAGCGAAACGCGGTTGAAAGAAATCGCCGCCCTGCCGCAGGTCCGTATGTTCGAACTGAAACTGGCGCAGGGCGCCAAGCCGGGCAAAGGCGGCATTCTGCCCGCCGCCAAGGTCAATGCCGAAATCGCAGAAATCCGTGGCATTCCGGAGGGCGAGGCCAGCATCTCGCCCAATCGCCACCCGGAGATTTCCAACTACGACGAACTCCTCGACATGATCGCCCATGTGCGCGAGGTGTCGGGCAAGCCGGTGGGGATCAAAACCGTGGCGGGCTCCGAGGCGGCGCTGCGCGAGATGTTCTTGAACTTTGCTGCGCGCCCCGAGGATGTGCCGGATTTCATCACCATCGACGGCGGCGAGGGCGGCACCGGCGCGGCGCCGATGCCCCTGATCGACCTTGTGGGCATGTCCGTGCGCGAGGCGGTGCCCTTGGTGTGCAACCTGCGCGACGAATATGGCTTTAAAGAGCGCATTCGGCTGATCTCCAGCGGCAAACTGGTCAATCCCGGCGATGTGGCCTGGGCCCTGGCTGCCGGGGCGGATTTTGTCACCTCGGCGCGCGGCTTCATGTTCTCGCTCGGCTGCATTCAGGCGCTGAAGTGCAATCGCAACACCTGCCCCACCGGGATCACCACCCATGATCCCCGCTTTCAAAAGGGGCTGGTGGTCGAGGATAAATATAAGAAGGTCGCCCGCTACGCGCGCGAGGTCATCCACGAGGTTGAGACCATCGCCCATTCGGTTGGCGTCGACGAGCCGCGCAAGATGCGCCGCCGTCATATGCGGATCGTGCAGGAGGATGGCTCCTCCCGCCCCTTCAACGAAATTCTGCCAAGTTACAGTGCTGTCGCGGAGATGTGAGAGGATATGTTTTTGCCAATGGGCCGAGAGGCGTTACCTCATGGATCAACCCGATCTGAAGGAGCGCCCTCATGGCCCATCGCTGGCAAAACGACCTGACCCCGCAAGACGTCACGCCAGAGGCGCTGTTCTGGAACCGCCGCCGCCTGTTGGCGGGTCTTGGCGGCGCAGGTCTCGGCGCGATCGGCGCCAGCATGGCCGCGGCGCAGGAAGGTGAGCTTGAGGTCAACAGCTTCGAGGACGTGACCTCCTATTGCAACTTCTATGAGTTCGGCACCGGCAAAGGTGACCCCGCCGCCTATGCCGGCCAGATGCATACCTCGCCTTGGGAGGTGGAGATCACCGGCCTCGTGGATCGCCCCGGCACCTATGGGTTTGACCAGATCCTGTCGGAGATGACTTTGGAGGAGCGCATCTACCGCTTCCGCTGTGTCGAGGCCTGGTCGATGGTGGTGCCCTGGCAGGGGTTCGAGCTTGCCGACCTTCTCAGCCTCGCAGGTGTGCAAGAGGGGGCGAAATACGTTGCCTTTGAGACTCTGCTGCGTCCCGAGGAAATGCCCGGCACCCGCTACCCGGTGCTCGATTGGCCTTATCGCGAAGGGCTGCGCCTTGATGAGGCGATGAATCCGCTGACGATCATGGCGACTGGCATCTTTGGCAAACCGCTGCCCAACCAGAACGGCGCGCCGCTGCGGCTGGTGGTGCCGTGGAAATATGGCTTCAAATCGATCAAGTCGATCGTCAAGATCACCCTCACCGATCAAGAGCCGCCGACCAGCTGGAACATGGCCAATGGGCGCGAGTATGGTTTCTATAGCAATGTGAACCCTGAGGTGGATCACCCGCGCTGGAGCCAAGCCACCGAGCGGCGCATAGGCGGGGGCCTCTTTTCCAGTCGTCAACCGACCCTGATGTTCAACGGCTACGAGGCCGAGGTCGCCTCTCTCTACGAGGGCATGGATCTGGCGAAGTTCTACTGATGGATCTCTCTGCTCTGAACGCGGGTCTGCGCCGTGTGCCGGTTTTGCTTCTGTGGCTTTGTGCGCTTGTGCCCGCAGTCTGGTTGTTCTGGCAGGGGCTGACCGGCGCGCTTGGTGCCGAGCCGATCAAGGAGCTGGAACATCGCTACGGCGAGTTGGCGTTGCAGTTCTTTGTCGCCACTTTGGCGGTGACACCTTTGCGGCGGTTCGTTGGCCTTAACCTCCTGAAGTTCCGTCAGGCGCTGGGCCTGATCTGCTTTACCTATGTGGTCTGTCACCTGCTGGTCTGGCTGGTGTTGGACGTACAGATCCCGGCCCAGATCCTCGCCGATATTGCCAAGCGTCCCTATATCACGGTGGGCATGCTGGCCTTTGTCCTGCTGATACCCCTTGCGGTGACCTCGAACCGGGCCTCGATCCGCAAGCTTGGGGCGGGCTGGCGCCGACTTCACAGGCTGACCTATCCAGCGGCCGTGCTGGCGGCCGTGCATTTTGTGCTGCTGGCCAAAGGGTTCCAGATTGAGCCGCTGCTCTATTTGGCCGGAATCATCGCACTTCTCCTGCTGCGCCTGCCGGTTAGGCGGCTGCAAAGGGCCTGACTCGCGCCCTTGTGCGCTTCGATACAGCCCGAAGCAGTCAAGCAAGCCCTTCGTCCCAAGGAGGCAGCGGGAAAAGTCTCAGGCCTAACCTCATGAAAATAAGGGGTTTCAGAGCGTTTCGCTGAAAAAATGACGGTTTTGCAAAAAAGGGGTTGCGACTCTTTGTAGGTATCCGTAGAAGACCCCTCACCGGCGGCGCTGAGGCGCTGGTTGGCGCGGCGGCGACGCTGCTGACGGATCGGAAAGACGGTTATGACGCTCAGGATAGACTGGGG
>JBLXDQ010000010.1:0-178479 GCA_048263945.1 Epibacterium sp. | reverse complement strand
GCGGCGAAACCCTCCAAAGGGTCAGAGGGCAGGCTGTCATCTTCGGGCGCCTCGGTCACTTGAAGCGGCAAATGCGCCAGAACCTGCGTGCCGTGCCCGTGGGTGGAGGTGATCTCCATCTCGCCGCCCATCAGCTCGACCAATTCGGTGACAATCGCAAGGCCAAGCCCGGTGCCGCCAAAGGTGCGGGTGATGGAATTGTCGCCTTGCTCGAACTTGCCACGCACCCGGCGCAGCTGATCTTCGGACATGCCAATGCCGGTATCGCGCACCTCAATCCGCAGACGTCCTGCATCGCAAAGGGTCAGCGACAGAGTCACGCCGCCCTCGCGGGTGAACTTCATCGCATTGCCGCAGAGGTTATGGACGATCTGCCCCACGCGGCGCGCATCACCCAGATACCAGCCTTCCGCCTCCGGGCTGATGGCGATGGTCAGCTCCAGCCCTTTTTGCCGCGCGGTTGCGGTGTTCAGGTGGTGGATCTCTTGCAGCACCTCGGCAGGTTGAAAGGGCAGGCTATCGCAGACTTCTTTCCCGGCCTCGATCCGAGCAAGGTCAAGGATGTCGTTCAAGATACGCAGCAACCCCTGGGCCGAGCTTTCCACCAGCCGCACCATATCCCGTTGCTCCGCATCCATCTCGGTGTGACCAAGCAGTTGCACCAGCCCGAGGATGCCGTTCAGGGGCGTACGGATCTCATGGCTCATATTCGCCAGGAAAGCCGATTTCGCGGCGTTTGCGGATTCCGCCTCGGCGATGGCCTTGTTCAATCCGGTCACATCCACACGCAGGCCAACACGACCGCCATCCGGCGTGGCGCTTTCAAAGATCCGAAACGCCCGGCCATCGCTGATCGTGATGACGGAGGAGCCCGTCGGATTGCGGAACGCCTCCAGCCGTTCCTCCAGAAAAGCCGCCTCGCGTCCGTGGATTTCATCGCCATAAAGCCCGGCAGCGATCCCGGCGTGCAGCATGTCCTCGAAGGTGGAGCCGAACTGGATGCAGTCGGAAATATCCTTTGGAAACATAGACATGTAGATCCGGTTTGCCAGCACAAGCCGTTCATTGGCATCAAAATAGACAAAGCCATCGGGCAGGGCATCTATCGCGGCCTGCAGCCGGATATGGGCGGCTTGTGCCTCGCTCTCGGCGCGCAGGCGATCGGTGATGTCTTGCACGTAGCCAACGATCAGCGGGCTGTCGCGAAACATCGCCTGCATCGTGACTTCGACAGGGTAGGTGCTGCCATCGGCGCGCCGCAGCAAAGAGTTCAGGCGGCGAAACTTCTTGGTGCCCGCTTGCAGGTGGCTGATGGTTTCGCGCAGATCCGCCTCGCTGAGTTGCGGGTCGATGTCCATCGGCGCCATCTGCTGCAGACGGGCGAGGGAATAACCAGAGTTCTCACGTGCAGCGCGATTGGCCGCGACAAACCGCAGCGAGGTCGGATCAAAGACGTAGATCTCCTCGAGGCTTTCCTCGATCAGATTGCCCCAAAAGGCGCTTTGCGTCGTTTCGCGCGACATTTCGCAAAGGCGCAAGCGGTCACGGTGGCTGGTCAATAGGGCGCTGATCGCCTGGGCGAGGTCCTCCAGCGTTGCAATCACATGTGGGGGAAAGTCTTGCGGCTCTGGGCTGAGCACGCAGACGGTGCCGATGGCGTGGCCCGGTTCCGGTTCCAGCACCGCACCGGCATAGGCGCGAATATGCGGCTCGCCAGTGACCATGGGATTGTCGGAGAACCGGGGGTCCAGCAGGGTGTCGGGAATAACCAAGGTTTCGCAGGCAGAGACGGCATGGCTGCAAAAGGCTTGCCGCCGGGGCATCCGCGGGGGCAGGGCGGCCCCGGTGCTGGCCAGCAGCACCTGTTCCCGTTCGCCCACCACGGTGACCATGGTCACGGGCAGGCCAGCCACACGGGCGGCGACATTGCATAGGGATTGGATCTCGGGCAGTGGCGCGCGGAAATCAATCCGTAATCCGGAAAGCACTTCCAGTCGGGCCGGATCATTAGGAAAGCCGGGCTCGCTCATTCCGTCACCTGAACACACTCTTACCAAGGGGCAGTATGCCCCCTTACCGAACATATTCAGGAAGTGATTTACGAAAGGTCAACGGTGTAGTTATGAGAACCTTACGGAAAACCCGCGCCAACCGGGGCGCGGGTTTCATAATTAGAGCATTTCCGCAGGGCAGGGGCCTTAGGTGCGCGACTTCTCAAAGGCGGACCAGGCGGCCTCGAACCGAGCGAAGTCAAAACCGGGCTGGCGGGCAGGTTCCAGAACAATCTTCTCTGTTTTCAAGAGCTTGCTGATGGAGATCTCCAGCTCGGGGATCACTTCGGGCGGGATCACCAGTGCGCCGTGACGGTCGGCATGCACCAGATCACCCGGCTTGATGGTGAGGCCAAAGATGGTGACGGGGGTGTCGATCTCTTTCACATGCACAAAACCGTGGCTCGGCCCGATGGAGCCTGCCACCACCGGAAAGCCTTCGGGCAGGTCGCCAAGGTCGCGCATCACGCCGTTGGTCAGCGCGCCGGAGATGCCAAAGCCCTTGTGCACCGTGGTGTTGATCTCGCCCCAATAGGCGCCGATCGCGTGCGGGTAGTCGATATCCTCAACCACGGTGACAGAGGGCGCGGGGGCCTCCGCCATATATTTGTAATAGGCCATGCGGCGCGCCTTGATCACCTCGGGTGCCTCGTCCGGTGGGGTCACGGCGGCGATTTTGGCGGTGCGGGCATAGCCGACCATCGCGGGCTCGTCCGGGGCGGAGCAGAGCATGGTGCCGCGGGTAAAGGCGTCAAAGCCGCGCTTGCCCTGTGCCACCTCGATGGCGTTGCAGACGGTGGGGGTGTCGACCTTGCGCAGCAGGGTCAGAAGGGTCGGTTTCATAGGTCCTCCAGCCAGCGGGACAGAGCCGCCGTTGTCTCTTCGGGGAATTCAAGCGTGGGCAGGTGGCCGCAGTCGCGCAGGATCATCAGGCGGCTATGTGGCATCAGGTCGTGCATCAACTCGTGACGGGACACCGGGCAGAGCCGATCCTTGTCGCCGCAGAGGATCAGCGTCGGCCCGTCGTAGGATTTCAGCGTCTCGCATTGGTCGCGGCGATCCCGAAGGGCGCGGGATTGGCGGACAAAGACCTCTGGCCCCAGGGCAAGCGCCATATCAAGGCAGAGGGCGGAGATCGGATGCGTCGGGTCAGGCGTGGCGAGGTAATTGGGGATCATCACCTCTTGCATCAGATCGCCCAGATGGCCGGCCTTGACCGCGTCGATCTGCGGACCCCGGGCGGCTTGCACCTCCTCCCGCTCGGCGAGCGGATTGGTGTCCAAGAGGGCCAGCCCCGCCACCCGCTCGGGCGCCTGGCGCAGCACTTCCATCGCGAGGATACCGCCCATCGACAGGCCCGCGAGGGCAAAGCGGGCAGGGGCCTCGGCCAAAACCTCGGCTGCGAGGGCTTCCATTGTGTCGTGATTGTTCAAATCAACGCAAGCAACCCTGCGCTGCGCCGAGAGCGCCGCGACTTGAGGCGCAAAGAGCCGGGCGTCGCACATCATGCCCGGCAGGAAAAGTAGCGGTGTCACACCAGCCTCCTTAACGGGGGAGAGGCCGCGCGGGCAACGCGCGGCCTCGGGGTGGTGTTAGTTGCCGGTCCAGGTCGCGCCGGCCGGATCGTCGGTCTCGGTCACACGATAGAGGCTGGCCTCGCCGGTCATCGAGGGCGAGAGGGTATAGGCCTCGCCCGGTTTCAACAGGCAGGTGTCGCCGGCATTGAGCACGGTTTCAAAGTCGCCTACTTTCAGCGCCCAAGTGCCGCGCATCGGCATCAGAACAACGTGCTTCTCCGGTGTGACAAGCTCGTCTTCGCCCAGCGAGTTACGGGAGAGGAAATCAACCTCAAAGCCGGGTTTGTCCTTTAGGAGCGCGTCGGTGCCGATCACCTTGGCCGGTTTCTTGCCAGACAGGGCCATCAGATCCCAGTAGCGCGCGACATAGCGGGGCACCACGGCCTCTACCGGCACTTCGGGGTAGGCTTTCATCTGCTCTTCGGTCAGGGTCGGCATCGGCTGCACGTTATGCGGCAGGGTTTGGCCCTTTTTGCTGTCATAAAGCACGCCGTTGTTGCCAAGGATCAGGCCATGCGCTTGCGCTTCCTGGATCACCTGCGGGGCCCAAGTCACGCCACCGCCGGCATCATCGCCGCCCAAGATCGCCATGATCATCCCGTAGTCGGTGCCGACGTTCTCAAAGCCGCGGAAGATGCCGGTCGGGATGTTGAAGATATCGCCTTCTTCGGCGATGAACTCGCCCGCGTCGCCATTGCGGCCCCAGAAGAAGCGCCAGCGACCCTTGAGGACAAAGAACACCTCGGCGGTGGTGTGGCTGTGCAGGCTGTTGCGGCACTTCGGCGGCTGACCGGCGGCGCCGATGTTAAAGCCGGGGGTGTCGCGGATGTGCACGTGCTGATCCGGGGATTCAGAGACGCCGCCACCGATGATGGTGAAGTTTTCCTTTTGGTTCGAGCCCGGCGTATGGGCGTCGATAAAGGCGGTTTTGCAGGGGCGCAGCTCGCCATAGCGGACGATGCGGTCGTTGAGAGTAGACATGAGTGTAGTCCTTGATTTGAAACGGGAATTTTGTCAGGTGAAGCGGCCTGCTCCCGGCGGGCGCAGGTTCAACCGACGGGCCCGTAGCGACGCCCGATGCGCGTGATAGCGCCGGGTGCCTTCGCGAGCGTCCAGTTTCAAAAAGGAGCGGAGCGGCATTTAGATCTCTCCGCTCTGCATGAGGATCTGCTTCCAGACAGCGACCTCATCATAAAGCGCCCATTCGCGGCGCAGGCCCCAAGGGCCGAATTCTGCATGGCTCATCCCCATCACATGGACGCGGGCGCCGGTCGGGCGGCCAAAGGCGCCCCAGCCATCATGTACCCCGTCCAGCGACCAGCGGATTGCGGCGCGCGGGGAGAGCATATCGCCGTCCATGCCGATCTGATGGTGGATGGTGAAAGTGGCGGAGGGGAAGGACGACCGCAGGCCGAGCCAGAAGCCGTTGACATCCTCGCGGCTGACGACGCTTTGGCCACCGGGATAGAACCCCATGACGCCCCGGTCGTAATCGTTCAAAACGTGGTTGAAATCCGCATTCATGATCCGCTTGAGGCTGTCGGCGTAGCGCTGACCCCATTCATTGTCGTTGCCGCGCCCTTTGTAGGGGCCGGGGACGTCAATTTCAGGGGTGTAGGGCTTGCGAGCCTCTGCCGGGCCGCCTTCGGCAGCGATCAACCCTTGGGTATAGGCGCGCGGTTCAAACCCCAGTTGACGCACGATGCCGCCGTAGTCGCGCACCAGCCATTCGTCGTCGATGGCGTTGTCCCGCGCCGCACAATCGGCGATCACATTGACGCGGAAGCTTTTGCCCGAGGCCGGCCCAAAGAGACCGTCGCGCAGGTGGGTCGAGGTGGTGGTCAACCGGTGCGAGGACAGGTAGTGGCCGCTCTCATCCTGCGACCAGATCACATCCTCGGTAAAGATCTGACGGTCGGGGAATTCATGGCAGGTCGCCATGGTTGCCGCGATCACCGACTGGTTGCCGATGCTGACCCCCATCGGGGTGCGCACCGGGATATCCGGCGCGTAATAGCGGTTGAGCGTTTCGATGCCGCGATCCTCCCAGATCTCTTTGGTGATCCGGATGATGTAATCGGGGAAATCGGTGAACTTGGGGTCGAAGCCCTTCATGCGGTAAAGCCTTTCGGTCTGCGCGCAGAGGCGCGAATCTTCAAAGAGCCGGAGATCAGGATCTGGCGTGGCTCGATATCGCCCTCGATCCGGTCGAGAAGCGTGTCCACCGTGGCGGTGACCATGCGGTTCACCGGTTGGCGGATGGTGGTCAGCTGGTAGGTCGGCCAATCGGCCAGCGGCACATCGTCGTAGCCAAGGACCGAGACGTCATCGGGGATCGACAGGCCAAGTTCAAAGCGCAGCACATCCATCACCGACATCGCCATGTAATCATTGCCGACAAAGACCGCGTCGGGGCGGTCGGCGCCGGAGAACATGGTACGGGCAATCTCGGCGGCGCGGTCGCGGTCATACATCGCGTCCTCCATCGCCACCATCTCATGCCCGAGATCGCGCAGCCCTTCGACAAAGCCCAAGGTCCGGTCGCGGCCCGTGGTGGCGCCCTGCCAGCCGGCGATATGGGCGATGCGCTCGTGCCCGCCGCCCACGAGGAAATTGGCCGCCATCCTGCCCCCGGCCACGTTGTCGGTGGTCACTGAACTCAGCCGGGCGTCGTCCTGACCGCGGTTAAACATCACCACCGGAATGCCGGCCGCCGTACAACGCTCGGTCAGCGTGTTGGACACCGCGACGGAGGCGGTGATGATGCCGTCCACCTGGTAATCGAGCAAGCGCTGCACCACGGGCTCCACCCCTTCGGTGGAGTTTTCAGCAAAGAAAACAAGCACCTGATAGTCGCGCTCTTGCAGTTCGCGGCTCAAGAGTTCCAGTGCCATCGGGTAGAATTGGTTTTTGAGGTCGGCAATCACCAAGCCGATGATGCGGGAGCGACCCGAGACCATGGCGCGGGCCAGAACATTGGGGCGATAGCCCAATTCGTCCGCGGCTTTCTTCACCTTGGCGGCGGTGGCCTTGCTGACCGACCCGCCGGGGGTGAAATAGCGGCTGACCGCGGATTGGCTGACACCGGCGCGTTCGGCGACCTGAAGGGAGGTGACTTTCTCTGTCATCAGCCTGCCGTCCATCCGCCGTCAATGAGCATTGAAGTGCCCGTCACCATGGCCGAAGTATTCGAGGCCAGATAGAGCACGGCGCCCATGATATCCTCCACCTCGCCGACGCGGGGCAGTTTGATCTTCGACATGATCCAGGCGGCGCGTTCCGGGTTGTCGAAGGTGGATTGGGTCAGGGGCGTGCGGATAAAGGTCGGGCAGATGGTGTTGATGCGAATGTTGCTTTTTCCCCATTCCATCGCCATCGCCTTGATCATGCCCTCAAGCCCGTGTTTGGAGGCGCAATAGACCGCGCGGTCCAACCCGCCGACGTGGCCCATTTGGCTCGAGATGTGAATGATCGAGCCGGGTTTGCCCGCCGCCATCATCGCCTTTGCCGCCCAGGTCGACAGGAAATAGGCGGAGCGCAGGTTGACGCTCATCACCGCGTCGTAATCCTCGGGCGTGGTCTCCAGCGCAGGCGTGTGGCGGGCAAGGCCGGCGGAGTTCAGCACGATGTCGAAATTGCCCTCCGCCAGCGCCGGTTCCAGCGCGCCGAGGTCGTTTTGGTCGAGCACCAGAGCTTCGGCCTGATAGCCGGCCTCGCGCAGGGCGGCGACGGTCTCGTTCAGGCGATCCGCGCCGCGCGCCGCGCAGGTCACGTGTGCCCCGGCCGAGGCCAGAGCCACCGCACAGCCCTGCCCAATGCCCGAGGAGGCGCCGGTCACAAGGGCGCGTTTTCCCGTGAGGTCAAAGGAAGGCGGGCGGGGCAGGTCGGTCATCTTGGCGTCCAGTTCATCGGCTAAGGGGCGGGTATCTTTTGTCGCGCGTAAACCCGGTCTGGCGTGGTATCCATAGGGGGCGCGTGACCGATATCACATCGCTCTTTGCAAGCGATTGCAAGTCCAATATGGCAAGAGAATTTCCGTTAAGGAAGCAAAATTCGCTTGAACTTGCGCCGTTCAATGGGTGCGTATGCAAGAACGGCTGAGAGGAGCCAAGAAATGCAGGGCCTTAGCGGCCCCGCGCGGTGTCGAAAATTTTTCGCCGATCAGCAGAGCCGATCGGCAATCAGTCCTAACGGATGGCGCGATTTCACATCTGACAGCCGTTCCGTTTGGCAACGGCAAGAGAATCCCGTCACCGCGAGGTCGGGTGCCTCGGTGGTGGGTTTCTGCCACGAGAGGTCAAACAGGCGGCGCGAGGTCTTTTGATGACGCGCCTTATGGCCGAACATCCCCGCCATGCCGCAGCAGCCCGTCGCGGGAGTGCTAACCTGAAGCCCCAGCGCGGCGAAGACCTCGGCCCAATCGCTGCGCGCCTTGGGGGCGCCGGTGCTTTCGGTGCAATGGGTCATCAGGGTGACGGGGCCGCCCGTGGCCTTGGGCATCTGATGCCCCGCTCGCAGCGCGCGCGACAGGAATTCTTGCGGCAAGAGCACCTCGGGCGCGGTATGGCCGGACTTTGGATAATCCTGCCGCAAGGTCATCACAAAGGCCGGATCGAGCCCGACCAAAGGCAGGCCCTTGGCGGTGACCGCGTCCAAGGCCTCGATCAGGGCGCGGGCCATGCGGTCGGCCTGTGTCGTGTCGCCCAAATCGCGGGCGAGTTTGCCCGAGGGGCGCATCGCGAGCATCAAGGGGTGAAACCCAAGTGCGCTGAGGCCGCGCAGCACGTCGCGCTGGGTCTCGCCGTCAAACAGCGCCGAGAACCAGTCCATCACCACGATGACGGTGTTTGCGGGGAAGCTGCGCGTGGGCAGCTCCGCCACGCGCAGGCGCTGCCCGCGGGGCAGGGGGGCGGCGAGGTCGGGCAGGTCTTTGAGCGCCAGCAGTCGCTCCGCAAGGCGGCGCGCCATGGGCCAGAGGGGGCGCATCAGCGGGGTCAGGCCAAGCGCCAGCGGGCTCAGCCGTTCGGCCAGAAGGCTTAGGCGATCCTCCAGCGGGCGGGCGTGGCGGCTGTGATAGTCGGCAAGGAAGGCCGCCCGCATCGCCGGGATATCCACCTGCACCGGACAGGTGGAGGCGCAGGCCTTGCACCCCAAACAGGTGTCGAGAATGCCGCGCAGGTCGTCTTCCGCTACCGTGGGCTGGCCGGAGCGCCGCCCCTCTGCCCAAGCGCGCAGCGCATCGGCGCGGCCCTTGGGGGAGTGGCGCAGATCGCCCGTCGCCTTGAACGAGGGGCACATCGGCGTCGCGGCGGCATAGCTTAGACATTGCGCATTGCCGTTGCAGCGAAACGCCTTTTCCAGCGCATCCCCGGCGGGACTGTTGAAGGGGCGGAAGGGCGTGGTGGCGATCCCCATAATCGCGTCGCGGTTGGAGACCAGCTTGGCGGGATTGAAACGCTCTTCGGGGTCAAAGGCGGCCTTGACCCCCTGCAGCGCGGCATAGGCCTCCGCCCCGATCCAATCGCGCAAATAGGCGCCGCGCACGCCCTTGCCATGCTCGCCCCAGAAGATGCCACCATGGCGACTGACCAGCGCAAAAATCTCGTCGGAGACCTGTTTCAGCGTCTCGCGCCCCTCGGCGCTGTCGATGTCGAGTGCGGGGCGGATGTGCAGGCAGCCCACGTCCACATGGCCGTAGATGCCAAAGCTCAGCCCATGGCGGGTGAGGATATCAAGGAAACTGTCGAGAAAGGCCGGCAGCTCTTCGGGCGGCACCACGCAATCCTCGACAAAGGCGACCGGGCGGGCGCGCCCCTCGACCTTGCCCAAGAGCCCCACCCCGGCGGAGCGGATCGCCCAGAGGGTTTTGATCTCCTCGGCGCCCTGCGCCACATATTGTGTGATGAGGCCGGGCAGGGTGTCGAGCCGCGCAAGACAGGCGGTGACGCGGGTGTCGACCTCGTCAGCGTCGCCGGCCACTTCGATAAAACTATAGGCGATGGGCTGATCGCCACTGGGGCGCAGCGGCTCCGGCAGGCCGCTGAGCAGCCCGGCGCTGGCGGCGAGGGCCTGCACGCGCTCGTCCATCACCTCGATCGCGGTGGGCTCGTCCCGCATCAGGGGCGTGGCAGAGGCGAGGGCGTCGCGAAAGCTGGAAAACCCCGCCACGATCAGCCGCTTGGCCGCGGGCAGGGGGCGCAGTTTCACCCGGATCGCGGTGAGCGGGCCGAGGGTGCCTTCGGACCCGGGGAGGAGGCGCGCCCAGTCAAACGTGGTGTCATCCGCGCAGGCGCGGTCGAGGTCGTAGCCAGTGAAGCGCCGGTTGAGGCGCGGGGTCTGCGCGACAAAGGCCGCGCGTCCGGCGCGGGCAGCGAGTTCGGCCTCTGCCAACATGGGTTTGGCCCAAGCGGGGGACTCTTGCCAGCTGGCGAGCCGCCCGGCGCCCCGCGCGATCTCCACCCCCACGAGGTTATCCGACGTCTTGCCATAGACCCGGCTGCCCTTGCCCGAAGCATCGGTCGACACCATGCCGCCGATGGTGCAGCGGGTGGAGGTCGAGGTTTCCGGCGCGAAGAACACCCCATGGGGGCGCAGCTGGTCGTTGAGGTCATCGAGCACCATGCCCGGCTCCACCTCGGCCCAGCTGGCATCGGGGGCGATGGCAATCAGCCGGTGCATATAGCGGCGCATGTCGAGGATGACGCCGTGGTTGAGGCTCTGCCCATTGGTGCCGGTGCCGCCGCCGCGCGCGGTCACCGGGACGCGGGCAAAGGCGGGCTGTTCCAGCACGCCCATCAGCCGCACCACATCCGCCGCATCGCGCGGGGCGAGCACCAGATCGGGGGTGATGCGATAGACCGAGTTGTCCGTCGACATGGCGGCGCGCAGGGCGCTGTCTTGGTCGATATCGCCAAGAAACCCCGCGTCGCGCAGGGCTTTGGGCAGGGTGTTCAGCGGATCGGTCGGGGCATGGGTCTGCGTCATCTGGGCGGCCTTTCGTTTGGCGGCATATTGACCGCTGCCGCAACTTCTTTGAAATAGAAAGTTATGAAGACAGATTCAGAAAATACGAACTTCAACCTGCGGCACCTGCGCGCCCTGCATGCGATCTGGGCCGAAGGCAGCTTTGCCCGCGCGGCGGAGCGGCTGGGGGTGGTGCCCTCGGCCCTGACCGAGACGGTGCGCCAGATCGAGGAGATCGCGGGCGGGGCGCTGTTTGACCGTCGCTCGCGCCCGCCGGAGCCGACGCCGCTGGGGCTGACCTTTCTGCGCGAGACGGCGCCGCTCTTGGATGACCTCGACCTCAGCCTGCAACGGCTGCGCGAGCGGGCGCGGGGGCAGGGCGGGGTGTTGCGGATCGGGGCGGCGCCCTCGGCGATTTCGCCCATCGTGGCTCCGGCGATTGCGGCACTCAGGTCGCAGCACCCGGATCTGGTGATCACCCTGCACGATGACGTGGCCGAAGAGCTGGCGGAGCGGGTGGCGGATGGGCGACTTGACCTTGCCATCGCGGGCCGGGCGCAAAGCTCGCCGGATCTGGTGCAGGAGGAGATCGCCGCCGACCCCTTTGGCCTTGGCTGTCCGCGCGGGCACCCGCTGGCCACGCGGGGAGTGGTGGATCTGGCCGAGATCGACCCCGTCGAGCTGATCCATCTCGATGCAGATACCGGCACCGCGCGGCTGTTGGCGGATTGCCCGAGCCTGCCTGCCGCCTATAAGAGCGGACCGTTGAAATGCTATTCCACCATTGCGCAGCTCTGCCTGTTGCGCGCCGGGGGCGGGGTTGCGCTCTTGCCGCGCCGCGCTTTGGAGCTGTTCAACGACCCTGCGATCTGTTTTGTCGAGGTGCGCGACCTCGCGCTGGTCCGGCGGTTGTTTCTGGTGCAACGTAAACGCCAGATGCCCAGCCCGGCGATGGCGGCTTTTCTGGCGGCCCTTGCGCAAGCGGCGCAGAGAGAGGCTTGAGCCCTCCGCCCGCGCGCGTTACCTGTCATATCATATAACAGGGATGACAGAGCATGGCAGAGCGGGATGAGCCGGAGTTCAGCGGCACTTGGGCGCGGAAGATCTCGAAAGAGAACCTGAGCGAGACCGCCTATCATGCGATCCGCGCCGCCCTGATGCACGCGCAACTGGCGCCGGGCACCAAGCTCAGGCTGCGGCAGATGGCGGCGCAATTTGGCGTCAGCGCCACCCCGATGCGCGAGGCCTTGATCCGGCTGGTCAATGAAAAGGCCCTGCAACTGGATGCGCGCGGCACCGCCTTTGTGCCGGAGCTGACCCTGACCGAGCTGCGTGAAATCCGCGGCATCCGGCTGATGCTGGAGGGCGATTGCGCCGCGCGGGCGGCAGAGCGGGCAGGCGATCCCGGCGCGGACGAGCTGCAGGAGATCCACGCGGGCATCATGGCGGCGCTGGAGGCGGAGGATTTTGCCCGCGCGGTGAACCTCAACACCGAATTCCACCTCTGCCTGTGTCGGCTGGCCGACCAGCCGGTGACCTATGACATCGTCGAAAGCCTCTGGGTGCGCTGCGGGCCGATCCTGTCGCGGCTTTATGACGAGGGCGTGCCGGGCTACGAGGGCGAGCATCCGCATCTGCGGCTGATCCGTGCTATTCGTGCGGGCGAGTCGCGCGCGGCCCGGGCGGAAATCGAGGCGGATATTCGCGGCCTCGGCGCCGGGCTCGACCGCTTTGCCACGCAGGTGGATAGCAAACTGGCGGTGTGATCCGCCGCGCAAAGCCTCCAATTTCAACACCTTGCGGCGGGCTTTCCCGCTGTGGCTCCGGCTGTCACATCTTTTTGCTTGTTTGTTATAACAAATAACGTAAGAGATTATGACAAGAGACGACAGGAGCCCCCTCATGGAATTCGACAGCATCATCAACGGCGATTTTGTGGCCTCGGCCGAGCGGTCGCAGAATATCAACCCGTCGGACCTGAGCGACGTGGTGGGCCTGTTTGCCCGTGCCGATCGAGCGGTGACCAATCAGGCGATCGAGGCGGCGGCAGAGGCCTTTCCGAGCTGGTCCGCGACCACGCCCCAGCTGCGCCATGACATTCTGAAACGTGCCTCCGACCTGATCCTGCAGCGGGTCGACACCCTTGGCCGTGCGCTGTCCCGCGAAGAGGGCAAGACGCTGGCCGAAGGCATGGGCGAGGCGACCCGTGCCGGTCAGGTCTTTGCGTTTTTTGCCGGCGAATGCCTGCGCGCGGGTGGCGAGCAGCTGCCCTCCACCCGGCCGGGCGTTGGTGTAACCATCACGCGCGAGGCTTTGGGAGTGGTCGGGCTGATCACGCCCTGGAACTTTCCCATCGCGATCCCGGCGTGGAAAATCGCGCCGGCTCTGGCCTGGGGCAATACGGTGGTGCTGAAACCGGCAGAGATCGCGCCGCATTCGGCCTGGCTCTTGGTGCAGATCCTGGCGGAGGCCGGCCTGCCGAAGGGGGTGTTGAACCTTGTCCTCGGCAAAGGCTCCGTCGTGGGCGAGGCGCTGGTGGAACACCCCAAAGTGGCGGCGATCTCCTTTACGGGCTCGGTCAACACCGGGCGGCGAATTGCGCAGGGCTGCACGGCGGCCCTGCCGATGAAAAAGGTGCAGCTGGAGATGGGCGGCAAGAACCCTCTTGTGGTGCTCGACGATGCTGACCTTGATCTGGCGGTGGAGGCGGCGCTGAATGGCGCGTTTTATTCCACCGGCCAACGCTGCACGGCCTCCTCGCGGTTGATCGTGACCAAGGGGATTCACGATGCCTTTGTCGCGCGGTTGAGTGAGCGGATGCAGGCGCTGGTCGTGGGGCATGCGCTCGACGCCAAGACGCAGATCGGTCCGGTGGTGGATCAGAACCAGTTTGAGATCGACCTTGGCTATATCGCGCGTGGCACCGACGAGGGCGCCCGTCTGATCGGCGGCGAGGTGGTGAAGGCGGAGACCGAAGGCTATTTCCTGCGGCCTGCCCTGTTCACCGAGGCGAACAATGCGATGGCGATTGCGCGCGAGGAGATCTTTGGCCCGGTCGCCTGTGTGATCGCGGTCGATGATTTCGAGTGCGCGATGGAAGTGGCGAATGACACCGACTTTGGCCTGTCCTCCGGCATCTGCACCACCAGCCTGAAATATGCCGAGGCGTTCAAGCGCCGCTCTGGCGCGGGCATGGCGATGGTGAACCTGCCGACGGCTGGGGTGGATTATCACGTGCCCTTTGGCGGGCGCAAAGGCTCGTCTTACGGGTCGCGCGAGCAGGGCACTTATGCGCGTGACTTCTATAGCGCGGTGAAGTCCGCCTATACTCTCGCCTGAAGTGCGGAGGGGCTTGCGATGAAAACGACTGAGATCACGGGCAAGACCGGGCTTTATGGCATCATCGCCGACCCGATCCACCATGTGAAAACCCCGCAGGTGGTGAATGCGGTGCTGGAGGCGCGCGGTGTCGACGGGGTGCTGGTGCCCTTCCATGTGTCGGCGGATAAGCTGGACGATGTGATGGCGGGGCTGCGGCAGATGCCCAACCTCAAGGGCTTTGTGGTGACAGTGCCGCATAAGACCGCCGCGCTTGAGTTCTGCGATGAGTTGACCCCGGCGGCAGAGATGGTTGGCGCGGTGAACTGCATCCGGCGCGAGGCGGATGGGCGGTTTATCGGCGCGGCGCTCGATGGCATCGGCTTTGTGACCGGGCTCTTGGACGCGGGCCACAGGCTTGAGGGGTGCGATGTCTGCCTGTTGGGCGCAGGCGGCGCGGGCAAAGCCATCGCCTTTGCGCTGGCTGAGGCCGGAGTGGCGCGGCTCAGGATCCTCAACCGATCTGTTGAAAACGCCGAAGCGCTGGCGGCACGGGTGCGGGCGCAGTTTCCCAAGGCGGATATTCTGGCCGGAACGCCGGATCAGGCGGCGGGCGATGTGATCGTCAATGCCACCCCGCTCGGCATGAAGCAGGACGACCCGCTGCCGCTGCCCGCCTCTTGCCTTCGGCCAGAGATGCTGGTGGCCGAGATCATCATGGACCCGGCCGAAACCGCGCTGATGGCAACGGCGCGCAAACTGGGGGCCACCGTGCACCCCGGCTTGCCGATGCTCAAAAGCCAAGCGGTGCTGATGGCTGCCCATATGGGCGCCTTCTGACGCCCTCGCAAACGGAGACACGGGATGCAAACGAATAGGGTGCCGCAGGACGGCGCCACCTTTGACTATGTCATCGTGGGCGGTGGCACGGCAGGCTGCGTGCTGGCCAATCGGCTCTCGGCGAACCCGATGACCTCGGTTCTGATGATCGAGGCGGGCGGTGAAGCAAACAGCCCCTGGGTCTCGATCCCGGCGGGGTTCTACAAGCTGTTGACCAATCCGCGTTACAATTGGAACCTGCAGAGCGAACCCGAGGCGGCGACCGGCAACCGCGCGATTGCGATGCCGCGCGGCAAGGGGCTCGGCGGGTCGACCCTGATCAACGGCATGATCTATGTGCGTGGCCAGCAGCAGGACTACGACCTTTGGGCGCAGAAGGGTTGCACCGGCTGGTCTTTTGCCGATGTGCTGCCGGTGTTCCGCCAGCTGGAGGATTGGCAGGGCGACGATCGCGACGGTATGCGCGGCAAGGGTGGCCCGCTGCCGGTGAGTCCGGTGCATGAGTTCCCCGCCATCGCCCGCGCCTTTGTCGCGGCGGCGGCGGAGGCGGGCCATGCCTTTAACCCCGACTACAACGGCGCGGTGCAGGATGGGGTCGGTCTTTATCAGGTGAACCAGCGCAGCGGGCGGCGGGTGAGTGCGGCCAAGGCCTATCTCGACCCGATCCGCAACCGCGCGAACCTGACGGTGGTGACCCATGCGCGGGTGAAGCGGGTGAACCTCGCGGGCGCGCGGGCGACCTCGGTCACGGTGGAGACGCGGGCCGGCACCCGCACCTGGACGGCGGGCGCCGAGGTGGTCTTGGCTGCAGGCGCGCTTCATACGCCGCAAATCTTGGAGCTGTCCGGCATCGGCAACCCGGAGGTGCTGCAGGCCGCCGGGGTGGAGGCGAAGATCGCTGCCCCCGGCGTGGGCGAGAATTACCTGGACCATTATTGCACGCGGATGAACTGGGAAGTCTCGCAGAAGGTCACGCTGAACGAGCTGACGCGCGGCTGGCGTCTGGTGCGCGAAGTGCTGCGCTATGGCTTGGATCGCAAAGGGGTGCTGAACTATGGCACCGGGCTCGCCAATGGGTTTGTGCGTACCCGCGAGGGGCTGGCGGGGCCGGATGTGCAGTTCTTCTTCATCCACGCCTCTTACGCCAATGCGGCCAAGCGCGATCTCGACCGTCATCCGGGCATGACCCTCGGGGTGACGCAGCTGCGGCCGCAGTCGCGCGGCTCGATCCACCTGCGCAGCAGCGATTACCGCGACGGACCCAGCATTCGGCCCAATTTTCTCGCCCATGAGGAAGACCTGCGGGTGATGCGCGAGGGTATGAAGATCGGCCGCCAGATCATCGGCCAGCCCGCGATGGACGCCTTTCGCCTGCGCGAGATCAGCCCCGGTCCCACCTGTCAAAGCGATGCGGATTGGGAGGCCGTGGTGCGCAACACCGGCCAGTCGATTTATCACATCGCGGGCACCTGCCGCATGGGCACGGACCCCGGCGCGGTGGTCGATCCGCGTCTGCGGGTGAACGGGGTTTCGGGCCTGCGGGTGGTCGATGCCTCCATCATGCCGGAGATGGTCAGCGCCAATACCCAAGCCGCCACCTTTATGATCGCCGAAAAAGGCGCGGCGATGATCCTTGAGGACGCGCGGGGCTGATCCCCGGGCGCGCCGAACTCCCTCCCCAAGACCTTTGAGAAAGCTGTCGCGATGCGAAATTCTGACAATGATCTGACCGCCTATTGGATGCCCTTCACCGCCAACGACCGTTTCAAGGCGGCGCCGCGGATGTTCAAAGGCGCGACGGGCATGCACTACACCACCGAGGATGACCGCCAGGTGCTGGACGGCACGGCGGGTTTGTGGTGCTGCAACATCGGCCATGGGCGGCAGAGCGTGGCCGATGCGGTGCATCGCCAATTGCTGGAGATGGACTATGCGTCCTCGTTCCAGATGGGCCACCGGGGTGCCTTTAAGCTGGCCAATCGGATCGCCGACACGGCGCCGGAGGGGATCGACCATGTGTTCTTCAGCGGCTCCGGCTCCGAGGCGGTGGATACCGCGCTGAAAATGGCGATCGCCTATCACAAGCTCAACGGCGAAGGCAGCCGCACCCGGTTGATCGGGCGCGAGCGGGGCTTTCACGGCGTTGGCTTTGGCGGTGTCTCGGTCGGCGGCATTATGAACAACCGCCGCCATTGGGGGCCGCTGTTGCCCGGCGCCGATCACATCTGCCACACCCATCTGCCGGAGAAAAACGCCTTTAGCAAAGGGCAGCCTACCTATGGGGCCGAGCTGGCCGATGATCTGGAGCGGCTGGTGAACCTGCACGGGCCGGAGACCATTGCCGCGGTGATTGTCGAGCCGGTGGCCGGGGCGACCGGCGTTCTGGTGCCGCCGCAGGGCTATCTAGAACGGTTGCGCGAGATCTGCACCCGCCACGGCATCCTGTTGATCTTTGACGAGGTGGTCACTGGCTTTGGTCGTCTCGGCGCCAATTTCGCCGCCGATCATTTTGGCGTGACGCCGGACCTGATGACGGTGGCCAAGGGCATCACCGGCGGCATGTTCCCGATGGGGGCGACGCTGGTGTCGGATAAGATCCGCAAGGTCTTTACCGGCTCGGCGGTGCATGGGATCGACTTCTTCCATGGCTATACCTACTCCGGGCATCCGGCGGCAGTGGCGGCGGCGACGGCGGTTCTGGATATCATGGAGGACGAAGGTCTGGTGGCCCGCGCCAATGCCTTGGCGCCGGTCTGGCAAGAGCTGCTGCATTCGCTGCGCGATTGCCCCCATGTGGTCGATATCCGCAACATCGGTCTGACTGGCGGGGTCGAGTTGGCACCGCGCGCAGGCGAAGTGGGCGAGCGCGGTTTTGACGCCTTCCTCCATGCCTTTGCCAATGGGGCGCTGATCCGGGCGGTGGGCGATACCATGGTGATGTCGCCGCCGCTGATCGCCACCGAAGCGCATCTGACCCAGCTGGTCGAGACCCTGCGCGCCGCCCTGAACGCGGTCGCGTAAGGTACGAAAAAACCCCCTGCGCCACGCGGGGCAGGGGGCAGTTCGATGTGTCGCGCGGAGTGTTTGACGCGCACATCCCGCCACAGGGAATTAAGGTGGCGTATCCTTGATCTCCGCTTAAGACGAGGCGAGCTTGGCCCCTTCGGCGAGGGCGGTGAGCTTGGCATAAGCGATCTCGGGATCAATCGCGCCAAAGCCCGCAAAGGTGCCAAAGCCGCAGTCCGAACCCGCGATCACCCGCTCATGTCCGACGATATCGGTGAAGTTCTTCAGCCGTTGCGCGACCAGTTCGGGGTGCTCGACAAAATTGGTGGTGGTATCCACCACGCCCGGCACCAGCACGCGATCCTCGGGGATATCCGCCTTGCGGTCGCGGAAGGTGGTCCATTCGTGGCCATGGCGCGGGTTGGAGGTTTCGAACAGCAGATATTGCGCCTCGACGCTCATCAGCGTGTCGAACATCATGGACATCGGAATGTCGCAGATATGCGGCCCCTCGTAGTTGCCCCAGCAGATGTGGATGCGGACCTTTTCGCGCGGGATGCCGGAGAGCGCGTGGTTCAGCGCCTCCACATGGCTGGCCGCGACCTTGAGGAATTCCTCGTCCGACAGATCAGTGAACAGCATGTGGCGCGACAGCGCCAGATCGGGGCAGTCGAGTTGCAGATCTAGACCGGCGGCGACGATGGTCTCATACTCGGCCTTCATCACATCGGCGAGGGCGGCAAGGTAGGCCTCGCGCGTCGGGTAATAGGCGTTCTGCAGGAACAGCGAGATCACCCCCGGCGAGGCGGCGTTCATAAAGCCACGGGTGGCGCCATGCTCGGCCATCGCGGCCTTGAGGTTGGCGATGTCTTTCTCCAGTTCCCCCTGACCCTTGGAGGTCACTTCGCCCACGCACATGGGCCGCGCATATTGCGGCGTGCCGCCATCATTGGCGAGGCGCTGCAGGAAGGAGGGGAACAGTTTCAGGTCCGCCGGGGCATTGCGCGGGCTGTCGCCGTCAAAGCCGGTGTAGCGGTCCTTCACATAGGTCGCATAGCTGATCTTGGAGGTCTCGCCATCGCTGACGATATCCACCCCGGCGGCGACCTGTTTGCGCACGGTCTCCGAGACGGCGGCAGTCATCGCAGCGTCAAAGGCGGCGGGATCATGGGGCGTGTTGTTCTCGCGGGCGAAGATGAAATCCACCACTTCCTGCGTGCGCGGCAGCGAGCCAACGTGGGTCGTTTTGATCTGGGTCATCGGGAGCTCCTCCTGCGCCGGGTGACGGGGTGTCTGATGTGAAAAGACCCGCCCCGGCGCGAGGGAGAGCGCCGGAGCGGGAGGCTGCGGTGGTTCGGGGACCGCAGGGTAGCCTGTGTGTTACTCAGCAGCCTCGGGCAGGCGGGCGCCGGTGCCATAGGGCACGTTCACCCCGCCATAGCGACGGACGCGGAGGTTGCATTGTTCGGCGTGGCCGACAAAGCCTTCGAGCATGCAAAGGCGCGAGCCATAGGCGCCGATCAGGGCAGCGGCCTCGTCGGTGGTGACCTTCTGATAGCTGTGGGTTTTCAGATATTTGCCCACCCAGAGACCACCGGTGTAGCGCCCGGCCTTTTTGGTCGGCAGCGTGTGGTTGGTGCCGATCACCTTGTCGCCATTGGCGACATTGGTGCGCGGACCCAGGAACAGCGCGCCGTAGCTGTGCATCTTCTCAAGGAACCAATCGTCGCGGTCGGTCATCACCTGCACGTGCTCGGAGGCGATGTCATTGGCGACGTCGAGCATCTCGTCATAGGTGTCGCAGACGATCACTTCGCCATATTCGTCCCAAGAGACTTTGGCGGTGGCGGCGGTCGGCAGGATCTCGAGGATACGGGCGATTTCCGACAGGGTCTCCTCGGCCAGTTTCTTCGAGTTGGTCAACAGAACGGCGGGCGAGTTGTAGCCATGTTCCGCCTGACCCAGAAGGTCGGTGGCGCACATTTCGGCGTCGACGGTCTCATCCGCGATCACCATGGTCTCGGTCGGGCCGGCAAAGAGGTCGATACCGACGCGGCCATAAAGCTGGCGCTTGGCTTCGGCGACAAAGGCGTTGCCGGGGCCGACGAGCATATCGACGGGGGCGATGGTCTCGGTGCCGATCGCCATGGCGCCGATCGCCTGAATGCCGCCGAGCACATAGATCTCATGCGCGCCGCCAAGGTGCATCGCCGCGATCACCGCGGCGTTGGGCTTGCCCTGGAACGGCGGGGTGCAGGCGATGATGCGCGGCACGCCCGCGACGGAAGCGGTGGCAACCGACATATGTGCCGAGGCGACCATGGGGAATTTGCCGGCCGGCACGTAGCAGCCCACGGATTGCACCGGGATGTTCTTGTGGCCGAGGATCACGCCGGGCATCGTCTCAACCTCGATATCCAGCATGGAGTCGCGCTGCGCCTGGGCAAAGTTGCGCACTTGCTCTTGCGCGAATTTGATATCGGCCAGATCGCTGGCGGAGACTTCGGCGATCAGCGCGTCGATTTCCTCTTGGCTGAGGCGGTAGCTGGACGGGCTGTAGTTGTCGAATTTCTCCGACAGTTCGCGCACGGCGGCGTCGCCGCGCTCCTCGATGGCTTTCAGCGTGGTTTCGACGGTGGCGCGGACCTTGGCGTCGTCTTCTGCACGTTCGGTGTCCGGCTTGCCGCGTTTCAGATAGGTGATGGTCATGTCAGGTCCTTGATCTTGTCAAAGCTATGGGTCGGGCCACCCAGTCCAAAAGGCGCAGGCAGCAAGATTTGGTCACGCCAAGACGAGCTGCCAAGGCGCGGTCCCTTTCGCGAAGTTGCGAGAGGGGGAGGAGGGGTCTTTCGGGTGGGGGAGGGCAGGTCTGCCCCGGTCCCCGTTGAAATTCAGGTCGGCGCGGGGCGCCTTATTTGGTCATCTGGTGCAGGTGGATCTGCTTCCAGATCGCAACCTCGTCCCAGAGGCTCCACTCGCGGCGCAGGCCGTAGGGGCCAAACTCCGCATGGGTGAAGCCCATGATGTGAACTGGCGCGCCGGTAGGGGTGCCAAAGACGCCGTAGCCGGAATGGGTGCCGGTGAGGCTCCAGCGGAGCGCGGCGCGATCCGGCTCGCCTGCGTCGGAGCGGCCGATCTGGTGGTTGATCTTGAACTCCGCATCCGGGAAGGCGGTGCGCAGCTGCATCCATTGCGCCTCGGCAAATGGGATGCCCCAGCCGGTGGTATTGCCGGCGTGATAGACGTGCACCGCGCGGTCATAGGCCTCGCCGATCACCGCAAAGTCGGTGTCCATGATGCGGGTCAGGATCGCGCCCAGACGCTCGCCCAGTTCATGGTCGTTGCCGCGACCAAGGTAGGGGCCGGGGCGGTCTTGATCGGGGGTGAAGGGGCGACGGGCCTTGTCCGGGCCGCCTTCGTTTTCAATCGAGATCAAGGCCCAGTCGCGCGGCGTATGGCCCATCTGCTGAACCATGGAGGAGAAGTCGCAGCAGAGCCATTCGTCGGTGATTACATCGTCCTTGGCATAGCAATCGGCGATGCAGCGCATGTAGATCTTGTTGCCGGTGGGCGCGCCAAAGGGGCCGTGGCCGGCATGGGTGCCGATGATCATCGAGCGGTGCGATGACAGGTAGCCGTCTTCCTCGGTGCCGGACCAGATCACGTCATCGCCGAGGATCTGACGATCCGGGAAGGTCGCCATCGAGGCCAGCGTGTTCTTGATCACCGGCTCGTTGCCGACGCTGATCCCGGTGGTGTTGCGGACGATGATGTCCTTGCCATAGCATTCGCGCAGCGAGGAGATCTGGCGGCCTTCCCAGATTTCATAGGTGACGCCCTGAATGTAGTCGGGCGGGTTCGCAAAGCGGGAAGTCATGTCAGGTCCTTTGACGGTAGGGAGGTCGGTTATGGTGCAGGCCGCGCCCCGAGGTATAGCGCGCGACCTGCTGGAGGAGGTCAGGTCAGCCGAAGGCCAGTGTCCGTGTTGAACAAGTGGCAGATTTCAGCGGGAATGGTTGCATTGACGGTCTCGCCAATCTCGGCGCGGAAGTCCTTGGGCGCGCGAACGGACACCAGAGCGCCGCCCAGACGCCAAGAGATCATCGAGGCTTCGCCCAAGAGTTCGATCGAGTAGATCGGCGCAGAGATCTGGCCCGCCCCTGCGGCAATCGAGGCATCCTCGGCGCGGAAGCCCAGGGTGATATTGCCGGAGAATTTGGGGTCCAGACCCTCAACACGGATGCCGTCGCCCTCGAAGACGCCATTGGCCATGCGGCCTTCGACGAGGTTCATGGCGGGCGAGCCGATGAAGGAGGCCACAAAGGTATTGGCCGGGTTGTCATAGATCTCGGTCGGGGTGCCGACCTGCTGGATCTTGCCCTTGTTCATCACCACCACACGGTCGGCGAGGGTCATCGCTTCGATCTGGTCGTGTGTCACATAGACCGTGGTGGTCTTGAGCTTGGACTGCAGGTTCTTGATCTGCGCGCGGGTGGAGACCCGCAGTTTCGCATCCAAGTTCGACAGCGGCTCGTCCATCAGGAAGACGGTGGGCTTGCGCACGATGGCGCGGCCCAGAGCGACCCGCTGGCGCTGACCACCGGAGAGTTCCGCCGGGCGGCGGTGCATAAAGTCGCCGAGCTCGACCATCTCGATGGCCTTCATGACCATGTCGTGATGCTGCTCCTTCGGCACCTTGCGGACGCGCAGCGGGAAGCGGATGTTCTCGTAGACGGTCAGGTTCGGATAGAGGCCGTAGGATTGGAACACCATGGAGATGTCCCGGTCCTTGGGGTCGAGATCGTTGACCATGCGGTCGCCGAGCCAGATTTCCCCGTCAGAGACATCCTCGAGCCCTGCGATCATCCGCATGGTGGTGGATTTGCCGCAGCCCGAGGGCCCAAGCAGCACGAGGAATTCCTGATCCGCGATATCGAGGTCGAAGTTGTCCACACCGAGGAAGGTGCCCCAGCGTTTGTTGACGTTTTTGAGTTGCAGACGGGCCATTGGCTTTGGGCCTCCTTAACCTTTGACAGCGCCGGCGGTCAGACCGCTTACGATCTGGCGCTGGAAGAAGAGAATGAGAACGAAGAGCGGCACGATGGCAGAGACCACGGCGGCCACGGCATACATGACTTTGCCATCTTCCTGCGTTGATCCGAGGAAGCCGTTGAGCTTGGGGATCATGGTCAGGTTGTCCTGATTGAGCAGCATCGAGGTGACGGTAAAGTCGTTATAGGCCAAGAGGAAACTGAACAGGCCGGTGGTCACCACGCCGGGCCACATCACGGGGATGATCGCCAGACGGAAGGCCTGGAAGCGGGTGCAGCCGTCGACCATGGCGGCCTCGTCCAGATCCTTGGGGATCGACAGGAAGAAGCTGTGCAGCATCCACAGGGTGAAGGGCTGGTTGATCGCCACCAGAACGATGATGGTGGTGGGCAGGTAGCCCCAGATGTTCATCTCGAAGAAGGGCAAAAGGTAGCCCGATACCAGCGTCACATGCGGCATGGCACGGAAGACCAGCGCGGCCATCAGGATCCAGAAGGTGTACTTGTAGCCAGAGCGGGCGAGCGCATAGCCACCGAGCGTGCCGAGAGTCAGCGAGATGGTCACCACAAAGAAGGTCACGATGCCGGTGTTGATGACCGACTTCCAGAACTCCTGCTGGATCCAGGCGCCTTCATAGCCATCAAGCGTGAAGGCACTGCCGTGTTGCTTCATCGTGACGGGGCCGGTGAGGGCGTTCATCCAGTCCGCGCGGGAGAAGAAATCCCCCTCGACCTTGAACGAGCCCCACATGGTCCACAGAAAGGGGAAGGCCGCGATGACCAGCCAGAAGACGACAAAGCCAGTGGAGAGAACAACGAGAGAAGGCGATTTGCGATGGGCGGGAATAGACATGGTCGCCTCCTTCAGGCCTTGCGGTTGAATTCACGCCAGTTGCGGCGCAGGACCGGCAACAGCAGGATGATGACGCCGACGATAGTCAGCATGGAGGTCGCCGCCGCCGAGCCGAAGAGCGGCGATTCCGCAGCGCGCAGATCGTTGTAGATCAGGTAGCTGAGGGTGGTGGCATTGGCCGCCGCCGAGAAGCCGATGATCGGTTCAAAGACGCGGAAGTTGTCCATCAACTGCATCAGCGCGATGAAGGTCGCGAGCGGCATCAGATAGGGGATGGTCACAAAGCGCACCCGCTCCCAGCGGCTGGCACCATCGACCATGGCGGATTCCAGCGTGTCCTGCGGCACGGTTTGCAGACCGGCGTAAAAGACCACAAAGGCAAAGGGAGCCGAGTGCCAGACGCCGTAGATGAACAGGGTCACCCAGGTGAGCGCGGGCGAAGCCTTAAGCGACAGGCTCGGGTCTTGGAAAAGCGCTTGCAAGATCGCGCCAATGACGCCTCGGCTGTCGATCATCCAAAACAGGACGAGAGAACCGACAAGCGGTGTCACCAGCATCGGCAGAAGCGAGAAGAAGATCACCGGCCCTTTGAGCGCCTTGGGGATCGAGTTCACCACAACCGCGATGATGAAGCCGAGGATGATCACGAGGGGCGTCACGATAAACGTATAGGCCAGCGTGAAAATCAGCGCCTTGTAGAAAGGCAGGTTCATGATCTTGGTGCGGATCTCGCCAAAGTTCTGCGAGGAGGCAAAAATCTCGGTGATTTCGTCAAACGCCAGATGGCTGCCGTTGGCATAGGTGCCAAGCCCGTTGTAGCGGCCCGCAGGCTGCGCCTCACGCAGGGCATTCATGGCTTCGGCATCGACGCTGACGGCGGTGGTGCAGCCAAAGGGGCCGCAGTTTTTGGCTTCTTTCAGAACCTGTTCATGTTCGATGAACAGCGACTGATAACCGACGGAGAGAATGGGCAGGGCGATGAAGAGGATCATCGCCAAGAGGGATGGCCAAATAAAGGCCATGAAGGTCTTGTGTTTCATGACAGCTCGCTCACCGTGCCGTCTGTTTGGCACAGATCTTCCTATGTGTCCGGAAGGCGGGTCGGGCCCGCCCTCCGGGGTGAAGGGGCTTAGTTCAGGAAGCCGGCTTCTTTGGCCGCAGTGGTGTATGCGGCTGCAACGTCGGCCAGTGCCTGATCTGCGCTTTCCTTGCCTTGCAGGAACTCGGAGAGGTTATCGCCGAGGGCGGTGTGCAGCAGACCCATGTAGGGCAGCATCGGGTAGGGGCGCGCGCCGCCTTGCAGGTTGGCCAGAACGCCGGTGGAGGCTTTGGAGGGCTCGTAGCCATCGATCAGCCAAACCGCTGCGTCTTGGTTTTCTGCCAGCATGTCGCCGGAGATGCCGTGCATCATCGCTTTGAAGGAGGCTTCTGCGTCCTCGTCAGAGATGTTTTTCGCGATGGTGAAACCGTCCCACCACAGAGCAACAGAGGGGATGCCGTGGTCGCCGATGGTCGGAGCCGCACCAAAGGAGGTGTGCTTGGCGATCTCGGGGGAGGGGTTGTCTTCTGCGATGTAAGAGCCCGCGATGGAGCCCCATGCGATGGACAGCGCGGCCTCGCCTGCTTCCCAGACCGGTTTTTGCGCGTTGGAGTCATAGGTCGCCCAATCGGCGCTCATGTACTCGGTCATGGTCTTCATGTTGTTGAGCACTTCGATCGCCGCATCGTGGTTCAGCGCGAGGGTCGCGGAGCCGGGCTCGAAGAAGTCAGCGCCAGTGCCGAGGTAGGTGTTCACGAACTCGGCCGCGACGTTCCAGCCGGGTTTGAAGTTCGAGGAGACCGGGGTCGCCATCACGCCTGCGTCCTGCAGTTTCTTTGCGGCGGCAAAGAATTCCGCATAGGAGGTCGGCGGGGTGATGCCATGCTCGGCCAGAATGTCATCGCGATAGAACAGCTGCTGCGAGTTCGCCATGAAGGCAATCGCCATGATCTTGCCGTCGACAACGATCTTCTGGCTGTCGTTCAGCTGCTGGCCGTATTTGGCAACGAGATCGTCCAGCGGACGGATCAGGTCTTCGTTCAGCAGCGGCACGATGGAGTTGGAGGCGATCATCGCAACGGTATAGCTGGCCGGGGAGGTGGTCAGCGCGGGCACCTGGATGTTCTTATGCTCTTGCGTCTGGTTGCGGGTCACCTCGACGGTGTCGCTGGCGCATTTTTCCGCCCAATCCGCAATCACGCGCACGGCGGTAAAGTCGTTGGACAGAATGCGAACCGAGCCTTTTTCGATGCCGCAGTCCGCGGAGGCGAAGGTCGCAGAGGCCATCAGTGCCGTGGCGGCAACCGATGCTTTGAAGAAAGTGTTCATAGTCGAAGTCTCCCGTCGGGTGGAGGCGCTCTTTCGCTCATTAAGATGGCAGGGCGCTTTCTTGAGGTTCCGGAGGGCCGCCGGAGGGGTGCCCTAGCGTTACGGTAGCTTTGAGTGAATACGTGTGCAACGATTTTCTGCATATCGCGCTCAATTCTGACATACATATGTTATAAAATGATATAAAACAAAAAGATAGAGATGTGGGTGCGCTTGCAAAAGTATGTGCAAATTCATGCAAGATCCTGACTGTAGCTGTCGGAAACTTCACGCAAGAGACCGCAAAATCGCGCATTCAGGGGCGTGGAAAAACGCAAAACACCCCCGCAAGATGCACCCGCGGAGGCGAAGATGTGGCAAAAATATAGAATAAAATCAGGCCAGTTCGGTCTGTAGCAGGATCTGTTTCCAGACGGAGGTCTCGTCAAACAGGGTGAACTCGCGCCGCAATTTCGGCTCTCCGCCAACGAGCGCGCCGAATTCAGCGTGACTGATTCCCAAAATATAGACGTCGGCCCCGGTTGGCGTGCCAAAGGCGCCCCAGCCTTCGTGTTTGCCATGCAGGCTCCAGCGCAGGGCAGAGCGCGGCGGCATCATCGGATCGTCGCGGCCCATCTGGTGGTGCAGAGTGAACGTCGCGTTCGGGAAGGCCGCCCGCAGCCCCATCCAGAAGCGATCCGCCGCGCCCCAGCCATGGCCGGTAAAGCCGCCGGGGTATTCCACCTGCGCGGCGCGGTCATAGGTTTCCTCGATCGCGGTCATATCGGCGCCCATGATGCGGGTCAGGATCTCTGCGTGGCGCTGGCCCCATTCATTGTCATTGCCGCGCCCCAGATAGGGTCCGGTGCGATCATTCGCGGGGGTCAGGGGCTGTACGCAGGCTTTGGGTCCGCCTTCGCGCGCGATCAGATCGGCGGCATAGGCCTTTGGCTCCCAGCCCATCTGGCGCACAATCGCGCCCTGGTCGCGGATCAGCCATTCATCGTTGATCTGATTGTTGATCGCATGGCAGTCGGCGAGGATGCGGTATTGCAGCTTCTTGCCGGTGGCCTTGCCATACATGCCGTCGCCCGTATGGGTCGCGGTCGAGATAATGCGGTGCGAGGACAGCAAGCCCTCCTCCGGGGTGCCGCACCAGATCACATCTTCGCCCAAGAGCTCGCGATCGGGGAATTCGGCCAGCGTCGCCATGGTGGCGCCAATCACGTTTTGATTGCCCAAGACAACGGAGGCAGGGGAGCGCACCACGATCTCATCGCCATAGTACTGGTGCAGCGTGGCGATGCCGCGATCCTCCCAGATCTCCTTGGTGATGCCGATGATATAGTCGGGGAAGTCGCGGAACTTGCTGTCAAAGCCTAACATGTGTCTTGTCCTTCTGGGGGCCAGTCTGCGGGCACCCGCGCCGATCCGCGCAGGATCAGCGGGCCCTTGATCTGGATGTGCCGGGGCTCGGCGGTTTCTGGGGATTCAATCTGTTCCAACAGCGCCTCGACGGTCTCGGCGACCATCACATTGGCGCGCTGGCGTACGGTGGTGAGGGCATAGCTGCGCAGGCTCGCTTGCGGCACGTCATCATAGGCCACGACAGAGACATCCTCTGGCACGCGCAGACCAAGGTCAAAGCGCAGCACGTCGATCACGGTGAAGGCCATAAAGTCGTTGGCGACAAAGACCGCATCGGGGCGCTGATCGGCGGGCACATCAAACAGCTGCCGCGTGGCGGCGATGGTGCCCTCAATGGTGAACTGACCGCAGGCGCGGGCGTAAAGCTCGCGTCCCGCATCCGCGAGCGCCTGACGAAAGGCCGCCTCGCGGTCGCGCTGGGTTGAGGCGCCTTCCCAACCGGCGATATGGGCGATGCGCTGATGGCCGCCCGCGATCAGGAACTCGGCGATCTGCCGCCCGCCCGCGCGGTTGTCCGAGGTGACCGCCGCGATGCCCTCGATATCCTGCGTCCGGTTGAACAGCACGACCGGCACGCCGAGCTGTTTGCAGCGGGTCGAGATATCCGATGACATGGCGACCGAGGCCATGATGATCCCATCCACCTGATGGTCGAGGATCTCTTGCATGACGTTGTCGATATTGCCCGCCGTCTGCGAGGCCATAAAGACCAGCGCGTGATAGCCGCGCTTTTGCAAGGCGTTGGAGAGTTTCTCCAAGGCCTCGGGGTAGAAGGGATTGCCCAGATAAGCCACCACCAGCCCGATGATCCGCGATCGGCCAGAGGCCATGGCGCGCGCCAGCACATTGGGCCGATAGCCCAGCTCCTCGGCGGCGGCCTGCACCTTGGCGGCGGTCTTCTTGCTGACCGAGGCGCCTGGGGTAAAGAACCGGCTCACCGCCGATTGGCTGACACCGGCGCGTTCGGCGACCTGCAGGATGGTGACTTTCTCATTCATGGCGCGGCATGTCCTTCTTGCGTCTCGGGCTGGCGCATAATCTGCGTCAGCGCCGCACGAAGGACCAGATCAAAGCGGCAGTGGGGCATCAATTCGTCATCCCACTTGGAAGGGAGATGCGCCCCAAATTGCGTGCCTTGTTGAATTCACGCAGGCGGGCAAAGACGTCGACACCCAATTGCGCATAGGCATCCAGCAAATCGACAAGCACCCAGTTTTCGCGGATCTTGCCCGCCTCGATGCGCCAGAAATCCAGACTGCGCAGGGTGATCTTTTTCCCTGCGGGAGCGATGCCCAACCAGCCGCCATGGCTCAGGGTCTGCGCCATATTCGGCCAGCCGGTGACAGCGGCGTAATCTCCGTCGCCAAAGAAATGCGCGGTGATCTCGTCACTATGCTGGCCACGATCCGGCATCGCGCTCAGGAAGGGGATCTGGTGCCAGTTGCGAAACCCGGCAATGCCGCGCCCGGTGCCAATGCCTGATGGGCCGTACCAGTTCATACGCGGGTGCCAGAAGCGGTCCATTTTCATCACCTCAGGTCCGCCTTGCGAGGGGTATCGGGTCAGGTGCTCCAGCATGTCGAGCACAAGCTGACAGCTGGCGGCGGCCGTGTCGGCATCATGTGGACCCGGCACCAGCCCGTCTTGGGTTGCGGGCCCGGGCACATGCCATTCGCGCCCCAAGGATGGCGCCATCGGCCAGGCCTGCGCTTGCATCATGACTTCGGGAATGTCCCAAAGCGCCTGAACTTCGACTACTTTGCCGCCGTCGATGCGGTAGAATTCGTGAAACCGCATTGTGACCTGATGGCCGGTCGGCGGAATATCCAGCCAAGGCCCGGTAAAGACGCCAGTGTAATAGCCGCACGTGCCGACCCAATCGGCCCCATCCGCATCCGTGCCCGCCATCACAATTGTATCGCGACGCTCCAGATCCGGCCAGGCGTCGAGCAGCCCCGCATAGGTGGCATCAAAAAACGCCTCCGCCCCCACCAAATCGCCAAAGGGATGACAGATCCGAAACAGGGCCTCTGGCGCAGAGACCTCGACAAGGGCCGCACGCACCGTTTCTGTGTCAAAGTCATACATCGCCGCCCGAAGCGGCGCGATCAGGGCTTTGTTTTGCGTGTGGCGGTCCATGGGGCGTGCCTTCATCTTTTCATAAATATTCCGGGGGAGACCCCGAAGGGGGCGGGGGCAGAGCCCCCTTATTCCGCGGCGTCGCGATAGGGCGCTGCGGCCCCATAGGGCACATTCACCCCGCCATAGCGGCGCACCCGGATGTTGCATTGCTCCGCATGACCAACAAAGCCTTCGAGCATGCAAAGCCGAGAGCCGTATTCGCCCACCAAGGTTGCGGCCTCATCGGTGGTGATCTTTTGATAGCTATGCGTCTTCAGGAACTTCCCGACCCAAAGCCCACCGGTGTAGCGACCGGCCTTCAGCGTGGGCAGCGTGTGGTTGGTGCCGATCACCTTGTCGCCATTGGCCACATTGGTGCGCGGACCAAGGAAGAGCGCACCGTAGCAGGTCATGGTCTCAAGGAACCAATCGTCGCGATCGGTCATCACCTGCACATGTTCCGAGGCGATCTCATCGGCGATGGCGCGCATGTCGTCATAGGTGTCACAGAGGATCACCTCGCCGTAGTCCTCCCAGCTGGTGCGCGCGGTGTCGGCGGTGGGCAGGATCTGCAGCAAGCGGTCGATCTCGCTTAGCGTGCCTTCGGCCAGCGCGCGCGAGTTTGTGACCAGAACAGCGGGCGAGTTGTAGCCATGCTCTGCTTGCCCCAGCAGGTCCGTGGCGCAGAGTTCGGCATCGGCGGCAGTTTCATCAGCGATAACCATGGTTTCCGTTGGGCCGGCAAAGAGGTCGATGCCCACGCGGCCAAACAGCTGTCGCTTGGCTTCCGCGACAAAGGCATTGCCGGGGCCGACCAGCATATGCACGGGTTCAATGGTTTCGGTGCCGATTGCCATGGCGCCAACAGCCTGGATGCCGCCGAGAATATAGATCTCATCCGCACCGCCAAAATGCATCGCGGCGACGACGGCCGGGTTCGGCTTGCCCTTGAAGGGCGGGGTGCAGGCCACGATACGCGGCACGCCGGCGACTTTGGCGGTGGCCACCGACATATGGGCGGAGGCCACCATAGGGAATTTGCCCCCAGGCACGTAGCAGCCCACGGATTGCACGGGGATGTTCTTGTGGCCGAGGATGACGCCCGGCAGGGTCTCTACCTCGATGTCCAGCATGGAGGCGCGTTGCGCGCGGGCAAAGGCCACCACCTGTTCTTGCGCAAACTTGATATCCGCAATCTCGCGCTCGGTCAGCTCGCCGATCAGCGCGTCGATCTGCGCCTGGCTGAGGCGAAAGCTGTCGGGCGCGTAGCCGTCGAATTTTTCGCTCAAGTCGCGCACGGCCAGATCGCCGCGGGCTTCGATGTCGGCAAGGGTTGCCTCTACCGTGGCGCGGGTTTTGACGTTGTCTTCGGCACGTGCCTCGGCGGATTTGCCGCGTTTGAGATAGGTGATGGCCATTGGTCTTATCCTTGGTTGTCGGGGCGCGGCGGGGTCTTTTCGCCGCGGTCATAGGCTTCCCAGCCGTGACCGTTGAATAGGTCGACGCCGAGCTGCGCGGCCACATGGGCGAAATCGACGCTCACCCAATTGTCGACGATCTTGCCGTCCTGCACCTTCCAGAAGTCCATGTAGCGGATCTCCACCCGTTTGCCCGTCGCGGGAATGCCGAGGAACTCGCCGGAATGCGTGGCTTCCTGCCGACCAAAGGCGGCCGCCCATTCGCCCATATAAAGACGCGCCTCGTCGATGCAGGTCTTGTCGGAAAAGGCCGCCTGAAACGGGCGCTGCCAATTGTCCTGAAACTCGCGCAGGCCGGTCTTGGTGCCGCAGCCCTGATTGCCGAGCCAGCGGAAGTTTTCGGTGAAGAACTCGCCAATATCGGCGATGCGGTGGTCGTTGAGACCATCGACCATGCCTTCGATCACGGCACGGGTCTCTTCGGTCTTGGTCATATCCGTGTCACGGGTCAGCACGGCTTGTTCGGGGCGGGAACCTTTCATGAGGTCGATCCTTTGATGAGTGTGTCTGTCAGTCTGTGGGTCTAAAAGCGGTGCAGCACAGGGCTTTACAGAAAATCACGCGGCAGGCGGTTGCGGGCAGGGTGTCTCATCCTTTGACCGCTCCGGCAGTGAGGCCCGAGACGATCTGGCGCTGGAACACCATCACGAGGATGAACAAAGGCGCGGTGATCGAGACGGCCGCTGCGACCGCGACCACTTGGTCGGTCGTGGTGGTTTCGCGGTTGAACATGCCCGCGATGGCCGGAACCATGGTCTGGTTCTGCGCATCCAAGAGCAGCGAGGTCACCAGAAAATCGTTATAGGCCAGAAGGAAAGAGAACAGCCCCGTGGTGATCACCCCCGGCCACATCACCGGCATGATCACCCGGCGAAAGGCTTGGAAATGGTTGCAACCATCCACCCGCGCCGCCTCATCGAGCTCGGCAGGGATGTTCTGGAAAAACGACCGCAGCATCCAGATGGTGAAGGGCTGGTTGATCGCCACCAGCACCGCAATCACCGCCATCGGCTTGCCGTAAAGGGTGGGGGCATTGTCGCCAAGGACCGGCGCGAGCCACTCGGACGAGTTGATAAAGACCGGCAGATAGCCCGCCACCAGCACCGAATGGGGCAGGGCGCGGAACACCAGGGCGACGATCAGAATGGCAAAGGCGAGGGTCGAGCCCGAGCGCGCCAGACCATAGCCCGCCAGCGTGCCCACGGTGAGGGAGACCGAGACCACCCCCGCGGTCACGATCAGCGAGTTCTGGAAGTTGTTGGAAAACCCCCGGTCGATCCAGACGGTCTTGTAATGCTCGGTGGTCAGGCCAATCACGTCCGCGCCAAAGACCCCCAGCACCGGGTTCAGCGCCTGGGCCAGCGTCGGCAAAATCCCGAACAGGGTGACTAGCGCCACCAGCGCCAATGCGGCAACCCCAATAAGCCAGCCGAGCCAGACCGCCCCCGTCGGCGCATAGCTACGCACCATCGAGGGCAGCAGTTTCGCCGCGATCTGCCACAGACCCCAAAGCGCCAGCATTACCAAACAGAGGTCGAAGATCGACACGCCGTGCCCTTTGGCGCGGGTCTCCGGCCCGAGGATCACGTTGAGCGCATTGGAGTCAAAGGCATCAATCGGGGCCTTAAAGCTCATCACCGTGATCCAGAAGATCGGGAAGGCGGCGACGAGACACCAGAGGATCAACAGGCCGTTTGAGGTCAGCCGCAGGCTGAGGGGCTGGCGCATGGCGCGGGACGTCATGTCAGTGGCCTCCTTTATGATCGCGCCAAGTGCGGCGCAGGGGAGCGATGAGCAGAAGCGTGATGCCGATCATGGTCAGCATGGCGCTGGCGGAGGCCCGGCTGATCGAGCGGTTGCCCGACTGGTCCGGCACGAGGAAGTCATAGGTCAGCCACTGCAAGGAGATCACATGCCCCTGCGCGGAGAAGCCGACCACCTCTTCAAACACCCGGTAGGCGTCCATCAGGTGGATCATCGACACAAAGATGATGAGCGGCATCAGATGCGGGATCACGATGAAGCGCAGCCGCTGCCAACGCGAGGCGCCGTCGATCACCGCGCTCTCCAGACTGTCGGAGTTGACGGTCTGCAGCCCGGCATAAAACACAATCGCGGCAAAGGGGGCGACGTGCCAGACGCGGTAGAGCATCATCAACAGCTCGATGGTCCAGGCTTGGGCAAACATCGCGATGTCATGGCCGGTGTACCATTCCATCGCCGCGGTCAGGATGCCGTCGCCGCGAAACAGCCAGTTGATCGACAGCGCGCCGATGACTGGCGTGATGATAAAGGGCAGAAGCGAGATAAAGATCACCGGCCCGCGCACCGATTTGGCGGCGTTGTTGATCATCAGCGCGATGCCAAGGCCAAGCCCGATGTTCAAGGGCAGGGTGATCAGGGTGAAGGTCAGGGTAAAGCGCAGCGCCTTCCAGAAATCGATGGCTTGGAACGCCGACCAGCTGCCGGATTTGATCGCGGCCCAAGCACGGCCCAGTTCCAGCACGTTGCGATAGCTCTCCAGCCCGACAAATTCGGTCTTGGTGACCACCTTACCGTTCTCGCCGATCACCGGCATGGATTTCTCCTCGGTGGTGCAGGTCTGGGTAATAAAGCCCGGAGTGCAGGTCTCGACCTCGACCACCTCATAAAGCGGCTGAGTCACGTAAAAGCTCTGCACAAAGACGCTGACCAGCGGGAAGGCGATGAACAGAAGCATCATAAAGACAGAGGGGCCGACAAAGGCGGCAAAGGTGCGGAAATTCATGTCTCTGCCTTTCTCATGGTTCCAGTTGCGGGGAAAAAGGGGGAGGGCGCACCCTCCCCTAGTCCGACGTGGAGGGGTCGATCAGTTCAACAGGCCCGCTTCTTTGGCTGCGGTCATGTAATCGGCTTCGATATCGGCAAGGGTGGTTGCCGCGTCTTTTGCGCCGGTGAGATAGGCGGCCAGCCCATTGCCAAGCGCGCTATGCAGGATGCCGAAGGGGGCCGAGGCCGGGTAGGGTTTGGCGCCGTTTGCAGCAGAGGCCGCCGCGCCTGCGGCCAGCGGTCCGGCCTCATAGCCCGGGATCAGCCAGACTGCGGCGTCGTTGTTGGCGGTGACCATCTCTGTGTCGAGACCTTCCATCACCAGCTTGAACGCGGCATCGGCCTGTTCATCGGTCTGGTTGGCGGCCAGCACCACACCGTCCCACCACAGCGAGGTCGCAGGCGCGGCAGAACCCATCGGGGCAGAGGCCATCTTCACCTTGCCGACCACCTGGCTTTCGGCGGCATCATCCATTGCCCCGGCGCGGCTGGCCCAGAGGTTGGCAATGGCGATCTTGCCCTGCTGGAATTGCTGCTGCACGTAGGTGGAGTCAGAGACCAGATACTCCGGGTCCATATAGGCGGTCATCGCCTTCAGGGTTTCCAGCGATTTGATACCGTGTTCGTTGTTGATCGCGGGCAGATTGCCCTCGGCGAAAAAGCTGCCGCCCTCGCCCAAGTACATGTTCACAAACTCTTCGCCGAGGTTCCAACCGGTCTTGAAGGTGCCGCCGAGCGGATAGTCGACAACACCGGCGGCTTTGATCTTTTCTGCCGCTGCGAGCACCTCGTCATAGGTGGTCGGCACCGCGAGGCCGAGATCGGCGAGGATATCCTCGCGGTACATCAGATGCTGGGTGTTCACCATCATGGCGACGGCCATGATCTTGCCATCGACCTTGATCAGCTGGTTCGGCGTCAGGGCCGCGCCGTATTTGGCGACCAGATCATCCAGCGGACGAAGGGTGCCCGCGTTCAGAAGCGGGATCATCGTCTCATTCGCCACGCCGCCGATCTGATAGAGCGCGGGGTTGGCGGCAAAGGCTTCGGGCTGTTTCTCGCTGAACTCCTGATCGAGCGAGGCGGAAAAATTGCCGCATTCCGCCATTGCATCGGTCACCGCTTTCCAGGCTTCAAAGCCGGCGGAGAGCGATTTCAGCGGCACGGTGTTTTCATAGGCGCAGGAGGCAGAGGCCGCAGCGCCGACAAGGGACAGTGCCCCTGCCATCAAAATGGTCTTGAGTTTCATTGTGTTATCTCCCTGTGGGTTGAGGACTGCCGGGTTGTCCCGGTCTGTTCTGGCGCACCCTCTTTTTTTGAAGAGAGCGCGTAAATGGGTCAGGCGCGTTCGCCTGTCTCCGCGTCAAAGAGGTGGCAAATGGCGGGCGGCACGGCAAAGCTCACGCTGTCGCCGATCTGGGCGCGAAAGCTCTTGTCCGCTTTCACCGAGACCAGCGCGCCGCCGACGCGGATCGAAATCATCGTGGCATCGCCCAGCAGTTCGAGCGTGTAGATTGGCGCGGTGATTTGGCCTTGGCCCTCTGTCGCGAGGGTCGCGTCTTCGGCTCGAAACCCGAGGGTCAGGGGGCCGTCCTTGGCGTGTAGACCTGCGATTTCGACATGATCGGCGCGGAACGTGCCGCCGCTGACGGTGCCCTCGATCAGGTTCATCGCGGGCGAGCCGATGAAGGACGCGACAAAGGTATTCGCCGGGTGGTCGTAAATCTCCGTCGGGGAGCCCACCTGTTGCACCACGCCCTTTTTCATCACCACAACGCGGTCGGCGAGGGTCATCGCTTCGATCTGGTCGTGGGTCACGTAGATGGTGGTCACGGCGAGCTCATGGCTCAGGTTCTTGATCTGCGCGCGGGTGGAGACGCGCAGTTTGGCGTCGAGGTTCGACAGCGGCTCGTCCATCAGGAAGACATTGGGTTCGCGGACAATGGCCCGGGCGAGAGCGACCCGCTGGCGCTGACCACCGGAGAGTTCGGCAGGCTTGCGGTGCAGAAAATCGTCGAGCTCCACCATGGCCGAGGCGCGGCGCACCTTCGCATCATGAGTGGCGGGGTCGACACCGCGCACCTTTAGCGGGAAGCGGATGTTTTCATAGACGTTGAGGTTCGGGTAGAGCGCGTAGGATTGGAACACCATCGCCACATCGCGGTCCTTCGGCTCGAGATCGTTGACCACCTTGCCGTCGATCAGAATCTCGCCCTCGGTCACATCCTCCAGCCCGGCGATCATCCGCATGGTGGTGGTCTTGCCGCAGCCCGAGGGGCCAAGCAGGACGAGGAATTCGCGATCCGCAATCGTCAGGTCAAAGTTCTTTACCCCGACAAAATTGCCCCATCGCTTGCCGACATTGCGCAGTTGGATTTCAGCCATTGGTACTCCCCGCGAGTGTTGCGCCGCGCTCTGTCTTTGCTTTTTGCAAGCGCTTGCAAAATCAGGGTAGCGACAAGATCGACCTTCTGGCAAGATGTTTTTGCAAGCGCTTTCAAAATTGCGCAGAATGACCGGAGAGGCGGCCCCGGAGAGTGGGCGTCAAAGACATGAAAGTGTTCGAGAAAATGACGGAACTTCAAAACTGCAAGGATCTTGTGCGCGCCTTTTATGCGGCGTTGGATAGCGCCGAAGTGGGGGCGATTCCTGCAGTGATGGCGCAGTATTGCGCGCCGAATCTGCGCTGGCGGGGCTATCATCCCTTTAATGAGATCACCGGCCCGGAGGCGGTGGCGGAACGATTCTGGCAGCCCCTGCGCCAGAGCCTGACGCGTATGCAGCGCAGGCTCGACGTGTTTATGGCGGGCGATAATCTCTATGCTGATCCGGGCGGCACCTGGGTCTGTTCGATGGGCCATCTGATGGGGCTGTTTGATGCGGCATGGCTGGGCATTCGGCCCACCCGCAAGATGGCGTTTTTGCGCTACTGCGCCTTTCATCGGGTCGAGGGGGATAAGATCACCGAGACCGCGATGTATTTCGATATTCCACATCTGATGATGCAGGCCGGGATGAACCCCTTTCCGCCGCAAACCGCAGCGCATCTGGTGCAACCGGGGCCGCAGACCCATGACGGTCTGATGTTCACCGCCCAGCCGCCGCAGGAGGGAGAGAAGACCCTCGACCTCATCCACCGGATGGTGACGGATATTGGTACATGGCAGGGGGCGATCCCGCTGGAGGAAGAGCTGGCCCGAACCTGGCATGACCATATGATCTGGTGGGGCCCGGCAGGGATCGGCGCGACCTATACCATTGAACGCTATGCGAAACAGCACTCCGGCCCGTTCCGCGCCGGCTTTACCGATCGCTCCGCGACGAAACATGTCTGCCGCATCGGCGAGGGCAATTTTGGTGGCTTCTTCGGCTGGCCCAATTTCACCGCCCGCCCGCGCGGCGGCTTTATGGGGATGCCGGAAACCAGCAAAACCTCAGAATTCCGAGTGATCGATATTTACCGGCGTGACGGCGACAAGCTGGCGGAGAATTGGATCTTCATCGATCTGTTGCATTTCTGGAAGGGGCAGGGCCTCGATGTGCTGGAGCGCACAACCTCCATTGGGTGAACAGAAGGGCGCTGCGGCGCCCTTTTTTAGTGCTGCTGTGGGCTCCGGCAGATGTGCTTTGAATACCTATGCAAAAATCTCTTGCGGGAACTCAAGTGCAGGCGTATTGCATAAGTATGCAAGATGCGCTTTGCTGCGTGTCAGCCAGCCGATGAGACCCCCCGACGCCTGCGGGCGCGGACCTGACAGAGAGTTTTGACCATGACCCGACTCCCGATCCCCGAGACGATCGAATTCATCAAGGCGCCCGGCCGCGATGCCATTGCCGACAATGCCCCGGTCGAACAGCTGGTGGCCGAGGTCCTCGCCCGTGTGAAGGCCGAGGGCGATGCGGCGGTGCGCGACTATTCCGCCCGCTTTGACAAGGCCGAACTGGAGCGGTTTGAAGTCACCGCCGAGGAGCGCGAGGCGGCGCTGGCGCGGCTTGATCCGCAAACCCGTGCGGATACCGAATTCGCCATCGAGAACGTGCGCCGCTTTGCCGAGGCGCAGCTTGGCACCCTGTCGGAGCTGGAGATCGAAATCCGCCCCGGCGTGCATCTCGGCCACCGCAATATCCCGCTGGAGCGGGTCGGTTGCTACGTGCCCGGCGGGCGCTATCCGCTGTTGTCGGCGCCGATCATGTCCATCGTTCCGGCCAAGGTAGCCGGCGTCACCGAGGTGATCGCTTGTCTGCCGCCCAACGCCCATGAGGCGATGATCGCGGGCTGTCACCTCTCCGGCGCGGATCGCATCTTCCGCATTGGCGGCGCGCAGGCGATTGCGGCCATGGCGCTCGGCACCGAGAGCGTGCCGCCGGTCGACAAGATCGTCGGCCCCGGCAATGCCTTTGTGAACGAGGCGAAGCGGCAGATCTTTGGCCCCGTTGGCATCGACCAGCTGGCCGGCCCCTCGGAGATCTTTATCCTTGCCGACCACACTGGTGATGCGGAAATGCTGGCGACCGATCTTCTGGCGCAGGCCGAGCATGACACCCGCACGCGCGTGGGCCTGATCACCACCAGCGCGACGCTGGCGGCTGAAACGCTGGCGGAAGTGGACCGTCAGCTGGAAACCCTGTCCACCGCCGAGACCGCTGGTCAGGCCTGGCGCGACTATGGCGAGATTGTCCTTTGCCCGGATGAGGCGACGATGATCGCCTATTCGGATCTGGTCGCGGCAGAGCATTTGCAGGTGCATACCGAGGACGCCAAGGGCTTTGCCAAGAAGCTGCGCCACTATGGTTCGCTCTTTATCGGCACCAATGCCAGCGTGGTCTATTCCGACAAATGCTGCGGCACCAACCACACGCTGCCGACCATGGGCGCGGGGCGCTATACCGGCGGTCTGTGGGTCGGTACCTATATCAAGACGGTGACCCATCAGTGGATGGACGAAGAAGGCGTGCATCAGATGGCCCCGCCCGCCTGCCGTCAGTCGGCCTCTGAGGGGCTTGAGGGCCACCGTCGCGCGGCGCAGCTGCGTTTGGACCGCCTGCAGGCGTAACCTGCAGGCAAACCCCCGGCGCGTCAGGCGCGCCGGGCGGTGTGCAGGCTGGCGTGTTCTAGCGCATGGGCGATGCGGCAGAGGGTCCGCTCGCCCTTTTTCTTGCCAATGAGCTGCGCACCCAGCGGCAGGTCCTTGGGCGTAAAGCCACAGGGCACCGAGATCGACGGATGACCGGAGAGGTTGAACGGCATGGTGCGCATCACGGTCCAGAAGGGGCCATCGGCAAAATCCGCAAAGGCGGGCGCGGGCCCGAGGGTAGTGGGCGCCAACACAGCCGCGCAATGGGCAAGACGCTGATCCACCAGATCGGCAAAACTGCGCCCCACCGCGCGGGCGACCTCCACATCCTCGGGCGTGAGCACAGCGCCGGTCAGCAGGTTGCGGCGGGCATCGACGCCATAGGCGTTGAAGCGCTGAGCCAAGCCATCGCGGTGGATCGCATAGGCTTCGGCTTGCAGGATCACCGTCGCCGTATCCTCAAGGGGTTGATAGGGGGGCAGGTCGATCAGCTCGATCCGCGCGCCAAGCTGGCTGAGAAGGCCGGCGGTTTCGTCCATCCCGGCAATCAGCGCGGGGTCGGCGGCGGGGTCCTGCGCAAACCAGTCGCGGGCATAGCCGATGGTGAGGCCGCTGATCTCCTGCCCGATCTCGGCGCTGGCGTCATGGCCGGGCACCAGCGCATCTAGCACCATCGCCGCGTCCTCGACCGCAGCGGCCATTGGGCCGATCACATCGAGGCTGGGGGAGAGCGGAAAACACCCGGCCTCTGGCACCAGCCCGGCGGTGGGTTTCAGCCCGATGATGCCGCAATAGGCCGAGGGCGCGCGGATGGAGCCGCCGGTATCGGTGCCCAGAGCCACCCGCATCAGTCCGCCTGCAACCGCCGCCGCAGAGCCGGAGGAGGAACCGCCGGTGATATGCTCTAGGTTCCAAGGGTTGCGCGCGGGCGGGTAGGGTTGGTCACAGGCGGGGCCGGTCAGGGCGTATTCATAGGTCGCGAGCTTGCCGAGGACCAACATGCCCGTGCGGCGCAGCGCGGCCACGGCGGCGGCATCAGAGTGCTCGCCCTGCGGGTGCGCGTGCGAGCCGCACAAGGTAGGCTGTCCTGCGACGTCGAGGATATCCTTCACCCCAAAGCAAAGACCGGCGAGGGGGGCGCGGTCCTCCAGAGGAGTGGCATCCACCGCCTGCGCCTCGGCGCGAAGGCTCTCATTCAGATGCACCACCGCGCGCAGATCGCCATTGCGGGAGTCGATCTTGGCCAGATGCGCCTCTGCGAGTTCTAGCGCGGAAATTTCGCCTTTTGCTAGGGCCGCTGATTGGGCGCGCAGGGGTTGCGTAAGCCAGTCGGTCATTGCTGCGCCTCCTTCAACTTTGCGGCCTGTTCAGCGAGGCGGCAGGCGGCGGCATAGGCGGCGGCGAGGTCCTCCGCGGGTGGCTCGATTCCCGCATCCCGTAGCAATTTCGTGAAGCTTTCCAACGTCATCGCGCCTGACCTTTCTGCTGGTTTTGCCTGCGAGGTGGCAGATGTTTGCCCTCTAAAACAAGGATTTACCAGAGGATTTTCCTCGGGCCAAGAATTTTTGAATAAGTATGCAAAAATCTGTTGAGCGCGGCTCTTACCTCAGGCACACTGAGTCTCAGACGGCGCAGGGCCCGCGCCGCAGCACATCCCAATCACGGAAGGCAAGAGCCATGGCGACGCAAGACGACGCGGCAAAAACGACAAAGGCGGCAAAGCCCGCAACCCCGAAAGACGACGCGCCCTTTCACGGTGCGGTGATGAACGTCGAGCGGGCGGATTTTGAGGAACTGGTGCCCGAGGGCCGTGCGCCGGTGCAGGGCATGGAGGGGTTTGACCCCTGCTATTCCGACATCGTGGATTACATCGTCCGCTGTACCCATAAGATCTGGGACGAGCGCGACGTGGGGCTGATTTACACCCACTACACGCACAATATCGTGCTCTATCTGCCGACCACCACCATCTACAACCGCGAGGATGTGGTGCGCGACACCATCCAGCGCCTCGTCTCGCTGCCAGAGCGGCGCGGCATGGCAACCCATGTGGTTTGGAATGGCGACGACAAGGACGGGTTCTATACCTCGCACCTCGTGACCGGTTCGGGCCGCTATACGCAGAACGGCCACTATGGTCCCGCCAATGGCCGCCCCTTTGTCAGTCGCACCATCGCGGACTGCATGATCCATCGCAACAAGATCTACCGCGAGTGGGTGGTCTCCGACCAGATGGCCGTTGTGCAGCAACTGGGCCTCGACCCGCACCCTTACGCGGAAAAGATCGCCAGCGCTCGCTTGTCGCAGGGCTTTAAAACGCTGGATATCGGCGAGGTTGGCCTGATGCTGGGCCAATACCAACCGAATGAAGCGGCCGATCTGTCGATTGCCAATAACGACATCGAGCGCGAGACCCTGAGCTGGCTGCACGATGTGTTTAACCGCAAGATGTTTGGCCGCATCCGCGACGTCTATGCACCGACCGCGATGTTCCACGGACCCCTGATGAAGGAGCTTTATGGCACGGCTTCGATCACCCATCAGACCATCGGTCTTGTCGGCTCCATGCCTGATGCGGTCTACATGCCGCAGCACATCTGCTCGACCCCCTGCAACGAAGGCGGCGTCAAAGTGGCGGTGCGTTGGGTGATGGAGGGTCATCACCTCGGCTATGGTATCCTTGAAAGCCTTGGTGCGCCCACCGGCAAGCATCTGAAGCTGATGGGGATGAGCCACTACCACTATAAGGACGGCAAGATCGTCGACGAATGGACCGTCTATGACGAGCTGTCGCTCTTGGTGCAGGTCAAGCTGGCACAGCTTGCAGATCAGCAGAGCGCGGTGGCAGTCGAGGGCTGAGATCCTCGCCGATCCTTGCGTCATGCAGGCAGGGGGCCGGTCCACTTCAGGTGGGTCGGCCTCTCTCTTATATGTGGTGCCAATACCGCGTTTTGGCGCGGACGTTGGGTCCGGGGGTGACAGGTCCTCGGTCGCAGCCTAGGGAAGATAGGCCCACATCCTATCGGAGGACGACGCGTTGAACAGCAGACCGGTTACTTCCATCGACGTCGCCCGCAAGGCCGGCGTCAGCCAGTCTGCGGTGTCGCGGTACTATACCCCCGGCGCGTCAGTGTCGAAGAAGATGGCGGAGAAGATCCGCGTCGCCGCCGAGGAGCTGGGCTATCATCCCAACGTTCTGGCGCGGGCGATGATCACCGGCAAAAGCCGCATCATCGGCCTTGTCGTCTATTACTTTGAAAACCAATTCTACCCTGAGGCGGTGGAGAAGCTCTCGATTGCGCTGCAGGAAAACGGCTACCATGTGCTGTTGTTCATGGCCTCCAATACCGTGGGCGATGTGGAGCCGGTGATTCAGGAATTCCTCGGCTACCGGGTGGATGGCATCATCATGGTCTCCGTCTCCCTGTCCTCGACTCTGGCGGATCGCTGTCGTGAGAACAACATCCCCGTGGTGCTGTTCAACCGCGACCAACCCGGCGACTCCTTGCGGGCGGTGACCAGCGACAATGTCGAAGGCGGACGGATCGCGGCGCGGCTCTTGCTCGAAAGCGGCTGCGCGCGGATCGGCCACATCACCGGCTTTGGCAATACCTCGACGCAGGTGGACCGCGAGGCGGGCTTTATCGAGGTACTGGGGGAGGCCGGGCGCGAGGTCTATGCGCGCGAGGACGGCAATTTCCACTATACCGACGCGGTGGAGGCGGCGCGGCGGATGTTTGACGTGGCGACCCCGCCGGACGGGCTGTTTGTCAGCGACGACCATATGGCGATGGCCGCGATGGATGTGATCCGCCACGAATTCCACCTCCGCATCCCAGAGGACGTGGCGGTGGTTGGCTTTGACGATATCCCTCAGGCGGCTTGGCCCTCGTTCAACCTCACCACCATTCGCCAACCGATGAACCAGATGGTCTCTGCCACGGTCAGCGAATTGGTCGAGGCGATCGAGGGCAATGAGGCGATCCGCAAGCTGCGCCTGCCGCCGGTGCCGGTGATCCGGGGCAGCACGCGGAGCCCAAAGGCTTAGGTCGTCAGTGCGTCGAGATCGGCGTAAAACCCCTTGGCGCTCTCATACAGGCGGGCGTAGATCGGCATCATCCGGTCATAGGTCTCTACCCATTTCGGATCGGGCAGCACCTCGCCCTGAAAGCGCACCATGCGGGCGGTGGCCTCGGGGATATCAGCGACGTCGCCATTTACGACCGCCATCAGCATGGCCGCGCCAATGACGCCGCATTCCAGCTCTTCCGGCACCAGATAGGGCACGTCATACATGCTCGCCTTGATCTGCAGCCAAAGCGCGTTTTTCGCACCGCCACTGGCGGCGACGATGCGCTCGGGGCGGCCGTGGCCCCCCTGCAGGCGGTCGAGCGTCTGGCGCACTGAAAACGCCACGCCCTCAAGCACCGCGCGGTGCATCTGCGGCAGGCCATGCGCGGCAGTGAGGCCAAAGAACTGCGCGCGGCTTTCCGGGTGGAACCGCTCGCCCGAGAGATAGGGCAGGAAAAACAGCGCATTGGCGCCGACCTCGGCCTTGGCGGCCTCCTCCGCCACATCGGCATAGCTGCGACGGTTGTCGTGAAAGGCGCGCCGCGCCCATCGCACCGCATCGCCGCCCGCATCCAGCAGCGTCATCGCGCCCCAATGGCCATTGGCCGACAGAACGCTGGAAATCTCCGGGTCGATCACCGCCTCTTCGTGCATCAGCGTGATGATGGTCGAGGTGCCGGTGACGTCCGACCCCATGCCGGGGCGGATTACACCAGAGCCGATCAGCGCCATCGGATAGTCGCCCGCCCCCACCAGCACCGGAATATCGCGGGAAAGGCCAAGGTCGCGAGCCACCTCGGGCAGGAGGGTGCCCAGCACCTCGCCCGGTTGCCGCAAGGGTGGCAAGAGCGCGCGATCCAGACCAACGTGATTGCACATCTCCTGCGACCAATCGCGGCTGCGCCAATCCATCAGGAAGCTGAGCGAGGCCTCGGTGACGTCTTGCGCCCGCTCGCCCGTGAGGCAAAAGTTGATCCAGTCTTTTGGCATCAAAACGGTGGCGGTGCGGGCCAGCGCTTCGGGGTCGTGCTCGGCCATCCAGGCGAGTTTAAAGGCAGGCCAGGCGGGGGCGGGCATATTGGCGGTCACTTGGAGCGTCTGGGCTGAGATCCCCCGCGCGGCAAACTCCGCCACCTGCGGCGCGCTGCGTTTGTCATTCCACAGGGGGGCATTGGCCCGGGTCAGCTGGCCATCGGCGTCAATCAGCACAGTGCCATGCATCTGGCCACATGCACAGATCACCGCGACACGAGCGGCGGCATTCTCGACAAGGGTCAGCACCTCGCGCACAGCACTTTGGGTGCCGCTCCACCATGCGGCGGGGCTTTGTTCGGACCAGCCAAAGCGCGGCACGATCTGGTCGTGTTCCCGATGGGCAAAAGCCAGGATGCGGCCGCTTTGATCCACAAGGGCCGCCCGCAGGCTGCCGGTGCCGACGTCGATGGCAAGGTAGAGATCGCGCATGGGAGGGGTCCGTATCCTGTTGCAGGTCATGGGAGGCGCGGGCGGTCGCGTGTCTTGCGCGACAGGACCATGATTCCTCCCTTTGGGGGAGTTTTGCAACGGTCTGGCGGCTACATCAAGAGAATTTAGTAGTAAATCTACTTTTGCGCGAGGGCGGGGATTGCGCGGTGCACGGGTGCCTGCTTTGGAGGGCGTAGACGTATATATCCCTGAAAAACATAAGACAATCCGACTTTATCCCCGTATGTCACCTTTGCAGAGCGCTACTTTTTTCGCACAGCTCGCAAAGCTCCTCTTGCGTTTTTCCTCCGCTCTTCGTAGTCATTTGGTAGTTTAACTACATATTTGCCGGAGGACGTGATGTATCAAAGACCGACCGCGCATCAGATCGACCCGCAGACGGGCGAGATGACAGGCGCCAGCGGGCGATACGAAAAGCGGATCAGCGATCTGGAGGGGCTTTACGCCGATGCGGCGGCCTTTGCGGCGCGCGTGGCTGAGGGCCCGGATCACGTGGTCTATCGCGTCTTTGAACAGCGCCCGGCGCAGGCCAAGGGCGACCTGATCTTTGGCACCACATGGATGGAGCCGGGGCGGATCGGCGCGGAATACTATATGACACGCGGCCATATCCACGCCTGCGCCAACCGCCCGGAGACCTATTACGGCGAAAGCGGCGAGGGGCTGATGCTGCTCGAAAGCCCGGAGGGCGAGACCCGCATCCTTGAGGTGCGCGCGCGCGAGATGGTCTATGTGCCGCCGATGTGGATTCACCGCTCGGTCAATACCGGCGATGTGCCCTTGGTGATGAGCTTTTGCTACCCGAGCGACAGCGGCCAAGACTACGGCATCATCGAACGCTCCGGTGGGATGGCGACGCGGATCGTGGCCACGGCAACGGGCTGGGAGGCGGTCGCCAACACCGCCTATCGCCCGCGCAGCGACGCAGAGGTTGCCGCCGTTCTGGCAACCGTGGGCTGAGGCGCGAGAGGGAGGATAAGATGAGTATTTTTGACAGATTGAGCGCCTTTGGCGTGGTGCCGGTGATCGCGATTGACGCGGCCGAGGCGGCTTTGCCTCTTGCCGATGCGTTGATCGCGGGCGGCCTGCCGGTGGCAGAGATCACCTATCGCACCGAGGCGGCGCAAGCTGCGATTGCCGCCATGGCCACGCATCGCCCAGAGATGATCGTGGGCGCGGGCACCGTGCTGACCGAGGCGCAGGTGGAGGCCGCCCATGCGGCGGGCGCGCAGTTTGCCCTGTCGCCGGGGATTGATGCCGCCGTGCTGGACCATGCGGCCAAGGTCGGCCTGCCCTTTGCCCCCGGCATCATGACGCCGAGCGATCTGCAGCTGGCGCTGCGCCATGGCTGCGGCATGGTGAAATTCTTCCCGGCGATGCCTGCGGGCGGGCCGAATATGCTGAAAAACATCGCCGCGCCCTATGCTCATACCGGTATCGGCTTCAACCCGACCGGCGGCGTCACCCTTGCCAATCTGGGCGAGTGGCTGGCCCTGCCCGAGGTGCGGGCCGTGGGCGGCACGTGGATCGCCAGCCGTGCGGATATCGCGGCGGGCAACTGGGACAAGATCACCCGCAACGCCGCTGAGGCCGTGGCGCGGGTCAAGGAGCTGAGGGCGCAATGAACCTGACCCCCGCAACCAAGCCGACCTTCTATTTCATCGGCGTCACCACCGGCAAATCCTCGATTATGACGGTGTTTCCGAAATGGGCCGAATACCTCGGCCTTGGCGACGTGGAGATGAAGGGCATCGACCTCGTCCCGCATGATACGGTGGAGAACTACCGCGCGACGGTGGCGTTCTTGAAGGACGACCCGCTGTCGCTTGGGGCCTTGGTCACCACCCATAAGCTCGACCTCTTTGCTGCCTGCCGGGACATGTTCGACGAGATTGACCCCCATGCGGAGCTGATGGCCGAGACCTCTTGCCTGTCGAAACGCGACGGGCGGCTGATCTGCCATGCGAAGGACCCGATCTCCTCGGGGCTGGCGTTGGACGGCTTCCTGCCGGAGGGGCATTTTGCCAAGACGGGCGCCGAGGTGCTGTCGATGGGGGCCGGGGGCTCGACCATCGCGCTGACCTGGCATCTGATGCAGGCTTCGCGCGGGGCGGATCGCCCCTCGCGCATCGTGGTCACCAACCGCAGCCAGTCGCGGCTGGATCATATTCGCGAAATCCACGCCGAGATCGGCAGCGATATTCCCTGCGACTATGTGCTAGCCCCCACTGCGGCGGACAATGACCGGGTGATGGTGGGGCTCAAACCCGGCTCGCTGGTGATCAACGCCACCGGGCTTGGCAAGGATGCGCCCGGCTCGCCGCTGACCTTCGACGGGCCTTTCCCCAAAGCGGGCATCGTTTGGGAGCTGAATTACCGGGGCGATCTGGTCTTCCTCGATCAGGCGCGCGCGCAGGAAGCACCGCAGGGCCTGCAGGTGGAGGATGGCTGGACCTATTTCATCCACGGCTGGACGCAGGTGATTGCCGAGGTGTTTGCCGTCGAGATCCCGACTTCCGGCCCCCGGTTCGATGACCTGTCGCGTATCGCGGCCGAGGTGACGGGGCGCGCATGATGGGACGGATTCTGATCACGCCGCGCTCCTTGTCCAAGGGCGGCCATCCGGCGCTGCAACCGCTGAGTGATGCGGGGTTTGAGCTGGTGATGCCCGCCCCCGGTGCAACGCCGAGCGAGGCCGACCTTATTGCTGCGCTGCCGGGCTGTTCCGGCTGGCTGGCGGGCGTCGAGCCGGTGACGGAGGCGGTGATTGCCGCCGCCACCGACCTGCGGGTGATTTCCCGCAACGGCACCGGGGTCGACAACCTGCCCGTCGCCTTGCTGGCCGCACGCGGGATCGAGCTGCGCCGCGCCGAGGGCACCAATGCCCGCGCGGTGGCGGAACTTGCCCTGACCCTCGCGCTGGCGGGCCTGCGCGATGTGGTGCCCACCCATGCCGGGATGCGCGAAGGTGCTTGGCCACGGCGGGTCGGCTCCGAGATCGCGGGCGCTCGGGTCGGTGTCATCGGTCTGGGCGCGATTGGCGCGGGCTTTGCCGAGATGTGTCTGGCGCTTGGCGCGCGGGTGCAGGGGTTTGACCCCTTTGTCCCCGAGGATCGCATCACCCGCGCCAATTTCACCCGCTGCAGCTTTGACGAAGCACTCACGGGCGCCGAGGTGCTGAGCCTGCACGCGCCGATGCCCAGCGACGGCTCGCCCCTGCTCGATGCCGCTGCCTTGGCACGGCTGGCGCCCGGCGCTGTGGTGGTCAATACCGCCCGCGCGGGTCTGGTGGGCGACGCCGATATGCTCGACGCCCTCAATGCGGGCCAAGTTGGCACCTATGCCACCGACGTTTTCCACACCGAGCCGCCGGAGCCGTCGGACCTGTTGCGCCATGGGCGGGTGGTGACCACGACCCATATCGGCGGCTTTACCAATGCCTCGGTCGATCGTTCGACGCGACGGGCAGTGGACAACCTCTTGGAGGTGTTGCGGACCCATGCGCATTGAACGCATTCCCTCCCTGCCCAAGCCGGGAGAGCCGGGGCTCTATTGGCTCGGGCAGGCGGGGTTCTGGATCGAGACCGGGGCGCATCGCCTGCTGATCGATCCCTATTTGTCGGACTCGCTGGCCAAGAAATACGCGGGCAAGCGCCACGACCACCAACGCATGATGCCGCCGCCCCTGACGGTGGATCAGCTGCCGCGCCCTGATCTGGTGCTGGTGACCCATGGGCACACCGATCACCTCGACCCGGAGACGCTGGCCCCCTTGGCGCAGCGCTTTTCCGATCTGCCCTTTGTGGTGCCCGCCGCCTGTGAGGCGCTGGCGCGGGAGCGGATCGGGCAGGATGTGCCTTTGATCCTTGCTGATGCGGATCAGGTCCTGACCCCTCTGCCGGGGCTCAGCCTCAGCGTGTTTCCCGCCGCGCATGAGGCGCTGGAGCAGGACGCGGCGGGCCATCACAAGTTCCTCGGCTATGGCATCGCGGCGGAGGACCTCAGGCTCTATCACTCCGGCGACAGTATCCCCTTTGCCGGGCTGGCGGAGCGGGTGGCGCAATTTGCCCCGCAGATCTGCCTCCTGCCGGTGAATGGCCGCGACGCGTCCCGCGCCGCCCATGGCATCCCCGGCAACTTCCATCTGGAGGAGGCTTTGGCGCTGGCGCAATCCTGCCCCTTTCTCGTGCCGCATCACTTCGGTATGTTCGCGTTTAATACCATCGACACGGACCAGATCGACCGGACCGCGGCAGAGAGCACAACGGTGCAGATCCTCCGCCCCCACGCCGGACAGGGCCTGTCGCTGAAGACCTGAACACCAAGGACTGACCCATGGACCAGATTGCGCGCGCCTCCGATGACAACCTTCTGGAGGAGATTGTCCGCCTTAAGGACGAGTTGCGCAAATCTGACCGCCGGGTTGCCGATGTGGTGCTGGAGAACCCCGAGGGCGTGGTGTCGATGACGTTGGCGACCCTGTCAAAAACCGCCGGCGTCAGCGAGCCGACGGTGATCCGTTTCTGCTCGGCCATCGGCTGCGAGGGCTTTCGCGACATGCGGGTGAAGCTGGCGCGCTCCCTCGCCTTTGCTCGCAGCACCTCGCATACGGCGATCACCGGCGCGGATGAGCTGGCGACCATCGTGACAAAGGTGTTTGACTATAACCTGTCGAACCTCAACTGGGCGCAGGGCAAGCTCGATATCGCCTCGGTGGATCGGGCGGTTGCGGTGCTGGCTTCGGCGGCGCGGATCGAGTTCTTTGGCTTTGGCGCCTCTGGCATCGTGGCGCTGGATGCGCAGCAGAAATTCCCCCTGTTTGGGGTGCCCTGCGGCGCGCCGCTTGATTCCCACCAGATGTTTATGACCGCCGATATGCTGAAACCCGGCGATGTGGCGGTGGCGATCTCCAACACCGGCCATACCCGCGAGGTGGTCGCCTGTATGAAGGCGGCACAGGATCGCGGCGCCAAGACCATCGGCATCACCGGACAGGTGGGCAGCCCGCTTTTGGCGCATTGCGATGTGGGTCTGGTGGTGGAGACGCTGGAGAACACCGACCTTTATACCCCCACCGTCTCGCGGCTGTCGCATCTGGTGGTGATCGACATTCTCTCCACCGCCGTCAGCCTGCAAAAGGGCGCAGGCCATCACGACCGCATCGCGCGGATGAAAGACGGTCTGGCGCGGATTCGCAGCGACGTCGAATAGGCTTGGCGGGGCGGATCGCCTTGTAGTGCCACCCTTTAAAACCGCGCATTTTCTGTAGTAAAATTACATGAACCACCCTTTTCGCGCTCCGATTGTGTAGTTTTGCGCCGTATATCCCGTCGTTTTACCCAAAATCTTATTGACGCATCCTGATTCCGGTATTAAAACTACCAAATACGGAGGGGCAGAGGAGCATCTCCGCAGAATAAGAATTGGGAGGATATCCATGAAATTCCTGAACACGACGGCTGTGGCCGCTCTGACTTCGATGCTTCTGTCCGGCGTGGCTTATGCCGATGGCTGCAAGATCGGCATCTCGATGAAGACGCTGGACGCGCCCTATTTCGCCGCCCAGGACGTCGCCGCTCGCAAGCGCGCCGAAGAGATCGGCTGCACTCCGATTTCCGCTGACGGTGGCAATGATCTCAACAAGCAGATCGCCGATGTCGAGGATCTGGTCGCGCAAGGCGTCAACGCGCTGATCATCAACGTGCGCGACAGCCAGGGTCTGGTCCCGGCGGTCAACGCGGCCTCTGCCGCTGGTGTGCCGGTCATCGCGATTGACAGCACCATCGACGCCGCTGCCGATATCGTGACGCTGGTGCAATCCTCCAACACCCGCAACGGGATGCTGGTTGGCCAGTGGCTGGCGGATAAGACCGCAGGCAAAGAGCTGAAAATCGCGCTGCTTTCCGGCGATCAGGGCAACGAAGTGGGCCGCGAGCGCCGCTTGGGCGTGCTTGCGGGCCTCATTGAAGGTCAGCTGCAGAACCAGGGCGTGGCGGATTTCCAAATCGTCGGCCAAGGCTGGGGCGGCTGGGGCAACGAAGGGGGTCTCACTGCGATGGAAGACATCCTGACCGCGCATCCCGATGTGAACGTGGTTCTGGGCGAAAACGACTCCATGCTGCTCGGCGCGCGCAACGCGCTGCGGGCACAGGGTCTGGAAAACGACGTGCTGCTGGTTGCCGCCGCCGATGGCCAGAAAGAGGCGCTGGAGCTGATCAAAACCGGTGAGTATGGCGCAACTGGCCTCAACAACCCGGCGCTGGTCGCGGCCACTGCGGTGGATATCGCCAAGGGCGTGATCGACGGCACCATGACCGACGTGCCCGCCGTGACCTATACCGAGCCGGCTGTAATCACCCAAGAGAACGTAGATACGTTCTACAACCCCGAAGCGGTCTTCTGATCGAAGCCAACCAAGACCGTCCGGGCGGGGAGACCTGCCCGGACACCACGACCGGGGGAGGGGCAGAGATGTCAGAGATCGTCAGGCTGACGGGCATCCACAAGTATTTCGGCGGCGTCCGTGCCTTGCAGGGCGTCGATTTTGATTTGCGCGCGGGCGAGGTCCACGCGCTGGTGGGCGAAAACGGCGCCGGCAAATCCACCCTGATGCGCGTCCTCGGCGGCGAGCATCAGCCGACCCAAGGCACTGTAGAGATCGACGGTGCGGAGATCACCTTTGGCGGCCCGCATGAGGCGATCGACAAGGGCATCACCGTGATTCATCAGGAGATGGCGCTGGCCGGGGATCTCACCGTGGCCGAGAATATCTTCCTCGGCGAACTTCCGCGATTTATCAACTGGCCCGACCTGCGCCGCCGCGCACAAGGGCTGATCCAGAGCCTTGGCTTTGACATCTCCCCCGATGCGCTGGCGGGCTCCCTTTCGGTGGCGCATCAACAGGTGGTGGAGATCGCCAAGGCTCTGTCGAAAAACGCCCGGGTGATGGTGTTTGACGAGCCGACGGCGGTGCTGTCGGTGCAGGATGCGCAGCGTCTGCTTGCCATCATCGAAGGGCTGCGGGCCAAGGGTGTTGCGATCATCTATATCTCGCACCGTTTGGATGAGGTTCTGCAAATCTCCGACCGGGTGACGGTGCTGAAGGATGGCGCCTCTGTCACCACCCTGCCGACCGCCGATCTGACGATTGACGAGATGATCCGCCTGATGGTGGGCCGGGCGCTCTCGGACCTCTTTGGCGAGGATGTGGCGCGCAGCCCCGGCGATGAGGTGCTGCGGGTCACGGGTCTCAGCCGGGGCAAGGCGGTGCGCGATGTGTCCTTTGCGGTGCGCGCAGGCGAGATTGTCGGCATCGGTGGCCTTGTCGGCGCCGGACGGACCGAGCTGATGCGGCTGATCTTTGGCGCCGACCGCGCCGAGGCGGGCACCGTGGCGATGCGCGGCAAGACCCTGCGTCTGCGCAGCCCGCGCGATGCAGTGAAGGCGGGGATCGGCCTCGCCCCCGAAAGCCGCAAGGACCACGGTATCCTTCTCGACACGCCCATCCGCATCAACGCGACCATGGCGCGGCTTGAACCCCTGCTTGGCCCGCTTGGCATCATCAAGGGCGGTGCCGAGCGCGAGACCGCCGAACGGCTGGCCAAGGCGCTGAGGCTCAAGGCAGGCAGTCTCGACCATCCGGTGTCGTCGCTGTCGGGCGGCAACCAGCAAAAGGTGGTGCTGGCGAAATGGTTCCACGCCGATGTGGACCTGCTGATCTTTGACGAACCCACGCGCGGCGTCGATGTGGGCGCCAAATCCGAGATCTACGCGCTTATCAAACAATTCGCGGCCGAGGGCCGTGCCGTGCTCGTGGTTTCCTCCGAGCATCACGAGCTTTTTGGTCTCTGTGACCGAGTGCTGGTGATGCGCGAAGGAGAGCTGACGGGCGAGCTGGCCCCAGAGGCCTACTCGGAAGAAAACCTGCTGCGGCTTGCCATGCCCGGCGCAAGCGATGCCGCCTGACGGGGGGAGAGGACGACCATGACAACAGTGACTACAGAGACCCCGCGCAGCTCCGGTGCCCTCAAGGCCCGGCTGCCCGGTCTGATCCATTCCATTGGCCCGGCGCTGATCCTGCTGGCGCTTTTGATCTTTGCCTCCTGGATGTCGGATGTGTTCCTGACCCAGCGCAATATGTTCAACGTGCTGCGGCAAGTGGCGGGCATCGGGTTGATGTCGGTGGGGATGCTGTTTGTGATCCTGACGCGCGGCATTGACCTCTCGGTCGGCTCGGTTGCCGCGCTTGGCTCGGTCACCGGCGCGCTGGTCGTGCAGCAATATGGCACCGGCGTTGCCGTCGGCGCGGCCTTGGCGGTTGGCGTGGGCTGCGGTTTGCTCTCCGGTATCCTCGTTGCGTTTCTCCGTCTGCCGCCCTTTGTTACCACACTTGCGGTGATGACCATTGCGCGCGGCTTTGCCCTCATCGCCTCCAACGGCCAGCCGATCCGCATGGGCGCGGCGGGCGAGATCATTACTGAGTTCGGCATTGGCCGTTTCATGGGCGTGCCCTATCCGGTTTTGCTTATGGCCTTTGTCTTTATCCTTGCGGGGCTGATCCTGCGCTTCACCCGCTTTGGCCGTATGGTCAAGGCGGTGGGCTCCAACGCCGAAGCGGTGCGCTTGTCGGGTATCTCGATCTCGCGCTACGAGGTTGCGGTCTATGCGATCTCTGGTGGTTTGGCGGCGCTGGCGGGTGTGATTTCGGCCTCGCGGACCGGCATCGGCTCGGCCACGATCTCGGTCGGCGCAGAGCTTGACGCCATCGCGGCGGTGGTCATTGGCGGCGCCAGCCTGTTGGGCGGTCGCGGTAGTGCGATCAATACCTTTATCGGTGTGGTGATCCTTGGGGTGATTTCTAACCTTATGAACCTCGCCAATGTGCCCGGCTACCATCAGCAAGTGTTCATGGGGGCTATCATCATCGGCGCAATGCTGCTGCAATATGGCACCTCTGCCCTGAAACGCTGACCTTTCTCGCAAAGAAGACGACATCATGTATCTGGAAAAATTCTCCCTCACCGGCAAACGCGCCCTTGTGACCGGGGCGGCCCGTGGCATCGGCGCGGCGATTGCCGAGGCTCTGGGCGAGGCGGGCGCGCATGTGATCCTGTCCGATCTCGGCACCACGGCAGAGGCCACAGCCGAAGCCCTGCGCGCCAAAGGCTTCAGCGCCGAGGCGGCGACGCTGGATGTGACCGACCGCGCTGGCGTTGATGCTCTGGCAGAGCGGGTCGCGGCTGAGGGTGGCCTTGATATTCTGGTGAATAACGCAGGTATCGCCATCTCGAACCACCCGGCAGAGACCATGCCAGACGAGGTCTGGAACAAGGTGATCGACGTCAACCTCAACGGCCTGTTCTGGTGCTGCCGCGCCTTTGGTCGCGACATGCTGGCGCGCGGCAAGGGCTCCATCGTCAACGTAGGTTCTATGTCGGCGCTGATCGTGAACCGCCCGCAAGAGCAGGCGAATTACAACGCCTCCAAGGCGGCGGTGCATCACCTGACCCGCTCCTTGGCTGCCGAATGGGCGGGCCGGGGCGTGCGGGTGAACGCGGTGGCGCCGACCTATATCGAGACCGAGATGAACACCTATGTCTATGAGGACGCGGAGATGTATCGCCACTGGATCGGCGGCACTCCGATGGGTCGTATGGGCAAGCCGGAGGAGGTTGCCTCGGTGGTGCTGTTCCTCGCGGGCGAGGCGGCGAGCCTGATGACCGGCTCCATCGTGCTGGCGGATGGCGGTTACGTCTGCTGGTAAGCGTTACTTGGTCTGCGCCCGAAGCACCTCGGGGGCGGGCAGACACCCGGGCAGGCCGGCGGGCAAAACCAGCCGCGCCCCCGCCCGGTAAAGCCGCCGCGCCACATGCGGCGCCGTGGCGGAAACCGTCACTGTGCTGCCACTGACCGAGAGGATGGCGACATCCGCATCGAGCCGCTTGGCGAAGGTTTTAGCTGGCAGAACAACCACATAGGCGGGGGCTTCATCCGTGAGGAAGCTGACCGTGACCAGCACCCCAAGCCATCCCATGACCAGACAGGGCAGCGCCATTAGGAGCTGCCTAATAGTCATGAATATGCTCAAGCGTGAGGCTAGAGGCAGGCAAGTCGCGCAGAACCTCTGCCAGATTCGCGACTTTCACCAGGATCAGATGGCGATAGTCGCCATAGCCCTGCCGCGCAAAACTATAAAGTGCGCGCGGATGGCTCGGCTGGTCTGAGGTGGCCGTGAACAGGATATCGTCATTGCCCGCGATCTCGACAAAATCCGCGCCTTTGGCGGCCATCTCGACCAAAAGATGGGTCAGCTCGCGATAGCGCGGGGCCTCGATTACCACCCCCTCGTGGATCTCGGATTGGACTACAACACCCGGCAGGGCGGCGAGGTCACTTGCCGCAAGGCCCTGCACCACCAACTTCAGCCGCAGCGCGTCAAAGCCGGTTTGGGCGACGGCGGCAGCAATCGCCTTGGCGTAAGCGGCCTTGGCGCCAAACTCGACCCCGAGGGCAAAGCCGCGCTCCCGGTCGCGGAAATTCTCGGGCTCGAACAGTTTCAACTCGGCTGCGTCGCGGGCGAAGTCCCATTTGTACCACGGCACCTGCTGCAAGAACTTGGCGTATTCGGCGGCCTGGCGGGCGGAGATCACATCGCTGACCACATGCTCCGGCCCTCTGATCCATGTGGCAACACGGCCAAGGGTTTCCTCGTAAGCAGCCTTTAACATCAGCTCCAAAGTGAAGCTTGACCCGATCACATAGACCATCTGCTTGGTCGGCGTATCGACTCCACCATGCGCCGCCGATTGCTCGGTCAGGGCACAGAGCGCGGACCAATAGCCTGTTATCGCGCGCAGATAGCTGTAGTCATGTGGGTCTTCGGTGGCGATGACCTTGGCGTAATCGTCATAGGCATGCACGATGTGCCATTCGGGATAGGTCATCAGGGTGCGCGCCTCGGGGCGGTGATCCTCCGGCGGCAGGAGCGCGGCGTAGGTTTCCGTGACCGGTGTGCCCCGGCAGGCGGTTTCGACATAGGCGATGGGCGCGACAAGCACCACGGTCAGCAGCACCAGCGCGATCAAGACCCCTTTGACGACCCGCCAAACGACCCTCACGACCGCGCGTCCCGCAGACCCGCCCAAAGCGCAAAGCCTCCCAGCGCCAGATGTGGTAGATTGGCGAGGATACGGCCCAGCGAGAGGTCGATCCCAAGCGAGGCATTGGTGAAAATCCCCATGTCAAGAAAGCCATAGCCGGTGAAGAAGCCAAAGACTCCATCGCCCAGATAGGCCGCCCCAAACAGGATCAAAAACAGCCGCGCCGCGTTGCGCGACCGAAGCCCCGCGATCAGCGCCCAAAGGGCGGAGGCCACATGCAGCGCGTCGTCATAAAGGTCGAGCGCGAAGATGCCAAAGGCCAGCCCCTGATCGTCGGTCAGACCGGGGATATAGTTCAGCGAGGCGGCGACCATCAGCGCCGCAAAATAGAAGAAACAGATCTTTTGAACGGTGCTCATAGGTGCCTCAGATAGCTGTCCCACAGATTGTTACCAAGAAGCCGCCCGGTGTCGATCTCGCGTTTGAAGCGGGCAAATTGGGGCGCGCGCGGATAGGCGGCGGCGAGTTGTTCGACCCGAGCATGCGGGCGATAGGGCAGGTAATAGCTGCCGCCAATGGCGGTGATCCGGTCGATCAGCTCTTGCGTCATCCGCTGCATATCCGCTTCGGCGCGGTGGCTGAGGTCCTGGCTAAACGACATCACCGCGGCGATGCGCGGCGCCGGCGCATAGGACAGGGTGCTCTCGGCATCGGGGGCGACATAGCGCAGGGTGACGTTGAGGAACTCCTGATAAGAGGCCGGGATCACCTCGCGGCAGGCGGTCAGGAAGTCGCCGAACCGGTCAAAGCCGACGAAATATTCGTGCAGAATATCGGTGCGGTCGGGGTTGCGGTCATCCAGCGTCACCACCGGTTCGTTGATCAGGCTGTTGCGGGTGGTGGCCCCGCCGCCCAAGGCCGGGCCGACGCTGGTCTCGTTCCACCAGCGGAAGGACTTCATCCGCTCATTGCCCAATTGCGCGCGGTAGATGCGGCTGGCCACATGCGACATCCAGCCGGAGCCTGCGGCTGCGGGCAGATCGCTTTGGTCCTCCGTCTCGCGGTAGGTGATCAAGAGGGCGTCGGTAAAGAAACTGGCGCGCTCCACATTGAGGCGCCCATAGGCCATGGTCACGGCGGGATCGTCGAGCGCGCCCTTAAAGGCCGTGGCGAACTCGCTGGCGGGCAGGCGGGTAAATGTGGGGGTGAGGCGGCTGTTTTTCACCATCTCCACCTCCAGATCGACAATCGCGCCGATGAGCCCATAACCGCCCATCGCATGGCCAAAAATCTCGGGGTTTTCCTGCCGCGAACAGGTCACCAACTCGCCCGAGGGCAGCACCATCCGCAGGGATCGCACGGTGGAGCCCATCGGGCCAAAGGGCACCGGCCAGCCATGGGCATTGACGCTGTAGGTCGCTGCAACCCCGAAATCATTGTTGGATTGCATGACCTTGGGCGAAAACCCCAGCGGGTCGAGGGTAGCTATCACATCGGACCAGCGCGCTCCGGCATGGGCACGATAGGTGAGGTTTGTGCTGTCCACCTCGACGCTGCCATTCTGAAAGGTGACGGCAGAGCCGTCGCGCGGGATCGCTTGTCCGCCCATCGAATGGCGCGCCGCACCGATGTTGAAGGGGCGACCGTCTTGCCGGGCTGCCAGCATCTCGGACCTCAGGGTCTGCACCAAGGCCTCGCCCGCGTCCTCGCGCAGGGTGATGTGTTTGTAAACCGGCGTGGGGGACAGGCCGCTGGCGTCGTTGAGGATCTTCGCGCCCGTTTCGGGGAGGATCCGGCGGGTGCCGTCGAGCGTGGGCAGTTTTGCGCGGAACCCGCGCGCCGCAGCCCAGCCCATCGCGCCACCTGCCCCCAGCAATATCGTGCGCCGTGCCAGTTTCTTCATGACGCCTTCCCCTTCAATGCCCTGACTTGAACCAAGATCGCAACCTTCGCGCGAGAGGCGAAAGCCCTGTGACCTCAGTCAGTTGTACAGCAGATTTGGGAGGGGCGCCATCGCGGCGCAAGGGGGAGGAGGGCGCGAGAACTCCCCGCGCCCTTGAATGGTGAACTGAGGGCTTAGCCGGCGAACATGTCCTTATACGCCTCGCGCAGGATGTTTTTCTGCACCTTGCCCATGGTGTTGCGCGGCAGCTCGTCGAGCAGGATCAACTGGCGCGGATGCTTGAAGCGGGCCAGTTGCTCTTTGACCGTGGCCATGATTGCATCTGTGTCCGGGCTCTCGCCCTTCACCGGCACCAGAACGCCCAGCACCGTTTCGCCAAAGTCGGGATGCGGCACGCCGATCACCGCGCTTTCCAACACGCCGGGCTGTTCGTCCAGCACCAGCTCGATCTCCTTGGGGTAGATGTTATAGCCGCCGGAAATGATCAGATCCTTGTTGCGCCCGACGATATGGACATAGCCATCCTCGTCGATGCGGCCGAGATCGCCAGTGATGAAAAACCCATCCGCGCGCAGCTCGGCGGCGGTTTTCTCGGGCATCTGCCAATAGCCTTTGAAGACATTGGCGCCGCGCACTTCGATCTGGCCGACTGTGCCTTGCGGCAGGGTCTCGCCACTGGCGGGGTCGGTGATTTTCAGCTCCACCCCGGGCAGGGGGAAGCCAACAGTGCCCGCGCGCCGCTCGCCCTCATAGGGGTTGGAGGTGTTCATATTGGTCTCGGTCATCCCATAGCGTTCGAGGATGCGATGGCCGGTGCGGGTCTCGAACTGCACATGGGTCTCGGCCAGCAGCGGCGCCGAGCCGGAGATGAACAGCCGCATATGCTGCGCCAGATCGCCCGTGAAGCGCGCATCGCCGAGGAGACGGGTGTAGAAGGTCGGCACCCCCATCATGGTGGTCGCGCGCGGCAGCATCTCGATCACGACGTCGAGGTCGAACTTCGGCAAAAAGATCATCGCCCCACCCGCCAGCAGCGAGACGTTGCTCGCCACAAACAGACCATGGGTGTGGAAAATCGGCAGCGCGTGCAACAGCACGTCATCCGCTGTGAAGCGCCATTCCTGCACCAAGGTCTCCGAGTTCGACAGCAGGTTGTTCTGCGTCAGCATCGCCCCTTTGGAGCGCCCGGTGGTGCCGGAGGTATAGAGAAAGGCCGCCAGATCGTCGCCGTCGCGGTCGACGGTGGCATAAGACAGCGGCATCGCCGCCGCCTGATCCATCAGCGTGCCAGAGCCATCGGCGTTCAGCGTCTCCAGCGCGGCGCCAAGGGATTTTGCGATGGGGGCGAGGGTGGCCTCCTTGCCCTTGTCGCAGACCACGACAGAGGCGCCGCTGTTCTCGATAAAATAGGACAGCTCATCGGCGGTATAGGCGGTGTTGAGCGGCAAGAAGATCAGCCCGGCCTGCACACAAGCAGCATAAAGCGCCAGCGCCTCGGGGGATTTTTCCACCTGCGCGGCGACGCGATCACCGGGCTTGAGGCCGGTCTGGGTCAGCACATGAGCAATCTGGGCCGCGATGCCGAGAAAGTCCTGATGGCTCAGGACATCGCCGTTCGGCAAATACAGGAACGGGGTCGCCTTGCCAGCATGGGCGCCAAAGAGGCGATCAAACAGAGGGTTAGCCATGGGGTTTGCCTTTCTATGCCTGTGCGGCGCGCGCCGCGCCTGCAAGGGTTGCCACTTCGGAGGAGGCCTGGACCTCTTGCGTGGTGGCGAAACGTTCGTGGTTTTGGGCGATATTTTTTAGGTCGTAAAGGTAATTCACCATCGCCCCGCCGGACTGGGCGCGACCTTTGTCGGAGGTATCCGCATCTGCGTGAACTTTATGCACGATGGCCCCATTGCCGAGGTGAAACCGCGCCACCGGATCGTAGGGCAGCCCGCCCCGTCCCTTGGCGTTCAGCAGATAATGGGCCGCTAGCGCGCGCATGTCCTGCGCGTCTGAGGTCTCCCAAGTGATCGCTTCGCTTTCCAGCCATTTGGTGAGGCCGGGGATGGGCGAGAGGGTGACAAAGGTCTTGAGACCCGACAGTTCCGCCGCGAGATCAGAGGCCACCTGCTTGATCAGCGAATTGCCAAAGGAGATGCTGGCCAGCCCCGCCTGACAGTTCGAGATCGAGTAAAAGGTCGCGGTGTCGGCGTCGGTCGCGGGCATCGCAGCGCGGTCTTCGGCCAGAAGCGCCTGCACCGATCCCGGCGTCCCTTTGGTCAGCGCCACCTCGACAAAGATCAGCGGCTCGTCTGGCATCGACGGATGGAAAAAGGCAAAGCAGCGCCGGTCCGTCGGCTCCAACCGGCGGCGCAGATCATCCCAGCTGTCGATGGCATGGACGGCCTCATAGGCGATGATCTTTTCAAGGATATGCGCTGGGCTTTCCCAGTTGATCGGGCGCAGCACCAGAAAGCCGCGGTTGAACCAACTGAGGAAGAGGTGGCGAAAGTCGATGTCGAGCGCTTCCAGTTCCGGCTCGCCACGCCCGAGGCGCAACAGATCCGCCCGCATCCGCACCAACGCGCCGGTAGCATTGGGCAGCCGATTGAGGCGTCGGATCAGCTCCTGCCGTTTCGGTTCTGAGGCGGCCATAAAGGCGCGATAAGACGCTTTGGACGGGTCACTTTCATAGGTGTCCAGCGTCGCGCGCACCACCTCCGGTGCGATGTTCATCGCAGTGGCGAGGTGGCGGAAGAAGGCGAGTTTGCCCTCATCCTCCAGCCCTTCAAACCGCGCAAGGATTTCCTCGGCCAGCGCCAGGCCCGAGGTCTCGCCCGCCGAGCCGACGAGCGCATCGGCCAATTCGGTCAGCGGGCGGCCGTCGGAGGGTGCCGCAGCGCTGGTGCGCTGACGGCGTTCAAATACGGTGGCGAGCAGTTCACCGAGGATACTCATCGTGCGGCCCCCATCACCACGTCGGGCAGCCAAGTGGCAAGGCCGGGGAACAGGCACAAGAGCACGATTGCCAGGACCATGCAGGCCACAAAGGGCAGCGAGCCGGTGAGGATGGTCTTGAGCGAGATATCCGGCGCGATCCCGTTGATCACATAGAGATTGAGGCCAACCGGGGGGGAAATCAGGCCGATTTCCATGTTGATCGTCAGCACGACCGCAAACCAGATTGGATCAAACCCAGCGGTGGTGATGATCGGCAGCAGGATCGGTGCGGCCATCAGGATCACTGCAACCGGCGGCAGGAAGAAGCCTGCGATCAGCAGAAAGACGTTCACGGCCCCCATCAAAACCCAGCGGTTCACATCCAGCGTGCCGATCCATTCGGCAATCGACTGAGTGATGAACAGCGAGGACAGCATGTAGGAGAAGACACCTGCTGCGGCGATGATGAAGAGGATCATCACGCTTTCCTTGGTGCTGTCGCGCAGCACGACCCAGATCGCCTTGGGGCTCCACATCTTGTAGATGATCACCGCGATCAACAGGCAGAGAAGCGCGCCCACCGCTGCCGTCTCGGACGGGGTCGCGATACCGCCATACATGGCGTAGAGAACGCCAAGGATGATCGCGAGGAAGGGCAGAACGCGCGGCAGAATCTCGAACCGCTCGGCCCAGGTGTAGCTGCCAGAGCTGAGGCGCTGCGCATCGCCGGACTTCCAGGTGGAATAGAGCGACCACGCCATGAACAGCCCAACCAGCAACAGGCCCGGGATGACCCCCGCGAGGAACAGCCGCCCGATCGAGGTCTCGGTGGCGATGCCATAGACGATCATTGTGACCGAGGGCGGGATCAGAATGCCAAGGGTGCCACCTGCGGCGATGGAGCCAGCCGCGACACCATCGGGATAGCCGCGCTTGCGCATTTCGGGGATGCCCATCTTGCCAATCGCGGCACAGGTTGCAGGGCTTGACCCGGACATCGCCGCAAAGAGCGCGCAGGCCCCAAGGTTGGAGACGACCAAGCCCCCGGGAATGCGGGTCAACCAGCGTTCCAGCGCCTCATAAAGGTCGGCACCCGCTCGGGTGGAGGCAATCGAGGCGCCCATGATGATGAACATCGGGATCGACAGGAGGGCAAAGTTATCAAGCTTGCCAAAGAAAATCTCCGGCATCAGTTCGAGCGAGCGCGGCCCGTCGAAGGTCAGCAGGAAGCCGGCAGAGACGATCAGCAGCCCCATGGCCACGGACACGCCAGAGAACAGCACCAGAATGGTGGCGATGGCGACAATGCCACCGAGCAAAAGCGGGTCCATCAGTTGTCCTCCAGACCAAAGGGTTTGTCGACGCCGGTGACCAGCGCCACGAAGTCCGCGACCAACTGCAACAGCAGCAGGCCAAAGCCGACGGGAATGGAGAGATAGGGAATCCAAAGGCGCACAGCCCAGACCGTGTCGGAGGTCCAACCGCGGGCCATGGCAAAATGCCAGTATTCATAGCCATACCACACCATCACACCGACGATGGCGATGGAGAGCAGGGAGGTCACAAGGGCCAAGACAAACCGCGCGCGGGCGGGCAGCGACAGCGGAATGAGGTCTACGTTCACATGGCCACGCAGGCGCTGCACATAGGGCAGGCCGACCAGAGTGGCGGAAATGATCAGATAGATCACGGCTTCGGTTTGCCAGATGGTTGAACCATTGAGGACAAAGCGGATCACGATCATCTGACAGGTGATTGCCACCGCCGCGACGATCATCGCGGCCGAACACCAGCCTGCCAGGGTCGACAGGGCGGCAACAGCGCGCAGAAAAGGGTTACTGCCCGCATGGGCTACAGCTGCCGAGGAATGGCTCGCCATCGAGGCCTCCTGAGTAGGTCAGAGGGTCTGAGAAATTGGGAGCGGCGCATCAAAAGGCCGCTCCCGGTTGGGTCACAGGTCTATCGGGGACCGGATCATTCGACCGCAAGTGCAAGGTCGAGCAGGTCCTGACCGTCGGGCACTTCTTCGACGAAGGCTTTGTAGGAGGTTTCCTTGGCCAGCTCGCGCCATGCGGCAAAGTCTTCGGCGGTCATGGTTGCGATTTCGACACCCGCATCGGCAAAGACTTTGGCGGAGGCGGCGTCTTCTTTCTTGGCCTCTTCGAGGTAGTAGGCCTGTGCCTTGGCTGCGGCTTCGGTCAGGGCAGTTTGCTGCGCTTCGGTCAGACCTTCGAATGTGGATTTGTTGATCAGCATCGGCTGATACATGAACCACAGGGCGACATCGCCGGCCGGGGTATAGCAGCTGACCTGCTCGTAAATACGGTAGGAGACGAAGGACGAAGACGAGGTATTGGCGGCTTGCAGAACGCCGGTCTGCATTGCGTTGTAGATCTCGGACGAGGCCATGGAGGCGATCGACGCGCCAGCCCCTGCCAGCATCTGCTCAAAGGATTTGCCGGCCGCGCGGGTTTGCAGGCCTTCGACATCCTCGGGTGCGGTGATGCATTTGTCCTTGCCCGCAAAGCCGCCGGCCAGATAGCCGTGCACCAGAACCATCACGTCGTCTTCGGCCATTTTCGCTTCGAGCGCGTCCATGAAGGGCGAATCTGACAGGCGGGCCGCGTGGTCGTGGTTTTTCACCAGACCCGGCATTAGCGTGAGGTTATAGGCCGGCTGCTGACCGCCCGCATAAGACAGCGGCAGAACGGTCATGTCCAACTGGCCACGGCTCAGCGGCTTATATTGCTCGCGCGGTTTAAACAGCGATTTGGAGCCGAAGATTTTGATCGACAGGTCCACATCTGCCGCGGCCACATCGTCTGCGACCATCTGGGCGACTTTGTGACGGATGTCGTTGTTGGACCACTGGTGCGACAGGCGCAGTTCGGTGGCGCTTGCCATGCTGCCGACAGCCGTCAGCGCGAGGCCCGCAACAGCGGCCTTCAGAAATGTGTTCATGATTTCCTCCCTTAGTTCCCCCGGTCCTCGCCGAAGGTGTCGTTAGGGTAAGCGCGAGTTGTTTTTGCAGTCAAGTTTTTTGTATACAAGAAAGCCACGCTTGAATTTGCCTTACGAAAGGGTAAAGATCGAAACCATGGATAGACGCCGCGCAGACCTCATTGCTGAACAGTTGGAAGAGATGATCTTCAACGGCACTTATGCCGACGGGGACCGATTGGATGAGGTGCGTTTGGCGGAGCAATTTGGTGTGTCCCGCACCCCACTCCGTGAAGCGTTTCAACGGCTTGCGCTCTCGGGTCTGTTGGAGCTGATCCCCCGGCGCGGCGCTTTCGTGCGCCAGCCCGGACCCGTGGAACTGATCGAGATGTTCGAGGTGATGGCGGAGCTCGAGGCCGTCTGTGGCCGTCTTGCGTCCTTGCGGATCTCTGACGTCGCTTTGACCGAGCTGCGCGAGGCCAATGACAGCTGCCAGCGCGCGGTCGAGGCGCGGGATGCGGATGCCTATTACTTTGAAAACGAGCGGTTCCACAGAATCATCTATCAGCAGTCCGGCAACAGTTTCCTCGCACAGGAGGCCGCCAAGCTGCACAAACGCCTGCAACCCTTCCGCCGCCAACAGCTGCGGTTTCGCGGGCGGATGGGCCAGTCGATGTCGGAACATGAGGAGATCGTGCGTGCGCTGGAAACCGGGCAGGCGGAGGTGGCGGCCAAGGCCCTGCGCAACCATGTGGCCGTGCAGGGCGAGAAGTTCCATCAGCTGATGGCGACCCTCAAAAGCGCCGCCGAATAGGTCTTAGTCCCGCTTCGTCGGCGCTGTGATGGTGCTGCGCAACCCACCGCTGACCAGCGAGACGATATCGCTGGCCACCACGATGATATTGGCGCGCGGCGACAGGGCGACATAGACCGGCCGCCATTCGGGATTGAACTTGTCTTTAAACGCCCGCAGCCCCTCAAAGTTATAAAACTGCCGCCCATGCCGATAGACAAAGGCGCCAAGTCGCGTCGACAGGGGCACGCCACGCCGCGCATCAAGCCCCGCGAGGGGCGCGTTGCCGAGGCTGAATTCCGCGTAGCCTTCGGCGGCGAAATGCAACAGAAGCTCGGTAAAGAGGAACTCCATCAGGCCGGCGGGCGCGTCATCCACATGGCGCATCAGGTCGATGGTGGCGCTGTGCTTGAGGTCCGTGACCCAAAGGCTGGCAAAGGCGACGATCCGGTCGCTCTGCCGCACCACGGCAATCGGCGCGCGCTCCAGCACGGCGGGGTCAAAGGTGCCAACGGAAAAGCCCTTCTCGCCGCCAGTCTTTGCCGCCAGCCAAGCGTCGGAGATTACCCGCAGATCTTCCATCAGCCCGGGGGCAAAGGGCGGATGTAGTACCTCAAACGTCAGCCCATCGCGCAGGGCGCGGTTGTGACTGGTGCGCAGGCGTTTGCGCTCCGGCCCTTCGAGCGAGAAATTGGCCAGCGGCACCACCGCTTCCGCCCCCATTTTGACCAGCGCGAGCCCCATATCGATCCAAAGCGGCACCTGCGCGGCACTCACGGAATAAAAGATCGGCCGCCCGTTTGCCTCATAGGCGAGATCGTGAAAGGCCCAAGCGAGCGCCTTGAATTCGCTCGGTTCGCCAAAGGGTTCGTGCAGCGCAATCCAGCTGCGGCCCCGGATGCGATACATTAGGAAACTGCGTCCCGAATCCGAGAACATCAGGCATTTATCGCCGGTGAGGGCGATATTGGCGCTGGCATCTCCCTGCGCCATAAGAATGGTGCGGGCGCGCTCCAGCTCCTCCGGCGTGGCGAGGGCATGGCGTTGCGCACCGGGGCGCAGCGCGCTGATCAACAGGGCCAGCGTCAGCGCCAAAGCTCCAACAAGGGCCGCCCGCAGGGCGCGCGGCGCGCTTTGGTCAGAGGCAAATTGCCACCACATTTCATGGGCGTAGGGCGTCGCCTTATGGGCAAAGAACAAGACCCCCATCGCCGCCAGCAACAGCCCCACAATGAGCAGCATCCAGCGCAGGCTGAGCACATTCTTGGTGAGGCGGGTGGTGCGGAAAAACTCCGCCCGTGTCGGCAGCAGGATCAAGAGCGCAATCGCCAGCAGCGCCGCGCCGTCGATGTCGATGCCATTGGCCAGCGTGGTCACGATCCCGGCGCTGAGGCCGACGACCGCCAGCCACCAGGCGCCCTCAACCCGGCGCAGCAGACCATGGGCGACCACCAGCATGGAGGCGCCGATCAGGCTCGACAGCAGCGCGCCGCCTTCGATGAAGGCGAGCGGCAAGAGCTCCTCGTAATCCTCGGCCAGATCACTGGTAGGTGGCAGAAGGGACGAGGCCATCAGCACGCCGCCGGTGGCAAAGATCATTGTGGCCATCGCAAGCGGCACAATTGCGCTGACGGAACGGAACAGCGGCGTCAGCACTTGCAAGGCGGGCAGGGCGAGCCGACCTGTGGCCATCCGCAGCTCGGTCAAAGCAAGGATCACCAGCGCCACGCCGAAGGGCACGAGGTAGTAGATCATCCGAAACAGCAGGAGGCCGGTTGCGGCTTGCTCGACGGGGACGGAGGTGGGCAGGGCGGCGATAATCACCGTCTCAAAGACGCCGACACCGCCCGGAACATGGCTGACGACCCCGGCCATGATCGCCGCGGCAAAGACCGCGAGGAAGGTTGCAAAACCCAGATCGCTAGGGGGCAACAGCAGATAGAGCGTGATCGCAGCCAGCACCAAATCTGCGGCGGTAAAGACAAATTGCGCGGCCATAATGCCCGGCGACGGCGAGCGCAGGGTGACGCCGCGCAGGGTGATTTCTGACCTGCGGAGCGCAAGGGTAAAGAGGATCGACAGGGCCACCGCGACAATGGTCAGCGACCCCCAACGGATCGTCTCTGGCGCCAGCGACACCAGATGGCCAAGGGCGTGGGGATGGTACGCGAGCGCGCCGAACCCCAAAATTGTTGTGCCGAACCCAAAAGCGATGGAGCCAAAGGCGGCGATCATCGCGATGTCATAGGCCGAGAGCCCCAGCGCGGAATAGATACGGTAGCGTACCGCGCCGCCCGTGATGGGTCCGGCGCCGATAGTGTTCCCAAAGGCGTAGCCGAGAAAACCGCCCATCGCGATCACCGGAAAGGGCAGTTCCTTGCGAATGTATCGCAGGGCCGACCAGTCATAGCCAATGAGGGTGGCATAGCTGAGGCCGGTGGTCAGTAGGGCCAGCGCGATGACGGAATAGGGCGTTGCCCGTACTTGCTTCATCACATCGCGCAAATCGACCGGCGCGAGCAGGTGATAGAGCGCCCAGGCTCCGGCTGCGAACAGCGCCACGGTGATCACATAGGGCAGGAGCGGCTTTACCCGGGCCCAGAGCGTGGTGTCAGCAGCGGGGGTCTCCGCCATGCCAGCGATCCTTCGAATCGTTTCGCGATGTTGGAGTGCTGATACAGGCTTCGGGCGTGAAATGGCACCGTCGCTGAGGCGCTAACGCCGCGCAGAAGAGAGAATTTCCCTGCGCGGCGTCGAATGTTGGGGAAAGCGGGCCTCTTAGCGCCCTGTGATGCCGGGAAAGATCAACAGGACCGCCAGCGCCAAAACCTGCAGCGCGATAAAGGGCAGGAGCGAGCGGAAAATCTCGCCCAGGTTGATATCGGCGGGCGCCACGGATTTGAGGTAGAAGGCGGCGGGTCCAAAGGGCGGCGACAGGAAGCTCACCTGCATGTTCATGCAGAAAACCACGCCGAACCAGACGGGATCAAAGCCGAGCTTCACTACGATGGGTACAAAGATCGGCATGGTCAGCAGGGCGATGCCCACCCAATCGAGGAACATGCCGAGCACAAATAGGATCGCCATCATGAACAGGATCACCACATGCGGGTTCTCCGACACGCCGGTGATCAGGGCGGAGACAAAGCGGATGCCGCCCATGAAGTTGAACACGCCGACAAGGGCCGAGGCACCAATGCCGATCCAGACGATCATGCCCACGGTTTGCAGGGTTTGAAGCGCCGCGCCTTTCAGGAGGTCAAAGGAGAACTCACCGCGCACCAAGGTCGACAGGATCACCCCGGCGACCCCGACGGCAGAGGCTTCGGTGACGCTGGCGATGCCGCCATAGATCGACCCCAGCACCAGCGCCACTACCGCCATCGGCAGGATCAACCCTTTGAGGAGGCGGAGTTTCTCGGACCACGGCACCTCATCCGCTTCGACCACCGGGGCGACGCTAGGGTTGAGGTAGGCGCGGATCAGCACATAGGCGACGTAAAAGCCCGCGAGCATCAGCCCCGGCAAAAACGACGCAGTAAAGAGATCCCCGATCGAGACATTGGCGGTGAGCCCGTAGATAATGAGAACAATCGAGGGCGGCACCATGGTCCCGAGCGCGCCCCCCGCGCAGACCACACCAATCGCCAGCCGCCGGTCATAGCCGAGCCGCAGCATCTGGGGCAGGGCGATCAGCCCCAAGAGCACCACTTCGCCGCCGATGATACCGGACATGGCCGCAAGGATCACCGCAACGATGATAGTCTGGATCGCCACCCCGCCGCGCAGCCGCCCACCGACCAGCCGCATCGCGTCAAACAGATCGCGCGCAATGCCGGAGCGGTCGAGGATCGCAGCCATCAGCACAAACATCGGCACCGAGACAAAGACGAAACTGGCGACAAACGAGTAGACCCGGCTGGTGATCAGCGGCACCACCATCGGCCCGGTCCACCCCAGCGCAAAGATCAGCGCCACCAAAAGCGTGACAAAGGCCAAGGGCATCCCGGTCAGCAAAAGCACCAGCAGCATGCCGAACATCATCAGCGTGGCGCTCTCGATCCCGAGCGCCTGAAAGGAGCCAAACAGCTCGGTCATTTGTTGTCCTTCAGGTAGTTCACCGCGAGCACCGCGAATTGCACCGCCATCAGGGCGAGCACGAGAAAGAGGAAGAGTTTCGAGAGGCCGGGAAACACCGGGTCCCAAGCGCTGCCGGAGCGTTCAAGGCGAAAGCTGCCGTCAGGCATGAAGATCGCGCGCGTGACCATGGTCCAGGCCGCCCAGGCAAACATCGCCGAGGCCGCGCCGCTGATCACGGAGATCGCCACATCAAACCGCCGCCGCCAGCGCGGCGACAGGGCGTCGTAGATCAGCACCACGCGGATATGGCGGTCGCGGGCGGTGCAATAGAGCCCGCCATAAACAAAGGCGACACCGCAGAGGAAAATCGTCGTCTCATGCGCCCAGATGGTGGGCGCATTGAACACATAGCGCAGGATCACTTCTTGGATCAGGATCGCCATGGCGAGCACGATCCCAGTGGCAAAGATCAGCCCGCCCCGATCGATCCAGCGCCCCAAAAGCCCCGCCTGCGGGATGGCGCCCGGTCTTAGCTCTTCCTCTGGCAGATGTGCGTGGTCCTGTTCGGCCAAGTCCGGTCCTCCCGTTCTGTTCGGTGCTGAGTGAGGGGTAAGGGGGCCAGTACCGGCCCCCTCGCAGATCCGGCTGGGATCAGTTCAAAAGACCTGCGGATTTGAGATAGGCGGTCAGCGTGTCATAGACCTTTTGCGCATTCTCAGAGCGTGCTGCGACCTTTTCCCACTCGCCGGTGGCAATGGTGCGGAACTTGGCGCGCTCAGCCGCGGGCCAGTCATGCACGGTCACCTCGCCCGAGGCTTTGGCGGCCTCAACCGCCGCCAGATCGGCCTCGCGCAGGGTGGCGACTTGCAGCTCGGCAAATTCCTCAACCGATTGGGTCAGCGCGGCTTGGATATCGGCGGGCATCGCGTCCCATTTCGCCTTGTTCATCGAAATCTCGACCAAGGGCATGGAGTGGAAGCCGGGATAGACCGGATGTTTGGCCACATCATGCATGCCCTGCGCTTGGTTGGTGGAAAACACGGTGTAATCCGCCGCCTCGATCACCTTTTTATCAAGCGAGGTGAAAACCTCCGACCCCGGCAGGTTCACCGGCGCGGCCCCTGCGGCGGCAAAGACCTGCTGCACCAGTCCTTCGGGTGCGCGCATTTTCAGACCTTTGAGATCGTCGACCCCATCAAGCGGCACGGCAGAGACAAAGGCTTCGAGCCCCGGCGTGGTGGCGCCGATGAAATGCAGCCCGTAGGGTTCCAGAAGGCCCTGCATCAACTCGTTGCCGCCACCGGTGCGCATAAAGGCGAACATCTCCTCCGGCGCGCTCCATGCGCCGACCGGATTGGCGATCAGGCCAAAGGCCGGGTCCTTGCCGGAGAAATAGCTGGTGTCGGTGACATGACCGTCCAGAATGCCGGCCGCAATCGCGTCCTGGGTTTCGTTATGGGCGACGATGCTTTCCACCGGCAGCAGCTCGATCGCGACCTTGCCGCCGGTCTTTTCGGCGACCATCTCGGTCCAGCGGGTTTGCAGCTGAAAGTTCGGATTGCCCGCCGGGTCCGAGGATTGGAACCGCAGGCTATAGTCCTGAGCTAGCGCGCCACCGGCGAGGGTAGTGGCCACAAGGGTCGCGGTGATCAGTCGTTTCATAGGTTTCTCCTCCCTGAGAAAGTGTTTCTTGTCTTGCGGTTAACGCCCGCCGCCTCCCCGACGGCGGGCGAAGTCGAGCGCCAGCGTCACCACATCTGAAAGCGGCAGGGCGACGTCGAGGGTGAGGGTGCCGGGGCCTGTGGGCGGCTCCAACACGTCCAGTTGGCTTTGCACCAAGCTTGGCGGCATGAAGTGATCGGGGCGGGCAGCCACCCGCTCCTCCAGCAGCGGCTGGCTGCCGTGCAGATGGATGACGGTCATCTCCCCCGCCTGCGCCACGAGCTGGTCACGGTAGCTTTGCTTCAGCGCAGAACAGGCCAGCACGGCGGGTTCGCTTTGCCGCGCCAGTTCCTGCCCGATCACCGCCAGCCAATCGCGGCGCATCTCATCCGTCAGTGGGCGGCCCGCCTGCATATGGGCGACGTTCTCGGGCGAGTGATAGGCATCCGCCTCCACAAAGGGCGCGCCCATCGCGGTGGCAATCGCGGCTGCCACGCTGGATTTACCCACCCCGCACACGCCCATGACCAGAATATGCCGCACCTGACGCCTGCCTCCCCGCTTTGGTCGATTGATAGTGCCATCACCGTGTTTGATATCAATGACAGCGCTGTCATCATGTTGACAGCGCTGTCATTCGTCAAGAAAGATATTCCCAACAGGGAGGCGCAATCTGCCAATGTCCGAAAACAAAAGAATAACTTTGGATGACGTGGCCCGGCTGGCGGGGGTGAGTGCGATCACCGTGTCGCGTGCACTGCGCCGCCCGGAGATGGTTTCCGAGGCGGTGCGTAAGCGGATCGATTCGGCGGTGGCGGAGCTGGGCTATGTGCCAAACCCGGCGGCGCGGCATCTGGCGACGGGGCGGTCGAACGTGATTGGCGTGCTGATCCCCTCGGTCACCAACAGTGTGTTTGCCGAGGTGCTGAAGGGGATCTATGCGGCCTCTGAACCCTCGGAGTATGAGGTGCAGCTGGCCAATACCCGCTATTGCGCCGAGACCGAGGAAAACGCCCTCCGCCTCTTTGCCAGCCAGAAACCGGCGGGGCTGGTGGTGAGCGGCTTTGACCAAAGCCCGGCGGCGCGCAAGCTGTTGGAAAGGCTCGAGTGTCCCGTGGTGCAGATCATGGAGACCGGTGACGATCCGGTAGATGTCTGCGTTGGGTTCTCGCATTTCCACGCAGCGGAGGCCGCCACCCGGCATCTGATTACACAGGGTTACCGGAGCCCCGGGTTCCTCGGCGCGCGGATGGACCCGCGCACCCAGCGCCGCTTTGCCGGGTTCAAGGCCGAAGCGGAGGCAGCGGGGGTGTTTGACACCAATCGGGTGGTGACCTCGCCCGAGGCGTCCTCCGTCACCAAAGGGGCCGATATGCTGCGTCAGTTGATGACCCAAGCGCCGGAAGTTGATGCGATCTTTTGCAACAACGACGACCTCGCGCTGGGCGCCTTGTTTGAATCGCAGCGCATGGGGCTTGATGTGCCGAACCGTCTTGGCATCTGCGGGTTCAATGATCTCGACGTGATGGCAGCGGCCAACCCCTCGCTCTCGAGCGTGCAAACGGAGCGGTTTCAAATGGGAAAACACGCAATCGAGATCATTTTGGCCCGTCTTGCGGGGACCTATTCCGGCCCCGCCATTGTGGATCTCGGCTATAAGGTGATGGCCCGGGACAGCACCTCGAAAGGGCTGTGAAGCCGCGAGGTGCGGCAGGCAAAAATTGCCGACAGTCGCAAAATTACGTTTCTGGTCTGACGGTTATGCATTGCGTGGGGTGGGTGCTGGTCGGCGTATCTCTGTCGTAGCGTCAGCAGATTGCGAGCCCTTGTAGCGCCTCCCCAAATAGGCGTATCGTTCCCTAAGTTACTGCTGGGAGTTGAAAAGATATCATGAAACATCTGAAAGTATTGTCCGGCGTTGCACTGGCGCTCGGTCTGGTGGCCTCGACCGCAACCGCACAGGATATGCAGTTCTTCCGCATCGGCACCGGCGGCACCGCCGGCACCTACTACCCGATCGGTGGCCTGCTCGCCAATGCGATCTCTAACCCGCCGGGTTCGCGCGCCTGTGATCAGGGCGGTTCCTGCGGCGTGCCGGGGCTGATCGCCTCTGCGCTGTCTGCCAACGGGTCTGTCGCGAACATCAACGCCATTGCAGGCGGCACGCTCGAGTCTGGGTTCTCCCAGTCTGACGTGGCGACCTGGGCCTATACCGGCACCGGCATCTGGGAAGGCAAACCGGCGGTTGAGAGCCTGCGCGCCATCGCCAACCTCTACCCCGAAAGCATCCACCTGATCGCCAGCGCCGATTCTGGCATCTCCAGCGTTGCGGACCTCAAAGGCAAGCGCGTCTCCATGGATGAGCCGGGCTCTGGCACCCTCGTCGATGCGAAAATCATCCTTGATGGTTATGGCATTGCAGAAGGCGATATCTCTCCGGAATATCTGAAGCCCGATCAGGCCGCAGACCGGATGCGCGATGGCGCGATGGATGCGTTCTTCTTTGTCGGTGGTTATCCGGCCGGCGCGATCTCCGAGCTGGCGAGCCAGCATGAGGTCAAGCTGATCCCGATCTCCTGTGACGAGGCGCCGAAAATCTGTGAAGAGTTCAAGTTCTTCGCAGCTGATACCGTTCCGGGTGGCACCTACGAGGGCAATGACGCAGACGTCGAAACCCTGTCCGTGGGCGCACAATGGCTGACCAGCGCGGACCAATCCGAAGACCTGATCTACGAGATCACCAAGGCGCTGTGGAACGCAAACACCCGCAAGCAGCTGGATGCCGGTCACGCCAAAGGCAAGATGATCACTGCTGACACCGCGCTGAACGGCATCGGTGTACCGCTCCATCCGGGCGCCGAGAAGTTCTACAAAGAAGCTGGCCTTCTGAAGTGAAACAAAAAGAGAGGCGCGGGAGATCCCTGCGCCTCTTGCCATTTCAGGGGGCGACGCGTATCGCGGCCCCCTTCTCCACCCCCGGACCGGAGCCCAGAGGATGACCGAGGATCGCAGCAAGGATGGCGATGATATCCGCCACCTGACCGCCGACGAATTGCAGGCGATTGAAGAGGAATTTGATCCGGAACTGCGGTTCCGTGTGCTGGCGCAGCCCTTGGCGCTCGTGACCGGCGCGATCCTGTTCCTTTTGTCGTGCTATCATTTCTACACTGCCGGCTTCGGCATTCCGCAGGCGACGGTCCATCGCGGCTTGCACCTTGGCGTGACGCTGATGGTTGTGTTCCTCAGCTTTGCCGCCTTTGGCAAAAAAGAATTCGAGAGCAATTGGCGCGCGCCCTTCGGTTTGCCTCTTCTCGATTGGGTTTTGGCCATCGCAGGGATCGTCAGCGCGCTTTATGTGCCGTGGATCTATAGCGAATTGGCCTTCCGCGTGGGCAATCCGCTGCCCATCGACGTGGCCATGGGCACGATCCTGATTGTTGTGCTGCTGGAAGGCGTGCGCCGCTCAATGGGCTGGCCGCTTCCGGTGATCGCAATTCTCTTTATGGCCTATGCCTATTTCGGCAAGTCGATGCCCGGCATTCTGGTGCATCCCGGCGCCAGCTGGACCAATATCGTCAACCACCTCTATCTGACCTCGCAGGGCATCTACGGCACCGCGCTCGGCGTGATTGCCACCTATGTGTTCCACTTCGTTCTTTTTGGCGTGATGGCGACACGGATTGGCCTCGGGCAACTCTTTATCGACATCGCCTCGGCATTGGCGGGGCGCTATGCAGGCGGGCCGGCCAAGGTCTCGGTGCTGTCTTCCGCGCTGCTCGGCTCGATTTCCGGCTCCTCGATCGCCAACACGGTGACCACCGGCGCGCTGACCATTCCGGCGATGATCCGCATCGGCTATCCGCGTCACTTCGCGGCGGCGGTGGAGGCTGCGGCCTCAACCGGGGGCCAGATCACCCCGCCGGTGATGGGCGCGGTGGCCTTCTTGATGATCGAATACCTCGGCGTGCCGCTGACCACCATTTTGACCGCAGCCTTGGTGCCCGCCTTCATGCACTTCTTCGGGGTGCTGGTGCAGGTGCACCTTGAGGCGCGTCGCCTCGGTCTGCGCGGCCTGTCGTTGGACGAGCTGCCCAACGCGTGGAAAGTGCTCAAAGCGGGCTGGCTTTCGGTTCTGCCCTTGGCGATCCTTGTTGCGGTGCTGCTTTCCGGGCGCACCCCCTTTGCGGCGGCCTTCTATTCGATCTCTGCCTGTATCGTTGTGCTTGCTATCCAGCAGATCCAAGCCTCCGGCATTGCGGATGGCATCAAAGGCACCATTCATGGCGTGCTCGAAGGCTTCATCCTTGGGGCGAAACAGTCGCTCTCTGTCACCGCAGCCGCGGCGCTTGTGGGCGTGGTGATTGGTGTCGTGACCCTGACCGGTGTCGGCTTTAAAATCGCCTATATGGTCACCAGCATTGCGCAGGGTTGGGCGACCTCTCTGCATGAGACGATGGCCTTCTTGCCGTTCGAGTTGATAACGGTGCCGTCGCTGACGCTGCTCTTCACGCTGATCCTGACTGCGATTGTCTGCATCCTGATGGGCTGCGGTATTCCGACGACGGCGAATTACATCATCATGGTGGCTGTGGCCGCGCCGATCTTGGGGATGCTGGGCGTCCAGCAGATGGTCGCGCATTACTTCGTGTTCTACTACGGGGTGCTGGCCGATGTGACGCCCCCTGTCGCGATGGCCGCTTATGCCGGTGCAGGGATTGCGGGCGCCAATGCCTTTAAGGCCGGCAATACCGCTTTCCGCCTCAGCATGGGTAAGGCGCTGGTGCCGTTTGTCTTTGCCTTCCAGCCTGCGCTGCTGATCGTGACGGATGGGTTCACATGGGAGGCCTTCGCCTTGGCCTTCTCCGGCTCGATCCTCGGGATTTGGATCTTGGCCTCTGCGGTGTCCAGCTGGCTGTTCGCGCCCTTGTACTGGTTCGAGCGTCTGGTGCTGGTCTTTGCCGCGATCCTTTTGGTCGCCCCGAACCTGACGGCGACGGCCATTGGCCTTCTTCTGGTCGTCCCCATTGCGCTGCGGCAGCTTTTGCCAAAATGGCGCGGCGGGGAAGCCGCATAACACACCGAAAAAGGCCTCCCAGCAGTTAGGGAGGCCTATCTCATATAGGGCAGCGGCTTTGGGTGGCGTCAGAACACGCCCGGCGCGCATTGCAGGCAGATCAGCCCTTCGCTGCGCCAGAAGTCTACCACGGTGGCGCGGTCGTCAAACACGATCCACGGTTCAAACCCATCCTCGCGCATCTGCGCCAGAAGGGCGCGTTTGACGTCTGGGTCGCTCATCTCATCCGCACCGTCGGGGCGCAGGTAGATGCCGTCAAAGGGCAGATCATTGGCGCGCAGCCAGTCGATGGTGCGGGCAATCCAGCCTTCGGGGCGACCGGAGCAGAGCACGATGGTCTCGCCCCCAGCCTTGAGATGGCGCAGCACCCGGGCGACGGGTTCGATCTCTGGCGTGGTCGCCATGGCGTCATGAAAGGCGTCCCAGTGTTTTTCCACCCCATGCACCAGCGGGCCAAGCGCCTCGGCGTCGAACTCCGCCAGTGTGCCGTCGATGTCAAAGACGGCGCAAGGGCGGGACGTAATTGGGCTGTCAAAACTCATGGAGTGTTTCCTCGTGGATTTCGCCAATTGGGCGGTAGTGCAGGGGGTGCGCGTTGGGTGCGCGCTGTCCGACGTCGGGTTGACCGGTCAGCAGCCGCGTCGCGCGGATCACGCCGGAATGGCAGATGAGGATGGGCAAGGCCGTGCCCGCCTCGCTGATGCAGCCCACAAGGGCCGTGTGGACGCGGGCGATCATCGCGGCCCAGCTTTCGCCACCCTCAGGCGTCGCATCGCGGGGAGGCAGGTCACGCCAGGGGCGGCCTTCAAATATGCCCCAGTCTCGCTCCCCCAAGAGGGGGTGAACCGTCGCGGGGAGGTCGGGAAAGGCCAAAGATGTGGTGTCTCTCGCGCGCGCCATTGGACTGGTGAAAATTGCCAGAGGCTGCTCCCAGTGCAGGTTCTGCAAGGCCTGCGCCTGTTTCCGGCCTGCTTCGGTCAGCGCCACATCCAAGCGGCCCGCGATGATCTGGTCACGGTTGGCTGTGGTCTCGCCGTGGCGGATCAGCACAAAGGGGCGTGCGGGAAGGCGGGGCAGATCGCTCATAGAGTCACCGTGTCATGCAGGAAGACCTGCGCGCTAAATCCCGCCTCGACGAGGTACTCCTCGGGCAGGGTACAAAAGGCGGGTGCGAAGCGGCGTGCGCCAAGGCGGCGGATCATCGCGATCTGATCGGACAGAGGCGGGTGCACGTTCCAACGGCGAAAGTAACCGCCCTCTACCGTCTCGATCCCGCGGGCATGGGCGGTCATATGGCCGGTAAAGACCACATGGGCGTCGCGCCCCAACCGTCCGCTCTCTCGCCAGGCGCGCACGTAGGCCCAGGCCGCCCCGCCATCGGCATTGGGCGTGTCACAGATCAAAAAGCGCGCAGCGTCCAAGGGGCCACGCTCCAACAAGGGCGCGATCTCCTGCGCGGTGGGGGCCACGGAGCCTGAGGCCAGCGCGGCGCGCAGGGTGTGGCAGCATTCCGGGTCCAGAAGCACCGCCTCCGGCCCAAAGCGGCGCATCAGATGCAAGGCCAGTTCGCCCGCGCGCCCCGAGGGCGGCACCGGGAACAGGATCTGACCGGGCAATGTGTCGATCAGCGCATCCAGATCGGCAAGCCGCTGAGACTGCGGCACGTCGCTCAGGTGATAAGAACAGTCGATGATCGCGGTCGCGGCCTTGGGCGGCAGGTCGAGGGCGAACCACTCGCTCTCCTCCGACCAATCGCCGGAGTAAAACAGCCCCTGCCCAAGGTCGAAATGGAACCAAACCCCGCCAAGCGCGTGGCCATTGCGCCCGGTAGTGAGGCGGATGCCGTCGATCTCGGTCACGCCTTGTTCGGGGAGTTCGATCACTTGCGCCGAGGGCGGCAGCGCCTGCGCGGTGCGGCGGGTGGCGTGGATCGGCAGGCCTGCCTCCACCGCGTAAGCCGCGCCGCCGATGTGGTCAATATGGTCATGTGTGACAAAGACCGCCTCGACGCCCTCTAACCAAGCGGGGTCAAACTTCGCGTTGGCCTCGGGGCCAAAACCGCAATCCAAGAGCCAACGGTGGCGGCCCGTCTCAAGCCGCATTGCGGCCGGGCCCTTGTCTCCGATGCCGGAGCGAACGGTGATCGTGCTCATGAGTGGGTCCTGTCAGGCGGCGGCAAAGGCCCAGGGCGCCGAGAGCGCAAGGCCGATCTGATCGCCGGGGGAAAGCCGTGTGGCGGATTGGGTGACCAAAGCCTCGCCACTGGCGGCGGTGAGGTCGAGGCGGTAGCGCCCACCGAGGTACGTTACCCGCTCCACCCGAGCACGGACCGGGCCGCTCTCGGCGATGGTCAGGTTCTCGGGGCGAAGGCAGGCCAGAGCGGGTTGCTGCGTGTCCGTCTCGACCTGCAGGCGGGTGCCGAGCAGCGTGGCCTCTGCGCCTTGGTCGCCATGGGTGGTGCCGGTCAGAGGGACCACCGCGCCCTCGCCAATGAACTCGGCGACAAAGCGGCTGCGGGGGCGGGCATAAAGCGCCTCTGGCGTGTCAAGTTGCACAATCGCGCCATGGTTCATCACCGCGATGCGGTCGGCCATCGCCATGGCCTCGGCCTGATCATGGGTGACATAGACCATGGTGGCCCCGGTGCGACGGTGAAAATCGCTAAACACCTCCTGCATGGAGGCCCGCAGGGCCACATCGAGGTTCGCCAAGGGCTCGTCCAGCAGAACGGCGGTGGGATCGGAGACCAGACAGCGCGCCAAGGCGACCCGTTGCCGTTGCCCGCCCGACAGGTCAGAGGGCATCCGGTCGCCAAAAGCCTCCAGCGCGGTGGCGGCAAGGGCGGCGTCAATCCGCGCCTCGCGCTCAGGCTTTGGCAGGCGGCGGATCTCTAGCGGATATCCGACATTGCGGCGCACGGTCATATGCGGCCAAAGCGCATAGGACTGGAAGACAAAGCCAATATTGCGCGCCTCGGGGGCCACGTTGACACGCGTCGCCGCATTGGCCACCTCCTGCGCGCCGATGCAAATGCGTCCCTCGGTGGGCTGGTCAAAGCCCGCAATAAGCCGCAGCAGGGTGGACTTGCCACAGCCCGAGGGGCCAAGCAGCGCCAGAAACTCGCCATCGCGCACGGTGGTGGTGACGGACTTCAGCGCCGGGGTGCCGCCGAAATGCTTGGCGACTTGGGTCAGGGTCAGCTCTGCCATGGCACAACTCCTTTGGGCAGGCGGCGGGAGGTGGCCTGGATCACCGCCATCAGGATGAGGACGACAAAGACGATGGTCATGGCGACGGCGGAGGCCATCACCGTCTCGCCGCTGTCGTCGAGGTTGAAGATCACCACGCCCAGCGTCTCGGTGCCCGAGGACCACAGGAGGGCGGAAACGGTGAGCTCGTTAAAGGCGGTGAGGAAGACAAGGATCGCCCCCGCCGCCGCCGAAGGGGCAGAGAGCGGTAGGATGATGTCCTTGAGGCGCTTCAGAAGCGGTGCGCCGACCGATTGCGCCGCCTCATCCATCGAAGGATCGAGCTGGCGTAGTGAGGATTGCACGGGGCGAAACATCACCGCAAAGAACCGCGCCAGATAGGCGAGGAAGATGATCCAGATGGTGCCGTAAAGCGTGCGGTCGGTGAAGGGCAGGTTGATCAATAGAAGGATCATCGCAATCGCCAAAACCACGCCGGGCAGCGCATAGGGCAGGTCCAACAGGCTGTCAAAAGCGCGCCCCAGCCGCGTCTTGTGGCGGTCCATCAACCACGCGAGCGGCAGGCAAAGCGCCATCAGCAGCGCGGCGGCGCTGATCGACAGCAGGAAGGAATTGATGAAAGCCCGCTGCGTCACCGGCTGGCGGAATAGCGCCTCGTACCAGCCATCGAGCGAGAGTGTATCAAGCCGAAGCGACACGCCATAGGCCGGCACCAGAGAGGTCGCCAAGAGCCCCAGCATCGGCAGCAGCAGAATGACGGCAATCACCGCCCAAAGCGCGATCTCGACGGGTAGACGGGCGCGGCCAAGCGGGATGGCGAGCGGACGACCGGTGCTGCCGACCAGATGCACCCGCTGGCGGCGCAAAAACGCCCGTTGCAGCAGAATGCCCGCCGTGGCGACCGCGCCGATCAGAATGGCAAGCACCGCGACCTCGGACAAAACCGTAGTGCCCATGCCCGCAAGCCGTTGATAAATCAGGGTCGGAAGAGTGGAGTAGCCGGCCGGAATGCCCAGCATCGCCGGAATGCCAAAATTCCCCAGCGCGGTGACAAAGGTGATGGCGATCCCGGCCATAAGGCTCGGCAGGGTCAGCGGCAGCACGATTTGCCCCCAGATGCGAAACCCACGGGCACCGGAGATCCGGGCGGCCTCCACTACCTCTTGCGGGATGACGCGCAGACCGGCGCGCAGCGTCAGGAAAATGATCGAGGTGTGCTGAATGCCCAACAGCAGGATGATGCCAAAGGGCGAATAAAGCGGCTGCGGCGCGCCAAGCGGCGGCGCAAGGCCGAGTGTCTTCAGCAGCACCGAAGAGGGCCCCATGATCTGCGTCCACGACAGGGCGGTGATCTGCGGCGGGATCATCATCGGGATCATCAGGCAGAACACCAGCGCGCCTTTGCGGCGCAGGTCTGTCAGCGCCACGAGAAAGGCAAAGGCCCCGCCGATCAGCACTGAAATCATCGTGCCAAACCCGGCTGTCACCAGAGAATGGGTCAGGGCCGAGAGCGTCGCGGGCTTGGTCAGCACATCCCCGAAATACCCGAGGTTCAGCTGGCCCCCGGCGGTGATGCCCTCAAAAAACAGCCGTGCGACGGGGGCGAGGGTGATCAGCACCGCCAGCGCGAGAACAAGCGACAGCAGCCAGCCCTCGGACCGGCTGCTGCTGGAATTTGTAGATGCGAGGCTCATTCGGCGCCGAACAGCTCTGCGAATTTCGCCTTGTTGGCCTCTGCATCGGCCAGAGCCTGAGCAGGATCAAAGGACATCAGCTTGATGTCTTCGCGCGCCGGAAAGCCCGCGGGGACGCCCATGTCGTTGCGCGCCGGGATGTAGCCCATGTCGAGCACCAGATCCTGACCCTTTTGCGACAGCACGAAGTCGACGAACTTTTGCGCGGCATCGACGTTCTTGGCGGTCTCGAGGATCGCTACAGGCTCCGTCACGTAGGAGACGCCCTCTTTCGGGAAAACGAACTCGACGGGCGAGCCATCTGCCTTGTTGCGAACTGCGAGGAAGTCGACGACCACGCCGTAGGGTTTCTCACCAGAGGCCACGGCCTTGAAGGTGCCGCCGTTGCCACCTTGGGCGCGGGTCTCGTTGGTTGCGAGGGCGGTGTAATAATCCCAACCCAGATCCTTGTCGCCGGTGAGGGTGGCAAGGTGGATCAGTGCTGCGCCGGAATAGAGCGGCGACGGCATGGCAATCTGGCCCTTGAGGCTCGGGTCGGCAAGGTCGGCCCAGGAGGTCGGCTGGATCGCGGCGCCGGTGTTGTAGACGATGCCGGTGGTGATCAGCTTGGTCGAGTAATAGTAGCCATCTGCCGAGTAAAGCGCGGGGTCATAGGCATCGGCTTCGGCGGATTTATAGGCTTTGAGCTGACCTTTTTGCGCCATGCCTTCAAGCGTCACGGTGTCGGCGATCAGCAGGACGTCGGGCTGCGGGCTGCCGGCTTCGATTTCGGCCATCAGGCGGGCCATCAGTTTGGTGGTGCCATCGCGCACCCATTCCACTTCGATGCCGGGGTTGGCTTCCATGAAGGCGTCGACGGTCATTTGCGCGTCGGCGTTGGGCTGCGAGGTGTAGAGCGTCAGCGTTTCGGCAAGGGAGGCCGAAGCGGTGAGGGTCAGGGCGGCGGCAGTCAGCAGGGATTTCATCCGGGGTCTCCGATGTTAGCTTTCGTACGAAAGTATTTCTGCAGCCCTTAAAGCGTGAGTCTGAAAACCTTTTGTGACAGTTTGCCAAATTTATTATTATCTTGCCTGTGTGCTCCGCGCCCTGTTACGAGGCTATGAGTTTGGTTCACTTTCAAAGGAAAGCGAATGCGTAAGGGGGAAATGACCCGCCGCCGCGATGAGATCATCGGGCTGTTGTGTGACGCGGGCGAGATGTCTGCGGCGGATCTGGCCGCGCGGCTGGAGGTCTCGGTGCAGACTATTCGCACTGATCTGCGCGAGCTTGATGAGGCGGCGCTGGTGCAGCGGCGCAATGGCGTGGTGCGGCTGCGGCAACCGTCCGAGAACATCGGCTATGCGCCCCGGATCAGCCATGCGCGCGGCGAAAAGAACCAGATCGCCATGGCAGTGCGCGATCTGGTGCCCGATGGCGCGCGGGTGGCGCTGGGCACCGGCACCACGGTCGAGGCCTGCGCGCGGATGCTGGCAGCCCATCGCGAGGGGCTGTTTGTGGCGACCAACTCGATCCATGCGGTCATCGCGCTGCAAGGCGCGCCGGGAGCTGTTGTCGCCTTGGCCGGTGGCACCGTGCGATTGCGGGACCTCGACATGATCGGCACGGCCTCGGCCAGCTTTTTTGCCGACTATCTCGTGGATGTCGCGGTCTTTAGCTGCGGCGGCCTCTCAGAGGCAGGCGAGGTTTTGGACTACAATACTGAGGAAGTCGCAGCGCGGACGGCCATTGCTGGTTGCGCACGCAAGCGCGTGTTGGTGATGGACCGGGCGAAACTGGGCCGTGACCTGCCTTGTCGCAAACACATGGTCTGGGACTATGACGTGGTCGTCACAGGTGCAGATCTCCCCGCCGCGGTGCGCGCGCGCTGTGAGGCGGAGGGCTGTCAGCTCGTGCAGGTCGTTGGCGAGGAGTAAGCCGCGCGCGACCTGCGGTGCTCAGGCGGTGTTGCGATGCTCCGCCACCAAGGAAAGCAACTGCTGTTTCGTGCGAGAGATATGCGCGCTTAGCGCCGTGCAGCCCCCCTCCACATCGCGCGCCATGGCGAGGTCGAGCAGTACGCGATGCTCCTTTTTGGCGGGCTCGCGCTGTTTCATCACACTGAGGTGCATCCGCACGAAACGGTCGGAATGCAGGCTCAGGCCTTGTAGCACCTCATTGGTCAACTTGCGCCCTGCGGCCGCATAAAGAGCCGCGTGGTAGCTGTGGTTGAGCGCCCCCCATTTTGCCACATCATCGGCATCATAGGAGGCGTCCATTTGACCCAAGATCTCCTCGCAGCGGGCGAAATCCGTTGAGGTCATCAAAGGGATCGCGCGGCGGAACAGGTCCACCTCGACCAGAATGCGCAGATCGAAAATCTCGGCGATTTCTTCGAGCGAATGTTTGGTGACGCTGGCGCCGCGATTGTTGGTGAATTGCACCAGCCCTTCGGCATCCAGCCGCTTTAGCGCTTCGCGGATCGGCATCCGCGAGACGTCGTATTCCTCGGCCAGCACCTCTTGGCGGATCACTTCGCCTTCGGCCAGCTCACCGCTGAGGATACGCTCTCGCAGATCATCGGCGATGACGTCCGGGAGGGAGTTGCGGGAGACGGCGCGTTTGCCTGCCATGGGGGCCTCGTCAGCGGTGGTGTCAGTATTTTGGATACGGTTTACGAGGATTGCCGCGCCTTCTCAAGTGGATCGCAGTCAGAAGCGGGTGGCGGAGAAGGGCTGCATCGGGATCGGCGGGCTCTGGCGCTGCACCAGCGCGGTGACCAGCTCGGCGGTGCCGGCCGATTGGGTCAGGCCCAGATGACCGTGGCCAAAGGCGTAGGTGACCCCCGGCGCGCGGGTGGAATGGTCGATCACTGGCAGGCTGTCGGGCAGCGAGGGGCGATAGCCCATCCACTGAGTGCCGCCCTCGGTGTTGAGGCCCGGCAGAAAGCTTTTGGCCTTTTCCAACAGAATATCCGCGCGGCGGAAGTTCGGCGGCAGGTCGAGGCCGCCAAGCTCTACCGCGCCGCCAATCCGCACCCCGCCGCTGATCTTTGAGGCGACAAAGCCATGGGCGGAAAAGGTCAGATGGGTGCGCAGGTCAAAGGCGCCGGGGGGCAGGGTGGTGTTATAGCCGCGTTCGGTCTCCAGCGGAAAGCGCTCGCCCAGCGTGCGGGCGAGGTGATGCGACCAGGCACCGGCGGCCACCACCACCTGTGTCGCAAGGCGCGGCCCCTCAGCGGTGTGCACGGTGACATCCGCGTCCGAGGCCTCCAGCGCGCGCACATCGGCCCTCTCGATCCGCCCCCCGCGCGCGACAAAGGCGGCGGCGAGGTGTTCGGTCCAGCCCTTGGGGTTCACGGTGCTGAGCCACGAGGGCGTGAACCCCGCATGGGTGAAGCGCGGCGCAAGCCCCGGTTGGATCTCGGCAATCGCCTCGGGGCTTTCAAGGAGGTCAAAGGCGATGCCATGGGCGCGGCGCACTTTCCAGGCGGGCAGGGCGGCGGCATAGGCGCGCGCCCCTTCGTAAAGCTGCAATTGCCCGTCCCGCATCATCATGTGCTCGCCATCGGTGGCGGCGATCTGGCGCGGCAGCGCGGCCTCGCAATGGCGCATCAGGGCGACCTGTGCCTCGACAGCGGCGGCATAACGGTCCGGCCAGCTCGCCCGCCAGAACCGCAGCATCCAGGGCGCGATCTTCAGCGCATAGGCGGGCGGGATCGACAGAGGCCCCAGGGGATCAAGCAGCCATTTCGGCGCTTTCAGCATGATGCCGGGGGTGGCCAGCGGCTCCACCTCGGGAAAGGCAAAGGCGCCGGCATTGCCCGCCGAGGTCTCGCCCGCCACGCCCTTGCGGTCCAAAACCACAACCGAGCGCCCCGCCGATTGCAGCGCCAGCGCGGTGCTGATGCCGATGATGCCGGCTCCGATCACGAGGATGTCTTGGGTCTGGGTCATGATAGGTCTCCGAAAGGCGAGGCAGCACCTGTTCTGGGAGGAAACACAAGTTCGCCTCTCAATGCCAGCGGCCATTTTCGCGCACCTGCGCTAGGCGGGAATTCCCGCGCGGAAGGGATCTGTTTCGGCAAAGATCAGGCGACCTTCGTTCATGATATACGCTTCGCCTGTGATCTGCGGGATCACGCCGCCCTGTGGCCCCGGCTGGTAGGACAGGCGATAGGGCGAGCCGATGATGCTCTCCTGCACGATCTCCTGCCCCGGCTTGAGGCGCCCTTCGGCCGCAAGGCAAGCCAGCCGCGCCGAACTGCCAGTGCCACAGGGCGAGCGGTCGTAGGTGTCATCCGGGCACAGGACAAAGTTGCGGGCGTCAATACCGGGCGTGGGGGAGGGGGCCTGAAAGATCACATGATCAATGGGTTGCCCCAACTCGCCCCCGATGCCTTGTGCATTGGCGGCGGTGCGGATCGCAATGCCAAGGCAAGTGAGCGCGCCGGTATTGGCAGGCACCAAGGGCAGCGGGCTCGGCTCCACGATCAGGAACCAATTGCCGCCATAGGCCACATCGCCCGTGATCGTGCTGCCATCGCCCATGCGCACCTCGCCGGCACGCTGGACGCGGCGGCTTTCGACATTGGTGACGGTGACGGTATTTTCGCCCTCAAGGTCGACCGTGACCACGCCCGCCGGGGTCTCGATCCGATGCCGCCCGGGAGTGATCACCCCGAGATAGCCCAAAGTGACCGCAAGGCCGATGGTACCGTGACCACACATGCCGAGGACCGCGCCCGCGTCGAAATAGATCACCCCGGTGACGCAGCTGGTATCCTCCGGCTCCACCAGCAACGCGCCGACCATGGCAGGCTGGCCGCGCGGCTCGCGCATCACCGCGTTGCAGAACGCCATGTGATCGCGCGCCAGCCGTTTGGCGCGCTCCGCCAGGGAGCCGGACCCGAGGTCCGGCCCGCCGTCCAGGATCACCCGCGTCGGCTCGCCGCCGGTATGGCTGTCGACTACATGCATTCGGCGATCACCCCGCCCTGCGCGCTCCAATCAGCAAACCAAGTGCGGAACAGACGGTACTGCTGTTCGCAATAGTTGCGCTGCGCGTCCGACAGCACGTCGGTTTCGTTGAAATGCAGGCGGTATTCTTCCTCGCCGTTCAGCACGAGGAGGTATTTGTAATAGAGCACCAGATCCGGGCCTTCGTCGAAGGTGGAGAGCACATGGATCGCCTCGGTCAGCTCGCGCGCCCGCAGGCGGGCCTCGGCATGGCCCCCAGCGGCGCGTTGCGACAGGCGGGCGAGCAAGAGCGCCTCGCGCGGCAGGGCGCAGCCGATCCCGGTGATCGAGCCGGTGGCGCCGCAATTGACAAAGCCGTGGTAGACCTCGGTATCAACCCCGACCATCAGCGTCACCTGATCGTCTTGGCTGGTGATCTGCTCGGCCGCGTAGCGCAGGTCGCTCTTGCCGCCGAACTCCTTGAAGCCAATCAGGTTTTTATGTTCGGCGCGCAGGGCAAAGAACAGATCGGCGCGGGTGGCAAAGCCATAATAGGGGCTGTTGTAGATGATCGCAGGCACATCCGGCGCGGCAGTGAGGATCGCGGCGAAGTGGTTCTTTTGCGCCGCGACCGAGGTGCCGCGCGACAGCACACGCGGGATCACCATCAACCCCGCCGCGCCGACCTCTTGCGCATGGGCGGCATGGGCCACCGCCGAGGCGGTATTAACCGCGCCGGTGCCGACCACCACGGGCAGGCCTGCGGCGACAAGGCGGGAGACGCCCTCCATCCGCTGTTGATCGCTCAACAGCGGCCAATCCCCCATTGAGCCGCAATAGATCACGGCGGACATGCCGGCGGCGATCATCTCCTCGCCCTTTCTCACCAGCGCGTCAAAGTCGGGCTGACGGTCGGCGGTGCAGGGGGTCATCAAGGCCGGCATGGTGCCGGTGAAGATATGCGTTGTCATGATCCAGATCTCCGAAAGGGCGCAGGTCATCCTCCCGTTGGGCCGGGGTTTTTGCTGCTGGGTCAGGGGAAGCTGCGCCCCTTAGGGGCTGCGGTGCTTGGTTGGCGAATGAAATACAGGATAATGTATCCATAATCCATTGAAATCTTGAAAAGGCTCAACAGCTTCATAATTTCAATGGTTTAGATGGGGTGAGACGCGCTCAGTCGGGCCAGCAGACGGCGCAGCTCGGGGCCGTTGAGTGGCTTTGCCAGCGTTGCAGCGTGTTGGCCCGGAGGCGGCGAGTCGAGCCGACGGGTCGACATCACGAGGATCAACGCCTCTGGACGCGCTGCCTCCACCGCCTGCGCCAATTCCCAGCCGGAGGTGCCGCGATCAAGGTTCAGGTCGGTGAGCAAGAGGTCAAGCCGGGGCAGGGTGCGGATTGCTGCAAGGCCCGCGTCAAAACTGCCCGCGCGGGTGACGCTGAGGCCAAACCCTTCGAGCGCGGTGGCGGCGGCTTCGAGATAGGTCGCGTCATCATCCACCACCAGCGCGTGGCCGTTTAGGGCGGCGTATTCAGGCTCCACCGGCAGCGGCGGAAAGCGCAGCGTGACCGTGGTGCCCGCACCGGGGGTGGAGGCCAGCGCCATCTCGCCGCCCGATTGATGCACAAAGCCATCGACCATCGAAAGCCCAAGGCCGGTGCCGCTGCCATCGGCGCGGGCGGTGAAAAAGGGCTCGGTTGCGTGGCTCAGCACCTCGGGCGCCATGCCGCAGCCGGTGTCGGCGATCTCCACCTCGGCGCCGCCCTCTGGGGTCTGGTGCACGGTGATGCGGATGTCGCCCCCCTCTGCAATCGCTTGGCCGGCGTTGACGCAGAGGTTGAGGATGGCGCTTTCCAATTGACCTGGGTCGATGCGTGCCAGGACGGGCGCGGGCGGCACTGCGATTTCCAGCCTGGCATGTTCGGGCAGGGCGATTTCCAACAGGTCGCTGACCCCTTCGACCAGCTGGGCGACATCGGTCACCTGCGGCTCCAGATGTTGTTTGCGGGCAAAGGCCAAAAGCCGCTCGGTCAGGGAGACGCCGAGGTCGAGCGCGGCGCCGATGCGGTCGCGGATCGCCCTTGCGTCCACCTCTGATGCCGCCGCCAGAAGGTGCATATTGCCCGAGATGCTGGAGAGGATATTGCCAAAGTCATGCGCCACCTCGCCAGTGACCTTGCCCAAGGTCTCGACCCGGCGGATTTCCTCAAGTCGTTCGTCGATCCGTTTGCGCTCGGTGGTTTCTGACAGCAGCCAGACCGCGCCGCCATCGGGCAGGGGCGAGTGGCGCAGCTCCAAAACATGGCCCGCAGCATCGCTATATTCCTCAAACCCGCCGCGTTCACCCGCGGTGGCGGCCCGGGTAAAGGCCGAGCGGGCAATGAGCCGCGCCACGTCGCTCGGGGCGCCATCGGAGGCGGGCAGGCGCAACAGGGCGCGAAGCTTGTCGTTCTCCGCCTCGATCCGGCCAGAGGCACCGGTGATGGCGATGCCGTCCTTGATATTGCGAAAGACCCGTGAAAACAGCGCGTTCTGGCGGCGGATTTCTCCGGTGCGGCGGTCCAGCTTGCGGGCATTGTCGCGGAACACCTGAAAGGCGGCAAAGAGCTGGCCGATCTCATCGCCGCTGACCCGCGCGCGCGGCAGGTCGCTGCGGTGATCGCCGGCCGCCAGTTTGCGCATGGCATCGGCAATGCGGCGCAGATTTTTGGCCACGTGGTTCGACACATAGGCGGAGGAGGTGACGGCGACCAGAAGGCTCATCAGGGTGAGGGCGAAGAAGGAGTTCTTGGCAAAGCCGAGGTTGTTCGAGGTCTCGGTGCGGGCCTGCGACAGGCGGGCTTCGGCCTGCGCGACCTTCTCCTCGGCATAAGTGGAGATGCGGGCGGCCTCCTGACGGATGCGGAACAGGGCGTTTTCCGCGTCAAGCTGCGCGGCGATCTCGCGGTGTTTCAGTACAAAAAGACTGTCGGAGCGGATCAGAGCCGCTTGGATCTCGTCATAGGTCGCCTGATGGTCGGGGCCGAGCCGAGGAGCAAGCCGGTCGCGGGTGGTGAGGTATTGGCGGGTGAATTCCCCGAGTTCAATCAAGGCACTGGCCCGCCCGGCTGCGATGGCGCTGGCGGTCAGCTGTTGGAGTTCAGCCCAAACCTCGCGCGCCGCCAGCGGGTGCGAGGTCTCGCCTGACTGCCGACGGGCGCGGGCGTGCAGCCTTTGCAGGTCGCGGTCGATGGCGGTGAGGTCGGATTTGCGCGCGGCTTGCGGCACCAGCGCGGTGGTGAGGTCGCTGATCGCCAGCCGCAGCCGGGCGAGGGGCAGTTCCAGCGTGGGATCGCCTGCCGCATGGGCCTCGATCCGGGCGAGGGTGTCGCGGACCTTTTGCGCCTCTTGCTCCAGCTGGAAGGGCGGGAAGAGCGCGTAGAGAAAGGGCGCGGAAGTGGCGAGATCGGCGGCACTGCCCGACAGGTCCAGCGCGTCGGAGACCTCGGCCAGGGTCTCCTGATGCAGCACGTTCATCCAGGTCTCGGTGCGGTTCAACACCCGCATCCCGATCAGGCTGACCAAGAGGATCAGCCCAAACAGCACCGCAATTGCGGCGGACAGACGAAAGCGGACCGAGAGCGCTGAGAGCATCGTCAGCTGCCCGCAAGCTGAAAGACATAGCCCTGCGCCCGGCGGGTTTGCAGGTGCACGGGTTTTGAGGGCACCGGCTCGATCTTGCGGCGCAGGCGCAGGATCAGTACGTCGATGGTGCGATCCACGTAGCGCTGCATATCGGAGCCCAGCTCCTCCAGCAGCTCCGGGCGCGGGATCACCCGATCCGGGTTGCGGGCGAAATATTCCAGCAGACGGTATTCCGCATTGGAGAGCGGGATTTCCTCGCCCTCCGCATCCAGAAGCCGCCGGGACTGCACGTCGATCTTGAGCGCGCCAAAGGCGATCTCTTGGCCTGGATTGGCGCTGGGGCGCGCGGTGCCATGGCCATAGCGTCGCAGCACGGCGCGGATGCGGGCGACCAACTCGCGCGGGTTGAAGGGCTTGATCATATAGTCATCGGCCCCGGTCTCGAGCCCGATGATCTTGTCGATCTCATCGCCGACGCCGGTCAGCATCACGATGGGGATCTCGTAGCGCTCACGGATATGGATCGCCAGCGTCAGACCGGACTCGCCGCGCAGCCGCAGGTCAATGAGCGCCAGGTCGACGGGGGGCGGGTCGCCAAGCGCATGGAATCCGGGGATATCGGCGCAGCAGACGGCCTCAAACCCGCTGTCCCGCATCAGGGCAGAGAGCGTGTCACGCATATTGGGATCATCGTCGACAATGGCGATGAGCGGCTCTGACCGGCCTGCCTGCATGTGATCCTCCTCCTGTCACCTGCGGCTGTGAGTTCGCTTTTGGGGCGCCACACGCCCCTATGAGTGCCTCAAATCCGGGTCGGGTTTAAGGGGATCTGGCGGGGAATGTAACACTGTTAACATGAAACCACCTTCCGGCGTGTTCCGTTAACAGAACGCGGCTCGCATCGCTGCCCCGCGCCCCCCTATCGTAACCGGGTCAGCGCCTGTATCGACCGGGGAGGAAACCGGCAGGCCAGGCGTATCAAGGGAGGATACCATGACGAAGATTTTCACCCGTGCCGCATGGGCACTGGGCGCTCTGTCGCTGAGCGCATTTGCAGCGGCCGCCGCTGAGGACTGCGCCGAGCGTGGCGCGCTCGATGTGCTTTATTGCGATGCCAATGGCGATCTGGTGGCCGATACGCCCACCGACCCCGCGCAACTGAGCAACCCCGACACGTTGGTCTTTGCCTATACCCCGGTCGAAGACCCGGCGGTCTATGCCGATATCTGGGAGCCCTTCATCGCGCATCTCTCCGAGGTGACCGGCAAGGACGTGCAGTTCTTTGCGGTGCAGTCGAACTCTGCCGAGGTTGAGGCGATGCGTTCTGGTCGTCTGCATGTCGCGGGCTTCTCCACCGGCCCGACGCCCTTTGCGGTGAACCTTGCCGGGGCGGTGCCTTTCGCGATCATGGGGGCCGAGGACGGTCAGTTCGGCTACAAGCTGCAGGTCTTTACCCAAGCGGACAGCGACATCAAAGACGTCAAGGATCTGGCAGGCCGTCGCGTGGCACATACCTCGCCGACCTCCAACTCCGGCAACCAAGCGCCGCGCGCGCTGTTCCCGAGCCTCGGGGTTGAACCGGACAAAGACTACGAAGTGATCTATTCCGGCTCGCACGACCAATCCATGCTGGGCGTGGTTGCGGGCGACTATGACGCCGCGCCTGTGGCGTCTGAAGTGGTGGACCGGATGGCGGAACGCGGTCTTTACGACCCGGCCGACGTGCGGATGATCTGGGAGAGCGATCCCTTCCCGACCACCTCCTTCAATGTGGCGCATAACCTCGACCCCGAGCTGGCGGAAAAGATCAAGGAAGCCTTCTTCTCCTTTGATTTTGCCGGCACCAAACTGGGTGACGAGTTTGAGGGCGTGAGCAAGTTCATCCCGATCACCTATCAGGATCAATGGGCGGTGATCCGTCAGATCCAGGCCTCCAACGGGGTGGAATACACGCCGCAGGGCCTCGCTGGGAACTGATCCCCTTACCCTTTGAATAGCCCGGTCGGCCTTGTCTGACCGGGCCCCTTTCGCGGCCCTGCGCGCGTCTCTGTCCCCAGTGCCAGATCACTGAACCAGAGGGCATCGCGGCAGAGGCAGGGCCGTGCTTTGTCCGGGAGACCGTCATGCTCACCATCACAAAACTCACCAAACGCTACGGGTCGGGCGATCCGGTGCTGAAGGAACTGGACCTGCGGGTCGAGGGCGATCAGCTGACCTCTGTCATTGGCTCTTCGGGCGCGGGCAAGAGCACGCTGTTGCGCTGTATCAACCGACTGGTGGAGCCGACATCCGGCACGGTCGACCTCAACGGCACCGATTTCACCAAGCTAAAAGGGCGCGAGCTGCGCACCGCGCGGCGGCGGATTGGCATGGTGTTTCAGGGCTTTAACCTGATCGACCGGCTGACGGTGATGGAGAATGTGCAATCCGGGCGGCTGGGCTATATCTCCACCTGGGCGGCGCTGACCCGGCGCTATCCGCGCGAGGATATCCGCCACGCCTACGAGTTGATGGAGCGGGTGGGCATAGCCCATTACGCCAACAAACGCGCCGACGAGCTGTCCGGCGGCGAACGTCAGCGGGTCGGCGTGGTGCGTGCGTTGATGCAGCGCCCCGAGATCCTGCTGGCGGATGAGCCCACGGCCTCGCTCGACCCCAAGACCTCGGAACAGATCATGACGCTCTTGCGCGATCTGGCGAGCGAGTTGAAACTGCCCGTCATCATCAACATCCACAACGTGACTGAGGCGAAGGAATTCAGCGACCGCATCGTGGGGATGCGCTACGGGCGGATCATTTTCGACAACCAGCCCGCCGCGCTTGGCAAGGCGGAGATGGACGAGATCTATGCTGGCGTGCCGGCCGAGGATCGCGCGCAGGTCGGGGCGGCGGCATGAGCAGGGTTCAGGACACTTGGAAAAAACCGCCCTTCATCGCCAACCCGCTGCTGCGCTACGGGCTTTATGCGGCGGTGGCGATTTATGTGGTGGTCACGTTGGCCACCCTGCCGATCGACTGGGACCGCGTCTCGGACGGTCTGACCCGGGCGCAACGCATCTTCAACGGGGCCTTCCCGCCCAGTTTTGAGCGCGCGGGCCTCTTGATCGATGGCTTTATGGAGAGCCTGAAAATCGCCATCCTCGCCACCGTGGGCGGCATTCTTCTGTCGGTGCCGCTGGCCTTTATGGCGGCGGGCAATATCGCGGCAAAGCCGATCTACCTCCTTGGGCGCGGCATCATTATCGTGGCGCGCAGCTTCCATCCGGTGATCGTGGCGATCATCTTTGTCAAAGCCGTGGGCTTTGGTCCCTTTGCCGGGGCGCTGACTTTGGTGGTCTACTCCGTCGGTTTCGTTGCGAAACTTTTGGCGGAACGGATTGAGGAGATCGACTTTGGTCAGGTGGAGGCGATGCGCTCTGCCGGGGCGGGGTTCATTGCGACGCTGGCCTATGCGGTGATGCCGCAGATCATGCCGCGCCTGGTCGGCCTTGGCATCTATCAGCTCGACAGCAACCTGCGTGCCTCAGCCGTGGTGGGCATCGTTGGGGCCGGCGGGATCGGCGCGACGCTGGCCAATGCCTTTGGCCGTTATGACTATGACTTTGCTCTGGCGATCACCATGGTCATCGTCGGCGTGATCCTCCTCTCCGAGGCGGCAAGCGGATTTATCAGAAAGCGGATTGCATGATGGCCAGCCCCACTTTGACCCAAACGCTGGACACTTGGTCCCGGTTCACCCTGCGCCAACGCGTGATGCGCTACGGCGGCTTTGCCCTCACCCTGTTGATCGTCGCCTGGGCGCTGAGCAGCATCGACGTGATCTGGGAATGGGTCTGGGATGCGCCGGTGCAGATGGCCGATCTCTTTGGCCGCATGATGCCGCCCGATCCCAGCAACCTGCCGACCATTCTGGAGGCGATCTGGCAGACGGTGAATATCGCGACCCTTGCGACCCTGATCGCTATCGTCGTTTCGCTGCCCGTCGCCTATATCGCGGCGCAGAACACCACGCCGAACAGGTTCGCCTTGTGGGTGGGGCGGTTCATCCTCGTCTCCTCGCGGTCGGTGAATACCATCATCTGGGCGCTGCTGTTTGTGGCCATCTTTGGCCCCGGCATCGTGGCGGGGATCGTGGCGATCATGTTCCGCTCCATCGGCTTTCTCGGCAAGCTTCTGGGCGAGGCGATCGAGGAGATCGACCGCAAACCCGTCGAGGCGCTGGAGGCCTGTGGCGCCTCGCGGTTCAAGATCGTGCTCTACGCCATCGTGCCGCAAGTGATGCCCGCGTTCTTCGCCGTGGCGATCCTGCGCTGGGACATCAACCTGCGGGAATCCACTGTGCTGGGCCTCGTCGGCGCGGGCGGCATCGGGATGATCCTGCAGGGCGCGATTGACACCTTCAACTGGCCCGAAGTGTCGATGGTTCTGCTGACCATCCTCGCGCTGGTGGTCTTTGGCGAAGTTGTCTCCTCCTACCTGCGCAAGAAGATCCTGTAACGTCCTCCTCCCCGTTGTCAGGTCAAGAAAAAGGCCCCGAAGCGCGCGCTCCGGGGCCTTTTTCCGTTTAACATCACCCCCTCAGCGCCAGCCGAGCGCCGGGGCTACATGGGTCAGGATGCTTTCGATCACATGGGCGTTGTAGTCGACGCCCAGCATGTTCGGCACCGTGAGGAGGAGCGTATCCGCCTCGGCAATCGCCTCATCGGTGCGCAGCTCTTCGATCAGCTTGTCGGGTTCCGCCGCATAGCCCCGGCCAAAGATGGCGCGGGTATTGGCGTCGATCATGCCGATCTGGTCGCGCTCCTTGCCGCCCCGGCCAAAGTAGAGCCGGTCGGTGTCGTTCATCAGCGCAAAGATCGAACGGCTGACCGAGACGCGCGGGCTGCGGGCGTGGCCAGCAGCCTCCCAAGCGGCGCGATAGGCGCGGATCTGTTCGGCCTGCTGCACGTGGAAGGGCTTGCCATTCTCGTCGTCCTTCAGGGTCGAGCTTTGCAAGTTCATCCCCATCTTGGCGGCCCAAACGGCGGTAGCGTTGGACCCGGCCCCCCACCAGATACGATCGCGCAGACCCGGGGCATGGGGCTCCAGCCGCAACAGGCCCGGCGGGTTCGGAAACATCGGGTTGGGGTTCGGCTCGGCAAAGCCTTCGCCCTTCAGATGTTCGAGGAAAATCATCGCATGGCGGCGCGCCATATCCGAGGCATCCTCGTCCTCGCCCGGCTGATAGCCAAAGTAGCGCCAACCGTCGATCACCTGCTCGGGCGAGCCGCGGCTGATGCCAAGCTGCAGGCGCCCTCCGGCGATCAGGTCAGCAGCACTGGCGTCCTCGACCATATACATCGGGTTCTCGTAGCGCATGTCGATGACGCCGGTGCCGAGCTCGATCTTGGAGGTCTTGGCGCCAGCAGCCGCCAGCAGCGGGAAGGGCGATGCCAACTGGCGGGCAAAGTGGTGGACGCGGAAATAGGCCCCATCCAGCCCCAGCTCCTCGGCCGCGACGGCGAGGTCGATGGATTGCAGAAGCACATCCGAGGCCGAGCGCACGTCGGACCCCCGGTCGGGCGACCAATGGCCAAAGGACAGAAAGCCGATGTTTTTACGAGTAGATACCTGTGTCATGGAACGCGCGCCTCCGGGCGCTGTCTGTCTAACCTGTGGCCTGTACCTAGGCAGTCAGGGGTTCGGGCGACAAGGGGCGCGGTTCTGCCTCGCTGCACAGGGTCTGTGCAGGGGGCGCTTTCGCGAGGTTTTGACAGCGATTTTAGGGTGAACCTGTCGCAAAACTGTTCGCGATTGCCTTTGTCTTGTCGACAATTTGCAGGCGTAACGCTATCAATACACTATGACAGAAAAACAAAAACGCCGCATTGTCTCCTCCCGTCACCTTGCCGAGGGCGAGGGCTGGGAGGCCTCTGAACTGGAATTCGGGCTGATTATCGCCTTCAACGCCTTTTCGCGCTGGATGGTGAAATGCATGTCCGCCGCAGGCCATGCCGAGATGAGCCCGCTGGAGATTTTGGTCCTGCACAACGTCAATCACCGAGGCCGCGAAAAGCGGCTGAGCGACGTGTGTTTCCTTTTGAACATCGAGGACACTCACACGGTGAATTACGCGCTGCGCAAACTGTCCAAAGCCGGGCTGATCGCGTCGGAAAAGCGGGGCAAGGAAGTGTTCTATCGGGCTTCGCCAGAGGGCGAGGAGCTGTGCGAGGCCTATCGCAAGGTGCGGGAATACTGTCTGTTGGACGGTCTGGCGCGGTTCGATCTGTCGGGCGAGGATCTGCGCGAGATCGGCACCAACCTGCGCGCGCTCTCCGGGCAATATGATCAAGCCAGCCGCGCGGCCTCATCTCTTTAAGCCACTGCCGCCTGCAAAAACGCAGCCTGTTCAAATGACACCGCCGCCCTCTGATCCAGAGCGCGGCGGTTTTGCTTTGGCTTAGCCGTTCATTGCAGTTGGCAGATAGGTCACGATCTGCGGGAAGAGCGTGATCAAAAGGACGGCCAGCAACAAGAGGAAGAAGAAGGGCATAGCCGCCTTGGCGATCTTCAGGATGTCGAGGCCGGTTAGGCCCTGAATGACAAAGAGGTTGAAGCCAACGGGCGGGGTGATCTGGCTCATCTCCACCACGAGCACGAGGTAGATGCCGAACCAGATCGGGTCGATCCCCACCTGCATCACCATTGGCATGATGATCGAAGTGGTTAGCACGACAACCGAGATCCCATCGAGGAACAGCCCCAACACGATAAAGAACAGCGTCAGCACCCCCAGCAGCACATAGGGCGACAGGCCCATCTCGGCGATCCAAGCGGCAAGGTTGCGGGGCAGGCCGGTGAAGCCCATGGCCACGGCAAGGAAGGCCGCGCCCAGCAGGATAAAGGCGATCATGCAGCTGGTGCGAGCGGTCGACAGCATCGCGTCCAGAAACTCCTGTTTGCCAAAGCTGCCGGAGAGCAGGGCGAGAACGATGGAGAGGATCACCCCAAGGGCGGCCGCATCAGTGGGCGAGGCGATACCGCTATAGATCGCCCCAATCACACCGGTGATCAGCAAGCCAACCGGGATCAACCCCCGCGCTTCCCAGAGCTTTTCCTTGAGTGAGTATTTCACATCCGACGAGGGGATCAGGTTCGGATCCATCCAGGCGCGGATCATCACATAGCCCCCAAAGAGCCCCACAATCATCGCGCCGGGAATGATGCCCGCCACAAAAAGGCGCGCGATGGATTGCTCGGTCGCCACGCCATAGACAATCAGAATGATCGAGGGCGGGATCAGCAGGCCAAGTGTGGCAGATCCTGCCAGCGTTCCGAGGATCAAGCTCTCCGGATAGCCGCGCGACTTCAGCTCGGGGATCGACATTTTGCCAATGGTGGCTGCGGTTGCGGCAGAAGAGCCAGAGACGGCAGCAAAGATGGCGCAGCCCAGCACGTTCACATGCAGCAAACGCCCCGGCACGCCGCCGAGCCACGGTGCCAGCCCGTTGAACATGTCCTTTGACAGGCGCGAGCGCAGCAGGATTTCCCCCATCAGAATAAAGAGGGGCAGGGCGGTCAGTGACCAGGAATGGCTGTGCCCCCAAAAGGTCGTCGCCATCACGAGACCAACCGGCGCGTTCGAGAAGAACACCAGCGCCACAGTGGCCACGCCGGCAAGGGCCAGCGCAATCCAGAGGCCAGAGGCGAGAAAGGCGAAGAGCACGCCCAGAAGGATGAGACCAGTAACGGGATCGGACATGGTTCAGACCTCCTCGGCGTTTTCGATGATGGGCTGGCCCGCGCGCAGCGTCCCAACCAGCGTGTCGAGGATAGCCACACACAAAAGGCTCATCCCAAGCGCCATGACCGTCTGCGGAATCCACAGCGGGATCGGGATCATCCCCGGGGAGGTGTCATTATAGTGCCAGCTCTCTGCGACCAGCGCGATGATATAGGTGCAGGCGTAGCCAGTGAGCCCGGCGGCGATGGCCAGGGCGATCACCTCTGCCATCAGTGCGCCTTTGCCCGGCAGGCGCGAGGTAATCAGCGTCACCCGAATGTGGCCTGCCGACCGGAAGGTATAGGGCATCGCCAAAAAGGTCGCCGCCGCCAGCATAAAGCCCGAGAAATCCGCATAGGACGGAATGGTCGAGGGCAGCGGCAGGTCAAAGACCCGGGTGGAGAAATTCAACAAGACCTGCGTGCTGACCAGAAGCGCGATCGCGAGGATGGTCGCAGCCGAGGCCCAGCAGGTGGCGAGATAGATGGTGTCCAGAAGTTTTCGCATGAGACTCCCCTGTTGCGCGTGGGTTCTGCACAACGGGCGTGGCCGTCAGCTCCCCATCTTTGGCGGACAGGCGACCCCGTGGAGCCGCCTGTTCCTTGGTATCCGGTTGTCGGGGACCGGTCGTTACTTTGCGACAGCGTCGAGAATGGAAATCGCCGCGTCAGAGGCCGCCACGCGCCAGTTCGCCTGCATCTGCGCGCCAATCGCTTTAAGGCCTTCGGTCAGCTCGGCGCTGGGCGCGACGATGGTCATGCCATTGTCTGCGAGCACTTTGGTCTTCTCTGCCGCTTCGGCTTTGGACATTTCCCAACCACGGGCCTCGGCCGCTTCGGCTGCGGAGAGAACCGCGGCTTGCACATCTTCCGGCAGGCGACGGAAGGAGCGCATGTTCACCACAACGATGTTCTTGGGGATCCAAGCGTCGATCTGAGTGTAGTGGGTCACGTAATCCCACGCGGTGGAATTCGCGCCGGTGGAGGGCGAGGTGATCATCGCCTCAACCTGGCCGGTGGTGAAGGCCTGCGGGATATCGGGTGCTTCGACCTGCACCGGAGCCGCGCCTGCGAGGGTCGCGAATTCTTCCAATGCGGCGTTATAGGCGCGGAAGCGCAGACCGGAGAGGTCCTCGACGGTTTTGATTTCGCCGTTGGTATAAAGACCCTGCGCCGGCCACGGCACGGAGAACAGCGGCATCAGGCCTTGTTTGCCCAAAAGCTCGGTGATGACCGGTTTTTGCGCCGCCCAGAGGGCCGCTGCATCGTCATAGCTGGTGGCTACAAAGGGCTGGCTGTCGAGGCCAAAGGCGGCATCTTCGTTCACCAGACGGGAGAGGAAGAACTCGCCGATCGGCACCTGACCGGAGCGCACGGTGTTCTTGATCTCGCCATGCGGAAAGAGCGAGCCTGCAGAATGGACGGTGATGTCGAGCGCGCCATCGGTGGCGGCTTTCACCTCTTCGGCAAATTGCGCGATGTTCTGGGTGTGGAAGGTGCTGTCGCCATAGGGGGTCGGCATGTCCCAAGTGTCGGCAAATGCGGCAGTGCCGAGACCGGCTGCAACCACGGCAGTCAGTGCAAAGTGTTTCATTGGTGTAGAACTCCCGGTTGGATTTTCATTGAGGATGACCGTTGCACAAGTCCTGACCATTTACAATCACTACATTGACAATTTGTCAGCGTAATATCATTAAGGCAAATGTTTTGTGCAAAGGAGACCGCCATGACCAAGACTGCTGACGCCAAGTGGGATTTCTGGATTGACCGGGGCGGGACCTTTACCGACATCGTGGCGCGCAGGCCCGATGGCGCCCTGGTGACGCATAAGATTTTGTCTGAAAATCCAGAGCTTTACAAAGATGCAGCGGTGCAGGGCATCCGCGAATTGCTGGGCTTGAAGGCGGGCGAGGCGATCCCCGAGGGCGCGATTTCCGCCATCAAAATGGGCACCACCGTGGCGACCAATGCGCTGTTGGAGCGCAAGGGCGAGCCGACGGTTCTGCTGATCACCCGCGGCTTTCGCGACCTGTTGCGAATCGGCTACCAGAATCGCCCGGACCTGTTTGCGCTGCAGATCGAGCTGCCGGAGCTGCTTTATTCCGAGGTGATCGAGATTGACGAGCGGCTGGATGCCGAAGGCACGGTGCTCTCTCCTCTGGACGCGACTGCAACCCGCGCGGCACTGGCCTCGGCGCGGGCCAAAGGCTACCGCGCGGTCGCGGTGGCGCTGTTGCACAGCTACAAGAACCCGGTCCACGAGCAAGCGATCGGCGCGATGGCGCAAGAGGCGGGGTTTGAGCAGATATCCCTCAGCCACGAGGCAAGCCCGCTGATCAAACTGGTGTCGCGCGGCGATACTACCGTGACTGACGCCTACCTGACCCCGATCCTGCGCCGCTATGTGAACCAAGTGCGCGATGCGCTTGGCGGCGGTGCGGGCACGGTGGAGCGGCTGATGTTTATGCAATCCAACGGCGGTCTCACGGATGCGGACCTGTTCAACGGCCGCGATGCGATCCTGTCGGGTCCTGCGGGCGGCGTGGTTGGCATGGTCGGCACCGCGCGGGCGGATGGGTTTGAGAAACTCATCGGCTTTGACATGGGTGGCACCTCGACGGATGTCTGCCACTATGCGGGCACCTTTGAGCGCAGCTTTGAAACCGAAGTGGCGGGCGTACGGATGCGCGCGCCGATGATGAACATTCATACCGTGGCGGCGGGCGGCGGCTCGATCCTGTCCTATCGCGATGGTCGCCTGCAGGTTGGCCCCGAGAGTGCGGGCGCCGATCCCGGCCCGGCCTGTTATCGTCGCGGTGGCCCTCTTGCGGTGACCGACTGCAACGTGGTTTTGGGCAAGCTGCAACCGGCGACCTTCCCCAAGGTCTTTGGCCCCAATGGCGACGAGCCGCTGGACGTGGCCGCCCCGCGCGCCAAGTTCGAGGCCTTGGCGCAAGAAATCGCCACCGCAACCGGCAATGCGCCGATGACGGTGGAGGAACTGGCCGAGGGCTTTTTGCGCATCGCGGTGGACAGCATGGCCAATGCGATCAAGGAAATCAGCGTCTCGCGCGGCTATGACGTCACCGCCTATACGCTCAACAGCTTTGGCGGCGCAGGCGGGCAGCATGCCTGTCTGGTGGCTGATGCCTTGGGGATGACCTCGGTCTATCTGCACCCCTTCGCCGGGGTTCTGTCGGCGCTTGGCATGGGGCTGGCGGATATCGTGGCGATGCGCGAACACCAGCTGGACCTGCCGGTGGGGGATGTGACCGCGCTGCAGAACTGGTCGGACAGCTTGGGCGCCGAGGCGCAGGCCGAAGTCGCCGCGCAAGGGGTGCCCGCCGATCAAATCCGGCTGGAGACCAAGATTTTCCTGCGCGCGGGCGCTTCGCAGACCACGCTGCCGGTGCTTTTGGCCAGCGAGGCAGAGATGGTTGAGGCCTTTAATGCCGCGCATGAGGCGGAGTTTGGCTTCCGTCCCGGCACGGCGGAGATCATCGCCGAGATGATTTCGGTCGAAGCAACGGGGGCTTCGGGCGCCAATGCTACCCTGCCGGAGGGGCCGGAGGGCACCGGCGAAAGCGGTGCGACCGAGATGTGGGCCGAGGGCGCCTTTACCACGGTCAAAACCTATGACCGCACCCGCATGGGGGCTGGCGCGCGGATCGACGGGCCGGCGGTGATCAACGAACCCACCGGCACCACGGTGGTCGAGGCCGGCTGGCAGGCGGATTGCCTCAAAGGGGGGGCCTTGGTGTTGCGCCGCGTCAAGGCGCTCAAACGCGGCGAGGCGATTGGCACCTCGGTTGATCCGATCATGCTCGAGGTCTTCAACAACCTCTTCATGTCGATTGCCGAGCAGATGGGCGCGACGCTGGCCAAGACGGCGGCTTCGGTCAATATCCGCGAGCGGCTGGATTTCTCCTGCGCGCTGTTTGATGCGGCGGGCGATCTGGTCGCCAATGCGCCGCATGTGCCGGTGCATCTGGGCTCGATGAGCGCCAGCGTGAAGACCATTCTCGAGGCCAATGCAGGCGATATCCGCCCCGGCGACGTCTTTATGATGAACGATCCGTTCAACGGCGGCACCCATCTGCCGGACGTGACCGTGGTGACGCCTGTGTTTGACGCGACAGAGACGCGGATCGACTTCGTCGTCGCCTCGCGCGGGCATCATGCGGATATCGGCGGCAAGACCCCCGGCTCCGCCCCGCCCGACAGCGCCCATATCGACGAAGAAGGCGTGCTGATCCGCAACTTCAAACTGGTGAGCGCGGGGGCCCTGAACGAGGTCGCCACGCGCCAGCTCTTGGCCTCGGCCACCTATCCCTGCCGCAACATCGACCAGAACATGGCCGACCTCGCCGCCCAGATCGCAGCCAATGCCACCGGCGCGGCCGAGCTGAAAAAGGCGGTGGATCAGTTCGGCGCCGAGGTGGTGCAGGCCTATATGCGCCACGTGCAGGACAATGCTGAGGAATCGGTGCGCCGGGTGCTTGATGTGCTGGAAGACAGCGCCTTTACCTACGCGCTCGACAGCGGGGCACAGATCAAGGTGGCGATTTCGGTCAATAAGGCCAGCCGTTCGGCCAAGATCGACTTTACCGGCACCTCGGATCAGGACGCGCTGAACTATAACGCGCCCAAGGCGATCTGCCGCGCCGTCGTGCTATATGTGTTCCGCACGCTGGTGGGGTCCGAGATCCCGATGAACGAGGGCTGCCTGAAGCCGATCGAGATCCTCGCGCCCGAAGGCTCCTTTATCAACCCGCGCTACCCGGCGGCGGTGATCTCCGGCAATACCGAGGTGAGCCAGGCGATTGCCGACACGCTTTACGGTGCCTTGGGGGTGATCGCGGGCAGTCAGGGGACGATGAACAACTTCGTCTATGGCAACGAAAGCTACCAGAACTACGAGACGATCTGCGGCGGCACCGGCGCGGGCAATGGGTTTGACGGCTGTTCCGGCGTGCATTCCCATATGACCAACACGCGGATGACCGACCCTGAGGTTCTCGAGGCGCGCTTCCCGGTGCGGGTGCGTGAGTTTGCCATTCGCACGGACTCGGCCGGTGCGGGCAAATGGCGCGGCGGCGAGGGCATCCGGCGGCAGCTGGAGTTCCTTGAGCCGACCACGGTGACGGTGCTGTCCTCGCACCGCGAAACCCGCGCCTTTGGCCAGAACGGCGGCGCGCCGGGCGGCGTTGGGCGCAACTCCGTCCTGCGGGCGGATGGGCAGCGGATCACGCTTCAGGGCAATGATCAGGTCGAGATGGCCTCGGGCGATGTCTTTGTGCTGGAAACCCCCGGCGGCGGTGGGTTTGGCGCGGCCTAAGACCCCGTTTTGAAATGCGAAAAGGCCCTCAGGTGGTTTGCCACTTGGGGGTCTTTTGGTGTGTGGCGCGGGGAATTTGACCCTACGGCGTGGCGGGTTTTGTCCCTTGGCCTCGCGCCCGTCCTTGGATTAAGCCAATGGCAAAGACGTAGTTTGGATATGGGATAGGACGCGACATGACGGTGAAAACAGCGGTAATCGGCCTCGGGATCATGGGGCAACGGATGCTGGAGCACATGATGCGGCACGAGGGGTTTGACGCCGTGGCGCTCTGGGACCCCTCGCCCGAGGCCTGCGCGGCTGCGGCCAAAATCGCGCCCGAGGCCAAGGTTACCGCGAGCGCGGAGGAGGCGATTGCCGCCGCCGATCTGATCTACCTCGCCTGCCCGCCGGTGCCGCGCAAAGCTTATGCTTTGCTGGCGGCAGAGGCAGGCAAAGCGGTGTTTCTGGAAAAACCCCTCGGCGTCGATATTGCGGAAAGCGAGGCTCTGGTCGCAGCACTAGAGGCCAGTGGCGTGCCTGCGGCGGTCAATTTCACCCAAGCCGCTGGCGAGGCGCTGACCGATATTTCCGCGGCAGCGAAGGCCGGGGCGCTGGGCGATTTGGTCGGCGTCGACATGGTGGTGACCTACACCAACTGGCCGCGCCCGTGGCAGGTCGCAGCGGATTGGCTGCGGTTTCGCGACGAGGGCGGCATGACGCGCGAGGTGATCTCGCATTTCCTGTTCTTCACGCAGCGCATCTTTGGCCCGCTCTCCGTCGTGTGGTCGCGCCCCACCTATCCCACTGATCCGCAGCTCTGTGAAACCGCGCTGTTGGCACGATTGGAAACGGCCGCAGGTCAGCCTGTCTCCATCCTCGCCACGGTCGGGGGCGCACAGCGCGACCGGCAGGAGTTCACCATTAAAGGCAGCGCGGCGAGCCATCGTGTTTCGGATTTCTCGGATGTGTCGATCTCGAACGGAGGCGAATTTGTTGCCATCGAAAGCGCGCCAGGAGAGCCGCGCGCCGTTGCGCTGAAGGCGCAGCTTGATGACATGCTTTTGTGCATGGGCCGCAAAACTCACCGACTCGCCACCCCGCGCGAGGCGCTGGAGGTCCAGCGGTTGATCGAAGTGCTGCTGCAAGGGCAGGGCTGATTGGTCTGGGGTCGCCAACTGCGGCCCCAGATGCCTTTTTCTTAGGCAACGCGCGGCAGGCAGCTCTGCCGATCTGAAGGTCTCCGCTTTTTTCGGGCGCGAGGGTGCTTGACACAGGCATTGCGTGAACCAATACTGAAATGGTTCAAGTTGTCCGCCAAGGTCACGCCCCAAGATCCGCCAAGGAGCCCCGGATGTCGCCAGATCTCAGCCCCTCTCTGCCAGAAAGCTCCGGCGCAGATGGCTTCGACATTCTGAATTTGCGAGACTTTCGCCTGCGGTTTCGGGGCCAGTCCGTTCCCACTGTGAATGGCATCGACCTCAAGGTCGCAGCGGGCGAGATCCTCTGCATCGTCGGCGAGTCGGGCTGCGGCAAGAGCGTGACGGCCATGTCGATCATGGGGCTGTTGCCCCCTAAATCCTCCGAAGTGCTCAGCGGATCGCTCGATTTCCTTGGGAAAACCTATGACTTGCGGCAGGAGAACCTGCCTGCGGGTCAGCGGGGAAACCAGATCGCGATGATCTTTCAAGAGCCGATGACCTCGCTCAACCCCTCCTTCACAGTGGGGGACCAGATCGCGGAATCGGTGCTGCAACACCAAGGCGGCACAAGGGCGCAAGCGATGGAGCGTGCCCATGACATGTTGGTCAAGGTTGGCATCCCGGCGCCGCGTCAACGGTTGAAGGAATATCCGTACCAATTGTCCGGTGGTATGCGCCAAAGGGTGATGATCGCCATAGCGTTGGCCAATGACCCCAAGCTGTTGATCGCGGATGAGCCGACCACCGCGCTGGATGTGACCATTCAGGCGCAGATCCTCGACCTGATCCGCGACCTGCGTCGCGAGACGGGTATGGGGACGATGATGATCACCCATGACCTTGGCGTTGTTGCGGAAATCGCCGACAGCGTGGCGGTGATGTATGGCGGCGAGGTGGTCGAATATGGCCCCGTTGCGGCGGTCTTCGACAATCCGCAGCATCCCTATACCATCGGCTTGATGAGCGCGATGCCGCGGCTGGATCAGCCCGGCGGGCGGCTGGCGATTGTGCCGGGTTCGGTGCCGAGCATCGCCAATATGCCCTCGGGTTGCCGGTTTCGCAGCCGTTGCGCCTTTGCCCATGCGCGCTGCGCCGAGCCTGCGCCCCGGATTGAGGCGGCCGCGGGCCATACCGTCGCCTGCCACTTTGCCCCCCTCGAACAAAAACTCGCGGTGACAGCATGAGCGTGGATGTGATCCTCAAGGCCGAAGGGCTGACCAAACGCTTTGGCGGCGGCGGCTTTATGGCGAAATCGCCGGTGGTGCAGGCGGTCAGCGATATCGCGCTGGAGGTGCGGCGCGGCGAGACCTTCGCCATCGTCGGCGAGTCCGGTTGCGGCAAATCCACTCTCGCGCGGCTGTTGATGCGGCTGCTCGAACCGACGGCGGGGCAGGTGACATTTGACGGGCAGGACATCAGCCATGTGGCGGGCGCGGGCCTGACCCGGTTGCGGCGCGACATGCAGTTCATCTTTCAGGACCCGTTTTCCTCGCTCAATCCCCGGATGACCGTCGGCAAGCTGATCGGCGAGCCCTTGGAGGTCCACGCGCCCGAGCTGACAGCGCATGAACGTCGTCGCAAGGTGGCGGAGCTGTTGCAGCAGGTCGGTCTGCCCGCCGAACATGCGAACCGCTATCCGCACGAATTCTCTGGCGGGCAGCGGCAGCGGATCGGGATTGCCCGCGCGCTCGCCTCCGGGCCGAAGCTGATCATCGGGGATGAGCCGGTCTCCGCACTGGATGTCTCAGTGCAGGCGCAGGTGATCAACCTTTTGGGCGACCTCAGCTGCGACCTTGGGCTGACGCTGGTGATCATCGCCCATGACCTCGGCGTGATCCGCCATATGAGCGACCGGGTTGCCGTGATGTATCTGGGTCGGATCGTGGAAATGGGAACCGCTGCTGAGGTCTTTGAGAGCCCGCGGCACCCCTATACGCAGGCGCTCTTGGCATCGATCCCAGCGCCGCGCGGCGAGGATGCACCCCGTCCGCAATTGTCGGGTGAGATGCCAAGCCCCTCCGCGCCGCCCTCGGGCTGCGCTTTTCACACCCGCTGCCCCCATGCCATGCCGGAGTGCAGCCTGACCATCCCGAACGCCACCCCCGTCAGCGACAGCGGCCATAGTGTCGCTTGCCACCGCTGGTCCGAACTCCCCGTCCCCGAAGGACAAACCAGCGAGCCCGCGCGGTCAGAGCAGGCGGACGCCCGATTTGCCCTGTATCGCGCGGCGCTTGCCGGGGCGGAGGTGCAGCATCTGCACCCTGAACACCAAGATTAAAAGCAACAAAAACAAGACCTTTCCCCACTCACGCACTCACACCAACAAGAACCAAAAGATCAACAGAGAGGACCCCGGAAATGACCCTTCTGAAACCCACCTTGATGGCTGCCCTGCTCGGCGCCACTGCCCTTGGGATGGCCGCGACTGGCGCCACCGCCAAGGACCTGCGCATTGGTTTGCAATCGGATGCGGATGTTCTGGATCCGGATCAGTCGCGCACCTTTGTCGGCCGGATCGTTTATGCGTCCATGTGCGACAAGCTGGTTGATATCACGCCGGATCTCGAGATCATTCCGCAGCTGGCCACCGCGTGGCAGCTGTCTGAGGACGGCAAGACCATTACCATGCAACTGCGCGAAGGCGTGGTGTTCCACGACGGCACCCCTTTCAACGCAGAGGCGGTGGCCGCGAATATCGAACGCTCCAAAACGCTGGATGAATCCCGCCGCAAGTCCGAGCTGGCCTCTGTCACCTCGACCGAAGTGACCGGTGAATTTGAGATCAAGCTGCACCTTGCTGGCCCCGATGCGACCCTGATGGCGCAGCTGGCGGACCGCGCGGGCATGATGATCTCTCCGACGGCCGCCGCAGCGGCTGGCGCGGATTTCGGTCTGAACCCGGTGTGCTCTGGCCCCTTCAGTTTTGCCGAGCGGGTGGCACAGGACAAAATCGTGCTGAAGCGCTTTCCTGACTATTGGAACGCCGATGCGATCAGCTTTGACAGCGTGACCTTCCTGCCGATCCCCGACACCACCGTGCGTCTGGCGAACCTGCAATCCGGCGATATCGACATGCTGGAGCGTCTCGCCGCAACCGATCTGGCGCAGGCCAAGGGTGATGCGAATATCGCGGTCGCCGATGCGGTGTCGTTGGGCTATCAGGGGATCACCTTCAATGTTGGCAATGGGGCCAAGGGCGACAATCCTTGGGGCAATGACAAGCGTTTGCGTCAGGCCTTCAGCTATGCCATCGACCGGGACGCGCTGAATCAAGTGGTGTTTGAAGGCGCCTTTGCCGCCGGCAACCAGCCCTTCCCGCCGACGTCGCCCTGGTATGACGATGCCTTCCCGGTGCATGCCCGTGACGTGGCGAAAGCCAAGGAACTGCTGGCCGAGGCAGGCTATGCAGACGGGATCGAACTGGAAGTGCAAGTGCCCAACACCACTGTGCCGCTGCAACTGATGCAGGTGGTGCAGGCGATGGTGGCTGAGGCGGGCATCACCCTCAAGATCGTCTCGAAGGAATTCGCAACCCTGCTCGCCGATCAATCCGCTGGTGACTACACGGCGAGCCAGATCGGCTGGTCCGGGCGCGTTGATCCCGATGGCAACATCCACGGCTTTGTCACCACAGATGCCGGTTTGAACGATGCGAAGTTCTCGAACGCAGATGTGGACGCAGCGCTGAATGCGGCCCGCGTCGCACCGACCATCGAGGAGCGTAAAGCCTCTTATGATGCGGCAAGTGCGATCCTGAACGACGAGCTGCCCTTGGTCTACCTCTACCACCAGACTTGGATCTGGGCGCTGAACAACAGCATCGAGGGGTTCACCCCGTATCCGGACGGCATGATCCGTCTGGAAGGCGTGACCTGGTCCGAGTGATCCTGCCGCGCCCTGCCGCCGATCATGGCGGCGGGGCGCCTCTCTCTCCTCGGGGGTAAGCCCCGCAATTTTACAGGCCCCGTTTATGCTCCTGTTCCTGACACGTCGCTTGCTGATAGCTGTGCCGACGATCATCTTGATCTCGATCTTCGTATTCGCCCTGCAAAAACTGCTGCCGGGGGATCCCCTGCTTGTGCTTGCAGGCGAGGAGCGCGACCCAGCGGTACTGGAGCTGCTTAGAGAGAAATACCGCCTGAATGATCCAATCGTGGTGCAGTATTTCACCTGGGTGACCAATGCGTTGACCGGAGACCTCGGGATCTCCTTGCGGACCAATCAGCCGGTGACCGAGCTGATGATGCAGAAACTGCCGGTGACGCTGCAACTGGCGGCGATGTCGATGATCTTTGCGCTGGTGATCGGCGTGCCGGCCGGCATCCTCTCGGCCTATAAAAAGGGCACGGTGACCGACTACATCGCCAATATCGTTGCCCTGTCGGGCCTGTCGATCCCGAACTTCTGGCTGGGGATCATGCTGATCCTGCTGGTCTCGGTGAAATGGCAGCTGCTGCCCGCCTCGGGCTATGTGCCGCTGTCGGAGGATTTTGGCCAGTCGATCCGCACCATGCTGATGCCCTCCTTTGTGCTCGGCACTGCGCTGGCGGCGACGATGATGCGGCACACGCGCTCCGCCATGCTGGGGGTCTTAAGCGCCGATTATGTGCGCACCGCCCGCGCCAAGGGGCTGACCGAGCGCCGCGTGGTATTGAAACACGCCTTTCGCAACGCGCTGACGCCGATTGTGACGCTGACCGCGCTGCTCTTTGGCGAGCTGGTCGCGGGCGCCGTTTTGACCGAGCAGATTTTCACCATCCCCGGCTTTGGCAAAATGGTGGTCGATGCCGTGTTCAACCGCGATTACGCCGTGGTGCAGGGCATCGTGCTGGTGACCGCTGTGGGCTTCATCTTTATGAACCTCGTGGCGGATGCCTTGTACTTTATTCTGAACCCGCGACTGAGAGGGCAGTGAGATGACCGAAGCCACAGCCCCCATGGCGCAAGAACAACTCGGCAAGGCCGAGAACCGCGTCTGGAAGAAATTCCGCAGCCATCGCAGTGCCTTGCTCGGCGGCATCCTTGTCGGGTTCTTTGTCTTGATCGCCCTGCTTGCGCCAGTTTTGCCAATCCCGGATCCCGCGGCGACCTCCTGGAGCGCGGTGCGCAAGGCGCCCTCGCTCGCGCATTGGATGGGCACCGATGAGATTGGCCGCGATGTGATGAGCCGTCTCATTTGGGGCGCGCAGGCCTCGCTCTTGGCCGGGGTGGTCTCGGTCGGGATTGCCATGTGCCTTGGCGTACCGCTTGGCATTCTGGCCGGGTATTTTGGCGGCTGGACCGATGCGGTGATCTCGCGCTGCACGGAGGCCTTGCTGGCCGCGCCCTTCCTGATCCTTGCGATTGCGCTGGCGGCTTTCCTTGGGCCGAGCCTGACCAATGCGATGATCGCGATCGGGATTTCCGCCATGCCGATCTTTATCCGCCTGACCCGTGGCCAAGTGCTGAACGTCCGGTCCGAGGATTACGTCGACAGCGCCCGCGCCATTGGCCTGCCGACGCCGAAGATCCTGCGCCGCTACATCCTGCCCAATGTGCTGCCGCCGATCCTGGTGCAGGCGACGCTGACCATTGCCACCGCCATCATCGCGGAGGCCTCTCTGTCCTTTCTCGGCCTCGGCCAGCAGGCGCCCGCGCCCAGCTGGGGGTCGATGCTGAACACGGCGAAGAATTTCCTCAATCAAGCCCCCTGGATGGCCCTGTGGCCGGGCATCTCGATCTTTCTCGTGGTGCTGGGCTTCAACCTTCTCGGCGACGGTCTGCGCGATGCGCTGGACCCGCGCGAGCACTAATAAGACTAAGGGAGACATGTAATGTCCGATTTCACCACTCGGCCCGAGATCCGCGGCACCTTTGGGGTCGCCACCTCGACCCATTGGATCGCCTCTGCGGTGGGCATGAGCATCCTTGAAAAAGGCGGCAATGCCTTTGACGCTGCCGTCGCCACCGCGCTGGTGCTGCAAGTGGTGGAGCCGCATCTGAACGGCCCCGCAGGCGATATGCCGGCGATCTTCCACAAGGCCGAGACGGGCGAGACCAAGGTGCTTTGTGCGCAAGCGGTGACGCCCGCCGCCGCGACGATCGAGCATTACAAGGCGCAAGGGCTAACCTTGATCCCCGGCTCTGGCCTGTTGTCGACCGTGGTGCCCGGCGCCTTTGACGGCTGGATGCTGATGCTGCGCGATCACGGCACCATGAGCCTGCGCGAGGTGCTGGAGCCGGTGATTTTCTACGCCCGCGACGGCCACCCGATGCTGCCGCGCGTGGCTAATACCATCGCCGGTCTGCAGGAGTTCTTCGAGACGGAATGGCCCACCTCGGCCGCGGTCTGGGCCCCGAATGGCGTCGCGCCAAAGGCGCAAGAGCTGTTCAAAAACCCCGATCTGGCGCGCACCTACGCGCGTCTGGTTGAGGCGGGCGAGGCCGCAGGTGCGGACCGCATCGCCCAGATCGACGCCGCCCGGGCCGAATGGCGCGAGGGCTTTGTCGCCGAGGCGATCTTTGACTACCTCAAAGACGCCTGCGTGATGGATGTCTCTGACGAGAAACACAGCGCGGTGCTGGCGCCCGAAGATCTGAAAAACTGGCGCGCTTCTTACGAGGACACCCTGAGTTACGACTACGAGGGCTGGACGGTCCACAAGACCCATGCCTGGAGCCAAGGCCCGGTGCTGTTGCAGGCGCTGGCGATCCTCAAAGGCTTTGACCTTGGCGCGATGGACCCGATGGGCGCGGAGTTTGTGCATACCGTGACCGAGGCGATGAAGCTCGCCTATGCCGACCGCGAAGCCTATTACGGCGATCCCGATCATTCCGAGATCCCTATGGCATACTTGCTGAGCGAGGAGTACAACGTCGAGCGGCGGAAGCTGATCACCGCCGAGGCCTCGACCGAGCAGCGTCCGGGGCGGGTGCCGGGGTTTGAGCATCTAGCCGAGGCTTATATCGAACGCGCCGCGCGTGACTTCAACGTCGGGCAAGTGGCCGCGCAAGAGCCGACCATGTCGCATCTGACCGAAAAGCGCGGCGATACCGTGCATCTCGACGTGATCGACCGCTGGGGCAATATGGTCGCCGCGACCCCTTCGGGCGGCTGGCTGCAAAGCTCGCCGGTCATTCCCGGCCTCGGCTTTCCGCTGAACTCCCGCGCGCAGATGTTCTGGCTGGAGGAGGGCCTGCCGACCTCGCTGGCGCCGAACCGTCGCCCGCGCACCACGCTGACGCCGAGCCTTGCGGAAAAGGACGGGGTGCAGATGGTCTTTGGCACCCCCGGCGGCGACCAGCAGGACCAATGGCAGCTCATCTGGTTCCTGCGCTTTGTCCATTTCGGGATGGAGCTGCAGCAATGTATGGACGCGCCGCTGTTCCACTCGATGCACTTCCAAGGCTCGTTCTTCCCGCGTGAGGTGCGCACCGCCGAGATGATGCTGGAGCCGAATTTCGGCGAAGAGGTGATCGCCGATCTGCGTGCCCGGGGGCACAAGGTGATTGTCGCGGATCCTTGGACGGTGGGGCGTCTGACTGCTGCGCTGCGTGAACCCAACGGGCTGTTGCGCGCCGCCGCCACCCCGCGCCTGATGCAAGCCTATGCGGTGGGCCGATGACCTTTTCGCTGATCGCCAGAAACCCCGAGGATGGCGCGATTGGCCTGATCGTCGCTTCACGCTTTTTCGCCTGCGGCGCGGCGGTGTCCTATGTGGGCGCCTCTGTTGCGGTGGCGAGCCAAGCCTTTTGCAACCCGGTCTGGGGCACCGAAGGACGTCGCCGACTGGCGGCGGGGGAAACGGCAGAGGAGGTCCTCTCTGACTTCATCCACCGCGACGCGGGCCAAGCGATCCGCCAAGCGCATATGATGGACGCCAAGGGCAATTTCACCGCCCATACCGGCGCCGACTGTGTCGATTGGGCCGGGCATCTGATCGCTGCCGATCACTCGGTCGCGGGTAATATGCTTGTGGGGCCAGAGGTGATTGAGGCGACCTCCGAGGCCTTTTTGGCCCATGCCGATCTGCCCTTTGCGCTGCGTTTGATCGCCGCGATGCAGGCGGGCGAGGCGGCGGGTGGCGACAAACGCGGGCGGCAAGCGGCGGGGCTGGTGATCCATCGCGGCGAAGACCACGCCTGGCTCGATATCCGCGCCGATGACCATGCCGACCCCTTGGGTGAGCTGGCGCGGCTCTGGGAGGTGGCGCAGGAACGCTATGTGCATTTCGCCAAGGGGATGCCCACGGCGGCAAAATTCTCCGGCCTGCCGACCCGCGACGGGATCGACGCTGATATCGCCCGCGCCGAGGCGGAGCGCAAAGCTGCTGGGGTCGCCAGCCGCTCCTTTGCGACGGACGCGCGCCAACAGGAATAACACAGGGGCCGGGCATTCCGCTCGGCCTGTTGCATTAAACATTTGACCTTAACCTTCGCAGGCTTTTCTTTGCCGGAAATTTCGGGGAACTTGTCCAAATGTCGTCATCACCGCGCAATCCGACCATCGAGCCGATTAAAGAGCAGGTCCTGTCCTTGATCCGCTCTGGCAGCCTTGCGGCAGATGGTAAATTGCCGACGGAACGGGTGCTCGCCGAGCAATTCGACGTCAGCCGTCGCGCGGTGCGTCAGGCGCTGGATAGCCTTGAGGAACAAGGACTTGTTTGGCGCAAACAGGGCAAGGGCACCTTTGCCGGTCAGCCCGCAGACCCCACCGGCGATTTGGCCGCGCGAATTGCAGGCGAAACCAATGCGCTGCAAGTGATGGAAGCGCGTCTGTGCATCGAGCCGGAACTGGCGGGTCTCTGTGCCAAGCGGATGCAGCCCGAAGAAATGGCCCGCTTGCGCCGCCTTGCTCAGCGTCAGTTTGAGTCGAGCGGCCCCGAGGCGATTGAACTTTGGGACGGGGCCTTTCACCGGCTGATCGCCCAATGTGCCCGAAACCGTCCGCTGCTGACTGCCTTTGCGCTGCTGGACAAAATCCGCTCCAACCCGGAGTGGATCCGCATTCGTGCCCAGGCCCGCACCGAACCGTCGCTCGAGGTGTCCCATTGCGAGCATATGACGATCATCGAGGCGATCGAGGCCCGCGATCCCGATCTGGCCCGCACGGCGATGCGCGACCACCTGACCACGCGGTTTGATGCGCTGCGGCTGGAAATGGATCCCGGGCATGAGGGCTGGGACACCGAGGTTTTTGACATAGACGTCGGCTAGGGCGCAGCCTGTTTGGGGCGCACTTTGCTGTCGTTTTGGCTGTTTCGGTGGAATTGCGCGATTGCTTTCGCGCAATGCATCAATCCGGTTGTTGTTCTCTGCATCAATCGAGATAGTTACTTCACATGACAAGAGATTGAGAGCCCCATGAACGAGCACCCGCTATGGACCTATGTCGACACGGCGCAACCCCGCTTTAAAGAGCTGAGCAATCGGGTCTGGGCGACGCCAGAAACCTGCTATGCCGAGAAGGCCTCGGTTGCGGCGCATGTGGAGGAGCTGCAGCATCAGGGGTTTCGGGTGACTGAAAACCTTGCGGGGATCCCGACGGCGGTGATGGGCGAGGCGGGCGAGGGCGGTCCGGTCATCGCCATCCTCGGAGAATTTGATGCGCTAGCTGGGCTGAGCCAAAAGGCGGATGTCTTTGAACAGGACCCTCTTGAGGCTGGGGCCAACGGTCATGGCTGCGGTCACAACCTCTTGGGCTCGGCTGCGATGCTGGCTGCAACGGCGGTGAAGAATTGGCTGGAAGAAACCGGCACGCCGGGGCGGGTGCGCTATTACGGCTGCCCGGCAGAGGAGGGCGGCGCCGCCAAGGCCTTTATGGTGCGGGAGGGCGCGTTTGAGGATGTGGACGTCGCGGTGTCCTGGCATCCGGGTTCTATTCCGGGCGTGTTCAAGGGCAGCTCCTTGTCGAACGCGCGGGTGGATTTCACCTTTACCGGCCGCGCCTCACATGCCGCCGCCGCGCCGCATCTGGGCCGTAGCGCATTGGACGCGGTGGAGCTGATGAGTGTCGGCATCAACTACATGCGCGAACACATGCCGGATGAGGCGCGCATCCATTACGCCATTATCGACGGCGGTGGCATCTCGCCAAACGTGGTGCAGGCCCATGCCAAAGTGCGCTACGTGGTGCGCGCCGCCACCGCGCCCGAGATGCTGAAGCTCTTGGCGCGCGTGCAAAAAGTGGCCGAAGGGGCCGCCTTGATGAGCGAAACGCAGGTCTCCCACAAGGTGCTCGCTGCCGTGTCGAACCTCATTTACAACGGCCCTTTGGGCGATGTGATGCAGGCCAACCTCGACCGTCTCGGCCCACCGCCCTTCACCGAAGAGGACAAGGAATATGCCGCGAAGTTCCAGGCGACCCTGACCGAGGACGACATTCTGGCCGCTTATCGGTCGATGGGGATCACCGAAGGCGAGCGCAAACCGCTGGCGGATTTTGTGGTGCCCGCGACGGCGCCGACGGTGGAAATGGGCGGCTCGACCGATGTGGCGGATGTCAGCTGGGTGGTGCCGACCGTGCAGGTCTGGGGCGCCAACCACGCCATCGGCACCCAGCTTCACAGCTGGCAGGCGGTGGCGCAGGGCAAAAGCGCGCCTGCGCTCAAAGGCATGGTGCATGCCGCAGCCCTGATGGCGGCCACGGCAGCGGATGCGATGACCGACGCGGATCTGCGCGCCCGTGCCAAAGCGGATCTTGCAGTACGGGTCGGACCACAGGGCTATGTCAGCCCGCTGCCGGAAAATGCCGTCCCGCCGATTGCCGAAATGGCCTGATGTCACAGGCGTTGGGGCTGGCAGGACCGGTCCCAATGCCTCCACCAAGACTGCGCAGAGAAAAGAGACCCTCATGACCCCAACACGCGCCACCAATCGGCTTACCGGCGGCTTGTTGATGGTGATCACCGCATTGGTGGTGATGAAGGAATGTGGGCTCGGATCGCTGCCGCATCTGGTTCTGCCTTGGGCCATCATCGGCGCAACTCTGTTGCTGTCCGTGCAGGTGCGGGCGGGGCGATATGCCTTTGCGCTGGTGGCCTTTGGTTTGACGGTCGCTCTGATGCTGACACAGGCCGATTGGCTGGCGACGACAGAGCGGGCTTTGCAGACCGCCGCCTTTATCGTCGCCTTTTTTTGCGCGCTCGCGACGCTGCGCAGTGCCGCTGATACCTCCCCCTCGATCCGGGCAAGCGGGCGGTTTCTGGCCCAACAGCCACCGGGACGGCGCTATCTTGCGTTGACGGTCGGTGGGCAGATGTTCTCGCTTTTGCTGAACTACGGCGCGATTGCGCTTCTGGGCGGTTTGGCCACCGCCAGCGCGGATGAAGAGCCGGACCCGGAGATCCGCCGCCACCGTACGCGGCGTATGCTGCTGGCGATCCAGCGCGCCTTTACCTCCATGTTGCCGTGGTCGCCGATGTCCTTTGCCATCGCGATCACCACGGCGCTGATCCCCGGTGCACGATGGGCCGATGCGGTGCTGCCCGGGGTGGCGACCTCTGTGCTGATGGCGGGCACCGGCTGGGCGTTGGATACGATTTTCAAGCCGCGTCTGACCCAACCGCGCCCCGCAACCAAACCGCCAGAGGGCACTTGGGCGCTGATGCTGCCGCTGATCTTGCTGCTGGCCATTCTCGTGGTGGCCATCGTTGTCTTGCATGAGGTGACCGATATTCGCGTTGTGGGGCTGGTCATGCTGGTGGTGCCGACGATTGCGCTGATTTGGGTGCTGATCCAGACATGGGGTACCGGTGGGCTTGGCGCCTTTGGCCGCCGATTGAGCGGCTACACCTTTGCTGAACTGCCAGAGTTTTGCGGCGAAATCCTGTTGCTGATGATGGCGGGTTATATCGGTACCGTGGGCGCGCCCCTGCTTGGGCCTGTGCTGGCTGGTGCGGGACTGGACCTGACAGCCATGCCGACCACATTGGTGTTGATGTCCTTTGTCTGGATCATCCCATTGGCCGGTCAATTGGGCATGAATCCGATCCTCGCCGTGACTCTGATGGCGCCGCTGATCCCCGCCCCTGAGGCGCTCGGCGTCTCTCCTACCGCAATTGTGGTGGCGATTACCGGAGGTTGGGCGCTGAGCGGTGTGACCTCGCCCTTTACCGCCACAACCCTGCTGATTGGCGGGTTCGGCAAGGTGAGCGCCGCCCATGTCGGTCTGGTCTGGAACCGCAGCTATGCGCTGACGGTGGCGCTCTTACTCTCCGCTTGGGTCGCCCTGTTCGCGCAGCTCTGAGGGGGGCATTTCGCCCACCCAGCGAGGCGGGGTGTCCTGTGGCGGCCGTGTCGCGCTTTCTGCAGCCATCAGGGCGATATAGTCGCGCAGGAGGCGGACCCGATGCGGGCGAAAGCTCTCCTCGGTGAGCGCCGCACGCTCCATCCGGGCCATCAGGAACTTGCGGAAGTCCTGACGCAGGCAGCACCAAGCCAAGAGCCCGGGGCCGCGGTCGAGATAGACAATCGCAAGCGGATAAACCCGCCTTTCGGAGGCCGCACCAGAGGCATCGCAATAGCGCAGGTCCAAGGCCAGCTCCTGCCAACAGGCCCGGCGAATATCCGAAATGTCAGGCGCGACCTGCGGTGGCGTCTCGTAGCGATAGACCATATGGGTGGCGTGCAGAATTTGCCGCTGCTGCCGCTCTGGCAAAGTGGCGACAATCTTGGCCAGCGCGCTTTCGGCCGCTTTGGCCAATTGCGCATCGCCGCGCTGGCGCACATCGCTGAGGCCGACGACAAGCGCCTCCATCTCGATCCGGTCAAAGGTCTGCGGTGGCAGGGCCGGATCTTCTGTCAGCGTATAGCCAAGGCCCGGTGCGCCATCGATCAGCGCCCCACTGGCACGCAGACTGTCGATATCGCGATAAAGCGTACGCTCTGACACCTCCGTTTCCTGCGCCAATCGCGCGGCAGTCACTGGTTTTGGCAGCACCCGAAGGGCATGCATCAAGCGAAACAGACGTTCGGAGCGGCTCATGACATCCTGACGGAAACTGACAGTATGTCTGGTTTATAGCCTAGGCCACCGCAACTCCAGACAGGACGACCAAAGATGTTGACCCTTTATCATTCGCCGCGCTCGCGCTCCTCCCGTATTTTGCAATTGATCGACGAGTTGGGCGTCTGGTCCGAGATTGATGTGCGCAGCGTGGCGGTGCGTCGTCAGGATGGCACCGGTGCGCCTGATCCCAGCAACCCGCACCCAGAGGGCAAAGTGCCCCTGTTGGTGCATGACGGGGTCGAAATCTGGGAGTCGAATGCCATTATCCTCTACCTCACCGACTTGTTCTCCAAGGCGGGCATGGGGCCGATTGCGGGGGATCCCCAGCGGGGGCGGTATCTGAGCTGGCTGGCATGGTACGGCAATATCGTGGAGCCGGTGATTGTCTGCGCGGTCGCGGGGCTTTCGCATCCGATCTTGGACGCGAGCTTTCGCGGGATGCCTGAGCTGACGATGCGGCTTGCGACCGCCTTGGACACCGCGCCCTATCTGATGGGCGACCGCTTTACCGCTGTGGATTTGCTGATGGTGTCGCCCTTCACATGGATGCCGGATGCCGCGCCGGATCATCCCGCGATCAAAGCTTGGATTGCGCGCTGTGCGGCGCGCCCCTCGATGCATGCGGCCGAAGCGTTTGATGCGGAGAGACGCGCCGACTAAGGCGTAAACATGCGCCCTGTCCCCCTGCCTTGTCTCCAAGGGGGGGCAGGGCGGTTTTTCAGTTCAGCACTTTGAACTCGATACGCCGGTTCTTGGCGCGGTTCTCGAGCGTGTTGTTGTCGACCAAGGGCGAGGTTTCACCATAGCCGACCGCCACCAGACGGCTTTGTTTCGCGCCTTGAGCGATCAGATATTTGGCCACCGCCACCGCACGTTTGCGGCTTAACTCTTGGTTCCACGCGGCTTTGCCCCAAGCATCCGTGTGGCCGCCCACTTCGATTTTCAGATCCGGGCAGCGGTTCACGACATCAGCCAGCGTGTCGAGGAAGGCGCTGGCATCCGCCGTGATCTCAGCCGTGTTCGGCGGGAAATTCAGGCTGCGGCTTTGGGACAGGATTTCAAACCGGCCAATGCATTCGTCGCGATTGAACGTGCCGGAGCTTTCAAGGGCGGTGGATTTCCCCGAGACCACAACCGGAGCAGGCGCGACAGTGCCGCTGGACCCGTTACGTTGGAAATTCAGATCGACGGTGACAATCCCAACCGGGGTGATGGTGACGCTCGCGGCCTCTTCCAGCTTGGCAAGCCCAGCGAGAAGGTCAAAATCCGCCAGCGACAGGATGATCGGCTGCACGGTGGAGACATTCACATGATCTGCATCGAGCAGGGTTACTGCGACCGGAGCCGTCACTTGCGCCTCCACCCCGTGCAGCATGACCGTGAAGCTTAGGTCAATGATCTTACGCGCATGTTCGGGCAGATCAGCGATCTGTTCCGGAGCGATCTTCGCCGTGACCCGCGCTTCGCTATGTTTGAAGGTTTCAAAGAACAAGAACCGCATCCGCACGTTCCGCAGATCGATCTTCGTGTCGACAGAATCGAGCGCGATGGCGATTTCAGCGCTGCCAAAGGGGTCGATTTGGCCGGAAAATGTGGCAAATCCACTGTATTCCGCGATCGTCCCCTTTTTGACGGACAGGAATCCTATAGTCGACTCTTCTGACCGCAGATGCCACCCGCCTTCAAACGGGTTGGCGAAGATGATCGCAGGAGTGGTTAAAAAATACAGTAAAAACAGTAGGTAAAGTCTTTTCAACATCCTGAGAGTCCTTCGGGTCAATAGGGCCTTGGCTGTGGCGTCTAGGCACAACTACATCTGTAGTTTGTCAAAAAACCGGCGGTTGTTCGACCTGTGGTATCGAATTGCAAATACATGTAAATTACTGGTTGAGAAGATCGTGCCATAAAATTGGCGAAACTGAATGCGACAGTGGCGATCAAAGACCGCCTGCCGTGGTCGGCGAAAGAACCAAATTGGATGATCCCCGTGAGAAGACCTGGACCGATCCTGAGACATTTTTATGCGCTGATCTGCGGTGCATTTTGCCTGCTGGCCGCGCATTCTGCGCTGGCCTCCGAGCGCTTGGCGCTTGTGGTGGGCAACTCGGCCTATGGGTCTGTCACCTCTCTGGATAATCCGGTGCGAGACGCGACATTGATCGCAGAGGCATTGGACGAGCTTGATTTCGAAGTGACGCTGCTGATCGACGCCAGCCAGATCGAAATGAAGCGCGCCATCGCACAGTTCGGACGCACGCTGCGCGCCGAGGACGAGGATGCGGTGGGTCTGTTCTACTATGCAGGTCACGGGGTGCAGAGCTTTGGCAACAACTACCTCTTGCCGGTGGATGTCGCCCTGAGCGACGCGGCGGATCTCGACCTTGTGGCGGTCGAGGCGCAATCTGTGCTGCGGCAGATGGCGTCTGCGCGCAACGCAACGAACATCGTGATCCTTGATGCCTGCCGCAATAACCCTTTCCTCAGCGTGGCGGAACTCAACGACAACGGTCTGGCAGAGATGCAGGCGCCAACGGGCACCTATTTGGCCTATGCCACCGCACCTGGCGCTGTTGCGCTGGATGGCGAGGGCGGCAACAGCCCCTTCACCACCGCGCTGGCGCGTGAAATCATGGCGCCCAATCAACCCATTGAACAAGTGTTGAAGCAGGTCCGTCGCTCCGTTCTGGATGAAACCGAAGGGCGCCAAACCCCTTGGGACAGTTCCTCGCTCGTCAGTGATTTTGTGTTCAATACGCAAGAGGACGATGACGACGAGGGGTCAGATGCCGCCATTGCGGAGCGCGAGTTGTGGAGCATGGCGCGCGAAAGCCGAGACGCGGTGCAAATCATGCTGTTCCTGCGCTCTTATGGCAAAAGCCCCTATGCCGCAGATGCCCGTGCCCTGCTCGAAGAGATCTCCCATGGCGCGCAAGCTGCGCATCAAGGGCATGATGTGTCCGACGAGACTGCGATTTTCGAAGCGGCCCATAACTCCACCGGAACGGCGGAGCTGGAGGCCTATATCGAGGCCTTTCCGAATGGGCGCTACGTTGAACTGGCGGAGGTCGAACTGGCCGCGCGTCGGGGCAACAGTGGACAGGACACCGACCTTGCTGCGGCCCCCAGTATTATCGCCAGCCTGATGGATGCCCCGCTGACGCAGCAGATCGAAACGGCCAACATCGGGTTCCAAAGCCCGCTGCAATCCAACCTAGAACAGGTGAATGGCTTCTCCTTGGAAGAGCTTGTTCACCAGTCTCCGATGTTCCCACCGGTTGCGGGTCTGCCCGAGGAATATTGGAAAACCCAAACCTGTTCGAGCTGTCACAACTGGACGCGCGACGCCCTGTGCACCCAAGCGAAAACCTACCTGACGGCGGACTTGCAACGGTCCCTGTCCAAACAGCACCCGTTTGGCGGTGTGATGAAGCAAGCGCTGCGCAGTTGGGCGGATGGCGACTGCCAATAGGCGGTCCGTTGGCTTACGGCGCTTGGGTCTTGATCAGGAAGTAGACCCATTCCCCCTTAAAGTCCGCATTCTCTGAGCGCGCAGTCGTGACCGCCGCCTTCAGCTCCGCCAGATAGGGGGCTGCGGGCTCTTGCAGCGGGCGCGGCTTGGCTTGGTCGAACAAGGGATGTGAGGCGGCAAAGGCCACTGCGATTTCCTGCCCGTAAGGCGGCCCGACCGTGATCAGAAGGCCCGGCTCTGCGCTGTCTTTGGCGCCGACGCGCAGCAAGGACTTCGGGGCGCTCTCTTGCAACGAGATGAGCTCATTCGGGGTGAGATGCAGCACCATGCCGCCTGCGTCAAAGTAGTCGACATAGACAAAGGCTGGATAATCCGGCGCGGTGAGGTCAAAGAAGAGCTGCTCGCCGCCGGAATAACTCAGAACGCGGGCCTGTGCGTCCTCTCCAATCAGCAATGGATTGGTGATCTGATCCGTACTTTGCGGCAGGCCAACCTCTGCGATCCCGCTGAGGGCCCCACATTGCGGGCGGGGAAGAAGTTGCATGTTGTCCGCCAGTTGAATGTCCTGCCCCATCTCCTGTGCCAAGGCGGTGAGGATCGGGCTGCGCAGACTGTTTTCCGGCAGATGCCCCCCCAGTGTCAGAGTGGCGCTGTCGGGGTCGAAGGACAGCTGCACCCGCGCGCAAGGAATGCTGGCGAGCAGACCTGACAGCCCGTCGCGCAGCACCTGCCCGTTTTGGCCGGGATCAAGGAACTGCTCAAAGGCGGCGAGAGATTGGGGATCCACATCTTTGCTCCGCCCTCCGGGGAAGACGAGGTCTGCACGGATGCGGTCTGCCGCAGGGGCCGTACTTGCCAGCTGATCATCGGGGGGCGGAACGCGCGAGGCTGCGACCGTGCTGTCCGCCGGTTGTGACGCGAGCGCTGTCGTCGCCGGTGCCGTGGATGTCACAGTGTTGGACTTTGGCTGAGCGAGGATGACATCAGATGAGGAGGGCAGTGCGGCGGGGAGGGCGGTCAAGGGCGCATTGGCCTGCGCGAGGGGCGTATCTTCCAGCGGAGCGCTGTCCAGCGGATCCGGGGTGGCTTGACTCGTCGCCAGTCGGGTCAGCGGTGCAGAGGCGGCGGAGAGAGGCTCCGCCCTGCCTGTTTGCGGCTCCGCCACAGTCGTGGGTGGCAGTTTGGCTGCGACCCTGTTGGTGCGGGGCGTTGCCGCCGAAACATTTTGTGCAGGGGGGGCGACGGGGGCGGCATTGCTCCGCGGAACTGGCGCATCTTGCAAGGCACTCGCCTTTACGTCGCTCTCTTCCAATGCCTCGCTGCTTGGGTCTGCGACCTGGGCCTGACTGCGCGGAATGGCCTGCGAAGTGACCTGCAGCTCTGCTTCTGCGGTGTCCTGATCGCGCATTGGTTGAGGGTGCAAACTCCACATAACGACGGCGATGAGCGCCCCATTGGCCAGCAAGGAGCCGATCAGCCCCAGCCCCCAATCCGCCACCGAAGGGCGCGCATCAAAGGCAGCGTCGCTCATTCGCTCTCCCCTTTTGGGGTGGACTGGCTCGGGGGCGTGACGATCAAGGCAATGTCGGCATACCCCATACCCTCCGCCCGGGCGATCAGCGGCAGGAGATTGCGCACCTGCGCATGACGATGCGCATTGATCCGAAGCCGGGGCGGCGCGGGCGAGACGGCGTTTTCCAGCGCGGCGTCAAGCTCTGCTGTTGTCATCCGCACCCCGTCCAAAGCAAGCGCGCCATCCGCGGCCATCGATACGGTGAGGCCACCCGCCGGGAGGTCTTGCCCGGTGCGCGCCTCGGGCGGAGCGACCTCAAACGGAGAAGTCGCATCCATGCGCCCAATCAGCATGAAAAACACGAGAAGAAAGAAGACCACATCAATCAGTGCGGTGATCGGCTCCCCGATGGAGCCGGATTTTGGTCGGGAGAGCCTCATGGCAGCCCCTCCAACCGGACCACACGCAACCGCTGCACACCCACTTCGGTGGCGACATCCAAGGCGGAGATCAAGGCCTGCGTTTCTGCCGCACCCGACGGCAGGATCAGAACTTGGGTCAGCGGCTCTTGGGCAAGTTGCCCTGCCAATTCTTGCTTGAGTTCCTCCCAGCCGAGCGCGCGGCCGCGTAATGTCGGCACACCGTCAGCGCCCAAACGGATCATCACGCTCGGCGCATTTGTGGCCTCTGTTGGCGCTGGCGCGGCACTTGCAGTCTCCGGGCTGCGCGCGGGGATCATATCAAGGTTCAGATAAGTCGATGTGACCATGAAAAAGACCAGCAAGATCAACAACACGTCGATCATCGGCACCAGAGAAATCAGGGCAGGTCGCTTTGCTGGTCGAGTCAATCTCATCGCAGGCCTCATGACTACGCCGAGGGAGGCGCTTTCGTGCTGCGTGCGACCTCATCCGCCAACATCAACCGCCCCACCGCGCTTTCGATTGTCTGGGCACAGCGTTCGATCCGGGCCGAAAACAGCCCTGCGGCCAAGGCGGCAGGAATGGCGACCAACAGACCTGCCGCCGTGGTCAGCAAGGCCTGCCAAATACCGCCCGCCAAGATGGACGCATTGGCAGCACCTTCCGCCAATTCCAACTCTTGGAAGCTTTGGATCATGCCCAAAACGGTGCCAAGGAGGCCGAGCAGCGGCGACACCATCGCTGTCAGTTCCAGAAAGCGGATGCGGCGGTTTAGGGCGGATAGTTCCTCGCTGCCCCGCCGTTCAATCTCTGACTGAAGCAAGGCCGGGGGCAAGCCGCTGACCAGTCCCTTCATCGAGAATGTCAAAAGACGGTCGGCGGGACTGGCCTCTCCCACGGCCTTTTGGGCTTCGGCCTGTTTGCTTTTGGTCCAAAGAGACAGGGCGGAGGACCGACCTTCTTCGCCAGAGAGAACGGACCGCAATTCCAGCCATTTCATCACGATGAGGGTGAGAGACACGACCGACAGGAGTGCCAAAACCAGCAGGATTGGGCCGCCGCTGCCGACGGTTTCGAAGAGATCGCCCATGAGTTACTTCACCAATTGGGTGGCGCTGCGCGAAGTCAGATCAAGAATGCCAAAGCAGTCCATCTCCTCTTCGTTCTGGGGCTGGCAGGCGGTCATGTCATGCAGCAGAACTTCGGAGATATTGCCGCAACTGAGATCGGGGATCTCAAACAGTTTGAGCGTTGTCCGGGCGACCGGCAGCGGTGCGGCGTCAATCGAAAGAAGCCGATCAATGATCCCTTGGCTGTCGAGAACTGCGAGTGACATTTCGAATCCTGAAAAACTCTTGCCGGTTTCGTTGCGAAACAGGAAGAAGGCGCGACACCCACCACCCTCGATCTCTTCGGTCTTGTTCAGCTCTACCCCGAGGCGCCCCTCGGCAGCGAAGCTCGGTGCGGCAAAGGCAACAGAAGTCGCCAGCAGAAGGGGGGTGAGGAAGGATTTCATGCGGCGTCTCCTATACTGAAATTTGTCTCAATCTGTGCTCAGACGATGGCGCCGAGCGCCTTTTCGATCCGGTCCATGACCACGCGCGCTTTGTCAAAGTCCCGCTGTTTCAACAGGCGGGCGGCGATATGCACGGCTTTGTCCAACGTGTTGCGCTTTGCCCCGGGGGCGCGGGTGATCGAGGCGCGCAGCCGTTTGGCGCGCTGGATGTCAGCGCCAAGCGTCCGTTTGCGCCCCTCGCGATCTGCGCGTTTCATGCTGGCATCCGCATCTTCGCGATCCGCCCCGATGCGTGCGACAGCTTGCTCGATGACCGTGATCAAGGTCTGAGCCTCTTCGAGGCGTCCGTCATTGATGCAGGCGAGCGCCTTTGACAGCCCCCGTTTCAATTTACGCTCCAATGGACCCGGAGCGCGGGTGATTCTCGGTTTGATCCGCTTGGCACGGACAAGAAGCGGCTTCACCAGCTTTGGATCGACCCCGGTGGTGTTCACCTCGTCCAGTGTCGTGACACCATCTTCATTTTTAGGTTTTTCGGGCTTCAGCGAGTCGAGCACATTGCCGCCGTCGTCGCGGAATATCACGTTCACCTTAGGATTGTTCGCCTTCAGGAAACGCTTCAGCGCGGTGATCATCTTGGCGGGGGCCTGTTCGCAGGTCATTTCCATCTCGTCCGAGCGCACCACATAGGTGCCCCAGGCCATGGGAGCCTTGCCGCCTTCCTGCTTGAGATGCGGGCGCAATTGTTCAGGTTTGTTGCCCGGTTGAACCATCAGAAGAGGGTCATTTTTGCCATCTATACAAAAGGCAAAACTGGTTCTGCGCTTGGCACCTTCGCGCACAAACTGACGGATGTCGCTGCCCTCGATGCGCGTCGGCTTCATGCGGCTCCTCCCTCAATGTTGCAAAACAATTGACAAGAAGAATTCGATAAGGCTCACTTTAGGTCAAGTTATTGTTTTGTTGCGCGGTATTATTCGTTGCGGCAGGCGGGGGAATGTTCCACTATTCCGTGTAGAACAAAAAACGCTATGTCGACGGGGGTTAGAGCAAATGGATGTCACCATCCTGTTGCAGTCCAAGGGGGAGGAGTCTCCCAGTGGATCGGATCCGGAGTATGATCCGGACTTCACAGAAATGGAACTCGCGGCTCAGCCCGGTGAAGAAACCGTAATTGGCGATCAAGTTACGCCTGCCACCGATCCCGACTATCGCGAAGTCCAATCCAAGGCCCTGACCGTTCTGGAACGCGCGCATGATTTGCGCGCCGCCGTTTTTTTGTCTGACGCGATTCTTCACTCCGAAGGTGTGACTGGCCTTACCCAAACCACCGAGCTGATGCGCGGCATGCTGGAGGAGTATTGGGAGACCTGTCACCCGATGCTTGACGAGGATGATGGCGATCCGACCATGCGGGTCAATGCGGTGCAGGACATGTGCGGCCAGCCCGACGGGATGGGTGGTCCCTCTCCATTGTATCGCTCCTTGCGACGGGCGCCGCTGACGGACAGTCGCGGCTTTGGCCGTTTTTCCATGCGCGACATCGAAATCGCCGAGGGTGTGATCTCTGCGCCCGCTGGCATGGACCATCTTCCGGACACCGCAACTGTTGGGGCTGCCTTTCAAGACACCGACGAAGCTGTCCTGAGCGCGCGTCTGGAAGCACTGGAAAAGATTGCCGAGAACATTCGAGCGATTTCCGGTGCATTTGACGAGCATGTGCCGGGGCAGGGGCCTGAGCTTGATCCCTTGCTCAAGCTATTGCGGCAAATGGCGCAAAAAATGCGTAGTTATGGTAGCATGGAAGACACCGCCGCAGAATCTTCCGAGTCTGAAGAGGACGCAGGTGATAGTCCCGCGCCTTCTTCTGGAGGCGCTCGGCCCGCTGCGGGTGGTGTGCCCGGGGCGATCAACTCACCCACGGATGTGGCCAATACGATTGACCGCATCATCGCCTATTACCGGCGGGAGGAGCCCTCGAGCCCGGTTCCGCTGCTTCTGGAACGCGCCAAGCGTTTGGTCGGGGCTGACTTCCTGACCATCATCAACGATATGGCGCCGCGCGGTTTGGAAAATGTTCACCTGGTTGGTGGCATCGAAGAAGACGATTGATTGGCAAAATTTTTCGATTTGGCGCGACGGAACCTCGTTCCTGCGTCGTAAAAGAAGACACGAGCGAGGAGGCCTAGATGGCAGACAGTTCACAGAAGTTCATTGCGCGCAATCGTGCGCCGCGCGTTCAAATTGAATACGACGTAGAGCTCTACGGCGCCGAGAAGAAGGTGCAATTGCCCTTCGTCATGGGCGTGATGAGCGACCTCGTCGGCAAGTCCGAGGTCGAACAGCCGGCGATTGCTGACCGTAAATTCCTCGAAATTGATGTAGATAATTTCGACGACCGGATGAAATCCATGGCGCCGCGCGCTGCGTTCACTGTACCTAACACCCTGACAGGTGAAGGGAATTTGGCGGTGGATATCACCTTTGAGAGCATGGATGACTTCAAGCCGGCCGCCATCGCCGCAAAAGTAGAACCTTTGCGCGAACTACTTGAAGCGCGGACCCAGCTTTCCAATCTTATGACATATATGGACGGCAAGACGGGCGCCGAGGATCTGATTTCCAAGATCATTCAGGATCCGTCTCTTTTGAAAACTTTGGCTGCTCAGCCTGCCCCCGGTGGCGCTGACGACGCTGGCGAATAAGATTTAAGGGAGGGACAAAAATGGCTGAACAAGACCTTCAGACCGAAGCCGCCGCTGGCGCCTCTGCCTTTGGTTCCAGCGAGTTTGCAAGCCTGCTTCAAAAAGAATTCCGGCCGAAGTCGGATCAGGCAAAAACCGCCGTTGAGAGCGCCGTTAAGACGCTGGCCGAGCAAGCGCTGGCCAACTCTGCGCTGATCTCTGACGACGCGCTGCGCTCGATCGAGAGCATCGTGGCCGAGATCGACAAGAAGCTTACGGAGCAGGTCAACCAGATCCTGCACAACGAAGACTTCCAACAGCTCGAAAGCGCTTGGCGCGGTCTGCATTACTTGGTGAACAACACCGAGACCGACGAGATGCTGAAGATCCGGGTCATGCCGGTCTCCAAAAAAGAGCTGTCGAAGACGCTGAAAAAGTTCAAAGGCACCGCCTGGGACCAATCGCCGATCTTCAAGAAAATCTACACCGAAGAGTTCTCGCAGCTCGGGGGCGAGCCCTATGGCAGCCTTGTTGCGGACTTCCACTTTGACCACTCCCCGCCGGACATCGAGCTGCTGGGTGAAATGTCGAAGATCGCCGCAGCGGCCCATGCGCCTCTGATCACCGGTGCGAAACCGACGCTGTTCCAGATGGACAGCTGGTCGGAACTGTCGAACCCGCGCGACCTGACCAAGATCTTCCAGACACCGGAATATGCGGCTTGGCGCTCTCTGCGTGACAGCGAAGATGCTAAATATGTTGGCCTCGCGATGCCGCGCTTCTTGGGTCGTCTGCCCTATGGGTCGAAAACCGATCCGATCGAAGAATTCGCCTTTGAAGAAGACACCGAGGGTGCAGACAGCAACAAATACGCCTGGGTCAACGCGGCCTATGGCATGGCTGTGAACATCACCCGTTCTTTCAAGGCCTATGGCTGGTGTTCCCGTATTCGCGGCGTTGAAAGTGGCGGTACGCTGGAGGGTCTGCCCTCTCACACCTTCCCGACCACCGATGGTGGTGTGGATCAGAAATGCCCGACCGAAATCGCGATCGACGATCGTCGCGAAGCTGAGCTGGCAAAGAACGGCATGATGCCGCTGATCCACCGCAAAAACACGGATGTGGCAACATTCATCGGCGCGCAGTCCCTGCACAAGCCCGCCGAATACGACGATCCCGATGCAACCGCGAACGCGAACCTCGGGGCCCGTCTGCCGTATCTCTTCGCGACCTGCCGCTTTGCGCACTATCTGAAGTGTATGGTCCGCGACAAGGTTGGCTCCTTCAAGAGCCGTCAGGACATGGAGTCCTGGCTACAGGATTGGATCAACAATTACGTTGATTTCAATGCCGACATCTCCTCCGAGTCTGAGAAAGCGCGCAAGCCGCTTGCTTCGGCCGAGGTGGTTGTCGAAGAGGTCGAAGGAAACCCGGGCTACTACAGCTCGAAGTTCTTCTTGCGGCCTCACTACCAACTGGAAGGCCTGTCAGTGTCTTTGAGACTGGTTTCCAAACTGCCCTCCGAGAAGGGCTGATTTTAGGTCGCGCATTTCATCTTCACTCGAAAACAACTTCGAACTCGAAAAACATCTGATCTGAAAGGAATGAACAATGGCTGCGAACATGTTCGTTAATATCTCTGACATCCCCGGCGACGCCACCGAGAAGGGCCACGACAAGTGGATCGTGATCCAGTCGCTGAGCTGGAATGTCGAGCGCGCCGTCGAAATGTCCGATCTCGGCTCTACCCAGCGTGGTCACGCGAACTCCAACTTCGGCAAGGTCGAAGTGACCTCGCAGATGGGCATCGCGTCCAACAAGCTGGCAACCTCCGTTGCCAACGGCACCATTCGCCCGGAAATCAAGCTGCACATGTGCCGCTCGGGTGAAAGCGCCTCTGCCGGTCTCGAAGCCTACTCCATCTGGACCCTCAAGGATGTGGTGATCGACAGCTATTCGGTTTCCGGTTCCGAAGACGGTATCCCGGAAGAGACCTGGACCATGGCCTATGCCGCGATTGAGCATGAGTACAAGTCGACCGACCAGAAGACTGCCAAGCTCAAGACGGAAAACACCTTCAAGTGGAACGTTCAGACCGGTCAGGTCGAATAATCTACACGATTGGTGTTCTGATTTCGTCCCGGGCGTCTGCGCGCCCGGGACCACTAACAATAAATTTCTTATAAGATTTCAGGGGGAAGCGCGTCGTGTCCATGACAGCACAAGAGCATCTGAAGGCTGGCGATCCGGCAGCGGCGCTTGTCGCCTTGCAAGATGTGGTCCGCAAGGACCCGTCCAATGCCAAGCATCGGATTTTCCTGTTCCAACTGCTCTGCGTTCTGGGCGACTGGAAACGTGCTGTGACCCAGCTGAAACTCTCTGCCGATATGGATCAGGCCGCGACCACCATGGCGCAGGCCTACCGCGAGGCCATCATCTGCGAAGTGTACCGCGATAAGGTCTTTAAAGGCGAAAATGATCCGTTGATCTTTGGCGAGCCGGAAGAATGGCTGGCCCTGTTGATCCAGTCGCAAAAGGCCTTGGCTGCAGGGCAAGCGGACAAAGCCGCCGAAATTCGTGCCAAAGCCTTTGACGCTGCTCCGGCCTCTTCTGGCGAGCTGAATGGCACTCGGTTTGAATGGATCGCCGATGCTGACATGCGCTTGGGTCCTGTGCTCGAGGTGATCGTCAACGGCCGATACTTCTGGATGCCCTTTTCCAAGATCGACACGCTGGAGCTGGAAGAACCTTCGGACCTGCGCGATGCGGTCTGGATGGCGGGCACATTGACGCCCAAGGATGGCGGCGCGCTGGCCGTTCTGGTGCCCACCCGATATCCCGGCGCGGCGGAGGTAGGCGGGCTGACGGCTCTGGCCCGCGCGACGGATTGGATCGATGCGGGGGCGGAGACCTTTATCGGCCAAGGCCAGCGTGTTCTGACCACCGATCAAGAAGACGTCGCCCTGATGGACCTGCGTCTGTTGAAGATGGACGGAGGCGCGGGCGGCGATGGCTGATAAAACCCTCGCCGAGCGCCTGCAGCCGTCTCTTTTGGACCGGCTCAAGGATGATGCGCCCAGCGAGCGGAAGGAGAGCCGCGACTCTCGGGTGATCGACATCGTGCGTCTGCGCGAGATCATCCAGCGCGATCTGTCTTGGCTGTTGAACACGCAAAATGGCGCCTCTCACATCGACGAAGACCGTTTTCCCTCGGTTGCGAAATCCGTGTTGAACTACGGGTTGCACGAGGTGACGGGCGAATTCACCGCGAAGGAAAAGATGCGCGAAATCCGCGATTCCATCCGCTCGGCCATTCAGACCTATGAACCACGGATCATCGACGGGTCTGTGGATGTCGCGCTTGTTGATGCGGATGACACCACGCAAATGACTGTTGCGTTGGAAATTCGCGCCGATATGTGGGCGCAGCCGATGCCCTTGGAACTCTACCTGCGATCAAAAGTCGATCTGACCACTGGTGAGATCGAGATGGAGCGGAGGTAGACGTGGATACTAGGCTTCTTGAACATTACGAAACCGAGCTGAACTACCTGCGCGATATGGGCGCGGAGTTTGCCGCCGCCTATCCCAAGATCGCGTCCCGCCTTGGTATGGAGGGGGTCGAGGTTCTTGACCCTTATGTGGAGCGCCTGCTGGAAGGGGTCGCCTTCCTGTCCGCGCGGGTGCAGTTGGAACTTCAACTGCAATATCCCAACTTCACGTCCAACCTGCTCGAAATCGTCTACCCGCATTATCTGGCGCCGACGCCGTCGATGATGATCGCGCGGTTTGAGCCTGATATCGCGAATTCTGCGGTGAAGGCAGGCTACAAGCTAGCGCGTGGCACCAAACTTCGGTCGAGCCTGACGGATGGCATCCAGACTGCGGTTGAATTCAGCACGGCCGCCGACCTGACGCTTTGGCCGATTGAGATCGCCGAAGCGCAATACATCGATGGCCGTGGCGAGTTGGTGGCGGCTGGGGTGGCCCAAGGCTATGACGCCCGCGCGGCTGTGCGCCTGCGCCTGCGGCGCAAGGATGGCGAGCCGATCCGCGAGCTTGATATGAACAGCCTGAGCCTGTTCCTTGCCAATGCCTCGGGGAATTCCTGGCCGTTGCTGGAACTGCTGTGCACTCAGGTCACTGGCATCGTTGGTCGCAGCACGGATCGTCGCGACGATTGGCAATTGCCAATGCGTGGCGCCAAAGTCCGCCAAAAGGGGTTTAGCCCCGAGGAAGCCTTGCTGCCGGTCCCCCGTCGGGTGTTCGACGGCTACCGCCTGCTGCAAGAATATTTCGCCATGCCCGAGCGTTTTCGCTTTGTCGAGTTGGTGGGCATTCAAGAGGCCCTGCGATCCGCAAAAGGCGCGGATGTGGATCTCTATTTCCTCTTGAAAGAGGGGATGAAAAACATCGAGCCGATCGTGGTGCCGGAGGCCTTTGAGCCGCATGCCGTTCCCGCGGTGAACCTCTTTGAGAAACGCTGTGACCGGGTCCGGGTGCTGAGCCGAGAGACTGAACATCACGTGATCCCAAACCGCACGGCGGGGCTCGATTTCGAAATCTACGCCCTGAAGTCCGTCACCGGGATCAGTGGCGAGGGGGAGGACGACGTCGATTTTCGTCCTTTCTACTCCGCCACGGATCTGACGGCCGCAGGCGAAGGGCACCCGGCCTATTACACCATCAAGCGCAAGATGCGGCAGCGGTCGGAAAAAGAGCGGTTGCGCGGTGTGCGCTCCTCCTATCTTGGCTCCGAGGTCTATCTGACGCTCGTCGATCGGGCGCAGGCGCCCTATCGCGCGAGCCTTGAGCAGTTGGCAGTCACCGCCCTGTGTACCAACCGCGATTTGCCGATGCTTCTCGCGACGGGCAATGAGGATGTATTTTACCTGCCTGAAGGCGGCCCGGTGAAAAAGATCACGCTCCCGCTGTCGCCGACTCGACCCAATCCGACCTTGGCGCAGGGGGATACCGCTTGGCGGCTGATTTCTCACCTCAGCCTCAACTACATGTCCATCGCCGAAAGCGACCGTGGCCAGTCCGCAGCGGCGCTGCGCGAGTTGATCGGCCTTTATGCGCCCTTGGGCAACCGAGTGACCGAAAAACAGCTCGAGGGCATCCTCTCCGTCTCGACCCGCCCCATCGTGCGCCGCATGAGTGACGAGGTTCTGTCGACAGCGGTACGCGGCATCGAGGTCTCTTTGGGCTTTGACGAGAGCTATTTTGAAGGCACGAATATCTATGCGCTTGGCGCGGTATTGGAGCGGTTTTTCCGCGGCTATGCCAGCATCAACTCTTTTACTGAAACCGTTCTAACTACCGAGAAACGCGGGGAAATTGCCCGATGGCGACCAGAGAGGGGTCTGGGCCGCATTCTGTGACCGGATCTGACAAGACCTTATTCGACGACCTCGTCGCAGCGCCGCAGGAACACCACCTGTTTCAGGCGCTGAGGGTGCTTGAGGCGCATTTTGCAGATCATCCCCGACTGGGCGAAAGCCGTCGGCCCCGTCAGGACGCCTTGCGTCTGGGGCAAGAGGCGGAACTCGCCTTCCCGCCCTCGACCATCGCGGATTTCAAACCGTCCACGGCGGAAGCCCCCGCGCGCCTGACCAACCGGTTCTTTGGTCTCTTTGGGCCCTCCGGTCCGCTGCCTCTGCACCTGACCGAATATGCCCGCGACCGGAAACGCAACCATCGTGACCCCACGATGGTCGCTTTTGCGGATATGCTCACTCACCGCATGATGAGCCTTCTGTACCGCGCATGGACCCAAGGCTCGCCCGCGGTGAGCTTTGATCGTGGCGATGATCCAATGGCTCGCAAAGTTGCGGCCCTTTCGGGGTATCACGGCGACCATCTCCAGAACCGGGACGCGATGCCGGATATGGCGCGGCTGCATTATGCCGGACATCTCGGTCAGCAGGCCCGCAATCCAGAAGGGCTGGTGTCGATCTTGTCATCTTTCCTCGGCGTGCCGGTTCGTCTGGAAGAATTCATCGGCTCTTGGCTCGATCTGGAACCGGACGACCGGTGGCAGCTGGGCATGGGGGCGCTTGGCCAGACCACCTCCATTGGCGAGAAAGTTTGGAGCCGCTCCGCAAAATTCCGACTGCGGATCGGACCGCTTTCACTGAAAGATTACGAAAGGCTCTTACCCGGAGGTCAGAGCCTCGCCCGTGTGCGGGCCGTTGTGCGCTCTTATGTGGGCGATTGCCTCGATTGGGACGTGAACCTTATCCTTCATGGGGATGAGGTGCCGCGCGCCAGTCTGGGCGGCACCACGCGCCTTGGCCACACCAGTTGGACCGGGACCCGTCCGGACCCGGAGGCGCAACGCCCGGACGCAAGTGATTTGTACCTGTACCCCGCGAGCCAAGCGGCTGGGGATCAGACTTCGACAGTGACATCGATTGGGGGAAGGACCTGATATGACCGAAATCAGCCGTGTGGCCTTGTTTGGCAAGCTCAACAAACTGGGATATCAGGCCGTCGAAAGCGCGACAGTCTTCTGTAAGATGCGGGGGAACCCCTATGTGGAGCTGGTCCACTGGCTGCATCAGCTCTTGGCGCAGCAGGACAGCGACATTCACCGCATCATCGCGCATTACGATCTCGATACGGGGAAAATCGCTGCGGAGCTGACACGGGCGCTGGATCAGCTGCCGCGCGGCGCGTCGACCATTTCCGATTTGTCCGATCACCTGATGGACGCGATGGAGCGTGGCTGGGTCTGGGGTTCGCTGCTCTACTCTGCAAGCCAAGTGCGGTCGGGGCACCTCCTGTTGGGCATGCTGAAGACGCCCGCCCTGCGCAATATCCTCTCCACCATGTCGCCGGAACTGGCGCGGGTGAAACCGGATGATCTGGCGGATAATTTCAATGACGCCACGGATGGCTCGCCGGAGGAACGTCTGGCGGCGATGGACGGCAGCCAAGTGGGCGGCGGAGCCGAGCCAGGCGAGGCCTCTGGTGCCATGGCACCGGGTGCCATGGGCAAGGGCGAGGCGCTGGAGCAATTCTGTACCGATCTGACGGCTCAGGCCAAGGCGGGTGAGATTGATCCGATTGTGGGTCGCGACGAGGAAATCCGACAGATCGTCGATATCCTGATGCGCCGTCGTCAGAATAACCCGATCCTGACGGGTGAGGCTGGCGTAGGTAAAACCGCCGTGGTCGAGGGCTTTGCCCTGCGGATCGCGCGCGGTGACGTCCCTCCCGCCTTGCAGGATGTGCGCTTGCTCGTGTTGGACGTGGGCCTCTTGCAGGCCGGTGCCAGCATGAAGGGCGAGTTTGAAAACCGCCTGCGTCAGGTGATTGACGAGGTGCAAGCCAGCCCGACCCCCATCGTGATGTTTGTGGACGAAACCCACACGCTGGTCGGGGCAGGCGGCGCGGCCGGGACGGGCGATGCGGCGAACCTGCTGAAACCTGCGCTGGCGCGCGGCACCCTGCGCACCATCGGTGCGACCACTTGGGCGGAATATAAGAAATACATCGAGAAAGACCCGGCCCTGACCCGCCGCTTCCAGGTGGTGAAGGTCGAGGAACCCTCGATCCCCAAAGCGATCCTGATGATGCGCGGCATTGCCTCGATGCTGGAAAAACACCACCGCGTTCAGGTGCTGGACGAGGGGATCGAAGCCGCTGTTTCCCTGTCCGCCCGCTATATCCCGGCGCGTCAACTGCCTGACAAATGCGTTAGCTTGCTTGATACCGCCTGCGCCCGCGTCGCGGTCAGCCAGCACGCTGTCCCGGCCGAGGTCGATGACAGCCAGCGCCGGATCGAGGCGCTGACCACCGAGCTTGAAATCATCGCGCGCGATGAGACTGCAGGCTATGAGGTTACCGACCGCCGCGAGGCTGTCTCGGCGGCAAAACTTGCGGAAGAAGAGCGCCTCGCCACGTTGACTGCTCAGTGGGACAAGGAAAAGGCCTGCGTCGACGAGATCCTCGACCTGCGCGCCAAGCTCCGAGAGGGTGCCGCGCCCGTGGACACTGCCGGTGCCACTGGGGGTGACGGGGACACGGGCGCCACCGAAGATGGCAACAGCCCGCTGACCGAAGAGGCCCGCGCGGACCTGATGGCGCAATTGAAAGCCAAAAATGCAGAGCTTGAGACCCTGCAGGGTGATCGCCCGCTGATCCTGCCCATCGTCGACCATCAGGCCGTGGCCTCGGTGGTGGGCGATTGGACCGGTATACCTGTGGGCCGCATGGTCAAGGACGAGATCCAGACCATCCTGACGCTCGAAGAGCATCTGGCCAAGCGCGTCATCGGTCAGGATCACGCGATGAAGATGATCGCAAAACGCATCCAGACCAGCCGCGCTGGGCTTGATAACCCCAACAAACCCATCGGTGTCTTCATGCTTGCGGGCACCTCAGGTGTCGGTAAGACCGAGACCGCTCTGGCGCTTGCCGAGGTCATGTATGGCGGCGAGCAGAACGTCATCACCATCAACATGTCCGAATACCAAGAGGCCCATACGGTCAGCAGCCTCAAAGGCGCACCTCCGGGCTATGTCGGCTATGGCGAGGGCGGTGTCTTGACCGAAGCCGTGCGCCGCAAGCCCTATTCCGTTGTCCTGCTGGACGAGGTCGAAAAAGCGCATCCGGACGTGCATGAGATCTTTTTCCAGGTCTTTGACAAAGGCGTGATGGAAGACGGCGAAGGCCGCATCATCGATTTCAAGAACACGCTGATCCTGCTGACCACCAATGCGGGCTCCGACATGGTGATGGACATGTGTTCCGATCCGGACCTGCTGCCCGATCCCGAAGGGTTGGCCAAAGCTCTGCGGGATCCGCTGCTAAAAGTCTTCCCGCCGGCGCTGTTGGGTCGCATGGTGACCATTCCCTATTACCCGCTGTCGCCGGATATGATCGCCGAGATCACCAAGCTTCAGCTGGGCCGCATCCAGAAACGGGTCGAAAGCGCACATGGTGTGCCCTTCACCTATTCCGATGCGGTGGTCGACACGATTGTCGAGCGTTGCCAAGAGCTTGAAAGCGGTGGCCGCATGATCGACGCGATTGTCACCAACTCGATGCTGCCGGATATCTCGAATGAATTCCTGCGCCGCCTCATGGAAGGGGCAGAGGTGAGCAAGGTCGCGATTGACGTTGCGGACGGGGAATTCACCTACAGTTTCGACTGACCGCAGTCACACGACACGGTGATCGCCCCCCAGCGGGGCGGTGGCCTCATCCGCCGCATCCGCGGTGACCGTCCAAAGCGGCGGAGTGCACCATTAGGGAGAAGAATGCCGTGTCAGAATTGACCGCCACCCCCAGTTTCGGCAGCCGTGCTTGGGCGCAGGCTGTGATCGAGCGGCCAGCTGTGACAAACGCCATTCTTGGCGTGATCATCTTTAATGCGATTACGCTTGGGCTAGGCACTTCTGAGGCGGTACAGGCTCATTTCGGCGATCTGCTCAATCTGATCGATCGGGTGGTTTTGGCCATCTTCGTTATCGAACTGGCGTTGAAGCTTTATGCCTATGGGCTGCGGTTCTTTGCGTCGGCTTGGAATATCTTTGATTTGATCGTCGTCGCCTTGGGCCTTTTGCCGGATCGGCAGGGGCTGTCGGCGCTGCGCGGTTTGCGCGTCCTGCGCGCAATGCGCCTCTTGTCCGTCATTCCGCAAATGCGCGCGGTGGTTCAGGCGCTGTTGGATGCGCTGCCCGGCATGGGTGCGGTGATCGTGATGATCTCCATCGTCTTCTACATCTTCGCTGTCATGGCGACGCTGATGTATGGCCCGGCCTTCCCAGAGTGGTTCGGTACCCTCGGCCGCTCCCTCTATTCGCTGTTCCAGATCATGACCTTGGAAAGCTGGTCTATGGGCATTGTGCGCCCTGTGATGGAGGTTTTCCCCTTCGCTTGGGCCTTTTTTGTGCCCTTTATCGTGGTCACGGCCTTTTCGGTTTTGAACCTCTTCATCGGTCTTTTGGTGAACACCATGCAGTCTGCGGTGGAAGCTGAAACCGAAGAGGAAATCTCTAAGCTGCAAGAGCTGGTGAAAAGCGAAACCGATGTCGTGGACGCGCATGTGATGGAGCTTCATGACGAAATTCGCGCCCTGCGGGCTGAGGTCCGCGCGATGCGGGGAGAGGGATAATGGCGGATAGTTCCCAGAAATTCATCGCCCGCAATCGCGCTCCGCGTGTCCAGATTGAATATGATGTGGAGCTTTATGGTGCCGAAAAGAAGGTCCAGTTGCCCTTTGTCATGGGGGTGATGAGCGATCTGGCGGGGCAGTCAAATGTCCCGCAGCCCGCAGTGGCGGACCGCAAGTTTCTGGAAATTGACGTCGATAATTTCGACGAGCGGATGCGCGCCATCGCTCCGCGGGCTGCCTTTACCGTGCCCAATACGCTGACAGGCGAAGGCAATCTCGCCGTGGACCTCACCTTCGAGAGCATGAAGGACTTCACCCCCGGTGCCATCGCCGCAAAGGTGGATGCCCTGCGGCCATTGCTTGAGGCGCGTCAGCAGTTGGAACAGCTGATGACCTATATGGATGGAAAAACCGGCGCGGAGGGCCTGATTGAAACCGTTCTTGGCACGCCGGCCTTGCTGTCTTCTCTCGCAGGGCGCGCCGACGCCAACGAGGCGGAGGCGACCGCCGCTCTGGACAGCCTACGCGGCCTTGCCGTTCCAACCGAAGATCAAGGTCCTGAGACCTCGGATATCCTTGGCGCGCTGGCACAAGCTGCCCCTGAGGAGGCCATCGACGAAGACACCACAGGCGATATCCTCTCCGGCCTGAAAGAAAACGCACCGACGGAACAAGCGTTTGAGGACACTTCAGCGCAGGTGTTGTCGGCTTTGGCCAATGAAGCGCCTAGCGATCCAGAAGCGGACAACAGCCTGTCCGAGGCCCTCGACAGTCTGGCCACGGCCTCTGTTTCGGAGGATGCGCCAACGGACACGTCCAACACGGTTTTGTCTGACTTGGCCGCGCAAGCATCGACCGAGGCTGAACCTTCGACCGCAGTTGCCGATGCGCTTCAAACCCTCTCTGCTGTGACGCCCGAAGAGGGGGGAGACGAAGACAGTCATTCGGACGTCCTCGCGGATTTGGCGCGCTCAGAGCCGCAAACTCAAGACGAGGATACGGCTGTTGCAGACGCGCTCAGCAGCATTGCTCCAGTGGACGCCGCCCCTGAAGAGCCTGAGGCCGATCTAACCGCCCTGATCGGCGAGCTTGATGTGCCTGAGGCTGAGGAAGAAACCAGCGCGGAGGATGTGCTCGCGGGCATTGAGGCGGTTGAGGACGCTCCCGAAGAGCCGGAAGCCGACCTCGACGCCTTGATCGGCGATTTGAAGGTGCCTGAGGTAGCGGAAGAAACCAGCGCAGAGGATGTGCTCGCGGGCATCGAGGTTGTTGAGGACACTCCGGAAGAGCAGGAAGCCGACCTCGACGCCTTGATTGGCGATCTGGAGGTGCCTGAGGCTGAGGAAGAAACCCGCGCGGAGGATGTGCTCGCGGGCATCGAAGCGGTTGAGGATGCTCCGGAAGAGCCGGAGGCTGACCTTGACGCCTTGATTGGTGATCTGGAGTTGCCTGAGGCAGCGGAAGAAACCCGCGCGGAGGATGTGCTCGCAGGCATCGAGGCGATTGAGGACACTCGGGAAGAGCCAGAGACGGACCTTGATGCACTGCTTGGCGATCTGGATGCTCCTGAACGCGCGGAAGAGACCCCCACAGAGGACATTCTTGCAGGAATTGAGGCGGTCGATGAGACGCCGGACGAACCGGAGGATGACCTCGACGCTCTGCTGGGTGATTTGGATCTGGAAGAGCCAACGGAAGAAAACCTCAGCGCTTCGGCCACGGATCCAGAGATGGATCTGGATGAGCCGACAGAAGAGGACGAAGATCTCGATAGTCTCCTGAGCGCCTTGGATGAGACCGACGATGCGAGCGACAGCGATAACGCGCTAGACGCGCCGTCCACCGATGACGGCGATCTGGATGCCCTGCTGGCCGGTGATGCCGAGGATGAAGCCATTGGTGCAGAGGGTGATCTCGACAGTGATGCCGGGCTCAGCAACGCAGATCAAAGCGGGTCTGAAACCTCTGATGAGGACCTCAATGACTTGTTTGCGGACCTCGGGCTGGACAGCAGCGAAGAAGACCTGACGGACGATATTGATGCGCTTTTTTCGGATCTTGAGGAAGAAGCCGAGGAAGACACATCCGACGACGCGGACCTAAGCGATCTGGATGCCTTGCTCGGTGGATTGGACGAGGATGAGGATGGCGGCGATGATCTGGACCTCGATAGCCTGTTGAGCGACCTCGATGACGGCGCAGAAGAAGACGGCGTAGATGTTGCCGATGCGGCGGAGGCTCCTGCGAAAGCCAAGGAGCCGGAGCTTGCCTATGGCACGATGTCGGCAAATCGTCCGGAGCCGCAAAAGCTGGAGCGCAAACGCTTCCGCCTTGCCGTGCTCGGCGATTTCACCGGTCGGGCGGCTAAGGGGCAGTTGGAAACCGGCGATGCGCTCGCGGCCCGCAAGCCCATGGTGCTTGATCCAGATACGTTTGAGGATGTGATCGAGAGCTTCGCCACCGAATTAGTGCTGCCAATTGGCAAGGAAGGCGCTGGCATCTCTGTCAAACTGGGCGAGTTTGATGACCTGCATCCCGATGAGCTGTTTGACAATGTGGCCTTGTTTGCGGAGCTGACCGGGCTGCGCAAGCAGCTGCAAAGCGGCGTCACCAAGGATCACGCGATGAAGACGCTTACGGCTTGGGCAGAGGCACATGGCACCCCAGCGCGTGCGCCCAAAGCGCGGTCGGGCGGCAATGCGGTTCCCGCGGATCTGCGTCTGAGTGATTTCCAAAAGCTGATCGGCGACACAAGCGGCGCCCTGCGCAACGCCTCTCCGATCGAGGAAATGCTCGCCCGTGTTGTGGGCCCGCATATCCGCGCGCTGCCAGATCCCAACCTTGCGGCGATGCAGGCTGCAGTGGACGAGGCGCTGTCGGATGCCATGCGGCTAGTCCTGCATCACCCGGAATTTCAGTCTATCGAAGCGCAGTGGCGTTCGCTGGACCTGATCCAACGCTCGGTTGAGGTCGATGATACGCTGGAGGTCATACTCTATGACATTTCCGCCGAGGAACTGGCTGCAGACCTCGCCGCGCATGAGGATCTCTCGGAAAGTGGCTTTGTCAAACTGTTGACCGAAGGGCCGATGGACCCCGAGACGGGGCGGGGGGCCTATTCGGCTCTGATCGGTCTCTACACCTTTGAGGAAACGCCACCCCATGCCGAACTCCTCGGGCGCTTTGCCCGTGTGGCGGCCCATGTGGACGCGCCCTTCCTTGCCTCAATCACACCGGGATTCTGGGAGACGGCCAAAGAAGACCGGCCCAAGATCGTGGCGGAGGCGTGGGACACCCTGAGTGGCATGGCGGAAGCCGGGCATCTAGGCTTGCTGACCCCGCGCTTTTTGTTGCGGCGCCCCTATGGCGCCAAGAGCGAGCCGATTGATCCATTTGATTTTGAAGAGTTTACCCAGGCCGAAGGGCTGCGCGGTATGCTATGGGGCAATCCCGTGGTTCTTGCGGCGATCCTGATGGCCAAATCCTTCAAAGAAAATGGTGCCTCGTTGCAACTTGGGTCGATCATGTCCTTGGGCGACATGCCCTACCACTATGTGAAGGACCGTTTCGGCGATCAGGTCGCGCTGCCCTGCACCGAACGGAACGTGGATCTCGATAAGATCGCGGCCGCCAAGGAGCGCGGCTTTATGCCCATCGCCTCTGTCCGGGGGCGCGACGAGATCCGCTTGACCTCCTTCAATTCGCTGCGCGGCGATATGCTGCTTGGCCCGTGGACGGGGGAACCGGCGCCCGAGCCTTCGCCGCCTGATCCGCGACCTGCCAAAGCGGCTGCGGCGCCAGAGGCGGAGGCCAGCGATGATCTCGACCTCGATGATTTGGGGCTCGACCTTGATTTTGACGGTGAGAGTGACGGTGGGGACGATGACCTCGACGCGCTTCTCGCAGGATTTGGTGATGACGACGATTCCGATTTTGACGGCGATATGGACGCCGATCTTGAGGCACTTTTGAATGACCTGTGACTTTGCGACCCGAAACTCTTTGCCCAGGGCTGAGGCGCGCCTCGCCGGTGCCCGGGACCGAAAGGAGAAGCCATGACCGAAAGTAAAGCCCATGATAACGACGTCGTTTGGATGTCGGGGTCTTATTCGGTAGAGGGGCTTATGATGCGACGCGCCATCGTGCGCGAAGGAATGAGCAAGCTCACCGAGACCACCATCCAGTTCCAATCCCGAAACTCCGCCGTCTCGCTCGACGATCTGGTGGGGCAAACCATGTGTCTGCACGTGCTGACCGAAGCCGGAAATGAGCAAAAGTTTTCCGGCCTCTGTGTGTCGGTGGAGAACTTTGGCTTGCAGGATGGCTACACGCAATTTGTGGCCGAGGTGCGCCCGTGGTTCTGGTTGCTCACCCGTGCGCAGAACTGTCGCGTGTTCCAGAACATGACTGCGCTCGAAATCATCAAGTCGGTTCTGTCAGACCATGGATTGTCGGATTTTTCAGACAAAACCACCACAGCCCTGGCCTCTCGCGAATACTGTCTTCAGTACCGCGAAACCGACTACGACTTCATCTGTCGTTTGATGGAAGACGAAGGAATTTATTACTTCTTCGACAGCAACACCAGCCAAAATTCGGCGGAAAAACTCGTGTTTGCAGATGGTCTTAGCGCGCATTCAGCGATTAAGGAAAGTGCGACCCCAGAGTTCTACATTCGCGATGATGCTGACCGACGCCGATCGGAGCACGTGGCAGAGTTCAGCAAAATTGAGCGTATCACCACCGGCAAAGTCACTCTCAACGACTATGACTTCACCACACCGCAAGCGGATCTGAAGAGCACCAACGCGCAGGCCAAAGGCAAACACAAATACAAAGATTTTGAAGTCTATGACTACCAAGGCCATTATCGGAAGGATACCTCGCTCGGGTCCTCAATGGCGCGGGCGCGCATGGATGCTGAGGCGCTGAAATACCAACAGTTTCGCGGTGCCTCGTCGCTGCGGACTTTGGGCGTCGGTTACACATTCAAGTTGACCAAGCATGACGATAGCGATTGCAACAAGGACTTCTTGGTGCTGGAGGCCACGCACTACCTGAAACTCGACAGTGAGTTTGGCGAGAGAAACCGTAGCAAGAAGACGTCCAACGACGACAAGAAGAACGCCAACGAGGAAATGCGTCGCGACTTGAAGCCGATGAACCTCGATTTCCCAAAGGAAATGGAGCATGACAGCTACGCCAACACCTTTACGGTGATGGAAAAAACGATTCAGTTTCGCGCACCTCAGATCACGCCTTGGCCGGAGGTTCCCGGCATCCAAACCGCGACCGTTGTGGGGACCTCTGGGGAGGAAATCCTGACCGATGAACACGGGCGGGTGAAAATCCAGTTCCATTGGGACCGGGATGGCAAGGATGACGAGAAATCCTCGTGTTTCGTACGGGTCATGACGCCCTGGTCGGGCAAGGACTGGGGGATGGTCGCCGTCCCACGGATCGGCCAGGAAGTCGTGGTGCAGTTCGAGGACGGCAACCCGGATCGCCCCATCGTGACGGGCATGCTTTATAATTCGGAGACAAAACCGCCTTATAAATACCCTGACGACCAGACCCAACTTGGCATCAAGACCAACTCCTCAAAAGGGGGCGGTGGGTATAACGAGTTGATGTTCGACGACAAAAAGGACTCCGAGCTGATGCGCATACAGGCGCAGAAGTATCACCAGACCTTGGTGAAGGACCGCCTGTCGATGACCGTTGGCCTCGATGCGATCGACAAGGAAGTCGCCTCGGTGGATGAGAAATCATACGAGCTCACCATCAAACAGAACATGACTGAGACGGTAAAGACCGGTGATCGAACCGAATTGGTCGAAACCGGGAATAAGACCGAAACCGTCAAGGAGGGCGATTACACCGAAACGATCGAAACCGGCGATAAAACGATGACGATCTCGAAGGGCGACCTGACAGAGAACATCGACAAAGGCGACGTGAAGGTCACGATCGGGGCGGGCGATCTGGTTGAGACAATCAGCAAAGGCGATCACACCGAGACTGTCAGCCTTGGTAATATCACCACCAAAGCGTCGGCCGGTAAAATTGCGATCTCGGCTGGCATGGAAATCACCCTGACGGTTGGCGGCTCTTCGATTAAGATCGACAACTCCGGTGTCACCATCAGCGGTCCGATGATCAAGATCGAGGCCGATGGTATGCTTGAAGCGAAATCCCCGCTGACCACGGTCAAGGGCGATGGAATGCTGACCCTGAAGGGCGGCGTCACCATGATCAACTAGGCGCGAAGACATGGCTGATATGTTTGAAAATCTGGTGAAACTGCCAAAGGAACCGGTCGCGAAGATTCTCTCGCGGCAGCAGGTTCTTCTCAAAACGCCCCTCACTTGCGAGGTGAGCGCAACTGCGCCTGTGGTTCTGAAAGAGCTCTACGAAAAGCGGGCGATGATCGACCTGTTGCGCTTGATGGGGATTCTGTTGCCCCCGCGTGAGCGGGTGTGGTGGGCCTGCCTTGCGGCCCGCGACTACATCGGTCCGCGCAGCCCCAAAGACCCGCCTTCGCTTGCAAAATCCGAGGCTTGGGTGCTTGAGCCGAATGAAGAAAACCGCCAAGCGGCACGGATCACCATCGACACCGCCTATGTCGATGATGACACCGTGAATTGTGCCTGGGCCGTGACCTATCACGATGGCACGCTTGGGCCGGGGGACCTGCGCCAATACCCTGCTCCGGCGGGGGCGGCAGAGGCGGCCGCCTTTGCCATGAATATGGTGGCCTTGGGTCAATTATCTGATAAGTTTGAAGAACATGGCTATATACTGATCGACCGAGCGCTGGATATTGCTCGGGGAGGGAATGGCCGTGTCGGCACCAAGGAGGCCGCCGATGCACCTGAAATCGCATCGGAAGCGACCTGAAGACCGGATGAGAGAGACGACGACATGAAAATACCCGCTCCGGAGGGTCATACATCTATTGCGCAAGCTGCCACCTTCCTCATTTCGGGAGGTGAGCTGTCATGGGCGTGAGGTTGCGGTTTCAGTCTTCCGGCACCATCCCCTCGGACTCGGCACCGCTTGAGTTGCGCGGTCCGAGCCTGACGATTGGGCGCGGGGCGACCAATGATGTGGTCTTGCCAGATCCAGATCAGCTTTTGTCGCGCAATCACTGCGTGATTGAAGACCATGGCAGCCATGTTTCCGTCGTGGACCTTTCCTCGAACGGGACCTTTCTGAACTATGGCAAGATGCCCTTGGGGCCGACGCCGACGCCGCTCAACAACGGCGATGTTCTAACTGTTGGTTCTTATGAGCTGGCGGTTGAAATTACCCAAGACGCGGGCCTGCCGGACCCGCTGTCGGTCGATCCTTTAGCAGCGGATCCGCTCTCTCCGGGCCGGGCCGAGAATGCGCCGGACCCGCTGGCCTTGTTGGATGATGTCGCCCCCGGTGGGGATTTCCTGGATGATCTATTGGGCACCGAAGCGCCGAAGGGCCCGTCGCAACTGAACCCGGTGGATCCCATCGATGACCTCTTGCCGCCCTTGGGCGAGGAAGACGACCCGTTCTTTCAAAACCCGGACGATGGCCGACAAGGGCAGGGAGCCAGCTTGCCCTCGCATAATCCGGCCATGCAGGATGGCTTTTCCGCGCCACATGCACCGCAGGCGAACGTCATTCCCGACGATTGGGATGATGAGTTCTTCTCTGGGATCGGAGGCGAGACTGCGCCTGCTGCGGCCTCTCCCGCGCCGACCGTAGATCCCATTGCCGACCCGATTCCGCCGATAGAGCAGACGTTTGCGCCGCAACCTGAGGCGCCAGTAGCCCCGCCAACACCTGTGGCACCTGAGGCGTTCGACCCATTCGCCGAGCCTATCGCAGGGGTCGAAGATCGCACTGTTGAGCCCACTCCTGCCGCGCCCGCACCGGTTGCTCCGCCCAGCCCGCAGCCTGTCGCCGCGCCAAGCCCGACACCGGCCCAAGCGCCGCCTGCACCTGTGGCGAGTACATCCGGATCGGTTCAGGGATTTCTGGATGCGCTTGGGGTAGAGGATCTCGCGATCTCTCCCGAAGATCACCACACGGTCATGGATCGTATGGGACGCGTCATGCGCAGCTTTATCATCGGCTTGCGCGAAATCCTGATGACGCGCACTTCGATCAAATCCGAGTTCCGGATTGAACAAACGATGATTTCGGCGGGGGGCAACAACCCGCTGAAGTTCTCAATCTCGCCAGAGCAGGCGATCGAAGCGATGGTGAAGCCGCGTGCCCGTGGCTATCTCGATGCCGAAGCCGCGGCCGAAGAGGCGCTGCGGGACATCAAGGCGCATGAGATCGCTATGGTGACCGGCATGGAAGCCGCCCTAAAAGGCGTGCTGGCCAAGCTCGATCCCAAGCTTTTGGAAACCCAAATTGAAAAAAAGGGCGGCCTTGGCGGCCTGTTACGGAATAAAAAGGCCCAGTACTGGGATATCTACGAGACCCACTACGCCGAGATCTCGGATCAGGCGGAAAATGAATTTCATGACCTGTTCAGCCGCGAATTCGCGCGCGCCTACAAGGCGCAGATGGATCGGCTGAAGGCGGAAGCAGACGCCTAGGGCGTCGGTCGACAAGAGAGGAGAGCCAAGTGTCCTGGGACAGCAAGGTGCTTTGGACCGAGGGGCTGTTTTTGCAGCCCCACCATTTCCAGCAGGCCGACCGGTATATGGAGGCCCAGATTGCGGGTCTTGCGCGCCGTCTGGTGCCTTATGCTTGGGGCTTTACCACGGTCGAGATCGACTTTGAGGCGCTCAAGATCGGGCAGTTCGCCCTGAAATCTTGCGAGGGTTTGACCCAGGATGGCGCAGTGTTCCGCGTGCCGATGGCCGACGATCACCCGCCTGCGCTGGAGGTTCCCTCCACCATCAAGGATTGCATTGTCTATCTGACTGTGCCGCAACGACGCCAAGGCGGCACCGAAGTGGACCTGACAGGCGCGGAACGCTCCGCCAGCCGTCTGCGTCCGGGGCGGCAGGAGGTCACCGATGTGACCTCGGTCGACCGCAAGCCGGTTCAACTCGACGTGGGCAAGTTGCGCCTGCAGTTCGCGCTTGCTGTGGATGATATGGCCGACCTTCTTGCGATCCCGGTGGCGCGCATTATCGAGGTGCGTGCGGATAAGGAGATCGTTCTCGATCAATCCTTCATCCCTTCGGCGCTGGATATCCGTGCTGCGACCCCACTCAATGACTTCCTGCGCGAGCTTGAAGGGTTGCTCGCCCACCGGATGGACGCGCTCTCCGGGCGTTTGTCGGAGGCGGGCGGCGCACGTGGTGTTGCGGATGTCTCGGACTTCATGCTGTTGACCACGGTCAACCGGATGCTGCCCCTTGTGCGGCACTTGCGCCAGATCGAGAACCTGCATCCCGAACGTTTATACACCTACGCAGCCAGCCTAGCGGGCGAGCTGTCGGCGTTCATGAGCACGGACAAGGTCGTGCCAGAGTTCCCGCCATATACGCACGACAATCTCTCGGCTTGTTTTGCGCCGGTGATCCGCGTCTTGCGTCAGTATCTGAGCTCCGTGCTGGAACAGACCGCGATCCCGATCAAGCTCGAGCCGCGCAAATATGGCATCTCCGTTGGCGTTATTGCTGACCGTAAGCTGATCGGCAACGCGGGCTTTGTGCTGGCGGTAAAGGCAGATATTCCGGCCGAGGATGTGCGGCGCCATTTCTCGGGTCAGGCAAAGATCGGTCCTGTCGAGGAAATCCGCCAGCTGGTGAACTCGGCATTGCCGGGGATCACCCTGCGGCCGCTGCCCGTCGCCCCGCGACAGATCCCTTATCACTCCGGCGTCGTCTATTTCGAGATGGACGCCGACAGCCCCTATTGGGGCAAGATGACCACTTCGGGTGGTATCGCCGTGCATGTGTCCGGCCAGTATCCGGGGCTCTCGATGGAGCTCTGGGCGATCCGCAACGCCTGAGCACGGCTGAAGGAGTAGAAACATGGGCGATTTCGACGATCCCTTTGCAGAGCCGGGTGACACCGACAAGACGGTGATCCGTCCCAATCCGGGGGGCCGTCGCCCCGCCCAGCAACCGATGGCGCAGCCGCAAGGGGTGCCGGGGGGCGGGCAGCAGGCCTTTGGCGTGCCAAATGCTGGCCCTGCGCAGTCGTCCACTGGCAGCAAGGCGCCGCCTGTTGCCCTTACGGGTATGAACCAGTTGACGGCCTGCGCGACGGCGCTCTTTGCCCTGATCAGCCGCATCCGCAACCGCGCCCAGCACATGGACCCCGACAAGCTGCGCCAAAGCGTGGTGGGAGAGGTACGCGCCTTTGAAAACCGCGCGCTGCAAGCGGGCATTGCTGCGCAAACCGTCAAGGTTGCACGCTATGCGCTCTGTGCCACGCTCGACGATGTGGTGCTGAATACGCCCTGGGGTGGCCAATCCGCTTGGGGTTTGCAATCCATGGTCGGCACGTTCCACCGCGAAACGGTGGGCGGGGATCGCTTTTACGATCTGCTGGCTCGTCTTGAGAAAGAACCCGGCGCCAATATCGATATGCTGGAGTTTCTCTATATGTGCATGTCGCTTGGGTTTGAGGGGCGTCTGCGGGTCGAGCAAGGTGGTCTGGAAAAACACCTGCAAATTCGCGCGTCGCTGGCACGTATCATCCGCGGTCAACGCGGCGTGGTGGAGTGGGAACTGTCGCCCAATTGGAAGGGCGTCGTGCGCCCCTTCATCGTGCGCTCGGCGTGGCGTCTGGTCTGGGTCTCGCTCGCGGTTGCGGGCGTCCTGCTGGCCGCCCAATTCGTGGGCCTCAGCTGGGCGCTGTCCAGTGACACCGAACGGGTGATCGGCAAAATGCAAACCGTCGAGGCAGGTCCTGTGGCCACATTGGAACGCCGCGCGCCGCCGCCGCCGCCGCCGCCGCCTGTGCCCACGATTGAACAGCAGATCGCCAAAGTCTCCGGTTTCCTTGAGCAAGAGATCAAAGACGGCATCGTCGAGGTCTTCCCTAAAGGCAATACGCTGACTATCCGCCTGGCAGGCTCCGGCATGTTCGGGTCAGGCTCGGATCAGTTGAAGTCCCAGTTTGACGATCCCATCAACCGTCTGTCACAAGCCTTGGACGACGAGCCGGGCAAGATCATTGTGGTTGGCCATTCGGACAACGTTCCAATCCGCTCCTCTCGCTTCCCCTCCAACATGGCGCTGTCGCTGGCGCGCGCCAAATCGGTGATGGCCCAGATGGCCGGCGAAATGAGCGATCCTGACCGTCTGTCGGCTGAAGGCCGCGCGGATCAAGAACCGATTGCCGATAACTCCACCCGCGAAGGGCGGGCGAAGAACCGAAGAATTGAAGTCCTGCTCGTGCAGGAGGTGCAAGAATGATCCGACGTTATATCCTGCCTTTGTTCCGTTCGATCTATACGGCGCTCATTCTGCTGGCGATCGCTCTGTCGGCCTGTATCTGGTATTTCGCCCCCTTTATCGGGTCCGACGACTGGCGCCCGTTTGATACGGTTTCCTCCCGACTGATCACGATAGGTGTGCTCTGGGCTCTGACCCTGCTCACCTTGCTGCTCATTGCGCTGATCCGTGCGCGGCGGGATCGTCAGATGACCGACGAGATGGCCGAGGCTGTCGACACCGCCGAAGACGACGTGATTGGCGAGGAACTGGTTGAGCTGAAGGGCAAATTCAAAACTGCGCTGACTGAGTTGCGCAAATCCAAGAACGGCCGCAAGCACCTGAACCAGCTGCCGTGGTATATCATGATCGGCCCGCCGGGCGCGGGTAAGACGACGGCGATTGTGAACTCCGGACTGCAGTTTCCACTGGCGGAAAAGCTCGGCAAGGCTGCGATTGGCGGCATTGGTGGCACGCGCAACTGTGACTGGTGGTTCACCAACAAGGCGGTTCTGATCGACACGGCCGGGCGTTACACCACGCAGGAAAGCGATGCAGAGACCGATAATGCGGCCTGGCTCGGGTTTCTCAACCTGCTGAAGAAGTACCGCAAGCGGCAGCCGATCAACGGCGCGATCATTGCGATTTCGCTCTCCGATCTCTCCTTGCAGGATGAGATGACGCAAAAAGCGCATGCGACCGCGATCCGCAACCGCTTGGCCGAGCTGCGGCAGCGCTTGGGCGTGCGGTTCCCGGTCTATGTCGTCTTTACCAAGGCCGACCTGATCGCGGGCTTTCAAGAATATTACGACACGCTCGGTAAGGAAGAGCGCGAGCAGGTCTGGGGCTTCACCCTGCCGCTGGCAAAAGGCAAATCAGATGCCGATCCTATCACACGGTTTGATGAGGAATTCGCGGGTATCCTCGGCCAGTTGAACGCGCAACTGCTGGAGAAGATGCAGGCCGAAACCGATCCGCAGCGCCGGGCCTTGGTGGCAGGCTTCCCCTCGCAGGTGGCCTCCGTGCGCAGCACCGCGCGCGAGTTCCTGAAGGAGGTCTTTCAGGACAACGCCTATCAGCAGCGTCAGATGTTGCGCGGGGTCTATTTCGCCTCCGGCACACAAGAAGGCACCCCGATTGACCGCCTGATGCTTGGCATGGCCCAAACCTTTGGCATTGGGCGGCAAGCGATTGGCTCTGGTAAAGGGTCCGGTCGCTCCTACTTCCTTACCCGCTTGTTTGAGGGCGTGATGTTCCCCGAAGCGGGTCTTGTCTCTTCGGATGACAAAATTGAGCGTCGCTACCGCTGGGCCCGCCGCATCGCCGTTGCCGCAACCGTTATCGTGACTTTCACGATGGGCGGTCTCTGGATCTATTCTTTCCTTGAAAACAAAGAGATGATCGCGGAGGCCAGCGAGCAGGTCGATCAATATCAAGCCGCAGCCTCGTCCCTGCCGCAGAGCCCGATTGGGGACAGTGATCTGGTGCCCGTGGTGGCCGCGCTGAACTTGCTGCGTGATTTGCCCGGCAATCCGGTCCTGACCACGCCCGAACCCGAACTGTCTGAAACCTATGGTCTCTATCAGGGCGAAGTGCTCGGCACCCAAGGCGCGCAGACCTATCGCGCGGCTTTGAACAAACGCTTCTTGCCGCGTTTGCTTGTCCGGCTAGAAGAGCAGATCGCCGCCAATATGAACGATGTTGATGCGCTTTATGAAACGCTCAAAATCTATCTCATGTTGGGGCTGCAGGGGCCGATGAACCCGGACCTTGTGAAGGAATTCCTGAACAAGGATTGGTCCGAGGTCACCTATTCCGGTGTTGTACGCGAACAGCTGCGGGCCGATTTGAACGACCATCTCAATGCGCTGTTGTCCCAGCCGATGGAAGAGGTTGCGCTGAATGGTGACCTGATTGCACAGGCGCGGGGCGTGCTGGCTGAAATGCCGATGTCGCAGCGCGTCTATTCGGGCATCATCAACTCGCAAACCGCAACGGACCTGCCGCAATGGCGTCTGACCGATGTGGGGGGGCCGGAAATCACCCGGGTGATGACGCGCAGCTCCGGCAAAGCGATGTCGGAAGGGGTCGAAGGGATCTTCACCTATAGCGGCTTCAACACAGTCTTCCTGAACGAGGCGGTCAGTGTGTCCAAACGCGTGCAGAGCGAGGCCTGGGTGCTGGGCGACAGCAGCGACAATGGCCAAAGCGAAGCCGCGCTTCTGTCTCTCAGCCGCGATGTGTTGGACCTCTATTATAACGATTTCATCGGGCGCTACGATGATATCCTTGGCGATCTGGACATCATTCCGCTGCAATCCTTGAACCAAGCGGTCGATGTGACGCGGGTTCTGTCCGGGGCCAGCTCTCCCATCCAGAACGTGCTGGAGGCGGTCTCGCAAGAGACCAAGCTGACCGCCAGTCGCAATCTGGTGGACACCTCGGCGATCAACGATGGCCTGGGGCAAGTCGCCAATGTCGAGGCGCGTTCGAACCTCTCCATCCAAGCGCAGATCCTGCTCGAAGCCTTGATGAAGACGGGTCCGGCGCAAAACGGTCAACCGCAATTGCCACCGGGCGGATTCGTCGAGAACCGCTTTGACTGGCTGCACCAATTGGTGGAGGCCCCGGACGGGCAGCCATCGCAGCTCGACGGGCTGATGGGGCTGTTGCTGACGGTCTATCAAGAGCTGAACAAGATGACGATCAGCGGCATCTCCTCTGGCGGGGCCAGCAGCCAAGCCCTGTTGCAATTCCAGCAAACGGCGAGCCAATTTGAAGGCCCGCTGCAGCGTTGGGCAAAACAGATCACGGTTGGGTCCTCTGGCATCACATCCGAGGGCACGCGCGCGTCGATCAATGCGAGCTGGCAGTCTGACGTTCTGCCGTTCTGCACCCAAGCGCTGAACAATCGCTATCCGTTCAATCGTTCCGCACCTGCGGATGTGGCTATGACGGACTTTGCCAAACTGTTCTCGCCCGGTGGGTTGATTGACAATTTCTTCAACCAAAACCTCGCGCAATATGTGGACACGAGCTCCAATCCCTGGACGTTCAAGTCGACCGGCGCGGGTGCGGATCTTGGGATCAGCCAGTCTGTGCTGAACCAGATGCAATATGCGGCCGAAATTCGCGAAGCCTTCTTCGCTTCCGGCGCGGCCCCCCTGGTTCCATTCCAGATCACGCCAAAGGCGTTGGATCCCAAGGCCAAGGAAATGATCCTCGAAATCGACGGCACCACGGTGGAGTTCAATCACAAGATGGGGCAGCCCACGCCCGTTGCGGTGACATGGCCCGGCTCTGTTGGCTTGGCGCGCATCACGCTCAATCCCCAGCGGCGCGATAGCGAGAATGTCCTGTCCAAGGATGGCCCATGGGCATGGTTCCGTTTGTTGGACGCGGCCGAGGTGCGGCGCACAAACGCGGTGGACCGCAGACGCGTCAACTTTACCGTGGGCGGCCGACTTGCACTTTATGAGCTGCAAGCCGGATCCGCGGTGAACCCCTTCGCTTTGCCTGCGATGGCAAAGTTCTCCTGCCCGAAGTCGATGTAATGACAACAGGGTTCGGAGCCTTTGGGAAAATGCCAACAGTCGGAGATTTCTTCCGGCTGACCCCTCCGGCGGGCTTTGTGAAGATCTGGGACCCTTGGGTGCAATCCGTGATGACGACCGGGCAGGCGACCTACGGACCGCATTTCGACCGCTTCTTCATGTCCGCGCCGATCTGGCGGTTCACCCTGCCTGCGGGTGTTGCCGGACCTCAGAAAGTGACGGGCGTGATTATGCCCTCCGTTGATCGGGTTGGGCGGCGGTTTCCGCTGACTTTGGCAAGTGCGCTTTCCACGCCGGGGCCTGCCTCCTTCGATCATCTGAGCGACACAGACATGTTCGAACGGCTAGAGGATATCGCGCTCGACTGTCTTGAGGATAGCATGAGCCAGGAGCGGTTGAGCCAGCTGCTGGCCCGCGTTCCTGTGCCGGACATGCGCGCCGTCGCGCCCTTGCGAGCGAGCGAGGATTGCATCGTTTTGACCGGTGTTGGCGAAGTGTCTCATCTTCCGCTGACAGTGGCAGGCGGTCTTCTTGAACGTCAGGGTAAGGATCTCGGCGTATGGTCGGCGGTACTTGACGGAAAGCCACGCATGATGGCCTGCAAGGGGCTGCCAAGTGGCGCGCAAGCCATGGGTCTCTTTGACCTCAGCGCGAGTATTTGGAGAGAGGCCCGACCGATATGACAGAGATGCGCAATACCCGCTACATCGCTCAAACGCATACCGGTTTGGTTCGCAAGGCGAATGAGGATTCCATCCTCGCATTGCCCGAGCATGAAATCTGGTTGGTGTCCGATGGGATGGGCGGTCATGACGCCGGCGATTACGCCAGTCGTCTCATTGCCGATATGGTCGCGACGATCCCGCATGGCCTTGATCCTGCGTCTAAAATGCATGCCTTACGGGACGCCATTCATGGCGCGCATAAGGCAATCCAAGCTGAAGCGCAGAGCCGGGGCGGGGCAACGATTGGCGCAACAGTGGCAGCGTTGATTGTCAGTCACGGCCATTTCCTGTGCCTCTGGGCCGGAGACAGCCGTATCTACCGGCTGCGTGACGGCCGCATTGACCTTCTGACCACCGATCATTCCGCTGTTGCCGACTATGTGCTGGCTGGCAAAATGAGCTGGGACGAAGCGGACCAACACCCGCAGTCCAATGCCATCACGCGTGCGGTCGGGATTGACGGAGAGCTGGTCCTCGACAAGGTGCGCGGCGAAACCGCTCATGGGGATCGGTTTTTGATCTGTTCTGACGGGCTTACGAAATATGCGACCTTTGCGATGCTGGAGGACGCGCTGGTCTCGACCCCGCTTGAAACGCTGGGCGACAAACTGATCCAGATCGCGCTCACCGGCGGGGGCGCGGACAATATCTCTGCGATTGTTGTCGATGTTTTGTAAGCGACGCAGCCCCGATTAAGGCTGCGCCGTCGTCAAAATACTGCTGTCCAACGACAAGATCTGCCCTGCATCCGCAGCCGCGCTGTTTTGCAGCGCCTCGGCAAAGCTCTCCGCACTTTCCGCAGTCGGCCGCAGCCCTTCAAACAGGGGTTCCGCGGAGTGCAGCACAAGGATCTTGCTCTTCCCAAGCGTGCTGTCATCCACTGCAAACGCAATTCCTGCGCCCGCCGCAGAATCCGTCTGGCTGAAAGCGACACGAAGGGGAAACTCGCCTGTCTGGCCCGCGCGCAGGTCAGCGATTGCATTCACCTGACGCCCAAGGTTTGGCAGCAGATGGAACACATTTCCAGTCACATCCAAAATGGATACCGTCAAAAAACCATCGGTGACAGAGGCTGGAAGGATCACATCGATGACGGGATTCTCGCCAACAAAAAACCGACCCGACGGATTTGCTTCGCCGGTGCCGCCATTCTGATAGGAAATGGTCAGCCCGCCCGGAGGCGCCTTGGGCAAATGTTGCTCCACCACGCAGAGAGCCGGGTTCAGGACCGTCAGATTCAGCTGAACGGCTCTCCCTTCGGCGATTTCTGTCAGCGCGTCAAAGAGTCTGACCTGTGTTTCCGTGCTCGCCACATCGCCCGTGACCGACAGCGTTTCGTCAGGCGCAAATCCCGACCCGACCGAAGCCCCTCGCAGGAAGAGCGGTCCGCAATCGGCGAGCTCTTCCACCACTTTACGGGGCACATCGTGATCCAAGAGCGGCAGTTCATATGCGATATTGACCAGCCCAACCAAGGCCCCCGGCATATCACCGCCAAAGAACCCATCGAGATCCGCCAAAAGGTCCGCGTCGGATGTCTTGCCGGTCAAACTGGCCTGATTGTTCTCGATTGTCAGGCGCCATTCTTCGAGTTCGGCCAAAGGCTCCAAGGTGAACAGCACGTCGCGCAGCCAGGTTTCCGCGATCTCGCCAGAGGCCAGAACCAACTCGCCCTCATCCACGCGCTCAAGCAGAGCAGCTTTGCCATCCTCGCTCGGAACATTGCCTGCTGCCCGAATGGGGCCGCCATCCGCCCGCTCAACAATCAAACGGAAGGGATCAGCCGCCGGGTAGGAGGGCGCGAAAAGCGGGTCCAACGCACCGGAGAACCACGCACCCGCACCGCCCAAGACCAAAAGCACGACCAAAGCCGCCGCGATCAAGCCGCCCTTGCCACCAGACTTCTCTAACGGCTGCGCCTTGGCTGGGGGATCAAGCGGTGGGTTCACGGTGGAGCGGGGCGTGATGATTGTCGCGTCATCCAAGGGCTCCGCAGGGGCGCCAAGCAGCGCATCAAGCGGATCGACCGGGGCACCAGCGCTGACCGGCCGCGCGCCCGGCGCCTCGAGGAAGGTCAGGACCTCTCTAGCAGATTGGAACCGCTCCGCAGGATTAGGGGCGCACATCCCCTCAATCAAAGTGCGGAAGGGATCCGGCAGATCATCCGTGGGCAGCGGCTTTTGCTTGTTTTCCACCACTTCCATCGGGTTCGCGCCAAGCGAAGGCGATTTGCCCCGATAGTTGGCCAACAAAAGCGCGCCCAGCGAATAGATGTCAGACCGGGCGTCGGTCTGGCCGCTCATCTGTTCCGGGGCGGCGTAGGAGTATTTTCCGGCAAACTCGTTGCCCACGATGGTCTCGGCGCCGGGATTGGTGTCCTTGGCGATGCCGAAGTCGATAATGACCGCCTGCGCCGGGATGCCGCCGCGCAGGATGATATTGTCCGGGCTGAGATCTCGGTGGACGATATTGCGCTTATGCGCGGCTTCCAGACCTTCGCTCACCCGACGACAGATCACCATCAGATCCTCGACGGACATCGGCCCTTCTTTGAGCTTCTGATCGAGGCCGGGGCCTTCGATGTAATCCATCAACAGGTAGATACGCCCATCTGAGGTTCGATGGTTTTCCGAATAGCGCACAACCGCATCATGGCGAATTTCGCGAATGTTCTCTTCGCGCGCCATCAACACGGTAAAGTCCTCGTTCCCAGAGAACTCCTGTTTCAGAATCTTCAGAGCGACCGCGTTCCCGGAAATTTCCGACCGCGCTTTATAGACCTCTGACGTCCCGCCTCTGCCAAGGAGAGCTTCGATACGATACGTATTGTTCAGCAGGTCGCCGGGCTGAAACATATCCCCGGGCCGGGACTCGATCATTCGTGGTTCTCCGGCCTGAGGGTCGTGCGCGATGTCATTCAGTTATCCCAGCGCTTGGAACTCAACGCGGCGGTTTTCGTCAGCCCGCGGATCATTGGCGTTCAGCGGTGCGGTTTCGCCCATGCCGATGGCCTTCACGGCTTCTTCAGAGATGCCGCAATCGCCAATCAGGTGACGGCGCACTTCCTGCGCCCGCAACAGCGACAGACGTTCGTTGTAAGCCGTGGAGCCCGAGCTATCCGTATGGCCGATGATCTGGAACACGGTGCCATCCATCACTTTCATCGACGCGCACATATTGGCGAGCTTCGGCTTTTGATCTTCGCGCAGGGTTGCGCTGTCGAAATCAAACGAAATCTGTACGTTGATCTGGGAGGCGGCCTCAACCGGGGTGTATTCCTCAGCCGCCGCCGCAACTGTGGTGGTCGCCGTATCGGTGGCCACCGTGCTGGAGGCTGCAGCGTTCGGGACGATCACAAGGCCGCGCGTCTTTTGCTTCTTGAAAGCCTCGGTAATTTCCTCGACCGACAAATCCTGCGCAACGACCGGCGCGCCAAGGCACAGCGCTGCGGTGAAAAGAGACATTGCCAAAGTGCGAACGTGGACCATTTCATGCCCTCCCATAACTTTTCACTTTAGTTGAGCCGAGTTTATACTACCCCTGACAAGGTGCCAATGGGCGCGGGCTCGACCAATCCGAAATCAAAGATAAAATTCACTATTGCCACTAATAGGTTGGAAGTAGATCTGCCCTATTCAAGAGTTAAGCAGCATTAAAAAGGTAGACCATGAAGCTCTTTCACGCCCTTATCATCGCTTTTGGCTTGATCGCAGCTCCGACGGTCTGGTTCGCACTGAGCTATGTTTTCAACGAGCAGGGCTATGGTAGCGGCGCAGTCGACTCCGAAGCGCGCATTGATATTGAGCTTTTGCGTCAACAGCTTGAGGATACTCAAATCAAGTTGGACGACTTGCAAAAGGAGTTGGGCAGCCTTTCGACCCAATCGACGCCGGTTGCGCCCTCTGTGGATCAACAGGACGAAGAAGACGCGTTGCTGCGCCAAACGGGGCCCAATGCGATCCTCGATTCGTATGCGCAGGTCGTGCTGATCGCGGACCGCCGCAATGTGAACGACGGGCTCAAGGTGGCGGGGGGCACCTATCTTGAGGAAAAGCTCGGGCGGCCTCGCGACGATCTGACGGACGAGTGTCAGGCGATGACCAATGAGCGTTTGAAGGACAAACTGGTGCTCGAAGATGTCGGGCCGATCCGGGTACGAATGCTGTCACCAGCCATCGAAAGCTTGAAGGTCGTTTTCAACAACATTCAAAAGGCTGATCCGGACCTTTACGCCCGGATCAACACGGCCGGCTCGCTCTGCGTGCGCCGTATTCGTGGCACGCAAAACTCGCTGTCGACCCACAGCTATGGCCTCGCCGTGGATCTGAATATTGATGGCCGCCTCGATACATTGGGCGATGGCAAGACCCAGTTGGGTCTTACGATTCTGGCCGATTTCTTCAAGGACGAAGGCTGGGTCTGGGGCGCCGGTTTTGGGCGCGAGGACAGTATGCACTTTGAAATAAGCCGGCGTCAGCTGGATCTGTGGCTGGCGGAAGGCCAGCTCTAAGGCTTAGCCGTCCTCGATCCCATAGGCCCGACGAATACCCCGCTGCGTGCCGGGACCAAAATCACCGTCAATCGCACCCGCATAGAACTTGTTGTCTTTCAGCCGCCCTTGCAGCGCCTTGCGTGTTGCGGCCGTGAACATGGTCGGACGCTCACTCAGGAGGTTGAGCACGTCCTGACTGCCAGATCGCAGGGCCTCATACAGATATTTCGCAGCATCATCCGGCCCCTTTGACGCGATCAACCCATCGTCGATCAAGGCGGCAAAATTGAACTGAGCCTGCGGGTGACGCAGGTCTGCCGCCCGTTCAAAATACTTCAACGCCTTGCCCGGATCCGCAGGCAAACCCAAGCCGCCCTGATAGTGCAAGAACCCCAAGTCGTTGATAGCATCGGCAAAATTTTGGTCCGCGGCGGCGCGATATAGTTCCAGCGCCTTTTTGTCGTCCTGCTCGACACCAGTTCCGCGCTCGTACAGCTTGGCCAATTCGAATTGTGCTTCGGGGGAGCCCGCATCCGCCGCTCGGGTCAGGAAATCCACCGCAGCAACCGGGTCAAAGCGACCTTCATTCGGATTGAGGCGCATATAGGCCAGACCCAGCATGGACCGCGTGTCGCCCAGATCGGCAAGCGCCAGCAATTGTGCCTCCTGATCGGGTTTGATCCCAGCCCAGGCATTGGTTGCGCTGCTTTGATCCAAGCCGTTTTGGCCGTCACCCGGTCCGGCAAGGTAGAAGGGTATCCCGGTGAGCGAGCCATAGGTATGAGGCTCTTGCAGGTTTCCCGTCCGTTGCAGGACGCTGTCGCGCACCTGACGGAACATCAGACTGATCTCCAACCCCGGCTTTGTCATCTTATCCATAAGGGATAGGGCAAAGGGGCTGTTGTTTCCTGTGCCGTCCAGCGCGACTTGGCCATCTTTGGCCGCGAAGGCCACCAATGTCCCGCGATCGGGATTGGCCGCGGCGAGCCCGCTGCCGCCACGCGTTGTCTCAGTCGCCGTGTCTGTTTCCTCCGCTTCGACGGCGGCAAGGTCGATGGAGTCCCCAAGTGGATTGTCCCGGCAGCTGTCCAGGATCACGATCCGCATTTTGCGCGCGCGATCCACGGCGGCGAGCAGCTTTTTGAGCGAGGGAGATTGGCTCTGCACATCTTTGTTTGAGGTGACATTTGCGTCGATCGGGATTAGAAAGTTCTCGCCTTGGACTTCGATTCCGTGACCCGCAAAATAGATCAGCGCCAGATCCGCGACTTCGGATTTGAAGGCAAACTGATCCAAAAGGCGATCCATCTCGGCCCCGCTGGCATCAACCGCCAGCGTGACATCAAAGCCGATCCCTTCGAGGGTTTGCGAGATGGCTTCCGCATCATTGCGCGTGTTTGTGAGGCCCGGCAGATACTTGTAATCCGCCATGCCAAAGACCAAGGCGATCCGATCACTCGCCGCCAAGCTTGGCAGGACCCCGACGAAACAGCTGAAAAACAGGCTTAAAACCGCGAGAACGCATCGGAAAAGAGGGGTAATCTGAAACATGGTCGCCGCCTTCGGTACAAATGACTTTGATCCAGACTACCCCGATTGGCGCGCGATGCGAAGTCACTGTTGGGAAAGATCACAAACGAGAGAGGGCCCGGCGCATGTTGCAACCGAGCCCTCGTAAAAAAGACTTCGTATCGGATCAGAACAGCGTGACGTTGTCCACCGGAGCGGGCTTGCGGACCGGAGCCTGCGTGCGCGCCACCGCGGCCTGTTCCTGTTCCCCCAAACGACGGTCATCCGCGACATGGGTCTGTTGCGCGGCACCGGAGCAGGCGTGGAACCGAACACGGCGCGCGGATGTGCCGCCGACGGAAGAGGAGATCACCGGGATGCCCTCGTCACGTAGAAACCGCTGCACAAAGTCTGCGTTATTCGCGCCGATATCAGACAGGTTTGCGGACATTTTTGCACCGCCAAAGACTTTCGCCTTAAGGTTGGCCCGCTGCGCGCCTTTCTTCATGACGCCGTTGATCAGCAGCTCCATCGCGTGCACGCCGTAGCGTGCGGACACACCACCGGTGCCAGAGGACGACGCAAGAAGGAAGTGGTTCATACCCCCAACGCCGTTCTGCTCATCATAGATACATGCCGCAATGCAGGACCCCAACACAGTGGAGAACACGACCTTGGGATCGGTGGTAACCTTATAATCACCCTGAAGTACGGTGACAGTACTGGCATTTTGAAAAACAGTCGACAAAGCGGCTTCCTTCCAGATCTCTTAGCTTCAGGTCTTGCAGGCTTGCAGAACGGCACCGGCGATGCGGGCCAAGGGAACTTGTTTTTGGGCGGCTCCGATTTCCCAGGCGACCCGGGGCATGCCGTAGACAACGGCCGTCTTTTCATCCTGAGCGAAGGTTGCCGCGCCCGCCTTGCGCAACTCCAACATGCTCTTGGCCCCATCTTGCCCCATGCCGGTTAAAATTGCGGCAACAACATCCTTCGCAAAGGGCACTGCAGACGAAAATAGTGCGTCAACAGAGGGAGTGTGACCGGAGATGTTCGGACCTTCCTTCATGCGAATACGGTAGGGCTTGCGTGGAGTGACACCCATATGGCGCGGCTGGCCCGCCGCGATATAGACATGCCCGGTTTGCAAGGTCATGCCGTCCTCGGCCGCGACCACCTTTGCCGGGCAGATCCGGTCCAGCAGCGACACAAGACCGGTGCCAAAGCTCTTGCCGGTGTGCTGCACGATCAAGGTCGGCGGGCATTGGATCGGGAACCCAACCAGCACATTGCGCAAGGCTTCAACGCCACCAGTCGACGAGCCGATCAGGATGATCTTTTTAAAGTCCTCCCGCCCCGGCGAGGCCTTGGACACAGAGGCCTGAGGCGCATTCCGCCGCGGCGCTTTGATCATCATATCAAAGTACTGCACGAATTGACGCGGGCTGTCAGATTTCGTCAATTCGAAAATACCCGCGCCCACGTTCAACAGAGGCGAAGAGCGCCGCGCCGGTGTGGAGTTCATATCATCCATCACCGAAACCCAGCGCACATCGAGTGCGGAGAACAGCGCCAGCATCATCTCGAATTCAGGCAGTTTGGTGAAGCCATCCTCCACAAAGGCAAAGGTTGGCTGCCCCGCTTCTGCCTGATTGTAGGCCATCATCAGGTTGTTCGCGAGCAGCACCTGGATGCCGGGATAGGCGGCCTCCATGTGGCTCTGCAGCGTTCGCGCAAAGTTTCTATCAGTTGTGACAATCAACACGCTCAAGGAAGACAATGGCTTACCCACTTGTTTGCCCCACGAAAGGGGATGTTCCTGTTGGACAAGGTGACTTTGAGATCAAAGTCGGCCTGTCAGTTCATTAAAAATCTTGCCAGAGATCCCGGGCCGCAGAGCCATTGGTGGCCGAAACAACCGGTGAGGTCGGTTCGAACTCCAAATCATCGCCATGCGCGGAGGGTTTCTCTTCTTGTTTCACGGGTTCGGTGGGAGCGATGCTCGCGACATTTTTCGTCTGACCACCGGTCTGGAAGTGCGACACCAAATCCGCAAGCTTGCCGGAATCCGAGCTGAGCAAGTGGCTGGCGGCCGTGGATTCTTCGACCATGGCCGCGTTTTGCTGCGTCACCTGATCCAACTGCGTCATGCCGGTGTTGATCTCGCCCAGGCCAACAGATTGTTCTGCAGCCCCTTCGGCGATCTCGGACACGAGAGAGGAGATATGCGTCACGCGCTCAACGATTGAGCGCAGGGCCGTGCCTGCCTTGCCAACAAGGTCCACGCCTTCGCCAACGTGCTGTGTGGATTCGGAGATCAGTGTTTTGATCTCCAAAGCCGCCTGCGAGGAACGTTGCGCCAGCGCCCGAACTTCGGACGCGACAACTGCAAAGCCACGTCCGGCTTCTCCTGCACGCGCCGCCTCCACGCCTGCGTTCAACGCCAACAGGTTGGTTTGGAAAGAAATATCGTCGATCACAGAGATAATCTGAGAGATCTGTGTCGAGGATGTTTCGATCTTGGTCATCGCGTCGACAGCGTTGCGCACAACGACGTCGCTCGATTCCGCTTCGCCTTTGGCCTGGTTCACAATGTCCTCGACACTGCGGGCACCATCAGCGGCCGATTTGACGCTTGCGGTCAGTTCGTCCAGCGCTGCGGCCGTTTGTTCAAGAGTGGCGGCCTGGGCTTCGGTCCGCGAGGACAGGTCGTCGGAGGCTTGGCTGATCTCGCCAGCGCCCGCACGAATACTGCTCGATGTATCAACCACTTGCAGCACCACATGACGCAGGTTTGAGACCGCCGCGTTGAAGTCCTGACGCAGTTTTTCGTGGTCTTGACCGAACGGAGACGCAATCTCGTAAGTGAGATCCCCCTTCGACAAGTGAACCAATCCTTCACTAATCCGTTCAACCACAACGGTCTGTTCGGCTTGTTGCTCTTTGCGCAGATCTTCCGCAGCCCGGGCTTGTTTCAACTCATCCTGCATCGCGACCAGAGTTTGGCCCATCTCGCCAAATTCGTCACCACGCTTGGCTTCGGGGACAGAGGCATCGAGGTTGCCGCCGCCAATCGCGCGCATGCTGGCGTTCAGCCCATCAATCGGTTTGGAGAAGGCCCTTGCGAACCACCAGCCAATCAAGGTCATGACGAATGCACTGACGAGCGAAGTGAGAATCAGCAGCGTGCGATCATGCCGAACCGGGGCCAGAACTTCGTCGCGGTTTTGTTCAACCACCAGCTTCCAATTGAGGCCGATTCCCGACAGATCCCGAATGAAGGCGACAACACGGTTGCCATTCAGCCCTGTGGTATCCGTGAGGAAGATTTCTTCCTCTCCCGCGGCATCGAAATAGTGATCTGGTACGGGCAGCGCTTGCAGGGTCTTATGGCCACCTTCAAACCGCGAGCTGGACCGCGCGCGTTTGTCGTTGCCAACAAAATAGAGCTCCGTGCTTTCGCCAAGACCAACGACTTTGGTGACCATAGAAGTCACAATGCTGTCTGGGATTTGCAGAACCAAAACACCGACAACCTGACCGCTGCTCGACATGATTTGAGTGCCTACAAAGGCTGTCGCAAGGTCGCCGCGCGGTGCGTAGGCTTCAAAGTCCGCAAACAGGATGTCTTCGTAAGACGCTTCCATGATTCGCTTGAACAAACCCGCCAAGTTTGATTCCTTGTGCGGCCCAGTCAGCAGGTTGCTGCCATAGTCATCCTGCTTGGCCACGCTATAGGTCACGTCGCCGCCCAAATTGATCAGATACGCATCGCTGTAACCCTTTGCTTCCAGAAGTTTCCGGAAGGACGGGTGAAACGTGGAGTGGTGGATGTTGTAGGGAATCGTTTTAGACGCACGGTCGAGTTTGAAACGCTCCTCAGCAGGGTTGGGGTTTTCAGAAATGTACATCTGTCGCACGGCATCGCCAGGTCCATCTCCCAAACTTGCCCAGGCCGCTGCGATCCGCTGCGCCGCAGTTTCAGTGGATGGGATCGCAGCCAAAGTTTCGACATCCGCGGTCACCGTTTTCATAAACGCGCCGAGGGTTCCCTCCCGATCGTGCGATAGGGAATCAAACTGATTCTCTACCGTGTGCCACGCATTGCGTTGGTAATTCACGGTGCTGACGCCCACCAGAATCGCACTGGCGAAAAGGGCAAAACACACAAGAAATATAGGGAGTTTGTGGCGAATCTTCAGCCGGGAAATCATCTTCATGTCGTCCTCCTGTGCATCAGCCCCCTCAACAGGTGAGCACAATACTTCGGGATATCTTTCCGACAGGAGGGGTTAATTTGCGCCTTACAGGATCAAATTGGCTTTCCTTATATGCGGGGGGTGAGCGGCTATGACCCCCTAGCCCAATACGTACATATGCAAAGGCTTCTAATGTGCCAGCGGAGGCATCGAGCGGTCCGCATGAGACATTATGTGGATCTCTGATGCTTTTGGATTTTCTCCAGAAGGGCGGAAATCAAATGTTAAGGCCCTGAAGCTAAGACTTCTCCCATCGAACTGTAATCAATCGCCGTAAACGGGGGTGCGAATCGCGAATATGTCCACCGAAACGCAAAAGCATAACCTGGATTTGCCAAATGCCTTCGCGGATCTAGACCCATTGATCGCCTTCTTCAACGCGTCCCGTGAATCGGCAGTTGAAGTGGACTGCAGCAAGGTCGCTGTGATGCCGTCGCGCTGCCTGCAGCTGCTGTTGGGAGCTGAACAACAGTGGCGCTCCGAGGGCCTGGGATTCTCGGTCACGAATATCAACGAGGGATGCCGAAAATCTCTCACCCTTTTGGGTTTGGAACCCACCCGATTTGAAGACGAGGAAACAGTATGAAAACCAAAGTTCTGGCAATCGACGACTCTCGCACTATCCGGAATCTGCTGGCAGCGACTCTGGAAGAAGCAGGCTTCGAATATCACTGCGCCGTCGATGGACGTGAAGGTGTAGATATGTATGGCGACGTCGCACCCGACGTTGTGATCACCGACATTAACATGCCGAACCTTGATGGTTTCGGTGTGATCGAAGAGCTGCGCGGCGACGGTATCAATTCCAAGGTTCCGATCCTGGTTCTCACCACCGAGAGCGCACCTGAAATGAAGGCGCGTGCACGGGATGCGGGTGCAACCGGCTGGATCACCAAGCCCTTTGATGATCAGTCGCTGATCTTCGCGCTGAAGCGCGTGACTGGAGCGGTCGCCTAAGATGTCGGGGTCGATTCAAGATACATTCTTTGAGGAGTGCGAAGAGCTCCTTGAAGCAATGGATGAGGGTCTGACCGCTATCGAAGGAGGCGATCATGACTCTGAAATCGTCAACGCCGTTTTCCGTGCTGTGCACTCGATCAAAGGCGGCGCTGGCGCCTTTGGCCTCGACGAACTCGTCGCATTTGCGCACAAATTCGAGACGGTCTTTGACGAAGTACGTTCAAACAAGCTTCAGCTAAATACGAAGCTCATCCAGCTTCTGTTGCGGTGTAGCGACCACTTGGCAGATCTGGTCAGTGTCGCCCGTGACGGTGGTAGCACCGATGAAGAACATCACGATGTTCTGATTGCTGGTCTGGAAGAGTATCTCGACGAAGAAGAAGAAGATCTCACATTCGAACCTATGGGTCTTGGCGGCCCTTCGGTTCCGCTCCCCCTCGCGGTGGAGAGTGAAAAGACCTATGAGATCCGCTTTCATCCGCTGAAAGAGATGTTCGGAACTGGGAACGAGCCGTTCTTCTTGTTCCAGGCCCTCTCTGAACTTGGGACGCTGACCGTGGAGCTCGATGAGACCGAGCTTCCAGGGTTCGATTCCATGGCGATGGACGAAAGCTATCTTGCTTGGAACATGACTTTGATCTCTTCGGAGCCGAAGTCGTCGATCGAAGCCGTCTTCGAGTTTGTCGAGGGACTGTGTGAACTGTCCATCTCGTCGGACAAGGACGCCGAAGAAGAAGCCGCTGCCCTGGCCGCACTGAACGCCGCGTTTGGCGTTCCCTTGGATGACGTAGAGTCCGAGACACCGGCCCCTTTTGAAGCGCCGGCACTCGCGGAGGAAGCACCAATGACATCTAAGGAACCGGCCGAGCGGGTCGAGACTTCGAAGTCTGAGGGCGGCAAGTCAGAACAGCGCGGACCCAAGCCGACCCTGCGTGTGGATCTGGAGCGGGTGGACCGGCTGATCAACGCGGTCGGCGAACTTATCATCAACCATTCCATGTTGGCGCAGCAGATCGCCAATCTGGATGTTGCTGATTTGCGCGATGTCGAGACCGAGCTTGAGGGTTTTAAAAACCTGGCCCGCGACATCCAAGAAGGCGTGATGTCCATTCGCGCACAACCCGTGAAGCCGCTGTTCCAGCGGATGGCTCGGATCGTGCGGGAAGCCTCGGCTGCAACTCAGAAGTCTGCCAAACTGGTGACCGAAGGGGAAAACACTGAGGTCGACAAGACGGTTATCGAACGCCTGTCTGACCCGCTGACGCATATTTTGCGCAACGCGGTCGATCACGGGATTGAAAAACCCGAGGATCGCGAGGCAGCGGGCAAAAGCCGCGTCGGTGAAATTCGCCTGTCGGCGTCGCACCGGTCTGGCAGTGTCTGCATCGAAATTCGCGATGATGGCGCAGGGGTAAACCGACCCCGCGTGAAGCAAATCGCGATCGAGAAAGGTTTGATTCCGGAAAACGCGGAGCTGACCGACTCTGAGATCGATAACCTGCTGTTCCTGCCCGGGTTCTCGACGGCCAAAGAGGTGTCCAACCTCTCGGGGCGTGGGGTTGGGATGGATGTGGTGAAGAACGCGGTGACCGCGCTTGGTGGCCGCATCAACATCACCTCGCATCCGGGCAAAGGGTCGACCTTTACTATCATTCTGCCTCTGACCCTTGCGGTTATGGACGGCATGGTGGTGTCGGTGGCAGACCAGACCATGGTGGTGCCGATCACCTCGATCATCGAAACCATGCGTGGCAGCGATGACATGATCAACAGCCTCGGTGCTGATGGAACACTTTTGTCCATTCGCGGCAACTTCGTTCCGATCTGCGATGTGGCCGGTGCCCTCGGCCTCAGAAAGCCGAATGGCGATCAGCCGCCGGGTGTCTACCTGTTGGTTGAAACAGAAACCGGTCAACGCAGCGCCTTGGCAGTGGATGACATTCACGACCAACGACAGGTCGTCATCAAAAGTCTGGATGGGGTGTGCGGAAACATTCCGGGCGTCGCGGCAGCCACGATCCTTGGCGACGGTAAGATCGCCATGATCCTTGATCCCGAAAGCATCATCGCAGCCGGGCCATCCTCGACCTCATTTGATACAGAGCGGAGAATGAGCAATGCAATCGCAAGCTGAAGTTAAAATTGGCGACCAGGAGGTCAAGCACGCTCAGCAGAGCGAGTTTGTGAGCTTTACCGTCGCAGGTCAGGCGTTCTGCCTGAAGATTACCCAGATCCGTGAGATCCGTCGCTGGTCGCCGGTCACGATACTGCCACACGCCCCCGTGGACGTGCTCGGTGTCATGAACCTTCGTGGCGCAGTGATCCCGATCTACGATTTGTCTGCACGCTTTGGCCTGCAGCAAACCGAGGCGAGTGAGCGCAATGTGGTCATCGTTGTGGCTGTTCACGGGAAACCGGTGGGCCTGCTGGCTGAATCCGTGTCCGAGATCATCTCGATCAATCCTGAGGAAATTCAAGACACGCCGCAGGTCGATAGCCGCAACACGATGGAATACATCCAAGGGATCATCTCTCACGATGACACCATGGTGCGGATCATCAACCTCGACGCTGTCATTTCTGCACCGGAGCAAGGCCTGTCGTGAGTATCGCCGGTCCAATCGACCCAATTGACAATGGTATCAGCCTGTCTGATCAGGATTTTGAAGCCATTGCGCAATTTGCTTACAAGCACTTCGGCTTGGCCATGTCGCCAAGTAAGAAGCCGCTTGTCTCCTCTCGCTTGTCCCGCAAGCTGAGGAAGCAGAACATCAAGTCCTTCAAAGACTATTTGAAGCGGCTGGATGGTCCAAATGCCGATGCTGAGCGGAGCGAACTTCTCTCTCTGCTCACCACAAACGTGACGCAATTCTTCCGGGAACCGCATCACTTTGAGACCCTACGCAAAGACGTTCTTCCGCCGCTCATCGAGCGCGCAAAGAAGGGCGGGCGCGTTCGGATCTGGTCGGCTGGGTGTTCGATTGGGCAAGAGCCTTACACGATCGCGGCGGTTCTGCACGACATGTGCCCGGACGCGGATCGGTATGACATCAAAATTCTCGGCACCGATATCGACCCTGTCGTTGTTCGGACCGCTGAGGAGGCCCAGTATCCGATCGAGGACTTCAAAGGCGTGCCCAAGGAGTACAAGATGCAACTGGAGCCGGGGTCCAAACCGGAAACCGCCAAGGTGCCTCAAGTGCTGCGCAAGAAGGTGACTTTTGGCGTACTGAACCTGATCCAGCCTTTCCCGTTCAAAGGGAAGTTTGATGCCATCTTCTGCCGGAACGTCGCGATCTACTTCGACAATCCGACGCAACAGAAAGTTTGGCAGGCTTTCCAAAAGTCGCTGAACCCTGGCGGCTACCTCTTTATCGGACATTCCGAGCGTATGTCCGGCCCTGCGTCTCAGTACATGAAGACCGTAGGGATCACCACTTACGTCAATACCCCAGGCTAAATCACACTCACGGTTAGCCTAGACGAGAACACGAGGAAATAAACGATGAGCTTAAAAGACTCTCTGCGCGTGATGGTTGTCGACGACATGTCGACCAGCCGAGGTATTTTGACCCAGTGTCTCGATGAACTCGGCATTAAAAACTATCTCGTCGAAAACAACGGCCAATCCGCGTTCCAAAAGCTTGGCAGCAATCCGGTTCACCTGGTGCTGTCGGACTACAACATGCCCGGCATGGACGGTTTGGGTCTGCTGCAGGCGGTACGGACCAACGCGGCAACACAGCGCATTGGCTTCATTCTGGTGACCGGCAAACCGACACCCGAAATGATCGAAGTTGGCAAAAAACTTGGTCTGAACAACATCATTCGCAAGCCGTTCACGGTTGCGTCGATGCGCCAGGCCATCGAACAGGTCGTGGGGCGCTTGTAATATGGATAACTCATCTTCTAAGCCGCTTGATACGGTCTATGCGAACTCCGCGCGGGAAATGCGCCAGCTGCAGAACCAGATTCAGAAGCTGGAAGATACCGTGTTAACCATTGTCGAGCGCAGAACCCCGCCGACCAGCGCTGAAATCCGGGAACTGCAAGATTTTGATCTTATTTCCCAAACGCTTGGCGGTTTGTCGATCTTCTTCGATCAGCTGAGAGAGCAAGTCGGCACCCAAGACTGCACTGATATCATTCAGGCGACCGAAGGCGTGACCTTGCAAAAACTCCGCGACCGTCTGCGCGAGAAACAAGAGCTCTTCGAACTCTGAGACCCCCAAAATTTAAAAACGGCCGCTCAAGCAGCGGCCGTTTTTCATTTTGACTACCCTGCTCGGGGCTTGGACAGTGGGCAAGGTCTTGCACCCCTCGCGCGTGCTTCTTAGGTTCTGATTGAGACCTCCAACAACGCGGCGCGCCCTCATGACATTTTCACTTGCCCGTCGGTTGGCGACCCTTTACTTTGTTGGTCTTCTGGCCTTGCTCCCCTGCGTGCCGTCCTTTGCGGCCGAGCTACCCTTGCGCATCTTTGCTGCTGCAAGTTTGAAAACCGCATTGGATGAGGTCAACACCGCCTTCCAATCTGCCACGGGTCAATCGGTTGTTGCCTCTTATGCCGGGTCATCGACCTTGGCGCGTCAAATATCACTTGGTGCGCCAGCGGATGTTTTCATCTCGGCAAACTCCTCTTGGATGGATGATCTCCAACACCGAGGACTCATCGAAGCGGACACGCGGTCGGATGTGTTGCAAAACGCCTTGGTCGTGATTGCTCGAAAGGGTGTGCAGCCGCTATCTGACCTTCGAGACTTGCCACAGCAGTTGGGCGATGCGCGTCTCGCTTTGGCTCAAGTTGACGCAGTTCCAGCCGGGATCTACGCCAAAGACGCACTGGAGGCGGCGCAAATCTGGTCTGATCTGGCAGATCGTATCGCGCAAACCGACAATGTGCGTGCGGCCCTGGCCTTGGTCGCGACTGGCGCAACCCCCTATGGGATTACCTATGCAACGGATGCCCATGCGGAGCCTCGGGTTGATGTCGTGTTTCACATACCGTCGGAGCTGCATTCACCGATCGTCTATCCCTCAGCGGCCACCAACCGTAGGGATGAAGCTGCGGAATATCTGACATTTCTGCGCTCGGATTTCGCGCAGAAATTCTTTGTAGAGCAGGGTTTTATCCCTGTAATTACGCCAGAATGAGCGGCTGGTTCAATTGGCTGGGACCGAGCGAGTGGATGGCGGTGCAGCTGTCCATCAAAGTTGCGATTGCCGCAACCGCCGTCAGCCTGCCGCTCGGGATCTTTTTCGCCTATGCACTCGCAAGGAGGGAGTTTCCAGGCAAGCAAATCCTGAACGGGGTGATTCACCTTCCTTTGGTCTTGCCGCCCGTTGTCACCGGTTATTTGTTGTTGCTGAGTTTTGGTCCCCTTGGCCCGGTTGGGCATGTTTTGGACAGTCTCGGGCTGAGTGTCGCCTTCCGCTGGACTGGCGCCGCGCTTGCCGCTGGGGTTATGGGCTTTCCATTGATGGTCCGTGCCATCCGCTTGTCTCTGGAACAGATTGATCGCGGGCTGGAGGATGCCGCGGCAACTTTGGGCGCCTCTCCCTTGCGCATTTTCTTGACCATTACCCTGCCGCTCGCCTTGCCCGGAGTGCTTGCAGGCGCTGTTTTGGCCTTTGCCAAAGCGATGGGAGAATTTGGCGCAACCATCACATTTGTCGCAAACATCCCCGGCGAGACGCAGACACTGCCTTCGGCAATTTATGCCTTTTTACAAGTGCCTGGCGGCGAAAGCAGCGCGTTGCGCCTTGTGCTGATTTCGGTCGCCATTTCGCTGGTCGCGCTGATCCTGTCCGAGGCCTTGAGCCGGAAACTCTATCAAGCGGGGCGCAGAGCATGAGTTTCGACGTCGACATTCAGATCCGCAGAGGCACATTCGAATTAAACGCCGCCTTTTCCGCTCCCCGAGGGCTGACCGTGCTGTTTGGCCGTTCCGGGTCTGGAAAAACCACATTGATCAACGCGGTCGCGGGTTTGCAGCGACCAGATCAGGGGCGGATCGAGGTCGACAATCGCGTGCTGTTTGACGCCGAGCGCAAGGTCAATCTGCCAACCCGAAAACGCAGGCTTGGGTATATCTTCCAAGATGCCCGGTTGTTTCCGCATCTCTCCGTGCAGCAAAACCTGAGATACGGGATGCCTCGCATCAAGGGGAACGACTTTGGCAAGATCATCGAAATGCTCGGGATCGAGCCATTGCTGAAACGTGCGCCCGCGCAGCTTTCCGGCGGGGAAAAGCAGCGCGTGGCCATTGGGCGCGCCCTTCTGGCACAACCGGAATTGCTGCTGGCGGACGAACCGCTGGCGGCGCTCGATACGCGGCGCAAGGCAGAAATCCTGCCGTATTTTGAGCGGATCCGGGATGAGCTGGGCTTGCCGATCCTGTATGTCAGCCACTCCGCAACCGAAGTCGCCCGGCTCGCGACAACCGTTGTCGTGCTTGAACAGGGGCGGGTGACCCAAGTTGGCACCGCCGGCGATGTCCTGTCCGACCCAAGTGTGACCCCGACCGGCGTCCGCAATCTGGGCTCCTTGCTGCAAGCGCGTTTGATCCGCCATCACGACGATGGGCTCAGCGAATTGAATGCGAGTGGTATTGCGTTGCTGGTGCCACGCCTTCAAGCGCCGGTTGGGGCTGCCGTTCGACTGCGCATTGCCGCGCATGACATTATCCTGTCCAACCGCGCGCCAGAGGGGCTTTCGGCCCTCAACGTCATTCCGGGGACTGTTTCGGCGCTGCGCACGGGCGAGGGGCCGGGGGCGCTTGTGACGCTGACGACCGATGCCGGACCGGTTCTTGCGCGGATCACGCAACGCTCTGCCAAAGCGCTCAATCTCGGGCCGGGGGCGTCTTGCTTTGCCATTGTAAAGTCGGTGGCCATCGCGCCTGAGGACATCAGTGGATGATTTTATAGATAATATATTCTTTTCATCCTGCGTCGCATCGCCTATAGCGAGTGGACCCTGAACAGGGGCTTGGTGCAGCGACGCGAGAAGGCGAAAGCATGATTGATTTGTCCTCCGTCAGCCTGAAGCTGGATGGCCGGACCATTCTGCATGATATTTCGCTGTCCTTGACGGAAAAGCGGATCGCAATCCTGGGCAGCAATGGCAGTGGCAAAAGCACGTTTGCCCGACTTTTGAACGGTTTGCGTCTGCCAACCGAGGGCACTGTCAGCGTCGACGGGCTCGACAGTAGCAAAGAGGGGCGCGCCCTGCGCAAAAAGGTGGGCTTTGTCTTTCAGAACCCAGACAATCAAATCGTCTATCCTATAGTCGAAGAGGACGTCGCCTTTGGCCTGAAAAACCTCGGCCTCTCGCGGGCCGAGCAAACGGCAAAGACCGAAGCTATCCTCGCCCGCTACGACCTCGCGCATTTGCGCGACCACTCCAGCCACACCCTGTCGGGGGGGCAGAAGCAGCTCCTCGCGATTGCCGGGGTTCTGGTGATGGAGCCGAACTATGTGGTGATGGACGAGCCCACGACCCTCTTGGATCTGCGTAACAAGCTGCGGGTGGCGCGTGCGATTGAGGCCTTGCCGCAAACCGCGATTGTCGTCACCCATGACCTTGATCTTGTTGCAGGATTTGACCGCGTTTTGGTCTTTGATCAGGGGCGCGTGATCATTGACGACACTCCGAACCCAGCAATCGCGCGCTATGTTGAGGCGATGACCGATGTTTGACCTCTATGTCGCTGGAGTATCGCCGCTGCACCGTCTCGCCCCGATCTGGAAGGTCTTGGGACTTATTCTCGCCGGGACCCTTTTATTTGCTTCAGATCGCGTATCCATCTCCGCTGGATTGGCCTGTCTGACACTTGCGCTTTATGCCCTCGCGGGATTGGATCACCAGCACATCTTGCGGCAACTGCGATCCGTCTTTTGGGTCTTTGTTCTGATCCTCCTTGCCCAAATTGCCTTTAACACATGGCAGATGGGGCTCTTCGTCATTCTGCGATTTGCGGTCTTGATCCTGCTCGCGGGCCTGCTGACACTGACCACCCGCTCTAGCGAGATCATCGAAGGTCTCGAAGTTGGCCTGTCTCCTCTTGCCCGTTTGGGCCTGCGGACGGACCGGATTAGCCTCGCGATTTCATTGACCCTGCGGTTCATTCCCGTCCTTGCCACCGTCGTTCAAGAGGTGCGCGAGGCGCAAAAAACACGTGGCCTTGAGCGTAATCTCATAGCCGTCGCCATCCCCGCTCTCATCCGCACGCTGCGTATGTCTGAAGAGATTTCAGATGCGATTGACGCGCGCGGGTACTGACCTGTCTCCCGGATTAAGGAACTCTCTCATGTCCACCAAGGATATCGTCCTCATCGCGCTCTTTGCGGCATTGACTGCCGCACTGGGGCTTATTCCACAAATCACTCTGCCGATGGGCGTGCCGATCACGGCACAGTCGATGGGGGTTATGCTCGCCGGCGCCATTCTGGGGGCAAAACGGGGCGGTCTCGCTATCGTCTTGTTCCTCGTCTTGGTAGCAGCTGGTTTGCCGCTTTTGTCCGGCGGCCGTGGCGGCGCGGGTGTCTTCTTGGGCGCATCTGGCGGCTTCCTCATCGGCTTTCCGATTGGCGCCTTCGTCGTCGGGGATCTGTTTGAGCGTCATTCCGGTCGCCCGCCATTCGTGTTGAGCCTGATCTACACGCTGATCGGCGGTGTTGGCGTGGTCTATCTGCTGGGCGTTCCGTGGTTGGCGCAGGTCGCAGGTCTGTCCTTCGACAAAGCCTTGATCGGTTCTGCAGCCTTTTTGCCGGGCGATGCGATCAAAGCCGTTCTGACCGCCATCATCGCGCGCGAAGTCAGAAAGGCCATGCCGTCGATCTAAAGGTCGCTTGGCACAAATCATACTGTGGGGGCTTGCCCCTCGGAAATCCTCCATCATACGGGATATTTCACCCGTTTGATGGAGGGCGACATAGATGGCAGGCGCAGATGAAGCGCCGGGAGATGACGTGTTGTAGCTGCGCCGAGTTGAGGTCTTGCAGGGTCTAGGCGCGAACCGTGCAGATGCGCTGTGCCAGACTTGTGCGACACAGTCCGACGTCGACCTCTGTCAGGCGTGGAGGCTCAGCTATCTAGATCAAGAGCCGCTTCGACGCGGTGGCGCACCATGGGTGGGCCGAGGTCGCGCAGCACCGGCAGGCAGGCGGCGCCGACGCAATGGGCGTCACGCCCAAGGGTGCCGAGTTTGATGTCGCAGGGGATGACCCCTTCGATCGCGTAGGCTTTGACCTCGCGCTCTGCGGCAGCGATTACCTGCGACATGATCGTCGGGGGCAGGGGGCCAGAGAGGATGATCGCCTCGATATCAATCAGGGACCAAACGCCGATAAAGAAGGTCGCCAGTGCCTGCGCGCAGTCCTCAACCCACTCGGAAACACAGGCGATGTCTGCCGGATCGCTCAACCTGTCGAGTTGCGCAAGATCAAGGTCACGTCCCTGACGGCGTGCGTGCTCTTGCAGCGAGTTCACCGAGGAGCGGCGTAGCAACTCATCAAAGGGGCGGGGGCTTTGTGGGGCTCCGGCCAGACGCGAAGGTCCCACCGGAAAAGGGCCAAGCGCGGCGGAATTGCCATGGGCGCCAGTGCGCAAGGTGCCGTCAATGATCAAACCGCCGCCGATAAACGTGCCGATATTGACGTAGAGAAAGTCCTGATGTGCCGCACCAGAGCCAAAGGTCAACTCGCCCAAGGCGGCAGCAGAGCCATCGTTTTCGACAAAGACCTCTAAGCCTTCGGGGATATCGAAGAGGCTCACGACCATATCGGAGTCCCAGGTCTTATCAGCCTCGTCCTGATCGTTTAGAACGGTGCGCCATCCCTCCCAAAAATACGGGGTGGAGATGCCGATGCCCATAAGGGAGCGGCTGGCAATCTCTTCACGCGCCAGAAACGCGTTCAACTGATCGCGGGCCATTTGGCGCAGCTTGTCGCGCTGTAAAAAGCCGGTGGCATCGCTCCAACTGGCGATCCGTCGCCCAGCCAAGTCCAAAGCGACAAAATCGATGCGACGGCGGCCCACATGGATGCCGAGAAAGATATTGTGATCCGACAGCGTATAGATCGAGGCGGGCTGACCGCGCCGCCCTTTGCGTTTTTCTTCTTCTTCGGTCAGATAGCCGAGTTCACATAGGCGATTGATGATCTGCGCGACAGCCGGATGGGTCAGGCCCACCGCACGGGCGACATCCGCCTTGGAGGCGCGATGCACAGCGCGATAGACGGCGAGAACCCGTTTCTGATTGTCGTCGAGGCTCATTTGCGTCCTTTGGTGCGGGGCAGGGCGAGGCCCTATCTTTTGCAGTTAGACGAAAGTCTTAATCCATGCGGGGCAGCAAATCCATGGGGGCAAACCTGCCCATCGCCGCGTCACACTCACTCTCTTTGCGCGCGGCGATGACTGGGGTGCGGGGGCAACCGAGGCCAGCCTTGCCGGGTGGCAAGCTAGGGAGTGCCGGGCCTCGGGCGTCATTGCCCCCGCACTAGAGCCGAGATTTGCATCTGAAGCCGGAATGGCGTCTCGACCCTATGCTGTGTTGGGCGGCTTTATGCGCCGCCCAATGTCAAATCTGCTGGCGTGCTGTGGCGCAGGACATAGTCCGCGTTCACCAGATCGTTTGCTGTCGCGCGGGCCTCGGCGGCGGCGGGATCAAGCCCGTGGTCCAGCCAGCGGCGCACAAGTCTGGCGCGCAGAACCTCACGCTCGGGGGCGACAAAGACGGTTGCGGCGAAGACGTCGCGCAAAGTGTTCCAGGGTGCGCAGGACTGGAGCAGATAGTTGCCTTCGACCACGACAATCGGAGTTTCCGCTTTGATCTGGCCAGCATTGGCTATCGCCAGATCCAGCGTGCGGTCAAAGATTGGATGGCATATGTCTCGCCCCCCAACCGCAATGTCGCGCAGCGCCGCGCAAAAGCCTTCGGCATCAAAGGTTTCCGGCGCGCCTTTTCGCGGCAACAGCCCCAATGGGGCCAACAGGCGGTTGTCGAGGTGAAACCCATCCATTGGCAAAAGCGCGGCTTCTGGCTGGTCTGCGGTCTGTCCGACGTTCAACTGGGCCACCACAGCCTCCGCCAGGGTGGATTTGCCCGAGGCTGGCGGACCTGCGATGGCGATGAGGCAGCGCGGCGCATCCCGGCTGACCCTGCGGATCAGCGCGCAGGCTACCTCGGTATCGCGGGCAAGAGAGGCCGAGGCGTTTTGCATCGCTGTCATGGGGACACCTCCACACCAGTATAGGCTGCCAATGTAGCAGCGGTTCCTTCCGCCCAAAGGAGGCGAAGCCAGCGATCAAAGGCGCCGACAAAGGCTGCGGATTGGCAAAGATCGCCATAGATGTGACTCAGTTCGACCCACGCGGCGGGGCGGAGTTTTGCGGTAAGGGCGCAGGCATGAAGCTTGTCCCACTGCGGGTCATTGGGCGCGATGTCGCTGCCATCTTCGCGGGAACCTGCGCACATGCGGCACCAGAGAGCTTCGATGAGAGCGAGGCCATCGATGTCATGTCCCTTTGCTAAAGCTTCACGCAGGATTGGCAAAAGAAATCCTGCATGGCGCGTGGCCCCGTCAAAGGCCACGCGGCGCACGGTGTCTTTGATCTTGGGGTTGGCGAAGCGTTGCGCGATCAGCGCCACATAGTCGGCGGTCGCCATTTCGGGAACCGAAGGCACGAGCGGAGCGATGTGCTCCGATTGTACCTTGTGGAACAACGCGGCGATTTGTGGATGGGTCATGGCCTCGGCAACAGTGGCGAGGGACAGCAATTCCGCAGCCCCAATGATGACCTGATGGCCCGCATTCAAAATGCGGATTTTCATCGTCTCATAGGCGTGCACATCGCTGGAAAAAGTGGCCCCGACTGCGGCCCAATCGGGGCGACCGTTGCAGAAATCATCCTCGATCACCCATTGGCGAAAGGGTTCATGGATCACCGGTGCGGCATCCTTGATCCCGAAACTTTCGGCAAGGGCAACCTCCTCAGGGCCCACGGAAGGGGCGATGCAGTCCACCATCGAGTTCGGGAAGCTGACGTGCGTGTCGATCCATGTGGCCAGATCGGGGTCGATCTGCTGTGCGAGTGAGACAATCACCTGCCGCAGGATCGCGCCATTGCCCTGCAGGTTGTCACAGCTCAGGGCGGTGAAGGGCTCATGACCTTTTGCCCGCCGCAGGCGCAGAGCTTCGATCATGGCGCCAAAGGCGGTCTTTGGCGTCTGAGGATGAGCCGCGTCGTGCTGGATGTCAGGATGATCCGCGTCAAAGGTGCCCGTTGCAGGGTTCTGGAAATACCCACCTTCGGTGACCGTGAGCGAGACGATGCGGATCTGGGGATCGACCATCGCCGAGATTAGGGCGCAATTGCCGTCTTCGATCGGGAGGTAGTCGATCATCGGGCCAATCACCTCGACCGAGGATTGCGCGGGGTCGAGTTGGATCAAGGTCGTCAGGCAGTCCTGAGCCAAGAGCTTTTCCCGCATGGCGATGTCATAGCTGCGTACGCCCGCGCCGAGGATGGCCCAATCTTGCGCCTGACCCATTTGCATCAGTTGATGCAGGTACCAAGCCTGATGGGCGCGGTGGAAATTGCCAACACCGATGTGGAGGATGCCCGGCGTGAGGCTGCTGCGATCATAGCGCGGGGTGGTAAACGAAAGCTGGCGCAGTGTGGCGTTGGTGAGGGGGTACGGTTCTGTCATGGCGGGTGTCCGCATTAGTGAGGGGGGAAGACGTGTCGGTCGTTACAGTGTCCGCGAGGGACAGCCCGCCGCCCGTCCCCCTCGGGAGCGGGCGGACAGGCGGCGGTGTAGGTCAGGCGATACGGGTGCCGTCGGCTGCGAAACGGTGCAGCTTGTCCATCTGCGGCGACAGATAGACGGTGTCCCCGTGGGTGATGGCGATATCGCCACTGATCCGCGCAGTGAGTGTCTCGGCGAGACCCGTTTCATGCACATGGATGAAGGTGTCAGAGCCCAGATGTTCTGCGACGCCAACAGTGCCTTTCCACAGGCCCGCCTCAGGCGAGACATCGGTGTGCTCTGGTCGAATGCCGATGGTCGCGGCCCCGTGTTTGGCGGCCTCGGCCCCGGTGATCAGGTTCATTTTGGGCGATCCGATGAAGCCGGCGACAAATTCGTTGCGCGGCGTATGGTACAGCTCCAACGGGCTGCCGACCTGCTCGATGACACCGGCGCGCAAAACAACGATCTTGTCCGCCATGGTCATGGCCTCAACCTGATCGTGGGTCACATAGATCATCGTTGTGGCAAGCCGTTTGTGCAGTTCGGAAATTTCCAATCGCATCCCCACCCGCAGAGCGGCGTCCAGATTGGACAGCGGCTCGTCAAAGAGGAAAGCGGCAGGTTCGCGCACAATCGCCCGACCGATTGCGACCCGCTGACGCTGCCCCCCCGAAAGCTGGCCGGGCTTGCGCTCCAGATAATCGGTGAGGTTCAGCGCCTTGGCGGCGGCTTCAATGCGCCGGTTCTGTTCCGCCTCATCGATCCCCGCCATTTTCATCGGGAAGGCGATGTTCTTGCGCACCGACATATGCGGATATAGCGCGTAAGATTGAAACACCATCGCAAGGCCACGCTTGGCAGGCGGGGTCATCGTGGCGTCAATGCCGTCGATCTCGATATGGCCAGAGCTGACGTCCTCCAGCCCCGCGATCAGGCGCAGAAGCGTGGATTTCCCGCAGCCGGAGGGGCCGACAAAAACGGCAAACTCACCGTCTTCAATGGTCAGGTCCAGTGGCGGGATGACCTGCACTTCGCCAAAATTTTTGGTGATCTGGTTCAGCTTGATTTGTCCCATGTGGGGTCTCCCTTACTTTACAGCGCCGAAGGTCAGGCCGCGGACCAGTTGTTTTTGGCTGAACCAGCCAAGGATGAGGATCGGCGCGATTGCCATGGTGGAGGCGGCCGAGAGTTTTGCGAAGAACAGGCCTTCGGGGCTGGAATAGCTGGCGATGAAGGCGGTCAGGGGGGCTGCATCCGCAACCGAAAGGTTCAGCGTCCAGAAGGCTTCGTTCCAGGCGAGGATGAAGTTCAACAGCAAGGTCGAGGCGATCCCAGGCACCGCCATGGGCGTCAGCACATAGAGGATCTCTGCCTTGAGTGTGGCGCCATCCATCCGCGCGGCTTCCAAAATTTCGCCGGGGATTTCGCGGAAATAGGTGTAGAGCATCCAAACGATGATCGGCAGGTTGCAGAGCATCAGCACAACGATCAGGCCGCCGCGAGTATCCAAAAGCCCCAGCTTGATGAACACCAGATACATCGGGTAGAGCACCCCGACCGCGGGCATCATCTTGGTCGAGAGCATCCACATCAGGATGTCCTTGGTCCGGCGCGACGGGACAAAGGCCATCGACCACGCGGCCGGGATGGCAATGATGATCCCCACGACGGTTGAACCGCCGGCAATCGCGACAGAGTTCCAAAGGAACTTCATATAGTCGGTGCGCTCTTGCACCACGGCATAGTTCTCCAATGTCCAGTCGAAGAACAAAAACAAGGGCGGATCGTTGATTGCCTGTGCCTCGGTCTTGAACGAGGTCAGGATGGTCCAGAGGATCGGGAAGAAGATCGCGAGCCCGACGCCCCAGGCGAGGGCGGTGTTCAGGATCTTGCGTTGAGAGGTGACGGTACGGGCCATGAGGGTCTCTCCTTACGCGTCGAGGTTCTTGCCAACGATGCGCATCAAAAAGACCGCAAGGATATTGGCGAGAATGATGGCATAGACGCCGCCGGCCGAACCGAGGCCCACGTTTTGACTGTCAAGCACACGCTGGAAGATCAGGAAGGTGAGCGTGCGGGTGCCAAAGGCGCCGCCGGTGGTCACAAAGATCTCGGCGAAGATCGACAGTAGAAAGATGGTCTGGATCAGGATCACGATGGTGATCGCGCGGGTCAGATGCGGCAGGATGATGTGCCAGAACCGTTGCAGCAGGGGAGCGCCGTCCATTTCGGCGGCCTCCAGTTGTTCGCCGTCCAACGATTGGATCGCTGTCAGCAGGATCAGCGTGGCAAAGGGCAGCCATTGCCAGGCGACGATCATCACGATGGATTGCAAAGACGCATCCGACAGCCAAACCAAAGGCTCCGCTCCGAAAGCGCGCCAGAGATGGGCGAATAGGCCGTTGACCGGGTCCATGAACATGTTTTTCCACACCAAGGCAGAGACAGTGGGCATCACGAAAAACGGTGCGATCACCAGAATGCGCACGATCCCTTGGCCGAACATCGGCTGATCCAAGAGCAACGCCAGAAGGATGCCGCCGATCACGGTGATGACCAGCACGCCGGCCACGATCACAAGGGTGGCTTGGATGCTGGGCCAGAAGGCGCTCGACTGAACAAAGCGGATGTAGTTGTCAAACCCCACCCACTGGAGGCCGTCAGCGAGATTGTCGCCGCGCAGGGGAAGGTATTTCTTGAAGGAAAAGAAGAGGGTGAGAATGAGGGGGACCAGCATCCAGCCCAGCAAGAGAATGACGGCGGAGGCCATCATCACGCGGGCGGCTGATCGGGACTGCTGAGTGGCCATGAGAGGTCTCCGAAACGTCGCTTTTTGGAATGGCTTTTAAAAAGCCCGGGCGCCTGATGCGTATCGCGCAAGGATCCAGTGGTCTCGGATCAGAGATCCGGACCGGGCGAGAGAAGTTGCGCATGTGGGAGACGGCGATGGCGCCTAAGGGAGAGAAGGGGCAGTCTGAGCCTGCCCCTTCATCCGGTCGAACCGCTTAGCGGTAGCCGGCTGCTTCCATAGCGTCGTTGGTGATCGCCTGTGCCTTTGCCAGAGCTTCGTCGACGGTCTGCTGACCAGCATAAACGGCGGAGAATTCCTGGCTGACTTCGGTGCTGATGCCCGCAAATTCCGGGATAGCGGCGAATTGGATACCCACGTAAGGCACCGGATCAACGGTCGGATGTTCCGGGTCGGCGGCATTGATGGAGTCGAGGGTCATCTTCGCGAAGGGAACCTTCATGTACTCCGGGTTCTCATAGAGAGAGGTCCGCGCGCCCGGGGGAACGTTGGCCCAGCCTTCTTTCGAGGCGACCAGCTCGATATAGTCTTTCGAGGTTGCCCATTCGATGAACTGCTTTGCAGCGTCCTCTTTCTGCGAGCCTGCCGGAACCGCCAGGGCCCATGCCCAGAGCC
>JBLXDQ010000009.1:0-179824 GCA_048263945.1 Epibacterium sp. | reverse complement strand
ACCTAATAAAGACCCAAACAATCCATTCTCTCTAAACAAACCCCAACAAAACACCGCGGGATGGAGCAGCCAGGTAGCTCGTCAGGCTCATAACCTGAAGGTCGTAGGTTCAAATCCTACTCCCGCAACCAAATAATCAAGTCACAGCAAAGCACAGCACAATGCACGGCGTCGAGAGCTCTCGGCGCCGATTTGCGTAGCATCTCCAGTAGGTTCTCCTCAATCGTGAGCTAGTGGCCCTGCGCCTCACCGTTCCGGTGCTCCACCACACGCTTGCCGCGCTCTACCTAATCTTCGGACAAGGTCCCTGCAGTCAAATTGTAGCTCCTATCTGTGATCCTAGAGCGGAACGCGACATCGTGGCTGATCAGAACGCAAGCTTGCGGCAGATCTTGCAAAATCTCCGTTAGTCTAGCTTCGTTGTCCGGATCGAGCGCATTTGTCGGCTCGTCTAGGAGCAGGACTTCCGGATCCATCGCAAGAACCGTCGCCAATGTAACGAGGCGTTTCTCTCCGCCGGATAGGCGATGCGTGATACGATCGCGCAGATGCATTAAGCCGATGCGACTGAGAACATCGTCGACGATCGCTAGGGCCTCTGAGCGGGACTTGCCGAGGTTCAGTGGGCCAAAGGCGATATCTTCGACCACCGTTGGGCAAAAAAGTTGATCATCCGGGTCTTGAAACACATAGCCAATGCGGCGCCTGACCTCGTGAAAGTCCTTCTCAGACACGCGAGGTTGACCAAAGGCAAGCACCTCGCCCAAGGTCGGTTGCAGGAGACCGACGAAGAGTTTCAACAGTGTCGACTTACCCACACCGTTTGGGCCAACGATCGACACGCGGTCGCCTGCAGACAGTTGAAAGGACGCGCCGTCTAGAACGGGGGCTTGGCCAGGGTAGGCAAAGCTCACCTCTCTAAGTTCAAGCAAGGGCATGGCGGACCTCAAGTGCAATGAGAAGGCAGGACCCGATCAGTGCTGCCGCGACGAGAAACCAGTCTCGTGTGGTGATGCGAAAGTCCTGCAACAGGATGAATGTTCCAGAAAAGCCACGACACTTCATCGCGCCTAAGACGCGTTCAGATCGCTCCAACGCACGGACCAGCATCATACCGACAAGATAGCCAAAGCTTTGATATGTGTGCCAGTTTGTCCCCGGGCGGAAACCACGGATTTTCATCGCCGCACGCAGCCGTGTGTATTCCTCACGCAGGGTTTCGATGTAGCGGATGGTGAACATCAACAACTGCACCAAGCGTTCCGGGACCTTGAGGGATAAGAGCGCGTGGCCCATAGTCACAGGCTCCATAGAGCCAACAAGGCACATGAGAGCCAGAACAGCCGCATTGGCCGTCAGTGCGATCTCAACAGCTTGCCAGAGGCCCTCCCAAGACGCGGTGACGCCCCAGAGAGTGAACATCGTTGTGCCGGAAACCGTGAAGGGCAACATGACCAGCATAAACAGGATAAAGCCGTCCATGCCCGCCATTCGTTTGAGGGTGCGACTCAGCGGCAATCCAGACACGGGCAACAGAAGAGCGGCCATCATAAGGGCACAGAGCAGCGCCATCACATCGCTTAGACCGACCACAACGACAGCGAAGAGCATCGCAACGGCAATCCGAACACGGGGATCAAGGTCGGTGATCCGCGTCGCGGTCAGTGCCACGCCCGACATCCGCAAGGTCTTTTCACTGGTGGTCAAACGATGCCCCATGGGTCAACCCGCCATGCGCCGACGGGCGGCGATGTAAAAGCCAAGACCAAAGAGGCCGCAGATATAGCCAAGCCCACCAAGAATGGTTTGCAGGTCGTTTTTCTCACGGTAGGCGGCGAGCTCGCGCCGCAGAGGACGCATTTCGTCCCGGACGGCCGCGGCAATCGCAAGACGCTCTTCGTCGGTGAGGGACGCAACAGTGAGGCCTGTGTCTGTGGTGCTCGATGTCGCCTCGGTGGTGGCCACAGAGGTCTCAACGGCGGCCACCCCAAGCAGGGCGGCGATATCTTCAGCGGGCATGGTTTCTTCGGCAACATGACCCGCGCCGAGGTTCGCCTTGAAGACATGCGTGATGGGCTGTGTCGGCGTGAAGGTAAAGAACCCGTCTTGGTCTGTCATCGCTTCGCCAAGGTCCTTGCCGTCTTGACCGAAGACTTTGATGACTTGCCCGTCCGCCATGTCCCCGTTGGAAAACCCAAGTTCGCCTTCGACCATGTCGCCAGACTTGAACACAGAAAAGATCACCTTATGCGCCAACACCGGCAGGGGCGCACAGGCCAGAACGATCCCGAGGGTGAGTGCGCGCAACATCAGGCCGCTCCTGTCACTGTGGTGAACAGGTCTGGACGGATCTTTGCGACCAGATAGACCGCTGCGCCCGTCAAAAGTGCCTCGATCACCATGATCGGGATATGGGCAAAGAACACCAGTTTCGCGGCGGGCAGGAATTCTTCGCCTGTCAGGGCCAGCGAGACGGACACAAAGGCTGTGGTTGCGGCGATTGCGAATGCTCCGCCGAGGCCGGCCCAAAAGGCTGCAACCTTTGGCGAGCCGCGCCGGGCCAACCCTCCAAACAGCAACCAGGCAAGGACCGCAGGTCCCGCGATATTGAGCGTGTTGACCCCAAGGACAGTCAGCCCGCCAAACCCGAAAAACACGGCTTGCAGCAACAAGCCGACAAAAAGGGCAGGAAAGGCGGTCCAGCCGAGGATCATCCCAGCCAGACCATTTAGGATGAGGTGCACGGAGGAGGGGCCAATCGGCACGTGGATCAACGCCGCGACAAAGAAGCTCGCGGAGAGGATGCCTGTCGCTGGGATGCGTTCCAGCGTCATCTTTTTGAGGCCCAAGGCAATGCCGCCCACAGCCAGAACCGCGCCGCCTAGGATCACAGAATTGGAGAGCGCACCGTCAACGATATGCATCGCTCACTCCATCTCGTAGGCATGGATCCAGAGCACGGCGTCTTGGCTCAACTTCTTGCCTTCATGTTCGGTCTCTGGCCCCGCGCCCAAGGCCGCGAAGCCCCACCATCCCGCCTTCGGCACGCCAAAGGTGAAATAGCCATTGGCATCGGAAATCGCGACGAGTGAGCCGCCGGGCAGGGGGGATGAGGTCGGTTCTGACGCAGAGAAGCTGTCCATGTCCGGCTTGGCGGCGACGTATTCGATTTCGATCTCGACGCCCGCTGCGGGGTGTCCTTCGGACAAGAGCTGCCCGGTGAATGTGGAGCCTGCTACGACATTGTAGGGTTTGTTCAACGGGATGATCTCGGTCGCAAGGCCGACGGGCGTCTGCCAGTCGGTCGGCAGCTCGTTGCGATTGAACACAACCTTGGTGAGCTGCTGGATATAGATATCTTCGCTCTCTTCAAAATAGGGCGCAGGCTCTGTGACGATGACATAGTCCCCAGAGCGTTTTACGGGAAAGGACGCGCGGAAGGCCGCCCCTGTGTTGGTCGCGCCTTGAAACGAGGTCGGCACCAGCCGATCGCTCAGATCGGTCTTTTCGCCATTGTGGACCATATAAAACGCCTCCGGGCGCTCCATATCCATCACATGACCGTTCTCGAACGGATGCCAAAAGACCAAGGCGAGGGGCACGTCTCCGGGACGCGCGATCTGGGTTTCCGTCGCATAAGGAAGGAGAAAATGCGCCTGTGCGGCGCCGACGGAGAGCGCGAAAGACACCGCCGCCGTCAAAAGAGATTTGTTCATGTCATGCCTCTCAAGCAAATGAGCCTGCGCCCATGGATGAAAGAACAGACGGGATGAGAGACACGGATAGATCAATACGACCAGCCGAGCCTGACGCGCACCCCGGCGTCCGGTTCCAAACGGACCGGTATCCCGGTCCCTTGTGGTCGGCAGGTCTCCTGGCTCACGGGTCTTTGTGACAACCGGCCTTCCCGGGGAAACCCCCAGTGGCTTTGTCGGTTGTACTCGCCGCTCACAGTTGCGGGGGCAGCCACGGATTCGGTCCCTTTTGGGTACGCCTCACCGTGTTCCCTTTTACGTCCGCCCTGTGTTGTTGCACGCAGCGGAACCGGTCACAGAGTCCTTATGGAAACCGGTGCGGATTCTGTCAAATAGATATGACAATCGCTGCAGGTTCGGGACGCGTAATATTTCCGCTCGGGCGCGTTAAAGTTAACAGCTCGTTAGGAAAGCCCGCTCTAAAGTTGGGTTGTTTTCGTTTTGCTCCTGCGGTTCAGGGGCGCTGTTACAGGGTGCTGACGTGAAAGAAGTAATCGCTTCCTCCACGAGTGTGCAGGCTGCCGACCATGATTTGGCAGAAACGCTGCGCTGGTTTGATCTGACCGAAGATGACCGCACTCGCGCGCGTGAGCTGTCCCAAATCTCTGACGATGTAGCAGAAGAGATTATCTCTGCCTTCTATGCCCATCTTCTGAGTGATGAGACAGCAGCGGGGCATTTCCGCGGCGAGGATCACATCGCGCGCGTGAAACAAGGGCAGATGCGGTATTTCCGCGAGCTGATTACCGCTGAACATGACGCTCAATACGTCAAGGATCGCCGCCGGATCGGCAGCATTCACGAACGCACCGGGGTGACGCCGACCCTCTACATCGGGTCCTACGCCTACTATCTGAACAAGCTGGCCAAGAGTGTCCTGCATCGGATGGAAGACTCAGAGCGCGCGTTTCAGCTGATGCTCTCGCTGTTCAAGATCGCCCATTTCGATATGAGTCTGGCCTTGGAAACCTATGTCGATGCGCGCGAAGACACCATTCAAGCCCGCGAAAGAGAGTTGAGCGAACTGCCGACGCCTGTGTTGCAACTGAAGCCGGGCCTCTTGTTGATCCCGGTGGTGGGCATGTTGGACAGTTTCCGGGCACGGACGCTGACAGAACAACTGCTGGAAGGGATCAAGGAACACCGCGCGCGGGCCGTGGTTTTGGACATCACCGGTGTTTCGGCTGTGGACAGTGCGGTGGCCAACCACCTTATCCAAAGCATGGCAGCCGCCCGTTTGATGGGGGCCAAGTCAGTCCTGACCGGTCTCTCTGCCGAAGTGGCGCAATCCCTTGTGAAAGTGGGGGTCACCGGCGAGTCCCTGAATACGGCAGGCGATCTGCAGCGTGGGATCGAACTGGCCGAAACTCTCCTGGGAGCATGATCAATGGCGGTCAATGTCCCGATCCTGCGGCAAGGGTCCACCTTGATCGCATCCATCCAAGAGGACCTCTCGGATGGCGATATTCTGAATCTGCAAAACCGGATCCTAGATGATGTCATCAAGTGCCGGGCGCGATCTGTCATTGTTGATGTCAGTTCGATCGGCATCCTTGATAGTTTCGGCACCAAGACCTTGACGGAAATTGCCTATTCCGTGCGGCTGCGCGGGGCACAGATGGTAATTGTTGGCATCCAGCCAGAGGTGGCTTTGTCCATGGTTCTGCTCGGGCTGACTTTGCACGACATTCCTACAGCGCTGGACCTCGATCACGGTTTGGCCTTGATCGGTCAAAGCTAACATGGATGCTGGGTCCCCGACTGAGGTTCTGACACAAACCATACGCCGGGATGCCGATGTGATTTCGGCCCGGCAATTGGGGCGTAAACTGGCGGAGCAAATGGGATTTTCCCGCCCCGATCAGGCGCTGATCGCGACGGCCATTTCCGAATTGGCTCGCAACATCGTTGTCTATGCAGACCACGGCACTATTGAGCTGAGCGCGGTGAACAATCGTCGATACTCAGGCCTGCAAATGATTGCAGATGACCGCGGCCCCGGAATCGCCGATTTAGAGGCTGCTCTAGCGGATGGGTTTTCCACCGGCAATAGCCTCGGCCTTGGGCTGCCGGGCACGCGGCGGATCATGGATGACTTTGATGTGCAATCGACCCTCGGGCAAGGAGTCAGGGTCACCGCAGTAAAGTGGAAACTGCGATGAAAAATGCCCCAATCACCAAGGAGGGCTGCGCCTTTGCGGTCGCATGGTCCGTGGCGTGCCGATCCAAATGCGGGGCCCATTGCGGCGATGGCTACACGCTGATGCAACATGGTCGGCAGGTCTATGCCTGGGTGATTGATGGGCTCGGCAGCGGGCTTTTGGCGCAAAAGGATGCAGATACCGGCCTTCAGGCGGTTCAATCCGAGATGGAGGCAGGCTTGGCGCGGACCTTTGACTTTGCGCATTCAGCACTCAAACAAGGGCGGGGCGCTGCGATGGCGGGGGTCACGATTGATCTCGCGCGCGGTGTTCTGACCTGGGCCGCTGTGGGCGATGTGGACGGCGTTGTTCTGCACCGAGGAGAGGTCGCAGCAAGCTTGATCCAGAAAAGCGGCACACTCGGGTTGAACTATCCCGGACCTAGCCTGACACAGGTGCAACTCGAGGCCGGTGATGTGATCTTATTGTCCACAGACGGGATCAGCCGTCGCTACCGTACCGATCTCCCGTCGCAACAACCCATAGAAGGATATAGCCAAAAGATCCTCCATCAATATGGCAAGGTGAATGACGATTGCCTTGTGCTTGGGTTGGAGGTTCTGGCTGCATCATGACGGCAATGCCTCCGCCCAATGATCAGACAGCTGCGACCTCAATCGAATGTGAGTACACTGCGGCATTGACGGCCTATGTGACCGGCGGGGACGAATTCGACCTGGCCAATGCCTACGACTGTGCCCGCATGGCGTTGTCCGGTGGCATTTCTATCGGCGAATTAGGGGACATCCACTTTCGAACCGCGCAAGCGTTGATCGACATGTCTCCTGAGGCCAAGGCCCGCAGCGAGGCGTTCTTTCTCGAGGCGATATCGGTCTATGATATGGCGCTGCGCGGGTATGGCGAAAGCGTCAAGCGGTTGACCGGCGAAATCAAGGAACGTCAAAGGGTTGAACGGGATCTGCGGGAGGCAACAGAGGCGCTCTCCAAGCAACGCGATGCGTTGGATCAGACGGTCAAGGATCGCACGCGAGAACTCCAAGAGCGGTTGGAGGACCTGCGGCGTGTGAACAGCCAACTCCAGCAAACCAACACAGAGCAATCTCAATTCACCTACGCCATTTCGCATGATTTGAAATCGCCGGTGAATACGGTCGCGATGATGCTCGACCTGTTGGAGTGTGATGAACTGGACGAAGATTCGCGGGAATTGGTCGACGCCGCGCGCGCCACCACCGCGCGGATGCGTGGTCTCATTCAGGATGTGCTCGACTATTCCCGTCTTGTCGGACAAGAACCGCATTTCGAAATGGTCGACTTAGCCGCCCTTTGCACTGAGGTCCTAGAGGACTTGCGTGCAGAGATATCAGGCAGCGCCGCCGAGGTGGAGATTTCCGATTTGCCGCAAGTGCGTGGCAACCCCGGCCAATTGCGCAGCCTGTTTCAAAACCTTATCTCAAATGCCATCAAATTTCGCAGGCCCTGTACCCCCCCACGAATAACGGTACGTTCCACAGAGAATCCACAGGGGGTAGGGGCTGAAATATTGTTTTGTGACAATGGTATAGGGATTGGGGAAGCCTACCTTGCCCGCATTTTCGGATTGTTTCAGCGGTTACACACTTACGAAGAATATGCGGGCTCGGGTATCGGGTTGACACTTTGTCAGCGGATCGTCGGGTATCATCACGGTGACATTTGTGTAAGGTCAACAACAGGCGAGGGCAGTTGTTTTGTCGTCAGGCTCTGGGTGGAAGAAGGTGAAACACACGATGGATCTCAGACGTGTGATGATCGTGGATGATGATCAGTTTGATCAACTGGCCTACAAACGAATACTGAGGAAAACCAACGCCGCGATTGAAGTGATCCCCTTTCAATATGCGACCGAAGCGCTGGAATATCTGAAGTCGGACGGATGCGAAGCCGTGGATGCGATTTTGTTGGACATCAACATGCCGCGCATGAACGGGTTCGAGTTTTTGGAATCTGCACAGGCGGAGCTGGCAGAGCGATTTTCCGAGGAAATCGTGATTATGGTCACGACCTCTCTTGATCCATTAGACCAAAATCGGGCAGCAGAATTTCCGCAGGTTCGGGCCTTTTTCAGCAAGCCCCTGACTGCGGATGATATCCAAACAATTGACCAAATGGTGGCTCTTCGCCGCGCAAGCTGACCGTCGCAACGCAGCTAAAGGCTTTTTGTTCCAAGAAAATTTGGAAAAGTGGCAAAATCCCGCCACTGCCCTTGGCAAAGGGTTGGCAGACACGCGTTTTTGAAACAATGTTACGGCGGTTCACGAAGACCGTAAAAAACGTTTCAAAAAACGACCGGGACAGCCTTGAAAACACTTCTGCGCACCATCCGCATGAGACCGCTGCTGAGCGGATTTCTCCTTGTAACAAGCTTGGGCCTGAGCGCCTGTGGCGAATTGCCGGGGGGCTCCTCCGACGGTCTGGATCCGGGCCGTCTGGCCTTTGCGCTCCGCGAGGCGGAGACGTTGCAGTCCAAGGGCGCGCGGGTGTGGTGCGTGCCTTTTGCCCGCAACCTCTCTGGCGTAGAGATCCGGGGCAATGCCAAGACCTGGTGGGGACAAGCGCAGGGCGCGTTTGACGTCAGCAAAAAGCCGAGCACCGGGGCCGTGATGGCCTTTAGCGCGACGCGGTCCATGCCTTTGGGCCATGTGGCGGTGGTCTCCGAGGTGATCGACGACCGGATGGTGCGGGTCGATCACGCGAATTGGCATCGCAATCAGGTCTCGCTCGGTATGACCGTGATCGACGTGTCAGAAAAGAACGATTGGTCACGGGTCCGCCTTGAGAGCAATCCCGGCACTTTTGGCAGCGTCTACCCAATCAACGGGTTCATCCGCCCGAACGTGTGATCCAAAGATCTGCAATATGACAAAGGCCCCGTTTCCGGGGCCTTTTTTGTTGGAAAAGTGCGAAGGGCTCAGACGGCAAGAGTGATCGCTTTGGACCGGGTATAGGCGTCGATCCCCTCGATGCCTTTTTCGCGGCCAAAACCGGATTTGCGGTTGCCGCCGAAGGGCAGCTCGATCCCGCCCGCCCAATAGTTATTGACGGTCACCTGACCTGCATCCACCCGCCGCGCCATCCGCAGCGCGCGAGAGATGTCGCGGGTGTAGATCCCCGCCGCTAGCGCAAATTCGGTGCCATTGGCCAGCGCCAGCGCCTCCTCCTCGGTGTCGAATATCTGCACGGCGAGGACCGGGCCAAAGATCTCCTTCAGCACCGCGTCATCCTGCGGTGACAGATTGTCGAGGATGGTCGGCTGATAGAACCAGCCCTTGCCGGTGTCCGGGTCCTGCGCGATGGCACCGCCAGTCAACACCTCGACACCCCGGGCCCGGGCGCGGTCCACATGGCCTGCGATAGTGGCAAGGTGACGTTCCGAGTTGATCGCCCCCATGTCCGGCCCGCGCAGCCCGTGACCAAAGCGCAGCGCGCGGGTCTTGGCCAGAAGACGCTCCATCACCTCAGCATGGATCGCGCGGTGGATCACCAGCCGCGACCCGGCGGAACAAATCTGCCCCGCGTTGGAGAAGATCGCCCAATAGGCGCCCTCCGCCACCGCTTCGGGGTCGGCATCCTCAAAGGCGATGAGGGGCGATTTGCCGCCCAGTTCCAGCGTCAGGCCGGTGACATTCGGCGCCACGGCCTGCATCACACCAACGCCCGTTGCGACCGAGCCGGTGAAGGTCACATGGCGCACGCGCGGATCGGTCACCAAGGGCGCGCCGGCCTCAACACCGGTGCCGGTCACCACGTTGACCACACCCGCCGGCACACCTGCACGGATCAAAAGCTCTGCGATCATCAGCGCGGTATAGGGCGTGGTTTCCGCCGGTTTCACCACCGCCGAACAGCCTGCGGCAAGGGCCGGCGCGATGCCCCGCACCAGCGTCGAGGTCGGATAGTTCCACGGCACGATATGAGCGGTGACGCCAACAGGTTCGCGGGTGGTAAAGGCGGCATTGTCGTTGCCAAGGTTCACCGAGCGCCCGTCCAGCTTGTCCGCCGCGCCGGCGTAATATTCAAACAGCCGGGCGGAGCTGTTGATGTCGCCATAGGCCTCGGCCAGCGTCTTGCCGCTATCCAGGCTTTCGACCACTGCCAACCGATCCGCCTCAGCCCGCAGCAGCCGGGCACAGTCCATCAGGATGGCGCAGCGTTTGGCGGGCGGCGTGTCGCGCCAGAGGGCAAAGCCCGCCACCGCGCTGGTCACAGCCTGGTCGACGTCCTCCGCGGTGCCCGCCGCGAAGCTGCCAAAGGCGCTGGCGGTGCCGGGGTCGAAGCTCTCCATATAGGCGCCCTTGGCGGGCGGAACGAAGGCGCCGCCGATAAAGGGATCGCGGGGCAGGTCCGGCAGGGTTCCGGTGGCGAAATAGGTGGAAATCAGGGCGTCAGCGCTCATCAGGCGGCCTCGCTGCTTTTGTAGGTGGATTTGGCAAGCCATTCGGGATTGATCTCGATCCCCCAGCCGGGAGCCTCGGAGACACGGGCCTTGCCCTCGGTGATCTGATAGGGATCGGTTAGGAACAGCTCGCGCTGCCAGGGGTAGTAATCGTCGCCCTCGATGGAGAATTCGAGGTAGCGGCCGGGGTTCGGCACCGCGCGCAACAGGTGCATGGTGAAGAGCGTCACCAGCGACAGGTTCGCCGCATGGGGCGTACAGGGCAGCCCGGCGGCATGGCCCATGCGGGCGACCTCCATGCTGCGGATCATGCCGCCGAGGTAGAGGATATCGGGCTGGATAATGTCCACCACTCGGTTTGCAATCATTCGCTTCCAGTGTTGCAGGTCGCAGTCCTGTTCGCCCCCCGCCACGTCAATGTTCAGCGCGCGGGTGACCTCGGCGGTCTGTTCCTGCTCCCAATAGGGACAGGGTTCCTCAAAATGCTCATAGCCATTGGCCTCGAGCATCCGGCCTACCTCAATCGCGCGGGCGGGGCTGAAGCCGGAGTTGCCATCAACCAGCAGTGCCGCCTCTGGCCCCATTGCCGCGCGGATCGCCGGGATGATCGCCTCGGTCCGGCCCATCCATTCGTCGCGGTCTTGACCGCATTCGGCGCCCACCCGCACCTTAAAGGCGTCAAACCCATGTTGGTCGCGCAGGCGCAGCATCCGCTCGGCCTCGGCCTCCGGCGTGATGTCGCGGCGCATGGAGGAGGCATAGGCGCGGATCTCGCCCGCCGAGCCGCCAAGCAGTTCCGCCACCGGCTTGCCCGCCTGTTTGCCGCGCCAGTCCCAAACGGCGGTATCGAGCCCCGCCATTGCCCGGCGCAGGTAGGTGCCGGGGAATTTATGTTCCCGCAGCGGGATTTCGGCAATCACCTCCTCCAGCGCGCCCATGCTGCGGCCCAGCGCCCAAGGCGCCACTTGCCGGTGCAGGATCTCGCAGGTGAGGTCGCTGTTATAGGTCGAAACCTGCCCCCAGCCGGTGGTGCCATCCTCTGCCGTGACCCGGACAAAGCCGATCAGAGGCGTGCAAAACGTCTCGACCCGTTTGATCCTGAGACCAGTATCCTGCGCGCCACGATCATAAGAGACCGGCACCGCGCCGGAGGTGGAATAAGGCGTGCTCATGCAGCATCCTCCGCGATGAGGTCGGCGGCGCGATGGGCCAGCATCATGGTCGGCGCATTGGTATTGCCGGAGGTGATGTTCGGGAACACCGAGGCATCCACCACCCGCAGCCCGTCAAACCCATGCAGCTTAAGCCGGGGCGAGACGACGGAGGTTGCCGCATCGGCGCCCATGCGGCAGGTGCCAACCGGGTGAAACACGGTGCCGCAGCGCTGGCGGAAGTCGGCGAGGATCTCCGCATCCTCCATCGTGCGAATGTCGCAATACATCGGCGCCTCGACCAGCTTGGCCAGCGCGGCAGTCCGCATGATCCGCTGACACAGCCGTCCACCTGCGATGACCTGCGCGCGGTCTTCCTCGGTTCCCAGCGAGTTTGGCTGGATCAAAGGGGCCGCCTCCGGGTCCGCGCTGGAGATGTCGATCCGCCCCCGGCTGGTGGGACGCGCCGGTTGGAAGCTGATGATAAAGCCCGGAAAGGGATCGGGCTTGATCACATTGCGGGTGCCATCGGGCGTGGTCGTATAGGTGACCGGGTTGAAGTAGAGCTGCTGATCGGGCTGCGGCAGGTCCGGCGCGGTGCGGAAGTAGCCGCCGCATTGGTTCACCGACAGCGCCAAGGGGCCGCGCCGGGTCAGCGCATATTGCAGCGCTGCCCGCACTTTGCCGTGAAAGGGCGCGAGCACGTTGTTCAGCGTCGGCTCAGTGGCGCGGAAATAGTAGTTCACCGCAAGGTGGTCCTGCAGATTGCCCCCCACATGCCGCGCGTCCTGTTGCACCGCGATGCCATGCGACTGCAACAGGTCGGCCGGCCCGATGCCGGAGAGCTGCAACAGACGCGGCGAGGTGACGGAGCCCGCGGCCAAGATCACCTCGCGCCCGGCGGTCAGGGTCCGGCTTTGGCCCTGATGGCGCACCGTGACGCCGGTGATCCGCTTGCCGTCAAACACCAGTTGCTCGGCCAAGGCTTCGGTCATCAGCGTCACATTGGGCCGCTTTAGCGCTGGGGCAAGATGGGCGCGGGCCGAGTGCATCCGCCGCCCGCCGCTGGTGTTGATCTGATAGATCGAAGCGCCTTCAAAGGCGTCGCTGTTGATATCCTCGGTGCGCGGCAGACCCAGCTCGTCCATCGCGTTGAAGTAATGCCGATTGGCGGGGTGGATCTGGTCAGAGACATCCTGCACCGTGATCGCGCCCGACCCGCGCCGCGCGCCATTGGGGGCGACGCGGGTTTCCAGCGCCTCATAGGTGGCGCGCACCTGATCCCAGCCCCAGCCGGTGGCCCCCGCCGCTTGCCAATCGTCGAAATCCTGCGGAATTCCACGGGCATAGACCATCGCATTGATCGCGCCAGAGCCGCCCACGCCCTTGCCACGCGGCCAGTAGCCGCTTCGCCCGGCGAGGCTTTCTTCGACCACAGACTGGTACTGCCAGTTCACCGCTGGGTTGAAGAAGCTTTTGCCATAGCCGATTGGCAGCGCAATCCAGGGCGAGCGCCCATTGCCGCCTGCCTCAACCACCAGAACGCGATTGCGGCCCGAAAGGCTCAGCCGATCTGCCAGCACACAGCCTGCGGAGCCTGCGCCGATGATGATGTAATCGTATTGGGACACGATGTGCCTCGGTCTTTGATGTTGTCGTCATCCGAGCGTTACAAAGACAAAGGGGATTTCCATAACGAATAATAATTTGCCATATAGTCGAAAAAATTCGCAGATGTCTGGAGGTCGCGTATGTACAAGGACTTGCCCCCGCTGCCGTGGCTGCGGGCCTTTGATGCCAGCGCGCGGCTCGGGACCTTTACCCTCGCGGCGGAGGAGCTGGGCCTGACCCCTTCGGCGGTCAGCTATCAGGTGCGCGGGCTGGAGGCGCAGCTCGGCCACAAGCTGTTTCTGCGCGAGCGCAAGACGCTGGTCCTGACCCGGCTGGGGCAGGCCTATCTGCCAGTTGTCAGCACCGCCTTTGCCGATCTCGACGCCACCACCGCCAGCCTGTTTGGGCAGGCTGCGGAGGAGGAGCTGACCCTCAGGTGTCTGAGTTCGCTGAATGTTTTGTGGTTGCTTCCCCGGATCGGACGCTATCGCGCGGCGCATCCCGGCGCGCGGCTGCGCTTGCTCTCCGCCACTTGGGGTGAGCCTGCGGAGGGCGAGAAAATCGACCTCGATATCCGCTATGGCGATGGCGATTGGCACGATGGCGAGTCGCTGCCTCTGATGCTCAACACGGTTATCCCGGTCTGCGCGCCCGATCATCTCGGCGATGGCACGCCAGAGGCGCTGGCGCAGGCGTCGCTGATCGAACTGGTCGGCGTGGTCGACACCTGGCCGCATTTCTTTGCCCAGCACGCGCCGGACCTGCCGCCGCCAGAGACCACCTATCGGGTGGATCAGTCGCTGATTGCCTTGGAGCTGGCCGCCCATGGCCAAGGGGTGACGCTGGTGGCGGAGGTCTTTGCCAAACCCTATCTGGCGGATGGGCGCTTGGTGCGCGCCTCGCCCCTCAGCCTGCCTGCGCGGCAGGGGCATTATATCGTGCTGCCCGATGGCCAAAACTCGCATCGGCGCGAGGTGCGACGGCTGGTAGCATGGCTGCAAGCGGAGGCGCGCGAGGGCAGCTGACCGCAGAACACCGGCCCCGCAGGGCCGGTGCCACGTGCTGTTAGATCGAGGTCGAGACCTTCCAATAATCGGTGCCGCCGTCGGTGGCATATTGGTCGATCTCGGCCAGTTCCTCTGCCGTGAAGGCCAGATTGGTCAGCGAATCTAGCGAGTTGTCGAGTTGCGCCACCGTCCGCGCGCCAATCAGCGCCGAGGTCACACGCGGGTCGCGCAGCGCCCAGGCAATCGCCATTTGCGCCAGCGTCTGACCACGCCGCTCGGCGATCTCGTTCAGCTTGCGAATGCGCAGCACCAGATCGTCGGTGATCAGATCCTTGCCAAAACCACCCCGCGCGGCGCGGGCGTCCTCGGGGATGCCGTTCAGGTATTTGTTCGACAGTAGCCCCTGCGCCAGCGGCGAGAAGGCGATACAGCCGGTGCCCAGATCGGCGAGCGTGTCCAGTAACCCGTCTTCGATCCAGCGGTTGAACATCGAATAGTTCGGCTGGTGGATGAACAGCGGCACACGTTCTTCTTGCAAGATTTCCGCCGCCTTCAGCGTCAGTTCCGGCGAATAGCTGGAGATGCCGATATAAAGCGCCTTGCCTTGGCGATGCAGATGCGCCAGCGCGCCCATGGTCTCCTCCAGCGGGGTATCGGGGTCGACGCGGTGCGAATAGAAGATATCGACGTAGTCAAGCCCCATCCGCTTGAGCGACTGATCACAGGAAGCGATCAGATATTTGCGGCTGCCGCCAATGCCGCCGTAGGGTCCCGGCCACATGTCCCAGCCTGCCTTGGTCGAGATGATCATCTCGTCCCGGTAGGCGGCAAAATCGCTCGCCATCACGCGGCCAAAGTTCTCCTCGGCGGAGCCATAGGGCGGGCCGTAGTTATTGGCGAGGTCAAAGTGGGTAACCCCCCGGTCAAAGGCACGGCGCAGAATGGCACGGCCGGTCTCGAACACATCCACCCCGCCGAAATTTTGCCACAGGCCCAAGGAGATCGCGGGCAGGTCAATGCCGCTGCGGCCCGTGCGGCGGTAGGTCATATTGGTGTCGTAACGGTCGGGTGCAGCCTGATAAGTCATCTTTGGCTCCTCTGATCAGGGCATAAAGCGGGAATGGAAAGTGCGCGCTTACGCGATGCGCAGCACTTTCGGTTGCTTCACCCTAACAGTTGAGGAAGACCTATGACAGTCGACGCAATCTCAATGAGGAGTTGAGAAATGCTCAACTTTAATCCTGCGCGACATGGGTGAGTGGCGGCAAGCCTTGGTCCTGTCGGATCATATCGATCAGCTCGGCCAGCCCCTGAGGGCGCTGACGTCGGCTGGGGTAGTATATCATCAGGGGAGGACCATCAGAGGCCCACTCCGGCAGGACGATTTGCAGCTCACCGGAGGCCAAATGGTCCCGCGCGGCAAGGTCTAGAACATAGGCAAAGCCCAACCCCTCGCGGGCTGCATCCAAGATCACGCTGGTGCCATTGGCCCGCACTGGGCCTTGCACCGTGATCCGCTGCATGTCGCTGTCATTGCCCAACTCCCAGACAAAGGTGCTGTCATCGCCAAGCTTCATTTCGATGCAGGGAAGCTGTTCAAGATCGCTCGGGACTTGCGGTGCTCCGACGCGGTCGATCAGCTCTGGCGCACCGACCACAACCCAACGGCTGGGCGGCGAGAGGGCGACGCCGATCATGTCCAGCGGCACGCGGTCCCCATAGCGAATGCCTGCGTCAAAGCCGCCTGCCACCATGTCGACGATGCGATCATCGGCGTGAATGTCGAGATGCATGTCCGGATAGGTGGTTGCGTAAGATTTGAGAATGGGCCGCAGCAGATGACTGGCCGCATCGCGCAGCATATTGATGCGCAGACGTCCGACCGGTCGCCCATCGCTGCGCGCCAGGCGGCGCAGGGCGTCCTCAATCGTTGCAAACCCGTCGCTGAGTTGCCTCGCTAGATCTGCCCCGGCTTCGGTCGGGGATAAGGCGCGGCTGGTGCGGTTCAGCAGCTGTGCGCCTAAGGCGGCCTCCAACTTGCGCATACGGTGGCTGAGGGCGGAGGTGCTGACGCCCAATTCCGCCGCGGCTCCCTTCATGCTGCCATGGCGCACAATGGCCACAAACACCTCAAGGTCGGACAGGAGCGACCGGTCTATCGCGCGCATCTTTGGCTCCTTTTCTCAGCCGAGGGGCAGGGTGATGCGGAAACACGCGCCGCGCAGGGCGTCGATCGTTTGAATGTCGCCGCCGTGTTTCTCGACAATGGTCTGGGTGATCGACAGACCAAGGCCAGAGCCTTCGCCGCCTTCGAGCTGGTGGAACCGATGAAACACCGCGTCGCCTTCCCCCCCCTGAAGTCCTTTGCCATCGTCCAAGACGTCGATCACGGCGCGCCCTTTCTCGATCCCGGTGCGCACGATGATCTCGCTCAGCCCAGTTCCCCCGTGGCAAAGCGCATTGTCGATCAGGTTAGTCAGGGCCTCCACCATCAACGTACGGTCGCCATGCAAACTGGCTGGGCGTGCCTCGCGGTCGAAGGCAAAGCGGATGTCCCGCGCGAGGATTTCTGGTGCGAGGTTGAGGCAGACCTCCTCGACGGCCTGCCAGAGGTCAAAGGTGCGAAATGCAGAGGTGCCGCCGTGGCGCAAACGTTCCATCGACAGAAGTTGTTCGGCAAGGCGCGCCGATTTGCGGGCGGCAGAGATCAGTTCCTGTTCGCGCTGGGCGCGTTCCTCAGCAGAGCTGACAGAGGGCAGGGTCTCCGCTAGCGACAAGAGCGCAGAAGCGGGGTTGCGCAGTTGATGCGCGGCATCTGAGATGAAGTTTTGGTGCGTCTCGATGGATTGCTCAACCTGCCGCAGCAACCGGTTGAGCCTGTCAACGATGCCGCGGACCTCCAAGGGAACAGCCCGGCGAATACGGGAAAGATCGTCGGCAGAGCGGCGGCGGATGGCGTCTTCGAGATCGTCGAGGGGACGCAGGCCGAGTTGCACTCCAAACCAGACCACCAAGGCGAGCGTGACCATGAGGCCGCCGATCAGAGAAAAGGCGCGCCAGGCCAATGTCGCGGCAAAGCGGTTGCGATCACTGACGCGCTGCCAAACGGTGACCACGGTTTGGCCCAGTTGCGTGCCGATCAGGGTGGGTTCTGACATGCGCAAAACGCGCACGGCTTCACCGCGATAGGTGGCGATGCTGTAGACAGGCTCGCTGCTGGTCTCAAGGCCGGTATGGTCGGTGGGGGGATAGGCGTAACCTGTCACATAGATGCCGCCCGGTCCGGTCACATGATAGAAAATCTCCCCCCCGCCGGCGTCGGAAATCAGCGACCGGGTGCGGGGCGAGAGTGCGTCTCCCTCGGATCGGATCACATCCCGTGAAATCGCGAGGGATGCGGCCAACAGACCACGATCAAAGAGCTCTTCTGCCGTTGCTTGCGCCTCGCCAAAGCGCCAAACGCCAAGCACCGTCGCCACGCCCAACAGCGGTGTCAGGATCAGGACGAAGAGGCGCAGCCGCAAAGAGGGCATTGCTTGACGGATCAGCCGCTTCACCCGTCTGCTTCCAGCATGTAGCCAAGGCCGCGGGCGGTTTTGATGCGCACGCCGTAGCCTTCCAAACGGCGGCGGAGGCGGGAGACATGCGGCTCGACCGCGCTGTCATCCACATCGGCGCCCGTGCCATAGACATGGGTTGTGAGCTGATCCTTTGAGACGATCCTACCGCGCCGCTCCATCAGGCATTCGAGCACTGCAATTTCCCGCCGAGGCACGTCGAGAGGTTGATCCTGGTCGAGAAGCTGACGGCTGGTGCGATCGAACACCAGTGCCCCAAGACTGTCGCGGGCGGAGAAAACCAGATCCTTGCGCCGGGCCATGGCCCGCAAGCGCGCCTCCAGTTCGTCCATCTCGAAGGGCTTTGTGAGGTAGTCATCGGCCCCTGAATCCAGACCGGCCACCCGCTCTTGTGTCTCGCCGCGTGCGGTCAGCAGGATCACCGGCGTGCTATCCCCTGACGCGCGCAAGTCACGCAGAACAGACAGGCCATCTTTGCTGGGGAGGTTGATGTCGAGCACCACAAGATCGGCGCCCTCGTGACGCAGAAACCGCTCCGCCTCGAGCCCATCGTGCAAAAGGTCGACAGAATGGCCCCGATCTCTCAGCCGATAGGCAATCCCATTCGCCAATTCCGTGTTGTCTTCGATGACCGCTATTCGCATCTGCCTAATTTTTTCTCTCGGTGCGCAAGTTTCGCGCAAGGTTGGGATCGCAGGGTGACGTTCATCGGAGGAGGGATTCGGTCCCTGACATGAATCACAAGGGTATCAACGGAGAAAAGCCGCTAAGATACCCAAAGTCTATGGGAGGACACATATGACCATCAAGCAACTCGCCCGCACGGCAGCAGCCCTCGCGGTGCTGGCATCGCCCGCCGTTGCCGACGTCGATTTTTCCGGCGAGACTATCGAATGGGTGATCCCGTTCTCGGAAACGGGCGGTTCTGCGAAATGGGCCAACTTCTTTGCGCCGCTCTTGTCCGCTGAACTGCCGGGCAATCCGACCGTCGTGGTGAAGTTCATGCCCGGTGCAGGCTCGACCAAAGGCGCAAACTGGTTCCAAGAGCAGACCCACAAGGACGGCACCCTGCTGTTCGGGACCTCTGGCTCCACCCAGTTCCCCTATCTGCTGGGCGATCCGCGTGTGCGCTATGAATACAGCGATTGGGTGCCGGTCATGGCATCTGGCACCGGTGGTGTGGCCTATCTGAACCCTGAAGATGGCGCAAAGTTCGATGGCTCTGCCAACAATCTGAAAGACGTCGATTTCATCTACGGCTCTCAGGGCGCGACCCGTCTCGATCTCGTTCCGCTGCTGGCTTGGGAAATGCTCGGCATGAATGTGGAGCCTGTTTTTGGCATCAAGGGGCGCGGTGACGGCCGTTTGATGTTTGAACGTGGCGAAGCAACCATCGACTACCAAACCTCCTCTGGCTATCTCAGTGCTTCGGCGGATCTGGTGGCCTCTGGCAAGGCCGTGCCGATGATGACCTGGGGCGCGTTGGATGACTACGGCAATATCGTCCGTGATCCGACCTTCCCGGAGATCCCGACCTTTAAGGAGGTTTGCGAGGCGACCGAGGGCTGTGAGACCTCCGGCGAAGCTTGGGATGCGTGGAAAGCCTTCTTTGTTTCTGGGTTCCCGGTGCAAAAAATCGCCTTCTTGCCCGCAGGCACGCCGGACGATGTTGCCGAGGCCTATGCCAATGCCTTTGGTGCGGTCCGCAACCACGAGGACTTTGCGAAGCTGGCAGAGAAAGAAGTCGGCAAATACGACGTCTTTGTCGGCTTTGGTGCCAAGCGTGCGACCATTGCGGGCACGACCGTCTCCCCCGAAGCCAAAGCCTTTGTGCAGAAATGGCTTCAGGACGCTTATGGCGTATCGCTGCAGTAAGTCTCTCCCCCTGAAAGACTGACAGCACAAGGGGCGCGGAGCCCTCCTGAATTCGGCTCCGCCCCCACCTTTCTATAAACCCTACAATCGAAAGCCGGTGCGATGGATGTTTTCGCCACCGCCCTGCCTGCGCTTGCCCAGGCATGGGCTCTGATTTTGCAACCTATGGTCCTCGGGTATCTTGTGCTCGGCGTGGTGATGGGGCTGGCGGTCGGGGTGTTCCCCGGTCTTGGCGGCATTGCAGGACTGTCTCTGCTCTTGCCGTTCATGTTTGGCATGGACCCTGTGTTGGGCCTGGCCCTGATGATCGGTATGGTGGCCGTGGTTCCAACCTCTGACACCTTTGCCTCGGTCCTGATGGGCATTCCCGGATCCTCAGCCAGTCAGGCGACGGTGCTGGATGGCTTTCCTCTTGCAAAGAAAGGGCAGGCGGCGCGGGCTCTGTCGGCGGCTTTTACCTCCTCGCTCTTTGGTGGCTTGGTCGGAGCACTCTTCTTGACCCTGTTCATCCTTGTTGCGCGGCCAATCGTGCTGGCCTTTGGTCTGCCGGAAATGCTGATGATGACGGTGCTGGGCCTGTCGATGGTGGCTGTCCTTGCCGGTCGCGTCGCGCTGAAGGGCCTGGCGGCGGCGGGTCTTGGTCTTTTGATCGGAACGATCGGGGAAGCCGATGCCGGCGGCTCTTTGCGGATGGCGACCTATGACATTCCCTATCTGACCGATGGGTTGGATCTGGTGATCGTGGGGCTTGGGATCTTCGCGATCCCGGAAATCATCGGCCTTTTACGGCAAGACCGCGCGATTGCCAAAGATGCCAAGCTCGGTGCGGGCTGGGGTGATGGGGTGCGCGACTGGGTGGCCAACAAATGGCTCTCTGTACGCTGTTCGCTGATCGGCGTCTTGGTCGGGATCATCCCCGGTCTGGGCGGGTCTGTTGTGGATTGGATCGCCTATGGCCACGCGGTGCAGACCACCAAAGATAAATCGAACTTCGGCAAAGGTGAAATTCGTGGCGTGATCGGGCCGGAAAGCTCCAACAACGCCAAAGAGGGCGGGGGGCTGGTGCCCACGCTGCTGTTTGGCATCCCGGGCTCTGGCTCTATGGCGATCTTTATCGGGGCCATTGCCCTTCTGGGATCAGGCGACATTGAGGTCGGCCCCTCGATGCTGCGCGATAACCTTGATATTACCTATTCCATCGTTTGGTTGCTGGCCTTGGCCAATGTGGTCGGCACGGTTCTGTGTATCGCGGCCTCTGGCGGCATCGCAAAGCTGACCACCATTCGCTTTACATACCTTGCGCCGTTCTTGTTCATGCTGATCAGCTTTGCCGCGTTCCAGTCTGGGCAAAACTTTGAAGACCTGCTGGCGCTGCTGGCCATCGGCCTGATCGGCATCTTTCTGCGCCGGTTTGATTGGTCGCGTCCGGCCTTCCTCATCGGCTTTGTGCTGTCCAACCCGGTGGAGAAATTCTCCAACCAAGCCTTCCAGATCGCATCTTTCCGCTTTCGCAAAGGGTTTGGAGAGGGGATCGAGTATCTCTTCTCGCCGATCGTGATCGTGCTGTTGATCGTCACAGTGGTCTCGGTCGTCATGGGCATCCGTCAGGCCAAGAGCATCCGGGTCGAAGGGGATGTGCAGTCCGGCTCGAAACGTGCGCCTCTGGTCTTTCTCTTTGTCGTAACCGCCTACACGGTTTGCGCGCTGATCAACGCCAATATGATCCCGGACTACAACCTCACGGACAAGATCGTGCCGTTGGTTGTCGGTGGTATCACGCTTCTGTGCTGCTTGATCCTGACTGTGCAGATGATCCTGAAGCCCGAAACGGACGCGCTCTTTGCCGACAAAGAAGTATCGGGCGAGGATGCCGATGCGCCCTATGGGCTCTGGCCGACGCTGGCCTGGTTTGGCGGGTTGATCGCCGCAACTTGGGTGCTTGGGTTCATCCTCGCGTTGGCAGCCTTCCTTGTCACCTTCTTGCGGGTGCGGGCGCAATCGAGCTGGCCGCGCACTTTGATCCTGACCGTTGGGGGCCTCGCGCTGATGTGCGTGATGGCAGGCGCGCTGAACCGCGATTTCCCGCCGGGCCTTCTGCAATCCGCAACCGATCTGCCCTGGCCGCTGAACTGAGGACCTATGACATGGCACAAACAGCTATCCCCTATCTCTTTATGCGCGGTGGCAGCTCGCGCGGGCCATACTTCAACCGCGCGGATCTGCCCGAGGACCGAGACCAGCTGGCGCAGGTTTTGATCGCCGCCTTGGGCTCTGGCCATCCCCTCAATATCGACGGGATCGGCGGCGGCGCAGCAGTGACGACCAAGGTCGCCATGCTGTCGCCTTCCGAGGATGACTGGGCCGATGTGGACTATTTCTTTGCGCAGGTCTCGGTGGAGGAGCAGCTGGTGGATTTCAAACCCACCTGCGGCAATATCCTCTCTGGTGTTGGGCCGGCCGCGATTGATATGGGGCTGGTTGCGCCCAAAGGTGACGTCACCGAGGTCCGCATTCGGGCGGTCAATACCGGCGCCAAAGTGCTGGCGAGGGTGCAGACCCCCGGCGGCGAACTGACCTTTGACGGGGAGACGGAGATTGCCGGCGTGCCCGGCACCGCCGCCCCAATCGAGTTGAACTTCATGGGGGTCGTCGGCTCCTCCACCGGGGCCTTTCTACCCACCGGCAACCTGCGGGATGAGATCGACGGGATCGAGGTTACCTGCATGGATGTGGCGATGCCGCTGGTGATTGCCCGCGCTGCCGATTTTGGTCTCAGCGGTTATGAAAGCGCGGCGGAGCTTGATGCCAACCGGGAGTTCTTTGCCCGGATGGAGGCGATCCGTCTGGCGGCCGGTCAGCGGATGGGCATGGGCGATGTGTCGAAATCGGTGACGCCGAAGTTCGGCCTTCTCGCCCCGGCGCGCGAGGGCGGCACCATCGCGACGCGGTATTTCATGCCCCGGAACACTCACCCCACCATGGCGGTGACCGGCGCGCAATGTCTGGCGGCCTGTGCGCTGACGCCTGGGTCGGTGTCGGATGGGCTGCTGGAGCGCCCGACGCAAAGCCCCGCCAATGTGACGCTGGAGCATCCTGCGGGCACCATTGACGTGCTGGTGGAGTTCGACAGCGCCGAGGGGTTCTCGCTGACCTCTGCCGGGCTGTTGCGTACCGCGCGCAAGCTGGCGGAGGGCAAAATCTTTATCCCCGAACGGATCTGGAAGGGTTGAGACCATGGCTATGATGAACCTGCTTGTCGCCTTTAACGGCTCTGCCTCCTCGGAAGCGGCGCTGCGCTATGCCGCCGCTTTGGCCCGCCGTCAGGGGGCGCATGTGACAGCACTGTTGGCGCATTCCACCCATGACACGCTGGATACCCGCTCGCGCTGGATCCCGGACCGGGCGCGCGCCTTGCTCGCCGAGGCCAAGAGCGGGCTGTTGCAGGAGATCGAGGCGCGGCTTGATGCCCTGCGGCCGGAGTTGGAGCTGGGGGATGCCTTGAGTTTTCGCGCCGCACCAGGGCGGGTCAATACGGTGATCGCCACCACGGCGCGCTGTTTTGATATGGTCCTGACCGGCCGCCCGGACCACACAGAGGACGAACATATTCGCCTCCACCCGGACAAGATTGCGCTTCTGTCGGGACGGCCGGTCATCGTTGTGCCAGAAGGCTACGATGCCGATGCCCGCCACCGTCATGCGGCCCTCGCCTGGGACGGGGGCCGTGCCGCGGCACGGGCGTTGTCGGACAGTCTGCGTCTCTTGGAAGAGCAGGGCAAAGTCTCGGTCCTGTCAATCGGCCCAGCGCCAGCGCGCGAGGATCTGGCGGCGCATCTGGCCCGCCACGACGTGGCAGCGGAGTTTGAGGACTGGCCGGAGGGGCACCCGATCGCGGAGACTTTGCTGGGCTATTGCGCGCGGCATGACCCTTCGCTCTTGGTGATGGGCGCCTATGAGCATTCCAAATTCCGCGAGGATTTCCTCGGCGGCGTCACGGGAGATGTGCTGCGCAACAGTCCAATCCCGGTCCTTCTCTCCCATTGAGGCCAGAGGCGATGTCAGATTACGATAAACTTCGCGCCATCGTGCCGCAGCTGGAAGAGCTGCGCACGGATTTGGCCACCAAGATCCAGAGCCGCGAGGGCGATTTGCGCATTGTCACCGACCTGCACAAGCGGGTCAGCGAGGCGCTGAAGGCGCTGTCGGGACAAGGTTAACCGCAGCGGGAGACAGAGATGCGCGTTCATATCCTCGACGATTGGCACGACACCCTGCGGGGGCTGCCCTGTTTTGAGCGCCTTGCGGCCCATGAGGTCACGGTCTGGACCGATGCGGCCACCGGCCCCGTTCTGGCCGAGCGGTTGCAAGGGGCCGAGGCGCTGGTGCTGTTTCGCGAGCGCACCCCCATCACAGAGCCGCTTTTGGCTTCGCTGCCGGGACTGAAGCTGATCTCGCAGCGCAGCGTCTATCCGCATGTGGATGTGGCGGCCTGCACCCAGCATGGGGTGCTGTTGAGCTCTAACATGGGCAAGGACGGACCGAATGTGGCGGCGGCAGAGCTGACCTTTGGGCTGATCCTATCGGCGCTGCGGCAAATCCCGCAGCAGATGGCCGCCTGCAAGGCCGGCGACTGGCAAATCGGCGTGGGCAAGACGGCAGCGGGGCGCACCCTTGGCCTTTATGGCTATGGGCGGATTGCACGACTGGTGGCCGGCTATGCCCGTGCCTTTGGCATGGAGGTGGTCTGGTGGGCCTCCGAGGAGAGCCGCGCCCAAGCGCATGCCGATGGCGAGACCGTCGCGGAGAGCCGTGAAGCGTTTTTCGCCAACAGCGATGTGATCTCTCTGCACCTACGGCTGACTGAACCGACCAAGGGCATCGTCACAGCAGCAGATCTGGCGCGGATGAAGCCGACGTCCCTCTTGGTGAACACCGCCCGCGCGGGCTTGGTTGCGCCGGGCGCTCTTTTGCAGGCGCTGGAGGCGGGGCAACCGGGGATGGCGGCGGTGGATGTCTTTGACGTGGAACCGCCGCGCGATGCCAGCGATCCGCTTTTGGCGCATCCCCGGCTGATCTGCACGCCGCACATCGGATTTGTCACCGAGGAAGAGCTGGACCGGCAATTCGCCGATATCTTTGATCAGGTGAACGCCTATGCCGCGGGCGCGCCGATCCACATGATCAACCCCGAGGTGCTGACTCCTTCCGCGTAAGCAGCCGCGCGACCAAGGGTGCGCCCACGATGACCAGAATGATCCGGGTCAGATGGTGGGTGATGACAAACCCAAGGTCCGCGCCTGTCACAATCGCCAGCACCGTCATTTCAGCCTGACCGCCGGGGGCAAAGGCGAGGAAGGCCTCAACCGGGTGGCCGAGGCCAAGAGTGGTGACGAAGCCAGAAAAGCCTGCTGCCAGCACCGCGAGCACCAGCACATAGGCCACACCCGCCAGCACCACCCGCGTTAGCTCGCCCCAAGTGATGCCAAGGAACTGCACCCCGATCCCGCAGCCAATGAGGAATTGCGCGGTCAGGATCGCCTCCGCCGGCGGGCGGATGTGGATGATCCCGGCGAGCGACAGAACGGCCGTCACGATCATAGGCCCGAGGATCGACGCACCAAAGAGCCCAATCCGCTCGCCGCCTTTCCAGCCGACCAGCGCCGCCACCACCATCAAGGCCAGCTCGTGCAGCGGGATATCGACTGCACGCGCGCCGATGGGATTGGTGAGGCCGACGCCATAGACATGGCTGAGGAAGAAAGGCGCAACCGTCACGATGATCAGCACCCGCGTCGCATGCACCAAGGAGAGCGCGCGGGGATCGCCCCCGGCCTCGGTGCCGAAGATCACCATGTCCTGCAGCCCGCCCGGCATCGCCGCGTAATAGGCGGTGGGCGCGTCAAAGCCCCAAAGCTTTCGGAAGAACGGCACGCCGACAAGGCCGATCAGCGCGATAAAGACCGGAACCAAAGCAATCGACAGGGCCATACGAGGCAGCGCGTGAAACAGCTCCGGCGTGATCGAGGCGCCCACAGCGACGCCGAGGATGGTGCGCGCCGCAACAGAGACCTGACCGAAGCCCTTTAGCGGCAGATGCAGCAGCGCCCCCGCCAAACAAAAGGCCATCGGGCCGAACAGCATCGGCAAGGGCAGATCGAGCCCCCAGAACAGGGCCGCCCCACCCGCCGCCAGGCCGAAGGTCAAAGCCCGCCGCCTGTGGGGCGACAGGGAGGACTGCGGGGCGGTGGGATGATTGCGCAAACGGGTCTCCGATTCCTGATTGACCTCTTATGTGTCCCTTTGTATCCATCTGTATGCAATTTGCAAGAGGACAGCCATGATCCCCGAGGATGACAGCCCAGCGCCGCAAGGAAACTCCGCCTATCGCCAGCTTCTGGACGAGATTCGCGATGGCGGGCTGATGCCCGGCGACCGTTTGCGCGAAACCGAACTGGCGACACGCCTCGGGGTCTCACGCACCCCGATCCGCGAGGCGATCCGCCAGCTGGAGGCCGACGGGCTGGTCGCCCATGTGCCGCGCATCGGGGCCTCGGTGCGCCAGCTCGACTATGCCGAGGTGATGGAGCTATACGAAATGCGCGCAGTGCTTGAGGGCACGGCGGCACGGCTGGCCGCGCGGGCGGCCTCTGAGGTGGAGATGCAGGAGCTGATCGTGCTGAACGATCAACTGGCCGAAGCGGGCAACTCGCCCGAGGCGGCGCGGCTTAACCGGATCTTCCACGCGACGCTGCTTGATGCGGCCAAGAATCGCTTCCTGTCGCGCTCCATGCTGTCGTTGCAAAAGGCGCTGCTAATCCTCGGGCCATCTCAGCTGTCCAATACCGCCCGCTCGGCTGAGGCGGTGGAAGAACACCGTCGCATCATGGTGGCTCTGGCCGCCCGCGACGGCGCCGCCGCCGAGGTGGAAATGCGCGCCCATATCGAGGCCGCGCATCGCATGCGCATCCGCTCCCTGCGCGAGCGGGATCGCGGCATGGACGACAGCTAAGAGGAGGCGATGATGCTGAAATCAAACGAACTCTATGATGTTGTGGTGATCGGCGGCGGCAATGCGGCGCTGTGTGCAGCGATGACCGCGGCCCGCACAGTCGCGCGCGTGCTGATCCTGGAAAGCGCGCCCAAGGCCTATCGCGGCGGCAACTCGCGCCACACCCGCAACTTTCGCTGTATGCACAGCGGTCCGCTCGGCCCTTTGGTCGAGAGCTATTCGGAAGAGGAATATTTCGCCGACCTGATGAAAGTCACCGGCGGCAAGACCGACGAGAACCTCGCCCGGCTTGCGATCCGCACCTCAGAAGAATGCCTGCCGTGGATGATCGAGCATGGGGTGCGGTTTCAGCCCTCGCTGTCTGGCACCCTATCGCTGGCGCGCACCAATGCGTTTTTCCTCGGCGGTGGCAAAAGCCTCGTGAATGCCTATTACCGCACCGCCGCGCGCCTCGGCGTTGAGGTGCAGTATGAGGCCGAAGTGACTCATCTGCAGATGGAGGGCAACCGCGTCGCCCATATCGACTATCGCAAGGACGGGCAGTTGCACCGCGTTACGCCCGCCTCCGTCGTGGTGGCCTCGGGCGGGTTTCAGGCCGATACCGATTGGCTCGCCCGCGCCTGGGGGCCGGCGGCAAAGAACTTCCTCATTCGCGGCACGCCCTACAATCGCGGCGTGGTGCTGGCGGATCTGTTGGAGCAGGGCGTCGAACAGGTCGGTGATCCGACCCAATGCCACGCGGTCGCCATCGACGGGCGCGCGCCGAAATTCGACGGCGGCATCGTCACCCGGCTCGACTGCGTGCCCTTCTCCATCGTGGTCAACAAGGACGCCGAGCGGTTCTATGACGAGGGCGAGGACGTCTGGCCCAAACGCTATGCGATCTGGGGGCGGCTGGTGGCCGCGCAGCCCGATCAGGTGGGCTATGTCATCATCGACACCAAATCGTTGAATCTCTTTATGCCCTCGGTCTTTCCGCCGATTGCCGCCAATACGCTGGAGGAGCTGGCCGACAAGATGGGCCTGCCCCCCGCCAAACTGCGCGCCACGGTTGAGGAGTTCAATGCCGCCTGTAGTGATACCTCGGGTTTTCACCCGACCGAGCTCGATGGCGTCAGCACCCAAGGCCTCACCCCGCCCAAGACCAACTGGGCGCGGCCGATCACCGAGCCGCCGTTTTACGGCTATTCGCTGCGCACCGGCGTCACCTTTACCTACCTCGGGCTCAAGGTGGACGCGAAGGCGCAATGTTCGATCCATGGCACTAAGATCAGCAACCTCTGGGCTGCGGGCGAGACCATGGCCGGCTCGATCCTTGGTCAAGGCTATCTCGCCGGTTTTGGCATGACCATCGGCACCGTTTTTGGACGTATCGCAGGCAAGGAGGCCGCCGCCCATGCATATGCAACCTGACCTTCTGCAAGAGGCCCGCCGTCAGGCCGAGATTTGCAACGCCTGCCGCTATTGCGAGGGCTATTGCAGCGTCTTTCCGGCACTCCATGCCGAACGCGCCTTCTCGGACGGCGATCTGACGCAATTGGCCAATCTCTGCCACAACTGCCGAGGCTGTTATTACGCCTGTCAGTACACCGCGCCGCATGAATTCGCCCTGAACCTGCCCCGCGCTCTGGCTGAAGTGCGGCAAGACAGTTGGCAAGCCCATGCCTGGCCCCGCGGCTTTGCGCGGCTGTTTGACCGGGCGGGCGTCGCAATGGCAGGGCTTCTTGTGCTTGGATTTGCGGGGATTTTTACCCTCTCGCAGGCCCTGCGACCAGAGAGTGGCGAAGGTTTCTATGCCTATATGAGCCACAGTCTAATGGTCGCAATCTTTGCCCCTGCCTTCCTACTGCCGCTCTTTGCCTTGGCGGTCTCCTTGCGTGCCTATTGGCGCACAGTAGGCGGAGGCCGCGTAACTCTTGGCGCAATTGTGCAAGCCACCAAAGCCGCCGGGCAGATGCGTAACCTCAAGGGTGGCCATGGCGAGGGCTGCAATTTCGAGGACGAAGATCGATTCTCGCACGCGCGGCGCCATTGCCATCAGGCGGTGCTCTACGGGTTCTTATTGTGCTTTGCCGCCACCGGAACTGCGACGCTGATGCACTATCTCTTTGGGCTGGAGGCGCCCTATGGCCCCCTGAGCCTGCCGAAACTGCTGGGCGTACCGGGGGGCGTGCTCTTGAGTCTTGGGGCTGCCGGAATGGCTTGGCTCAAAACGCGTGCTGATCGTAACCTTGGCGCGCCTGCGTATTGGGGCGGCGAAATGGCCTTTGTCCTTCTGCTGTTTTTGGTCGCCAGCACTGGGCTGGTCCTTTGGCTTGCGACAGGAACAGCTGGGGTCGCGTTTTTGCTGCCCTTGCATTTGGGGGCCGTCCTGACACTGTTCTTGCTGACGCCATTCTCCAAGATGGCGCACGGGTTCTATCGCATGGCCGCGCTAACGCAGGATGCCGTGCGCACGTCAGATCGTAGCGGCGGCTAAAGGTCCTGAGCTATTCACCTGTGTTTACCTAGGGGTGTCAGCCGCCAGTCGTTTGGCCAATGCCAAACTCAGGATGACTGCGCCGATCAGGAAGATCGAGCCAGCACTCCAGGCCAGGGAAGTCGAGTAGAGTTCAGCGAAGCTGCCCGCCATCACGAGGCCGGTTGCAGCCCCGAGTTGTTGTATCAAGGAGCGGAGCGACAGCATCGTGGATCTCTGACGATCCTCGACGCAACGATGCAGAATGCTGCTCGCTGGCGTTTCGCTTGCCCCTAGAATGACGGAATACAAAAGAAAGACACTGATGAAGCCGACGATACTGCCCTGCATCGCCAAAGCGACTTGAGCCACAGCGAGGCCTGCGAAGATCGCGACGAGCGACACAGCGTGACGACGGCGGAAAACCCGGCTGACGAGTGGGGACAGCGATGCACCGACCGCGATGGCGAAGAAGTATCCTGCTGTCAGAGTGCCAATGACTGTGTTGGCGAAAGGCTCGTCCAGCATCGGTTTGGCGTAGGTTGGCCAGATCACCTCGACCGGGTTTGTCGCCATCAGGAACAACGCCAAAGCGGTCAAGAGAATGGAGAGAGACGGATGTCTCAACGCCAACGCACCCGCTTCGACGATCACGGATGGGACGGTCTTGAAACCTTGCTTCAAGGCATTTGGGTTGAGCGGGCGGATCTCTTCGGAAATGGCGAGCAAGGTATAGATCAGTACGCTGACCATCGCCGCAAAGCTCGCGACGTAGGACACGTCATACATGCTGATCCCGTAACGGAGAGCTGCGGGGCCGAATGCATCTGGAAGAAAGCCACCCAATATCGCGCCGCAGGCGAGGCCCATCGCATTGGCCCATTGCGCCTTGGAGAGGGCGGGCTGGACATCCACATTGGGTGCCGTGGATTTGAAGGTCTCTACGAACCATGCATCCAGCGTACCCGATCGTAAGGCACGGCCGAACCCAATGAAGGCGAATGACACAGCCAATACTGTGAAATCGCTTGAGCACAAAAATAGCGCCACGGAAATCAGACTGGCCATAACCGCCGCGAGGAAAACAGGCTTGCGCCCAATGGCGTCGGCCAAACCGCCGAAGGGCAGTTCCATCGTCATGGTTGTGAGCGAGTAGACACCGAAGAGCAGCGAGATTTGGAAAAGATCCATGCCGCGATCGGTCAGCGCCAGCGCAACGACGGACACCGTAAGCCCCATGGCAAAACGATCAAGAAACTGGTGTATCTGAAACACCCGAATGTGCCGCCGCGCTGCCTCAGACAGTGTTTTGAAAGAGAACTCTATTTCCGTCGTCATGGCGGGAGCATCCGCCTTCGTTGGATTCTGCGCAATGGCTCATCTCTGGCGATGGGCGATTGGAGACCAAACTTCAGATCGAGAAATGAGGATTCATGCGGTGGCACCGCAGAACAAGGGAGGCAATTGGTGGTCTGATACGAGGCAAGCTGCCCGCACGCCATTCCTCTGCGAGAAACAGTAATTCTATCTGATTTTCAGTGAGGATATGGTGGAGCCTAGCGGGATCGAACCGCTGACCTCCTGCATGCCATGCAGGCGCTCTCCCAGCTGAGCTAAGGCCCCTTCCAAGCCGTCTGGAGCGTTGCTCCGTTCGGTGTGAGAGGTCGTTTAAGGGAGGTTGGCGGGGGCTGCAAGTGGAAAATGCAGGCAGTGGCAGAGAAAATTTGCCGTGGCCAAAGCGCCCTCAAACGGTTGGGTCTTTTGATCCCCAAAATCGTTGGGGAGGCGACAGCCCCAATCGCCCGGATCGGCGGATGGGGCTGCTGCAAGCGCGATCAGGATTCGTCGTCATCCGATGCGACATCGGCGAGATCGTCGAGGGAGACGTTGTCTTCCTCATCATCATCGTCGAGCACATCATCACCGAGATCCATATCTACGGAGTCATCATCATCGTCCAGAACCACGTCGTCACCGTCCATGTTCTGCTTGGCCTTCAGGCTCGCAGCATCTTCGGCGTCGGCTTCGATCATGCGGCTTTTTGCGATGTCGATTTCCACGATTTCGCCAGTGTACGGGCTGACAATCGGGTTCTTGTTCAGGTCGTAAAAGCGTTTGCCGGTGGTCGGGCAGACGCGTTTCGTACCCCATTCTTCCTTGGGCATAGAGATCCCCTTCAAAAAATAGCGTGAGTCGGTGAGACGATTCAGGTGCCTTGCCATATGCGGCCCACCCTGTCAAAGCCTTTGCGGGTGAGGTTTTGTTGAGGATTGGCCGATGTCAGAGCTGCGATTGCCCGGTGATCCGGAGGTGCGGGTGATCCTGCGTCGTTCGGCCCGTGCGCGGCGCTTGTCTTTGCGGATTTCTTCGTTGGATGGGCGCGTGACCCTGACCTTGCCCAAAAGGGTCTCGGAACGCGAAGGGCGGGCGTTTCTTGAGGAGAAACAAGGCTGGATTCGCAGTCACCTCGCCAATCGTCCTGAGGCGGTCCAGGTCGGTCCGGGGATGCAGTTGTCGGTCGATGGGGAAATCGTCGAGATTCGCCCCGCATCCGGTCGACGGGTTTTGCGGCGGGAGGGGGCTTTGGAGGTGCCGGAGCCTGCTGTCGCGCGCCGGTTGGAGAGATACCTGCGGGAATTGGCCCGCGATCGTTTGGCCGAGGCATCCGATTTTTACGCAGACCGGCTTGGGCGGCCCTATAGTAGCCTTACCCTGCGGGATACACGCTCCCGCTGGGGCTCCTGCTCCTCGACTGGGGGGCTGATGTATTCTTGGCGGTTGATCCTCGCTCCACCAGAGGTCCTGCGCTATGTCGCGGCGCATGAAGTGGGGCATTTGGAGGAAATGAACCACTCCAACGCCTTCTGGGCTGTGGTGGAGGAGCTTTACGGCGACTATGGCGCGGCACGGCATTGGCTAAAGACCGAGGGCAACGCGCTGCATCGCTATCGGTTTGAGGATCCGTCCGAGGGGGATTGATCTTCCCTCGTTTTGTGATCACATAATTCGCATGGATAAATTGCTGACGGGCAACCGCCCCATCGCTGAAAACACGGGCTCTGCCCATGACCGGGTGTACCGGAGCCTGCGTACCCGCATCATGCATGGGGCGATCGCGCCGGGCGAAGCCTTGACGCTGCGGGGCATCGGCAAGGAATACGAGGTCTCGATGACGCCCGCCCGCGAGGCGGTGCGGCGCCTGGTGGCGGAGGGGGCCTTGATGCTGTCTTCCTCGGGGCGCGTGTCGACTCCCGAGCTGTCGAACGAACGGATCGAAGAACTTGCCGCATTGCGCGCGCTGATCGAGGTCGAATTGTCCTCACGTGCGTTGCCGCGCGCGCACATGGCGCTGATTGACCGTCTGCAAACGATCAATGGCACTGTGGCAGAGATGATCTCCAAACGGGATGCGGTCGGCTATATTCGCACCAACCTTGAGTTTCACCGCACGCTGTATCTTCGGGCGCAGGCGCCTGCCATGCTGGCGATGGCGGAAACGGTCTGGCTGCAACTGGGGCCGACCATGCGCAAGCTATATGGGCGTTTGGGGCGAACCGAGCCGCCGCATAATCACAAGCTGATCATTGCTGCGCTGAAGGCCGGGGATGAACCCGGCCTCCGATTGGCCGTGCGCACGGATGTGACGCAAGGCCTACGCCTGTTGGCAGGCTGACAGCGACAGAGACACTCAGGCGAAATAGGGAGAGTGCAGCTGGCGGCTCGCCTTTTCGGTTAGGCTGGCGTCAAAGACGCGGGTGTAAAAGGCGCAGTTCATCGCCGCAGCGACCTTGGGGAAGGCGTCGATGGCAAAGGTCTTGGCGCTTTCTACCGTGTCAAAGGCATCAAACCCACCGAGCGTGTTGGTGTTCACCCCGCTGAGCCAGGTCTTTGCCAAAAGGCCCGGGGTTTGCAGCAGGGCCGGATTGCGCTCGCGCCAAGGGGCCTCGGCGAAGGGCACGTTCACCTGCAGTTCAGTATAGACAAAGGCACCAGGCTGCGCCGTGGTGTTGCCGCCAAAATAGGGCGAGTTCAGCGGTGCGCTGGCCTCTGCCACCGCCTCGGCATCAAAGACCCGCGTGTTATGCGCCACGCCAAAGTTGCGCGCCTCGCCGGGGAAATAGCCGGTCACAAAGGCCTGCGCGTTCTCAAGGCTGTCAAAGGCGTAAAACCCGCCGAGCGAGCCGGTGCCAAGCCCAGAGAGCCAGGTTTTATTGAGGAACCCCGGCTGCACCAGAAGCGACTCGTTGATCTGCTGCCAGGGCGCATCGTTGAACGGGATGGAGATCTGAACTTCGGTGTAAACAAAGGCTTTGGGCTGCATCTGAGACTCCTGTGACTGGGTATTGGCGCGGCTGAGGCGGGGCAAAAGGCTAAGGGCGGCGGTGGCGCCGACCCCTTGCAACAGGTCCCGCCGAGAGAGGGCGGGCAGGGGAGAGGGGAGGGGGATCATGATGTCCTTCCGACTTGGGTTAGAATCAACTTGCGTTATGCAAGTTGCCTTGGGGTAGGCTTTCAACTTGCGTTTCGCAAGTAAAAAAGCTACACCCCTCCCATGACTGATCTTTCCGCCAAGCGGCCCTCCGGCTGCCCCGTCGCCTTTGGCCTCGATACCTTTGGGGATCGCTGGACCCTGTTGATCATCCGCGAGATGCTTCTGGGCGGCAAAAAGACCTATGGCGCCTTTCTGGAGGCGGAGGAGGGGATTTCGACCAATATCCTGGCCAATCGGCTAAAGCAGCTGGAGGCGGATGGTCTGGTGGAAAAACGCCGCGATCCGGAGAATTTCCGCAGCTTTCTCTATGATCTCACTGACAAGGGCTATGCGCTGGCCCCGGTGCTCTTTGCGATCATCCGCTGGTCCGGCCGATACGACAGCCGCCCCGACCGGCTTACCGGTATGGTCGAGCGCTTGGCGCAGGATGAGGCGGGGCTGCTGGCTGAGATTGAGGCGCGCCGTCAAAGAGACCGCGCGCAAACGGCGTAAGACAAAGCAAAAACCCCCGCCGTTGGGGCAGGGGTTTTAATAGATCGGTTGAATACGGGACGCTTAAGCCGCGAGCCCCTTGGAGCCGAGCTTCAGGAACTTTTCACGGCGATCTTTGATCAAAGCCGGACCGTCGAGCTTTGACAGGTCCTTAAGCATCTCGGAGATCGCGGCGCTGACGGCTTTGTAGGTTGCGGTGGGATCGCGATGCGCGCCGCCCAGCGGTTCGGGGATCACGCGGTCCGCAACCTCCAAGGCCTTGAGGTCTTGTGCGGTCAGGCGCAGCGCCTCGGCGGCTTCGCGCATCTTTTCGGCATCTTTCCACAGGATCGACGCACAGCCTTCGGGACTGATAACCGAATAGATCGAATGCTCCAGCATGGCGACGCGGTTTGCGGTGGCAAAGGCCACAGCACCGCCAGAACCACCTTCGCCGATGATGACAGAGATCAACGGTACGCCGATCTTCAGACACATCTCGGTCGAGCGCGCGATTGCCTCGGACTGGCCGCGCTCTTCCGCGCCTTTGCCGGGATAGGCACCCGCGGTGTCGACCAGCGTGATAACGGGCAGACCAAAGCGCCCAGCCATTTCCATCAGGCGGACAGCCTTGCGGTAGCCCTCAGGGCGCGCCATGCCAAAGTTGTGCGCAATGCGGCCTTTGGTGTCGGAGCCTTTTTCATGACCGATCACGACGACGGGCTGGTCATTAAAGCGGGCAAGCCCACCCATCACGGCCAGATCGTCGGCAAAGTTCCGGTCCCCGGCCAGCGGGGTGTACTCGGTGAAGAGCTCTTTGATGTAGTCTTTGCAATGCGGACGTTCCGGGTGACGGGCCACTTGGCATTTCCGCCACGGCGTCAGCTCCTTGTAGAGATCCTTCAGAAGCTGGGCCGCTTTTTTGTCCAGCGCGGCGGCTTCGTCCACCACATCCATTTCTTCGTTGGTGCGCGCCATTGCACGCAGCTCTTCCGCCTTGCCTTCGATTTCGGCGAGGGGTTTTTCGAATTCCAGATACTGGGTCATGCTGTCTCTACTGTCGCGGTTTGCCCGTGTATATGGACTTACGTCGCGTCTGATGCAACTCCATGTGTGCAAGGGCGGGTGTTGCGGCAAGGTGGCGCCGTCCCCTGTGGCGATGAAGTCAGCAAGATTTGTCACGCTGACCTCTGGCATGACAGTCGGGCCACGACACAGAGAGGGACAGCCCATGGGCAACACATATGAGGATCGCATCCTGCGTGTCCTGACCTATATCCACGACAACCCCGCAGGTGATCTGAGCCTCGACACGCTGGCCGATGTGGCTGCGATGTCGCGGTTTCACTGGCATCGGGTGTTTCGCGCGCTGACGGGGGAAACCTGCGGCCAGTCTGTGCGGCGCATTCGTCTGCACCGCGCGGCGGTCGCCTTGGTCGCCAGCGAAGTTGCGATCGAAGATGTAGGGGCGGCGGTCGGTTATCCGAGTCGCGAGTCCTTTTCTCGGGCCTTCACCAGCGCCTATGGACAAGGTCCTGCGGCCTTTCGTGCGGCGGGGCGGCATCTGCCTGCCCCCACCCGTGCCCCAAGAGAGGAATTTCCCATGTTTGATGTCAAAATCCGGACTGAACCGGCGCACACTTTGGTCGGCCTGCCGCATCGCGGCCCCTATATCGAGATTGATCGCACGTTCGAGCAAGTCTCGGCGATCTGTTCGGCGCGGAATCTATGGCCAGATGTGCGGGGGATGACAGGGGTCTATTTCGACATGCCAGGCACCAAACCTGATGCCGAGCTGCGCAGCTTTGCCGGGGTGATCTACCTTGGCAGTCCGCTTCCAGACGGGCTGGAGGTGCAGGAGCTTGCTGCGGGCAAGGTTGCCGTTCTGACATACAAGGGGCCTTACACTGGCCTTGCTGCGGCCTATGACAGCCTGTTCGGCGGCTGGCTGCCCACCTCTGGTGAGGAGCCAGCGGATCGCCCCTGTTATGAAATCTATCTCAACGATCCGCGCACAACAGCGCCCGAGGAGTTGTTGACCGAGATCTGCCTTCCGTTGCGCTAGGCCCGTCCTTCAGCTTTTTGAGCATAAAAAGGGCGTACGAGGTCCTCAATGACGAGGGCCTCGTACGCCACAAGACTGGCCTCGGGGTCAGTGGGGCCAGATGACGGGATAAAGCGAGGCAACCAGCAGCGCCGCCATCGTCCAATTGAAAAGGGTGAGGCGGCGTTCATTCGTCAGAAACCGTGCCATCTGTTGGCCGAGCAGCGTCCAAGAGCCCACGGAAGGCAGGTTGATCGCGCCGAAGACAAGCCCAACCAACAAAATTGCCAGCAAGGTATGGTCCGGGGTGTAGGCACTGATCGCGGTTAGGGCCATGGCCCATGCCTTTGGATTGACCCACTGAAAGGCGGCCGCCTGAAGGAACGTCATCGGGCGTCCTGTCGCATCGCCGCTTTTGGCCGGGCCAGAATTTGCGATCTTCCACGCCAGATAGAGCAGATAGACCACTGATCCGACCTTCAGCACAGTGTAGCTGACTGGAAAGGCATCAAACACCTGCACCAGTCCAGCGCCCACCAAAAGCACCATGAAAACAAAGCCAAGCGCCACCCCGAGCATATGGGGAATGGTGCGTCGGAACCCAAAGTTGGCACCGGACGCCATCAGCATCAGGTTATTCGGTCCCGGCGTGACGGAGGACACGAAGGCGAAAAGCGCAAGCGCGGCGAGGAGATCATAGGTCATCATGCGCAATAATCTGCGGCGAATCCGCAGAAATGAAATTGCGTTTACGTTTGTGTTGGCGCTAAATTCACAACAAATGGCGAAGCTAGATAAAATAAACCAACAGATATTGCGCGAGTTGACGCGCGATGGACGCCTGTCCAATCTGGAACTGGCGGATCGCGTCGGGCTTTCGCCTTCGGCCTGTTTGCGGCGCGTGCAAGAGTTGGAGCGCAGTGGTGTCATCACCGGCTACCGCGCGGTGCTCGATAAACAGGAAATGGGCGCGGGCTTCGTCACATACATCAGCATCGGGTTGGGCGAGCACACCAAGGAGGCGCAGCTGTCCTTTGAGCGCGCGATGCAGGCCGCTCCAGAGGTGGTGGAGTGTCACAACATCACCGGTGCGATTGAGTATCTATTGCGTGTAGAATGTGCAGATTTGGCCAGCTACAAGCGCTTTCACACCGACATCCTTGGCACGACTCCCTTCGTTACGGCGATCACCACATTTGTGGTGATGGGCTCGCCCAAAGATCTCCGCGCGTAAAAAAATATCGCGAAAAACGGGGCGATTTTAGAGTCTGTCAAGACTTCGCGCTCTACCCAGAGTGGAGATAACCAATCCGGGGAGCGTGCTGTGCTATCAAAGAACAAGAGATTTCTGTTCATCCATGTCATCAAGACAGCCGGCACCTCGATGCGCGAGGTGCTCTTCCCGTTTGCCTCGGCACAACATGCCAAAGGGGATCACGCGACGGTCGCAGACTATCAGCACCTGCTTGGCCCGGCGTACAAGGGGTTCTTTAGCTTTGGCTTCGTGCGCAATCCCTATGATTGGCTTGTGTCGACCTACGAAAATATCCGCTCTGATACAGATCATCACGAACATGCCATCGTCAGCGAGTTGACCTTTGCAGAGTTCATCGAGCGTTGCATCGCACAGGGATCACTGAAGCAGTCGGATTGGCTGTATTACGAGGGTGAGATCGGTGTCGACTTTGTGGGCCGGTTCGAAACGCTCGAAGCGGATTTCGACCTAGTCCGCCGCGCGCTCAACCTGCGGGCACGTTTATCGCATCGGCTGGAAAGCAAAGGTCGTTGTCCATGGCAGGACTACTACACCCCAGAGACGCAAAGCATTGTTCAAGATGTTTGGGCGGATGACTTCCGGAACTTCGGGTATAGCACTGCCCTTGACGGTCAAGAGCCTGAAGACCTGGCTGAGCTGCACCATATGACCAATCCACGGCAGCGCATGCAGGAGATTGAGCATATCTCTTCTCTGCTACGCGCGGGCTAATCTCCGCACAATCTGTCGAAGTCGGCAAAAGGGGATACAAGCCTCACGCTTGCATCCCCATTGCTAAGATACCTATCTGTTTTGGGCATCAGCCGTTTGCGGCGATCAGCTCCGACTGGGCCACAATGACCTCGGCCTGTTTGATGGACGCAATGTCGACCAAACGTCCTTTGTAGACGGTTGCCCCAGAACCGCTGGCCTTGGCCTCTTCCATCGCAGCAAGGATCTCGCGCGCCTCGGTCACAGCAGCCTCGGAAGGGGTGAAAACCTGATTGGCGAGCGCGATTTGCTTGGGGTGGATCGCCCATTTGCCGACCATGCCGAGGGTGGCCGAACGTTTCGCCTGTGCAATATAGCCGTCATCGTCGGAGAAATCGCCAAAGGGACCGTCCACCGGAAGAATGCCATGGGTGCGGCAGGCGGCCACGATGGCGGCCTGCGCCCAATGCCAAGGGTCGGACCAATGCTTCACGCCCTCGCGCAGCATGTAATAGTCTTCTTGTGTGCCGCCGATTCCGGTGGTTTGCATCCCCATGGAGGCCGCAAAGTCCGCCGCGCCAAGGCTCATCGCCTCAAGACGTGGCGACGAGGCCGCGATCGCCTCGACATGCGCAATGCCCGCCGCCGATTCGATGATCACCTCAAATGCAATGCGTTTGCTGCGCCCCTTGGCGCGTTCGATCGCCGTGACCAAAGCGTCGACTGCATAGACATCCTCGGCGCAGCCCACTTTGGGGATCATGATCTGGTCGAGCCGGTCGCCGGCCTGTTCGAGCAGGTCCACAACGTCGCGATACCAATAGGGCGTATCGAGGCCGTTGATGCGCACGCTGAGGGTCTTGATCCCCCAATCCACCGTATTGATCGCTTCAATCACGTTAGCGCGGGCCTGATCCTTGTCGGTGGGCGCGACAGAGTCCTCAAGGTCGAGGTTGATGACGTCGGCTGCCGATGCAGCCATTTTGGCGAAGAGTTTGGTATTTGATCCCGGACCAAACAGTTGGCAGCGGTTGGGACGGGCAGGGGCGGCGGGCTGGAGTCGAAAGCTCATCGTCAGTCTCCGAGTTCATAAATTCCAAAAAACTTGCTGAAATGGTTATTTCGTTGCGCGATGAATGGCAAGGGTATTTTGCACATGCAGCGAACCTTTCGCCGCAGCGCAGTGGGGTTTATCCCGCAAACGATCCGTCTTGCGCGCATGCTTTCAACATAGCGGGAAAATCTTCGCGAAAATGTGAGCATCTTCGAAGATTTTACGACTGCAATGCGCTGCGGTGGCAAATCAGAGAGAAACTTGCGGGCGTCCTGTCGCAAGCTAACTCGAAACACGACACTTCCCAACAAGGACGCTAAAGATGATCGAGACCCCCTATCTGCTGTTCCTCGGTGACGCGCCCGATATGCTCGCCGCCAAAGTTGCCATCGGTATCCGGGACTGGCGCCCGGAGCATGCGGTTGGCCAGATTAGCCTGCCCGGCTGTGGCGCTGATCTTGGTCTGACCGAGATGACCCTCGAAGAGGCCAAAGCGGCTGGCGCGAAGACTCTTGTGATTGGTGTGGCCAACCGTGGCGGTATCATCAGCCAAGAATGGAAAAAGGTTCTCGTACAGGCACTGGAAGAAGGGTTCGACCTTGCCTCTGGCCTGCACAACCTGCTGCGCGATGAGCCGGACCTGGCTGCTGTCGCAGAGGCCACAGGTCGCAAGCTGCATGACGTGCGTGTGCCGTCGGTGAAATATCCGATCGCAGATGGTAAGAAACGCAGCGGCAAGCGCTGCCTTGCGGTGGGCACCGATTGTTCTGTCGGCAAGATGTATACCGCGCTAGCCATGGATGCAGAGATGCAGAAACGCGGGATGAAATCCACTTTCCGCGCTACCGGCCAGACGGGCATCCTGATCACCGGCGATGGCGTGCCGCTGGACGCCGTGATTGCCGACTTCATGGCGGGGTCCATCGAATATCTGACCCCGGACAATGACGAGGATCACTGGGACCTGATCGAAGGTCAGGGCTCTCTGTTCCACATCTCCTATTCAGGTGTCACCATGGCATTGGTGCACGGCGGTCAACCCGATGCGCTGATCCTGTGCCACGAGCCGACCCGTACGCATATGCGGGGGCTGCCGGATTATGATCTGCCGACGCTGGAAGAACTGCGTGATGTGGCCCTGCCGCTGGCGTTGCGCGCCAACAAGGACTGCAAGATCGTCGGTATTTCCGTCAACACCCAGCATCTGGGTGAGGAAGAGGCGGTTGCCTGTTTGAAAGAGGTCGAAGACCGTATGGGCCTGCCCGCAGTCGATCCTTATCGTCACGGCGCTGGCCGTCTGGTCGACGCGCTGGCTGCGGTCTAAGTCTATCCATCGTGCAGAGGTCTGCGCTGTTCGCGTGCAGGCCTCCGGCGGGGATATTTTTAAGAAGATGAAGAGGGAGCCGCTGCGCTCCCCTAAGGGAGAGTCATGAAGGTCACTGTAACCCCTGACGTTTTCAAGCTGGCACAGGTCTTTACCATTTCGCGCGGCTCGCGCACCGAGGCCAAGGTGCTGACCGTGCGGATCGAGGACGAAGGCCATGTGGGCTGGGGCGAATGTGTGCCTTATGCGCGGTACAATGAAACGCTCGAGTCGGTGACGGCCGAGATTGAAAGTCTCCCTGCCCGATTTACCCGTGACGAATTGCAATCCCTCCTTCCTGCAGGCGCGGCCCGCAATGCTGTGGATTGCGCGATGTGGGATCTCGAAGCCAAGAAAGCTGGCAGGCCTGTGTGGGAGCTGGCAGGATTGCCGGAACCCAAGCCTGAAATCACCGCCTATACCCTGTCGCTCGCGTCCCCCGAAGAGATGCAGGCTCAGGCGGCCAAAAACGCGCATCGTCCCTTGTTGAAGATCAAGCTTGGCACGCCCGAAGATATGCCGCGACTTGAGGCTGTACGAGCCGGTGCGCCGGAAGCGCGGATTATCATTGACGCCAATGAGGGCTGGTCGGCCGAAGTCTATGCGGATCTTGCACCGCATCTGATCCGTCTGGGGGTCGAACTGGTGGAGCAGCCCCTGCCTGCAGGCGAAGATGACGCGTTGATTGGAATGGAGCGCCCGGTGCCCGTCTGCGCCGATGAGAGCGCGCATGACTGCGCCAGCTTGCCCAAGCTCAAGGGCAAATATGATGTGGTGAATATCAAGCTCGATAAAACCGGTGGCCTGACTGAAGCCTTGAAATTGCGCGATGCGGCCTTGGCGGAGGGCTATCAGGTGATGGTTGGCTGCATGGTGGGCTCGTCTCTGGCTATGGCGCCGGCGACACTGGTTGCGCAGGGGGCTTTGGTGACGGATCTTGACGGGCCGCTTCTTCTGGCCGAAGACCGTTCCGAACCGCTGACTTTTGACGCCGACGGGGTGCATCCCCCTCGGTCCGCGCTTTGGGGCTAAGGAGACGACCATGACCCGTACCGTATATGTAAACGGCGAATACCTGCCGGAAACCGAGGCCAAGGTCTCGATCTTTGATCGCGGCTTTCTTATGGCGGATGCGGTGTATGAGGTGACCTCAATCCTTGGCGGTAAGCTGATCGATTTTGAAGGGCACGCCGTGCGCCTGAAGCGGTCGCTGGATGAGTTGGATATGGCAGAGCCGTGTTCCAAGGAAGAGCTGCTGGAGATCCACCACAAGCTGGTCGAACTCAATGAGATCGACGAAGGTCTGGTTTACCTGCAAGTGACGCGCGGCTCTGACGGTGACCGTGATTTCGTGTTCCCTTCGGCGGACACCAAACCAACGCTGGTGTTGTTCACCCAGAACAAGCCCGGTCTCGCAGATAGCCCCGCCGCCAAGAAAGGCGCCAAGATCATCTCGATCGAGGATATCCGCTGGGGCCGCCGTGACATCAAAACCGTGCAGCTGCTTTACCCGTCCATGGGCAAGATGATGGCGAAGAAAGCCGGTGCCGATGATGCCTGGATGATTGAAGACGGCTATGTGACCGAGGGGACCTCGAACAACGCTTACTTCGTCAAGGATGGTGTGATTGTCACCCGTCCGCTGTCCAACGACATTCTGCACGGGATCACCCGGAAGGCTGTTCTGCGCATGGCGCAAGAAGCGCAACTGAAGGTCGAAGAGCGTCTGTTCACGATCGATGAGGCGAAAGAGGCGGATGAGGCATTCACCACCTCTGCGTCGGCATTCGTGATGCCGGTTATTGAGATTGACGGCGTCGCGCTGGGCGACGGTACGCCGGGCCCCATCGCCAAGCGCCTGCGCGAGATCTATCTTGAGGAAAGCATCAAAGCGGCGGTCTAAGCTCTGAGATGATGCAAAATGTAGAAGGGCCGGTCCTGTTGGAGCGGCCCTTTTTTCGTATCAGACGATTAGGCGTCGACTTCTTGCGCCTCGGTCTGGCCGGAGGCAGCCAGAGCTCCTGTAGCGGTCGCTACAATGCAAACCCCATGCACATCGCGCCCTTGGTCCTGACGCAGCACACAGTCTTGAACTGCCACCGGCGCAAGCCCGGCCGAGCGTAGCAAGTCCAGCACATGATCTGGGCAATGGGCAAAGCGGCGGCTCTCCCGTAGCTCCAGCGGCTTGTCGCTGCGCTCCAAAGTAAAGGCGAAGCGCCCATTGGGGGACAGAGCGCCCGCGCACCAGCCGACGATTTGCTCAAGCGCTCCGATATACATAAAGACATCGACAGCCACGATCAGATCATAGCGCTCCGGACCTGTTGCAAGCGCACTGAGGTCTTGTTTCTCAAGGAGGTCATAGACGTCCTTGCTGGCCGCCTCGTCGAGCATGCCTTGCGAAATGTCATAGCCGCCCAGCCAGGCACAGCTGTTGCGCAGCTCCTGGCCCATCAGACCCGTCCCACAGCCGAGATCGAGCGCACGGTCGGCCTGCGTAAACCCGGCGTCCCGTAGCGCGCCCATCAAAAGGTCTGGCCCGCGGTAGTCGAGCTTCTCCAGCAGCGAGGTTTCAAACCGCGGCGCATATTGGTCAAACAGCATTTCGACAAAGGCAGAAGGCATCGTCTCTGTCAGCGGGACATCGCGCATAAGGTCGATCTTGAGCCCCGCGCCAAAGGGATCGGTGGGGTCGAGCATTCGGGATTTTTGCCACGCCTCAGTTGCGGCTGCGGCGTCCTGAACCAACTCGCAATATTCGCCAAGTCGAAACCAGCCAGCGGCCCAGTCCGGTGCCAACTCCAATGCGCCTTTTAGGATTTCGATGGCAGTGGGAAGATCGCCCAAATGGGCCATCGTCTCGGCGAACCCTGCACGGCGATCCGCTAGGGGATTGCCCGAGGGGAATGGCTTTCCAACCATATTTCAAGCTTTCTGAAAGCCCCGAGTCTTGGAGAAACCAGCGCTGCGGGGGAGCACTGCGCGTCTACTTCGCAGCAGATCGCCTCTAAGGCTCGCGAGGGCTTTCTGTCAAGCGATTCTGGAAACAGTGCAGCGGGAACCGCGTCAGCAAATCGACGTGGTTATTGGGCTTTTAATCGTGTCGCAGAATGAAAGTGCAAATTATTTGTGCAAATTCCGGGATCTAAGGACTAAACAAGCCTGTCTAGGGCTTTCTACCATTAAGCCTTGAGAAAAGAATTTCAGGCATTGTTTCCCCGGCTTGACAGGAATCAACGCGTCAAGTGCCGACTCGAATGGGGAGTTTACTTGATGGCGATATTCCGTCGACTTTGGAAAAATACCGCGATTAGCCTAAAGCTGCCGTTGGTAATTGCTATTCCTGCTGTGGTGCTGATGCTGCTGGCTGGCTCGATCGTGACCTACCGGGCGATCACAGAGTTCGGAGAGGAGCGCACCACCGCCTACCAGACGCTAATGTCAGAGCGAACAGCTGCTCTGGAGGAGTGGCTGACGGAAACGGTGGCCGAGGTTGGCGCCCTTTCTCAAAACGGATCTGTCGAATTGGGGCTGAAGGATTTCGGACGCGGCTGGATGCCTGTCGAAAATGAAGAGCCCGGCGATTATCTGCGGCGGCTTTATATTTCCGAGAACCCGAACGCGCTTGGCCAGAAAGATGAACTGGTTGATGCAGGCGATAAATCTGTCTGGACCATTCGCCACAAGAAATATCATGAAGGGTTTCGCGCTTATCAGCGCGCCCGGGGTTTTTACGATCTCTTTCTTTTCGATCCGAATGGAAACCTAATCTATTCCGTCTTTAAAGAGGATGATTTCGCCACGAACTTCGTGGACGGACCGCACAAGGATAGCGGCTTGGGAGAGGCGTTCCGCGCCGCGCGTGATATGGAAGCGGGCGACGTCTATATGACGCGTCTTGCTCCTTACGGCCCCAGTGCGGGCGCCCCTGCGATGTTCGTATCGGCGCCCGTTTACAATGGGATGTCCCTGCAAGGGGTTGTGGCGATCCAAGTGCCCGTCGACCGGATGACCTCCATCCTCGCGCAGTCGGGTATGCTGGGCAAAACCGGGATGGTTTACACCGTCAACACGCAAGGCATCGCCACATCGGCCTCTCCGCACGAAGGGGGTCACAAGATGTTTGACCAATTGCCTTCGACCGAGGCCATCACCGCCGCGCTGAATGGCGAGGAGACCTACTTCTCCGGGACCGCAGGTGTCGAGAATGGCTCTGTTATCGCGGTCACCGACAGCGTTTCAGTGCCCAGTGGCGAAACCTGGGGCGTGATCCTTGAAATCGGTTATGCTGAGGCGACAGCCAACAGCACGGCCCTTGCGCGCAACGGTTTGATTACGGCTGCCTTGGTCTCTCTCGGGATCCTGTTCTTCTCTTGGCTGGCGGCCCGTACGGTGACGCGCCGGGTGCATGATCTGAACCTGGATATGAAAGCCGTCTCTGAACGCGCCTACGAAACCGATATCAAAGGTACCGATTACGGTGATGAGCTGGGCGAAATCACCCGGACGTTGGAAGGGTTCAAGGGGGACTTGAAGGCCGCGGAAGAGGCGGAAAAGTCGCGGATCCTGCGTCAGAAAGAACGCGACGATGTGGTCGCCAAGCTGAACAACGGCTTGATCCAACTGGCAGATGGGGATCTGACCTACGAGATCAAAGACGCCTTCCCAGAAGAGCACGAGAGTCTGCGGACCCATTTCAATACGGCTGTGAACCGCCTGCGTGACCTGGTGAATGAGGTGGTCGAAGCGGTCGTGAGCATTCGCAACGGGGCCGAAGAGATCAATCGCTCCTCGGATGACCTGTCGCAGCGTACCGAGGCGCAGGCCGCGACCTTGGAGCAGACAGCCGCTGCGCTGGATGAGTTGACCGCCAGCGTCAAGTCTTCTGCGGATGGCGCGCAAAACGTCGAAGGGATCGTCCGGGACGCGCGGACCGAGGCAGAGGCCAGCGGCGAAGTCGTCCGCAACGCGGTTTCGGCAATGACAGAGATCGAGAAATCCTCGACCCAGATCAGCCGCATTATCAGCGTGATTGATGACATCGCCTTCCAAACCAACCTGCTTGCGCTGAATGCGGGCGTGGAAGCGGCGCGCGCGGGCGAAGCTGGGCGCGGTTTCGCGGTGGTTGCGTCTGAAGTGCAGTCACTGGCACAGCGCTCGGCGGATGCGGCCAATGAAATCAAATCCCTGATCAATGACTCTGGCCAACATGTGGGGCGCGGTGTGGATCTGGTCGGCAAGGCTGGTACCGCGTTGGAAAGCATTGTTGCGCGCGTGACGAATATTTCCACGCTGGTGTCTGAGATCGCTCAAGGGGCTTCGGAACAGTCCACGGGCATTGCGGAGATCAACACCGGCATGTCGCAACTTGATCAAGTCACGCAGCAAAACGCCGCGATGGTCGAAGAAGCGACAGCGGCAAGCCAGCTCCTCAACAATGACGCCAGCAATCTCGGTGCCTTGGTGTCCCGTTTCGACACCGGCACAGGCTCTGGTCAGGTCAAGGCGACAAAACCCGTTGCGAAGCCGAGCGAGGCCAAAGCGCAGCCGTCCGCCTATGGCGAGGACGATTGGGATGACATCGCCCCGGTGGCTGTCGCCGCGGTGAGCGATGGCAATGCGGCCAAGGCGATGTGGGACGATTTTTAACCCCAGCCTGTGAGGCAACACAGCAAGACGCGGCTCTGGCTTACTCGGCCAGAGCCGTTTCCGTTTCCGGCGTATCAAGGACCAGCGGAGCCGCCGCCAATAGCGTGTCGAGCGCCTTGGAAACCCGACCATAGGCTTCATCGCTGCGCGCACCATCTTCGAGGGCGGCCCGCAGGTAGACGCCATCAATCAGGGCTGCAATCGTATCGGCAATGGCCTCTGGGTCGGAGGTCAGTTTTCGGAGATCGAATAGCAGGTTGCTGCGCAGTCGCATCTGATAGACGCGCATCAGATGGGCCGCATCATCTTTGGCCTGCGCAAGCGCGTAAAAGCTCAGCCAAGCAGAGGTTTTACTGGGGTCAAACACATGCGGTGCAAAGTTTGCCTGCACGATCGCATCAAGCCTGTCGCGCGGGCCGTCTGCCCCGCGTAGCCCGGCACGGACTTTGCCAGAGAACTCGGCCAGAATATGGCCCATTGCAGCAATCAGCATCTGCTCTTTGCTGCCGAAGTAGTGATGTGCGAGCCCGCTGCTCATGCCAGCCCGGCGCGCAATCTTCGCAACGGTGACGTCCAAAGACCGGTTCTCGCCGATCTCATCGATCACTGCGCTGACCAGCGCGGCCCTGCGTTTGGGCTCCATCCCGACCTTGGGCATCACTCACTCCTGTCCTGCGTCTTTTTGAAATCGCAAGCGACGGGGAAGAGGTCAACAAAAATCCCCATATCCGGCGAGGCCCAAGCCCCGCCGGTGGAGTATTCGCTTATTCCCCTCGCGGGAAACGGGCATTTTCCTCAACCACGTTGAGATCCATGTGGTTGCGCATATAGCGCTCCGAGGCTTTTTGCAGCGGCTGATAATCCCAAGGGAAGTAGCCCCCCTGACGCAGGGCTTCATAGACCACCCAGCGGCGCGCCTGGCTTGCGCGGACGTCGGAATCGAACCGTTCCAGATCCCAGCGCGCGGCGGCGATGGCTTTCAACTCCGCATAGGCCTCGGCGTGGGCCGGGTCATCCGCGAGGTTGGTCATTTCATGCGGATCAGCGTCCAGATCGAACAGTTGATCAGGGTCCAGCGCGCAGAGGTTCAGCTTGTATTTGCCAGACCGCAGCGAGACCATCGGCGCGTAGGAGGCTTCCGCCGCATATTCCATCGCAACCGGGGTCTCGCGCCTTTGGCCTTGGCCCAACCGCACAAGGCTTTCGCCAGCGGTCCAGGGCATGACTTCTTCCATGCTGACACCGGCCAGATCGCAGAGCGTCGGGCAGACGTCGATATTGGAAACCGGATCCGTGACGAGGCCGGGTTCCATCGAGGGGGCCGCGATCATCATGGGAACACGAGAGGAGCCTTCATAGAAGCTCATCTTAAACCACAGGCCCCGCTCTCCCAGCATGTCGCCATGATCCGAGACGAAGAGCACGATGGTGTCCTTGTCCTGACGGGTGCCACGCAGGGCTTCCATCACTTCGCCGATCTTGTCGTCGAGATAGGAGATGTTGGAGAAATAGGCCCGGCGAGAGCGGCGGATATCGTCCTCCGAGATGTCGAAGTTCCGCCAATCGTTCGCGTCAAAGATCCGTTTGGAGTGTTTGTCCTGATTGTCATAGCCCAGATCGCCGACCTCGGGCATCAGATGCTCACAGTCTTCGTAGAGGTCCCAATACTTGCGACGGGTGACATAGGGGTCGTGCGGGTGGGTGAAGCTGACGGTCAGGCACCACGGGCGGTCGTCCTTGCCGCGGGCCAGATCGTAGATCTTCTGCGTCGCGTGGAAGGCAACCTCGTCGTCGAACTCCATTTGGTTGGAGATTTCAGCGATACCGGAGCCGGTGACGGAGCCCATGTTGTGATACCACCAGTCGATCCGCTCGCCCGGTTTGCGGTAGTCCGGGGTCCAGCCAAAGTCTGGCGGGTAGATGTCGGTGGTCAGACGTTCTTCAAACCCGTGCAGCTGGTCCGGCCCGACGAAGTGCATTTTGCCAGAGAGACAGGTGTAATAGCCCGCACGGCGCAGGTGGTGCGCATAGGTCGGGATGGAGGAGGCAAACTCCGCCGCATTGTCGTAGACGCCCGTCACAGAGGGCAGCTGTCCGGACATGAAGCTGGCACGCCCGGGCGCGCAGAGCGGGCTTGCGGTATAGCAGTTTTTGAACCGGGTAGAGCGTGCCGCCAGCTCTTTCATGTTGGGGGCATGTAGCCAGTCGGCAGGGCCGTCCGGGAACAGCGTTCCGTTCAGCTGGTCGACCATGATGATCAGAATGTTTGGCGACGTCATTGGACACTCCTTGCAGGCGGGGCGGCTGGCGGTCTGACCGAATCCAGCGCAAATCCTCCGGGTTTTGCAAGGAGTGATGGATATTGACTCTACAGTCAATAAAAACGCATGAAAGGCGAGTGGCACCTGCGGGGGATGCCCGCAGATGCTGCATTTTCCTTAGGCGAGGCGCGCACCCGCCGCGTCGAAGTAATAGGATTTGCCCTCAGCAATCCCCAAGCGCAGGCTTTGCCCCGCGTCGATGGCGTGCTGCCCAAAGAGGCGCAGGGTGATCTGGTGGCCGTGACAATCGGCGATCACATTGGTGTCGCCGCCCAAGTGTTCCACGTGTTTGGTGGTGACTTGCAGCGGGCCTTCTTCGGAGAAGAACAGATCTTCGGGTCGCACTCCCAAGGTATTGGGATTGCCGTCCTGCACCAGATTGGCAGGCAGGAAGTTCATCGCCGGAGAGCCGAGGAAGCCTGCCACGAACTGGTTCGCCGGGTTGTTATAGAGCTCCATCGGGCTGCCGACTTGTTCCACCCGCCCGTCGCGCAGCACCACGATCTTATCCGCCAGCGTCATCGCTTCGGTCTGGTCGTGGGTGACGTAGATCATCGTCGCGCCCAGCTGTTCGTGCAGGTTAGCGATCTCCAGCCGGGTGTTCATCCGCAGCGCCGCGTCGAGGTTCGAGAGTGGCTCGTCAAACAGGAACAGTTTCGGGTGCCGCACGATGGCGCGCCCGATGGCGACCCGCTGGCGTTGCCCACCCGAAAGCTCAGAGGGAAAGCGGTCGAGATAGTCCCCAAGGCTCAGCATCCGGCTGGCCTCGGCAACGCGGGCCTCGATGGTTTCCTTGCTTTCCTTGGCCTGTTTCAGCGCCAGCGCCATGTTGTTGCGCACATTGAGGTGCGGATAAAGCGCGTAGGACTGGAACACCATGGCGATACCGCGTTTGGAGGGCGGCGTCTGGTTCACCACCTCGCCCGCGATGCAGACCTCGCCCGAGGTGACGTCCTCGAGCCCTGCAATGGTACGCAAAAGCGTGGATTTGCCACAGCCGGAGGGGCCGACAAAGACGACAAACTCGCCCTCGTTGACCTCGATATTGATGTCTTTCAGGACATGGACGGTGCCAAAGGTCTTATTCACATTGGTCAGGGTCAGCGCGGTCATGGCGTTACCTCATAGAGTTTGACAAGGGCGCCGGTGCGGACGCTTTCATCGGCCGCAAGGCAGATCGCCAGCGACTGGACAGCATCCCGCGCGTGGCGGGACAGGTCGGTGTTCTCGGCTATGGCGCGCAGCATGAAGCCCTGTTCGGCATCACAGAGCGCCTGATGGCCGGGCTCATCCGGCAGGGTGATCAGGGTATCGCCTTCGGCGCGGTGTATCAGCAGGCCGCCGACGCGGGTATGACCGTCCACATCCGAGGAGCCGGATTTATCTGCCTCGGTGATCGAAACGGAGCCCTTGGGCGAGATCACGTCTTTGACGAAAAACGCGGTCTCCGACATCATCGGGCCCCAGCCGGCCTCGTACCAGCCGACTGAGCCATCGTCGAAGGTGACCTGAAACTGGCCGTAGTTGTACATGTCCGGCGCGATCTCGTCCGAGAGGCGCATGCCCATGGCGTTGACCTGCACCGGCTTGGCGTCGGTGATCTGGCACCAGACATCGACGTAATGCACGCCGCAATCGACGATGGGCGCGGTGGTCTGCATCAGCGCCTTATGGGTCTCCCACTCGGCGCCTTCGCTTTGTTGGTTGAGGTTCATGCGGAACACATAAGGCCCGCCAAGGGCGCGTGCCTCCTCGATCAGCCGCACCCAAGAGGGGTGATGGCGCAGGATATAGCCCACGACCAGCTTGCGCCCCGTCGCCTCGGCCGTGGCGACCACTCGTTTGGCATCTGCCAAGGTGGTGGCAAGCGGCTTTTCGACAAAGACATGCGCACCCGCCTCCATCGCGGCCACGGCGTAATCGGCGTGGCTGTCGGAATAGGTGGCGACGACCACGAGGTCGGGTTGGGTTTCCGCAAGGGCGGCGTGAAAGTCGGTGAAGGTCGGGTAGCCTTGCAGGTCCGGGTGGCTGATAGTGCCAGAGCGGTTCACCAGACCGACGATTTCGGCGCGGGGGTCCTTGTGGTGGGCGAGGGCATGGGACAGGCCCATATTGCCAAGCCCGGCGATCAGAACGCGGGTCATGATGCGGCTCCTTTGCGGTTTAAGCCCTTAGACCGGGACGCTTGCGGCCCGGTCGGCGCCCGGCCGCGGGCGGGCGCTTCACGCCCCCCCGCGGCCGGGCACCGACCTTCTGTGGTTAGAAGGGAGCCCATCATTTCACCGCCCCCGAGGTGATCCCTCGGATCAATTGACGCGAGAAGATCGTGTAGAGCACCAGCACCGGCAGGATGGCCAGCGACAGGGCTGAGAGCACCGCGTTCCAATCGGTCACGAACTGGCCGATAAAGACCTGGCTGCCGAGGGTCAGCGTCTTGGTCTCCTCGGCGGGGGCGAGGATCAGCGGGAACCAGAGGTCGTTCCAGATCGGGATCATGTTGAACACCGCCACCGTCGCCATCGCCGGGCGCACCAGGGGCAGCACCAGCTTGAAAAAGATGGTGTATTCGCTGAGGCCATCAATGCGGCCGGCATTCTTCAGATCGTCGCTGACCTGCCGCATGAACTCCGACAGGATGAACACCGCCAAGGGCAGGCCCTGCGCCGTATAGACGAGGATCAGCGCCCAGAGCGTGTTTACGAGCCCGGTGGAGACCATCATCTCGAGGATCGCCACGGTGCCGATGCGGATCGGGATCATGATGCCGAGCGCAAGGTAAAGCCCCATCAGCATATTGCCGCGAAAGCGGTACTCGCTAAGGGCAAAGGCCGCCATGGCACCAAACAGCAGGATCAGCGTCAGCGAACCCACGGTGACCAGAAAGGAGTTCTGGAAGTAGAGGAAGAAATCCCCCTGCTTCATCACCGTCTGGTAGCCGACCATGGAAAAACTGTCGGCATTGGGCAGCGCCAAGGGCTCGCGGAAGATCATCTTGCGGGTCTTGAAGCTGTTGATCAGGATCACAAAGACCGGAAACAGCGCAATCAGCGTGTAAAGGATCAGCGCGCCATGCATGGCAAAGGTGTTGATCCGGTTCGCGCGTGCAGAGTTCATCTTGTGTCTCCCGTCACAGCTGGTAGCGGCGCATCCGGGTCTGGATGCCAAAGAGGTAGAGGCAGACGCCCAGCAGGATGATCGCAAACATCGCCCCCGCAATCGCCGAGCCCATATGCGGGTCGCCCAGTTGCAGCTGAAAGCCAAAGAAGGTGCGATACATGAAGGTGCCCAAGATATCGGTGGAGAAATCCGGCCCCGCCAGCGCGCCTTGTGACGCGTAGATCAGGTCGAAGGCGTTGAAATTGCCCACAAAGGTCAGGATCGAGATGATCCCGATCGAGGGCAGGATCAGCGGCAGTTTGATCTTCCAGAAGGCGGCCGTGCCGGTCACCCCGTCAATCTCTCCGGCCTCAAGGATCTCTTCCGGGATCGACAGGAGGGCCGCGTAGATCAGCATCATCGGGATGCCGACGAACTGCCAGACCGAGATCAGCGCCAGCGTGGTCAGCGCGTATTCTTCCTTGCCGAGCCAGGGCGAAAACAGCGCCTTCAGCCCCACCGCATCCAGCATCGAAGGCGCGATGCCCCAGATCGGCGACAGGATCAGCTTCCAGGCAAAGCCCACGATCACAAAACTGAGGATCGTCGGGATAAAGATCGCGGACCGATAGAGGGCCGCAAACCGCAGGCGCGGGTGGCTCAGCAGGGCGGCCAGCACGATACCAATCGGGTTTTGCACCAGCATATGGATCAGGAAGAACCAGAAGTTATTCCCCAGAGCATTCCAGAATTGCTCGGACCAGATCGGATCAAAAAACAGGGTACGGAAATTCTCCAGCCCCACATACACGCGTTCCTGATCCACCTTTTGGAAAAGGGCGAGGCGCAGCGTGTTGAAAAGGGGGAAGATCATAACCGAGGTGTAGATCAGCACGGCAGGGGCCAGAAAGACGGCGATATGCCAGCGGATGCGGGGCTTTTGCATGAGAACCTCCGGTCCAGGTCCCGGACGCACGCAAAGGGCGCGTCCGGGCTATGTCAGCAGTTAAGCAGAAGAGAGCTTATTTCTGCGGGTCGTACCAGGTGGCGAGGCCAGCTTGCAGCTTTTCACCCAGCGCTTCCGGGGTCTCGGTGCCTTTGATCGCGGCAGCGGAGGCGCCCCAGGTCTCGTTTTCGAGGTTCGGGGTGCCGCGCGACAGGATCTGATAGGTGGAGCGGATGGTGCTTTCGCACTCGCCCCGCCAGCTGACAAATTCCTTGGCCAGCGGGTCTTCCAGCTCGACCGGCGCGTTGGACAGCGGGAAGAAGCCCGGCAGCGCGTTGCCGAAGATCGTGGCGAACTCGGGCGAGGCGACCCAGCTCAGGAAGGCCTTGGCCGCTTCGGGATGCGCGGTGGCCGCGTTCATGCCGATGCCGATGTCGGTGTGATCCGAGATGTAGCAGGTGTCGCCTGCCGCTTTGACCGGGGCCTTGAAGGCGCCCATTTCAAAATCGGCTTGGGTGTTGAAGCCGGAGATTTCCCAGCTGCCCGCCGGATAGATCGCCGCACGGCCCAGGGTGAACAGGTTCTGGCTGTCCGGATAGGTCTGCGCCTCATAGCCGTCGCCCAGATAGTCCGCCCATTTGGCGAGTGTCGCGTAGGGGGCCACCCATTGTTCGTCGGTCAGCTTCTGCTCGCCCGCGATCAGCGCCTTGCGGCCCTCTTCGCCGTGCCAGTAGTTCGGGCCGATGTTGTTATAGCCCATGGTGGCGGCTTCCCACTGGTCGTTGGTGCCCATCGCCATCGGGATATAGGTGCCGTCTTCCTTGATCTTCTCAAGCGCGGCAAAGAATTCGTCTTCGGTGGTCGGAACCTCAAGGCCCAGCTCTTTGAAGGCGTCTTTGTTGTAGATGAAACCGTGGATCACCGAGGCCATCGGCACGCAGAAGCTCGCGGAGCCATCGTCAGTCTGCCAGGCGGATTTCGCCACGTCAGAGAAGTTGCCCATGGCCTCCATATCGTCGAGATCAGCCAGGTGGCCGGCCTCGAACAGCGCGAGAGAGGCGTCAAACGGGCGGCAGGTGATCAGGTCACCGGCAGAGCCTGCGTCCAGCTTGGAGTTCAGCACCGCGTTATATTCGGTGGGGGCGCTGGGGGTGAATTTGATCTTGATGCCGGGGTTGGCCGCTTCAAACGCCGGGATGATCTTGTCCTGCCACAGGGTCAGGTCATCGTTGCGCCAGCTTTCCACGGTCAGCGTGACGTCCTCGGCCAGCGCCGAGGTGGCGACCAGAGCCGTACCGGCCAGGGCTGCCATCATAAATGTCTCTTTCATTGGGTCTTCCTCCTATTGGAAATGGTCTTGTTCTTCTTGTTGTTATGGCTTCGGGTCAGGGTCGCAGGGCCAAGAGCGCGGGGCGCAGCTTGCCGCTTGTGGTCGCAAGGCGCGCGGTGGCCTCGGCGAGGTCTTTTGCGCCGCTGGCGATCAGAATGGCGCATTTGACGTTGCCGTCCGCCGCCTCGATCGCCTGTGCTGCGGTCTCGTCCGACACTTCGGTGATGCGAGTGACGATGCCGATGGCGCGGGCGCGCAGTTTGATATTGTCGGCGCGCAGGTTCACCATCATGCCGTCATGTACATGGCCAAGTTCGATCGCCATGAGGGTGGACAGCATGTTGAGGGCGATTTTCTGCGCGGTGGCGGCCCCCATGCGGGTGGAGCCGGAGACCACCTCTGCCGGGGTGGCGAGCAGCACCGCATGATCCGCGAGGGTCAAAAGCGGCGAGCCCGGATTATTGGCGATGCCGATCACCGTGGCGCCGCGCGCCTTGGCGAAGGTGGCACCGGCCACGGTATAGGGGGTGGAGCCGCTGGCGGAAACGCCGATCAGCACGTCTTTGGGGCCAAGGTCGGCCAGAGCGCGCTCCAGATCGGCGGTCTCATCCTCGGTGCCGCCGGGCATCTCCATGCCGGTGGGGATGCCGCCGGCCATATGGACGCGCAACTGGGAGGCGGGAATGGAAAAGGTGCCACCAAGCTCAAGCGCGTCGGCGGCGGCCATCAGGCCAGAGGAGCCGGCGGCAGCATAATGCAGCGTGCCGCCCTGACGAATGGCCTCTGCCATGGCGCGCGCCCCGTCGCAAATCGCAGCGCAAGCCGTTAGCGGCGCATGGGAGGCGTCGACTTGGGCTTGGGTCAGAATCTCGGCCACTTCGCCCAGGGGGCGCGCGTCGAGGCCTCTGGCCTCAGGGTGCAATTGTTCCGTGGCAGCGGTTGGCACGTGATTCCCTCCAGATTTCCTCCAACAATACCCATTTGATACCTTTTGTCTACCACTTGCTACCGCCTGTCTCGTTTTGGCCTTTGTTTTTTCAGAAAACGCCGATCTTTCCGACATTTCTCGCTGAGTTGGTTTTGATTTTGTCTTCCAAAATGCGAGTTGGTATCGTAATGGTATCTACATGATGACTGATCTTGAAACCTCTTTTCTGGCTCTTGATGGCGGCGGCACCCGGTGCCGACTGGCGCTATCCTCGGGCGTGGATGTGATCGCGGTGGAAACCGGCTCGGCCAATATCTCAACCGATCTGGAGGGGGCGGTGGCGCAGGTCCAAGACGGGCTGGCGCAGCTGGCCGCCAAGACAGGTTTTGCGGTCGAGGCGCTGGCGAAGTGTCCGATCTATATCGGGATTGCCGGCGTCACCGGGCCGGCGCTTGCGGACCGCTTTGCTGCCGCGTTGCCGTTCCATACCATCCGGGTGACCGATGATCGCCCCACTGCCCTGCGCGGCGCTTTGGGCGGGCGCGACGGGCTGATCGCCCATTGCGGCACCGGCTCGTTCTTTGCGGCGCAGATCGCGGGGAAGACGCGATTCGCCGGCGGCTGGGGCTCGGTGCTTGGGGATCCAGCCTCGGCGCAATGGGTCGGTCGCCGCGCACTCGCCTGCACGCTAGAGGAGGTCGACCACTTGCGCGCGGCGTCGGGCCTTGGTGCGCAATTGCTCACGCGCTTTGGTGGCGCGGCTGAGATCGTCGCTTTTGCCGGCAGCGCGCGGCCGGTGGATTTTGGCCGGGTGGCCCCCGCAGTGACGGAGTTGGCAGCCAAGGGCGATCCGCTCGCCCTCGCCATTATGACCGAGGCGGGACAGGAGATCGCCACCACCCTGCAAAAGATGGGCTGGCACGGCGATCTGGCGCTCTGCCTCACCGGAGGGATCGCGCCGAAGTTTCGCCCCTATCTGCCGCCCGCGATGCAGGCGGCGATCATTGCGCCCGCTGGCACGCCGCTCGACGGGGCCTTGGCGCTGGCACAGGACTTTGCCCGGGAGGCGCGTCATGACCATCATTGAGTTCCTGCAGCCCGAGACTTGGTTCGATCAGGGCGCCGGTCCGCGTTATGTGCAACTGCGCCGCCGTCTGGAGGAGGCGATCCATTCTGGTGTTCTGCCCCCGAACAGCTCGCTGCCGCCCGAGCGCGAGATTGCCGAGATCACCGATCTGTCGCGCGTCACCGTGCGCAAGGCGATGCAGGAGCTGGTGCAGCAGGGCGCGATTGAACAGCGGCAAGGCTCTGGCTCCTTTGTGCGGGAAACCACCGCGAAGGTGGAGCAATCCCTGTCGCATCTGACCTCCTTTACCGAGGACATGCAGCAACGCGGCTATGAGACCACCTCCAAATGGTTGGAGCGCGGCGTGTTTATGGCCTCGGAGGAGGAGATCGCGGTGCTTGGCCTTGGCGCGGAGGAGTCCGTCGCCCGCATCTACCGTCTGCGCGAGGCGGGCGGGCAGCCGATGGCGCTGGAGCGCGCGGCTTTGCCGCTGTCTATCCTGCCGAACCCGCTGGATGTAACTGTTTCGCTTTATGCCACGCTTGATCAGCTCGGCCATCGGCCCGTGCGGGCGGTGCAAAAGATCTCTGCCGTCAACCTCGAAGCCCGCGAAGCCAAGCTTCTAGGCGTGGCCGAGGGCACGGCGGGGCTTAAAATCCAGCGTCTGGCCTATCTCGAGGATGGCCGCGTCGCGGAACTGACTCGATCCCTTTATCGCGGTGACGCCTACGACTTTGTCGCGGAACTGCGCCTCTCCACCTGATCCCTTCCGGTTGATCTGACCCATTGAAAGGTTTGACCCCATGAACGCTCCTCAGACGCAGATGCGGCGAGAAATCAACGAGATCCCCGATGCGGTCGAGCGCCTGCTGAGCTCTGGTGCGGCCACGGTGGCTGCTACGGCGGCCGAGGTGCGCGCGCTTGACCCGAGTTATCTTCTGTCGGTGGCGCGGGGGTCTTCTGACCATGCGGCGACCTATCTGAAATACGCCAGCGAGTTGCTGCTCGGCTTGCCGATGGCCTCAGTCGGCCCCTCGGTGAAATCCATCTATGGCGTTGATCTGAAATGCAAAGGCGCGCTGAGCATCTCCGTTTCGCAATCGGGCAAGAGCCCGGACATCGTGCGGCTGACCTCGGCCTTTGCCAAGGGCGGCGCCTATACGGTGGCGATCACCAATGACGGTACCTCCCCCTTGGCCGAGGCCTCGGCGGCGGTGCTGCCGATCCATGCAGGGCCAGAGCTGAGCGTGGCGGCGACCAAGACCTTTGTCACCTCGCTGGTGGCGGGGCTCTGGCTGCTGGCGGAGGTGAAACAGGATGCGGAATTGCTCGACGCGATCCGCAAGCTGCCCGGACATTTGGCCAAGGCCAAGGATTGCGACTGGTCGGCGGCGGTGGAGGCCATCGACGGCGACTCGCTCTACACCCTCGGGCGCGGGCCGACCTGGGCGATCTCGAACGAGGCCGCGCTGAAGTTTAAGGAGACCTGCCAGATCCACGCCGAAAGCTATTCGGCGGCTGAGGTGCTGCATGGCCCCGTCTCTATCGTCGGGCAGGATTTCCCGGTGATCGCCTTTGCCGCCGGCGATGCGGCAGAGGAGAGCGTGGGTGAGATGGCGCAGGCGCTTCTGGCCAAGGGCGCCAAGGTCTTTGCCACCACCGACAAGGCCAAGGGCGCCGAAGTGCTGCCGCATGTGCGCACCGATCACTGGATCACCGATCCGATTGCCTCCATCGTGTCGTTTTACGGTATGGTCGAGGCGGTGGCCGCGCGCCGGGGGGTGAACCCGGATGCGCCGCGCCACCTCAACAAGGTGACGGAAACCGTATGACACAAGCGGTGCAGACATTTACCGGCGGGCCGATCTTTGACGGCACCCGCCTGCGCGAGGGGCTGGCGGCGCAGTTTTGCGACGGCGCTCTTGTGGCCTTGGCGCCGCTGGCGGAGCTGACTGAGCCGGGCGAGGTGGTCGACCTTGGCGGCGATATCCTGTCGCCGGGCTATGTCGATCTGCAGGTGAACGGCGGCGGCGGGGTGATGCTGGGCGACGACCCTTCGGTCGTGGTGCTGGCGCAGATCTGCGCCGCCCATCGCAGCCTTGGCGCGACCACGCTCTTGCCGACGCTGATCACCGATACCCGCGAAAAGACCCGCGCCACGCTGGCGGCCGGCATCGCCGCGGCGGAGGGTGGGGTGCAGGGCTTTGGTGGCCTGCATCTTGAAGGTCCGCATCTGTCGGTCGCGCGCAAGGGCGCCCATGATGCGGCGCTGATCCGTCCGATGGAGGTCGAGGACCTCACGGCTCTCTGCGCGGCGGCGCCTAAGCTGCCGAAACTCAAGGTCACACTGGCGCCGGAAAATGTGACTGCAGAACAGGTTACGACGCTGGTAGAGGCAGGCATTCTTGTCTCGCTGGGCCATACAGATGCGCCGTTTGAGACCTGTGTCGCTTATGCGCGCGCCGGGGCCAGCTGCGCCACCCATCTGTTCAACGCGATGAGCCAGATGGGCAACCGCGCGCCCGGTCTGGTGGGCGCTGTGCTTGATACGGGCGCGCTCTCAGCGGGGGTGATTGCGGATGCGATTCATGTGCATCCGGCCAGCCTGCGGGCGGCTTGGCTGGCAAAGCGGCGCGGGCCGGGGCGGATCTTCCTCGTCTCGGACGCGATGGCCGTGGCGGGCACTGATGCGACCGAGTTCGAGCTGGAAGGCCGCCGGATCACCCGTCACGATGGGCGCCTCTGTCTGGAGGATGGGACTTTGGCCGGGGCGGACCTTGACCTGACCACCGCGCTGCGGGTGCTGACCCGCGATTGCGATGTGCCCTTGGAGGAGGCCTTGCAGGCTGCAACCACCGTGCCTGCCGCGCTGATTGGGCGGCAGGTGGACCTCACGCGCGTGGGTTACCCCTTGGCGGAGATGATCCGTATCAAGGAGGACTTGAGCAGAGCCGCCCCGGTTCTGCCTTAACCGGTGACCCGGTCGGCGCGGGAATAAAGCGCAAAGCGCCCGTCGCGGGCGGAGGCTGCGAGCGTCACGCCCGCCTCCGCCGCGATCCGCACCGCGTGCGAGGTCGGGGCCGAGACCGCGACGATCATCGCGCAGCCGACCTGCGTGGCCTTTTGCACCAGATCCACCGAAATCCGCGAGGTCATCACCATGGCGCCCCGCGCCGGGTCGATCCCCTGCCGCAGCAGCGCGCCGATCAGCTTGTCGAGTGCATTGTGCCGCCCCACATCCTCGCGCACCACGATCAGGCCCTGATCCGGACAGAGAAACCCGGCGGCATGGACCGCGCGGCATTGGTCATGCAACGGCTGATGCGCCGCCAGCGCCGTGGTCGCCCCGGCCACCCGCGCGCGCGGCATCTGGAGGGGCACATCGGCGACGTTTGGCAAGGCGCGCAGGGCTTGGTCCAGACTGTCGATCCCGCAGAGGCCGCAGCCAATCGGACCCATCATCGCCCGCCGCCGCTCGGCCAAGGGCTGACTGCGATCGGCGCGCAGCCAGAACCGTGCCTCGATGCCGTTTGGATGTGCGACCTGCTCAAAATCCGCAATATCGCCAAGGGTTTCCACAAAACCTTCGGTGCGGGCAAAGCCATAGGCGAAATCCTCGATATCTGCCGGGCTCGCCATCATCACCGCCGCGCTCGACCCGTCAAAGACCATGGCGACCGGGGTTTCCTCTGCCAGATCGCGCAGGGTGTCCACCGGCGCGTCCGCGCCAAATTGCACCGCAGGGTGGGGCTGGGCGGTTTGAAACATCGGCACCTCCTCGGCGCGCAGGCTTCGCGTCATCGCTCAAGCCCCCTCGGCCAGAAGCGCCTCGGCGCGGGGGGTGAGGCGGTAAAACAGCCGTTGCGAGCGCTCCCCCCGGTCCTCCACCTCGATCAGGGCGCCCTCGTCCGACAACAAAGTGACCTCCCGCAGCACCAGCGCATGGGCAAGGCCAAAGAGGCGCGCAAAACTGCGGCTGTCCCGCGCGATCCCCAGATGTGCCGCCGAAAGCATCCCCGCCGCCAAGGGCGTCAGGGGCAGGCGGGCGCACAGCCGCTCGACGATCTCGATCATGCCAGGCCCTCGGCCGCGCGGAAGGTGACGGGCACCGATTTCGACGCAGGGGTAAAGCTTTTGTCGCCAAAGACCTGATGCGGCACCAGCACGTTCAGCTCGGGGTAGTAGCCCGCAACACAGCCCTTGGGGATGTCATAGGCCACAAGGCGGAAGCCCTGCGCCACCCGCGCCACCCCGTCGTCATGGGTGCCGACCACATCCATCACCGTGCCCGGCTCCACCCCAAGGCTGGCGATATCCTCGGCATGCATAAAGACCACGTTACGCTCGCCATAAACCCCGCGATAGCGGTCATCCATGCCGTAGACGGTGGTGTTATACTGATCGTGCGAGCGGAAGGTCTGCAGCACGAACTGCCGCGCCTCACCCTGTGCGACCTGCCATTCGGTCTGCTCGGGCAGCGGCAGGGCAGCAAAGGTGGCGCGACCGGCGGCGGTGTTCCATTCCCGATGTGAGGCCGCATTGCGCAGACGGAAGCCGCGCGGTTTGCGCACCGCGGTGTTGAAGTCGCCAAAGATCGGCAACACCCGGGCAATCAGATCGCGGATCTTGTCGTTGTCCTCGGCCAGTTCGTCCCAGTTGACCACGGCGTTGCCAAGGGTCGCCTGCGCGATGCCGGCGACGATCTGCACCTCGGATTTCAGCGTCTTGGCGGCGGGCGGGTTGATCCCGCCGGAGCCATGCACCATCGACATCGAATCCTCCACCGTCACGATCTGGCGCGTGCCGGCGGCGTTTTTGTCGATTTCGGTGCGCCCCAGACAGGGCAGGATATAGCTATGGGTGCCGGGCAGCAGATGGCCGTGGTTCAGCTTGGTCGCGATATTCACGGTCAAATCAAGGTTCTGCATCGCGGCGGCGATCAGTGCCGAATCCGGGGTGGCACGGGCAAAATTGCCGCCGAGCGCGATAAAGGCCTTGGCCTCGCCCGCCAGCATGGCGCCAATCGCTTGCAGCACGTTATGGCCGCGCTCGCGCGGCATCGGCACGCCCAATTCACGCTCCATCGCATCCAGGAGCGGCGCCGGGGCCTTTTCGTTGATCCCCACCGTGCGGTCGCCCTGCACGTTGGAATGGCCGCGCACCGGGCACAGACCCGCGCCGGGGCGGCCGATATTGCCGCGCAGGAACATAAAGCTGGCAATCTCGCGAATGGTCGGCACCGAATGGCGGTGCTGGGTCACGCCCATCGCCCAAGTGGTGATGACGCGCTCTGCGTTCATATAGATCTGCGCCGCCTCACGGATTTCCTGCTGGCTGAGGCCTGATTGATCCTCTATCTGCGCCCAAGAGGTCGCCTCGACCGCCGCGCGATAGGCCTCAAATTGCGCCGTGTGATCGGCGAGGAAGGCATGGTCCAGCACCGCAGGCAGGCCCTGCGCCTGCGCGCTGTCCTCGGCCTCCAGCACAACCTTGGCCATGCCGCGGAACAGCGCCATGTCGCCGCCCAGACGCGGGCGGTAATAATCGGTCGAGGTTGCCTCGGAACCGCCCCGCAGCATCTCGAGCTTGTTTTGCGGGTCGGCAAAGCGATGCAGGCCCTTTTCCTTCAGCGTGTTGAACACCACCACCCGCGCGCCGCGCTGTGTCGCCGCCCGCAGGTCAGTAAGCATGCGGGGATGGTTGGTGCCGGGGTTCTGGCCGACGACAAAGATCGCATCGGCCTCCTCGAAATCCTCCAGCCGCACGGTGCCTTTGCCGATGCCAATCGCTTCGGTCAGGGCAACGCCGCTGGCCTCGTGGCACATGTTGGAGCAGTCGGGAAAGTTGTTGGTGCCATAGAGCCGGACAAATATCTGATAGAGAAAGGCCGCCTCGTTGCTGGCGCGCCCCGAGGTGTAGAACTCCGCCCGGTTGGGATCATCCAGCGCGTTGAGCCGCGCGGCGATGCCGGTAAAGGCCTCGGGCCAGCTGACCTCGACATAGCGGTCGCTTTCAGCGTCATAGCGCATCGGATGGGTCAGGCGGCCCTGCTTTTCCAGTGCGTAATCCGACCAGCCGCGCAGCTCGGTGACGGTGTGTTCGGCGAAGAAGGCAGGCGTCACCCGGTCGCGGGTTGCCTCCCAAGCCACAGCTTTTACACCGTTTTCGCAGAACTCAAAGGAGGAGCCATGCTCCGGGTCGCCCCAGGCGCAGCCGGGGCAGTCAAACCCGTCGGGCTGGTTTGCCTTTAGCATGGCCCTCGCGCCAGAGAGCGGCTTGCCGCTGCCCATCAGCTGACGTCCAACGCTTTTCAACGCGCCCCAACCGCCAGCGGCGGCAACGGGTTCGGGGCAGTTTTCGGTCTTCTTGCGCATGGGCTTGGGCCTTTCGCGGCGGGCTTGCCGGACACACAAAGGGGCACGCCCCAGATCAAACAGGAGCGTTCCCCGTCGAGGTCCGACGGAGCAGGTTTAGGTCTGGGATCACCGCGCGAGAGAAGGAGTCGGGGAGGGCGCGTGGCTTTGTGTCCCCTCTTCGATGCTGCGCCGCGTCATTTCTGTCAACCTATTGAAAGCGTTTCTGAATTCGCAATTTTTGAAGGGATGATAAGCGCGGCTTATGGTGGCGCAAAAACCGTCGCTCAGTGACGCAAGGTCGTCGCGATTGGCACGAAATGCCGCTGAAATGCCTCTGCCTCTTTGTTAGGCTTTTGCTGAGAGCAAGGGTGACGGAGCACGAAGATGAAGCTGACGGTCAATGGAACGGCCTATGAGGTCGATGTAGAGCCGGAGATGCCGCTTCTGTGGGTGTTGCGCGATGAGTTGAACATCAAGGGCGTGAAATATGGCTGCGGGGTTGCGGCCTGTGGCGCCTGTACGGTGCATGTGGACGGGGTGGCGCTGCGCTCTTGCCAGTTGGCGGTGGGCGATCTTGCGGGCGAGGTGACCACCATCGAAGGGCTCGGCCAGCCCGAGGCGCTGCACGCGGTGCAAGCCGCGTGGGTTGCGCATCAGGTGGCGCAATGCGGGTACTGCCAGTCGGGGCAGATGATGCAGGCGGCGGCCTTGCTGGCGGAGGTCCCCGCGCCGAGTGATGCGGAGATCGACGAGGCGATGTCCGGCAACCTCTGCCGCTGTGGCACCTATCCCCGCATCCGCGCCGCGATCCATACGGCGGCCAAAACCCTGAAGGAGGGCTGAGGCATGAGCCGTGTTGGTAAAATCGCCCGCCGCAGCTTTTTGATCGGCTCCGCCGCTGTCGCCGGGGGCGTGACCTTTGGCGTCTATCTGGCGAAAAAGCCGATCCCCAACCCGCTGTTGGAGGGGCTTGCCGAGGGCGAAGCCGCCCTGACCCCTTACGTGAAAATCACGAAGGAAGGCATTACCCTGATCACCCCGCGCGCGGACAAGGGGCAGGGGGCCTATTCGATCCAAGCCTATCTCTTGGCCGAGGAGCTGGACATAGACCCCGCCACTGCGACCCTGTCGCCGGGCTTGCCGGGGCAGGCTTACTATAATGGCGTGGTGCTGGCCGAAGGCTCACCCAAGCCCGCCTATGACGACGGGCTGGTGGCCGAGACCCTGCGCAGTTTCATGTCGGTCCCGGCGAAGATCTTTGCGGTGCAGCTCACTGGCGGCTCCTCAACCGTGCCGGATGGGTTTGACAAGCTGCGGCACGCCGGCGCCGTGGCGCGCGAGACGCTGAAAGAGGCCGCCGCACGTCGGCTTGGCCTGTCGCGGGCGGAGCTGAAAACCGAAGGCGGTTATGTGATCCTGCCCGATGGGGGGCGCATTCCCTACACCGACCTCGCGGCTGAGGCGGCGCAGATCGACCCAATCGAGGATGTCTCCCTGCGGGATCCCTCGACCTGGCGCTATCTCGGCAAGCCCGGCCTGCCGCGCCTTGATATGCTGCGCAAATGCACTGGCACCGAGGTCTATGGCATCGACCTGACCTTTGACGACATGCTCTACGCCACCGTGCGGGCCAATCCGGCGATTGCTGCCGGGCTGGCGGGGTTTGACGCCACCGCCGCGCGCGCGATGCGCGGGGTCGAGCAGATCGTCGCGATCCCCAGCGGCGTCGGGGTGATCGCCAACAACACCTGGCGCGCCTTTCAAGCTGCCGAGGCGCTGGAGATCGACTGGATCACGCCAGAGACCCCCGGCACTTCGGCAGAGATTTTCGCCACGCTTGAGGGCGCTTTGGGCAACCCGGACGCCTACGACCATTGCCAGCGCAACGAGGGCGATGTGGAGGAAGCACTGGCGACAGGTGAGGTGATCGAGGCCGCCTATCGCATCCCCTACCTCGCCCATGCGCCATTGGAGCCGATGAACGCCGTGGTGCGCATTGCCGACGGGCGGGTGGAGATCTGGACCGGTACCCAGATCCCGCTCTTTGTGCGTGACCGCGCCGCCCAGATCGCGGGTGTGGCCAAGGAGCAGGTGCGGGTCTACGTGCAGCCGATGGGCGGCAGCTTTGGTCATCGGCTGGAGATGACTCATGTGGAGCAGGCGGTGGAGCTTGCCCTCGCGGTCCCCGGGCGGCACCTCAAACTGACCTGGAGCCGGGAGGAGGACATGACCCATGACTACCCCCGCCCGGCCTCGGTCGCACGTGGGCGCGGATTGGTGAGGGACGGGCAAGTCGCCGCCCTTGACCTTGCCGTCAGCCAATCCGCCATGGCGCCGGAGTGGTTTGGGCGGCTCACTGGCCTGACCTTGCCCGGGCCGGATGCCAGCATCACCACCGGGTCCTGGGACCAGCCCTTTGCCATCCCCGATTACCGCGTCACCGGCTATCGCGCGCCCTCTATGGTGCCGGTCTCCTCGTGGCGCTCGGTTGGGGCCTCGGGCAATGGGTTCTACCACGATTGTTTTCTGGACGAGCTAATCCACGCCGCCGGGGCTGATCCATTGGCGGAGCGTATCCGGCTGTGCCACCACGATCCCTCGCGCAAAGTGCTGGAGGCGGTGGGCGAGATGTCCGGCTGGGCCGGTCCAAGTCTCGGCAAGGGGCGTGGGCGTGGTGTTGCCTTCTGCATGTCCTTCGGGGTCCCTTGCGCGCAGGTGGTTGAGGTCACCGCCACCGACGAGGGAATCCGCATCGACCATGTCTATGTCGCGGTGGACGTGGGCCGGGTGCTCGACCCCTCTAACCTCGAGGCGCAGGTGATGGGCGGTGTGATCTTCGGCCTTGGCCACGCGATGAACTGCGAGCTGACCTATGCCGACCATCGCCCCGAGCAGGAGAATTTCTACGATTACGAGGCGATGCGGCTTTCTCAGGTGCCGAAGATCGACATTCGCGCGCTGGAGAACCTGCCCCGCATTCGTGGCATTGGCGAACCCGCCGTGCCGCCCGCCGCGCCTGCCTTGGCCAATGCGATCTTTGCCGCCACCGGCCAGCGCATCCGCGAACTGCCCCTGAGCCGTCATGTGACCTTTGTCTGACCAGCCTTGCCCGCCGCGCGGTTATTCCACCGGGTGGCGGGCGATAAAGGCGGCCACATCCGCAGGCGCAGGTGGCTGTCCCGAGAACATCTCGACATAATGCGGCACCCGGGCGAGGCGGCCTTTGGGGTCTTCCTCCACCTCCATCGAGATATAGCCGACCTGCGTGTAAATCGTGGTGAGGCTGCGCACATCCGCCTGTTCCGGGCTGTAGCCATAGCGCAGAAACATGGCGCGCACCGCCGCAATTCGCACCGCATCGGCGGCGTCCAGACGGTCCGCTAGCGCGCTGTCATTGCGCGCCCAATTGCGGATCGCCAGATCCAGCCGCGCATCAAACAGGCTGGGGTCGAGCCAGCAATCCATCAGATTGAACAGCGCTTGGGTGATCGTCGCGGCGGGCGCCTCGCAGCGGGCTTGGATCTGACCGGTGTTGCGCGCCTCCCAGGTCTCGATCATCGCATCATGCAGGGCGGCGAGGTCCTTGAAATACCAGTAAAACCCGGTGCGGGTCTGATCCACCGCCCGCGCCAGCGGCATGATCTTCACCGCCTCGATCCCATTGGAAACCAAGAGGTCAAGCGCCGCATCCAGCCAGAGCTCGCGCGAGCCGCGCGGGCGGGGTGTGTCAGAGGGGGAGGTCGCATCCGTCATGACCGGCACTCTAAAACAGTTGACACAAGTGTCAAGGTGGAGGCAGGCTCACTTTACACCTGTGTCAAGAAACCGATTCCAGAAGGCAGCGCCATGTCCCGCGACCCCCTGTTGCAACCGTTCCAGCTGAAGCATCTGACCCTGCGTAACCGTATCATGACCACCAGTCATGAACCCGCCTACCCGGAGGACGGCATGCCCAAGGACCGCTACCGCGCCTATCACGCGGAGCGCGCCAAGGCGGGGGTGGCGCTGGCGATGACGGCGGGGTCTGCGGCGGTGTCCAAGGACAGCCCGCCAGTCTTTAACAATATCCTCGCCTATAAGGACGAGGTGGTGCCGTGGATCCAGAATCTCACCGATGGCTGTCACGAACACGGCTGCGCGGTGATGATCCAGCTGACCCATCTGGGTCGGCGCACCGCCTGGAACAAAGGCGACTGGCTGCCCTCGGTCTCCTCCTCCCGGCATCGCGAGCCGGCGCATCGGGCCTTTCCCAAGCTGGTGGAGGATTGGGACATCACCCGGATCATCAATGACTTTGCCGACGCGGCAGAGCGGATGAAGGCGGGCGGCATGGATGGCATTGAAATTCAGGCCTACGGCCATTTGATCGACCAGTTTTGGTCGCCGCTGACCAATGACCTCACCGGACCCTATGGCGCCGATACGCTGGAAAACCGGCTGCGGTTCCCGATGGATGTGCTCTCGGCCATTCGCAAGCGGGTGGGGGAGGAGTTCATCGTCGGCATCCGCTTCACCGCCGATGAGGTGCAAAAGGGCGGCATCACCGAGGAGGAGGGGCTGAAGATCACCCAAATCCTCAGTGAGACCGGGCAGGTGGACTTCCTCAACGTGATCCGGGGCCGCATCCATACCGATCCGGCGATGACCGATGTGATCCCAGTGCAGGGGATGAAGGCGGCGCCGCATCTGGACTTTGCCGGGCAGGTGAAGCAGGCGACCCATTTGCCGGTCTTTCACGCGGCGCGCATCCCCGATGTGGCCACCGCGCGCCATGCGGTGCAGGCGGGACTTCTTGATATGGTCGGCATGACCCGCGCCCATATGGCCGACCCGCATGTGGTGAAAAAGATCATGGAGGGGCGCGAGGACGACATTCGCCCCTGCGTCGGCGCCACCTATTGTCTCGACCGGATCTATCAGGCGGGCGATGCGCTTTGTATTCATAACGCCGCCACCGGGCGCGAGCTGACCATGCCGCATGAGATCCCCACTGCTGAGACGCGCAAAAAGGTGGTAATCGTCGGCGCCGGCCCGGCCGGGCTGGAGGCCGCGCGGGTTGCAGCCGAGCGCGGCCATGAGGTGGTGGTCTTTGAGGCGCAAGCCGATTCCGGCGGCCAGATCCGCCTGACCGCGCAATCGCCCCGGCGGCGCGAGATGATCTCGATCATCGACTGGCGCATGGCGCAATGCGCGGCGCGGGATGTGCAGTTCCGCTTCAACACCTGGGCCGAGGCAGAGGATATTCTGGCAGAGGTTCCCGATGTGGTGATCATCGCCACGGGCGGGCTGCCCAACACCCAGCTCTTTGAGAAAGGGCAGGAGGAGCCGCATGTGATCTCCGCCTGGGACCTGATCGCGGGCGATGTGAAACCCGCCGCACGGGTGCTGATCTACGACGAAAGCGGCGATCATCCGGGGCTGCAGGCGGCGGAACTGGCCGCCGCTGCCGGGGCCGAGGTCGAAGTGATGACCCCCGACCGCACCTTCGCGCCCGAGATCATGGCGATGAACCTCGTCCCTTATATGCGGTCGCTGCAGGACAAGGACGTGACCTTCACCGTGACCCGCCGCCTGCTTGGCGTGGCGAAGGCGGGCAATGAGCTCGTGGCCACCATCGGCACCGATTACAGCGACTTCACCAAGGAAAAGACCTACGATCAGGTTGTGGTCAACTACGGCACCCTGCCGAACGACGACCTCTATCACGCGCTGCGCGATCATAGCCGCAACCTAGGCGAGGTAGACCAGAGCGCGCTGATCAACGGCCGCCCGCAGGCGATCACCCGCAATTCGGACGGCGGCTTTCAGCTCTTTCGCATTGGCGATGCGGTTTCGGCCCGCAACACCCATGCGGCGATCTATGATGCGCTGCGCCTGATGAAGGACATATAAGAGAGGCGGAAGCCGGGCGTCTCAGCCCGCTTTCGCTGTCGGCATGGCGCCCTCGCGCGCTTCCAGCCATTCGGTCACGGCATCCCGCGACATCGGGCGCGCGATGCCGAACCCTTGGAACTGACTGCATCCAAGGCGCAGCAAGCGGTTCATTTCCGCCTCTGTTTCCACGCCTTCAGCAAGGCACTCGATCCCGAGGTTGCGGCAAAGGTCGATAAGGGTGCGCAGGATCATTTCCTGCTCGGCGTCCTGATCGACACCCGCCACAAAATCACGGTCGATTTTTACCCCATCCACCTTGAACCGCCGCAGGTTCGAGATAGAGGCATGGCCGGTGCCGAAATCATCCAGCTCAATCCGGTATCCGCGTTCCTGAAGCCGCGCGATGGTGTTCAACGCAGGATCGACGCCATCCCCAAAGAGGACACTTTCAAGCACTTCGATAGCGAGGTCCTTGGGTTCCAGCGCCGCCGCAAACAGGGCATCGTCAAGAAACTCCACCAAGCCGCCGTCCCGCAATTGCTTGGCGGCGAAGTTCACGCTGACGCTCGGTGCGGGCAAGCCACGCGACCGCCAGTCGATCAATGCGGCAATGGAATCCGAGACGATGGTCTCCGTCAGCTGATCGCCAAGCCCATGCTCAAAGGCGAGGGTGATAAAGACACCGGGGTCCAGCATCCCCTTTTCGGGATGAAGCCAGCGCGCCAGCGCTTCAAACCCGATGACCTCGCCGGTTTCCCCATCCACCTGTGGTTGGAAATAGGCCGTGATCTGGCCATCCTCCATCGCACCGCGGAGGTCTTTGAGCATCGCCATATTGCCTTCGAACCGCACGCGCGTTGCGTCATTATAAAAGGACGCGCGCCCGCGACCCTGTCCTTTGGCGACATACAAGGCGATGTCCGCATTGGAGAGAATACGCTCCGGGTCCGTTTCCGAACCGTCCACATAGGCGATCCCGATGCTGGCTCCGACGTTGACGAACTCGCCCCAGACCTCAATCGGTTGCGAGACCGCTTCGATGATCTGGTAGCACAGCTCTTCCAGTCTGCTGGCGTCTTGGGCGTTGCGCAGAACGATCACAAACTCATCCCCACCCACGCGGGCGGTCATATCCTTGGGTCCGATCTGCGCCTGCATCGCGCGGGCGGCGTGGCGTAGGATCTCGTCCCCCGCCGCATGACCCAAGAGGTCATTGATCTGCTTGAAACGGTCAAGGTCGACATGAAGCACCGCTGCGCGCAGGCCCTTTCTTTGAACCTCCGCCAGACATTGGCTGAGGTGCTCCTGAAGGGCACGCCGGTTCGGCAGGTTGGTCAGCTGGTCATGCAAGGCCAGATGCTCAATCCGCGACTTCGCCATATGGAGGTCGCGCAAAGTGTTTGAAAACGCCGCGACTCCTCGCGCGATCTGTCCAACCTCGTCGGCGCGCGACAGGTCACGGACCGGCGTGTCGTATTCACCATGGCGGATGGCCTCCATGGCATCAGCCAAGCGGGTCAAGGAAGCCACAAGATGACTGCCAAAGCCGAGGAAGGCGGAGCCGGCCAGTACGAAAATCACGCTCATGCTGGCAAAGGCCAGGATCACATGACGGGCGTAGCTTCGGCTCGCCTGCGCGTTGGCGTCTTCTGCCTGTGCGCGAATATCCTGCTCCAAGGCGACCAGAGCCAGTTCCACACGCCGCGCGAGTTGCCGCAAACGGCTGTGAGAGGGGATATGCGTATCCGCGATTAGACCGAGCGCGATCGAAGCCTCGGTGTTCCAGGCCTCAAACTGTGCCGCCACCTGAGCGGCAAAAGCGGATTGCTCAGCACCCTGATCACTCACGCCCAGTTCCGCAAGGACATCCTTAAAGGCCGTCACAAACTGCTGATGCCGACGCTGCACATTCGCTGGCGGGACAACGGTGTTGAACTCCAGAAACTGCTGCAGCTGTCGCTCAATCTCTTCCCGGATGCGTTGGGCGCGGTCCGTTGCTTGCAATGTGCGCAGCGTCAGCGCATCCGCAGCCTGAATCTCGTTCTGCGTGCGAATGGCAGCAACGGAAATCCAAGAGGCGCCGGCGACACCGATGAGGATGAGCAACGCAATAGGGCCGAGGATGCGGCGTTTGATCGACATATTCGTTCTTTCAATCAACCGGCAGGGCCGGGGCAGTGATATGGGGTTCGTAGGCCGTCAGGGACTCTAGAAAGGCGATGAGGTCAGAGGCGTCCTGATCACTCAGATGCGCCAGCGGTGAGACATCGCTGGCGACAACTGATCCGGAGACATAGCGGCCACGATAGTGATCCAGCACATCTCGCAGGGACATCAGACTGCCGTTGTGCATGTAAGGTGCGCGCAGGGCGATGTTGCGCAGGCCCGGTGTTTTGAACATGTGCATCTGTTCGGGGTTCAAACGTCCGCGACCGGGATCGTCACTGTCTATGCCAGTGCGGTGGAACTGATGATCGGTGAACGCCCATCCGCTGTGACAGGTGCTGCACTGCGCAGGTCCTGTAAACAGGCGAAACCCGCGTTGGGCAGCAGGTGTCAGCGCGTCTTCATCTCCATCCGCCCAGTCGTCAAACGGAGACCACCCAGATCGCAGCGTTCTCTGATAGGTTGCCAGCGCCTCGAGGATCGTATCAGATGTCAGCCCCTCGGAAGGAAAGGCAATCTCGAAATAGCGCTGATAGCCAGTAATGGCCTGCAGACGCTGCACCACCTCAAAGATGTTGGAGTTCATCTCATCTGGGTGCGTGATCGGCCCCAGCGCCTGATGTTCAAAGCTGTCGACGCGCCCGTCCCAAAAAAAGTGCGGCGATTCTGCGAGGTTCTCGATTGTGGGAGTGTGCCGATCCAATGGCTGTTTGCTGGCGCCCATGGCGCGTGGAATCGGCGATTCCCACCCAAAGGACGGGTTGTGGCAGCTTGAACAACTGAGATTCTGCGCCCCGGACAGCCGTGCATCGTAAAATAACATCTTCCCCAACGCAGCTTTCTGCGGCGAGTAGGGGGCTTCCTCCGGAAAGGGGATACGTGAAGGGCGCGCAAAATCATGCGGCACACTCACTTGGGTCCCTGCGCTGAGCATTATGGCCGCGCTGAGACCGATAAGGACTGGTCTGAAAATTGATCTGAGCGTCAACGCCCTGCGCTCCCACACCTCGTTGTTTGAAGAGACGCTCGGGCAATGGCGTGAAAAAACCGTTTAATCCTAAAATGGATTCCGCTTAGTTCTTTGAAAATGCGAATAAATAATGAGGCCAATTTATGGCGAGCCGTGGTTTAGCCTTCGGGTGAGTCTCCGGATGGGCTTGAGAACAGAGCTCTAAAACGGCGCTTTGCGCCAGGTTTTTAGCCCTACTGTGCCCTGTGGATGATCCTGAATTCTGCTGGTCGGGGAGAGCTTTGGGCTTTTGCGTCGAATTGAACGGGCCTTCATCGCGAGGGTTCTGACGCAAGCCTCGCGCAGACCGCACAGTCGCAATTTGAATCGCATTTTAGACATATACGCAGACATTTTAGGGCTTCATTAGCATCCTCAGGTCAAATGTTGGGACGCATCTTATTGAGTTGGTTGCGGGCTTAAATTGGTCCGCACGTTCAGAAAGACGAGAGAGATACCCCATAACGGGGCAAGGAAATACATCGGGGCCAAAGCGCTCCTTGCTCAAAGGAACTCATGCTATGTCCAGCATTTTGACAAACAACGGTGCAATGGTCGCCCTGCAGACGCTGAAGTCTGTCAACAAGAGCCTCACCGACACCCAAAACGCAATCTCCACTGGTAAGGAAATCGGCACGGCGAAGGATAACGCGGCCGTATGGGCGATCTCCAAAACCATGGAATCCGATATCGCCAGCTTCGAGGCCATCGAAGATGGTCTGGCAATGGGCGACGCGACTGTTGCTGTTGCTTCGGCTGGTGCTGAACAGATCGTGGAAAAACTGGTCGAAATCAAAGAGCTGATCGTTTCCGCTCAGGCTGAGAACGTCGACCACGACAAAATTCAGACTGACATCGACTCTAAGGTCGATCAGATCGAATCCATTATTTCCGCAGCCCAGTTCAACGGCGCAAACCTGCTGACCTCTACCATTGACGGTACCGCAACTCAGATGGGCATCTTGGCCTCTCTGGATCGCGTTGGCGCAGGTGGCACCGTGACATCGGTGGACATCACCATCGCAGCGCAAGGCTTCGACTCGAGCCTTGACCTGGCCACCGATCTGACCTCGATCTCCGATACTGCCTCCGCAGCCTCCGCCTTGGGTGAGATCGAAGCCTTCCTGCAAACCGCGATTTCCGGTGCCGCTGCACTGGGTGCAGCCTCTGCACGGATCGAAGATCAATCTATGTTCGTCGCCGATCTGGTCGACTCCATGACACTCGGTGTGTCCACCATGACCGATACCAACATGGAAGAGGCCTCTGCTCGACTGTCCGCCCTGCAAACCCAGCAGGAACTTGCGGTCCAGTCGCTGGGCATCGCCAACGAAGCGCCGCAGGCGCTGCTGCAGCTGTTCAACTAACAGCACAGCTGAACCATACAGATGGTCACTGTATGCGGGGCGCCTTGGGCGCCCCTTTTTTGTGCAGTCTGAGAATCACCAAACCGCCCTCTACATGGTATTCGTTGCGTTGACTTACGTTGTCATTTTGGAAATTTGCTCTTTGGCGCCTAAATATTGTGCAAATATTTCCACAAGCTCCCGCTAAACATTGGCTCGTCGCGATATTTTTTCGGTTTCGCACTCGGGTGGCCTTCCCGAACGGGAAACCCTGTTGCAACCTGATTGTATGAACACAAAGCCATGTTTTGACGAAATGCTGACAGCGCCGGACCAGGTCCGGGACCCGTATTCGGTCTATTACGACTGGTTCAGCCGCGATGATGTGAAACGCCTGCGCAAAAAATCGCAGGAAGCAGAGGCCTTTTTTCGGCGGATCGGCATCACATTTAACGTTTACGGACAGGAAGAGGCGGATGAACGCCTCATCCCCTTTGATATCGTACCCCGCATCATCTCTGCTAAAGAATGGAGCCGTCTGGAGCGCGGGATCGAGCAGCGCGTGCGCGCGATCAACGCTTTCTTGCACGACATCTATCACCGGCAGGAAATCTTGCGGGCGGGGCGCATTCCGCGCGAGTTGATTTCCGGGAACGAAGCCTTCACCCCCGAGATGATCGGCGTGAATCCGGCCGGTGGCGTTTATACGCATATCGCAGGCGTCGATCTGGTCAGAACTGGCGAAGATGATTTCTACGTGCTGGAGGACAACGTCCGCACCCCGTCGGGCGTGTCCTATATGCTCGAAAACCGCGAAACGATGCTTCAGATCTTCCCGGAGCTCTTCTCGCAGATGAAGGTGCGGCCGGTTTCCTCTTACCCGCAGCTTCTGCGTCGTTCGTTGTCGGCCAGCGTGCCGGTCAACAGCAAGAATGACACCCCCGTGGTGGCGGTTTTGACGCCGGGCATCCACAACTCCGCCTATTTTGAGCACGCGTTCCTTGCGGACCAAATGGGTGCGGAGCTGGTGGAGAGCCACGATTTGCAAATCGTCGATGGCTACGTCGCGATGCGCACCACCCAAGGCTATAAGGCGATTGATGTGATCTATCGCCGGGTGGATGATGCCTATCTCGATCCGTTGACCTTCAACCCCGAAAGCCTGTTGGGCGTGCCGGGGATCATGGATGTCTACCGCGCGGGCAATGTGACCATCGCCAACGCCCCGGGCACCGGGATTGCCGACGATAAGGCGCTTTATTCCTATATGCCTGATATCGTTGAGTTCTATACCGGCGAGCGGGCGATCCTGAAGAACGTCCCGACCTGGCGCTGCTCGGAAGCGGACTCGCTGCAATATGTGCTCGAACACCTGCCGGAACTGGTGGTGAAAGAGGTGCATGGCTCGGGTGGCTATGGGATGCTGGTTGGCCCCGCCGCCAGCAAAAAGGAGCTGGCCGCCTTTGAGGCCAAGCTGCGCGCCAAACCCGCCAACTATATCGCCCAGCCGACGCTGTCGCTGTCGACGGTGCCGATCCTGACCAAGGCGGGGCTTGCTCCGCGCCACGTGGATCTGCGGCCCTTTGTTCTCGTCTCGCCCAATCGGGTCGACATCACGCCCGGCGGTTTGACCCGCGTGGCGTTGAAAAAAGGATCGCTGGTGGTGAACTCCTCGCAAGGGGGCGGCACCAAGGACACATGGGTTCTGGGGGACTGACGACGTGCTGGGAAGAACTGCAGGCGGCCTTTTTTGGATGTTCCGCTATCTTGAGCGGGCCGAAAACACCGCGCGCCTTTTAGAAGCGGGCTGGCATATTGCCCTGACCCGCTCTGACGGCGACTCCAATGAATGGGAGTCGATTGTGCGCACGGCGGGCCAAACCATGGCCTATGATGCGAAATACGATGAATACACCGCGCAGCATGTGATCAATTTCCTGCTGCGGGACATGGACAACCCTTCGAGCGTGATGGCTTCGGTGGATCTGGCTCGCTCCAACGCGCGGCAGGTGCGTACCGCACTGTCGGGCGAGGTCTGGGAAGCCACCAACGATTGCTGGATGAGCCTCAAGGCCGCGCTTGCCCGTCCGGTGAGTGAACGCAGCCTGCACGAAACGCTGGCTTTGATCCGCAACCGGGCGTCAGTGGTGCGCGGCGCATTGCATGGCACCATGCTACGCAACGACATTTTTTCTTTTGCGCGGCTTGGCACCTTTATCGAACGCGCGGACAGCACGGCGCGTATTCTCGACGTGAAATACTACGTGTTGCTGCCCTCCGCTGCTTTTGTCGGGAGTACGATCGACAATGCCCAATGGGAGGTGATCCTGAGATCCGTCTCGGCAGAGCGATCCTTCTCTTGGTTGCATGGTGGTGCGGCCTCGCCGCAGGCGATTGCCGAGTTCCTGATCTTGGACGAACGGATGCCGCGGTCTTTAGCCTTCTGTTCCACGAAGGTTGCGCAATATCTGCGCCATCTAGAACGGGATTACGGTGCCCGTCATGAAAGCCAGGTGATCGCCGAATGCATCGCGGATTGCGTTCACGACCGGTCGATTGATACGATCTTCCAAAACGGGTTGCATGAATTCCTCGGCGAGTACCTTCGGGACCTTGTCCGGCTTGCCAACCAGATTGAAGAGGACTTCCGGTTCTATGGCTGAGGTGAAGCGACTCTCTATTCGTCATGTGACGACCTATAGCTACGACACGCCGGTGCATTACGCGCTGCAAAAGCTGCGTCTGACGCCACGCTCCGGACATGGGCAGAAGGTGTTGAAATGGACCTCCACCGTGACCGGTGGGGAAAAGCAACTGTCCTATGACGATCCGCTGATGAACCACACTGATCTGGTAAAGGTCGACAGCGGCGCCACTACGGTGGAGATCGTGAGCGAAGGGCTTGTGGAGGTCGAAGACCGCCACGGGGTCATCGGCCAGCACGCGGGTTTTGCGCCACTCTGGCTCTATCAGGACTCCACCGCGCTGACCGCGGCAGGCAACAATGTGCGCCAATTGGCAGCGCGGGTGCGGCAAGAGGCCGAGGGACTGGATGACATCGCCAAAATGCACCGCCTCGCCGCCGAGATCGCCGAGGTGGTGAAATACGAGATCGGCCAGACCGATGCGGAGACCACCGCAGAGATGGCAATCGCCGCCGGCCATGGGGTCTGTCAGGACCACGCCCACATCATGATCGCCGCCGCCCGGCATCTGGGCTACCCCGCGCGCTACATCAGCGGATATTTGTTGATGGATGGACAGGTGAGCCAAGACGCCAGCCATGCCTGGTGCGAGGTCCATGTGGACACATTGGGTTGGGTCGGCTTTGACGTGTCCAACCAAATCTGCCCCGATGGCCGCTATGTGCGCGTCGCCGTGGGTCGCGACTATAGCGATGCTGCACCAATTGTCGGTATTCGGCACGGAGAAGGAGATGAGGCGCTAACTGTTTGCTTGCAGGTTCAGCAATAGACTGATTGAAGGCTCTGACACAGGAGATGCGTTCATGACCTATTGCGTGGGGCTGATGCTCAATAAGGGCCTCGTCTTTATGTCCGACACCCGGACCAATTCGGGTGTCGATAATATTTCCACCTTCCGGAAGATGTTCACATGGGAGGTGCCGGGCGAGCGCTCTATCACCATGATGACGGCAGGCAATCTTGCGACCACGCAATCGGTCGTCAGCCTACTGGAAGAGCGTAGCAAGCAGCCGGGCGAGCGCAGCCCGGGCATTCTGGAAGCGCCCTCAATGTATCAGGTCGCGACCATGGTCGGAAATCTCCTCAAGGAGGTGATTTCGACCCATGCGGAGGCCGGCCAGCGCGCCGATGCAGCCTTTAATGCGACCATCGTTCTGGGTGGTCAGATTGGCGATGGCGCACCGCGTCTGTTCCTGATCTATCCCGAAGGCAACTTTATCGAAGCCAGCTTTGACACGCCCTTCTTCCAGATTGGCGAGACCAAATATGGCCGTCCGATCCTTGTGCGGGCCTATGACCCGGACATGAGCTTTGAGGACGCGGTAAAGCTGTTGCTGGTGTCGTTTGACTCGACGATCAAAGCGAACCTCTCGGTCAGCCTGCCGCTGGATGTGCATATCTACAAAACCGACAGCCGAGAGAATGGCCACGTCTTCCGCATCCAGACCGATGATCCCTACTTCGAGGCGGTTTCAACCGGTTGGGGGATCGCCCTGCGTGAGGCTTTTGGCCAGTTGCCGGAATTTCACCTGCCCGAAGCCTAAGCCCCGGACAGGTCTGACAAACCCTTGGCGAAGGGAGGATTTCTTCGCCAAGGGCTCAGGTCTCGCCGCTCAGAGCGGCTTATAGGCGGTGACGTCGATCTCGATCTTGGCATCCACCATCAGCTGCGATTTCACGGTGGACCGCGCCGGTGCCCCATTGGGGAAATAGCTGGCGTAGACCCGGTTGAAGGTCCAGAAATCGCGCGGATCATCCAGCCAGACGTTGACCTTGGCCACGTCGTCCAGGGTGCAGCCCGCCATCTCCAGCACCGCAATCACGTTCTCCATGGTGCGTTTGGTTTGGGCTTCGATGCCGCCCGGCTCAATCTCGCCGCGCTCGTTCATTGCCACTTGGCCCGAGATAAAAACAAAGTCGCCAGCGCGAGTTGCGGGGGAAAACGGCAGGTTCTGGCCGCCTGCGCCGGTGCGCGCTGCGCCAATGCGTTCGATGGTCATGGGGTGGTCTCCTAAAGATTGGAAAGGTTAGGGGCGCGGCGTAGAAATCAGCGCGGCGCGGGTTTGGGAAAGGGTCGGGATCGGCGTCACCGCGCCATATCCGGTGGTCGAGAGGGCTGCCGCCATATTGGCGAGGTCCGCCGCCTGAAAGGGGTCGTGGCCCGTGGTGAGCGCCGCGAGGAAAGCACCGTTAAAGCAATCGCCGGCCCCGGTGGCATCCTTCGCCTCGACCTTGCGGCCGGGCAGGCGCAAGCCCTCACCCTTGACCGAGATCAGCACGCCTTCTGCGCCCAAGGTGAGCGCCACAATCGAGGGGCCAAGCTCGTGATAAAAGGCGGCAATCTCTTCGGGCGTCTGAAGCCCGGTTAGCTGGCGCGCATCGTCCAAACCCGGCAGGGCAATGTCGGCGCTCTGCATGGCTTCATGGGTCACCGCGCGCGCCTTCTCCAGGGGCCAAAGTGCGAGCCGCAGATTGGGGTCAAAAGCAAAAAGCCCCCCCGCCGCGCGGGTGCTCTGGGCCGCCTCCGCCACCGCCGCGCGCATGGTGTCCGAGATCGCAAGGCTGATGCCTGAGGCGTAAAAGACCTGCGCTTGGCTCAGGGCTGCTTTGGGGAGGTTGACTGGTGTCAACTTGCTCGCGGCGGAGCCTTTGCGGCGGTAGGTGAAGTGGTGACCCTCTGCGTCATGGGTGACGAAATAGACCCCGGTCTCTTCGCCCGCAGCGCGGATCACATGGGCAGCGTCGATGCCTTCGCGTGCCCAAAGGTCACAGAGCGCGGCGCCAAAGGGGTCGGTTCCGACCCGCGTCACCATGCCCGCGCGCGCACCGTGGCGGGCGGCGGCAATCGCTACGTTGGAGACATCGCCACCAAAGCCCATGGCGAAAAGCCCCTCGGGCGTTTGGTTGAACTCCACCAAGGGCTCGCCCAGACAGAGGATTTGCGGCGCGCTCACCAGACCTGCCCCCGGGCCGCGACGGGTTCGGTGCCGAGGACTTCGGCTCCGCGCACCAGCACCACTTGGTCGAGCATATTGGACACCACGCAGGCATGGTTTGGCACGATCCGGACCTGATCGCCGATCCGCAGGCTGGTGGGCCCGTCGCAGGTGATCCGCCCGTGTTCCTCGCTCAGCTGGTCGATCTTGAGGTCGGGGCGGCCCAAGACATGGCCGTGGCCTTCCAGCCCCAAGAGGTCCGAGGTCAGCACTTTGGAGCCCGCATCAATCACCGCGCGCCCCTCCGCGGGGGTAGAGATCACCGTCGCCAGCACGGTCAGGGCGCAATCCGCCCAGTCACAGACCCCGCGCGCCACCAGCGAGCGGTCGTTGTAGATATAGGTACCGATGCGGTATTCGGTGGCCAGTGGCATCTCATGGGCGCGCCACATGTCGGGCGAGCCACCGGAGGAGATGGTAGGGACCGTGAGGCCCGCTTCTTCGATCAAGTCCTTGGCATTGCTCATCCATTTCGCAACCTCTGCCGCGCGCCCGATGGGCGGGTAGGTCATCAGACCGGCAAAGGTCAGGCCGGGCAGGGCGGTGATTTCTTGCGCCAGTTGGGCCGCCTCGGCCGGAGACGCGACCCCGCACCGATCCGCGCCGGTGTTGCATTCGACCAGCACGGGCAGGGGCGTCGCGGCATCGGCGAAACCTGCGCTCAGGCCCTGTACCACCTCGGAACTGTCGGCCACGACGGAGAGCGGTACCCGCGCCGCAAGGGTCCGCAGCCGGGCCACTTTCTCCGCACCGAGGATGTTGTAGGTCAGCAGAATGTCCCGCATCTCGCCGCCTGCAACCATGGCCTCCGCCTCGGTGATCTTTTGGCAGGTGATGCCAATGGCGCCCTGGGTGATCTGATATTCGGCCAGCCGTGGCAGCTTGTGGGTCTTGATATGCGGGCGCAGGTGTAGCCCGTGGCGGTCGCAATAAGCCTGATAGGCGCGCACGTTGGCCTCGGCCACGTCGAGGTCCACCAGCACGGCGGGAGTGTCGATCTCCAGGGTCATCAGGCGTGCTCCTCCGCGTGGGGGGCCTCAACCCGTGGCCAAAGGGCGCGGGTCAGGCGGGTGTAGGGGGTGCGGGCGGGGTCGTTGGGGTAAGGGCCTTCTACCGCCGCATAGAGGATCTCGCCCGCGATGGGGGCAAAGGCACCGTGAAAATGGTTGGTCGATTTCACGATTAGAATGCGTTTCTGCGCGATGTCGATGCCGAGATTGGTAAAGAGGTCCGGCGAGAAGGCCTGACTGCGGTTGGTGTTAAGCACAATGTCGAGGCTGCCAATGCGGATCACGGCGCAGTCGCCAAGGGGCACGACCGAGGTGCCAAAGCTCTGTACCGCGTCGCGTTCCAGCCGCATGACGGTCACCCGCGCATCCAAAGGTGCGCCGGCATGGGCCGAGGTCTTTCCGCCAAAGCGCAGATCGAGCGTCGCGCCCGCGCCGGCGGCAAAGCACAGGCGCACCGCCATCGGGTCCCAGATGGTGCCAAAGGCAACGTCCTCAAGCTGTTGGTCCAGCACCTCGCGCAGCAGGATGGTCGAGTCACCCGCCACGCCGCCGCCGGGATTGTCCCAAACATCGGCCACTACGACGGGGGTCTTTTGGCTGGTGTCAGCGCGGCGCAGGGCCTCCGCCGGGGGCAAGAAATCGGGCTTGGTGCGACCGCGAAAGCCAAAAAGCTCCATCCCGAGGTCGCGCGCCAGACGGTGGCCGCGCTGAGGCGCGCCGTCGGTTATCACGATGATCTTGGCGCCGAGGTCGGGGCTGTCCCCGGCCATAAACCCGTGAATGACGGAACCGGAGAGGATCTCGCCGCGGGCTTCCATCCCTTTGATTTTGTCGACAAATCCACGCATTGGCTGGATGCTGGTGGGCAGCACATCCATCATCCGCACGTCAAAGACCGAGATCCGCGGGGCAATCTCGCCGCGCACGGCGCGCAAAGTGAGGTCCACACAGGCCTCGCCAGCCTCGACAAAATCGGTATGGGGAAATTCCTTAAAGACGGTGATCACATCCGCATTCTCGACCCGCTTGGCGCTGAGGTGGCTGTGGGGGTCAAAGCTGACGCCGATCTTTGCCTCAGGCCCGACCAGCGCGCGGGCGGCGGCGAGGAGCTCGCCCTCGCAATCCACACAGCCCTCGGCGATCATTGCGCCATGCAGGCCCAGTACCACCGCATCGACGGGCAGAGCGGCCTTCAGTTGCCCCAGGACCTCATCGCGCAGCCGCTCCCAGGTCGCCGCATTAACCAGACCGCCCGGCTCCGCCCAGGTGGCGGTGCCCTCGATCAGGGTCAGACCTTCCTCTGCCGCGCGCCGCCGCAGGGCGGGAAAGACCGCAGAGCAGAGGGTCGGGGTCTCCGGGTGTTTGCCCGGCACGGCGTAAAAGCTCTGCTCGAAATCGGAGAAATCCGTGCGCAGCGGCGAGAAAGTATTGGTTTCAGTAGCGAGCGAAGCGCAGAAAACGCGCATGAGGCAAATCCTTGAAGTGGGGGTTCCGGGGCGCGAGGAAACCCGCGCCCCGGTCGGGGACCGTTAGTCGAGGTAGGCGGCGTCGTTCGCCTTGCCGACTTCGGTTTTGAAAAGGGCCAGAAGCTCGTTCGCCTTGGCGTCGAGGTTCTCGGCCACATGGGCCTCAAAGGCGGGCTGGGTGGCCCCGGCCATGGCGGCGCGCTGTTCGTCCGACAGGGCGGTCACTTCGATCTTGTCCATCAGCCCGGCAAGGCCGCGATCCGAGGCTTCGATGATGCGCGACAGGCCGCGGCTGGCGGTGACGCAGCTTTCGGCAGCGGTGTGCAGCGTGGCTTGCTCCGCCTCGGTCAGCCCGTCGTAGAAGGCCTTGTTGACCATGAAGGTATAGGGCGAGAACAGGTGGTTGGTGAGGGTCATGTATTTCTGCACCTCGGCGAAATTCGCAAAGGAGATGATCGGCACCGGGTTCATCTGCCCGTCGATCACCCCGGTTTGCAGGCCGGAATAGACCTCACCCCAGCTCAAGGGATAGGCCTCGGCACCCAAGGCCTGCACGATCTTTTGGTGGCTCGGCAGGGTCATGGTGCGGATGCGGATGCCGTCGAAATCCTTCAGCTCGGCGATCTGGTGCTGCGAGTTGGTGACGGCAAAAAAGCCACCAGTGTCCGGGAAGCCCAGCACCACCACATCGCCCAGCTCCGCCTCGATATCGGCAGCGAGGGCCTTGCCGAAGTCGCCGTCAAACACGGAATAGGTCGAGGCATTGTTGGCAAAGGCGAAGGGTAGGTTCAGCACATCGATGCGGGGATAATAAGAGGCCAGCGCGCCGGTGGAGGTCAGGGTCGCCTGGATCACGCCATCGCGCACCTGCTGGACGTGTTCGGCGGCGGTGCCCAGCTGGTTGGAGCCGAACACCTCGACCGTGACGCTGCCATTGGTGTCGGCGGTCACGATGTTCTGGAACACGGCGGTACAGGCATGGGCCGGGTTCTCAAACGGGTCGGTCTTGTTGTCATGGCCAAAGCGGATGGTGCCCCCGGCCATGGCAGAGCTAGCAGTAAGCGCGGCAATCGCACCAAGGGCAGCGGTCTTCAGGATTGAGTTCATTGGGTTTTCCTCACTGTTGGTTTGGTTGTGGTTATGGTTTGGGCGCCCCGGTCAGGGGGCAAATCCGAGGGCGCGCGGCAGCATCAGGGCCGCGTCCTCCCAGAAGGCGAAGAGGAAGAGGATGACGATTTCCGCCACCAAGAAGGGGGCCAACTTGACCGAGATGCGTTCGAGCTTTTCGCCGGTCACCGAGGAGAGCACGAAGAGGCAGGCCCCCACCGGCGGCGTCATCAGCGAGATATTGAGCGCGAGGACAAAGACGATGCCGGCGTGGATCGGCTCCAGCCCGATCTGTTCCGTCAGGGGCACCAGCACGGGCCCAAGGATGATCAGGATGGCGGTGATATCCATCACCATGCCGACGATCAGCAGAATGCAGATGATGATGGCGATGACCGCATAGGGGTTCTCCGACAGGCCCAGCACGCTGCCTGCGATGGCTTGCGGAATGCGCTCAAAGCTCATCCACCAGCCCAAGATGCCGGCAAAGGCGATGATGACGAAGATCACGCCGGTGATGCGGGCGGTGCGGACCAGCATGGCGTAGAGGTCGCGGAAGGTCAGCGTGCGGTAGACGAAGAAGCCGATGAAAAGCGCATAGGCAACCGCGATGGAGGCCGCTTCGGTCGGCGTGACGATGCCGCCGAGGATGCCGCCCAGGATGATGACGGGCATCAACAGCGCGGTGATCGACGACAGGAAGGTCTGCCAGATTTCCCCAAAGGTGGCGCCACGCTCGGCCTTGGGCAGGTTCTCGCGCTTGCCGCCGATGGCGATGACGCCCATGCAGACCATGCAGATCACCAGGCCCGGCAGCACCCCCGCCGCAAACAGCCCGCCGATCGAGACCCCCATCAGCGATCCATAGACCACCATCAGGCCCGAAGGCGGAATGGTCGGCCCGATGATCGACCCTGCGGCAGTGACGGCACAGGCGTAGTCGCGCTTGTAGCCCTGTTTCACCATCGCGGGCACCAGCGTGCGGCCAAAGGCAGCCGCGTCGGCGGTGGCCGATCCGGTCAGCCCGGCAAAGAACACCGAGGCCAGCATATTGGTATGGGCAAGCCCGCCGCGAAAGCGTCCCACTAGCACCTCGGCCAGTTTCACCAGCCGCCCGGTGATGCCGGTGCTGTTCATGATTTCGCCCGCCAGAATGAAAAACGGCATGGCGAGAAAGGGGAAGATATTGAGCCCGTTGAAGATCTTGCTCGGCCCGATGGCGAGGAAGGCGCTGCCGCCGCCCATCGAGAAGATGCCGACCACGCCCGCCAGCCCGATGGCAAAGCCGATGGGCATGCCGATCACCAGAAGGATTACAAAGCAGATGGCAACGATCATGCGTTGGCTCCTTCTTCGCCCTCGGGGGCGGGCTGGTCGAGTTGGGTGCCCGCATCGCGCAGCGCCACCAGAACGACTTGCACACAGGCAAGGGCGGCAGCGGCGGGGATGGCGGCGTAGAAGGGCTGCAGGGTGGCGCCAAGGATCATCGCCTGCCGCTTGGCCCCGCTGTCGGCAAAGCCAATGCCAAACCACAGCACGTAGAAAAACAGCGCGAAGGTCAGCCCGTCGATGGCGATCAACATCGCGCGGCGCAGCGGCAGCGGCAGGGTCATCAGCATGGCGGTGAGGCCGATATGCTCGCGCCGCGCAATGCCGGAAGAGACCGCCAGCATTGCCGCCCAGATCATCAGGTAGCGGGCTAGGACCTCGGGCCAGGGCAGTTGCCAGTGAAAGAAGTAGCGGTCCACGACGCCGATCCAGACATCCAGCACCAGCGCCACCATCAAGGCGGCGAGGATTACCTCGGTGCCGCGATTGATCTGATGGCTGAGACGCCCTGCGAATTCCCCGATCATGATGACTCCCTGTTTTGTAATTAAGGTACATATTCGCGGCGAGATCACGCATCCGTCAAGAATAATTTGTTCCTTAGGTACAAATATCGGAGCTGAAACGGTTTTTGACGGGCGGATTTGACCTGAAAATGTATCTTAGGTACAGAATCACCAAGGCTCGTTACAGGAGAGGCAGATGGCTGCAGTTGAAACCGGACCCGCGCAGGGGGCTGTGGATCTGATCTCTAACCTCCGGCAGTTGCACGGAAGTTTTGCGGCGCGCGAACAGAAGGTGGCGGATTTCGTCTCTGCCCATCTGGAGGAGATTTCCGCCATGACCATCGCCGAGCTGGCAGGGGCGGCGGGGGTCAGCACGCCGACGGTGGTGCGGTTCTGCCGGACCATGGGCTGCGATGGGTTCCGCGAGTTCAAACTGCGGCTGGCGCAGAACCTCGCGGTCAGCCTGCAATACCTCGCCCCCAGTCACCGCGACGCGCCGGAGGGCGGGGTGAGCGCGGTGGACCAGATCCTTGGTGCGCTGTATGCGACCGTCAATGTGATGCGCCAACAGCTTGACCCGGCGCGGATGGATGCGGCGGTCACAGCCCTCGCCTCGGCGGGGCAGATCGTGGTGGCGGGGGTCGGGGGCGGCTCGACCATGGTGGCGCAGGAGGCGGCGAACCGATTGTTCCGGCTGGGCATTCCGGCGGTTGCGGTCTCCGATAGCTACCTGTTGCAAATGCGGGCGGCGACCCTACGGCGAGGCGATGTGCTGTTGCTGGTCTCCACCAGCGGCGAGGCGGCAGAGATCGCCAATGCGGCCGGGATTGCGGGTGGCTATGGTGCGACCACCATCGCGATCACCCGCCCGGGCAGTCGCTTGGCGCAGGAGGCCTCGGTGGTGATCGAGGCGGATCTCCCGGAGGATCCGGATATCCTGAAGCCCACCGCCTCGCGCTATGCCCATCTGGTGATTGTGGATGCGCTGGCGATGTCGGTGGCGCAGATGCGCAGTGCCGAGACCACCGAGAACCTGCGCCGCATTCGCGCGTCCCTGACCGCCTATCACGGCCGCACCGGGCCGCAGCCCTTGGGCGACTGACCCTCAGCCGCGCTGGGCGATCTGGGCGCGGAACTCCTCTAGCCGCTGTTCGAGTGAGGTAAGGCGGGCGCGGAGCGCGTCGCTGTCGGTGCGGTCCTTCAGCGTCAGCACAAAACTCACGGTCTTCAGCACATCGCGCCAACGCGGATTGTCGGGCAGGGTCTCGATCAGCAGGTATTTGTCCAGCGTGCGGGTCTGCAGCGAGGTCTTGTCGAGGTTCACCCGCCAGAGACCACTGGTCTCGGCAAAGTCGATCTTGCCCTTGCCGGTGATCGCGGTCCACAGGTCGAGGGATTCCGACATCAGGTCCACGATCCTTTCACGGTAGCTGTCGGCGGGGCTGGGGCCGGGCACCTCGACCAGGGCCTCGGGGATCAGCGAGGGCAGCGAGGTATCGACCACATCGCGTAAGGACTGCACGAAAGGGGCGCGTGGGCTCTCGGCGCGGCTGAGGAGCACGGCACGCCCGCCGCCGGCCTCGGGCAGCATGGCAAAGAGGCTGACTTGCAGGCGCTGAGCGTTGAGGGTGATCTCGGCATGGACCGGCTCATCCTCCACCTCAAGGCTTTGTAGGGGGGCGAGGACGGCTTCGGGCATCACCTCGTCTAGGCGGCTGCGATTGGCGGTGACCCGTTCGGACAAGAGAGCCTGCGCGGCCTCGTTGGCATAGGTGACCACGCCGCGGGCGTTGACGCAGATCAGCCCGTCCTCCAGCGTGTCGAGCAGTTGCGTCATCCGGCGTTGCGACAGGCGCAGCGCATCTTCGATCTGGATGCGGCGGTCGATTTCCTCTTTCAGCTCGCGGTTTTCCTCGGCCCGGCTGCGGGCGCGGCTGGCCTCCAAAAGGGTGCGGATGCGGCTCAGAAGCTCGTCCTTCACAAAGGGTTTCACCACATAATCGTTCGCCCCCGCCTCAAACCCCGCCAAAAGATCGCTGGTGCGGCCGCGCGCGGTCAACAGCACGATGGGCAATTCGTGTAAACCATGGCGGCGACGCAGGTTGCGGGCGACGTCGAGACCGCTCAGGCCCGGCATCATCACGTCGAGCACGATGAGGTCGGGGCGCGCCTGTGCCACGCTGCGCAGCGCATCCGAGCCATTGGCGGCGGTGGTGACGCGGTAGCCCTGCGGTTGCAGCACGTTTTGCAACACTTGCAGGTTGATCGGCTCGTCATCCACCGCAAGGATCACCGGCGCTCCTTCGGGCGCGGCGGGGGCACTGGCGGTGAAATCCGGCGTGGGCAGAGGCAGCGCATGGGCGGTCCAATCCTCGCCTCCATGGGCAGGCAAGTCAGAGATCGGCAGGATCAGCCGGAACTCGGCACCGGCGCCGGGGGTGCTGGCGACCTCGATCTCGCCGGTCATCAGCGCGGCGAGGTGGCGGGCGATGGTGAGGCCAAGGCCAGTGCCGGTCTTTTGCCCCGCCCCATCGGGGGTCAGCTGTTCGAGCGGGTGAAAAATCCGCTCCATATTGTCGGCGGCGATGCCGGGGCCGTGGTCGCGGATCGAGATGGCAAGGCCCGCGTCAGTCACCTCGGCGGTGATGTCGACCGGGCTGCCGCCGCCGTATTTCACCGCGTTGGACAAAAGGTTGAACAGGATCTGCTCGATCCGCACCGGGTCGGCGGTGACCGCGGGCAGGTCCTTGGGCAGGACGAGGCGCACCCGCGCCGGGTCGATCTGGAAGGTGGGCTGCAACAGGTGCAGCACGTTGCGCAGGGCGTGTCCCACGTCGACCGGTTGCAGATCAAGCCGCATCCGCCCCTCGCGAATGCGATAGATATCAAGGAGATCATCCACCAGTCGCGACAGCCGCCGGGCGCTGAAGGTGATCAGGCGCAGCTGGCTGGCCTGCGCGGGCAGCATATCGCCCATCGCGCCGCCCTCCAGCGTTTCCAGAATGCCGATGATGCCATTGAGCGGCGTGCGCAGCTCGTGCGAGGTATTGGCGAGGAAGCGATCCTTCATCCGGTCGGCCTCCTCCAGCTTGGCGTTTTTCTCGCCGATCTGGCGCAGGTTTTCTTGCAGCTCGGCGTTCTTGTCGCGGATGAGGTCAAGCTGATCGCGCAGGGCGCGGCGCATCTGGTTCACCGCCCGCGAGAGGCGGGCATATTCCACCGGACGGTCATATTCCGGCAAAGCCTCGTTGAGGCTGCCGGTGGCGACGGCGCTGGCGGCTTCGGCCATGCGGCGCACCGGGCGGGTGAGGGCATTGGCGAAGAGAAGCGACAGGATCACTAGCCCCGCCACCGCCACCACCGCAATCAGGATCAGCGCATCGCGCAATTGGTGGCTGTTCTGAAAGGCGGCGTCCTGACTGGCCTCGGCGATCACCGTCCATTCGGGAAAGGGCGCATCCAGCACCCGCCAAGCCGAGAGCGAGGGGATGCCCGCCAGCCCCGCCTCTAGCACCGAAACCCCATTGGCGCTGGTCATCTCGGTCGGCAACAGGACCGCGGCCCCAGCGGCGGGCGCGCCACTCGCGGCAATCACCGTGCCGCTGGAGGAGATCACCGAGAGGGCGGTTTCGCTTTCTGTCATCAGGCTTTGCAGGCTGTTGGGCGGCATCCGCAGGATCATCGCGCCCTTGTGCTGGCCATGCAGGCGCACCGGAACCGCGAGATAGGCGGCCATCTGGCCGGTCACCGCATCCTCGGCGTAGTCCTGAAACACCGGATCAAACCTCGGCTGGCTGGTGGCGCGCAGGTAGGCCTGACCAAGCCCGGTGACCTCCGGGTTGAGGATCTGGCCGAGATAGGCGTCCTTATGCACCGAATAGACCACCTGCCCGTGGCGATCCGCGAGGTAGAGATTGTCGAATTCCGCGTCCTTCAGGAACTCCATAAACCCGGCGTGAAAGCGGCGATGGGTGTTGGAATATTCCAAAGCCTCGCGCAGCAGTCGGTCCTCGCTGCCGATTCCAGCGGGGGGCGCGGGGGCGCCGTCGACGCCGAAGATATCGCGCAGCTTGGCGCCGGCCTCTTCCGGGGTGCCCTCTATCTGTCGCAGGGCATGGCTGAAGCCGTAAAACTCGCCCACCGAATAGCGCACATTGGCGGATTGGGCGAGGTTCTCGGCCTGCCGGCGCGCATAGGTCATGTACTGAGTGATCTCGCTCGCTTTGGCATCGCGCACAAAGGCGACCTTTTGAAAGGTCTCGGTGGTGATGGTCTGATTGACCACGCGGTAAAACACCAGCCCGCCCAGCGTCAGCGGCAGGAGCGAGGCCAGAAGGAAGGTCAAGATCAGGCGGGCGCGGATTCCCTGAAGTGGCACGATGGCTCCGAATTTTAGGGCAGCGGTTGCGGTGATCCTGCGGCGGCGTGGGGGGCGAGGCAAGAGGGGCGTGCCCTTGGCGCATCTGGCGGCACAAATCGTGAAACGCGTTATGGCATTGGAATGTTTGCCGTATTTCGGATTTTGAAATTCGCACCGCGCGCCTTTTGACGAAATTTCCGATTTTTCGGGTGTCTTTCGAGGGAGCGCGCAGCCTTCATTAAGGGACATCCGGACCTCGGGGAGGAGGCCCGCAGCCAAGCGGCATCAGGCCCTTCCCCGGCGGAAAAATTGACGGACGGATATCAGACGGGGCAAACCCGTTACCACAGGGAGTTTACCACATGAAATTGACTGTCACCGCCGGGCTCTTGGCCTCGGTCGCGATCTGGACCACTGCGGCGCAGGCCGAGGAAACCGTACTCTCGGCCCTGCCCGAGCAGGTCACCGCTTGGGTCGAGAACTTCAACCCGTTCAACCAGACCACGGCGGCCCCCTCGGTTCTGGACTTCATGTACGAGCCGCTGATCATCTTCAATGCGATGGACGGCGGCAAGCCGATCTACCGTTTGGCGACTGCCTATGAATACTCCGAGGATCTCAGCACCATCACTGTGACCCTGCGCGATGGGGTGGAATGGTCTGATGGCGAGGGGTTTGATGCCGATGACGTGGTGAAGTCCTTTGACTTGGCGCTGGGCAACCCGGCGCTGGACAGTGTCGGCATGGCCCAGATGCTGTCGAGCGTTGAGAAGGTGGATGCGAAAACCGTCAAGTTCAACCTCTCCACTCCTTCGAGTCAGGCGATGTTTCAGATCGTGCGCGTGCCGATCGTGCCGGAGCATATCTGGAGTGCCGTGTCTGACCCTGTCACCTTTACCAACCCCGATCCGGTTGGCACTGGGCCGCTGACTGAGATCCGGCGGTTTACCCCGCAGGAATATGTGCAGTGCCGCAATACCAACTATTGGGACGCCGAGAGCCTCAAGGTGGACTGCATGCGCTTCCCGCAGATCGCCAACAACGATCAGGCGCTGGCGGCGGCGGCCAATGGTGAGCTGGACTGGATGGGCTCCTTCTTGCCGGATATCGAGAACACCTATGTCGCCAAAGACCCGGAGCATCACAGCTATTGGCTGCCCGGTGGCTCTCTTGTTGCCTTCTACATGAACTTCGAAGCGAAAGAGGCAGGGGACAAGGCGGCCTTTAACGATGTGGCGTTCCGTCGTGCCGTCTCTATGGCTTTTGATCGCGAGGCGATGGTGGAGATCGCAGGCTACGGCTATCCGACGATCAACCAGTATCCTTCGGGTCTGGGACGCGCCTTCCATGCCTGGAACAACCCCGAGGTGGACGATAAATTCGGCACGTTCACCCAGTATGACATCGAAGGCGCTAAGGCGATGTTGGCCGAAGCAGGTTTTAAGGACATCGACGGTGACGGCTTTGTCGAAACCCCGGCGGGTGAGCCGATCGACCTTGAGGTGATCGTGCCGAATGGCTGGACCGATTGGGTCAACAGCTGCCAGATCGCAGTCGAAGGTCTGAATGCCGCGGGGATCAAGGCCAATGTCTCCACCCCGGAGTCCGCTGTTTGGACTGAAAAGCTGATCAATGGCGATTACGACATGGCGATCAACTCGGTGCGCGTCGGCGCGACCCCTTTCAACCAGTATTTGGACTCGTTGCACGAAATCAATCAGGCGAAGTCGCGCTTTGCCGCTTCGCGCTACTACAACGATGAACTGAGTGGTCTGCTGGATGCCTTCACCCAGACCAGTGACGCTGAAAAGCAAATGGCCATCATGGGCGACGTGCAAAAGATCGTCGGCGAGGACATGCCGCTGGCCTATGTCTTCAACAATCCCCGTTGGTATCAGTACAACACCAAACGGTTTACCGGCTTCTTCAATGCCGACAATCCGGTGGCGAACCCGGTGGTCCACAAGACCAACCCGGCCCGTCTGATCCACCTTCTGTCGCTGCGCCCGGTCGAATAATTCCTCCCCGACCTTCGGGACCGCTCGTCATGGGTGGTCCCGCTTTTCGCGCAGTCTCTCTTCTCAATAATAGAGTCTAACCTGATGCGTTTTCTTCTGAAGCGGCTCGGCTTTTATGCCGTGGCCTTTCTGGTGGCCGCGACCTTCAACTTCATGATCCCACGGATGTTGCCCGGCAACCCGGCGGATATCATGCTAGCGAATTCCGGTGGCATGATCGCACCGGAAGCGCGTGAGGCGCTGATGGCGACCTTTGGCTTTATCGACGCGCCTCTGCATGAACAGTTCCTTGCCTATCTCGGCTCGATCTTCACCTGGGACTTTGGTCTGTCGATCAAGTTCTATCCGATGCCGGTGGCCGATGTGCTGGTGCAGGCGCTGCCTTGGACGCTGTTCCTCACGGGTTCTGCGCTGCTGATTGCGTTTTCCGCCGGTACGCTTCTGGGCATTCTGGCGGCCTGGCGGCGCGGGCGGCTCATTGATGTGATCGCCTCGCCCACCGCGCTTGCGCTGCAATCGGTGCCCGCGGTGGTGGTGGCGCTCTGCGGACTGTACTTTCTGGCGGTGCGCAATCGAGTCTTTCCGACCTCTTACGCCTTTGACCCCAAGCTTGACCCCGCCTTGACGTGGGAGTTCCTCACCTCAGTCGCCACTCACGGCTTTCTGCCGGTGGTGACGCTGAGCGTGGTTCTGGTGGGCGGCTACCTCATCACCATGCGCAACAACATGATTGGCCAGCTTGGCGAAGACTACCTCGCCATGGCCGAGGCCAAGGGGCTGAGCGATGCCCGCGTGCGCTATGCCTATGCGGCGCGCAATGCGCTGCTGCCCTCGGTGACCGCACTGGCGCTGAGCTTTGGCGCGCTTTTTGGCGGCTCGCTGATCACCGAGGTGGTGTTCAACTATCCCGGCGTTGGCAACCTTTTGTACCTCGGCATCGTCGGGCGGGATTTCCCGCTGATCCAAGGCCAGCTCCTCATCATGACACTCGCCATGCTGCTCGCGAACCTCGCAGTGGATCTGGCCTATGTCTTCCTCGACCCCAGACTGAAGAGAGCCTGATGTCCGATCTCCTCCGTACCTTTTTGCGCAACCGCAAGGCCGCCATCGGGCTGGCCATTGTGCTGGCCTATGTGGCGATTGCCCTAGCCGCGCCGCTGATTGCGCCCTTTGATCCCATCGCTCGGGTGGGCCGCCCGCATCAGGCGCCTTCGGCCGAGCATTGGCTTGGCACCACCCGGATGGGGCGCGATGTGTTCAGCCAGTTGATCTGGGGCACCCGCACCTCGCTGATGGTGGGGATCGTCGCCGGGCTGATCGTGACCGCGATTGGCACCTTTATCGGCATTACCGCCGCCTATTTCGGCGGGCTGGTCGATGACGTGCTGAACTTCTTTACCAATGTTGTTTTGGTGCTGCCGCAGCTGCCCTTGTTGCTGGTGCTGGCGGCGTTTCTGGGGCAGGTCGGGCCATGGGCCATTGCTCTCATCATCGGGCTCACCTCCTGGGCCTGGGGCGCGCGGGTGACGCGGGCACAGGCGATGTCGCTGAAAACCCGCGACTTTATCCAGGCCTCCGCGATGATTGGCGAGCCGACCTGGCGGATGATCCTTGTCGAAATGCTGCCGAACCTACTGTCGATCATCGGCTTCAACTTCATTGGCTCCGTCATCTTCACCATCATCACCGAGGCCACGCTGGAGTTCCTCGGCCTTGGCAGCCCCTTGGCGCTGTCTTGGGGGACCATGCTTTATAACGCGCAGACCGCCTCGGCGATTATGGTGGGCGCCTGGTGGGAGGTTCTGGCCCCCTGCGCGGCCATCGTGCTGATCGGCGTCGGCCTGTCGTTGATGAACTTCGGCGTGGACGAGATCGCCAACCCGCGGATGCGCACCCTCGGCAACGTGGCCAAGGCGCTCCGGATCGAGAAACGGCTGACCCGTCAGCGGATGCAGGAGGCCAGCCAATGAGCGCGCTTTTGTCTGTCGAGGGGCTGCGGGTCGATTACCTGACGGCGGGAGAGCCCTTTACCGCTGTCCGCGATATCTCTTTCGAGATCCGCCCCAATGAAATCCTCGGGTTGGCGGGCGAGTCCGGCTGCGGCAAAAGCACGGTAGCCTATGCGCTGATGCGCCTGCACAAGCCGCCCGCTCTGGTGCGCAAGGGGCGCATCCTGTTTCAGGGCCGCGATGTGCTTTCGTTTTCGGACAAAGAACTGCGGGCCTGGCGCTGGTCCGAGGTCTCGATGGTGTTTCAAAGCGCGATGAACTCACTGAACCCGGTGATGACGATCTTTCGCCAGTTTCACGATATGCTGCGGGCGCATGGGCCGGTGACGCGGGCGGATGCGATGGACCGCACCGCGCAGATGCTGGAGATGGTGGGCATCTCCGCCGACCGGATGCACGCCCATCCGCATCAACTTTCGGGCGGGATGCGGCAGCGGGTGGCGCTCGCGCTGGCCCTCACGCTGCAGCCCAAGCTGATCCTGATGGACGAGCCGACCACCGCGCTGGACGTGGTGGTGCAGCGCGAGATCCTGCAAGAGGTGCTGCGGTTGAAGGACAAGCTCGGCTTTTCGGTGCTGTTCATCACCCATGACATCGCCCTGATGGCGCAAATCTCCGACCGCATCGGCATCATGCGCGCGGGCGAGATCGTCGAGATCGGCGCGGCAGCGCAGATCGTGAGCGCCCCGGCCCATGCCTATACCCGCAGCCTGTGGGAGGCGATGCCGACCCTTGCGCCGCAGATGGAAGGAGCCGCCCATGTCGTCTGAAACTCCGATCCTGCAGCTTGAGGGGCTCAGTAAGACCTTCACCCTGCGCCCGATCTTTGGCCGCGCGACCGAGTTGGACGCGCTGCGCAATGTCTCGCTCGCGCTCCATCCGGGGCGGGCGCTGGCGCTGGTGGGCGAGAGTGGCTCCGGCAAAAGCACGGTGGGTCGAATGATCGTCGGCCACCACACGCCCACCGCCGGGCGCATCCTGTTTGAAGGGCACGACATTGCTGAGATGACCAGCCGCGCCGCGCAGATGCGCTATCGCCAGGCGGTGCAGATGGTGTTTCAGGACCCGTTCTCGGCCCTGAACCCAGCGCACACGATCCGGCACCATCTGCTGCGCGCCCTGTCGCTGCACCAGCCCGAGGTGGACCCCGAGGCGGCCCTGCGCGCGATCCTTGAGGATGTGGAGCTCGACCCCCTCAGCACCCCTGCGAAATTTCCGCATGAGCTGTCGGGCGGGCAGCGGCAGCGGGTGAATTTCGCCCGGGCCTTGGCGGTGAAGGCGCGGCTCATTGTGGCGGATGAGCCGACTTCGATGCTGGATGTGTCGATCCGCAAGTCGATCCTTGGGCTGATGCAGCGCTTAAAGGCGGAGCATGGCTTGGCGATCCTCTACATCACGCACGACATTGCCACCGCTGAATATCTGGCCGAGGAGACGGCGGTGATGTTTCGCGGGCAAGTGGTGGAGCAAGGGCCGACAGCCTCGGTCGTGGGGGCGCCACAGCATGGCTATACCCGACTGTTGCGCGCGGCCGTGCCGGACCCGGCATTGCGTTTGACCGGCAGCGATGCGGGCTTTGCCGCCGAGGCGCAGCGGGTGCGGGTGGCGAGCGTCCCCCAGGTCGTGCAGATGCGCGAAGTCGCCCCCGGCCACCGGATCGCGCAGCACGCGGAGGTGGCCGATGCCTGACATGTTGGTGCCGCTTTATGCTCTGCCGCCGGTGCCCGCGCTGGCCGAGGGGCTGGTGATCCGCCCGGCGCTGCCCTTTGAGGCGCATGTGCTCTTGGACTTCACCGCCCGGCATTTCGGCCCGAAATGGGTGGACGAATGCACTGTCGCCCTCGCGGCGCGGCCCGCCAAGGTGCTGATCGCGGCCCATGGCGCAACCCTTTTGGGGTTTGCCTGCTACGACGTCACTTTTCGCGGATTTTTTGGCCCCACCGGCGTCGCACCCGAGGCGCGCGGCAAGGGGCTAGGTAAGGCGCTGCTGCTTGCCGCTTTGCACCGGCTGCGGGACGAGGGCTTTGCCTATGGCGTCATCGGTGGCGCCGGGCCGGTGGAGTTTTACCGCCAGACCTGCGGCGCCATTGCCATTCCCGACAGTGACCCCGGCGCCTATGCGGGCGCCCTTGTTTAGACCTGTGTTAGACCCTGATAGGACAGTTTTCAGATGATGTTCCACCTCGATAGCCTCTGGCATGAGGACGCCCGCGCGATGGAATTCGCGCTCACCAATTGCGGCGAGACGGCGGTTGCCAATCCGCGCCTGTGTTACGGCAGCCTGACGCGGGCGCTGCGCCCCTCGCAAGCCACGGGCGCGCGGTTGCTGCGGCGGCAGGCGAATTACCACGAATATGCCGCGCCCGAAGGCTTTGTTTTGCAACCGGGTGAGACCTGGCGCTTTACCGAGGCGAGCCTGACCCGCCCGGCAAAGCACTCCAACGAGGGGCCAAAATCGGCCGGGCTCCTGCTGGAGGACGGTACGATGGTTCCAGTCTTTGCCAGCGATTTGCAGGCGGAGCGGGCCTTTGGCGTGGCTCGGGCGGCGGATAATCAGGCTCTAACCCTTGGGGTTTTGCCGCAGCCGCGAGGGGTTGCGGTCCACAGCTGGCAGGCTGTCGCGCCGGTGCATCTGGCGGTTGCGGCCCGCGACGTCGCGACCCTGCAGGCGGTCTCGCAGGTGGCGGCGCTGACCCGGCGGCTGCATCCATTGGTGCCGGTGCCCTTTGTGCTGACCGCGCGCGATGATGTGGCGCGGCTGGAGATCACGGCGGATGAGAGCCTCGCGCGCGATGGCTATAACCTGAACTGGCAGGCGGGGCAGGTGACGCTGCGCCATGGGGCGGGGCAGGGGCTGTTGCACGGGCTTGTCACCCTCGCCCAAGCGCTGACCAGCGCCCATATGGAGCCGCAGCGCTATGGCGTGCCGCTGGAGGGGACGGTGACAGACGCCCCCCGCCACGGCTGGCGCGGCGCGCATCTCGATGTCTCGCGGCAGTTTTACCCGCTCGATCAGGTGCTGCGCTATGTGGACATTCTGGCCTGGCACAAGATGAACCGCTTTCACTGGCATCTGACGGACGATGAGGGCTGGCGGCTGGAGATCAAATCCTATCCCGCCCTGACGGAAAGCGCCGCGCAGACCGGCATGGGGCATCCGGTGCTGCCGCAGCTGGGGCCGGATATGGGCGGGCAGGGGGGCTATTATACCCAAGCCGAGGCCCGGCAAGTGGTGCGCCATGCCAGTGCCTTGGGGGTTGAGGTGATGCCGGAGATCGACATTCCCGGCCATTGCGCCTGTGTCCTCGGCGCGCTGCCGGCCCTGGTCGATCAAGAGGAGCCGGAGAGCTATTGGTCGGTGCAGGGTTTTGCCAATAACGCGCTCAACCCGGCGATCGAGGCCTCCTATACCTTTGCCGAAAAGGTGCTGGCCGAGGTCTGTGAGGTCTTTCCTTTCGAGATCGTCCATGTGGGCGGCGATGAGGTGGCAGAGGGCGCTTGGATGAAATCGCCGAAGGCGCAGGCGATGATGCGCGAAACCGGCCTTAAGGGCACGCACGAGTTGCAGGCCTATTTCCTGCGCCACATTCAGGAGTTTCTGGCCGGTCTCGGTCGCAAGCTCGGCGGTTGGGAAGAGGTCGCCCATGGCGGCGGGGTCAAGCCGGAGAACACGCTGCTGTTTGCCTGGACCACGGTGGAGAAAACTGCCGAGCTGGCCGAGGCAGGCTATGATGTGGTGAGCACGCCGGGGCAGGCCTATTACCTCGACATGGCGCTGTCAGAGGCCTGGTATGCCCCGGGCGCAAGCTGGGCGGGCTTCACCCCGCTGGCGACCACTTACGCCTTTGAGGCGAACAATGGCGCGGCGGCGCTGCAAGAGCGGCTGAAGGGCGTGCAGGCCTGCGTCTGGAGCGAGCATCTGACCACCATGGCGCGCAAGAACCACATGATCTTTCCCCGGCTGAGCGCGATTGCCGAGGCGGGCTGGTCGGCGGCAAAGGCCAAGGATTTTGCCCGGTTTGAGGCTCTGGCGGCGCTGATGCCGCGGCTTTGACAACAGGGCGGCCCCGGGGGAAACCTCGGGGCCGTTTTTTCACAGCGGCGGAAAGACCGAGGTCCGTTTGACCGTGCCATAGACAAAGCTGGTGTCGATCGAGGCAATTCCGCCGATAGGATGGATGCGGTTGCGGATAAAATCCTCGTAGGCGTCCAGATCCGCCACCACCACCCGCAGCTGGTAATCGGTCGCCCCGGTCAGCACGTGGCATTCCAGCACCTCGTCGATGCGGCTGACTTGCCGTTCGAAATTCTTCACATCCACCTCGTTATGGCGTTCGAGCTTGATGCGCACAAAGACGGTGATCGGCAGCCCATAGGCGCGGGCATCCACATCGGCGCTATAGCCTTGGATCACGCCCGAGGCCTCAAGGTTCTTCACCCGCCGCAAACAGGGCGAGGGGGAGAGATTCACTGCCTCGGCCAAATCCTGATTGGTCATCCGCCCATTGGCTTGCAGCACGCGGATGATCTGGCGATCTTTTGAGTCCATTTTAGAGCGTCCTTGGCAGAATTTGCCAAGATCATCGCTCATGTTGGCATCATTTGCAATCTAACGTCTCTCAGAGAGGCGCATCATGGCGGTGAGATTGAGGAAGGAGACCCCCACATGTCCGCCACCAAAGGCTTTGCCACCCGCGCCATCCACCACGCCTATGACCCGATGCAGAACGAAGGCGCGCTGACGCCTCCGTTGCATCTGACCTCGACATTTGTGTTCGAGAGCGCCGAGGCGGGCGGCGAGATGTTTGCCGGCGAACGCCCCGGCCATATCTACAGCCGGATTTCCAACCCGACCTGTGATCTGTTGGAGCAGCGCATCGCGACGCTGGAAGGGGCGGAGGCCGGTCTGGCGCTCTCCAGCGGCATGGGGGCGGTGACGGCGGTGCTCTGGACGCTTCTCAGCCCCGGCGACGAGGTGATCGTCGACAAGACGCTTTATGGCTGTACCTTCGCCTATATGCGGCACGGGCTGGCGAAATGGGGGGTCACCATCACCCATGTCGATATGACCAACCCCGACGCACTGCGCGCGGCGGTCAGCGACAAGACCCGCGTGGTCTATTTCGAGACCCCGGCGAACCCCAATATGCGGCTGGTGGATATCAAGGCGGCGTCTGAGATCGCCCATTCGGTCGGCGCACAGGTGGTGGTCGACAATACCTATGCGACCCCCTATCTGACACGGCCCATCGAGCTTGGCGCCGATCTGGTGCTGCATTCGGCGACCAAATACCTCGGCGGCCATGGCGATGTGGTCGCGGGTCTGGTGGCGGGCCGGGCTGAGCAGATTGCCGAGATCCGTCTGGTGGGCATGAAGGATATGACCGGCGCGGTGATGGCGCCCTTCAACGCGATGCTGATCCTGCGCGGCATCAAGACCTTGGCCCTGCGGATGGACCGCCATTGCGCGACCGCGCAGACCGTGGCCGAATGGCTGGAGGCTCAGCCCGGCGTCGCCAAGGTCCATTTCCCCGGCCTGCCGAGCTTTGAGCAACACGCGGTTGCCAAGGCGCAGATGGCGCAGCCGGGGGGCATGATCGCCTTTGAACTTGAGGGCGGCATGGAGGCCGGGATCTCGCTGATGAACCGGTTGCAGATGATCCAGCGGGCGGTCTCCTTGGGCGATGCGGAGACGCTGATCCAGCACCCGGCCTCGATGACCCATTCCACCTATACGCCGGAAGAGCGCGCCGCACATGGCATCAGCGATGGGCTGGTGCGCCTGTCGGTGGGGCTTGAAGAGGTCTCCGATATCCTCGACGATCTCCATCAGGCGCTGATGCCCGAACTGCGGCAGGCGGCGGAGTAAGGGGGCGAGATGTCCGACCAGATCCAACATCTGAAGACGGTGGAGCAGCGGCTGTTGTGGCTGTCCCACTGGATGATCCACAACGCCAACCACCTGCGGCCCAAGGTCGACGGCATCAAGATAGGCGGCCATCAGGCCTCCTCCGCCTCGATGGTGTCGATCATGACCGCGCTCTATTTCTCCGCGCTGAGGCCCGAGGATCGGGTGGCGGTAAAGCCCCATGCCTCGCCGATTTTCCACGCGATGCATTACCTTATGGGCAATCAAACGCGCGAGAAGATGGAGAATTTCCGCGGCTTTGGCGGCGTGCAAAGTTACCCGAGCCGCACCAAGGACATCGACGATGTGGATTTTTCCACCGGCTCGGTCGGCCTTGGGGTGGGGATCACCGCGCTCGCCTCCTTGGTGCAGGATTTTATCACGGCGAAAAGCTGGGGGCAGGAGGTGCCTCTGGGTCGGATGGTGGCGCTGGTCGGTGATGCTGAGCTCGACGAGGGCAATATCTACGAGGTCTTGCAGGAGGGTTGGAAGAACGATCTGCGCAACACTTGGTGGATCATCGACTACAACCGCCAGAGTCTTGACGGGATCGTGCGCGAGGGGCTGTTTGCCCGGGTCGAGAAGATCTTTGAGGCCTTCGGCTGGGACGTGGTGCGGGTCAAATACGGCGCCCTGCAACGGGCGGCCTTTGCTGAACCCGGCGGCGCTGCGCTGCGCGACTGGATCGACGCCTGTCCCAACGTGGAATATGCCGCGCTAACCTATATGGGCGGCGCCAATTGGCGCGCCCGGCTGATGGAGGATCTGGGCGATCAGGGCGCGGTCTCCGCGCTGATCGAGCGGCGCAGCGACGCAGAACTGGCGGCGCTGATGGAGAACCTCGGCGGTAATTGCGTGGAGACCATGGCGGAGACCTTTGCCGCCATCGACCACGACCGCCCGACCTGCTTTCTCGCCTATACGATAAAGGGCTGGGGAACGCCGATTGCTGGCCACAAGGACAACCACGGCGGCCTGATGACCAAGGCGCAGATGGCAGAGTGGCAGGCCGATATGGGCGTCGTTGCGGGGCAGGAGTGGGAGGCTATGGCGACCATCGCAGACGTTGCGGGGTTTCAGGCTTTCCTCGACCAAGTGCCCTTCTTTGCCAAGGGCGCGCGGCGTTACTCCGACGCGCGGCTGCCGGTGCCTGCGGTGGCGGTGGACACCAGCCGCGAGGTGTCGACCCAGATGGCCTTTGGCAAGATCCTTGACGATCTGGCGCGGGGCGACAGTGATCTGGCGGCGCGCATTCTGACCACCTCGCCTGATGTGACCGGCACCACCGGGCTTGGGCCTTGGGTCAACCGCCGCAAGCTCTTTGCCCGCAAAGCGCAAAAGGATGCCTTTATCGAGCATCGCATCCCCTCCACCGCGAAGTGGAATTTTGACCCCGAAGGGCAGCATCTGGAGCTGGGCATTGCCGAGATGAACCTGTTCTTGCTGCTGGGGGCGGCGGGGCTGTCCCATAGTCTCTGGGGCAAGCGGGTGATCCCGATTGGCACTGTCTATGACCCCTTCGTGCATCGTGGCCTCGATGCCTTGAATTACGCCTGTTATCAGGACGCGCGGTTCATGATCGTCGGCACCCCCTCCGGCGTGACGCTGGCACCGGAAGGTGGCGCGCATCAGTCGATCGGCACGCCGCTCACCGGCATGGCGCAGGACGGGCTGGCCTCGTTTGAGCCTGCCTTTGCGGATGAGCTGGCGGTGATCATGGCCTGGGCCTTTGACTATATGCAGCGCGATGGCGAGGGCGATCCGGACGAGCGCACCTGGCTGCGGGATGAAACCGGCGGGTCGGTCTATCTGCGGCTCACCACCAAACCCTTGGAGCAGCCGGGGCAGCGGATCGACGATGCCTTTCACCAAGGGGCGATTGATGGCGCCTATTGGCTGCGCCCGCCGGGGCCGAATTGTTCGGTGGTGATCGCCTATCAAGGCGCCGTGGCGGATGAGGCGATTGCGGCGGCAGGGCTGGTGGGCGAGCATCGTCGCGACGTGGCCGTTTTGGCGGTGACCTCGGCAGACCGGCTGAACGCCGGCTGGACCGCCGCGCAGCGCGAACGGGCGCGGGGCAATCCAATGGCGCAGTCCCATGTGGAACGCCTGCTGGGGGATCTACCCGCCCATTGCACCCTGATCACCGTGATCGACGGCCACCCCGCGACCCTGTCGTGGCTCGGCTCGGTGGCCGGGCATCGGGTGGTCTCGCATGGGGTCGAGCATTTTGGCCAGACCGGCAGCATCGGCGATCTCTACCGGCACTTCGGCCTTGATCGCCATAGCATCGCGCGCTCGGTGGGCGAGCTGACGGCGGGGGCGCGGCGCATTCCCGGCGGGCAGGCGGGCTAGGCGCGCCTATTGCAGGATGGCGCTGCTCCACTCCGCAAGGAAGGCGGCCTTTTTCAGCGCGTCGAGATAGACCAAGAGCCCGGGCCCCATGCGAATGCGGCGCAGGGCCTGGGCTTCATCCGTCCAGGCGTTTTCCTCCGCGACGGAGACCGCCCCCGGCGCCGCTTGCCAGCCGCGAGAGATCAGGTGGTCGATGAATAGCCCCGCCAGACCCGGCTGCAGGCTGTCGCGTGGGATAAAGGCGGTGCGTAGCATGATGATCGTGTAGTCCTGCGGCAACATCACCACGACATCGTCAGGATCACCATTGGCACGCGCGTAGCTTCCGAGCACGTTATACGCCACGGCAAGCGTTCCGTCAGACACGTCTTCGATCATTTGACTGGAGCAGCAATAGAGTTTGGCGCCGAGCGATCCCATCACTTCGCTAAGTCGCCAGAATGTCTCAGATGTGCGGGCGTCTTGCGTGGCAAAAAGATAGCCAAGGCCGGAAGCACGGATATCGTAAGTGCCCACTTTGTCCTGAAACCGGTCAGGATGATCCCGCATCAGGGCGATCAGCTCCTGTCGGCTCTCGGGCATCGGCAAGCCGGCTAAAGCCTTGCGCGACAGGACAATCGCGGCGGGCTCCTGTGTAAAGGCAAAAAGCGTACTGCGCCAACGCGCCCATTCTGGCAAACGCGTTGTCACGGGCGAACTGTAGCGCTGGGCACGACCATCATTCACCAGCTTGGTCTGCAGGTCCGTTGCGCTGGAAATCACCAAGTCGGCCTTTGCGTCATCCGCCCCAACGGCCCGCATCAACTCTGCCGAGCTGGCCACGACGTAGTCAACGCGCACATCGGGGAGGGCGTCGAGAAACTCGCGGATCGTAGCCTCGAAGAGCTCCGCATCGCCAGTGGAGATTACCCGCAAAACGCGGCGGGCGTCTGCCGGGCCGACGCTGATCTGGTCTTCGATCTCAAAGGTCTGGGCCGCAAGGGGCAGAAGACCGCAGAGGATCAGGCCAAGGGAAAGGACAAGCTTGCGCATGCGCCACCTTCCTCGCTGTGATTGGTGAGAAACAGGCGGCCCCCATGGGCGCGGGCCACTTCATGGGCGATGGTCAGGCCCAGACCGGAGCCCACCACCGCATCCGTGTTACTGCCCCGTACAAAGCGGCGCGTGAGGCGGCCCATGTCAGCTTTGGGAAAGCCGCGCCCCTCGTCGCGCACAACGATGATGGCTTCGCTGGCGGTGAGGGTGGTGGTCACATGCACGCAGCTGTCGGGGGGAGAGTATTTGATCGCATTGTCGAGCAAGTTCATCAGGGCGCTTTGCATCAGGATTGGGTCTCCTTTTACCGGCATGGCCCTGTCTACAACCGTGACCTCCAGATCGATATCGCGCAGGTCAGCCATCGGGCGGACACGATCCACCGTGTCACAGGTCAGACGGCCAAGGTCGACGTCTTCCATTTCCAGATGGTCGGAGCGAAACGAGACCATGGCATGATCCAGCAATTGGCCCGCGGCCCGGCTGCTTTCATCGATGGCGCGGATCATCTCGCGCACCGCTTGGCGGTTTTCCGGCTTGTCGACGCGGCGCAGAGTGATCTCCGCCTGCGTCCGAACTGTGGTGAGCGGCGTGCGCACGCGATGTGCCGCCTCGGCAATCAGATCCTCAGAGCGGGTCAGTGAGGTTTTGAGACGGCTCATAAAGCCGTTCAACGCGCCGACGAGGGATTCCATTTCAGCGGGCACCGGAGCAGAGACGGGTCTTAGATCTGCCAACCCCCGGCGCGACACCGATTCCGCAAGCTGCCGCAGCGGTTGGATCGCAGATTGCGCCGCAAGGATCCCGAAGAAGGCGGCAAGAACGAAAAAGCCGATGCCAAACCCCGCCACAGTCTGCGAGATCGCGGCCAGTTGCTGTCGCAGCCCATATCGGGTCTGGGCGACTGTCACCTCGATGAAATCGGGCTGTCCGGCCACAGAGAGGCGCCGGGTGGCGGTGGCCATGCGAATTTCTTCGTCGTCATAAATGTCGGTTTGAAACCGCGGTGTGCTGCCACTGGTGGCAAAGGGTTTTGGCAGGTCCGGATATCCGGTGAGGAATGCGCCGTTGCGCGTGATCGCATAAAACACCCGATCTTCGCTGATGTTTCCCAACATGGAGAAGGCGAAATAGGGGATGTCGACCGTCAACTCTCCCTGACGTACCGCCGCGGAATCAAGGATCGCAGTGACCGAGGCCGCGAGCACTTCGTCTTGGCTTTGGCCTGCCAAATCGCGGGCATATCGCTGCACCACGAGAAACATCAATGTCGCCAAAAGGGCGGCGCCGACCAACAGCTGGATGATCAAACGCCGCCGGATTGATCCACGCAAGAGGATCGGACGGCTCATGACAGGCTCAACCGGTAGCCGAGACCCCGCACCGTGACGATCTGTGCCTTGGCGCCTTCTAGGTGTTTGCGGAGGCGGCCAACGTAAACTTCGATGGCATTTTCAGAGGCGTCAACGTCATAGGAAAACAGCCTATCCACCAGCTTTGACTTTGAAAAAACTTGCTCGGGTGCGTTGATGAAAATCTCGAATAGGCGCAATTCTCGGTTGCGCAGGCGAATTTCGCGATCTTTCACGGTTAAAGTGCAGGCAAGGGGGTCAAAACTGACGTCGCCAAAACGCTGCACATTGCTGGCACCGCCGCTCTGACGTCGCAGCACCGCGCGGCACCTTGCTTCTAACTCCGAGAAATCAAAAGGTTTTACCAGATAGTCATCCGCGCCGAGATCCAGCACGCCAACACGGTCCGAGACCTCTGATCGGGCGGTGAGGACAATCACCGGGGTGCTGCGGTTTGATGCACGGTGAGATTGCAAGAAGTGTCGCCCATCGCCATCGGGCAACATGATATCGAGCAGGATAAGATCATACTCTGTGGTGGCGATGAAATCCTCCGCTGTGCGCAGGTCTTCGGCCCGATCCACCACATGCCCATCGAGGGTCAGTCGATCCACAACCGCGTTGGCGAGCTGGTCATTATCTTCCACGAGTAGATAGCGCATGAGGGCGAAAATTGCTCCGTGTCAGGTTTGTGTCAGCTTCAGGCGGATTATCCCGATTCATGAGCGTGCAACTGCGCGTTTGTCAAATGGGAGGAACATTATGACATCTTTTGCACTGGGCCGTCGCGCCCTGATGGCGGCGGCTGCCGCAGCGCTGACCCTCGGCACCCCGTCCTTTGCGGCGGATCAAGTGGTCGACAAAATCCACTTCCTGATCCCCGGCGGCGCAGGTGGCGGCTGGGACGGCACCGCACGTGGCACCGGTGAAGCACTGACCAAATCCGGTCTGGTTGGCACCGCTTCCTATGAGAACATGTCCGGCGGCGGTGGCGGCAAGGCCATCGGTTACCTGATCGAAAACGCAGACAGCCTTGGCGACACGCTGATGGTGAACTCCACCCCCATCGTGATCCGCTCGCTGACCGGCGTATTCCCGCAAAGCTTCCGTGACCTGACCCTCGTTGCAGGCACCATCGGTGACTATGCGGCGCTCGTCGTTTCCAAAGACAGCCCGATCAACACCATGGACGAATTCCTCGCGGCCTACCGTGAAGACCCGCGCAGCACCGCTGTTGGCGGTGGCTCGGTTCCCGGTGGCATGGACCACCTCGTTGCGGCCATGGTGATGCAAGCGGCTGGCGAAGATCCGACCGGCCTGAAGTACATCCCCTATGACGCAGGCGGTAAAGCCATGGCAGCTCTGCTCTCTGGCGAGATCAAAGCCCTGTCCACCGGCTTCTCCGAAGCGATTGCACTGGCCGACGCAGGCGAAGTGAAAATCCTCGGCATCACCGCGGATGAGCGCGTCGCGGCTTATGACTCCGCTCCGACCATGAAGGAACAGGGGCTCGACACCACCTTCGTGAACTGGCGCGGTTTCTTCGCGGCACCGGGCCTCGCAGAGGACAAGCTGGCGGCTTACCAAGACGCGATCGCCAAAATGTACGACACCCCGGAATGGGAAGACGTTCGCGCCCGCAATGGCTGGGTGAACATCCACAACAACGGCGATGACTTCCGTGCCTTCCTCGAAGCGCAGGAAAAGGTCATCGGCGACCTGATGAAGCAACTCGGCTTCCTCTGATCTGATCCACTTTGCGATCCGGTCCGGCGCCAAACATGGGTGCCGGACCCATTCCCGTATTCCCACCCCACATTCCTACCCTCAACACACAGGAGGAGATCATGGCGCTTGACCGTTGGATCGCGCTGATCATTCTCGGTATCGCATTGGCCTATGGCTATGCGGCGTTCTTCGCGATGGATCATCTGCTGCCGCCTTTCATGCAGCGTAACCCGATCTGGCCCAGCACCTTCCCCAAGGTCTTGGCGGTTCTGGCGATCCTGACCTCATTGGTGATCGTTCTTGGGCTGGAAAAGCCTTCGGGCGAGCAGAAGACCCCGGATATCGATTACCGTCGCCTTGGTGACTATAACATCGGCCAAGCGGCGACGCTTCTTGCCCTGATGGTTGCCTATGCTTTGCTGCTCCGTCCCGCTGGCTTCCTTTTGTCGACCGTGGGCTTTTTAGCCATCGGCGGCATGGTGTTGGGCGAACGCAAGCTATACATACTGATCCCCGTCGCTGCATTAGCGACTGGCGTGGTCTGGTATCTGGTCGAAGGGGTGCTGGGTATCTTCCTGCGGCCTCTGCCGTTCTTTCTCGGATAATCGGAGGCGAACATGCTTGAAGGTTTGATGATCGGCCTCTCGACGGCCTTTTCCATAACCAACCTCCTGATGGTGATCGGCGGCTGTCTGATCGGGACATTCATCGGGATGCTACCGGGCCTAGGCCCGATGTCTATTATCGCCATCATGATCCCGGTGGCGATCACCATGGGCGATCCCTCTGCCGCGCTGATCTTGTTGGCGGGGGTCTACTACGGAGCCATTTTCGGCGGCTCCACCTCGTCGATCCTGCTGAACGCACCGGGGGTGGCAGGTACCGTTGCCACCGCCTTTGACGGCTATCCGATGGCGCGCAAAGGGCTTGCTGGCAAAGCGCTGACCATTGCGGCGATCTCCTCCTTCTGCGGGGGGACGATTGGCGCATTGCTGTTGATGGTCTTTGCCCCGATGCTGTCCACTGTCGCGCTTCTGTTCCATTCGGCAGAGTATTTTGCGCTGATGGTAGTCGGCCTGTCCGCCATTGCGGCCTTTGCGGGGACCGGCAATGTGGCCAAGGCGCTGCTGATGACGATCCTTGGTCTGATCATGGCGACTGTGGGCGAAGGCGCGCTGTTCAACATGCCCCGTTTCACCATGGGTTTGATGGACCTGCAGTCCGGCTTCAGCTTTATCACGTTGGCGATGGCAATGTTCGCCCTGCCTGAAGCGCTGTTCCTGGTGATGAACCCGGCACGCTCTGCGCAGGATGACGGTGGCAAGATTTCCAACCTGCGCATCACCGGGGAAGAAGCCCGCAAGATCGCGCCGGTCATTGGTCGCCAGTCGATCCAAGGGTTCTTCATCGGCGTTCTGCCAGGGGCAGGTGCGACGATTGCGTCCTTCCTCGGCTATGCTGTGGAGCGCAACATCGCGACCAAGGAAGAGCAGAAGGAATTCGGCCACGGGTCGATCAAAGGTCTGGCCGCACCGGAAACTGCCAACAACGCGGCGTGCACCGGCTCCTTTGTGCCGCTTCTGACACTGGGCATTCCGGGATCTGGCACGACGGCGATCTTGTTGGGGGCGCTCATCGCGCTCAACGTGACGCCCGGGCCGCGCCTGATGATCGACAACCCGCAGATCTTCTGGGCGGTCATCATCTCGATGTATATCGGCAACTTTGTCCTGTTGATTCTGAACCTGCCACTGATCCCTTATATCGCCAAGGTTCTGGCCATTCCGCGCAACTACCTGATCCCCTTCATCCTGTTTTTCACGCTGATGGGGTCCTACATCGGGCAAAACAACGCGACAGAGCTGTTGATCCTTGTGGGCTTTGGCATCTGTGCGACCGTCTTGCGCTTTGCCGATTATCCGCTGGCGCCGCTGTTGATCGGTTTCATCCTTGGTCGGATGTTGGAAGACAACTTCTCCCGTTCGATGCAGATCTATGATGGGTTCGGCTTCATCTTTGAACGCCCAATGACCTTGGGTCTGTTGGTGATCGCCGTCCTGTTGGTTGTTGTGCCGAGCTACCGCGCCCGTCGCGCTCGTCTGCGCGCCGAAGGGGTGGCCGATGGGGACTAAACCACTCTCCGGGGTTCGGGTTCTCGACCTCACCAACGTACTCGCGGGGCCGTACTGCTGTTATCAGCTGGCCCTTTTGGGCGCCGAGGTGATCAAGGTCGAGCGTCCCGGCTCCGGTGATTTGGCGCGGCAGTTGGGGGCGGATCCCGCCCGCAACAAGGCCCTGATGGGGGTCAGCTTTCTGGCGCAAAACGCGCAGAAGAAATCACTGACCCTCGATATGAAAAGCAACAAGGGCAAGGCGCTGTTAAAGCGCCTTGCCCGCACCGCCGATGTGCTGGTCGAAAACTTCCGCCCCGGCGTGATGGACCGACTGGGTCTCGGCTATGAGGCCCTAAAGGCAGAGAACCCGAGCTTGATCTACTGCGCGATCAGCGGCTTTGGGCAGGATGGCCCGTGGAAGGACAATCCCGCCTATGACCAGATCGTCCAAGGTATCAGCGGGGTGATGTCGATCACCGGCGATGCAGAAAGCGCGCCTTTGCGGGTGGGCTATCCCTTGGCGGATACGGTGGGCGGCATGACGGCGGCCTTTGCGATTTCCGCCGCGCTGAACGACGCCGAGCGGGGCGCTTTCCTCGATATTTCCATGACCGAGGCGGTGATCTCGACCATGGGTTGGGTGGTGTCGAACCATCTGATCGCGGGGCAGGCCCCCGGCGCCCATGGCAATGAGAACACCACTTCCGCGCCCTCGGGCACCTTTGCCTGCGCCGATGGGCCGATCAATGTGGCCGCTAATCGGGACGAGCAATGGGAGTCGATGGCGCGGCATCTGGGGCGGCAGGATCTGCTCTCCCATCCCGACTACCTCACCCGCGAGGATCGCAAGCGCAATCGCCATATGTTGCGGGCGGAGCTGGAAAGCGTGCTGCGCACCCGTCCCGCTGCTGCTTGGGTCGATGAGCTCAACGGTTTGGGCGTGCCCTCCGGTCCGGTGTTGACGGTGCCGCAGATCCTCGACGAGCCGCAGGTAAAGGATCGCGGGCTGATCGCCGCGGTTCCGGCGGGCGATGAGGTCTTGCATCTGGCGGGGGCGCCCGTGCGCTTTGGCAGCCATCGCCCGGTGCCGGATCAAGCGCCACCGGCGCTTGGCGCGGATAATGATAGCCTCTGGCAAGACCTTGGCCTCAGCCCGGAGGAGATCGAAACCCTGAAACAGGAGCGCGTGATATGAGCGATGTCAGCGACTGGTGGCGCACCTCCATCATCGATATGGAGCCGGGTAAGATCCATCTGCGCGGCACTCCGGTGCAGGAGCTAATCGGCAACGTCTCCTTTGCCGAGATGATCTGGCTCATGGTGCGCGGTGACCGCCCCACCGCTCCGCAAGCCCGCCTGTTTGAGGCGGCTTTGGTCTCGGCAGTGGATCACGGCCCGCAAGCACCCTCGATTGCTGCTGCTCGGATGGCGGTGACCTGTGGTCTCCCGTTGAACAATGCGATGGCGACGGCGGTCAATATGCTTGGCGATGTGCATGGCGGAGCCGGGCAGCAGGCGGTGGAGCTTTACCACTTCATCGACGCCTTTGATGGCGAGCTGCCCGAGGCTTTGACCGAATGGCGCGCCGAGCGCGGCAAGATCATCCCCGGCTTTGGTCATCGGTTCCACAAGCCCACCGACCCGCGCGCCCCGCGCCTGATGGACCTGGTGCGCGAGGCCGCCAAGCTCGGCGCGGTCGAGGGGCATTTTGCCGATATCGGCGAGGCGATCGAGGCGCAGATCAGCCGCGAAAAGGGCACCCCCCTGCCGATGAATATCGACGGCGCCACCGCGGTGATCTATGCCGAGCTGGGCTTTGCCCCGCCGCTGGCGCGGGGGCTGTTCTGCCTGTCGCGCTCGGTTGGTATTCTGTCCCATGCTTGGGAGCAGCAGCAACAGGGCGGGCGCAACAAAGGGCCGACCCCGCCTAAATACCGATGGACCTATGACGGCGCGTGACGCATTTGGACTGACGGCCGCGCTTTGCGTGGCCTTGCTTGGAAGTCTGGTCTTTGAGGCCATCGGCTTTCCCTCCGCCCCGCTGACCGGATCAGCGGCCGCTGTTTCTGTGGCGGCCCTGATGGGCCTGCCGGTCTACATGCCCAATTGGTTCCGAACCGCCGCGTTTGTTCTGTTGGGCATCAACATCGGCAGCAGCGTGACATCTGAAATGTTGGCCACAGCGATCGCTTGGCCAATTACCATCACGATCCTGATGATCAGCCTCTGTATCTCGTTGCAGGTCTGTCGGATGGGGCTCTCGCGGTGGATGCAGTTTTCGCCGCGGGATGCGGTCTTGGCCGCCGCGCCCGGCCATCTGAGCTATGCTTTGGCGCTTTCGTTGGATGGAAATGGGCAAACCTCCCGGATCGCAGTGGTGCAAAGCATCCGGGTTTTGTTCCTGACCCTGTGCGTACCTGTGCTGGTTGCGACGGTCTTTGGCGCCACTGGCCTGCATCTTGTGCCAGCGAACCCCTTGCCGCTGCTGCCGCTGGGCGCCCTGATCGTTGCGACCCTAGGGGTTGGCGCGATTTTTCAGCGCCTGAAGATCCCGGCGGCCTATCTGCTGGCCGGGATTTCTTGCAGCGCGGTTGGCCATGTTCTGAACTTCACCCCCGGCCAACCTCCGAAACAGGCGATTTATCTGGCCTTCCTTGTGATGGGCACGTTGATTGGATCGCGGTTTGCCGGGCAGAAATTGCGCGACATACGGCTTGATCTGCTGGCAGGTCTTTGGGTGACCGGGGTCAACGTCACCATCACCCTCTGCGCGATTGGCGTGAGCATGGTGTTGATGGGATTGCCGCCCGCGCTTCTCATCGTGGCCTTTGCACCGGGGGGCGTCGAGGCGATGGCGGCGATTGCGGTGACGCTTGGCCTTGATCCGGCCTTTGTCGCGGCCCACCACGTGATGCGGCTTATGATCCTCACAGTTTTGATGCCGGTGATGCTGCGGCTTGCGCGGTAGACAAAAAACCGCCCCCGGCGGGAGGAGGGGCCGGAGGCGGTTCATGAGACGGAGGGAGGAGGAGCCGTCTTATTTCAGCTTTTCAGCTACGTTGTGCGCAAAGGCGTCGATCATCGCGGTGTAAAACACATCGCTACCCACGTTCAGCACCGTGACATCGGTGCCTTCGGGGTAATACACAGTCGCCTGCTCTGCCGCGACAGTCAGAGTGTAGCGCTCATCATCCGCTGTGCCGGGAAGGTCGATCTTCACGTCGCCCACCAGTTTCGAGTCCGCGATACCCATCTGGGTCTCAAACGAGGAGGCAAGCGAGACGGTGTCGATTTCGATTTCGATCTCGGCGGCCTCTTCGGCGTCTTCCGGCGCGATCTGGTTCACCAGTTCGGCTGCGATGGAGGTTTTGAGGTCAGTTTCCAGATCACTCCAAACGGCAACGGCTTCACGGTTTTGAAGCGCACTGACGTCTGCGGTAACCTCGATATCCTGCACCAGAGTGGATGCGCCAGCGGCGGTGGCGAGCGAAGCAACAAGGGCAGTGGTACGGATCAGATGTGTCATCTTAGAACTCCTTATCTGCGGGTGCATGTCCCGTCGGGATTTGCAGAGATAACGAGGGGGCGCCCAAAAGGTTCCTGAAATCGTTGAAGAAAATAATGTGTGTCTCGGGTTCCGGCCATGGCGTGCCTTGTTTTGCTGGGCCTTGGACGGGAACTTTGCCCTCTCGCGAGGCGTTTCGACATAGACCCGGAATTTATCGAGAAACGGACACATGACCGAGACATCTCATCCCGTCGAAGACGTATTGGACCAGACCGACAAATTACTGGAAGACGACAAAGGCTATCTGCAGGTTGAAGAGCTGACAGATGAGTTGGGAGTGCGCTCCTTGGCCGCTGTTTTGGTGGCACCGTCGTTGGCCCTGGTGTCGCCACTCAGTGGCATTCCTTTGTTCTCTTCGGCATGTGGCGCCATGATTGCATTGGTATCTGGGCAGATGCTGCTCGGTCGCAAGAAACTGTGGCTGCCGAAGTTTCTGTCGCGCCGCGAGCTTTCCGCATCCGCCACGCAGAAGGCCACCAAGGCGCTGCGCAGTTTGGCGCATTGGATGGACAGGAAGTTCAAGAAACGCCTCGCTTGGCTACTCTCACCGCCTGCTTTGCGGGTCATTCAGGCGGTGTGCCTGGTGTGCGGCCTGTTGATGCCGTTTCTGGAGCTGCTGCCCTTCACCTCGTCGATCCTTGGCGGCGTTGTCGCCCTCTTGGCGGTCTCGATGCTGACGGGGGATGGGCTCATTGCCCTTGTCACGGTCGTGCTGCTGGTCGGAGGGCTTGGTGGTCTGGCGTTGAAACTGTTCTAAGCCGGATACATCATTGGCAGACTTAAAGGGGGCTGTGAGGCCCCCTTTTCTTTCGTAGGGGCACACCGCCCACAATTCCAGCCTGCCAACGCAAAAGGCCGGACCCGCAGGGGCCCGGCCAAATCTGTAACATCAGAGCAATCTTAGCCCTTATATTCAGGCAGTTCTTCCATCTGCTGTTTGGTCAGCATGGTGTAGATGCGGAAGGAACCGTCCTGTTCTTCGATGGTCACATCTTCAAGGTCCAGCTCAACCGGCTTGGCACCCAGACCCAGGAAGCCACCCACATCGACGATCACCGCATCAACGTCGCCTTGGTTGTCCAAGACCAGATCGGCCACGTCACCAACGTGTTCTTCGTTGGCATCAAAGGCGGTCGCGCCGGTCAGCTCTTCGGCGGTGAAATCACCCGTGACAGGGGCCGCAGTATCGCTGGCTGCGGTGTCATAGGCACCAGTCACCTGCTCATCGAGTGCGGTTTCGCCCTCAATGTCGGCCTCAGCGGACATGTTGGTTTCGGCAGCCAGAGCAGAGTCACCCTCGGCTTCGGCGGTGACATCAGCGGTTGCGTTGATGTCGGAGGTGGCCGCCATATCGGTCATCTCAGCATCGGTCGCGGTGTTGGACGCGCCTTCGATGGTGGCGGACATCTCGTAGGACGGTGCCTCTTCCAGCGCGGAGGCCGGGGCGTTCAGCACCAGGAAGTAACCGTCAGCGCCGTCTTCGCTGCTCCCGTCACGGACAAACTGCAGGGCATCCATGTCGACGGCGATCTGATTTTCGCCGATGCCGAGGAAGCCACCGATGTCGACCAGAACCGCTTCGACAGTGCCTTCACGGCTCAGGATGACGTCGTTCACTTCGCCGATGTCTTTCCAGCCGTCTTGGACGCCGTCCATCACGTCTTTCATGCCATCGGATTCAGTTTGGTAGATGCGCTTACCCACAAAGGAAGAGGCCTGGAATTCAGCCGGACCGGCTTCGCTGCGGAACATGGCGCTGGTGTCGGATGCATAGGCAGGAACACCCATTGCGAGAACGAGGGAGGTCGAAATCAGAAGATTTTTCATAGTCTTAGCTCCTATATTCGTGTCGCTCAGTTGCGTGTTTGAGCTTCACATCGACAACGGTAGGAGGCCGAAAGAGTTCCACTTGGTGGCGAAAAAAGTGAAAAGCGATGTGCTAAAGGATGCGCGAAAATTTGCCATGACCATACGAAAAAGGGCCGCTGCGAGAGCGGCCCTGTCGAGATTTTTTAGGCGTCTTCCGATCCTAAATCGGTGGGATCGCCGCCTTCCGGCTCAAATGGCAACACCTCGAAGGTGAGGTTCAGTGAGAACCGGTCCTCTTCCTTCTCGATATCTGGAATGCATTCCAATTGCCGCGCGAAGCCCCGGATCAACTGGCTGCCAAGACCGGTGCCTTCTTCCTCCACCACGATGTCATCGCTCGTGGAGTTTGCTATGGTGAGGCTTGCATTTTCCTCGTCCAGCATCCGGAAACTCATCTTCACCCAACGCTCCCCATTGGCATCGGGACCAAGGTATTTCAACGCATTGGTCACGGCCTCGACCGTCAGCAAGGCAAGCGGCACCGCCTGATCGGGGTAGAGCGTGACGGTGTCAAACTCCATCGTGATCACCGGCTTTGGCGGGTCGGTTGGGGCGAGATCTGTCAGCGGGCGGATGACGTCGCGCAAAAGATCGTTTGCCTGCACCTGCCCAAGGTCTGACACTTGATACAGGGTCTGGTGAACCGTCGCCATGCTGGTCACCCGGCGTTTTACCGTGCGCAGCGCTGCAATGGTGGTCTGATTGCGAGAGTTGCGCACCTGCATTGAGATGATCGAGGTGATGAGCTGAAGGTTGTTCTTCACCCGGTGGTGCAGTTCCTTCAGCAGCACATCCTTGTCATGCATCGCATCAATGAGTTCCGCCTCATCGTGCAACAACTTGTCAGCCACTTGGATGAACTGCTCTTCAATCTCCTCGAGCTCCTGCGGCATTTGGCCGGGAGGCGGCGCTATCGGCAGTTTTCGTGTGCGTGCGAACTGGCGCATTTGCATGGAGATCAGGCGCAAGTGGCGGACCACTTGGCGATCCAAGGCCATGTAAATGAGGATCAGACTGACAAGCCACATCAACAAGGGGAACAAGGCAGGGGTCAGAAAGAGCTGTTGCACAGCGCCCTCTTCGGCCAGACCATCCAGATTGTCCGGATCCCAGCTGCCAATCACATAGAACCCATTTGAGAGCACAGGCACGATGGAATAGATCCGCGTCTGCCCTGCCGCATTCTCGGCTTCGATCCGGCCTTTCCCCAGGGCAATGAGCTCTTTGATGCTGTATTTCGCGGGCAGCCGTTCGCGCGCGGTCTCGCGCGCGCCAGAGGAGCTCAGGATATCTCCGTCCGAGCTGATGGTCACAAGGTCAATCGGGCGGTCGCCCAGTCGGACCTGAAAATCCTCATCAATCTTGTGATGCGGCGCGTGGATGATCTGATTGCCAATGAAGGTCTCATTGGCATCAAACACCGGCTCAGAGATGATCAAAACGGCGCTATCGGAAATCGGGCTGTAGGAATTGACGCGAACGTGGCGCGCGGGCGTCTTCATCCATTCCGGAAAGTCCGGGTTGTCCGAGTAGTCGATCGTCAAATCGCCAGAGGCACAGTCCATAACGCCATCACGCGGAAGAAACCCGGCAAAACTATACCGGTCGTCGGTTGCATCAATGAACCGGGTCATCAGCGAGCGGCACTTCGTCAGATCATCCGCCAATTCCGGCACCGTCAATGCCAGTGTCTCGGCAGCAGAGAAGGCGGATTTGATGACCTCGCGCTCTTCTTGAGCAAACTCCGAGGTGAGCGCCTGAAGGCTGAGGTTGTTGGACTCTGTCACCTCATTTTGCAGGCGGACCGTCTGGTCAACCGCAATCAGGCCGAGCGGCAGCAGGGCCCCGGACAATAAGATCGCAAGCCGAACAGACAGGCTGCGTGTCCAAGCGAGGGGCTTGGGCACGTCATGTTCATGAGAAAGGATCGGATCGTCGGATCCGCTTGCTGCGGCACCTTCACTGCTCCCGGCCGCGAGAGGAGACATCACCGGCCTGTTCACGCAGCCGTTCCGCTGCTTGCAGCAACGACAGCGTGGGTGGCGGCGTCGGTCAATTCCATCCGATCCGAGTCATTGATCTGCATCTTCACGGCCAAGGCCTCGCGACCTCGGTTCAGGCGGCTTTTGATGGTGCCAACTTTGACGCCACACACCTCGGCCGCTTCCTCATAGGAATATTGCAGCACACCAATAAGGGTCAGAACCTCGCGCTGCTCGACCGGCAACTCCGCGAGGGCGGCACGAAATTCTGCCAATTGCAGGCGGCCGTCATGCGCGGGTTTGACCGACAGGCTATCGGTGATTGCACCAGTGGTATCTTCCACCTCACGCACCGCTTTGCGTCGGTTCGAGTAGAAGGTGTTGCGCAGGATCGTGAACAGCCACGCCCGCATGTTGGTGCCTTCCTGGAACTTATCAAGGTTGCTCCAGGCTTTGAGCACGGTGTCTTGAACAAGGTCGTCTGCGGCTGCATCGTTGCGCGTCAAACTCATGGCGAAAGCGCGCAGCACCTTCATATGACTGGTCAATTCAGTCTTCGCGTCCAACCTGTCCATTATTCAGCCTCCTCCTGAGACTGCGACGGCTTTTGATCCGTTGCCGCCGGATTTTGGGGAACTGGGATTTTGTCGAGCTGATCCAGCAGATCCATCAGGTTCTGCGGCAGATCCGCTTTGGCATCTTCCTCGAAAACCTTCTTCAGGTTCTCATCAATCAAGTTTTCCCATGGCTGTTTATGGAGCCGCTGCGCCATTCGTCTCTCCCGCTACACCTTACTTTCGTGGGTAAGCAAAATTTGCTTTTCTGTGGAACAAACACCCGTGCGCCGCGTTTGTTCCAAGAAATATTGATGACAGGAGAAAAAAATTGTCGACCCCGACCACCGGACAAACCCTCACTCTGTCTGACCTGATCGCGCCTCATCTGCCTTATCTGCGCCGCTATGCGCGGGCGCTGACTGGGGCTCAGTCCTCCGGCGATACTTACGCCGGCTCCACATTGGAGGCGATCCTCGCCGATCCATCCTGTTTTGATGCGCATACGCTGGGCGGCAAGGTCGCCCTATTCAAAGTCTTCCACGGCATCTGGAACAGCTCCGGTCAGCCCGTGGCCGAGTTGGACGAGGGCCCACGCGCTCAGGCGCTGAAGCACCTGGCATCGCTCACGCCGAACACCCGAGAGGCGCTGCTGCTCAACACGGTCGAAGGGTTTTCGACCAGCGAGATCGGCACCATCATGGGCAGCGACACAGAAGAAGCCGCGCGGTTGATCCAACTTGCGCGGGACGAGATGCAAGAATCCGTCACAGGCCGCATCATGATCATCGAGGACGAGGCGATTATCGCCATGGATCTCGAAGGGATCTGCAACATGATGGGCCATGAGGTGACCGGTATCGCCCGCACCCACAAAGCAGCCGTGAAACTGGGGCAAAAGGAACGCCCGGACCTGATCCTTGCCGACATTCAATTGGCTGACAATTCCAGCGGCATCGACGCAGTTGCTGACCTGCTTGAGGAAATGGGCGACATCCCGGTGATCTTCATCACCGCCTTCCCCGAGCGTCTTTTGACGGGCGAGCGTCACGAGCCGGCCTTCATGATCGCAAAACCCTATGTGCCGGAACAGGTTATCTCTGCCGTGAGCCAAGCCATGTTCTTTGCGTCGACGGATACGCTCAAAGCCTGATCATCGCGACAGGTCCAGACAGATCCCCGCACTGCACGCCAGTGCGGGGTATTCTTGTTTCTGCTAGACGTCCGTTCATTCTGTCAGGCCGGCGTCGTTTTAAGGCGCCAGATATAAAGAAGCCCTGCAAACCGGGGGGAGTGCAGGGCTTCTTAGTGGATACGTGCGTCCTTACGAGGCAGACAAAGCACGCAGCATCCAAGCCGCTTTCTCGTGGAAGGCTGCGCGTTCGGTGGCAAGGTCGCCCGTCACCATATCCTTGCGCGCTTCCGCGAGTTCGATCAGCGCGTGCAGGCGGTGGGCCAGACGCATGTGATCCTTTTCTAGGTCCTTACACATCTCGCCAGCGCTCGGCATCTGGCCCAGATCGTCGACGATACTGTCCGACAGCACGCCCTTGATCTTGGCCGGGGTCAGGTGACCCAGCGCGCGGATGCGTTCTGCCAATTCGTCGGCAGCTGCGAACATGTTCTGGTACTGCTCCTCAGTGAGGTTGTGCAGCGAGAAGAACAGCGGTCCTTCCACGTTCCAGTGGTAGATATGGGTCTTGAGCGTCAGGCGGTAGGTATCCGCCAGCACGTCGCTCAGCCCTTCGGCGATCGGGGTCGTGTCCCTAACACCTGTTTCCACCGGTGCGATTTGCGGTTTTACGTTCAATGCGGTCGTCATGTCTTCAATCCTTTCCAATCGTGGTGTCAGTGGTCTGCGCTACATGTCATCCACGCACTGCGCGGAAGATCAGCGCGACGACGAACATCACGAGGAAGATGAAGAAGAGGATCTGTGCGATCCCGGCCGAGGCACTGGCGATGCCGCCAAAGCCAAAGACGGCCGCGACCAGTGCGATCACTAGGAATGTCAGTGCCCAACCAAGCATGGGGTGTCTCCTTTGCCGTGTTACAGTGCCCACTCGCTGCGGGCTTCGAGGGGATAACGGCGCGGCGCGATCTTTGTTCCCACGGCCGTTCAGAATCTTCCGACGCCCCGGCGGGTTGACTTGCGCCGCGCCCTGCCGCATCACTGGCGACGATGGTTCCCCGGCGCCTCAGATGCGCGGGGGATGAAAAGGGAATACGGTGAGGTGTAGCCAAAAGGCGCCGAACCCGTGACTGCCCCCGCAACTGTGAGCGGTGAACGACCCTGCAACGGGCCACTGAAGCGCAAGGCTTCGGGAAGGCGCAGGGAAGTGACGATCCGCAAGTCAGGAGACCTGCCATCAGATCCGAAGTTGAACCCGGGCGGGGTGTCCCGGCGAGCGGCCTTTACGCATTGTGACCCCGTGTTCTGTGGGTCAAATCCGTCCGGCGTTCTCCGATCCCCTGCCCGCAGATGTGGAGCAGATGGTGGCCATGCGCCCTTCGTCTTCTATTGAGCCTGCCGCCGCGCAGGCAGCATCCGTGCAGGTGCAGGGCATCACCTGGGCCCCTGCGCGCCGCGCGCCCCTGGTGCTGCACGAGACCAGCTTTGAGTTGGGGGCGGGGCGTATCCTCGGTGTGGTCGGTCCAAACGGCGCGGGGAAGTCGACCCTGTTGCGGGTGCTATATCGCGTGAACCGCCCGCACAGCGGAACAGTGCAGATCGGCGGAGAGGACCTATGGACGATGGCGCCAAAGCAGGCTGCCCGCCGGGTGGCTGCCGTATTGCAGGAGCAGCCTACTGACTTTGGCCTGACCGTACGCGAGATCGTCGCCCTGGGCCGCCTGCCGCATCGCGAGGGTCTGGCCGCCGTCGGGGCGCGCGATGCGCAAGTGATTGCCGCTGCCCTTGCCACCATGGACCTGACCGCCTTTGCCACGCGCAGCTTCGGCAACCTGTCGGGGGGCGAGCGGCAGCGGGTCATGGTGGCCCGCGCTTTGGCGCAGGAGCCGCAGGTGTTGGTCCTTGACGAGCCGACCAACCACATGGACATCCGCCACCAGCTCGACCTTCTGGCGCTGCTGCGTCACCTCGATCTGACCATCGTGACCTCGCTGCATGATCTCAATCTTGCGGAGGAGATCTGCGACGACATTCTCTTGATGACCGGCGGCACCATGACCGCCTTTGGCCCGCCCGCCGAGGTGCTTTGCGAGGCGCATGTCTCGCGGGCCTTTGGCGTCATCGCCCGCCGCGACCGGCTGGAGCGCGCGGGCCGCGATCATTTGACCTTTCACCTTTCCAACCCTCAGGACTCGATCTGATGAAACACGTTCTCTTGGCGCTCGCCCTCCTGCCCACCACCGCCCTTGCGGAGACCACCGTGCAAAGCTGCGGTCGCAGCGTCGCCTTCGACACAGTTCCGCAGGCGGCGGTCTCCAATGACGTCAACCTGACCGAGATGATGCTGGTCCTCGGGCTTGCGGATCACATGGCGGGCTATACCGGTGTCTCCGGCTGGAAGACCCTCGACGAGGAGATGCGCGCAGGCGTGGCCGAGCTGCCGGAACTTGCCGAGCGCTATCCCACTAAAGAGGTGCTGATCGGGGGCGATGCGGATTTCTACTTTGCCGGCTGGAACTACGGCATGAAGGTCGGCGGCGAGGTGACGCCCGAGACCCTCGCGCCTTTTGGCATCAAGGTCTACGAGCTCACCGAGAGCTGCATCCATATCGGCGACAAGCCCAAGGTCAGCATGGAGGACATGTATAACGACCTTCTGAACCTCGGGCGCATCTTTGATGTCTCTGCCAAGGCCGAGGCGCTGGTCGAGGGCTATCGCACAGAGCTGACCACCTTCACCCAAGGCCTCGCGTCCCTGGCCCATGCGCCGCGCGTCTTTGTCTATGACAGTGGCGAGGATACGCCCTTTACCGCCGGTCGTTACGCCATGCCTACCGCGCTGATCGAGGCGGCGGGCGGCACCAATATCATGGATGATTTTGAGAAAAGCTGGGCGACCGTCACTTGGGAAGAGGTGGTGGAGCGCAACCCGGAGATCGTGGTGATCGTGAACTATGGCGATGTGACTGCCGAGCAGAAACGGGACTTTATGCGGAACAACCCGGCCTTTGCGGGGATCGACGCGGTGAAGAACAACCGCTTTGTCACGCTGGAATACGTCGAGGCCACCCCGGGGCCGCGTAACATCAAGGCGGTGAAGACCCTCGCCGCCGCCTTCCGCGAGGAGTGAGGGATGCAGGACACGGAGAGCCACCTCGCCCTTCCTGCGCCGCGCGGCCTTCGCCTCGCGCGGGAGCGGCTGCTGTTGCCCTTGGCGCTGGTGCTGCTGGTGGTCTCCCTGTCCGCAGCCATCAGCCTTGGGGCGGTTCCGGTGGAGACGCGCACCGTCTGGGGCGTGGTCGCCAACAAGCTCTGGCCGGGGCTGGTAGAGCAAACCTGGTCCGCCGGGCGCGAGGCGATCGTCTGGGAGATCCGGGCGCCCCGCGCGCTTTTGGCGGTGATGGTGGGGGCGGGATTGGCGCTGGTGGGGGCGAGCCTGCAATCGGTGACCCGCAACCCGCTCGCTGATCCGCATCTATTGGGGATTTCCTCTGGCGGCGCCTTTGGGGCTATTCTGGCCCTGCTGCACACAGGCCTGTTCCTCGGCACCCTTACCGTACCGCTCTTTGCCTTTGTCGGGGCGCTGGGGGCGACGGGGATCGTGCTGGCGGTCTCGCAGTTCACCCGCTCCACCTCGGCGGATCGGCTGGTGCTGGCGGGGGTGGCGGTGTCCTTTATCGTGATGGCCGGGGCCAATATGTTGATTTTCCTCGGCGATCCCAAGGCCGCCCATACGGTGGTGTTCTGGATGCTCGGCGGGCTCGGCATCGCGCAATGGGCGCATCTGGGCTACCCTTTGGCGGTGCTGCTTGGCGCTAGCCTTTGGCTTTGGCTGCGACGGGCGGAGTTCAACGCGATGACCGTGGGGGACGAGACGGCCGCGACCCTCGGCATCGCTGTCGCGCGGTTCCGGCTGGCGAGCTTTGTGGTCGGTGCGTTGGTAACCGGGGTGATGGTGGCCTTTTCTGGCATCATCGGCTTTGTCGGCCTGATGGTGCCCCATATCGTGCGGTTGATCTGTGGCGGCGATTACCGAGTGGTGCTGCCCGCCTCGGCGCTGGTGGGGGGCATCTTCCTTCTCTGGGCGGATATTGTGGCGCGCACCGTTCTGGCGCCCGAAGACCTGCCCATCGGGGTGGTCACCGGGCTCGTGGGGGGGCTGTTCTTTATCTGGCTCTTAGGGCGCCGGGCCTAAGCGCCCCTAGCGGCTGAAGCTGATCGGCAGGTTGAATTGATATTGCGCTGCCGTCAGCTCGTTTGGCGCGGCCGGAAAGGAGCGCGCGCTGGCGACGGCGCGCAGGGCAGCCTCATCAAACGCGGCCACACCTGAGGAGCGTGACAACCGATAGGCGACCAACTGGCCTGTACGGCTGACCGTCAATGTCACGATTGCACGTCCTTGTCCTCTGACACCGGGGGGGATGCGTTTGCGACGTTCCACGCGGGCGCGGATTTTCGCCCCCCATACGGCTTCTAGCTTGGCGAGTTGCCCTTTGTTCGCGGTTGCAACCTTGGCTTTGCCCGAGAGGCCAGCCTGAGCAGATCCGCCCGATCCCGCAGCCCGTTGTTCTGCGCGTCCGGCGGTTGTGGTTTCCGCAGGTTTGGCCTTTTCAGGCTCAGGCTCAGGCTCAGGCTCAGGCTCAGGCTCTGGTTCTGGTTCAGGGGGCGGTGCGGCCGTCGCCGTGTCGATATCCGGCAGACTTTGCGTCTCTGGTGGTGTCAGCGCCAATTGCACCTCGGCGCGGGGCGCAGGTGTCGCGTCCAGTTGTGGCATGTCCGGCGGTGGCGGGGCCTCCACATCGGGGAGGTCACTAAGCTCCTGCTCAATCGGCGGCGCTTCTGGTGGCGTTTCCCAGCGCTGAACCATCTCGCGAACCGTTGGCGCGGCTCCGGCGATTGAGGCCACATAATCGCCGCCGATGCCTCCAGCCTCGCTGCCTTGGTTGGGCACGCTGGCAAACAAAGCCACATGGGCACAGACTGCGACACCCGCGAAAATACCACCTTCGATCCAACGCTTCATTTCGGGGACACCACCAATTCGACGCGGGCCAATCCGGCTGCAGCCAGTTGGGTCAAAAGGGCCGCGGCCTTTGCAGCTTCCAGATTGGCGTCGGCGCGCAATTGGATCACGGCGTCTGGTGCGGCGACAGAAGCAAGCCGCGCCACTGCGGCCTCTCCTTCGGCACCGTCAAAAGAGAGACGGCCGGATTTATCGACATAAAGTGTCGCCTCAGCCTCTGGCGCACGGTCGAATGCGGCGGTGGGCGGGATCACCTCAAACGGATCAGGTTGCGCAAGGCGCGAGGTCATCAAAAAGAAGATCAACAGGAGGAAGACCACGTTGATCATCGGCACGATAGATTCCGCGCGCGGGCGGCGAGGGGCGTCGCTGAGGTCCATCGGGCTACTCCACCAAGACGACCGAGGTAAAGCCAGCGGCCTTCAGATGCTCGGTCAGGGTGACGATCCGCTGTAGGCTCGCACCGTCACGCCCGCGCAGGATCAGCATATCCGTCTTGGCATCCATCAGCGGCGTAAGAGCGGCCTCCAGTGTTTGTTCGTCCACCGGTCGGCCGTTCAGCAAGAGCGTCTCGGGGCCAACATCAATCAGGCGCGGCGGACCGGAATAGGCCCCGCCGCCGGTTGCCAGCGGCAGCGGAAGTGCCGCATCGACGCCAAAGCGCGAGGCCAGCATGAAAAAGACCAGCAGCAGAAACACCACGTCGATCATCGGCGTCAAGCTCGGTTTGCGCCGAGGGCGTACCGGGGTGTCAACGAACATCCCGGGTCACTCGGCGGCGAGGCGCAGTTTTTGCGGCTTTGGGCTAATGAAAAGACGCGTGGCCCCGTCTTCCACATCGCGGCGAATGCGGTCGATCACCGCCTCGAACCAGGTCAATGCGGCGGAGGCGGGGATTGCGACGGCCATGCCAGCGGCTGTGGTCAACAGGGCTTCCCAGATGCCCCCGGCCAGCATGGAAGGGTCCGCTTTGGATCCTGCAGCTTGCAGCGCTTGAAAGGCCGCGATCATCCCCATCACGGTGCCCAATAGTCCAAGCAGTGGCGCGATGGTGGAGATCAGCTCAAGCGCGCCAAGGCCCGCCCGAGCGCTGGCGAGTTCTCGTTTGGCGACACGAGCTGTTTCTTCGCGGGCGTGATCCTCTGGCAGGCCACGTAGGGCGCTCAGAGCGGCTGAGACCACTTTGGACCGCACACCGCGCCGCCCCAGAACAAGCGCAAGGGCGCGGTCGCTGTCACCTGCTTCATAAGCGGCTACAGCCTTTTGTGCCTTGCCACGCGCCCAAGCCCCCAGCAAGGCGAGGCGCCAAATCTTCCACAAGATCAAGGCAAAGGTGATGACAGAAAGCGCGGCAATTGCCCAAATGGACGGACCGCCATCCTTGAGAAACTGCAAGGCCCCATCAACTGCGTCCTGCGCCATGGCTTGCATATCTTGTTGGGGCAAAACGGCATCGGATGCGGGTTCAGGCGTTTGCGTCTGCTCTGGCAAAGGGGTGGCTTCAGTGGAAGCAAGCTCTGATACCGGGGCCGAAAAGGCAGGAGCGTTTGGCAAAGCCGGGGCTTCTGGTGAGGTCAATTCCGTCGCGAGCGCGGGAACGGGAGGTGCGGCCTCTTGCGCCAGCATTGACGTCGGCAACAGAAGGAAAGCGGCAAGAGCGAGGGGCGTCTTCATTCGGGACTCCGTGTAGCAGCGAGTGGCGTCGGTTTGGCGCAGAAGGGCGGCAAATCTGGCTTGGCTACACAGGTACGCAAAGGCGATCCCGTGATTGGCTAGTAGGTGAGCGGGAGAAGGTGGCCCGCTCGAAAGTCATCGCCTAAGGTAGCATAGTATTTTTGTCAAGTTAAGCCCTTGGGCGAGTTTGACTACGGGATGCTCAACCTCATTCAGGGTCTAACTCTGGCGATTTGGTCCAATAGGCGGCGATATAATGCTCCTTCGTTCCGCGACCGGAGGCTTTGAGATGGGCTCGCAATTCCTGTGCGCCCGTCTTTTCGGCGGCAAACCAGATCATCTGCTCAGGATTCGCTTTTGTCGCCGCAATCGCATGGTGGGCGAGTGTGTTGTCGGTCCCGGCCGAGACGCGTTGAACTGTGAAGCCAGGATGATGTGGCAGCGCATAGGCCTCGGAAACGGGGGCGGTCATTTCCAGCACGATATGTCCCGTTGCCTCCTGTGGCAGAGCGGACAGGATACGCGCAACGGCGGGTAGGCCGGTTTCATCGGCAAAAAGCGCGATGGCGCGTGTTTCAGGAATGCCGCCGCCGCCGGGGCCAGTTAGGCCAACACGGGTGCCGGGCGTGACCGTCCGTGCCCATTCGGTGGCGCGCCCGCCCTCATGTTCAAACACGTCAAAGACCAAGCGTCCGGTGGCGACATCCATTTCCCGCACCGTGTAAACCGGACGATGCAGGGTCGCCGCCCCCTTGGGCCAGAGAGTCAGTCCCTTGTCCGACAGGCTCGGCCATTCGGGATAGGCGAGGTCGGGGTCGGGTAGTGCCAGACGGAAGTGGATGGCGTCAGGGGTGAAATGGCTCAGGTCCTCCGCCACCGCACGCACCCGCAGGAAGCCGCCGGGAATGCGGGTCACTTCCTCCACCGTGATGAACTGGAAATTCGGCGGCAGATTGCCCGCGCTGGCCGCCGCATCCGACCAGCGGATCGCGGCAGCTACGGCGGGGGAAAGCTCGGCGATGGTGTCGCTCAGGCTCTCCTTCAGCACATAAAGCCAATCGGCCCGGCCCGAGCCGATCTCGACCCGCGTCTGCGCCGCCTCCTGCACAAAGGCATAGGTGCCATAGGCGGTCTCGATGCAGATTTCGCCCTCCTCGTCGCGCAGGATCGGCAGGTCATGATCGGCCGCGCGGGCGCGGATCACGGGTTGGATGGTGGCAAACGGCAGGCCCGGCAGCGGGGTCTGTGCGGCAAAGGTGAAACGGTCGATCATGGACATGCGCAGGCCTTTTGGTTGGAGGGGTTCAGTTGGGGATGACGTGAGGGGTGCCGTGGTTCGGATCGGCGATGATGGTGCAGGCAAGGTCAAAGACCTCCGCCATCAGGCGCTCGGTGATCACCTCGGCCACCGCACCTTGGCTCTGGACCACGCCACCTTTGAGGGCGATCACATGGTCGCAGTAGCGCGCGGCGAGGTTGATGTCGTGCAACACCATAGCCACCGTGCGCCCGGTGTGGCGGTTGAGGTCGCGGACCAGTTGCAACAGCTCGATCTGATGCGGCAGGTCGAGGTAAGTGGTCGGCTCGTCCAGCAAGAGGATTTGGGTGTCCTGCGCCAGTGCCATGGCGATCCAGGCCCGCTGGCGCTGCCCGCCCGAGAGCGTATCAAGCGCGCGGTCGGCGAGCGGCCTTAGCCCGGTGACCTCCAGCGCGTGATCCACCGCCGCCGCATCCTCGCGCGAGAATTGCCGCCAGGCGCTTTGATGCGGGGTGCGGCCGCGCAGGACCAGATCGCGGATGCTGAGGCCCTCGGGGGCGACGGGAGATTGCGACAGGATCGCCAGCCGCTTGGCCACCGATTTGCTGTTCTCCTTGGCGATGTCCTTACCATCAAGGACCACCTGCCCGCGCCCGGCAGGCTGTAGGCGGGCCAGACTGCGCAGCAGGGTCGACTTGCCACAGGCATTGGGGCCGACGATGGCCGTGACCTTGCCGTCGGGCAGCGCCACCGACAGGCGGTCGAGCACCGGGGTCGCGGCAAAACTGACGCTGAGGTCCTTGGCGGAGAGGCGAGGGGCGACGGTCATGTCAGAGCTTTCCTTTGCGGGCTTGGGCGATCAGCAGGCCCATCAGCACGGGCGCGCCAAAGAGGGCGGTGAAGACACCGGCAGGCAGTTGGATCACGGGCAACAGGCGCGCGGCGGTATCGGCGCCGAGGGTGACACAAGCGCCAATGAGGGCGGCGGCGAGCAGCACCGGCGCGCCGGTGCCAAGAAGGCGCCGCGCCACCGGCCCCGCGACAAAGGCGACAAAGGGCAAGGGGCCCGCCACACTGACCGCAAGGGCGGTCAGCAGCACGCCCACCGTGGTCAGGCTCAGCCGCAACAGGGGCAAGGGCAGGCCAAAGCTCTGCGCCATGTCGTCGCTCAGGGTCAGGCGGCTCAGCGGGAAGTGCAGCCACAGGAGCGCTGGGGTCAGCAGGGCAAGCCCGCCCCAGATCAGCGCCGCATCCTGCAAGGAGCGCGCGTTGAGCGTGCCGGTGAGCCATTGCGCCATATCGGCGGCGCGGTTCTCATCCGTCATGCTCATCAACAGATCGCCCGTCGCGCCCAAGGTGAGGCTCGCCCCGATGCCGATCAGGATCAGCCGATAGGGGTCGAGCCCGCCGCCCGGGCGACGGTCCCAGGCGAGCAGCAGCACAAGGGTCGCGGTCAGAAGACCTCCGCCCAGGGCCCAGGGCAGCACCATCCGGGCAGAGCCATAGATCAGCACTGCCAGCACCGCGCCACAGCTGGCGCCCGCGTTAAATCCGATCACATCGGGCGAGGCGAGCGGGTTGCGCAGCATCGACTGGAAGATCGCCCCCGACAACCCCAGCGCTGCCCCGGCTCCGAGCGCCACCAGAACGCGCGGCAGGCGGGTGTCGAGCAGCACCATCTCGGGGATCGGCCCCAGCGCGCCCCGCAAGGCGGCGGGCAGATCCGAGAGGCCAACGGGATAGCTGCCAAGGTTCAGGGCCGCAATCGCGCAGCCAAGGCCAAGGGCCAGCAGCAAAAACGCCAAAAGGAGATGCCGACGCCGTCCGATCAGCGACAGATGACGGAGCCGAAGAACATAGGTCACAGACGGCGCACTCCCTTACTGCGGACCAGCCAGATCAGCACCGGCCCGCCAAGGATCGCCGACATCACCCCGGCCTGCATGGTGCCGCCAAAGAGCGGCGCGCGGGCCACGAGGTCGGCGAGCAGCATCAAAACCGCGCCGTAAACCGCGCTATAAAGCGTCAGCCAGCGCATATCGGCGGGGGCGGTGGCGCGCGCCAGATGCGGCACGATCAATCCGACAAAGGCAATCGGCCCCGCCATCGCCACCGAGGCCGCGCACAAGAGCACAATCGCAAGGCCTGTCAAAAGTTGTAGAAACCCAACCCGCACCCCAAGGCTCTGCGCGGTGCTTTCGCCCAATTGCAGCGCGTTGAGGCCAAATCCGGCGGCAATCGCAAGCATGAGCCCCAAAAGGATAAAGGGCGACAGGGCCGAGACCATCTCAAACGTCACATTGTCAAAACCGCCCAAGATCCAGATGCGATAGACCTCAAGCGAGGCGCGGCTGACCAGCAAGAGCCCGCGGATCAGCGCAAAGAACAGAGCGCTGACGGCGGCGCCTGCGAGGATCAGTCGGCCGGTTTGAGAGGCCGTCCGGCCACCGAGCAGAAAGACCAGAGCGGCTGCGAGGGAGGCCCCCAGAAGCGCGCTCCAGAAGAACTGGGCCGGGTCGGACAGGCGCAGCAGATAGGTGCTGATGACCACCCCAAGGGCGGCCCCTGCATTGACCCCCAACAGGCCGGGATCGGCCAGCGGGTTGCGGGTCAGCGCCTGCATCAAGGCCCCCGCCACACCAAGGCAGCCGCCACACAAGATCGCGCCGATCACACGCGGCAGGCGGATTTGGCGCAGTACGACATGGTCGGCAAGGCTCGGGTCGAACTGGGTGAAGGCGCGCCAGAAGGTCTGCGCCTCCAGCGTGCGGCTGCCAAGGCTGAGCGACAGGATCACCGAAAGGACCAAGGCAACAAAGCCAACCGCCAGCCAAATTAGTCGCGGCGGGCGGGGCTGCGGCAGGGAGGTCACCTCAGCTGTCATTGGACGCCCCTTTGGGCAGGATGCCTGCCGCACGGGAGGAGGAAACCTCGGTTGCGGGATCGCCGTCGATCGCCTGTTCAAGCAGCGGCACGAGGGTGTCGAGCGCGTAATTCAGGCTCAGCGGGCTGGAATGGGAGAGGGCGGCAGAGAGCATCATGTCGGAATAAATCTCGCGCCCTTCCGCATAGGCGCGCAGGAAGGGGCGCAGCGGCAGGCGGTTGATCCGGTCGATACCAGCACCAGCGTCGAGCCAGATCAGCGCATCGGCGTCGAGATCGGCCAAGTCTTCGTCGCCGACAGTGACATAGGATTGGTTGAGCAGCCCTTGGACACGCACCGCCTCGGGCATGACAAAACCGAGGTCGATCAGGAACTTGCCGCGAATGTCCTGCGCGGTATAGGCGCCGGAGGTGCCGGCCCAGACCATCACAGCACTGGCGCCTTGCCAATCCGGATGGGCGGCGCGGATCGCCTGTAGGCGAGCGTCCAGATCGGCGATGGTGGCCTCCGCGGCCTCAGCGCGGCCAGTGACTTGGCCCAGCCGCATGAGCATGTCCTGCCAACGCATGCCGTAGTCACCCGCCTCCGGCGCGGGCGGCAGGGTGGGGGCGATCTGCGACAGAAGCGCATAGTCGCGGGCGGTCATGCCGGACCATTGGCCGACGATCAGGTCAGGCTCCATCGCGGCAATCGCCTCAATGTCGATCTCGCCCTGCATCACGATGGGCTGACCCGCGCCCAAGGCCGCCTGCCCCCAAGGCCAGACGCCATAGGGATGCGGGCCATACCATTTTCGCAGCGCATGAGGCACCACGCCCAAGGACAGCAGAAAATCGTGCCCGATGAAGCTGAGCGACACCACCCGCTTGGGCTCCTGCGTGACCGTGGTGCTGCCGTAAAGATGGTCCAGCGTCACCGGAAACTCCGAGGCGCGCGCGGGCAGGGCGGCGAGACAGGCCAGGAGCAGAAGAGACAAGAGGCGCATGGGCGGGGCCTTTCGGCAAAACGGGAAAAGCCCCCGGGCCTCATGTGGGTCCGGGGGCAAGGCGTTCAGATCAGAACTTGGAGGTCAGGGTCAGCGCCACATTGCGCCCCTCGCCAAAGTAGCAGGCGCCGGATTGGCAGGTGCCCATGTAGAACTCATCGGTGAGGTTCTGCACGTTCAGCGCCACTTGCCAGTTGTCGCGGGCATAGCTGATCGCCGCATCATAGAGCGTATAGGACGGGGTTTCCTGCGTGTCGGACCCATCCCAGGCGGCGCCGTTGTACCGCACGCCGGCGCCGAACTTCCAACCCTGCAGCTGACCTGCGGAGGGCTCATAGTTGACCCAGAGCGAGGCAGCATTCTGCGGCACCTGCGCGATCCGCGCGCCGCTGGAATTCTCGGTGTCGAGATAGGTATAGGCCGCGTCAAAGCTGACATCGCCGATGCGGTGGAACAGCTCCAACTCGAGCCCTTTGGACTTTGCCTCGCCGGTCTGGATCGAGAAGCCGGGGTTGGCGGGGTCCGCCACGGTCATGTTCGATTTGGTAAGGTCAAAGACCGAGGCCGCAAACAGGGTGTCGGTGCCAACCGGCTGATATTTCAGGCCGATTTCATACTGGGTGCCCTCGGTCGGCTTGAACGCATTGCCGTTCACATCGCTGCCGACGACATCCTGACGGAAGCTCTCCGCATAGCTGATGTAGGGGGCCAGACCGTTGTCAAAGCGATACATCACCGCTGCATTTCCGGTCCAGGCGCTGTCATCGGCGGCGATGGAGGTCGCGCCAAAGCTGCCGGTGCTGGCGCCAGTCTCGATCGCGCCATAGCGCAGGCCGAAGTCGACAAAGATGCGGTCCTGGATGGTGGCGCGGTTTTGCACATAGATGCCCCATTCGGTGATCGCGGTGCCGTCGCTGTCGGTGACGGTGATCGTTGGGTAGCCCGCATAGGTCGGGTTGAAGGGATCAATCGGAGCCACCTGCGCGCCGTAGCCGGTGTCGCTGTCGTAATAGCCACGCGAATAGCTGGCGCCGAGGATGCTGCGCATCTCCACCCCGCCAAGCACGTAATTTGCGGTGGCATAGCCGTCCAGCGCGACGGTCTTCAGCTCGTTCTCCGCGCGGTAGAAGGTGCGGTTGATGGTGCCATCGGTGTTGTAGCGGCCATTGCCGTAGTTATCAAAGCCCCACCAAGCATGCTGATACTCGGCCTCGCCCTCCAGATAGCGGGCGGAGGCATTGACGCTCCAGACATCGCTGAACCGGTGGCTGATCATCGCGGTGACACCGCGCTGTTCGGAGTTGAACTTGTCAAAGCCCGGCTCGCCGACAAACAGGCTGTCGTCGAAATAGGTGCCGTTGCCAAAGCCGGTGGCGGGCAAAAGCGTGCCGTAGATCGAGGCGAATTGGATCAGCGGGCTGCCGTTGTTCTTTTGGTAGTTCGCCATCAGGGTGACTTCGGTATTGTCACTCGGCCGCCAGGTGATCGAGGGCGCCAGCGCAATCGCATCGTCCTGCGAATAGTTCACCGGGGTCTCTGCATCGCGCAGCACGCCGACAAAGCGATAGCGCAGGGTGCCGGAAGCGTTGAGGTCGCCGCTCACATCCGCTGCGATCTGCTTTTTGGCGTTGGAGCCCACGGTGACCTGCACAAGGTTCTCGCTGTCTTGCGCGGCGGTTTTCGAGGTGGTGTTAACCACGCCACCGACCGAGCCGCTGCCATAAAGACCGGAGGCGGGGCCTTTCAGCACCTCAACGGAGTTCAGCAAAAACGGTTCGGGCTTGGTGTCGTTGTAATAGCCATAACGCGCGTTCAGCCCGTCATGCAGGGTCGAAGGCGCAAAGCCGCGGATCAGCGTCCAGTCGGAGCGGTTGTCGAGGCCCCACTGACCGGCCACGATGCCAGAGGCATATTGCAGCGCTTGCTCAACACTTGTGGCGCCGCGTTCGGCGAGCTGCTGGGCGGTCACCACATGCACCGCGCGGGGCGTGTCGACGATGGCATCGCCGGTTTTGGCAACCGTGCCGGTCTCCAGCGCCACGCTCTCGCCGAAAAAGCCGTCGGCATCCGTGCCGGTGACCACGATAGGTTGAAGGTCGATAACCTGCGCCATGGCCGGCAGAGCCGCCATCAAGGCGCAGAGCGAAATAGCAGTTGTCCGAAGTGCCATTGTCCCATTCCCGCTTGCATTGTTTTTCTCTTTTCGTGCCTGGCGGAAATGCTTGGTCAGCTTGCGGCTATTAAACCTGTTTAAAAGAGTCAAGTATCTTCTGGCCGAAGCGCATGGGGGCGGCTGCTGCGTTGCGGCGGGATTTGCGTCTTGACAAGAAACAGGCGACGGGTTCCAAAATATCCAACATTTTTGAATTTCAGGGATAAAATGCTGTTCTCCCGCCGCCCTACTGACGATGATACTGTGGTTGCCATGCTGGCCTCTGCGATCCGTCGTGACATTTCCTTTGGGACGTTGCGCCCGGATGAAAAGCTGAAGATCGAGGCGTTGCGGCAGCGTTATGGTGGCTCCAACCATTCCATGCGCGAAACGCTCCGCATGTTGGTCTCCGAAGGGATGGTCGAAGCCACCAACCAACGCGGGTTTCGGGTGACCTCTGCGACCGAGGATGATCTGGCTGACATTTTGATGATGCGGCTAGAAGTCGAAAAGCTGGCTTTGTCGCGCGCCTTGGCAGAAGGCGGTGTGGACTGGGAAGCCAGCGTGATCGCCGCCCATCACCGAATGACCCGCAGCGAAGCGTCAGTGCAGAGCGACCCCAATGATGAAACCGTGCTGGATTGGGACGAGGCCTGCCGCGCCTATGTTCTGGCGCTGGTTTCGGCCTGCGGGTCACCAAGGATGATCAATCTGGTGGCCCGGTTTTATGACCAGTCCCGCCGGTTTCGTCTGGCCCGTTTGCGCGAAGGGCGCATTGATTTTGCTGCCCGTCAGCAGCGGCACGAGACCTTAAAAACAGCCCTCATGGATCGCGACGGTGCTACGGCCCTCAAGTGTCTGGAGGAGGATACCCGCGCGGATTTGCGCGGGTAAGTCGAGATAGTCAAAACACCACATCTCAGGGAGGAGACCACGGTGACCACATTTAACAGACGACAAACCCTCGCGCTGATGGGCGCTGCAGCCGCATCGAGCCTTGCAGCCCCGGCGATCGCATCTGGCAAAAAACCGGTCGTGGGCGCGTTGAGCCTGACCAGCCATTCCGGAAGTTTTCTTGCTTTGGAGCGTGGCTACTTCAAAGAGGCAGGCCTTGATGTCGAACTGAAGTTCTTTCAGGCGGCTCAGCCGATGGCGGTTGCGATCGCTTCGGGCGATGTGGACTTTGGCGTGACCGCGATTTCTGGCGGCCTGCTCAGCCTCGCGCAAAAAGGGGCGGTGAAGGTGATCGGCGGCGCATTGTCCGAGGAAAAAGGCATTGACGGCCAGAAGATCCTCGCCTCCGACGCGGCTTTCCAGGCCGGGCTGACCTCGCCCAAGGCGCTGGATGGCAAACGCTTTGGCATGACCACAGCGGGGTCTTCCTTCCACTACATGGGTTCGAAAATCGCGGGCGCAGAAGGTGGGACGCCGCAGTTTGTCCCGCTGCAAAAGGTTGGCGCGGTCATCGGTGCGCTGAAATCTGGTCAGATTGATGCCTGGTCGATTGTGCCCCATATCGCAAAGCCGCTTGCCGGGTCCGGCGCGGTGCATATCATCGGCAATGTCTCTGACTATCTGCCGGACTATCAGGTGACGACAGTTTTCACCTCCGCCAAGAATGCCAGCGAAGAGCGCGGCCTGACCGAAAGCTTCCTGAAAGGGTTTGGCATGGGCGTTGCGGATTACAACGCAACCATGGTGGACAAGCAGAACGGCGAGGCGGCCATCAATGAGATGGTCGAACTGATCCACAAATATGTCTACACCGACCGCCCGTTGGAAAAGGCAGCCCCTTCGATCATCAACGGATCCATGCGTCTGAACAAGGATGCGGCGATCAACGTGGCATCGGTCGCCGATCAGCTGGCCTGGATGCAAAGCGAAGGGCTGGTGGATGCGGGCATCACCCTCGAAACCTTCCTCGACACCAGCTACGTCGAAACCATCGGCGCGTAATCGCAGCTGACTTTGGGGGCGGCAGATGTGCCGCCCTCGATAGACCAAAGGCACGAGATTCATGGACATTCGACTGGACGGGATCAGCCATTCCTATGGCGAGACCGAGGTTCTGCGGGACATTTCACTAGACGTGGCTTCGGGCCAGATCGTTTGCCTTGTGGGGCCGTCGGGCTGCGGAAAATCCACCCTGCTGCGTTTTCTAGGCGGGCTGGAGCGGCCGACAGCGGGGCGGGTGTTGCAACTCGGCGCCCCACCCGAGGGATGCCTCAATCCGTTGACCTATGTGTTTCAGGATTTCGCCCTGCTGCCCTGGCGCAGCGTGCGTGGCAATATCTCTCTCGTGCTCGAAGACCACGGCATCCGCGGCGCGAAGGCGGAGAAGATCATTGCCGATGTGCTGGCGCGGACCAAGCTGACGGATTTCGCCAAGGCACTGCCAAAGCAGCTTTCAGGCGGGATGAAGCAGCGCGTGGCCATCGCCCGCGCATTGGCGGTGAACCCGGCTGTGATGCTGATGGACGAGCCGCTCTCTGCCCTCGATAGCCAAACGCGGGAACTGTTGATGGACGATCTCGTCGCCCTTTGGGAGCGGCAACCGTTTACGGCTGTCTACGTCACCCACAACCTCGCCGAGGCGGTGCGGCTAGGTCACAAGATCGTGGTGCTGTCGCGCCGTCCGGGCCAAATCCGCGAGGTGGTGGAGATCGCCAAGCCGCTCTCCGAGCGGGCTTATGCGGATGCGGAGTTGGAGCAAGTGCAAAAACACCTATGGCACCTGATGAGAGACGAAGCCCGCGCGGCGGATGAGGAGCTTTTGCATGTCTGATACCTCTGTCGCACAACAGCCGCTTGAAGTGCGCTTTCGGGGCGGTGGCTTTGCGCCAAAACGTCGCCGCTGGGTTGGGCCAGCGGTGTTTTTGGTGCTGATCGCCTTTGTGGAATGGGGCACCCGTTCGGGGTTCATCTCGGCGCTGACTTTGCCGAAACCCTCCGACGTGCTGGCAACGCTGATCGAGCTTTGGCAATCCGGCATGTTTGTGAAGCACATGGTGCCCTCGCTGACCCGCCTCGCGGTCGGGGCCGCCTTGGGGGCGAGTGTCGGCATGGGGGTCGGCATTCTGATCGGGCTGTTTTCCTATATCCGCGCGGGACTGGTGCCGCTGACGGCAGCGATTTTCCCGATCCCAAAGATCGCTCTGCTGCCGCTGTTTGTGATCTGGTTCGGCATCGATGAAGGGTCGAAGTATGCGTTGATCGCCTTTGGCACCTTCACGCCCACGGTGGTCGCCACCTATGGCGCCGTGGACAATGTGGACCGTTCGCTGATCCGCATGGGGCAGAGCTTTGGTCTGTCTTGGATGTCGATTGTCCGCAAAATCGTTTTGCCGGGCGCGATGCCGGGTATCCTGTCGGGCCTGCGTATCAGCCTCGCCATTGCGATCATCCTACTCGTCGCGGCGGAGATGCTCGGGGCGCAATACGGGATCGGCGCCTATATCCTCGAAGCTGGATCGCTTTATGATCTGGAGCGGCTGTTCGCCGGCGTTGTGATCCTGTCGCTGCTCGGCGTGCTGACTTCTGGCGCGATTGGTTTGATCGAACGGCGGGTGCTCGGTTGGCGGTCCTGAACCGTCAGCCGTTCCACAGCACCGCGCCAAAGTCAGAGGTATCGTAGCCGCCCATCTCTGCGGCGCGACGCGCAAAGCTGTCTGAAAGGCAGAAGCTCTGGAAGGTTTGGAAGGCAGGGTCGAACCAGGCCTTGCGATCCACCAATAGCGCAAATTCCTCAACGATCAGCGGAGCAAAGCGCAGGCCATAGGCGCGGGCCACCGCCTCCAGTCCGAAGGTTACATCGGCCGTCCCGCGGCGGACGCTCTCCACGGCCTCGTCCTCAGAGCGGGCGATGTCGGTCAGGGTGAGGCGGTCGAGATCCAGTTTTTCAGCCGCCGCAAGATCGCGGAAAAGGCGGTCTGTGCCGGATTCCGGCTGGCGCGGGGCAAGGCGCAGACCGATGAGGTCTTTGAGCGAGGCCAGCGCAGGCGCGTCTTCGCGGCTGACCAATCCGCGCGCGCGGGTGGCAAAGCGGATGAGAACCGCATTCTGGCCTGCCGCCATTTTCTGTACGGCGGGGATGTTCCAAGTGCCGGATTTCGCATCGCGCAGGTGCAGGCCAGCGGCGATCCCTTCGCCGTTCACAAACCGCTCCAACCCGTCCATCGAGCCGTCGAAATAGCTGGCGAGCCCTGAGCGAGACTGTCGCACTGCCCAGTCGAGCAGGGGATCGTGGCTGCCCAACAAAACCTGCGGGCGCACCACAGGCGCCGCTTCGCCGCCGGATTTGGCACGAGCAATCCATGCGCGAATTTCACCGGCCGGGAACAGCAGCTTTCCGGTGGCGCGCGAGCAGGGCACCTCGCCCGAGGCGGCCAGATCGTAAATCTTGCGTTCCTTCAGGCGCAGCAAATCTGCCAGCTCGGGGACGGTCAGATATTCGTGGTCGGGAAACTCGGGCTCGGTCATATCGCAGTCTGTTTGGGGCGACCCTGACTGGCCGCCCCGCAGACTGTATCAGTTCTTCGGCGCGTTGGGGAAGAACAGTTGCTGATCGCTGACCTTATAGGCGGCAATCGCATCCTGACCTTCTGCGGAAATCAGCCAGTCCGCGAAGGTTTTTGCCCCTTCGACGTTCACCGAGGGACATTTCGCCGGATTGACCGGGATCACGCCATATTGGTTGAACAGATCATCGTCGCCTTCGACTTGGATGGCGTAGTCCTGCTTATTGTCAAAGCTGATCCAAGTGGCGCGGTCGGTCAGAACATAGGCGCCCATGCCGATACCTGCATTGAGCGTCGCGCCCATGCCAGAGCCAGTCTCGCGATACCATTGACCCGAGGCCGCGGCAGTGTCGATGCCAGCGGCGCTCCACAGCGCTTTTTCTTTCTTATGGGTGCCGGAATCATCACCGCGCGAAGCGAACAGGGCGCCGGTCTCAGAAATCTTGCTCAGCGCTCCTTCGACGTCCGTCATGCCATGCACACCTGCCGGGTCAGCGGCGGGGCCAACCACGACAAAGTCGTTGTACATCAGGTCCGTGCGCTCGGTGCCAAAGCCCGCTGCAATGAATTTTTCCTCGGACGCTTTTGCGTGGACCAAAAGCACGTCGCCATCGCAGTTCTGGGCGTTCTTGATCGCTTGACCGGTGCCGACTGCAACGACATTGACTTGAATGCCAGTTTTGTCCTGAAAAATCGGCAGCAGATAGTCGTAGAGACCCGAATTCGCAGTCGAGGTGGTGGACTGCACGAGGATGGATTGATCAGCGGCAAGGGCGCTCGCAGCAAAGGTCAGCGCGACAAAGGACGCGCCGAGGGTGTGGCTCAGCTTCATATGGGGTCTCCCTTTAAGTCATTGGTCAGAAAACAAGTCTGCCATTCAAATAGTCACGCGCCGCAGGGCTCTGCGGTTCGGGAAAAAAGCTGCGGGCGGCGCTGTGTTCCACAATGCGCCCGCCGTGAAGGAACAGGACATCATCGGCCATGCGCCGCGCCTGTCCGATATCGTGAGTGACGAGGATCACCCGAATGTCACGGTCTCGCGCTTTGCGGACGATGGCCTCGATGGCCTGCACAGAGGCGGGATCAAGGCTTGCGGTGGCTTCGTCGAGAAACAGAACCTCCGGGTCAGTGGCCAAGGCGCGGGCCAAGGCCAGACGCTGCGCCTCGCCCCCCGACAGTCGCCGGGCGGGTTGGCGGGCCTTATGAGACAGGCCCACATGGTCGAGCAGCTCCGCGCAGCGGGCGCGGGGTTTGCCGCGTGCTTTGAGGACAAAATCGATATTCGCCGCCACAGAACGGCGCAGCAGTACGGGTTTCTGGAACACCAAGGCTTGGCGCGCGGTGACTGCCATCGGGTCTTGCCCAGCCCAAGCAATTTCGCCCGAGGTGGGCTGGAGCAACCCATGCAGCAGTTTCAACAGCAGGCTTTTGCCCGCGCCATTCGGCCCCATGATCACGGTGCAGCCCTGCGGTGCGAGGTCAAAGCTGACGTCGCGCAGGACAGGCGTGTCCTCAAAGCTCAGGGACAGGTTGCGCACGCGCAGCGGCATCAGGTTCCTGTAGCGTTCGGCAGGCAGGGCGCTGGGGCGGAAATCAACAGTGTCGATGCTAGACATAAGCCTGCCTCCGTGCGCTCATCCTCAGGCTCTGGACGCCTGCGTTGACCCCCAGCGCGATGACCAGCAGGATCAGCCCCAAGGCCAGCGCCAGTGCCAGATCGCCCTTGGAGGTCTCAAGCGCGATGGCGGTGGTCATCACCCGCGTCAGATGGTCGATATTGCCGCCCACGATCATCACCGCCCCCACCTCGGCCACCGCACGGCCAAAGCCGGCCAGAACAACCGTCAGCAGCGAATAGCGCGCGTCCCACAACAGGGCGGAGATCATCTGTCCTCGGCTCAGGCAGAGCGAGCGGAACTGTTCGGCATATTCGCCGTGCAGATCCTCCAGCACTTGGCGGGACAGGGCGGCAACAATGGGGGCGATCAGGATGGTCTGGGCAATGATCATCGCGGAAGGCGTATATAGCAGGCCGAGAAACCCCAGCGGGCCAGACCGCGACAGGTGCAAATAGACCAAGAGGCCCACAACCACCGGCGGCAGCCCCATCAGCGCATTCATCAGCACCAGAACCGCGCCGCGGCCCGAAAATCGACTGACCGCCACCAAGGCGCCAATCGGCAGGCCGATCACAAGCGCGAGTAGGGTGGCGGAGAGGCTGACACGGAGGGATAGAACGACGATCTCGAACAGATCGGCGTTTCCTGATACCACCAGCGACAGTGCCAGTGAAAAGGCCTCCCCCAAGCTTTGCAAAATTTCCGACCTTTGCGACTCTTCCCGAGGGTCAATTTATGAGCGGTTTTGCGGTGTCGGCAAGCAATGCTTCGACAATTGACAGGTGGAATGCGACGAACTGGACAAATTGGACTGCATTTGACTGCATAATTTACGAGGCTTGGACAGAATGACCAACGACGCGCCCCGCAAAAACGAAGTCACCGTGACCCTGCCTGCCCCAGAGGATGCGCAGTTGCGATTCATTGGGGTGATCCGCACGCCTTGGACCGATCGTAAAGAGTGTCCACGGCAGGGGCGACCGGATGGGCCGGAGTGTCGCTTGGTTCTTGATCCGCTATGGGAGCCAGCCTTGGCAGGGTTGGAGCGCTACGCGCAGATCGAGGTTCTGTATTGGCTCGACAGGAGCCGCCGTGATCTGGTCACGCAGTCCCCGCGTTCGGATGGGGCGACCGTGGGGACCTTCGCGCTGCGCTCGCCCGTGCGGCCCAATCCTATCGGCACCTCACGAGTCGACTTGGTGCGGATCGAAGGCGCGGAGGTTGTAGTGCGGGGGCTTGATTGTCTGGATGGCACGCCCCTGCTGGACATCAAGCCCGACCGCTGCGCCTTTTCCCCGAAGGCACCGCCCAAGCCGGGTGTGACGTCCTAACGCTCAAGTCTCGCCTATCAACAGGTCGATGATCCGGGCGGGGCGGGCCATATCGGCCAGCGCGGTCCGGCAGCTCTCGGCAAAGGCCTCTTCGGTGTCGCTCAGGGCGTTGATCTCAAGAAATGCCGCCCGGCGATGGAGTGTCAGGCGAAAGGTCGTGCCGCCAAAGGCAGCCGCCAGTCTGAGATCCTTGCCTGCGTGATCCTGCGCAATCGCTTGTAGTTTTTCCAGAAAGACCGGCCCGAATTGTGCGCGGGCTGCATTCGGGTTGACGGAATAGACCGCGAAGGGGAGCCCGTCTTGTTCGCCCCCATCCTGCGCCTCAAATGCAACAGGGGTGTAGCGGTCAGGAAGGACAAAAGTTTCTCGCAGATCGTCGAGAATATTGCCGAATTTACCCATGATCACCGTATCCGGCAGGGCAACTGGAGAGGTGATTTCCATCACCAAGCCGCGAAACACCGTATCGTACTTATGCCGATCCTCTTCCGAGGAAGACCGGCGTTTGCGCAAGTTCAGTTCTGCCACGCGGTAGGGAACATCACGCCAGATGCCTTCCAACCCGTCCTCGATGCTGAGGCGGTCATAGGCGCTAAAGATTTTCACCTCTTCCAGTGCGGCAATATCGACAAACCCGTTTGGCGGTGTGCTGTGATAGGCCTTGATCTCTAGAAAGCGCGCCAGAATGGGCATGACTTGCTCTTTGAGCCGTTGACTGAACGCCCCGGTGCCGGAGGTGGCGATGATCAAGGTGAGCACAGTGAAGATGAAGGCGGGAAACAGCGGCAGCACCCAACGCGGCAAGTCAGCGCCAAAGGGGGGACGCGCGAGGAGCGAGACCGTGATGAAAAGCCCCACAGCGGCCACGATCTTGGCGCGTTTCTTGGCGCGCTTTTGCAAGGTTTCTGCTTCCGCACGGCTGTTGCGGTAGATCGGCAGGATCTCTCGCGCATAAACCTCGGCAAAACCTGTCTCGTGCGGTGCGGTTTCAGTGAAGGATGACAGGCTCATGCGATGCTCCCTTTTCGGGATCATGGCCGATAGAGCGGCGGGCTGTCATCCCCTCCTGACCCTTTCAAATAGAAAGAGGGGCCGCAAAGGCCCCTCTGACGTGTGGTTGGCGAAGGTCGCTTATTCGGCGACGCAATCCGCAAAGAACTGGACTTCACCGGTTTCGCTGACCTCTTGAACGAGACCATGGATATCCGTCTCAAACCCGGGGCATTCACGGGCAAAGGCGCGGTTGAACTGGAGATATTCCACGATCCGCTTGTTGAACACCTCGCCCGGAATGAGCAGCGGAATGCCCGGGGGGTAGGGTGTCACGAGGCTGGTGGTTACGCGCCCTTCGAGGTCGTCAATGCCCACGCGCTCGGTCTTGCGGCGCGCGATATGCGAGAAGGCATCGGTTGGTGTCATCGCCGGGAGGTGGTCGCTGAGGTAGATCTCGGTCGTCAGGCGTGCCACGTCGTATTTGGCATAGAGCGCATGGACATGCTGACAGAGGTCGCGCAGGCCCATCCGCTCATAGCGGGATTGCTTGGCCGAAAACTCTGGCATAACCCGCCACAGGGGCTGGTTCTTGTCATAGTCGTCTTTGAACTGCTGAAGCGAGGCCAGGAGCGTGTTCCACCGACCCTTGGTGATGCCGATGGTGAACATGATGAAAAAGGAATAGAGCCCGGTTTTCTCCACCACCACGCCATGTTCGGCGAGGTATTTCGATACGATAGAGGCGGGGATGCCGGTTTCCTCGAAACGGCCGTCGATATTGAGGCCCGGGGTGATGAGGGTCGCTTTAATCGGGTCCAGCATGTTGAAGCCGCGCGCCATGTCGCCAAAGCCATGCCAGGCGTCCTCGCCCGAGGATTCGACGCCCTCGCTGTCGGTCTTTTTCAGCTCCCAGTCCTTGGAACGCCCGATGCCCTCTTCGGCAAGCGTATCGGGGCCCCAGACCTGGAACCACCAGTCATTGCCGTATTCTTCGTCCACCTTGCGCATGGCACGGCGGAAATCGAGGGCCTCGTCGAGGCTCTCTTCGACCAAGGCAGTGCCACCCGGAGGCTCCATCATCGCTGCGGCCACATCGCAGGAGGCGATAATGGAATACTGCGGCGAGGTGGAGGTGTGCATCAGATAGCTCTCGTTAAAGAGATGCCGATCAAGCTTGGTATCCTCGGCGTCCTGCACCAGCACATGGCTTGCTTGGCTGATGCCGGCCAGCAGCTTGTGAACCGACTGGGTCGCATAGGTCACCGACTGTTTGGTGCGGCCGCGTTTGCGTCCCATGGCGTGGTAGCTGCCGTAGAAGGGGTGAAATGCCGCGTGAGGCAGCCAAGCCTCGTCAAAGTGCAGGTTCTCCACCCAGCCGTCGAGCGCCTCTTTGATGACTTCGGTATTGTAGAGCACCCCGTCATAGGTGGACTGGGTCACCGTCATGATGCGCGGTTTGACGGTCTCGGCGTCGTAGTCCTTGAGCAAGGGGTTCTCGCGGATCTTGGCTTTGATTGCCTCGGGCTCAAATTCCGACCGCTGGATCGGGCCAATGATGCCCCAATGGTTGCGGGTTGGCTTCAAGAAGACCGGAATGGCCCCGGTCATGATGATCGAATGCAGGATCGACTTGTGACAATTGCGGTCCACGACGACCACATCGCCCGGTGCAACCGTATGGTGCCAGACCATCTTGTTGGAGGTCGACGTCCCGTTGGTCACAAAGAAGCAGTGGTCGGCATTGAAAATCCGCGCTGCGTTTTTCTCCGATTCCCCGATGGCGCCGTTGTGGTCCAGCAGCTGACCAAGCTCCTCAACCGCGTTGCACACATCGGCGCGCAGCATGTTTTCACCGTAGAACTGGTGATACATCTGCCCCACAGGGGACTTCAGGAATGCGACGCCGCCCGAGTGGCCGGGGCAGTGCCACGAGTAAGAGCCATCCTCGGCGTAGTCCAAAAGCGCCTTAAAGAACGGGGGCTGAATATACTCGATATAGCTCTTTGCCTCGCGAATGATGTGACGGGCAACAAATTCAGGCGTGTCCTCGAACATGTGAATGAAGCCGTGCAGCTCTTTCAGGATGTCGTTGGGCAGGTGGCGCGAGGTTTTGGTTTCGCCATGCAGGAAAATCGGCACATCCGCGTTCTTCCAGCGGACTTCTTCGATGAAGTTGCGCAGGTTCACGACAGCGGGATCGAGATCAGGGCCGGGCGAAAATTCTTCGTCATCAATCGACAGGACGAAAGCTGAGGCGCGGCTTTGTTGTTGCGCAAACTGCGAGAGATCGCCGTAGCTGGTCACGCCCAGCACCTCAAAGCCCTCTTCCTCTATCGCTGCAGCAAGCGCGCGTATGCCGAGGCCGGAGGTGTTCTCGGACCGAAAATCTTCGTCAATAATCACAATGGGAAAGCGGAACTTCATAAATCTCTCCTCAGGGCTGGCGCTTGGGGGATATGTGGCGCTGCCGTGTCTTATGTCGAGGTTACAGAGTCACGCAATCCACTACCATTGCTGAGTTTCGATAGTTGCGAGTGTTTTCTCATGCCTGTGACCTTTTCTCGGTAGAACCAGCGAAGCTTTGCTGGTTTGGGTCATTCCGGCCTTCTGTGCGGCAGGGCCTGCCGTGTCTCGTGCCGAAAGATGATGGCTTTGCGCGCACACAAATAATTGGGGGGCAGGTTTGGGCAATCGAACCTTGATCTATGACCTGAGTTGCAACTATGGAGGTCGCAAATCCTGGATAGACTCATTCTTTGCGGGTGACCCTCGTTGCGAGAATTAAGACGACGAGAATAGAGCGAAGAATTTTACGGTACGTTCGATTTAAAGTGGGTTTCCCGTCCTAGGTTGGGTCAACAGTTCTATGTTCGGAATTTCGACGATCATAGCAAAGCATGGTGCAGGCGGGGCCTGTCCTTTGCTGGTGCAGATCACCAGCGATTTTGGCATGCAGCGACAGGAACCACAGCGATGCTGGGTTCGACCCTCAAAAGCGGACTGCGCCAATATGACCGAGAAATTTGGTTCAGAACGGATGATTTTTGACGACAGCGGAGCTATCTATCGCCGAGCCCGCTCCTCCGATCTGTTCGGAGCTGAGAAAGAGAGACAAGCAATAGCATGACAGACCTTCAAGAAGCGCCGCGCCGCGTCCTTATTACGGGAACAGCTGGTTTTATTGGTTTCCATTTGGCGAGGCTTTTGCTTGCCGAAGGGTTTCGCGTTCATGGCTATGACGGGATGACAGATTACTACGATGTCACCCTAAAGCAGCGTCGCCATGCCACTCTGTTGCAGAACCCGAATTTTTCCGCCACGGAAGGCTTGCTTGAGGATCACGGTCTCTTGGATCGCATCTCGGACGACTTTCAGCCGGACGTGATTGTTCACCTCGCTGGTCAAGCAGGGGTGCGCTACAGTCTCGAGAACCCTCGCTCCTATATCGATAGCAATGTGGTTGGCACCTTCAATGTGATGGAGGTCGCCCGTCGTCACGAAGTTCAGCACCTCTTGATGGCCTCGACATCCTCCGTCTACGGGGCGAATGAGGAGATGCCCTTTGTGGAGACAGAGAAGGCGGACACCCAGCTGACCATCTACGCCGCGACCAAAAAGGCGGGCGAGAGCATGGGGCATTCCTATGCGCACTTGTGGAACATTCCGACGACAATGTTCCGGTTCTTCACGGTATATGGCACCTGGGGGCGACCGGACCTGGCGCTCTACAAATTTGTTGATGCGATCTTCGATGGGCGTCCAATCGACATTTATAACCACGGCGATATGTACCGAGACTTCACTTACGTGGACGACTTGGTCCGCGGGATCCGTTTGCTGATCGACGCTGTGCCAGTGCGCCCTGCGTCGCGAGAGGACATCCCGGACTGGGATAGCCTGTCGCCCGTCGCTCCCTATCGTGTGGTCAATATCGGCAATTCCGATAAGGTACGCTTGCTAGATTTTGTCGATGCGATCGAAGAGGCTCTTGGTAAAAAAGCCATCCGCAATTACATGGACATGCAAAAGGGCGACGTGCCTGCAACATGGGCTAACGCGGAGGCGCTTCAGAACCTGACGGGGTATCGCCCGCAGACCGATTTCAAAGACGGTATTGCGCGCTTCGTCGCTTGGTTCCGCGACTACTACGACAAGTAAACGGGACCGCGGCTCTTCGCTTCAGCCAAGGCTCCCTGCCTCTGGGGGAGGCGAAGAGATATGACACAAGACATCGAAAAGATCGCGGTGATTGGCCTTGGCTATGTCGGGCTTCCTCTCGCTGTTGAGTTTGGGAAGATCCGCCAAACGATCGGTTTTGATATCGACGACACGCGCATCGAGCAGCTTGTCACTGGGCATGACCGCACCCGTGAGGTGGAGCCGGAGGAATTGGCTTTGGCAGAGCATTTGACCTTCGCCTCAGCCACTGCAGATATTTCAGACTGTCAAATCTACATTGTGACCGTTCCGACCCCCATCGACGTTCACAAACAGCCCGATTTGTCGCCCCTGTTAAAAGCCTCCGAAACGGTGGGTCGTGTGCTCAAGAAGGGCGATATCGTCATCTATGAGAGCACGGTCTATCCCGGTGCGACCGAAGAGAACTGCGTGCCTGTGTTGGAGCGCGTCTCCGGCCTGACATTCAATGAGGATTTCTTCTGCGGCTATAGTCCGGAACGGATCAACCCCGGAGACAAGGCGCATAGGCTGCCATCTATTCGCAAGGTCACCTCAGGCTCGACACCAGAGGTAGCGGAGAAGGTCGATGCTCTTTACGCGCAAATCATCACGGCAGGCACCTACAAGGCCGAGAGCATTCGGGTCGCAGAAGCCGCCAAAGTGATTGAGAATACACAGCGCGACCTCAACATTGCATTGGTCAATGAGCTGGCGGTTATATTCAACAAAATGGGGATCGATACCGAAGCGGTCCTGAAGGCTGCAGGTACGAAATGGAACTTCCTGCCGTTCCGGCCTGGCCTCGTAGGGGGGCATTGTATCGGCGTCGATCCCTATTACCTGACGCATAAGGCGCAGGCGGTTGGCTACTATCCGCAGGTCATCTTGGCGGGGCGTCGGATCAACGATGGAATGGGCGCCTATGTCGCTGGGCAGTTGATCAAGGCAATGCTGAAGAAGCGTCTGCAGATTGAGAACGCGCGCGTGTTGGTTCTGGGGCTGGCGTTCAAGGAGAATTGCCCCGATCTCCGGAATACCCGAGTCGTCGATGTCATCGCTGAGCTCAAAGAATACGGTGTTGTCGTCGATGTGCATGACCCCTGGGTCAGCTCAGAGAGCGCACAACAGGAGTATGGTTTTGCTCTGACGCAGGCGCCTGAGGCCGGGGCTTATGATGCGGTTATCTTAGCCGTGGCCCATAAGGAATTCATCGAAGCGGGCGTTGAGCCCATTCGCCGCTTTGGCAAAGACGATCATGTTTTCTACGACATGAAATCGGTGTTCTCTGTCGCGGACAGCGACCTGCGGCTCTAGGTTCAGAGCGCGATGTCTCACCTCTGAACCTCTCAGGGCGTCGCGGGCCTAAAGGTGCGGTTAGCCGAAGCGGAAACCAGACGCGGTGACGCCGCCGAAGATGTCCTTCTGGTGATAGACCCGCGTCATGGCCTCATCTTCAGCAGCACCAAGCGCGGTGAAAATCGGGGCAAAATGGTCCTCTTGTGCGTGGCACTCGCGCGCAAAGGGGGCTTGCTCCCAGTTCATCAAGGCGTCGGTTCGCTCTTGCGCGGGCAACGTAAGCGCGGTGTTCAGCCATTGGTCAAAAGCTTCTGAGGGGGCTTTTGCACCGGGGCCAAAGGCACGCAGATTGTGATAGCTGAGGCCGGAGCCGATGATCAGCACCCCCTCGTTTCGCAGGGGGGCAAGCGCGCGCCCAAGGGCGAAATGCGCCGCCGGATCATAGCCTTTTTGCAAAGAGACCTGAAACAGCGGCACATCCGCCTCGGGATACATGATCGCCAGCGGGACAAAGGTGCCGTGGTCAAAGCCGATCTTGGGATCAAGCCGCGTTGGCAAACCTGCTGCGGCGATCAGATCGCGGGTACGTTCCGCAAGAGCAGGCGCGCCGGGGGCAGGGTAGACCACATCATAGGTTTCGCGCGGAAAACCGGTGTAGTCATAAACCATCGGCGGCTGGGCCGCAGACATCACCGCAAAGGCGTCCTCTTCCCAATGGCCAGAGATCACGAGGATTGCTTTGGGGCGCTCCGGCAGCTCAGCGGGCATCGCCGCAAGGGAGGCTTCCAGCGGGGCGAACTGAGCGCGCCATTGCGGCATCCACGGCCAGGGCCCACCGCCGTGGGAAATGAAATAACTGGGCATACGAGTCATGAGAGGTCTCCGGTCACGGAATGCGTTACTCTCTCAAAGCTATGCCTGCGGGCCCGCTCTGCATAGGCGCAGGCCCGCACAGGTTTTGTGCAAGCCAGCGGTTCAGCTCTTGCTGTCGGTGCCCACGTTTTCGGCAAATGCCTTTTGGAACGCGGCCTGTTTGTCCGCGCCGACCTCCGTCTGATAGTTGGCTTTCCACTCGTCCATGGTCATGCCGTAGTAAATTTCGCGGGCTTCGTCCTTGCCCATCTCGATTCCCTTTTCGTTGGCGGCTTCTTGATACCAACGGCTGAGGCAGTTGCGGCAAAAGCCAGCCAGATTCATCATGTCGATGTTTTGCACATCCGTGCGGTCTTCCATCAGGTGCTTGCGCAAGCGGCGGAAGGCGGCGGCTTCGAGTTCGAGCTGGGTTTGGGCGTCGATATCAGGGCGGGTCATGGTGCATCTCCTCGCGGTTCTGGTTTCTGAGGTAGCAATGGCGGCGGCGTCCGACAAGGCGCTTGCTGGAAAAGAAAAAGGCAGGGAAGTCCCTGCCTTTATTCGTCTCACTGTGAGGCGTCTTAGCCTTTGTAGTCGGTCCAGGCCATGTCTTCGCCCTTGAGGCCGCCCTTGATGACGCGGGTCGGCAGGCCGATCTGGTCCAGAAGGGTGAAGAAAGGTTTGGGGTCCAGCTCTTCGACGTTTTTCATTGCCTTGGCATCCCATTCGCCGGTCGCTACCAGCAGGGCCGCCGCAACTGGCGGCACGCCGGCCGTGTAGGAAATGCCCTGGCTGCCCACTTCGTTGAAGGCGTCTTTGTGATCTGCGACGTTGTAGACGAACAGCTCGATCTCTTCGCCGTCTTTCACGCCCTTCACCAGATCGCCGATGCAGGTTTTTCCGGTGTAGTTGGGCGCAAGGCTTGCCGGGTCGGGCAGGCAGGCTTTCACGACCTTCAACGGCACGACTTCATTGCCTTCGGCGAGTTTCACGGGCTGCTCGGACAAGAGGCCGATGTTTTTCAGCACGGTGAAGACGTTGATGTAGTGATCGCCAAAGCCCATCCAGAAGCGCACATCGGCTTGCGGGTAGTTGGTCGCAAGGCTGTGCACCTCGTCATGGCCGGACTGATAGGCTTTGGAGGGGCCCACGACCGGCAGGTCCCATTCGTGACCCGAGGCGAACATGGTGGTCTCTTTCCACTGCTGGTCTTCCCAGTAGTAGACCACGCCGGTGAATTCGCGGAAGTTGATCTCGGGATCGAAGTTGGTCGCGAAATACTTGCCGTGCGAGCCTGCGTTGATGTCGACGATGTCGATCGACTTCACCTCGTCCATCTGGTCGATGGCAAAGCGCGCATAGGCGTTCACCACGCCCGGGTCAAAGCCCGCGCCAAGGATGGCGGTCACGCCTTTTTCGGCGCAGGCCTCGCGACGCTTCCACTCGTAGTTTGCATACCACGGCGGGGTTTCGCAGATCTTGTCGGGCTCTTCGTGGATTGCGGTGTCGATATAAGCGGCACCAGTCTCGATGCAGGCGTCCAGCACGTGCATGTTCACAAAAGCGGTGCCGACGTTGATCACGATTTCGGCGCCGGTTTCGCGGATCAGCGCGGCGACCTCGGCAGACTGCGTCGCGTCTACCGCATGAGAGGCAAAGACGCCCTCCTGTTTCATCGCCGACTTTTCATGCACGCTTTCGATGATCGCGTCGCATTTTGCCTGCGTCCGGCTGGCGATATGCAGATCCCCAAGCACGTCATTGTGCTGGGCGCATTTATGCGCCACCACTTGCGCGACGCCACCGGCGCCGATGATGAGAACGTTCTTCTTCAAGTCAGAACTCCCTTAATGATGAGGCACCTTGTCTCGTTCCAAGGTGCAGTCAGATCACGACAGGGCCGCCGCGAAATCGTCATAGGTGAAGCTGCGCACCAGCCGTTCGGAACCGTCAAGCTCGCGAATGGCAATGGCGGGCATCTGCACCCCGTTGAACCAGTTTTTCTTGACCATCGTGTAACCGGCCGCATCCTGAATGCTGAGACGGTCACCGGGGGTCAAAGCCTTCGGAAAGCGGAACTCGCCGAAGATATCACCGGCAAGGCAGGATTTGCCGCAGATCATCCATTCCTGATCGCCGCTTTCCAGCATCTTGGCGCTTTCGCGGTAGATCAGCAAATCGAGCATATGTGCCTCGATCGAACTGTCCACGATGGCCAGATTCTTGCCATTAAAGAGCGTGTCGAGCACCGTTACCTCCAGCGTGGTGGATTTGGTGATCGCCGCCTCGCCGGGTTCCAGATAGACCTGTACTTCGTTTTCGCCAGAAAAGCGTTTCAGGCGCTCCGCCAGTTGGTCGAGCGGATAGCCTTCGCCGGTGAAATGTATGCCGCCGCCGAGCGAGATCCAGTCCATCCGCTTAATCAGGGCGCCAAAGCGGGCCTCGATCTGGGTCAGCATCTCGTCAAAGCGGTTGAAATCGGCGTTCTCGCAGTTGTTGTGGAACATAAAGCCGGAGATCAGATCCGCGACGGGCTCGATGGTCTCGGGGCTGTGTTCGCCAAGGCGCGAGAAAGGGCGGGCGGGGTCCGCGAGGTCAAAGCCGGAGGTGGAAACGCCCGGATTGACGCGCAGACCGCGGATGTGGTCGCGGCTTTGCGTTTCAAAACGCATCAGCTGTTGGGCGGTGTTGAAGATCACCTTGTCGGAGGAGGCTAGCACCTCGTCGATCTCCTCCGGCGCCCAGGCCACGGAATAGGCATGAGTCTCGCCGGGGAATTTTTCGCGGCCCAGTTTCACCTCGAAGAGCGAGGAGGAGGTGGTGCCGTCCATATATTCGGACATCAGGTCAAAGACGGACCAAGTGGCAAAGCATTTCAGCGCCAAAAGCGCCTTAGCCCCGGAGTGTTCGCGCAAGTAGGCGATCTTCTCCAGATTGGGGAGCAGGCGGGACTTGTCGATGAGGTAGTAAGGCGTCTGCATGCGCGTCGGAGCCTCCGTAAAGCAGGGGACAGGAACGCATCGGGCCGAACGATGCCGGTGCCGTTTAGCGCGGTTGCCGCGCCCACGCAATGATAGAGGTGAGGCAGCAGGTGAAGCTCCCGCTGCCCAAAATGGCGCGTCTCGCCTGAGGGCTTAAATTCCGGAGCGGTTGAGAGCTTCGGTCAAGACGGGAGCCAGACGCTCCGCCCAAGCGCGTTGTTGGGCGTCGGTTGCGATCAGGTCGTTGCGCAACTCGATCAATGTGTTGGGGCGATTATGTGCGCTGGCGTGTGTGTCGATAGCATCGCCCGGCAGATACCCCACATAGGGTTCATTGTCGCCCACGGTCAGATCGCCGCTTTCCTCAAGGACACGGATCACCTCGGGTGAGTAGGCTTCGCCCTCCGGGTAGAGAATGCCGATCTCCCACGGGCGTGGCGGCCGCCCCCGCAATTGAGGTGTAAAGCTATGAACGGCGATGATCACCACATCCGGTCCCTGCGTCGCTGCTAGGTCTGCCAGCGCGCGGTGATAGGGGCGGTAGCAGGCCTCAAGGCGGGCCTCACGCTCCGCCTCATCTGCGTGGCGGTTTGCCGGGATGATGGTACCGTCATAAAGCTTCATCAAAAGGGTCGGGTCATCTTCGCCGCGGTTGGGATCAATTACCAATCGAGAGAAGTTGGAGCCGATCACGGGCGCGTTCAGCAATTCGCCAAGGGCCACGGATACACCCCATGCGCCCGGGTCATAGGCGATGTGACGCGCCATATCCTCTGGCGGCAGGCCAAGGTCGCCGCCGTTCACAAAGTCCGGCACAGTGTTCGTCGCATGGTCGCAAGTAATCAACCAGCGGCTGTTGCCCGGTTGGCCATGAGTGAAATAGGGTGTGTATGTCATCGATCCGTCACGCGCCTGTCATTCTTTGGTGGCGTAGCTTTAGAAGAGTTGCGGCACAAAGTGAATTGAGCCATAAGACCCACAGAAATGTTTGCGTTAACATGCGACGAGGATGCAACCGATAGCGACCCGCATTCCGACGCAGCGCCCAGATTGAACCGCCCTTTGAACGGGAAAGCCAGAGGAACCAAAGCCCATGAAACGCACGCGCAATGTCAAGATCGTGGCCACTCTCGGGCCCGCATCCGAGACTTATGAGACCATTCGTGCGCTGCATGAGGCGGGCGCTGATGTGTTCCGCCTGAACATGTCGCACGGCAGCCACGAGGAAATCGCGGTCAAGCACCAGATTATCCGTCAGGTGGAAAAGGACCTCGACTCCACCATCGCGATCCTTGCGGACCTTCAGGGGCCCAAACTGCGTGTTGGTGTCTTTGCGAACGGTGCAGAAGAGCTGATCGAGGGCGCGAAGTTCCGCCTCGACCTCGACCCGGCAGAAGGCGACGTGAACCGCGTATGCTTGCCGCACCAGGAGATTTTCCAAGCGTTGGAAAACGGTGCGCACCTCCTTGTGAACGACGGTAAGATTCGTCTGCGCGTGGAAAAATGCGGCGTTGATTTCGCGGATTGTGTGGTCGTGACCGGTGGCACCATCTCCAACCGCAAAGGCGTGAACGTGCCGGACGTGATCCTGCCGCTCGCAGCTCTGTCGGAAAAAGACCGGGCGGATCTGGAATTTGTCTGCGAACTCGGTGTGGACTGGTTGGCCCTGTCTTTCGTGCAGCGTGCGAAAGACGTCTATGAGGCACGCCAGCTGGCCGATGGCCGCGCGGCGGTTCTGTCGAAGATCGAGAAACCCTCTGCTGTTGAGAATTTTGGCGAGATCCTCGATGCCTCCGATGGCATCATGGTCGCGCGTGGGGACCTTGGCGTAGAACTGCCCGTGGCCGCCGTGCCGCCGATCCAGAAGCGCCTGATCCGCAAATGTCGCGCGGCGGCAAAACCGGTGATCGTTGCGACCCAGATGCTGGAAAGCATGATCGAGAGCCCGATGCCGACCCGCGCCGAAGTCTCCGACGTGGCGACTGCCATCTACGAAGGCACTGACGCCATCATGCTGAGCGCCGAATCTGCGGCGGGCCAGTATCCGATTGAGGCTGTTCAAACCATGGACCGCGTTGCGACCGAGGTGGAGCAGGACCCGACCTACCGCGAGATCATTTCCGCATCGCGCCATTCCAAAGGGGACACAATCGCCGACGGGATCGTCTCCGCGGCGCGTGAGATTGCCGAAAAGACCGAGATCAAAGCGATCTGCTGCTTCACCCAGTCTGGCACGACTGCCCTTCTGACGGCACGTGAGCGCCCCGGTGTGCCGATCATTGCGATGACCCACAAACAGGGCACCGCGCGTCGTCTGGCGCTGAGCTGGGGCTGCAACTGCGTTCTCACGCCGAAGGTTGATCGTTTCAAAGGCGCTGTGGTTGCCGCGGCCCGTGCGGCCCGTGCAGGTGGCTTTGCGATTGAAACGGATCAGGTGGTGGTCACCGCGGGCGTGCCCTTTAACGTGTCCGGCACAACAAACATCCTGCGGATCGCGCCCTGCGACGAGCGCCTGATTTACAATACTGATCCGGAATAATAGTCTGTCCCTGACAGTGTGTTAGGGTCTCCTATGAGTATGGATACGGATCTCCTCCTTGTGCTCGGCCTTGTTCTGGCCTGGCTCGGAGTGCCGGCCTTCTTTGCCGCCTTTGCACATCGTCGCAGCCCGTTCACGGCTGCGGCGATGCTTGTATTGGGTGGGGGCTGTATTGCATGGGCCTATATGCAGAACCCCGGCGGCTATAGCCTGTCTGATGTCCCGCATGTGATTTTTAGCGTCATCGGGCGATATCTCTGAACGAATCCCCTTGCCCTGACGGGAAGCGTGCCGTAAAGGGCACCCCTGTTCGCGCGACCGGCCGAAGTGGCATGCCGAGTCGCGTGTGTAGCGAACCTACGAATAAGGAGACGGAAATGCCCAAGATGAAGACAAAGTCGAGCGCCAAGAAGCGCTTTAAAGTGACTGCGACAGGCAAGATCCTTGCCGGTCAGGCCGGCAAACGCCACGGCATGATCAAACGTCACAAGAAATTCATCCGTGATGCACGCGGAACCACCACCCTGTCCGCGCCGGACGCAAAGATCGTCAAGGGCTACATGCCCTACGACCGCTAAGAGGAGATCTGAGATATGTCCCGCGTTAAAGGTGGTACCACGACTCACGCCCGTCACAAGAAGGTCATCAAGGCAGCCAAAGGTTACTACGGCCGTCGCAAGAATACCTTCAAGGTTGCCCGTCAGGCCGTCGACAAGGCGAACCAGTACGCAACCCGTGACCGTAAGAACCGTAAGCGCAATTTCCGCGCGCTGTGGATCCAGCGTATCAACGCTGCTGTCCGTAGCCACGACGAAGCGCTGACCTACTCCCGCTTCATCAACGGCCTGAACCTGGCCGGTATCGAAGTGGACCGTAAGGTTCTTGCAGACCTCGCCGTACACGAGCCCGAAGCATTCGGTGCGATCGTGCGTCAGGCACAGGCTGCACTGGCTGCCTAAGTCTCTGAGGCGCAGCCAAACTGATAGACCCGCCGAAGCAATTCGGCGGGTTTTTCTTTGTTTGATTAGACCTGTGGGGTCACTCGACCTGTGATTTGCGGCGGCGCAGGAAGGAAAAGAGGAACATCCCACCCACGGCCCAGATCGACCACGGCGGGCTTTGCGAAAACAGGTTCACCAAGATCAGAAAGCCGCCGATGAACCAAAGCTTGATCGGAATCGATGCGATCTCGCTGCGACCGGTGATCCGCTGCCCTTCCCGCAGGCCGATGATCAGGGCGAAGATCAAAATCGGCCAATGGGCCCAAAGGCCTCGGTCGGTGAAGATATCCAGAAAAACCATCACCCCGGCGGCACCGATGAGGCGGCGGCTCACTTTGTCGAGCGGAAGGCGGCGGCCAGCGAGCTTGTCCATCCCCTTCAGGGGGCCTGTGTCTTCTTCTTCGGTGTCTGCCGCATAATACTGCCGCTCGGGCGCCCCTTCAAAAGGGTCGGGGTCTTGCCAGACGCGTGCTGTCTGGCTGCTGCGCTCCGCCTCGGAAAAAGGCGCGCGGGTCGGGCGGCTGGGGCGCGGCGCTCCCATGGAAATCCGATAGACCGTGACGTCTTCGGTCAGGTTTTTGGGGCGCTGCGGACCAAGGTCCTCAAACCCGATGGTCAGCTTGTTTTTCACATGGTCGTAGACCTGCTGCGAGATCAGCACCCCGCCCGGTTCCGACATGGTTTGCAGGCGCGCCGCGAGGTTGACCCCTTCACCGATCAGGTCCTCGCCGTCACAGATTACATCGCCAAGGTGTACGCCGATGCGAAAGGACAGCGCTGTGTCTTTTGCGGCGAGTTCCTGTTGCACCTCAATCGCGCATTGCACCGCCTCTACCACCGAGGGGAAATCAGCGATCAGCCCATCCCCGGCCGTATTGGCGACGCGGCCTCCGTGGCGGTCTATCAGCTTGAAAAACACATCTCGTGCGGCTTGAAGTTCGGTAAAGGTGCCGACCTCATCGGTGGTCATGGCCGTGCTGAACTGTTCCGCGTCCGCGGCCAGAATGGTGGTCAGCTTTCGGATAATGCGATCAGTCATGAAATCAAGCCTCGCGTAAAGGTCTGGCGCTAAAGTGGGCCTTTCGCGCGCACCATGCAAGGGCGAGGCTTGCTGACTTCACCACAACTTTGCCGAATATGCGCCGACTGTGGCGCTGTGACGCGATCGAATGACGGGGGCTGCATAGGGCAGGGGGGCCACTTCGGATGCGGAAACGCCCCGAGGCGCTTGCTTTCGACGCCTCGTGTGGTAGCAGGACCAACAAAGCGAGACGTGAGGGGCCGTCATGGACGATCTTAAAGCAAAATACCTCGGCCAGATCGCCGAAGCAGCCGATGAGAACGCGCTGGAGGCCGTGCGCCTCGCCGCCGTCGGCAAAAAAGGCGAAGTGGCACTGAAAATGCGCGAGCTGGGCAAAATGACCCCAGAAGAGCGTCAGGTCGCAGGCCCGGCGCTCAATGCGCTGAAGGACGAGATCAACTCGGCGCTGGCCGCCAAAAAGGCTGCTTTGGGGGATGCCGCCCTTGACGAGCGTCTGCGCTCGGAATGGCTCGACGTGACCCTGCCGACGCGCCCGCGTCGTGAAGGCTCCATTCACCCGATCTCGCAGGCCTCCGAAGAGCTGACCGCGATTTTCGCCGAGATGGGCTTTTCTGTGCAGGAAGGTCCGCGCGTGGATACCGATTGGTATAACTTCGACGCGCTGAACATCCCCGGCCACCACCCGGCCCGCGCCGAGATGGACACGTTCTACATGCACCGTGCCGAGGGCGACAACCGCCCGCCGCATGTGCTGCGCACCCATACCTCGCCGGTGCAGATCCGCTCGATGGAGAAACTGGGCGCGCCCCTGCGCATCATCTGTCCGGGTGGTGTCTACCGCGCTGACTATGACCAGACCCATACGCCGATGTTCCACCAGGTCGAGGGCCTCGCGCTCGACGAGAATATTTCCATGGCGAACCTGAAATGGGTGCTGGAAGAATTCGTAAAGAGCTTCTTTGAGGTCGACAGCGTCGATCTGCGCTTCCGCGCCTCGCATTTCCCCTTCACGGAGCCTTCGGCCGAAGTGGACATCCGATGCTCTTGGGAGGGCGGCACGCTGAAGATTGGCGAGGGCGACGATTGGCTCGAAATCCTCGGCTCCGGCATGGTGCACCCCAAGGTGATCGCGGCTGGCGGCGTGGATCCTGAGAAATACCAAGGCTTTGCCTTCGGCATGGGGATCGACCGCATCGCGATGCTGAAATACGGTATCCCCGATCTGCGCGCCTTCTTTGAAAGCGATCTGCGCTGGCTGCGCCACTACGGCTTCAGCTGCCTCGACGTGCCGACGCTGCACGGCGGCCTCAGCCGCTAAGTGTTTCTATTTGGCTTATATCTGGCGCGGTACATCGACTGGTGTGCCGCGCTTTCGCGTAAAATGAAAACGTGGCAAGCGGTCGGGATCACGCTGGCAGTCTGGTTGGGAAGCCTCCTTGCGCTCATGGTCCTTCCGACTTGGGCTGCGATCCTCTGTTTTTGTCTTGTCTTGCTGCCTGTGGGCCTCTTCGGGTGGGTTGCGCAGCGGGAAATTCGACAGCGGCGCATGGCTGCACGAGAGCAGCGCAGCAGTGTCCTCCAGACCCAGCGTCTCGCACGAGGTTTTCGATTGAAGTAGTCAACCGGCCCCAGCGCATCTGTTCTTTCAGGCCGACTTGCCGGGGCGTTCCTTGCAATTCTTTGGCGGCCCCCTAGCCTCAAAGGGACAATGTCCCACCGCCGGAGGCCCCAGAAAATGCTTTTTGAACAGGATCATCGACAGGGCAGCGCGGCGAAACGGCGTCGTTTTGCCCGGTTCGAGATCGCCTATACTTTGGCCGATTTTGGCGCGGCCTTCAGCTTTGTCGTGGGCTCGGTGTTCTTCTTCTTTGAGAGCTTGATGACGGCGGGAACGTGGCTCTTTCTCTTCGGATCCATTCTTTTTGCGGCAAAGCCAACCATCCGGCTGGTCCGTGACGTGAAACTTGCGGCAATGGGCGAGGATGAGGCCTTGGCCGAGCGTTACCGCGGCTGATCGAAGGCGAGGCGCGTCGCAATAGGTCGCAAATAGCCGGTTCTGATGTGGCCCTCACAGGCAAGGCTGAGGCCAGTTTAACGCCTGCGAAGGTTCGCCCTCATGACCACTCTTTTGATCGTTGAAAGCAACACACCCGCCATGGTGGCCGAGGGGCACGCGGGGGCCTTTGGTTTTGTCCGGTCCTTCGCATCTTTCGCACCGGAGGTGCGTTTGCGCCTCACCGCGCCCTACGCGGCCGCTTTCCAACCAGAAGAGCTCCGTGGCGTCGATGGCGTCATCTTTTCAGGATCTGGCGTGCCATGGGGCGTCACTTCGGCAGAGGCGAAGCCGTTGCGGGATGCCATGGAGGTCGTCTTTGCCGAAGGCCTGCCGGTCTGGGGCTCCTGCAACGGTATGCAGCTGGGGGCTGTGGTCCTCGGCGGCACAGTTGGGGACTGTCCCAACGGGATCGAAATCGGCACCGCACGCAACATAGAGCTGACCTCTCCCGGCACCGCGCATCCTATGCTCTCTGGCCGCGCGTCGGGATACGCGGTGCCTTGTATCCATTTCCACGAGGTGCAGAGCCTCGGGTCCGATACGGTTCTCTTGGCTGGCAATGACCATACACCAATTCAGGCCATCACCTGCGCCAGTGGGTCGGTTGATTTCTGGGGGACACAATACCATCCCGAACTGCGTCTCGCGGATATCGCGGCCTATGTTCGCGGTGGCACCTTTGGCAATGCGGATGCCTTGCTGACGCATCTTGAGGCGGGCGATGCGGACCCTGACGCGGCCGCTGCTCTTGGGACCTCTCTGCCGGAGCTCGGTGCCCGCACATTGGAGCTGCAAAACTGGCTCTCGCATGTTCGCGCCACACGTGCCGCCCTGAGCTAAGCCAAGCCAGCGGAGGTTTTCCCGCCGCACCCGCCGCTCCGCCCGCACGGCAAAGCGTGGCAAGGCTTGAACCTTGGGGGAATCTTTGCCATTGCCTTTGGCAAACCTGATGACTTTGCCAAAGGGCGCTGACCGATGAAATTCACACTCTCCTGGCTCAAGGACCACCTCGACACGGACGCATCCGTCGAGGAGATCGCAGAGACCCTGACCGACCTCGGACTGGAGGTCGAGGAGGTCGTGAACCCCGCCGACAAACTCCGCGCCTTTACTCTGGCCAAGGTGGTTGGTGCCGAACAGCACCCCGATGCAGACCGCCTGCGCGTTTGCCGGGTGATGACCGACGAAGGCGAAAAGCAAATCGTCTGCGGCGCCCCCAATGCGCGCGAAGGCATCACCGTTGTGCTGTGTAAACCGGGCGACTATGTGCCGGGCCTCGATTTCACGCTCTCCGTCGGCAAAATCCGTGGCGTTGAAAGCCACGGCATGATGGCCTCTTGGAAAGAGCTGACCTTGGGCGAAGATCACGACGGCATCGTCGAGCTGCCCTCTGGGGACGTGGGCGACAAGCTGATTGACTGGCTCGCGGCCAACGCGCCGGATAAGATCGACCCGATGATCGAAATCGCGATCACTCCGAACCGCCCCGATGCGCTCGGCATCCACGGCATCGCCCGCGACCTTGCCGCACGTGGTCTGGGGACCCTCAAAACTTCGGACTACAAGCCGGTTGAGGGCCAGTTTGAAAGCCCGATCAAGGTCACCATCGATGAAGACACGATCGATGGCTGCCCGCTGTTCACTGGCCGCCTGATCCGTGGCGTCAAGAACGGCCCGAGCCCGAAATGGCTGCAGGATCGTCTGACCGCAATCGGCCTGCGTCCGATCTCCGCCCTGGTGGATATCACCAACTTCTTCACCTTTGATCAGAACCGTCCGCTGCACGTCTTTGATGCGGCCAAGGTCAACGGCAACCTGCGTGTTCATCGCGCAGCTGGCGGCGAGGAGCTTCTGGCGCTCGACGAGAAAACCTACACCCTGCAAGCAGGCCAGATGGTGATCTCGGATGAGAATGGCCCGGAAAGCATTGCGGGCATCATGGGCGGCGAACAAACGGGCTGCACCGACGAAACCGTGGATGTCTTCCTCGAAAGCGCCTTTTGGGATCACGTGCAAATCGCAACCACAGGTCGGGCGCTGAAAATCAATTCGGACGCACGCTACCGGTTTGAGCGCGGCGTCGATCCGGAGTTCACCTACGAAGGTCTGGAGCGCGCCACGCAGATGATCCTCGATCTCTGCGGCGGTGAGCCGTCTTATGTCGTGTCCGCAGGCGATGTGCCGGATCACTCCCGCGCCTATCGCCTCAATGCCGAACGCGTGCAGTCGCTCGTGGGGATGGAAATCCCGGAAAGCGAACAGCGCCAGACCCTGACGCGCCTTGGCTTCCGTCTGGAAGGCAATATGGCGCATGTGCCAAGTTGGCGCCCGGACGTGATGGGCGAGGCGGACCTCGTTGAAGAGGTCGCCCGAATTGCTTCCCTGACCAAGCTGGAAGGCAAGCCCTTGCCGCGCCTGACAGACGGTGTACCAAAGCCGGTGATGACCCCGCAGCAGCGCCGCCTGCAAATGGCGCGTCGCACCGCAGCGTCGCTCGGCTACAACGAGGTGGTCAGCTATACTTTCATCGACAAGGCCGCCGCGAGCCTGTTTGGCGGTGGCGATGATGGTACCATGCTGGCAAATCCGATTTCGTCGGAAATGTCGCATCTGCGCCCCGATCTGCTGCCCGGCCTGCTGCAAGCCGCAGCCCGCAATCAGGCGCGCGGCTTCTCTGATGTATCGCTGTTCGAGGTCGGCCCGGCCTTCACCGGCGGCGAGCCGGGCGAAGAACTGGTGCAGATTGCTGGTCTTCTTGTGAACAAGAACGGCCCGAAAGACGTACATGGCGCGTCGCGCAACTGGGATGTCTACGACGCCAAGGCCGATGCCGAAGCGGTCCTCGCCGCCATCGGTGCGCCCGCCAAGGTACAGATCCTGCGCGACGGTGCAGCCTGGTGGCATCCGGGCCGCCATGGTCGGATCTGCCTTGGTCCGAGGAAAACGCTCGGCGTCTTTGGTGAGTTGCACCCCAAGGTGCTGAACGAACTGGGGATCAAGGGCACAGCCGTTGCCTTTACAATCTTCCCTGAGGAAATCCCGCTGCCGCGCAATACCGGTGCAAACCGCGGTGCCTTGGCGATCAGCGATTTGCAAGCTGTCGAGCGTGACTTTGCCTTTGTTGTGGATGCAGGGGTCGAGGCACTGACGCTGGTCAATGCGGCGGCTGGCGCCGACAAGGCGCTGATCACGGACGTGCGCGTCTTTGACGAATTCATTGGCGGCTCGCTCGGCGAAGGTAAAAAATCCTTGGCCATCACTGTGCGTCTGCAACCCAATGATAAGACGCTGACGGAAAAAGATATCGAAGCCGTCAGCGAGAAAATCGTCGGCAAGGTGACCAAAGCCACGGGCGGCACCCTGCGCGGGTAATCTGCCCCCCTTTACGCCACCTATTATGCGCCTCCATCCCTTGGGGGCGCATTTTCTTTGCGCCTGCGTCAGCCCTTCGCCAGCGTATCAGCGAGGAGATCAAAGGCCAGCCTGATCTTGCCACTGGTGTGCAATTCACGATGCGTGGTGAGCCAGTAGGGGTAGCGGACAGGCTCCACCCAATCGAGGACACGCTCGACGCCGGGTGTGCGCTCGGCCACGCGAATGTCCATGGGGGAGATGCCAAACCCCTGTTTGACCAGCTCCCACGCCACGATCCCGTTGTGAGAGCCGATGCGAAATTGGCTCTTGTTCAGGGGCAGGCCCAGACCGCGTGCGAAGGAGATCATCACCTCCTGATCCCCGAACCCGATAAAGTCATGGCTGCCGATGTCCTCTGAGGTCTTGGGACGTCCGCGCTGATCGAGGTAGGAGGAGGCGGCATAGAAATGCGCGGTCCCCTCGTGCACCAGGCGCGCAATCAATTCGGGCTGGTCCGGGCGACTGTGCCGGATGGCAATATCGGCCTCACGGCGCATCAAGTCGCGGATGTCATTGGCTGCGACCACATCGATGATCAGCTTTGGTGCGAGCTGCTTCAGTTGCTTCAGCACAGGCGGTAGAAAGTGAAGCGATAGCACATCGCTTGCCGTGATGCGAATGGTCCCTTCGATTGCCGTGGACTGGCCGCTGGCGGCAAGGGACAGAGCATCGGCTGCTCGCCCCATGGTGCGGCTGTGGTCGAGCAAATCCCGCCCGGCTTCGGTCAGTACCAAACCACGTCCAACCCGCTCAAACAAAAGGACTCCTAAAGCCTCCTCAAGCGCAGAAACCTGCCGCGAGAGGGTCGGTTGGGTTTGCCCCAAGTTGCGCGCGGCGGCAGATAGCGACCCTGCCTCGGCCGTCGCGAGAAAGGCGCGTATGTGGTTCCAATCGGGAGATGCAGAGTTTTCCATACGTTTTTGTATACCTAACTTGCGATTTTCAGCAATTTATATCCGAAAATCGTATGGCTATCTTGGGGACAGCCAAGGAGAGTGACCATGTCAACGGATGCCATGTTTTGGGACAAAATCGCCGCGAAATACGCTCGCAGCCCGGTTGCGGACGAGGACGCATATCGCAGAACTCTGGAGCGGGTCGCCAGCTACTTGTCCGCAAACCAAACGGTCTTGGAGTTGGGATGCGGGACGGCCAGTACCGCAATCACCCTCAGCCCCCATGTGCAAGACTACGTTGCAACGGATCTGTCGCAAAACATGATCGATATCGGTGCGCAAAAGGCCCTTGCAGCGGGTGTACGGAACTTGAAACTCACCGTCGCGCAACCAACTTCCGCGCCCGAAGGGCCGTTTGATGTGGTGATGGCATTCAACCTCTTTCACCTTGTTCCTGACTTGGGCCAAGCGTTGGCGTCAGTCCATGCCCGTCTGCCGCAAGGCGGGTTGTTTATCTCGAAAACACCCTGTTTGGCGGATACACAAAGCGGGTTTAAGCGCGCGATGATGCGGGGGATCATCCCGTTGATGCAGGCGGCCGGCAAGGCTCCCAATACGGTTCATTTCCTGTCCGTCGGGGCCTGGCAGGACCTGATCGTTGCATCCGGTTTTGACGTCATCGAAACGGGCAGCTACCCGGACAGTCCGCCGAACCGTTTGATTGTCGCACGCCGACGCTGAGGGGGTTGGCGCTCAGAAGCGTTGCCGCTAGGTCTGGGCTGGACATCAAATCCAGTACAGGCAGGAGGAGCCCCCAATGACGCTGAATGTTTATCTCTCTGGAGAAATTCACACAGATTGGCGCGAACAGATCATCGACGGCGCGGGCGAGCTGGATGTGCGGTTCGACAGCCCGGTGACAGATCACGATGCCAGCGATGATTGCGGCGTGGCGATCCTTGGGCGTGAGGACAACAAGTTTTGGCATGACCACAAGGGCGCCAAACTGAACGCAATTCGCACCCGCAAAGGGATCGAAGAAGCAGATGTTGTCGTCGTGCGGTTTGGGGACAAGTACAAGCAGTGGAATGCCGCCTTTGATGCGGGATACGCGGCGGCGCTTGGGAAGTCGATTATCGTGCTGAGTGGACCCGATCATCAACACGCCCTGAAAGAGGTTCACGCCGCAGCGCTCGCTGTCGCGGAAGAGCCCCGTCAGGTGGTTGAGGTCCTGACCTATGTGCTCACCGGGCGCCTGCCTGCATGAGCTTTCCCATTTTGGAAACGGACCGCCTGATCCTGCGCCCGCATGTGGTGCAGGATTTTGCGGATTTGGCCGCCATGTGGGGCGACGCGCAGGTCGTGCGCTACATTAGCGGGGTTCCTTCAACCGAGGAAGCCAGCTGGGGGCGCTTGATGCGCTACATGGGACATTGGCAGGCACTCGGCTATGGCTATTGGGCGGTCACCCTGCGCGACGGCGGCGCCTATGTCGGCGACGCAGGCTTTGCCGACCACCACCGGGCGATTGAGCCGAGTTTGGGCGGTGTGCCAGAGGCGGGTTGGGTGTTGGCGTCTCGATTCCATGGACAGGGTATGGGCGCTGAAGTTGTCACCGCAATCCATGACTGGGCAGAGTTGCAGACAGATTGGGCACGCAGCTGCTGTATCTTCGATCCTGCGCATCAGATCTCTCAGCGGCTTGCTTTGAAGGCGGGATATGAGCCCGTTCCTGACCTCGCGCGGTACAATGATCTGCCGACACAAGTGATGTTTCGCACCTATCAGCGCTGATCGGGAGGTTCCTTATCTGCCGCTCAACGTCGGATTGAGTGCGCCCTGTCAATCTCGGCTCTGAGGGCAGATATTGAACGCTTTTTTAACGGTGCCATTGCTATCGTGAAGATGAATTTGCGATTCAGTATCAGTCCTTCCCGTCAGCATTCAGGCTCACATGTCCGATAAACCCTCAGCAGACCGTCGTAGATCCCGATTTGAAGTCACCCCGGAGATCGAAGATCGCGGGCTTTTCAAACGTGGATTGACGCAGGTTGTGGTGACCTTGGTTCCCGTGATCTCGAAAACGCCGCGTGGCGATATTGCGGTCCGTGGCTACGTCAACGACGGTGAGGAGATCACTGTGATCTTCGCGGGTCGCCGAATTCCTGATTTTGCGCCGCTGCACGAGGAACTTCGCCGCTTGCTGACGGAGGCAAATTACTCCGCCGCTAAGCGCCGCAAAGATCCGCCTGCGATCAATACCATCCAAGTCCCCGCACAGATTGAGGGCGCGTGGCGTCTGCGGTTTGAGCGCAGTCACACCGGCGAAGACCTGAGGGTACTGCAATTCCTGGCGGCCCGTTGGGGGTTCCGGGATCGCAATGGCGAAACCATTACCTCTGGAAAAAGGGCGCTTTTCGGCAATCGCAGCGCCGACGTCGGCGTCGGATAAGCTGCAATTTTAACCGATACACAAACGCGAATGCTTATCTAAAGCGGCCATATCTATGGTCGCTTTTTTGTTTCAGGGAACTGGCCAATTGAGCCTCATTTTCTAGCGAAATTATAAACTTGAGCCAGCGGAAGGCACCAATTCTTAAACCTTTGAGCGGATCTTCTTCTGGCCAAAGTGTGCGAACTTACTTTGGTTCTTTGTCCACAAAAATCTTTGCTGCCCATGCTCCCAGAGATCCCAAGAATAGACCGTCGTGCTGTCACCTCCGTCTCGCCAGAGTACGAGGACAGTGGTCTGTTCAAAGGTGGGATCGTGCAGGTCAAACTGGCCTTGGTGCCGGTGTTTGAAACCTCATCTCGCGGCGATTGCACGGTGCGCGGTTTCAGTGCCGAAGGCAAAGATGTGACTGTCATCGTTGCCGGACGCCGACGACCGCATTTCCAGTCGTTGTATGATCAGCTGCGCTACATGTACGCGCAGGCTCATTATCAGGACAACATCCGCGGGTTGCGGATGCGCAATGTCAATTCGATCCAATTGCCCGTGCAATGCGAGGGCACATGGCGGGCGCGGATGACTTTGGATGAGCACGGTCGCGAAACCCGCAGCATTCAATTCATGATGGCGCGCTGGGCGTTTCAACGCCACGACGGTCAAACGCTGACCTTTGGAACGGCGGCGCGCTTGCCCAAAAAAGACGCCTCCCCCAAGCGTGGGGAAGGCGTCAAAAGCACGAATTGGCCGCTGTCTACTCCGAACAAAGCCGCATATGGCGGCTGAGTTGGCGTGATTACGCGCCCTTTTGGATTTCCACGGAATGCGGGTAGGGGATAGTGATGCCTTCGGCGTCAAACGCCTCTTTCACACCTTGGATCATCGCCCATTTCAGTTCCCAATAGTCCGCAGCGCTGCACCACAGGCGGGTGGAGATATCGACAGAGCTTTCCCCTAGATTGGTCACGCGGACCCAAGGTTCGGGCAGCTCGAGTACGCGCTCATCCGCGGTTGCGATACGCAGGATGATCGCCTTCGCCTTCTCCATATCGTCATCGTAATCAATGCCATAGGTGATATCGAGGCGGCGAGTGTCATGGGCCGAGAAATTGGTGATGATTGCACCCCAAGCCTGACCATTGGGTACGATGATCTGAACGTTGTCAGCAGTGGCAAGCTCGGTGAAGAACAGGTTCAGGTCTTTGACGGTGCCGGAGGTGCCGCCGATATCGACGAATTGGCCCAGCTTGTAGGGGCGGAACAGCACCAGCATGAAACCCGCCGCTAGATCGCTGAGTGTGCCTTGCAGCGCGAGGCCAATCGCGAGGGTTGCGGCACCCAACATCGCCACGAGGCTCGTTGCCTGAATGCCGAAGATGCCCAAAACCGCGACGAAAACCATGGCAAGCAGCACCCAGCGCACGATGCTGGAGGCGAAGTTGCCAAGGGTCTGATCGATCTGCGGTGTCGCATTGACGCGGCGACGGACCAGGTTGCTCAGCCAGCTGGCGACGATCCAACCCAAGATCAGAACCAGAAGCGCTTTCACACCGCTAATCGCCAATGGCAACCATGCATAAACTTGCGAGGTAAGGTGTTCCATAGAAAGTCCTCGTATGTATCGTTTTTTGAAAACGATTGGAAAATGAACTGCGTTGACGGGGCACGCCTTGGGCAGTCTTACTCTTCTTTGGAATCGCGGATTTCTTGGTGAACATCAAGTGTTGCGATCATCCTCGGCTTGCACATCAAAGGACTGACGCAAAAAGGCGCTCCCACAAGGGAGAGCGCCTTTGGAATGCGTCGGAAAGGTCTCAGACAGTTTCCGAGATCTCACACCTGCGTTCGGTCTTATTTGATCGCGAGCGAGGGAGAGATCACATCAATACCAAGCGCTTTGCCAACGGCGAAGTAGGTCAGCTGTCCGGCATGGACGTTGAGCCCGTTCAGCAAATGCGCATCGTCAGCACAGGCCTGTTTCCAACCTTTGTCTGCAAGAGCAAGGAGGAAGGGCAGGGTGGCATTGCCAAGCGCCTGGGTCGAGGTGCGCGCCACGGCGCCCGGCATGTTCGCCACGCAGTAATGCATGATCCCATCGACCTCGTAGATCGGGTCCGCATGCGTGGTCGCGCGCGAGGTCTCAAAGCAGCCGCCTTGGTCGATCGCGACGTCCACCAGTGCGGCGCCGGGTTTCATCTGGGCAAGATCTGCACGGGAGATCAACTTGGGCGCGGCGGCGCCGGGGATCAGCACCGCACCGATCACCATATCCGCATCCCGGATCAGCTCTGCGGTTGCACCGGCGGTGGAGTAGCGGTTCTTGAACGTGCCGCCAAAGACGTCGTCGAGATACTTGAGACGCGGCAGGGAGCGGTCCAGCACGGTCACATCTGCGCCCATGCCGGCGGCAATTTTCGCCGCGTGGGTGCCAACGACACCGCCGCCGACCACTACCACTTTGGCCGGGGCGACACCGGGCACACCGCCCATCAGAACGCCGCGACCGCCATTTGCCTTTTGCAAGGTCCATGCGCCGACTTGCGGGGCAAGACGACCTGCGACCTCGGACATGGGGGCCAGCAGCGGCAGTCCACCCCGATCATCTGTCACGGTTTCATAGGCAATCGCCGTACAGCCGGAGGCCAGCAGATCGCGGGTTTGCTCCGGATCCGGAGCAAGGTGGAGGTAGGTAAAAAGAAGCTGGCCTTCACGCAGCATCTTGCGTTCAACGGCCTGAGGTTCTTTTACTTTGACGATCATGTCAGCGTTGGCGAAAATCTCTTCGGCCGTTTCGATCAACGCAGCGCCCGCGGCGGCGTAATCCTCATCCGGGAACCCTGCGCCAAGGCCCGCGCCCTTTTGGATCATCACCTGATGACCATGGGCAATCGCCTCGCGTGCGGCGTCGGGCGTCATGCCGACCCGAAATTCCTGGGGTTTGATTTCAGTGGGGCATCCGATTTTCATGGGGGCGACTCCTTGGCTTCCCTTTGGGACAGAGTGTCGCACCTCTCGTTTCAAAAGTGCTGCTTTTTTGGGCGTTTGCGGAAGGTGACATTCGAAGAATCTTCGAATAAATCTGGCATAGGCGCAAGAAAAGGTGGGTCTATTGGTACTTGATCAGGTGGATCGTCGAATCCTCTCGGTCCTGCAGCGGCAGGGGCGGATTTCCAACGCAGAGCTGAGCGAGGCCGTGAGTCTGTCGGCGTCGGCCTGCCATCGTCGGGTGCAGCGATTGGAGGCGGATGGATATATCCGCAATTATGTCGCGCTCTTGGATGCGCGAAAGCTGGGGGTTCCCACCACGGTTTTTGTTGAGATCACGCTGCAAACCCAGGCGGATGAGGTGTTGGATGCCTTTGAAAAGGCGGTGGCGCGGATTCCGGATGTGTTGGAGTGTCATCTGATGGCCGGTACGGCGGACTATATCTTGAAGGTAGTTGCCGAAAATACGGACGACTTCGCTCGCATTCATCGGCAGCATCTGACCCGCCTGCCGGGGGTGGCTCAGATGCAGTCCAGCTTTGCCTTGCGGACGGTGTTCAAGACAACTGCGCTTCCCATCACCTGATCTTGCCTGTGCTTCGGGCCTTCGCTGCAGCTTTTCCGCGCAGGTCACGCTTGGAACTCTCCCGCCCCTTGCAGAAGGCCGTGAAACGGCGGCAGAATAGGCGACACCCCACCCCCTGAAACGGTAATTTTCAGGTCAGCGGCAGAAATCCGACCACTTCGGCGTCAATTGACACCAAAGGATCACATGCCGCCGTTATGCGATGGTAAAACCTGTTACATTCAAAGGAGACACAGTGTGAGCAGCGATCCGGAAGAGAACACCTTCGACTGGCTGGACGCAGAGCTGCAAGACACGCTGGACGAGGACTTCGAGATCGAATTCGCCGAGCCCATGCTGTCGATGGAGCTTCGCAAGATCTACAATGCTCAGCATCCCGAGATGCTGGATCGCAAGGTCTATTTCCGCAATTTGCTGCGTCTCCAGGCTGAGCTGATCAAAGTGCAAGACTGGGTGCAGCATACCGGCGCCAAGGTCTGTATTCTGTTTGAAGGGCGCGACAGCGCGGGTAAGGGCGGCGTGATCAAGCGGATCACCCAACGGCTCAATCCGCGTGTGGCCCGGGTTGTGGCCCTGCCTGCGCCATCGCGCCGCGAACAAAGCCAATGGTATTTCCAGCGCTATGTGCCGCATCTGCCGGCCGCTGGTGAAATCGTGCTGTTTGACCGCTCTTGGTACAACCGCGCGGGCGTTGAGCGGGTGATGGGTTTTGCGACCGAGGATCAGGTCGAACAGTTCTTTCAGGACGTTCCGGAATTCGAACGCATGTTGGTGCGCTCGGGTATCATCCTGCTTAAATACTGGTTCTCGATCACCGATGAAGAGCAGCAATTGCGATTCTTGATGCGGATTCATGATCCAATGAAGCAATGGAAGCTATCTCCGATGGATCTGGAAAGCCGTATCCGTTGGGAGCAATATACTAAGGCAAAGGAAGATATGTTCTTCCGCACCAATATCCCCGAAGCGCCGTGGTATATCGTTGAAGGCAACGACAAAAAGCGAGAGCGGCTCAACTGTATTGAGCACCTTTTGACCCGAATTCCCTATCACGATGTCCCGAGTGAGAAGGTCTCTCTGCCAGATCGGGAGTATAAGCCGGATTACGAACGCCGGGTGCTTCCTGACGAACTCTACGTGCCAAAGATCTACTGACGCTGCGGGATCATCCCATGACCTCCTGCGGAGAAGCCTTCTTGGTTTCTTCGCGGGGATATCGTCCGACATAAAATGAAACCCCCGAGGTCGAGGACCGCGGGGGTTTGATTCTTTAACAGTATTCCAGAAAAGCCGGAAACCGTGCGAGATGCCTCAGAGGAGACCTTCGCGCTGTGCTTTCTTACGTGCCAGTTTACGGGCACGACGGATCGCTTCAGCCTTCTCGCGCGCTTTTTTCTCGGAGGGCTTCTCGAAATGTTGCTTCAGCTTCATTTCGCGGAAGACGCCTTCGCGCTGCAGCTTTTTCTTCAGGGCACGGAGCGCCTGATCGACGTTGTTGTCGCGAACACTAACCTGCATGTGGTTTTCACCACCTTTCTAAGTTGAGTTGCAAGGATTTGCAGGAGGTGGCCGTATAGCAAGGTGAGACTAAATTGTCTAGTACTGCGAGGAACAGAGCACAGGAGCGACGCGTCATGGGCGAGAGGCGGGAAAAAACCACATCGGATCAAGCGGAATTGCGGGATGCATTGCTTGATGCAGCCCTAATGCATGTGGTGTTCGACGGGTGGACCCCGGCGACCTGGGAGGCCGCGCTGAACGATTCGGAGGTGGATCGCACCTTGGCTGAGGCCGTGTTCCCGCGTCATGCGCTGGATTTGGCGATTGCCTATCATCTGCGCGGCGATGCGGAGATGGAGGCGCGCCTGTCGGCGGCAAACCTTGCGGAGGTTCGGTTTAGAGATCGCGTGGCGATGGCGGTGCGGTTCCGACTGGAGGCGGTCGACAAGGAAGCGGTGCGGCGTGGTGCCACCCTGTTTGCCCTGCCCCAAAATGCGGCCGAGGGCAGTAAGCTGATCTGGGGCACGGCGGATGCGATTTGGACGGCCTTGGGCGATACGTCGCAGGATGTGAATTGGTACACCAAACGCGCAACATTGTCGGCGGTCTATTCTTCGACCGTTTTGTTTTGGCTCGGCGATGACAGCGCAGAGCATCAAGCGACGTGGGAGTTCCTCGATCGGCGCATCGACAATGTGATGCAGTTCGAAAAGCTGAAGGCGAGTGTCAATCAAAACCCCTTGCTGAAACCCCTGTTGGCAGGGCCGTCGTGGCTCTTGGATCAAATCAAGGCCCCGGCCCAGCGTGATGATTTGCCCGGCCGCTGGTCGCCCCGCGACTGACCGCAGCACGCCCCGCGAGGCGGCGTACGCGGGGCCGCGCTGCCCGGAGGTGGCTTGGCGGATGTTGGAAGGGGTGGTAGCTCTGACAGCAGCGAAGACCGCGTGCAATGGAAAAGGACAACATTGACATGACACAGACCCTGCCTGCCGTGATGCGCGCGGTTGAGATTTCCGAATTTGGTGCGCCGGATGTCTTGAAGCTGGTAGAGCGACCGGTGCCTGAGGCCGGTCATGGCCAGGTGGTGATCCGGGTCGCCTATGCAGGTGTGAACCGGCCCGACGCGTTGCAACGTGCGGGGGCCTATGCCCCACCCAAAGGGGCCAGTGACCTGCCTGGCCTTGAAGCGTCTGGCGAGATCGTTGCGATCGGTGCCGGAGTTACAGGCTGGTCGATTGGCGACCAAGTCTGCGCCTTGTTGCCGGGGGGCGGTTACGCTGACTATGTTGCGACGCCCGCTGCCCATTGCCTGCCGATCCCCAACGGGCTGAGCCTTAAAGAGGCCGCCTGCCTGCCGGAAACCTGCTTTACCGTCTGGTCCAATGTGGTCACGCGTGGCGGTCTGACGGCGGGGGAGCGGTTTTTGGTCCACGGTGGCTCTTCGGGCATTGGGACAACCGCGATCCAACTGGCCTCGGCGCTCGGGGCGCGGGTCTACGCCACGGCTGGCTCTGACGACAAATGTGCAGCCTGTGTTGGCCTCGGGGCGGATGTGGCCATCAACTACCGCGACGAGGATTTTGTCGAGATCCTGAAGGCGGACGGCGGTGCCGATTTGATCTTGGATATGGTCGGGGGCGACTATATTCCGCGCAATATTCGCGCCCTTGCTGATGATGGTCGGTTGGTTCACATCGCCTTTTTGCAGGGGCCAAAGGCGGAGTTGAATTTCGCACAGATCATGGCACGTCGGTTGACCGTGACCGGCTCGACCTTGCGGCCGCAAAGTGATCTGGCAAAGGCGCGCATCGCCCGCGATCTGGCGGAGGCGGTCTGGCCCTTGGTTGAGGCGGGCAAATTGCGTCCAGTCATGGATTCGACCTTCCCGCTGGCGGAGGCCGCCGAGGCCCATGCCCGGATGGAGGGGTCAACTCATATCGGGAAGATCGTTCTCGAAGTGGGTGGCGAGGCTTAACCTCGCCGCTGTTACAAACGCCGTAGTACGGGGTTTAGATCACCGCGCGGCGATAGAGGTGCCATGTGGCGTGCCCGAGAAGCGGCACCACAAAGATAAGTCCTGCAAAAAATGGCAGAGAGCCCAGCACCAGCAGGGTTCCAACCAGCGCGCCCCACATCAGGCAGATGACGGGGTTCTTCTGCATCACCTCCATCGATGTGGCAACTGCAACGGGCAGCCCGACGTGCCGATCAAGCAGCAGCGGGAAGGACACGATGCTGATCGCGAGGGCCGCATAGGCGAAACACGCCCCGACCGAGGTACCCAAGACGACCATCGTCCAACCCGGCCCTGTTGTGAACACATCCACCGCAAAGGCGCGCAAGGACATGGGATATTCCGGCCCAAGCGTCGCGCTGTAGATCGCCTCGGCCACCATGATCCAGATGATAAACAAGGCCGCCAAATAGGTTGCCAATATCAGGATCGAGGCAAAGGCCGGGGAGCGTAGGACCGCAAAGGCGGACATCCAACTGATGTCTTGCCCGGCCTCGCGGCGGCGGGAGATTTCGTAAAGGCCGATGGCTGCCGCGGGGCCGACGATGGCAAAGCCCATCACCATCGGCACGAGCAATGGCAGCACCGCGAGATGAAAGCCAGCTGTAACCATGGCCAGTCCAATCAGGGGATAGATGAACACCAGAAACATGGCATCCGACCGCGCCGCTTTGAAATCGTCCCATCCGGCCCGCATCGCCTGTCGCACGTCTTCAAGGTCAAGGGGGCGAACACGCGGTGCGGCTCGTGGCTCACTGCGCAGCTCGTCAATCGCCTCGGCGGTGCCGTGTCCTGCGGATTGCAGCGATTGAATCACCCAGCTGGCGGGATTGCCGATGGTTTTGGGATGTGGATCGTGAAGGGTCTCTGGCATGGCTAAGCTCCTCCTGTGAACGCGCCAAAGGCGTGCCACGCGGCAAAGCCAAACATCGAACCGGGACCAGCCAGAGGCCTACGGACATGACGAGGGGTGCGGGCGCGCAAGTCTCGGATGGTCCCGGAGGCGTCGGGCCGTCGCGCGGCATGTCTCAGAGCTAGCCTAGCATGATTCCTTTCACCGCGCCTGTCACAGCTGCGGGAGCGTCAGCGCACGGGGGCGAACAAGGCGTCCTTGAGCGTGCAATCCTTGATGACATCACGCCCACATGGGACCGGCGTCAGGTCTCGCGACAGGCAAATGCGCGCCTCTTGGATATAGCCATCGCGGCAGGTGATGGTCAGGCTGTCGCGGCTGAGGGCCGGGTTCTCTTTCAAAAAAGCCTCCTCGACCACAGAGGCGGGCAAGCGCACGGGCTTGTCCAGGCGGCGAAAAATCGCTGGTCGGGTGATGCGTCCATAGGCCTCGCGGGCCAGGTCGAAATACCCCTGTGCGGAAAGGCCAGAGCAGCTGCCATGTTTCTTCCACTGATGCCATGCAAGGCCCGAAGTGCCCATGATATCAGCCATTTCACCGGTTTGACGGCGGGTCGGGGGCGTTTCTGCTGTGCGGCAATAGTCTGGCCAGCCGCGATGATACTGCGGCCAGAGCCCGTGGAGCACCCAGCCGAAATCCTCCGACGGATCACATTGTTCTGATCTCTTGGCATCGCCTTCGAGTGCGCACCAATTGGGCGACCAGCTTAAGGACAGCACGTAGTAGTCAAACTCGCCCGCGCGGTCGCCCTCGGCGCGGGCCGGGGCGGTGAAAATAGCGGCAAAAGCGGCCAAAACGACCGGAATTGTGAAGAAACGCGCGCGCATTGCCCTCTTTCCTTATGATTTCATCGCGACTATATAGACCTGAAGTTCCCCGACAACGGAAACCCGCCCCACCTCGGGGAAGCCCATTTCAGGCGACGGGAGAGGTTTACCTGCAGGTTGTCCGGCCCATAGGGTGCGTGAAGGGGGCAAACGTGTTTCGAAGGAGAAGAGCACATGGCAAAACCGTTGATGGCCAAGGCGACCGCCGTGTGGCTGGTGGATAATACCACGATCAGCTTCAAGCAGATCGCCGATTTCGTGGGCATGCACGAGTTGGAAATCCAAGGCATCGCCGATGGGGATGTGGCTGCGGGCGTGAAGGGGTTCGACCCGATTTCCAACAACCAGTTGACCCAAGAAGAAATCACCGCGGCCGAAAACAATCCGCTGCACAAGCTGAAGCTGAAGTTCAACGCAGCCGCCGCTGGCGAGGAAAAGCGCCGTGGCCCGCGCTACACCCCGCTGTCCAAGCGTCAGGACCGTCCGAACTCGATCCTGTGGCTGGTGAAATTCCACCCGGAACTGTCCGACGGCCAGATCGCTAAGCTGGTTGGCACCACCAAGCCGACCATTCAGTCGATCCGCGAGCGGACCCACTGGAACATCTCCAACATGGAACCGATCGATCCGGTTGCGCTGGGCCTGTGTAAACAGTCCGAGTTGGACATGGCCGTGCAAAAAGCCGCGAAAGCAAAAGCAGCCGAAGGCGGCGTGATGAGCGATGACGAGCGTCGCAAGCTGGTCTCCACCGAGCAATCGCTTGAGATGGATGCAGAGCCGAAGATCCCGACGGCGATTGAAGGTCTGGAGACCTTCACCCTCGGTGGGTCTACCCAGGATGAAGAGGAAGAAGAGAAGGTTTATGACGCCGACAGCTTCTTCAACCTGCCTGCTGGCAATGATGATGACGAAGACGACGACAGCGACGATCCGCGTTACTAATCGTCCTCTCTGAGAACACCAAACGCCGCTGACAGGGCCTGTCGGCGGCGTTTCTTTTTACCCACTTGCGAATTCCGACTAAATCAGTCAATTAATGCGCGCCCAGCTGCTGCGAGCCCACTTCGCGCCTTTGCCCGGTATTTCAAGACAACGCCTGTGCTGGCCTTGGCCGCATGGGGCAGGCAAGAGGTGACGATTATGACTCTCCAATCCCGGTTCGATGCCCATTTGGCGCAAGCGCCCTTGGTGGCCTATGGTTTTGACGCGTTCGAGGAAACACTGCTGCCAATCCTGAGGCACTTGCTGACAGAGGCGGTCGCGCCGGGTCATGCAGGGTGGCACCGGGCCTTTGTCATCGCGGGGGAAAACTGGGGAGAGCAGCAAGGCCTTGTTGTCGCCTATGCTTTGTGGCCCGTGGTGCGCGAGCTCATCTCCTTGCGGGGGGTCAGTTTCGCCTTCAATGACCCCCTCGACATCGACCTGCGCGGCTTTGTAACCACGGATGAATCGCAGTTGCTCGCCATGCTGCACCACATGCGCAGGGACGAAACCGCCGCTGCCCGCGACGCAGTGGAGGAAGTCACTCAGGGGCGTATGGAGCCGGAACTGATCCGGGCCGGTCTCTCCTTTGCGGATCGGTGTCCAAGCGGTGCGCGGCAGCGCCTGCGCGGTCAACCCGCCTTGCGAGTGGTGGGCTGAGGACACAGGGGCGCTAGAATGTGCCGGAACCACGCAAACCGTCGCCAAATCCCCGCAAGCAGCCTTGCACGGCAGGAACGTGGGTAGTAGGCATTTCGCCAACGCAAGTTAGGGGAGGCGTTGAGTGATGGACGATCCGAAAACCCTGGTATCCACCGATTGGCTGGCTGCGCATCTGAAGGACCCTGATCTTCGGATCTTGGACGCGTCTTGGTATTTGCCGCAGATGGAACGGGATGCGAAGGCCGAATATGAGGCCGGTCACATCCCCGGCGCCCGGTTCTTTGATATCGCCGAGATTTCCGATCATCGCTCCGACCTGCCGCATATGGCGCCTCCGGTCGAGAAATTCATGTCGCGCCTGCGCGCCATGGGCGTGGGCGATGGCCATCAAGTTGTCGTCTATGACGGCATGGGCCTGTTCTCGGCCGCGCGCGTCTGGTGGCTGTTCCGCTTGATGGGGCAGACCAATATCGCTGTTCTGGATGGCGGCCTGCCCAAATGGAAAGCCGAAGAGCGTCCGCTTGAGGATCTGCCGCCGGTGATCCGCGATCGTCACATGACTGTGCGTGTCCAAAACCAGATGGTGCGGGATGTGACGCAGGTCTCCTCGGCTGCAAAACTCGGCGACCACGAAATCATCGACGCCCGTGCGGCGGCCCGTTTTCGGGGCGAAGCGCCCGAGCCGCGTCCGGGGATGCGTGCCGGCCATATTCCCGGCTCGAAGAACGTGCCCTTCACCACCCTATTGAATGACAATGGCACCATGAAAGACGCGGACGCTCTGCGCGCGATCTTCGAGGGGGCCGGTGTCGACCTTGGCAAACCTGCCATCACCACTTGCGGGTCCGGTGTGACCGCCGCTGTGCTCAGCCTCGCGATGGAGCGTCTCGGGAAAACCGATCATGCGCTCTACGACGGGTCCTGGAGCGAATGGGGCGCCTTCCCGACCCTACCCGTTGCAACCGGAGACTGAGACGTCATGTTTGAAACCCTGAAACCGCAGCCTGCAGACAAGATTCTGATGCTGATGCAGATGTACCGCGATGACCCGCGGGACAACAAAGTCGATCTGGGCGTGGGCGTGTATAAAAACGCCGAGGGGGTAACCCCGGTGATGCGCGCCATCAAGGCCGCAGAGCACAAGCTGTGGGAAGAGCAGACCACCAAGGCCTACACCGGTCTCGCAGGGGATCCGGCCTATGCGGATGCGATGATCAACCTGATCCTCGCAACCTCTGTCGAGCGCAGCAAGATTGCGGCTGTTGCCACCCCGGGCGGTACCGGTGCGGTGCGTCAGGCATTTGAACTGATCAAGCTCGCCAACCCCAATGCACGCGTGTTTGTGTCCAACCCAACCTGGCCGAACCACCTGTCGATCCTGAAATACGTTGGCATCGAAACGGTGATGTATCGCTATTTCGACGCAGAGACCCGTGGCGTTGATTTCGACGGCATGATGGAAGACCTAAAGGGCGCACAGAAAGGCGATGTGGTTCTGTTGCACGGCTGCTGCCACAACCCGACCGGCGCGAACCTGAACCTGACCGAGTGGCAAGCGGTTGTGGAGCTGGTGAACGAACGCGGTTTGATCCCGATGATCGACATCGCCTATCAGGGCTTTGGCGACGGTCTGGAAGAAGATGCGGCCGGCGTGCGTCTGGTAGCCTCTTCTGTGCCGGAATGCCTGATCGCAGCGAGCTGCTCGAAGAACTTCGGCATCTATCGTGAGCGCACCGGCCTCTTGATGGCGATTTCGCAGGATGGCGGCGCGCAGGCGCAGAACCAGCAGACGCTGGCCTTCCTCAACCGTCAGAACTATTCCTTCCCGCCTGATCACGGCGCACGTCTGGTGACGATGATCCTGAACGACGACGCCCTGCGCGCCGATTGGATGAAGGAACTGGAAGACACCCGTTTGAGCATGCTCGGCCTGCGTCAGCAGCTGGCGGATGAGCTGCAGCGCCTTACCGGCTCTGATCGCTTCGGTTTTATTGCACAGCACCGCGGCATGTTCTCGCTGCTCGGCACTACGCCGGAGTTGGTCGAAAAAATGCGTGTGGATCACGGCATCTACATGGTTGGCGACAGCCGCCTGAACATTGCGGGCCTGAACCAGACCACGGTGCCGATCCTCGCAAAGGCGATCGTAGAGGCCGGCGTCTAAGCCACCGAGCCCTTAAATCGGAACAACAAAACGCGCTCTCCAATTGGAGGGCGCGTTTTCTTTTGCGACTAGCGCAGCGATCTCTGCTCTGCCTCGGGCCAATCGACAACAAAAAACGCGGCCCCGAGGAGCCGCGTTTCGATCTTGTCAGAGGAGCGAGGCGCTTAGCCTGCTTTGAACTCCGGATAGGCTTCCATGCCCAGCTCCGCCATGTCGAGACCGTTGATCTCGTCTTCTTCGGAGACACGGATGCCGACGGTGGACTTCAGGATCACCCAGATCACCAGAGAGACGACAAAGGTGAAGATGCCGACAGCTGCGAAGCCGATGATCTGCGTCACGAAGGAGGTGCCTTCGGTGTAGAAGGGAACGGCGAAGGTGCCCCAGAAGCCAGCCACGAGGTGAACCGGGATCGCGCCAACAACGTCGTCGATTTTCAGTTTGTCGAGCATCGGGACAACGAAGACTGCGATTGCGCCGCCAACTGCACCGATCCACAGCGCGCCGAACAGGGTCGGGTCAAGCGGACCTGCGGTGATGGACACGAGACCTGCCAGTGCGCCATTGAGAACCATGGTGAGGTCCGGCTTTTTGAACAGGAACTGGGTCAGGAACAGAGCAGCGATGGAGCCAGAAGCAGCAGCCATGTTGGTGTTGGCGAAGATGCGGGACACATCGGTCACGTCACCCACGGTGCCCATTGCAAGCTGGGAGCCGCCGTTGAAGCCGAACCAGCCGAGCCACAGGATGAACGTACCCAGGGTGGCGAGCGCCAGGTTGGAACCGGGCATCGGAACGGTTTTGCCGTCTTTGTACTTGCCGATACGCGGGCCGAGGACCAGAGCACCTGCGAGAGCTGCGAAACCGCCTGCTGCGTGTACAAGGGTCGAGCCTGCGAAGTCAGAGAAGCCCATCTCGGAGAGGAAGCCGCCGCCCCACTGCCAGGACGCTTCCATCGGGTAGATCACGCCGGTCAGGATGGCGACGAAGAAGAGGAAGGGCCACAGTTTGATACGCTCAGCCAGGGTACCGGACACGATGGACGCGGTGGTGGCACAGAACATCAGCTGGAAGAAGAAGTCGGAACCGGTGGAGGCATAGTCCAGCGCGGCTTCGGCTGCATCAAGGCCAACCGGCTCAAGCGACGCAGGAACGAAAAGCGCGCCGAGAACGCCCGGGATGGTCCAGGCGTCGCCCGGATACATGATGCCGTAGCCGATGAACCAGTACATGATGGCTGCGATCGAGAAGAGCGCGACGTTCTTCATCAGCTGCATGGTCACGTTTTTGGAACGCACGAGGCCAGCTTCGAGCATCGCAAAGCCCGCAGCCATCCAGAACACCAGGAACCCGCCGATGAGGAACAGGAGTGTGGTGAAGATATAAGGGTTGATGTCCGGGGTCTCGGCCGCAGCTTCCTGAGCGAAGGCCAGACCCGGCAGGGCCGCCAGCGCCGTGGCGGCGAGTGTCACTGTCAGTTTCTTCATTTTAGTAGGCTTTCCTTTGGCAGGCTGGCGCAATCAAAGCGCGTCAAGATTGGTTTCGCCGGTGCGCACGCGCACGGCCTGGGCCACGTCGAGCACGAAGATCTTGCCGTCGCCGATCTTGCCGGTGCGGGCCGTCTTGGTGATGGTCTCAACAACCTGATCCGCCAGATCCGACGGCACCACGATTTCCAGTTTCACCTTGGGCACGAAGTTCACTTCGTATTCAGCGCCGCGGTAGATCTCCGTGTGACCCGCCTGCGCGCCAAAGCCCTTGATTTCCGTTACCATCAGACCCGAAACTCCGAGTGCGGTCAGCGCTTCGCGGACCTCCTCCAGTTTGAAGGGTTTGATGGCTGCAATGATCAATTTCATCTCGACACCCTTTCCCGGGCTCCCCGCCCGCTGTTTGCAGGTGCAGAAGAGCGTTCCACTCGAGTCGTGGGAACGTTACACAGGGGGAGAGACGCCTGCTTTCTGGGCGTCGGCTCAATAAATTCGCTTAAAAAAGGTGCCATGCTCAGTTTTTAAGCTTAATTCGAACGGCGTTTGGCGGGAATCCGCCTCTCTACAAGGCAGAGGCTAGGCGCTATTCTGTAAAAAACAGGCAGGGCCTAAGCCCGCCACTCAGGCGATGACGAGCAGGCAGAACAGGAATTTGACATGACGCAGGGGCGCAATTCCGGGCGCGGTAGGCTGGTGGCGGAGAAACGCTATTCAGGCACAACCGCCGGTAAACCAAAAAAGCCGCGCAAAGCACCCGCAAAAGCTGCCCGCAAATCGGGCGGCCTGTTTCGCCGCCGCAAAGCGCGCACGCCGCGTCGGCGGGGGCTCATTGGGTGGATCCTCTGGCCCTTTGCGGTTCTCTTGCGCGTGGTCTGGGCCATCAGCTGGCGGATGGGGGCTATCGCAGCATTGTTCCTTGCTGCCGCGGTTGCCTATTTCTCGGCGCAGCTGCCGGAATATCAGGCTCTGCTCGATGGCCGCAATCAGGGGTCCGTGACACTGCTGGATCGCGATGGTCAGACCTTTGCCTGGCGCGGCGATCAATTTGGCGGCGTTGTCACCACGGAAACCGTCTCGCCCTACCTCAAGAATGCAATCGTCGCGACCGAGGATAAACGCTTCTACCGTCACTTCGGCGTCAGCCCGCGTGGCATCGCATCGGCAGTGCGCATCAACCTGAGCGAAGGACGCGGTCCGCTCTCCGGTCACGGGGGCTCCACCATCACCCAGCAGACAGCCAAGCTGATGTGCCTCGGGGTGGAATATGATCCCACGGTCTGGAAGAGCGAAGGGGATTATGAATCCGACTGCCGCCAGTCGTCGCTTTGGCGCAAAGCAAAGGAAGCGATCTTTGCCATGGCGATGGAGGCGAAATACTCCAAGGATGAGATCCTCTCCATCTATATGAACCGCGCCTATATGGGTGGTGGGGCTTATGGGGCAGAGGCCGCCTCGCAGCGCTATTTTGGCAAATCCGCAAATCAGGTGGATGCTGCCGAGGCCGCCATGCTTGCGGGGCTTTTGACCGCGCCGTCCACATTGGCACCGACCAGCAACATCGACCGGTCCCGCAATCGGGCGGCCACTGTGCTGCGCCTGATGGAGGAGCAGGGCTATATCAGTGAGGCCGAACGCCAGACTGCGACGAATAATCCAGCCGAACTGAGCGAAGCCGCCGCGGCCCGCGCCGGGGGCTATTTTGCCGACTGGATCATGGACACGGTTCCCAGTTTCCTCGGAGACCAAACCACCGAGGATGTGGTGATCCGCACCACGCTTGATCAGCGTCTGCAGCAGGCCGCCGAAGATGCGGTCACAACCGTATTTGAAAACAAGATCCGCGAAGGGTCTAAAGCGCAGGCCGCCGTGGTGGTCATGAGCGCCGACGGCGCAGTTCGTGCCATGGTCGGTGGACGCAAGGTGCGCGCCTCTGGCGTCTTTAACCGGGCAACGCAGGCAAAGCGGCAGACCGGCTCCTCGTTCAAACCCTTTGTCTATGCAGCAGCGCTAGAGCTTGGCTACTCGCCCTATGATCGTGTGCTGGATGCCGAGTATTGCATCGACATTCCCGGCTCTGGCCCGTGGTGTCCGAAGAATTATACGAACAAATTCTATGGCGAGGTGACCCTAGCGCAGGCCCTGCGGGACTCGCTGAATATTCCAGCGGTGAAGATTTCCGAGGCGGTGGGGCGTGACAATGTCCGCCACGTTGCTGGCGAGTTCGGCATCGAGAGCGATCTGGCGGATGGCCCTGCCTTGGCGCTCGGGGCTTCGGAAAGCACGCTGATCGAAATGACAGGTGCCTACGCGGGCATTCTGAACGGCGGCTCCTCGGTGACTCCTTATGGGGTGGAAGCCTTGACCCTTGTGGGGGACGCCGAACCCCTGATGGGGGCCTCCGGCGGCATGGGCGAGCGGGTGATCCGCCCTGAGGCCGCGCAGGAACTGATCTGGATGATGGAGAAAGTCATCGCGGGCGGCACTGGCACAAGGGCGCAAATCCCCGGCTGGCAGGCGGCAGGCAAGTCCGGCACGACCTCTGCGGCCAAGGACGCGTGGTTCATTGGCTTTACCGCAGATTACGTGGCCGGTGTCTGGATGGGCTATGACGACAACACGCCTCTGACCGGCGTGACCGGGGGCGGCTTGCCCGCCGAAATTTGGCGCGAGACGATGGTGCGTGTGCACGATGGCCTCGCACCGCGCCCCTTGCCGATGAAGGAGCCCACGCCAATTGCCGTTCCCGAGGTGCAACCTCAGCGCCAGCAAGGGGGCGGGCAAGGCGGTGGTTTTGGTCGCGAATTGGAGCGCGCTTTGAACGGTGTGTTGCGCGATATCTTCGGGAACTAGTGCCATCAGCGATGACACGCATGGGGAAACCCCAAATACAAAAGGGCGGAGCAGAGGCTCCGCCCTTTTTGTCATTCTCTGGTGCCCTTAAACGCCTGAGATGAGGCCTGTGCCAGCGCAGCTTTGGCTCGTCGCAGTGGTCGGAACGCAGCCTGCCGCGCAGATTGCGGGGTTGGATGCCAAAGGCGCGTTGCTTTGGCCCGCGCGCAGCCCCTGCAGGCGGTCGCGAAGATCACTCACGTCGGAGCGGGCGAGAATCTGCACCTCTGCCGATTGTGCCGAGGCCATGGGCGCCCCCGTCAACAGCAGCACCCCTGCCGTCAGGCCCATTGCAGAAGCGCGGCCCTGACGTGCACAGGCGACCGCGGCCTGATGAATAGAATGAAAAGACATGTTCCAGCCCTCGCTCAAACGCTTTGTTTCAAAGGCAGGGGTATGCGGCGCGAAAGAAACCGCTGGGAAAGCTCTGTGGCGAAAATGCGGAGCTTTGATTGAATTTGACTGGAATACGCGCGGCTTGGCTAGGTCATCGAAATCAAGAGCGTGCAGATCGCCTCTGGGTCATAGCGGGGCGCGTCCGGTTCCGCCGTGAGGGGCAGAGCGTGGCACGCAATCCCATGATCCCGGTTGACGGCTGACCGGTCTGCCTCTGAAACCCGCGTGTCGCAAATCACGTGGGTGACAAAGGCTGAGGCCGCGCGCTTTTGGCCAAGATCCGATTGCAGGGGCGCTAGGAGCGCTGCCACCTGATCACTGAGGCTCATGTCGTGGCATTCTGGGTCTGTGCCGAGGCTGGGAATATAAACCTTGGGCCCCGCCTGTGTCGCCACGGCCCGCCCGACGCCAACGGGCAGCAGATTGGCGATGACGCTGGAAAACAGGCTGCCGGGTGGATAGCAAATGAGGTCGCTGCTGCGGATCAAGTCACGATTGCGGTTCGGCAGCCGGACCATACGCGGCGGCACCTCCTCCGTGCCGTCCGAGATAAACAGGCGATTGATGCGCGTCTCGAGCGGATGTGTTTCCTTGCCAGTCATTTGGCGCTGGCCGATGACGCGACGCCCATCCGCGAGGTCTGCGCCGATCTGCAGGTCGACATCTGCCACCGGATGGACGGTGCCGCGGACATCGACCATTTTCGACATCAGAAACAACACAGGCTCTAACGCGCGCCCGTTCGACAGATAGCCCCCGGCCAAGATCAGGTTGCCGATGCTGGCCCCCCGGTAATCCAGCCCCTCAGGCGCCGCCTTTTCAAAGTGGCGGAGATAGCCAAGGATGAGCTGACGCATGGGCCGGGTCAGGGCGCGCAGCAACGGATGATGACCGGAAAACAGGCTGGCGACTTCTTCCGCGAGGTCCGCGCCCTGAGGGGCGCTCGGCAAGCGATGCGAAAACAGTCGGTAGATATCAGGCTGCCCGAGTTCTGTCTCATCCGCCAGCGCCATCAACCGGCTGCGCAAATCTCCCACGGCGGGCATGTTGAAGGCCTCGCGCAACACTTGGCTCGACCCGCCGCTGTCAAAGGGCGTGATCAAATGGACGGAGTTGTGGGTGAAGGCTTTGAGACGGCGAGAAATCCCATTCAGCGCACTGCCGCCAGAAAAGAATAGAATGCGTGGCCCAAGGTTCGGGGCACTCAAAGCGCGCGCCACGCGTAACCCATCGGGCACCGTGGCTTTTCTCGAAATGGCGATGTCCGACATGGTCACCTGCTGAAAAAAGATCAGCTGACCATGCCACTCTCATTCGGACATGGCTACAGGCGTTGCGCAGGAATGTATGGCTTTCCCGGATGGGCGCACAAGTTCCGCGCGACCGGTTGCCGGGGCGCGTCGGTGTTAACGAGGTTGATGCTGGTCCGGATGGGCGGCAGCAAAAGCTGGATGCGCTGCACAATTGGCCTCAATGCGGGAAAGACGCGGGTAGGCGTCCAAATCAACCTCCCAACGACGCGCGTTGTAAAGCTGGGGCATCAGGCAAATGTCCGCCAATCCCGGCGTGTCGCCCACGCAAAATGCAGCGTCTTCCCAGCGCTGCAGGAGCATCGCAAAGGCGCTGAGGCCGGTGGGAATGAAATGCCGCATCC
>JBLXDQ010000008.1:0-193908 GCA_048263945.1 Epibacterium sp. | reverse complement strand
GCGTTTCTATAATCGGGATAGACCGTGGAGCGCTGCAGCTTAGCCAGCCGCGCGATTGCCCGGGCGGAAGCCAATCTGCGACGAGACCGAGAAGCGTCCATTGGAGGCTTTCTTCAGCTTGCCTTCGCGCAGCAACATCCCAAAGGAGCGCAGGCTGTCTTCGCGGTTAAAACCGTCCTGACCGTCCAGCATCCGCACCTTGTTGATCAGCTGAGGACGCGAGAAGCTCTCGCGACCTTCAACAAAACTCATGTAAGAGGCGGCCGCCTCCAGTAGCTCGTTCAGTTCGACCGCGCCTTTTTCAGCGGCGTAGGAAGCAAAGGCGCTGTCTTCGTCGCGCGCCGGAGGCACGTCATCGCCCTCTTGCTGCAACAACGCGCTGGACACCCGACGCGGGCGCACCGGAGCTGCGGCTGCCGTGGCCTGAGCCGTGGCGCGTGCGGCCAGCGGCACCTCATCGGGCTCTGCACTCGGGCGGGCGTCAATGCGTTGTTCGGCCACCAGTTTCAACGGGGCCGGACGGGACGGGCTGACAGGGCGCGCATCATTTCCGGAGGTCTCGGCGCGCGTCGGTTTGACAACGCTCGCCAAATCATCGCGGAAGGCGCGGGCGCGGGCTTCGCGGCGCACGTTGTCCTGCGGGTCGGGATCAGCCTGTGCGGCCGCCACGGCAGCGCGCAGCTGGTTATAGGTCTCGCGCGAGCTGCGCGCCTGTTGTTCGCTGAGGCGATGATCGGCGGCCGCCATCAGGCGCGACACATCCCCGTCGGGCGAGCCGGCGGAGGCCCCGAGAATGGTGCGACCCGAAGCTGCGGGTTCCTGAGGAGCAGGCTGCGCCGGTTCCGGTTGACGCGCAACGGGAGCAGCGGCCTCGGCCAGCGTGTCGTCCTCGTCGAATTCGTCGTCGAGATCCGCGTCCGCTTCAACCAGATCAGAGGTGGACGCCACCAGTTCAGCCTCAACAGCCGCCAGCTCCGCCATCAAATCGGCTTCGTCATCGTCGGAGAGGCTGCTTGGCTTCGGAGCGGGTGTTTCTTCGACCGGGGCAGGGGCGACTTCTTCGGCGGTGGCGTCGATGAAGTTGGCTTCGACCTCGGCCCGTTTTACGCGAATGATGCGGCCGCGGGCGGGGCGACGCGGTACAACCGGAGCCGCCTCTGCCGTCGGTGCGGCGTCGTCAGCCTCATCCTCGGCCTCATCCTCGTCCTGCGCTGCGACCGGAGTGGTCAGCGCATCCAGTTCTGCCAGAGCTGCCTCGTCCGAATCGTCCTCGACGATCTCGTCTTCGTCATCTTCGGCGAATTCGGCCGCAATCGAGGCGAGCAGATCGGAGGCATCCTCCTCCTCATCTTCGTCCTCATCCGCAGCCTCTGTCACGAGCGGCGCTTTCACTCTGGATGTGGTCATGCCGCCCTGCGCGATGCGGTCCAGCATGGCCGTCAGCGAATCGTCTTCCGCAGGGGCAGCGGCCGGTGCCTCATCCTCATAGTCCTCGTCCGCCTGAGCGGAGGTCAGGACCTCTTCCAGCGCGGCAAGGTCGCTCGGGGTGACGCCATCGGCGTGTTCGTCTTCGGTGAAGTCATCCTCTTCGACGACCGGAGTCTTGGCGACAACGGCACGGATGCGCTGCAGCTTGGCCGCGATGCTGTCGCCGTTCGAGGTCGTTGTGGCAGGCTTCATCGGCTCAAACAGAGCCGGATCATCTGCGACGGATGTTTCTGCCGCATCCTCCTCGCCGGACAGGTCCAGATCGGAAAGATCCATCGCGTCCAAAGTGCCATCCAGCGTGTCGATGTCGTCCTCAACGGTCGAAGCGGGCTCTTCTACGGGCTGCGGTGCAGGCTTCGGCTCAACGGGACGCGCGGTTTGCGGCGCCACAGCACCTGCGGCGGTCAAGCTGGTGTTGAGGCCCCACATGACCGGGCTTTCGACGGGCTTGGGCTGAGGCGCCGGAGTGCTCGGCGCAAGCGCGGTCGGGGCAGGGGGTGCGGGTTGCGCTACCGGTGTCGGCTCGGGAGAGGCTTGCGCTGCTGCGGGTTGCGCCTCTGCAGACGGAGCAGCGGCGGGCGCGGAAACGGCAGGTGCTGCCGCGCGCAAATGAATGCCTGTGTCGCTGCTGCGCGCTTCGACCTGACGGGCGATTTCACGCTGTGCAATGCGGGCCATCATCTCCGCATCGGGCTGCGGGGGCTCTGCGCCGAAATAGCGGTCATCCGCTGCGAGATCTCGAAAATACTCTGCAATCGCCTTCATCGTGTCGAAAGAGTCGTCAAACCCTTCCAACGTGCAGGAAAACGTCCCGTAAGATACGGTTAAAACTTTGTTATTTTGTACCATCGGTCGGCTCGTCCTCACCAAAGTCGTACCGTTACCCTATTCATGCTCGGGTCAAATTCGGCCCCTATTCAAGCAATTGTTCGTATAATTTTGTGTTTACATTGTGGCTTGTTTCCAATTCTGCGAGATATCTGCGCATGACACAGGTGATTGTTCAGAAATCTGACCCCGTCACGCTGATTGGCGGTGGCGAGGTAACGCAAGACGACCTTCGCGAGGCCCTTTTGCGCGCGCCGACACTGGTTGCAGCCGATGGCGGCGCAGATCAGGCGCTGGCGCTTGGGGCGGAACTTAGTGCGGTTGTCGGTGATTTCGACTCACTTTCCCCAGGCGCGCGCGCCGCGTTGGACCCGACTATACTGCATCTTGTGGCCGAACAGGAAACCACCGATTTCGACAAGGCCTTGCGGGCGATTTCAGCGCCGTTGGTGCTGGCCGTGGGGTTTCTGGGCAAACGCATTGATCACCAGTTGGCGGCACTCAACGTTTTGGTGCAGCCACATGGCGCAGGCTGCATCCTGATCGGCCCGCATGAGGTGGTGGTGCATGTGACGCGCCCTCTTGTGCTGGAGCTTGATCCCGGCGCGGTGGTCTCGCTGTTTCCGTTGGCGGAGGTGACGGGGCGGTCAGAGGGGCTGGAGTGGCCCATCGACGGCCTGACCCTGTCGCCCATGGCACGCATCGGGACCTCCAACCGGGCAACCGGACCAGTGCGGATCGAGGTGGGCGGGCCGGGTTTGCTGGCCATGTTTCCGCGCAGCGCCTTGGACAGTCTTATTCAGGCGATGCGGGCAGACCCGTCTTGCTCGGGGCGGTCGCAGGGCGACGGCTGACCTGCCGCTCGCGCATCACGGCGTAAAGCCCCGCAGCCATTGTCAGCGCGATGCCGCAGGAGGCGATCAGGTCCGGGAGTTCCGCAAAGAACAGCCAGCCGACCAGAACCGCCACCGGAATTTCGAGGTACTGCATCGAAGCCAGCGTGCTGGTCGGCGCATAGCGCAGCGACCAGGTCATCATCAGATGGGCCAGTGTGCCAAGGACGCCGGCCAAGGCCAGAAGGCGTGCCTCTGGTGCGGCGGGCAGGGTCACGGCAAGTTCACTGATCGAAAGCCCATAGCCGAGCGCGAAGAGGCCGAGCATCAGCACAGAAGCAATGGCGCCCGAAACCGCCTGAATAGCGATGGGATCGGTGTCTCGCGCGATCTTGCGGGTGACCAGCATGAAAAGGGCGAAGATGACCGCAACGGCGAGCGGCCATAGGGCGTTGGCGCCGACCTCGGCAAAGCTTGGCTGGATCACCAGAAGCGTGCCGATAAAGCCCACGATACAGGCCAAAAGACGGCGCAGCCCGACCTCTTCGTTCAGGACGTATTTGCCCAAGAGGAGCATGATGAAGGGCATGACAAAGGCAATGGCCACGGCATCTGCCAAGGGCAGAAAGCGCAGCGCCATGAACATCGCGGTGATGCCGCCCATCTGCAAAAGGGTTCGCAAGACGACCAGCGGCATGATCCGGCGCGGCAGTCGCAGGGAAATCCCCATCGCAAGGGCCACAGGAGCAAGCAGAACCGCCTGCGCAGCAAAGCGGACAAAGACGATCTGACCCACGGGGATCCGCGTTGAGAGCAGTTTCGCCACCGTATCACCCAAGGGGATAACCGCACAAAAGCCAAGCATCAAGGCAATGCCAAGCAAAGGGCGGTCACTGTTGCTGAGGGCTGATCGGGTGGGGGCGGAGGTCTCGGTCATGGCGCGACGCTAGGGAGCCTGTTTCGTCTTGGCAAGTCATGAATATGTTCACGACTTTGCGACGCTGCGACGCTGCGGCGGGGCAATAGGTCGGTGCATGGGAGAGGTTTCGCTTCGGGCTTTCCCCGAGGCGACCGGCGCCGCGCGCGCCCCGCAGGGGCGCGGGCGGCGCCATGCCCAACGGGAGGAGCCGCTTTTTTAAAGCGGGTCTGACGGGCGGGAGCGCTCTCCGCCCGCGTCATGCTGCGACGTCAGCAGTTCGGGACGTTCACTGCGAGGCCCCCGAGGGAGGTTTCTTTGTATTTCTCGTGCATATCCGCCCCGGTCTGGCGCATCGTCTCAATCACGGCATCCAGCGGCACGAAATGATGCCCGTCGCCGCGCAGGGCGAGAGAGGCGGCCGAGACCGCCTTAATGGCGCCAAGTCCGTTGCGCTCGATACAAGGCACCTGCACGAGCCCCTTGACCGGATCGCAGGTCATGCCGAGGTGATGCTCCAGCGCGATCTCGGCGGCGTTTTCCACCTGCTCTGGCGTGCCGCCCATCACGGCACAGAGCCCGGCGGCGGCCATTGCGGCGGCAGAGCCGACCTCGGCCTGACAGCCCGCCTCAGCGCCAGAGATCGAGGCGTTGTATTTCACCAGCCCGCCGATGGCGGCGGCGGTCAGCAGGAAATCCTCGATATGTTTCTCCGAGCCCCCCGGCACGTGGTCGAGGTAATAGCGCAGCACGGCCGGCAGCACGCCCGCCGCGCCATTGGTCGGTGCGGTCACCACTTGACCTCCGGCGGCGTTTTCCTCGTTCACCGCCATGGCATAGACGCTCATCCAGTCGTTGATCGTATGGGGCGCGGTGAGGTTCATGCCGCGTTCCGCCATCAGCGCATCATAAATACCCTTGGCGCGGCGGCGTACCTTGAGGCCACCGGGCAGGATGCCGTCACGCTCCAGCCCGCGATTGATGCAGTCGTTCATCACCTGCCAGAGGCGTTTCGTGCCGCGCGCAAGGCTTTCTTCGCAGCCGCGCGACACCTCATTGGCGCGTTTCATCTGGGCGATGGTCAGGCCAGAGGACTTGGCCATCTCCAGCATTTCGACCGCCGATTTGAACGGATAGGGCACGGGCGCGCCGTCGTCCGTTGCCTTGCCCTGCGCCAGCTCTTCTTCGGTCAGGACAAAGCCGCCACCGACAGAGTAGAAGACCTGCCGCAAGATCACGTCACCCTGCGCATCGGTCGCCATCAGTACCATGCCATTGGCATGGCCGGTCAGCGCGTGATCATAGTCAAAGATCATATCCGCCTTGGGATCGAACTGAAGCGCGCCCAGATCGTCGAGGGTGATGGTCTTCGTCTCGGCAATCGCAGCCAGCGCCTCTTCGGCCTTGTCGTTGTCATAGGTGTCGGGACGGAACCCGGCGAGGCCGAGGATGGTGGCCCGATCGGTGGCATGACCGACGCCGGTAAAGGCCAGCGAGCCATGCAGCGAGGCGCGCAGGCCGTGGAATTCAAAGGGCGAGGCCCGCATCATGTCGAGGAACCGCGCGGCGGCCACCATCGGGCCCATCGTATGCGAGGAAGAGGGGCCGATGCCGACCTTGAACATGTCGAAGACGGAGAGGAACATTTAGGTGGCTGATCCTTCTGGAGGGGTAGCGAGGGTGGGAGAGGTAAAGGGCGTCGCACCGAGGCCCTCTGCGGTTTGTGCGGCCTGCGTGCTCGCGCGGGTTTCCGCATGGGCGCAGATGTGACGCAGGGTCGGATAGCGTGTCAGATCGAACCAAGGTGCCTCTGGTGTCTGGGCATAAAGCTGGGTCCAACGGATCAGACAGGGCAGGTAGAGGTCAAGGAGCGTCGCATTGATGCCGCCCGCAAGGCCAGGTGTCGCCGACAGCCCCTCATCCAGCATGGCGAAATGCGCCGACAGGCGTTGCCTCAGTACCGCGCGCAATTGCGCCTGATGGGCCACATCCGCGCCGATGAATTTCTCTGGATAAAACGTCTGCCGCAGGTCGATATGCAGCGTGTTCGACGTCCAGAACAGCCACTTGAGAAACGGCGCGCGCAGCGGATCTTGCACGCCGGGCGCCAGTGCGCCGTGGCGATCGGCCAGCCACAACAGGATCGCGGCGGTCTCAAACATCGCGCCATTCGGTGTTTCAAGCACCGGGATCGTGCCATTGGGATTGAGGCGCAGATAGGCCTCTGACTGCTGCGCCTTGGCCCGGCGGTCCACCAGAAGCGCCTCATAGGGCAGGCCGAGCTCCTCCAGCGCCAGTCGCACGATAAGCGAGGCGTTGTCGGGCGCGTAGTGAAGGCGAAGCGGAGCTGTCATGTGGCGATCCTACTGCGACGCGGGGCGGGCAAAGCGTTTGATTGCGACGTTTCCGATAGGAAACGCGCAACGGGCACACTAGGCATTCTGGACCGGATGCCAACCCTTTGCGTGACAAAGCGGTCCTGCGCGCGGGCGGGGGGCAAAACGCGGGCCTCTCACGCCCGCATTTTCAGCGATCAAAGGCTCAGTCGGGCAGGGGGCGGGTGCCCAAATCCTCGTAAAAGCGCAAGAGGTAGCCATCGGGATCAGCGACCATGAATTGCCGGTTGCCTTCTTCAACTTCGCCAACGCGATACCACTTGTTCTCCAGCGGAAGCACCAAAGCGATGCCTTTGGCGGTCAGGGACTTATGTTGCGGCAGGAGGGAGGCAACGCGGATCTGCAGGTTGATGCCTTTGCCAAAGGGGTAGGAGCTGGGGCGGTGCCCGGCATCAAATGTTCGCCCAACCCCGATCTGGTCGAGCATCACCTCCGCCGTGCCCAAGCGCAGATAGCAAAATCCCTCTTCTGGACGCGCGTAGACGCAGTCAAACCCCAGCACATCACAGTAAAAGCTGCGCGATGTCTCCCAGTCAGAGACCGCCAGCTCAGGCACTAGGGCATTGGTCATGGTCTCTCTCCTTCGACTGGGGGGCTCTGTGCCTGACATAGTGGTCTTTCATGTGCCGCATGTGACGGGGGCGGCTGGAATTTTCGGTCAAGGCGCGGGTGGAAATTGGGGCGGTTGCGCCACCTCGCCCCGTGACAGTCTGGCGGCAGGGCGATACGGTGCCGCATAGACCCACAGATCCGAGCCGGAGACCAAAGATGAGCGGTGAGCTTTCCCCGATCGACAAGGCGAAATTCGTCGCAGCCAAGCGCGCCTCCGAGATGGTCGAGGACGGGATGCGCGTCGGCCTTGGCACCGGCTCCACCGCCGCTTGGCTTGTGCGCTGCCTGGGCGAATTGGTGCGCGAGGATGGGTTGAAGTTCCACGGCGTGCCGACCTCGGCCCGGACCGCTGAACTGGCGCGGGAGGTGGGCATTCCGATCCTGTCGCTGGACGAGGCGAAATGGCTCGACCTCACCATCGACGGCGCGGATGAGTTTGACCGCGACCTCAACCTGATCAAGGGCGGCGGGGGCGCGCTGTTGCAGGAAAAGATCGTCGCCACCGCCTCTGACCGCATGGTGGTGATCGCCGATAAGGCCAAGGAAGTCGCCAACCTCGGCGCCTTTCCCCTGCCCATCGAGGTGATCCCTTTTGGCTGGCAGACCTCGCAGGCCTTGGTGGAGGAGACGCTGATTTCGATGGATGTGATGGGGCGCACCTCGACCCTGCGGATGAATGGCGCCAGCCCCTATGTCACCGACGAGGGCAACCATATTCTCGACCTGCATCTGACCCGCATCGGCAATCCCCGCCAGCTGGCGCTGGTCCTCAACCAGATCCCCGGCGTGGTGGAAAACGGGCTCTTCATCGACATCTGCGACACCGTGGTGATCGGCTATGGCGACGGCAAGGTCGAGGTGCGCGACATCAACGAAGGCACCATCGAGACGGATCGCATCGACTTTGTCGAAACCGAGAACCTCTTTGCCGACCTCGGGGACTAAGCCACGCGGTTAGCTCTTTGCCTGTTGCCACTCCGGCAGCGGAAAAAGCCGGTCGTAGCCCCAGTTAAAGACCAGCGCATAGCCCAGGTAAAACAGGGCAAAGGACAGGTCCATCACAAAGGCCTGCAAGAGGCTCACGCTCAGATACCAGGCGATAAAGGGCGCCAGCACCAGCAAGAGCCCGGTCTCAAACAGCACCGCATGGAGGACGCGCACCACGGGCGTCTTCAGCGTGGTGCCATGGGTACGCTTCAGCACGCGATCAAACACATAGTTATAGGCAAAGTTCCACAGCGTCGCGAGGCTGGCGCTGACCACGCTCACCACGCCAATCGACTGCATGGGGAAATGGAACACCACCGCGCCGAGCGGCACGATCAACATCAGCGCCAAGATCTCAAAGCTGAGCGCATGGCGGATACGGTCAAGGGGAGAGCGCATGGGGCACCTCAAACACGGATGTTCGGGCCGTCCCGAGGAGAAGCAGCCAAAGCGCCCTCAGTGACGCAGCGGCTGGCGGGGTCGTCCCCGACGCGGTCTATGTGGGACAAGCGGGCGCAAAATTCAAGCGGCATCACAAGCGGCGCGCCTTCTTCACGCCCCCTTCACGGTTTCGCGACACAAGCGCCCCCAAGTGATTGAAATGCCGCAGATCGCCCCCACTTGCCAAGTCTGGCATTTCAAGGCGCGCTGTGGGATACCTCGCGCAAGACACGAAAAAGGGCGACGATTATGAGCTTTGACTACGATCTCTTTGTCATCGGCGGCGGCTCCGGTGGGGTGCGCGCGGCGCGTGTGGCGGCAGCAGGCGGGGCCAAAGTGGCGCTGGCAGAGGAAGACCGCTACGGCGGCACCTGTGTGATCCGCGGCTGCGTGCCGAAAAAGCTGATGGTCTATGCGTCGGAATATTCCGGCATGATCGAAGATGGCCGCGCCTATGGCTGGGACCTAGAAAACAAAGGGTTCAACTGGGACCACTTCAAGACCAAGCTCAACGCCGAGCTGGACCGCCTGGAAGGCATCTACCGCAACCTGCTGAAAAACTCCGGGGTGGAGAGCTTTGACGCTCGCGCCAAACTGGCCGACGCCCATACGGTTGAGCTGTCTGATGGCAGCAAAAAGACCGCCAAGCATATCCTCATCGCCACCGGAGGCCGTCCTTGGGTGCCGGAGTTTGAGGGCGCGGAGCTCGCGATCACCTCAAACGAGATGTTCCATCTGGAGCGACTGCCGGAGAGCATCCTGATCGTCGGCGGCGGCTATATCGCCTCGGAATTTGCCGGCATCATGAATGGTCTCGGAGTTAAGACCACCCAGTTTTATCGCGGTGATCAGATCCTGCGCGGCTTTGACAATGAGGCGCGCGGCGTGGTTGCGGCCGAGATGATCGCCTCTGGCATCGACCTGCGCCTTGGTCTCAACGTCGAGAAGATGGCGAAAGAGGGCGACCAAATCCGCGTCACCGATACCGAGGGCAACACCCATCTGTTTGATCAGGTGATGTTCGCCACCGGGCGCAAACCCAATGCCGACAACCTCGGGCTGGAGGAACTGGGCATCGAACGCGGCAAGGGTGGCGAGATCAAGGTCGATCAATACAGCCAGACCCCGGTGCCCTCGGTCTATGCGATTGGGGATGTGACCGACCGGGTGAACCTCACTCCGGTGGCAATCCGCGAGGGCATGGCCTTTGTCGAGACCGTGTTCAACGGCAACCCGACCAGCCCCGACCACGACCTGATCCCCACCGCGATCTTCACCCAGCCGGAAATGGGCACCGTGGGTCTCTCCGAAGAGGATGCGGCCAAACAGGAAACCATCGAGGTCTACACCACCTCCTTCAAGCCGATGCAGCAGAGCTTTGCAGGCCGCGCGCAAAAAGTGCTGATGAAGCTGATCGTCAGCCAGGCGAGCCGCAAGGTGCTGGGGTGTCACATTGTCGCGCCGGGCGCGGGCGAGATGATCCAATTGGCCGGGATTGCGGTCAAAATGGGGGCCACAAAGGAAGATTTCGACCGTACGGTTGCAGTTCACCCCACCATGTCGGAAGAATTGGTGACGTTGAAGACGCCCACACGGGTGGTCTGAGCCCGAATAGACCCATTTTGCTGGGCGCGGAGAGGTTGAATTTCCGCGCCCAGATCACAGGTTAGAGAGCAATATCCGCCGGGATGGGCGGGCAAAGATGGATAGGAGACCTATGGCTGGGAACAGTGGTGGCCCCTGGGGGGGCGGCGGTTCCTCCGGCGGCGGAGGCAACCGGGGAAATAATGGCAACGGCGGAGGCGGCGGCGGTGGCCGACGTCCCGACGACAACCAGATCCCCGAGATCGACGAGCTGGTGAAAAAAGGCCAGGAGCAGCTGCGTGTCCTGATGGGCGGTCGGGGCGGCAGCGGCAATGGCGGCTCCGGTGGCGGCAACGGCGGTGGTGCAGGTCCCCTGTTCACCAAAGGTGGCGTTGCGATCGGCGCGGTTGTTGCAGTGGTGGCTTGGGGCCTTGCCAGCTTTTACACGGTGAAGACCGAAGAAAAATCGGTTGAGCTGTTTCTGGGCGAGTTCTCCTCTGTCGGCGAGCCGGGTCTGAACTTTGCCCCATGGCCCTTGGTGACCTATGAGGTGGTGCCGGTCAGTGTGGAACAGACCGAAACCATCGGATCTGGTGCGCGCGGCTCTGAGGCCGGGCTGATGCTGACGGGCGATGAGAACATCATCGACATTGATTTCCAGGTTGTCTGGAACATCAACGAGCCGGACAAATTCCTCTTCAACCTGCGGGATCCCAAAGCGACCATTCAGGCCGTTGCGGAATCCGCGATGCGCGAGATCATTGCCCAGTCCGAACTGGCCCCGATCCTGAACCGCGACCGTGGGATCATCTCGCAGCGTCTCGAAGAACTGATCCAGTCCACCCTCGACAGCTATGATGCGGGCGTGAACATCGTGCGGATCAACTTTGACGGGGCGGATCCGCCAGAGCCGGTAAAGGATGCTTTCCGCGAAGTGCAATCCGCCGGTCAGGAACGCGACCGTCTGGAAAAGCAGGCCGACGCCTATGCGAACCGCAAACTGGCCGCCGCGCGCGGTCAAGCGGCGCAGACGCTGGAAGAGGCCGAAGCCTACCGCGCACAAGTGGTGAACCAAGCACAGGGTGAGGCGAGCCGCTTTACCGCTGTTCTGGAAGAATATGAAAAAGCCCCCGAAGTGACCCGCAAGCGTCTCTATCTGGAAACGATGGAAGACGTGCTGGGCCGCGTTGACAAGATCATCCTCGACGATACCGCCGGGAATGGTCAGGGGCAGGGCATCGTGCCTTATCTGCCGCTGAATGAAATCCGTCGTTCGGGAGGGGGTAACTGATGAACCGCTCTGTCATTCTTCTGGGTCTGCTGACCGTATTGGGCGTTGGCGCCCTGTCGTCGATCTTTATCGTGGACGAGCGTGAAAAAGCGCTGGTGATGCGGTTTGGTCGCGTGGTGAACGTACAAGAAGATCCCGGTCTCGCCTTCAAGGCCCCCTTCATCGACGAAGTGGTGAAATACGATGACCGTATCCTCAGCCTTGAGGTGGGTCCGCTCGAAGTCACCCCGCTTGATGATCGCCGTCTGGTGGTTGATGCCTTCGCGCGCTACCGCATCACCGATGTCCGTCGCTTCCGCGAAGCGGTGGGCGTTGGCAATGTCGGCGCGGCCGAAAGCCGTCTCGACAACATCATGCGCGACCAGACCCGCGAGGTTCTGGGTACTGTAAGCTCCAACGACATCCTGTCGTCGGATCGTGCGGCGCTGATGCTGCGCATTCGTAACGGCGCGATCACCCAGGCCCGTGCCTTGGGTCTCGAGGTCATCGACGTGCGCCTGAAACGAACCGACCTGCCGCAGGCGAACCTTGATGCGACCTTTGCCCGGATGCGGGCGGAACGCGAACGGGAAGCTGCGGATGAGATCGCGCGTGGTGAAGAAGCCGCACAGCGTGTCCGAGCGCAAGCGGACCGGACCGAGGTGGAGCTGGTCTCTGACGCGGAACGCGAAGCCGAGGTGATCCGCGGTGAGGCCGACGCCGAACGCAACAGCATCTTTGCTGAGGCTTATGGCGCTGATCCGGAGTTCTTTGAATTCTACCGCAGCCTCAACGCCTATGCGAAATCGTTGCAGGCCGGCAATTCCTCTCTGGTGCTCTCGCCGGACAGCGAGTTCTTCACCTACCTGAAGTCCTCTGAAGGCAACCGCGCCGCCCCGCGTGATGAGGGCCAATAAGGCGTCGTGGGCGAGATTCGCCGCCGAGAGGTGATCGGATTTCCGCCTGAAATGTTACAGACTGAAGCAAAAGGCCGCTCTTTGGGGCGGCCTTTTTGCTGCGCCTCACGCGGTTTCACGCAGAAACTCACGCGGATTTGCACGGGATAGGGCCAGAAGATAGGGAAATCGGCAAAGCCTTGCCTGTTGCGCCATAGTCTCAGTCGCGCGCGCTTCACCCGCTTTCACGTCGAATTGAGGTGACTGTAACCCCCATTGCGACGGCGCGTTCAATCCTTACATTGACCTCACGAGAAATTCCCTCCCCATCGCGTCGTGATCCATCTGCGGATTGCCGCGGCACGGCGCCCTGAGGCACGGGTTCGCTCATTCCCCTTGTGGAGGGGAAGGTGGCGAAGACAGAGTTGACAGGCCAATTCGAAGGAGTATGTCCGTGCACCCACTCACTCACACTAAGGCAGAGCGCTACGGCACCAGCCATGCCGGCTGGCGTCTGTTCTGGATGACGGTCCTAGGGACCGCATTGCTGGTTGTGCAATCGCTGGCCGCGAACGCGCGCCCCGAGAGCCTTGCGCCGCTGGCGGAAAAAGTCAGCCCGGCGGTGGTCAATATCACCACTTCCACCGTGGTCGAAGGCCGCACCGGTCCGCAGGGCATCGTGCCCGAGGGCTCTCCGTTCGAGGATTTCTTCCGCGAGTTTCAGGACCGTAACGGCGGCGAAAATCGCCCGCGCCGTTCCTCCGCGCTGGGCTCCGGCTTTGTGATCTCCGAGGATGGTTTCATCGTCACCAACAACCACGTGATTGATGGTGCGGATGAGATCGAAATCGAATTCTTCCCCGGCGATGGCCAGCCTGCGGATCTGCTGCCGGCCAAAGTGGTGGGCACCGATCCCAACACCGATATCGCCCTTTTGAAGGTCGAAGCACCGATGCCGCTGAAATTCGTCAAATTTGGCGACAGCGACAAGGCCCGCGTCGGCGATTGGGTGGTTGCGATGGGTAACCCGCTGGGTCAGGGCTTTTCGGTCTCTGCAGGCATTGTTTCGGCTCGCAACCGCGCGCTCTCAGGCACCTATGACGACTACATCCAGACCGACGCCGCCATCAACCGCGGCAACTCCGGTGGCCCGCTGTTCAACATGGATGGCGATGTGGTCGGCGTGAACACGGCAATCCTGTCCCCCAACGGTGGCTCCATCGGTATTGGCTTCTCCATGGCCTCCAACGTTGTGACCAAAGTGGTCGCCCAGCTGAAAGAGTTCGGCGAGACCCGTCGCGGCTGGCTTGGCGTGCGCATTCAGGACGTGACCGACGATCTGGCAGAAGCCATTGGTCTGGCCAAGGACGAAGGCGTTCTGATCACCGATGTGCCGGATGGCCCGGCCAAGGATGCAGGTCTTCTGGCCCGCGATGTGATCATGAGCTTTGACGGCTTTGATGTGAAAGACACCCGCGATCTGGTCCGCCGTGTGGGCGACACCGAAGTGGGCAAGACCGTGCGCGTCGTGGTCTTCCGCGATGGCAAGACCGAAACCGTGAAGGTCACCCTTGGCCGCCGCGAAGAGGCTGTTGACGCCTCCAATCCTGCCGCACCGGGTGATGAGAACGCGCCGGATCAAACCGAGAAAGAGTTCCTCGGTCTGACGGTCGGTCCGGTTCAGGACGACATGCGCGAGGAGCTGGGTCTTGAGGCAGGCACCCCTGGTCTGGTGATCCTGTCGGTCAACGAAACCTCGGCCGCTTGGGAAAAAGGCCTGCGTGCGGGGGATGTGATCACCGAAGCAGGTCAGACCAAGATTTCGTCGATCGCCGATCTGGAAGCGCAGATCGAGGCGGCCGAAGAAGCAGGGCGCAAGTCTCTGTTCCTGATGGTCCGTCGCGCTGGCGAGCCGCGCTTCGTTGCGCTGAACCTCGACGAGTAAGCCTGCCTGCTTCCATCGGAAAACGGCACGAGAGGCCGGACCTTCGGGTCCGGTCTTTTTTGTTGCGCGCGCGCACTCTGGCCTGTGGTTGAAAACCTGGGGGCGAAAACCAAGAGAGCCATGTGTCGGGCGGACACATGGCTCTTGATGGGACGGACGACCATTGGGATGGATAGGAGAATGATCGCCTTGGGCTGGTTATGACAGCGGGGGCGGGCGCTGGATGTGAAGCAGGTCACATAGTTCGGATTTTCCACAGGATTTTTCCGCGCGAGGGCGAAAAAAAATCACCTGAGCGGATCAGATGCCTTCGGGGTCGGCCAGCACCGCAAGCCCGCCGCGATCCTTCAGCTGCAAGCCGCCGCGGTTGATCTCGATCAGCCCAGCCTTGCGCCAGTTCGACAGGGTTTTGGACACGGCCTCGCGGGTGGCTCCGACAAATTCCGCCAGCTCGGACTGCGACAGGTTGAGATGGCCGCTGCCATCAGCCGGGGTGAGATAGAGCAGCTTGCGCGCCAGTCGCACCGGCATCGGCAGGAAGACCTGCTCGTTTAGCTGATTGTTCATCCAACGCATCCGCTGGCCTGCCAGTTTCAGCATATCCCCCGCCAGTTCCGGGTGTTTGGTCAGCTGTGCCAGCACATCGCGGTGCCGCAGGCGGCGCAGGTGGCTCGGCTCTACTGCGGTGGCGGTAGCGGTGCGTTCGCCGGGGTCGAACATGGCAATCTCGCCAAAGATCGCGCCGGGGCGCATCATGTCGAGCGAGAGCTTGCGCCCCGCCGCGGACAGCGTCGAAATCTCCAAGGCTCCGGAAATAATAGCATAGAGCGCATCTCCGTCATCGCCGCGCTCAAACAGCACATCGCCGGTGTCGAGATGCACATCCGTGGCCTGACTGTCCAGCATCGCGCGCAGCCGGTCCGAGGCTCCAGACAGGAAACTCGATGCAGGAAGCGGGGCGGGGGCCGGGATCGGGGCCATTGGGGGCATGTCCTTGGATTTGAGGGCCCGCTTGCCACAGGAGGCAAACGTGGTGATGGTTTTTTAGGCGCAGCGAAGCCTTCACGCAACCTTGCGGATCATTTGCGGAATGTTTGCGGGCGCAAAATGCCGGATTTATTTGCGGGCTGTAGCCGTAGCGGCCCTGTCTCGTGTTGGATTGTGGATCAATCGCGCAGATCGATGGCGCTCAGGCCCAGATCTCGGGCCGCCTTTAGCGAGAGCGTGGCGCTGTCGATGCCCAAGGGGCGTTGATAGCTGCGGATCGCGGCCCGCGTCTCTGTGGTGAGCGTGCCGGTGATGGGGCCGCTGTAGACGTTGCGCGCCGCAAGGGCGCGTTGCAGAGAGGCGATATACTCGGGCGTCTGGATCTGTGGGCAGGGGATCTCGAAAAAGCTCTCCTCGCGCGGGCGGGTGATTTCCTGCCGGGATTCGGTGGCAAAGACCGCAGGCTCCAGCACGCGCCCATCGGTGGATTTGATGGGCGGCGAGATCATGACGTGTTCGGTGACCGTTTCGACCCGGGCGGGAATGATGACAGTGTCCCAGCAGGTCCCAGCCGGAGCGCCGGGCGGGGCGGCGCGGCCCACCCCTTCGAAAGGGGGCGCCCCGTCGCAAGCAGCGCTGAACAGCAGCGCACAGACAAGTGGGATCACGCGCCCATAGGCCGTCAGGGGCGCGCCCGCCTGAGGCGCGGCAGAGGGCAGGGGCGGCAAGGCGGGCATTGGGTGTGACGGATCCCTCGGGTAAACACCTGTCCGGACTCCGTTGATAAGTCTCGGCTTTGTGACTGATGCTAGCCCATATCCTGAGGCGGCGCAAAGGCTGGATCACCGCTGCGCCCCTGTTCCGCAAGGAGGAGGTCAAGCATCTGCGAGATATCCTCCACCTGTTCGGCGATCACATGGGTGACCCCGTCCCCGCGCTGGATCGGGCCGGTGATGCGCAACAGGCGACCGGCGATCACCGCGCGGCGAAACCGTTCATAGATCTTGCGCCAGACAATCACGTTCACGATGCCGGTCTCATCCTCCAGCGTGAGGAAGATCACGCCCTTTGCAGTGCCGGGCCGTTGGCGCAGGATCACCAGCCCGGCCACCGTGACCCGCGCATTGGCCAAGGGGCGATCCAGCCAGCCGGCGGGCAGGCAAGCGGGTGGACGCGGCCAGGGGCGGGGCGGGTGCGGCGGCTGGGCGGCCACAGGAGGGGCGGCTTGGGCGATACGCATGGCGAGTGTCCCTGTGAAAAGGAAGGGTGAGAACAAATATAGAACATGCGTTGCCGCAGAGCAAGCGAAGCGCAGGATGTCGCAAATGGGGCTGGATAGGTACAAAATGGGAAGCTACAGGTGTTAGCGAGTACCGAGATAAGGGAAGACGGAACCATGGCGAAAATCACCTACATCGAGCACAACGGCACAGAGCATGTGGTCGAAGTAGCCAACGGGCTGACCGTGATGGAAGGCGCGCGCGACAACAATATTCCGGGCATCGAGGCCGATTGCGGCGGCGCTTGCGCTTGCTCGACCTGCCACGTCTATGTGGATCCGGCCTGGGTGGAAAAACTGCCCGCCAAGGATGACATGGAAGAAGACATGCTGGATTTCGCCTTTGAACCCGATCCGGCCCGCTCGCGCCTGACCTGCCAGTTGAAGGTGACGGACGCGCTGGAAGGTCTCGTGGTGCATATGCCCGAGAAGCAGATCTGATGCGCAGCGGGGCCAAAGCGCGGCGTCACCCGTCGCGCGCAAGGCCCCGTTTTCCACGCCGCGCAGCGCTGGCGGCGTGCGTGGGGCTGACGGTCTGGGCGCAGGCCGGATCGGCAGATGTTACGGCGGCGCATTTTGCAGATGAAACCCGCCGCTACCCGCATGGCGTGTTGGGGGACGATGTCGAATACGGCACCCTCGTGATTGAGACCGGGGGCGCGGAGACGCCCTCCGAGGTCATCGAAGTCACACTGCCCGAGACCCGCGTGTTTGAAGACCTCTCCCCGCGTCTGTGGGATATAACAGGCAATGGCGCGCCCGAGGTCATTGTGGTCGAAAGTGATGCGCAGACTGGCGCGCAGCTGGCGGTCTACAATGCAGAGGGTGTCAAAATTGCCGCCACTCCGCATATCGGTCAACGCAACCGCTGGCTTGCGCCCATTGGTGCGGCGGATTTGGACGGGGATGGCCATATCGAAGTTGCCTATATCGACCGCCCTCATCTGGCCAAGACCCTGCGGATCTGGCGTTTCCAATTCGGCACGCTGGAGGAGGTTGCCTCGGCACCCGGCCTGACAAATCACCTGATTGGCGAGGATTTCATCACCTCGGGTATGCGAGAGTGCGGGCAGGGGCCGGAACTCATCACGGTCAATGCGGCTTGGACGCGTGTGATGGCCTCCCGTCTTGTGGAAGGGGCGATCAAGAGCCGCGACCTTGGGCCGTTTGACAAGACCGAGGGGCTGACGGCGGCCATGGGCTGTGCGCTGCCCTAACCGGGCCCTTTGCCCGCCGCACCGCTGCACTTGCCCGCGCTCCTCAGCAATTGCCAAATCCGCCAAACTCGCCTAGGGCGCGGCCTATGACACAGCGCCAAATCACTCGCATCGCGACCGCCATCGTGGTCTTTACCGGTACCCTCTGGGGCTTTTACTGGCTGCCTGTGCGGGGGCTGGAGACCAGCGGTTTGCCCGGACCTTGGGGAACCGTGGCGATTACGCTTGCCGCCGTGCTGGTGCTCTCCCCCTTGGCGCTGCGCCAGCGTGACGCGCTGCGGCGGGCTGACCCTGTGGCGCTCGGGGCGATCTTATTGGGCGGCGCGGCCTTTGCGCTCTATTCCGTGGGGTTTGTCTATGGGCGGGTGGCGCTGATCATCCTCCTCTACTTTCTCACCCCGGTCTGGAGCACGCTGATCGGGCGCTTTGTGATGGGTTGGCACACGCCGCGCTTGCGGGTGGTGGCAATTTTGGTGGGGCTTTTGGGTCTTGGCGTGATGCTGAGCGCCGAGGGCGACCTGCCGCTGCCGCGCGGCTTGGGCGAGTGGATGGCGCTGATCGCCGGTCTGCTGTGGTCCTTTGCCACCACGAGTATGCGCAGCCGCGCCGAGCTGCCGCCGCTGGTCGCGGCCTTTGTCTTTGCCATTGGGGCGGCGCTGGTGGCCTTGGGCACCGCGCTTTGGCTCGAGCCCTGGCGCGGGCTGTCGGGCGCTTGGGCGCCGACCCTTGGGCTCGCCTTTGTCACCGGAGCGCTGTGGTGGGGGGCGTCGATTGCCAGCCTGATGTGGGCCACGGTGCGGTTGGAGCCCGCCCGCGTTGGCATCCTGTTGATGAGCGAAGTGATCGTGGGCGCAGGCTCTGCCGCGCTATTGGCTGGCGAACACCTGCACCCCTTGGAGATCGCGGGCGGCGCTTTGGTGATCCTTGCGGGCGCGCTTGAGGTCTGGCCAACGGGCGCGCGGCATGGGGTGCCGGAGGAGGTTTAGGGGGAGGCTTGGCTGTCGAGACGGGGTGGTTAAGGGCGGTTGATTAATGCGTATGAAAAATCAGGGCTGAGTGTCTTCTACGCGGACTAAGTGGCCGTTTGCTGAGGTCACTTCAATGTCTGCTTCCGCATATGCTAACTTCGAACCGCGCGGTGTTCCCGTAAGCATCGCCGAAACTCTTGGAGGGATCCAAACTATATGATTGCCTATGTCACCGTCGGTGCAGACGATATCGCGAAGGCCGAACGCTTCTATTCGGCGTTCCTGCCAGCTCTTGGCTACGGGCTCGAAAAGTATCATGGAGACTTGAGTTACATCCTGCCTGTAGAACCGGGTCAGTCCTCCGTTCAGCCAGATTTCTACGTGAAATCCCCCTTCAATGGGCAATCCGCGTCAGCCGGAAACGGCGGAATGGTGGCTTTTCAGGCCCGGTCGCAGGAACAAGTGCGGGTTCTTCACTCTGCCGCGCTGGCCGCAGGAGGGTCTGACGAAGGACGGCCTGGTTTCCGGGCTTCATATGGCCCTCACTTCTATGTCGGCTACCTTCGCGACCCACACGGAAACAAGATCGCGCTATTCTCCAGCGACCAAAATGAACCTGGGCGCGACGAATAACGCGGCAAGAGACATTCGTGCGAACCGCGGCATCCGTCACTCTGGGCTCAAAGCAGACACACGCCACCTGTCTTTCATTACCAAAACGCCCCTAAATCTCCCGCCGCATCGTCAGTGACGTTGGTCGATCAAACCCCGGATGGGCGGTCGCTCCGGTCTGTGTAAAGCCGAGCGCGCGGAAGGTGGCTTGGTTTTCGGTCAGCTCGACCCGCACTTGCAGTTCCAAGGCCTTGAGGCCCCGCACACTCGCGCGCTTGGCGGCGAGGTCGATCAGCAAACGGGCGAGACCCGCGCCCCGCTGTGTCGCATCGACCGAGAGTTTGCCGATATAAAGCGCATCCGCCTTTGGCGTCAGCACCACGCAGGCCACAATAGGCGCGCCAACGGCCCAGACTTCGCCGCTGGTGGCCGCAGCGGAGAGATCCTCCACCGTCAGCCGGGTCATGGAAGAGGGCGGGTCAATCCGCCCCTCCATATAGGCAAAGCTGCGCCGGATCAGGTCGAGCACCTCGGGCAGTTGCGCACTGTCGGGGGCGATCTGAACCGGCGTCAGGCTCATCTGCGGATCACAGGGCGCGCCAGCCGATATCGCGGCGCACAAAGCCTTCGGGCCAGTCGATCTGATCCACCATCGCATAGGCGCGGTCGCGGGCCTCTTGCAGACTGTCGCCGCGCGCGGTCACGTTCAGCACCCGACCGCCATTGGCGAGGATCTTATCGCCCTCCGCCTTGGTGCCGGCGTGGAAGACCATGTTCATGCTGTCCTCGGGCAGGGCGGCGAGGCCCTTGATCTCGGTGCCCTTCTGGTAATCGCCGGGGTAGCCATTGGCCGCCATCACCACGGTGATCGCATGGTCGTCGGCCCAGTTGACGCGGGCCTCAGAAAGGCGACCTTCGGCGGCGGCCTGCATCAGGTCAAGCGCTTGCGCGCCGAGGCGCATCATCAGCACCTGACATTCCGGATCGCCAAAGCGGACGTTGTATTCCACCAGACGCGGCTCACCGTCCTTGATCATCAGACCGGCGTAGAGCACGCCTTGGTAGGGCATGCCGCGCTCTGCCATCACCCGCATTGTCGGCTTCACGATCTCTTCCAGCGCCTTGGCTTCGATCTCGGCACTCAGGATCGGGGCGGGAGAATAGGCACCCATGCCGCCGGTATTGGGGCCGGTATCGCCTTCGCCCACCCGCTTGTGGTCCTGCGCGGTGCCGATCGACAAGATCTCCTCGCCATCGCAGAGCACGAACAGAGACGCTTCCTCGCCCTCCATGAATTCTTCGATGACGACTTCGGCGCCCGCACCGCCAAAGGCGCCGCCGAACATATCGTCGATGGCATCAAGCGCGGTTTGCTCATCCATCGCCACGATCACGCCCTTGCCGGCCGCCAGACCATCGGCCTTGACCACAATCGGCGCGCCATTGGCGCGCACATGGGCCTTGGCGGCCTCGGCATCGGTGAAATGGCCATAGCCTGCGGTGGGCGCTTGGGCCGCGTCACAGATTTCCTTGGTAAAGCTTTTGGAGGCCTCAAGCCGCGCCGCCGCCTCGGAGGGGCCAAAGACCAAGAGACCCGCCTCGCGCAGACGATCCGCAACCCCAGCGGCCAGGGGCGCCTCGGGGCCGACGATCACAAAATCAATCGCGTTTTCCTCAGCAAAGGTGACTACGGCGCCGCCATCCTCAGCGTTGAGCGCGGCACATTCGGCGATCTGCGCGATGCCGGCATTGCCCGGTGCCACCACCAGACGGTCGCATTTCGGGTTCTGCATCACGGCCCAAGCCAGCGCATGTTCACGTCCGCCGCTCCCAAGGATAAGGATATTCATGCCGCCATTCTCCGATCTGCTTGGCCTTCGTTGCCGCGCGTTCTATGCTGAGCGCGCCATTAAAACAAGAACGCCTGCGCGCCCGACGCGTATTGAGTGCAGCCAAATACGCAGCCAAAGCCTAAGAGTGTCCGATGTCTGACCTTCTCGACGATCCCATGCCGGGGCAAAACGCGCCTGAATTCACCGTGTCCGAGATTTCCGGCGAGGTGAAGCGCACGCTGGAGGGCACCTTTGGCCGCATTCGGGTAAAGGGCGAGGTGGGCCGGGTGTTCAAGGCGCGCTCCGGGCATTTGTACTATGATATCAAGGACGACCGCTCGGTCCTGTCGTGCACCACTTGGAAGGGGCAGATTTCCAGCCTCTCCGTGGTCCCGGAAGAGGGCTTGGAGGTTGTGGTGACGGGGCGTTTGACGGCCTTTGGCGCCCAGTCGAAATACAATATGAACGTCGAGGAGGTCGCGGTCGCGGGCCAAGGCGCGCTGATGGCGCTGTTGGAAAAACGCAAGGCGCAGCTCGCCGCGGAGGGGCTGTTCGCGCCGGAGCGCAAGAAACCGCTGCCCTATCTGCCGCAGATCATCGGCGTGGTGACCTCGCCCTCCGGCGCGGTGATCCGCGATATTCTGCACCGTTTGCGGGATCGTTTCCCGCGCAAGGTGCTGGTCTGGCCCGTCGCGGTGCAGGGGACCAATTGCGCGCCCGAAGTGGCCCGCGCCATCGAAGGGTTCAACCGCCTGACACCGGGCGGCGCGCTGCCTCGGCCGGATCTGATCATCGTGGCGCGGGGCGGCGGCTCAATCGAGGACCTCTGGGGCTTTAACGAAGAGATCGTGGCCCGCGCCGCCGCCAACAGCCAGGTCCCGCTGATCTCGGCCGTGGGACACGAGACGGACACGACCCTGATCGACTATGTCTCTGACCTGCGCGCGCCCACACCCACGGCGGCGGCAGAACATGCGGTGCCCGTGCGCTTGGAGCTCCTCGGCTGGGTCGAGGGGCAGAGCGCCCGCATGGCCCATGCGACGACCCGCGCGGTGCAAATGCGCCGCCAGCGGCTCGGCGATCTGGCGCGGGCGCTGCCCCGGCCTGACACGCTGCTGGAGACCCCACGCCAAAGGCTTGATCGGGTCTCTGACCGCTTGCCCAATGCGCTGATCGCCGGGGTGCAGCGGCGCAAGCTGACCTTAAGTGACCGCGCCGCCAGTCTGCGCCCCGCGACCCTGCGCAGCCTTGTAGAAGGACGCAAAGACCGCCTGCGGAACCTCTCGTCTCGCCTCAGTTTGCGTCCCATCGAACAGGATGTGAAACGCAAATCCGAGGCACTGACGCAGCTGGCGAACCGGTTGAACGCGGCACAGAGCAGTCGCATTCTGCGCCAGAGTGACCGGCTCAGTGCCACCGGGCGGCAGCTGGAGATCCTCAGCTACAAGGCAACTCTGTCGCGCGGCTATGCGGTGGTGCGCGACGGTGACACCCTCATCACCAGCAAAGGGGCCGCCGAAACCGCGACTGCGCTGTCGATCGAATTTGCCGATGGGACTGTCACATTGGGCGCAACCGGTGAGGCCGCCCCCAAAGCGACCAAGCAAAAGCCCGCCACCCCAAAGCCGCCCAAAACACCGGGCGAGCAAGGTTCCCTGTTCTGAGCCCCTTCATCTTTCTCTAAATACTCCGGAGCGCGAGGCAGAGCCTCGCCTCCTGACCTCGCCTCAGACCCCAACCTCGGGGCCGAGGCACAGCATTTCCTCTGTCGGGTTCTTTTGCTCGGTCAGCGTGAGACCCGGCGCCTCGCTGCCGATACTGACGGTCAACCCGTCCGAGGTGATCTGATAGGTCCAGCATTGCGCCGCGCTGCGCCCTTCGTAGGTAAAGCAAATCTCCGGCCCCTTTGCGCCGGATTGCGCATACCATTCGCCGTCGACACAGCGCCCATCGAGGAAGGACCAGATCACCCGCTGACCGGGGAGGTAGCGCTCCACTCCATAGGATTCGCCTTGCCAGTCGAAATGGATGGTGCGGCCGCGGGTATAGGTGTCGAAATCCTGAGCGTCGGCGGCAGGCGCCGCAATCGGCGTCAGTGCGAGGATCCCGAGGAGGGCGAGGGGGAGGGGCGAAAGCTTTACCATGGGCTCATCCTGCCGCAGGTCGCGCGCTGCGCCAAGTCCCGGATGACAGAGGTCTGATCACGACTTCAGGCGCCAATTTCGGTGATTTTCGCCAGATTTCCGCGCCATTGCACTTTGCAACCTCTCGCAAAGCACATTAGGTGAAGGTCAAACGATCCTGCGGAGACCCAGATGGCGCTTTTTTCTAAGCTGAAGGAACGGTTGCTGAAATCCTCGTCCCGCCTCGGCAAAGAGGTGGATGCGATTGTAGAGGAAGGCGCAGCTGCGCCGGAGCCTGCGGCAACCCCGGAGGCAAAAACGGCACCGGAAGCGCCAGCTGAAACTTCGGTGGCAGGGGCGTCCAACGCCGCCCCCAGCCCCATCGTCCCGCCCGCCCCTGCCGCGCCGGCGGAGGCATCCCGACCGGGCCTCTTGGGGCGGCTCATGGGGCGCAGCGTTGCGTCCGAGCCGCGCCGGGTCTTGGACGATGAGATGCTTGAGAGCCTTGAGGAGATGCTCATCGCCTCGGACATGGGCGTCGATACCGCGCTGCGGGTGACGTCTAATATTGCCGAGGGGCGGATGGGTCGCAAAGTCTCAGGCCGCGAAATCCGCGAGTTGCTCGCGCAGGAGATTGCCCGGGTGATGGAGCCCGTCGCCAAGCCCTTGCCGATCTATGCCTCCAAACCGCAGGTTGTGCTGGTGGTGGGGGTCAATGGCTCTGGCAAGACCACGACCATCGGCAAGCTCGCCAGCCAGTTTCGCGCGGCCGGAAAATCGGTCGTGATTGCCGCCGGGGACACCTTCCGCGCCGCCGCCGTGGAGCAGCTGCAGGTCTGGGGCGACCGGGCGGGCGTGCCGGTGCTGACCGCGCCGGAGGGCTCTGATCCGGCGAGCCTTGCCTTTGACGCGATGACCAAGGCGGAGGCCGATGGTGCGGATCTGTTGATGATCGACACCGCGGGTCGCTTGCAGAACCGCGCTGATCTGATGGAAGAGCTGGCCAAGATCGTCCGGGTGATCCGCAAGAAGGACCCCAATGCGCCGCACAACACGCTTTTGGTGCTGGATGCCACCACGGGCCAGAACGCGCTGTCTCAAGTGGAGACTTTCCGTCAGCTCGCCGATGTCTCTGGTCTGGTGATGACCAAGCTCGATGGCACAGCTAAGGGCGGCGTTCTGGTGGCGCTGGCGGATAAATTCGGCCTGCCGATCCATGCCATTGGGGTGGGCGAGCAGATCGACGATCTGTCGCCCTTTGATCCGGAAGAATTTGCCGCCGCCCTCACCGGGCTTGAGAGCTGAGCGAGGCGCGGGGCGCGGGAGCATCACTCATGCGAGGGCAGCCACCGCTCCACATGGCGCAAAACAAAGAGCACGGTCAGCACCAATGCGGTTGCCATTGCGGCCAGCGGCATCTGACCGGCCCCACAGCCGAGACCAATGGCCCCCGCGAGCCAGAGCGAGGCGCCGGTGGTGACATTGCGCACCCGATCACCTGCGGTGAAGATCAGCCCGGCGGCGAGAAAGGCCACCCCGGCGGTGACCGCTTCGATCATGCGCAAGGGATCGTTGCGCTGGGCCTCGGCGCCGAAATCGAGCGCCGCAATCTCGCGCCCCAGCACGATAAAGAGACAGGCCGCCACGGCGACCAGAATATGGGTGCGCAACCCCGCAGGCTTGCCCAGCATTTCACGCTCGGCCCCGATCAGAGCGGCCAGAACGCTCGCCGCCAAGAGCCGTACAAAGGCAACAGGGGCGGGCACCACCGAAAAGGTCTGGGTCAGCTCTTGGGTCATTTCCTGCAGGATGGTGTCAAACATGGGGCCTCTCAACTGTGATGCCAGATCAACGAGCCGCGCGCGGCAAAGGTTCCAAACTTGGTGCCGCAGCAAAAAGGACAGACGATGTTAAGTGACTGGCTGATTTCGCTCGAGGGCACCGAGGCGGGGCATCAGGTGGCCCTGATCCTTGCGATCTCGGCGGCGTTTTTGCACGCGGTCTTTGGCGCGCTGCAAAAGGGGCGGCATGACCCTTGGCTGTCACGCGGGGCGATTGATGTGTCTTACGGGCTGATGGCGGCGCCTTTTGCGCTGTTTGTGGTGCCCTGGCCCGAGCCGAATATGTGGGTGATCTTTGCCGGGGTTTGGGTGATCCATGTGGCCTATAAGGTCTTGCAGGCGGCGGCCTATACCAAGGGGGCCTATACGGTGGTCTATCCGGTGGTGCGCGGCACCGGGCCGCTCTTTGCGGTGATCGGTGCCTATGTGCTGTTTGGCGAGGTCTTCACCTGGGTGCAGTGGCTCGGGGTTGGCGTTCTCTTGGCGGGGATCTTTGGCCTTGCAGTCTATAACTACATCTTTCTGGTCACCGCGCGCGAGACGCTGGGGATCGCGCTGTTGCTGGCGGTGGTTACTGGCCTCTTTGTGGCGCTTTATACGACCTATGATGCCTATGGCATTCGGGCGACGGCGGATCCCTTCACCTTTCTCGCATGGTTCTTCATGATCGACGGGGCGACGATGCCGATCTATGCGCTTTATCGGTGGCGGCGCATGGGGGCGGCGCGCCCGGCTGCGGGCCCCTTGATGCTACGTGGGGTGGCGGGCGGCTTTGTTGCCTTTGCCTCCTTTGGGTCGATCATGCTGGCGACGCGGCTTGATAAGGTGGGCGAGGCGGCGGTGCTGCGCGAGACCTCCACCGTCTTTGCCGCGCTGATCGGCTGGCTGGTGCTGAAGGAAACCGTGGGGCCGCGGCGCATCGCGCTGATGGCGCTGATCGCGCTGGGCGCGGTGATTGTTGAAATGGGCGGCTGAGACTGCCACATGGAACGAACAAGAGCGAAGAGGCGAGACAGGAAATGACGCAACAGACGGAAACAGCGGAGCAGCCACGCAAAGTGAACCCCTGGCTGAAGAACGCGCTGGAGTTCGGGCCGGTGGTGCTGTTCTTTATCGCCTACCTGAAGCTCAAGGGGCAGGTGTTTGAGATCGCAGGCACCTCTTACGAGGGGTTCATCGTGGTGACGGCAGGCTTTGTGCCGCTGATGGTGCTGTCGACGCTGGCCCTGTGGCGGCTGACGGGCAAGCTGTCGAAGATGCAGGTGCTGACGCTGGTGATCATCGTGCTCTTTGGCGGGCTCTCTGTGTGGTTCAACGATGAGCGGTTCTTCAAGATGAAGCCGACGATGATCTACCTGATGTTTGCGGGCATCCTCGGCTTTGGTCTCATGCGCGGCGAGAGCTACCTGCGGGTGGTGATGGAGGAAATGATGCCGCTAAAGGCCGAGGGATGGATGATCCTGACGCGGCGGTTCTGTGTGTTCTTCCTCGGGCTTGCGGTGGCCAATGAGGTGATCTGGCGGCTGTTTGAGACGGAGACTTGGGTCTATTTCAAGACCTTCGGCCTGACCGTGCTGATGTTTGGGTTTTTCATGACGCAGGCGAAACTGTTCCAGACCTATGGGATCGAGGATGGCGATACCTCGAAAGAGAATTCTTAACCCAGCGGAGATGCGCTGACGCGCATCACAGGTTTTGCGCTGCGCTATGCGCACCGCGGTGGGGCGGGGGCCGCGCCAAAGGCGCGGCCCCCGCCCGGCCCAACGCTTTTGGACCGCAGGGCCGCAAGGCCAAAGGTCCAGAAAAGGGGCGGGAGCCTCCCGCCCGCCGCAGGCGAAAGGGGCCTTTCGATTAAGCTTGGGAAAGGTCAGTCTCTCTGACCTAATGTTTCGCATGCGAAACAATGGGTCACGGGGACTGATACTTTTTATGCGCGTTGCCAAAGGAGCGCGCGCATAGGTCTGGGCGCGCAGCAACAGATCACGTGACTGTCAGAGGCGGAGAGGCCCCTCAGATCCGCTGCCAGATCGGCATCGGACCGGGCAGGGGACGCAGCGCCAAGAGGCGGGACCAGCGACGGGCGGGCACATCCGGCATCACCTGTTGCATCAGCCGAAGCGGCGTGCGTTCGGGTTGGCGAATGAGCCGCTTATAGAACCGCAGCGCGCCGGGGCGCATGTAAGACGACCAATGGCAGATGCGGTGCTCGGGCAGGCCGATGGGGTGACCCATGGCCGCCAGATGCTCCAGCGTGTCCATGCAATCAAGCTGCAAAGTCACCGCATTGGCAGCCTCAAACCCTTGCCCCAAGGCGCGGTCACCGCGCGCAGGGCGCCGGGTCAGGGTCTCGAAGATGAAGTCAAAGGCATCGTTTTCGCGGCTGGTGATGTTGAAGAATTCCACCGCGCGCCCAGCAGGCGTCTGCAGCGCCTCATCCGCGCGGCTTTGGTAGCTGGCACCGGTGAGGGCGATCACCCGAGAGACCAGACCAGCGGGCAGGTGATGCAACGCCTCAAGTGCCACTTCAGACCCGAGCGAATGGCCGAGAATATGGATCTCGCGCTCAGGGGCCTGCGCGTGCAGAGCCTTGACCACGCGGGCCAAGGCGCGCCCGGCGCCCGTGGCGCGGGACTGTGCCGAGATCAGCGTGCCGCGGGCATCCCAGCCAAACGCGACCGCCAGACCCTCATCCATGCGCCCGAGACCAAAGCCCAGCTGACGGGGCCAAGAAGGCGCGCGCCACGGCAGGTGTTGTGGGTCAAGCGACAGGATGTGGCGGTGCGGGCAATGATTCGGATGCCCCGGCTTGTATTTGTAGCCATGCACCATGATGACCACCGGTCCGGTGACATCGGCGACCGCTGCGACGCCTTCGTCAAATCCGGTTACCCGGCCATGCAGCACCGGTGTTTCCCCCAGTGCATTGATACGGATCATCGCCATCACGTGCCCCCAAGCCATGACATTAACTTCCCGGTAACCGAGACAGGTGACGGCGCTGTGACGCCAAGGTAACGGCTGGGTAACGGGCGGGGGATATTGCGGCTTTGCAGCCCCTCTTGACTGAAAAGGCCGAGGGGCGTATCCGAAACAGCACATTGAGAACCGTGGCGATTTGTTACCGGATTGCGGGCCACGTTAAAAAAACCGCTAAAGAGGTCAGGACGACGGGACTCCCTTTCGCTTGGCCGAACGGGAGTTTTTTTATGTCCGGCAGAGATCCGGCGGAGGCAAGACGATGACTGACACGCGCAAAACTGGTTGGAACAAGCGCACCAAGCTGGTGCATGGCGGCACCCGGCGCAGCCAATACAATGAGGTGAGCGAGGCGATCTTCCTCACCCAAGGCTTCGTCTACGAGACCGCTGCACAGGCAGAAGCTCGGTTTATCGAATTGGGCGAGGATGAGTTCATCTATGCCCGCTACGGCAACCCGACCGTGGCGATGTTCGAAGAGCGCATCGCGATGCTGGAAGGGGCGGAGGACGCCTTCGCCACCGCCTCCGGCATGGCGGCAGTGAACGGCGCGCTGACCTCGCTGTTGAAGGCGGGTGATCATGTGGTTTCGGCGCGGGCGCTGTTTGGCTCCTGTCTCTATATCCTCGAAAACATTCTTGGCCGCTTTGGCGTTGAGGTGACCTTTGTCGATGGCACCGATCTTGACCAGTGGCGCGCGGCTGTGCGCCCCACCACCAAGGCGGTGTTCTTCGAGAGCATGTCGAACCCGAGGCTCGAGGTGATCGACATCGCGGGCGTGGCAGAGATTGCGCATTCGGTTGGCGCCACTGTGGTGGTGGACAATGTCTTCTCAACGCCGGTCTTCTCAAACGCGATCGCGCAGGGCGCCGATGTGGTGGTCTATTCCGCCACCAAACATATCGACGGTCAGGGCCGCGCGCTGGGCGGTGTGGTGCTGGGCAGCAAGGACTATATCCGGGGCACGCTCGAACCCTATATGAAGCATACCGGCGGTAGCTTGAGCCCCTTCCATGCCTGGCTCTTTGTCAAAGGGTTGGAGACCATTGATCTGCGGGTGAATGCGCAGGCCGATAGCGCGCTGAAGATCGCGGAGGCGCTCGACGGGCATCCGGCGCTGCTGCGCACCATCTATCCGGGGCTGAAGAGCCATGCTCAAAACGAGCTCGTGCAGCGGCAATTGGGCGGCAAGGGCGGCACGGTGCTGTCCATCGACCTCAAAGGCGGCAAGGACGCGGCTTTTGCCTTCCTCGATGCGCTGACGATCCCGGTGATCTCGAACAACTTGGGCGACGCGAAATCCATCGCCACCCATCCGGCAACCACCACCCACCAGCGCCTGAGCGTCGAGCAGCGCGCGACCTTGGGAATCACCGAAGGCCTCGTGCGGTTCTCGGTGGGTCTGGAAGATGCGGATGATCTGATTGCGGATCTGACGCAGGCTTTGGCCCAGGTCGGCTAGGCCCTTTGCCACATTTGCACCGGTCTTCCCCCCTTAAGCATAGGGTGGGGGCCGGGGCAAAAGGTCAGTTCTGTAACCTTTGGTGGCGTTTTTGGCTGATCCACTTTGTTTTTCATCCCGTAGTACCCTAGATGGAGACACGCAAAGGCGCGGCCCGCAGGACCAGGAGTATGGGATCATGAACATCCACTCTCGTGACGTAAACGACACCCCCGAACGCTCGGAGGCCGAAGAGGCCCTCGCAGTGCTGCGCCGTTGGGCCGGCCGGGTGACGGAGACTGAGGTTGCGGAGCTTGACCCGGCCATCGCGCGGCTGTTGCCGGGGCGGGCTGTGCAGAACTACCCGGAGCTGAAACGCCAGTATCCCGAAGGGTTCGACGCCAATGACGCCTATCGCGCCACTTTGCCGGATTTGCAGAACGGGCCTGCGAGCCTAATTCGCGGCGCCAAGGAGCAGATCCAGCACGTCGGGATTTCCAATTTCCGCCTGCCGATCCGCTTTCACACCCGCGACAATGGCGATCTGACGCTGGAGACCAGCGTCACCGGGACCGTCAGCCTTGATGCCGAAAAGAAGGGCATCAACATGTCGCGCATCATGCGCAGCTTTTACAAACACGCGGAAAAGACCTTTTCCTTTGAGGTGATGGAAGCGGCGCTGGAAGACTATCTGAGCGATCTGGAGAGCGGCGACGCGCGCTTGCAGATGCGGTTCTCATTCCCGGTTAAGGTAGAGAGCCTGCGCTCGGGTCTTGCGGGCTATCAATACTACGATGTGGCCTTGGAGCTGGTGCAGGCCCAGGGCCAGCGCCACAAGATCGTGCATTTGGACTATGTCTACTCCTCCACTTGCCCTTGTTCGCTGGAGCTCTCTGAGCACGCGCGCCAGTCGCGCGGCCAGCTGGCAACGCCGCATTCGCAGCGCTCGGTGGCGCGGCTGTCGGTGGCGCTGGAGCCCGGCGCAAGTTGCCTGTGGTTTGAGGATCTAATCGACCATTGCCGTCGCGCGGTGCCCACCGAGACGCAGGTGATGGTGAAACGCGAGGACGAGCAGGCCTTTGCCGAGCTGAACGCCGCCAATCCGATCTTTGTCGAGGATGCCGCACGTCTCTTCTGCGAAGCGCTGCAAAGCGATCCGCGCATTGGTGATTTCCGCGTGGTGGCCAGCCATCAGGAGAGCCTGCACAGCCATGATGCGGTCTCGGTGCTGACCCAAGGCGAGATGTTTGCCGGCAAGAGCCTTGATCCGCAGCTCTTTTCGACGCTGATTCACCGCGGCTGAGGCGGGTTCGCTCGCATATGAAGGGCAGGGTCGAGGGGCGCTGCCCCTCGGGCTCCCCGGGATATTTCCAAGAAGATGAAGATGTTGGCGCGCCCCTAGGAAGGTGGCGCGCTGCTTTTTGCCGCAATGCGGCATTTTTTCTGCCACTGCGAAATCTTTCGTGTTAGGCTTTCCTTGGAAGGGACGTCTGGCGTCATTCGTTGGGCTGGTCCCGCATATCGAGTGCGCGCAAGATCGAACTCCAAGGAGATCACATGATCCGGTTTGAAGGTTTCAAGGACATCCCCACCACCCCGCAGGCCTTTATTGGCCAGATGATGGGGCAACAGATGAAGATGGCGCGCTCTGTCGCGGCCTTTGCAGTGCAGATGCCGCAGCGCCAGCTGGACATGATGCATCTGATGATGCGTATCCAGCAGGATATGCTGATTGGCGCACCCCTTGCCTTGCCAAGCCCGGTGGCGGCACCGCAGGAGGTGAAGCCAGCGGCCAAAGCGGCGGCAAAGCCGGCAGCGACGCGTAAACCGCCAGTGCGGAAGGTCGCCGCGAAGCCCGCCGCGAAACCAGCGGCCAGCAAGTCGGCTGCGGCCAAGCCTGCGGTTGCGAAGGCAGCACCGGTAAAGGTGGGGGCGCCTGCAAAGGCTGAGGCAGCCAAGGCTCCGGTTGCGACGCCGGAAGCGGTGACGCCCAAAGCGGCGGTGGCCGCGAAAGAGCCATCCGCTCCCAAAGCGCCTGAGACATCTGCGACACCTGCGGCGGAAGTGAAAACCCCGACGCCCGTTAAAGCAGCGCCAACACCGGTTGAGACACCGACACCTGCGCCCGTGACAAAGGCTGCAACACCCGAGGCCGCGCCCGCATCGGCGGCGGAGGCCCCAAAGACGGACAGCAAACGCCGTCCGCGTGCACCGGCCAAACCGCCCGCCATGCCACAGAGTGCGCCTGCCAAAAGCGGTGAGTGAGCGCAATGACTTGACAGTTTGAGCAGGGGTTGCCAACGCTGCGCTCATGTTGGATCTGCGCCCTGTCGGATATGTCATTGGCCTGTTGGTCGCCATCTTGGGCGGGACCATGGTCTTTCCGCTTCTCCTTGACCTCTATGATGGCAAGGGGGAGTGGCCTGTCTTTCTTGAAAGCTCTCTGATCTGCCTGCTGGCGGGCGGCTTGTTGGCGCTGTCCTGTGCCAATGGCGTGGGGCGGGGCCTGTCGATCCGACAGACCTTTTTGCTGACCACATCGGTCTGGCTGGTGCTGCCCTTGTTTGGGGCGCTGCCGTTGATGTTGGGCGAGACGCAGCTGAGTTTCACCGATGGGTTCTTTGAGGCCATGTCGGGGATGACCACCACCGGGTCTACGGTGATCTCGGGGCTGGATGATCTGCCGCGCGGGCTGTTGCTGTGGCGCGGTCTGCTGCAATGGCTGGGGGGCATCGGGATCATTGTGGTCGCCATGGTCTTTCTGCCGGAGCTGCGGGTCGGCGGTATGCAGATCTTTAAGTCCGAAGCCTTTGACACCATGGGGAAAATCCTGCCGCGCGCGCAGGAAATTGCTAAGCAGATCTCGGTCATCTACCTCGTTTTGACCATGGTCTGCGCGCTGGTATATACGGTTCTGGGCATGGGGCTGTTTGATGCGGTAGTGCATGCGATGACCACCATGTCCACCGGTGGCTTTGCCAATTACGATGCCTCTTTCGGCACGTTTTCAGGGCCTGCCGAATATGCTGCCTCGATCTTTATGGTGCTCGCGGCGATGCCCTTTGTGCGCTACGTGCAATTGATCAACGGCAAGGCCATGCCGCTGTTCAAAGACAGCCAGGTGCAGGTCTTTCTTGCGACAATCGGCGTGCTGGTGCTGGTGACAGCTGGGGTTCTGGTCACGATCTTTCCGCATCATCCGGAGCAGGCGGTGCGCGAGGCCCTGTTCAATATCGTCTCCATCATGTCCGGCACTGGATATGCCAGTGTGGACTATATGGGGTGGGGGCCGTTCCTCATCATGATCTTCTTCTTCATCGGCTTGATTGGCGGCTGCGCGGGATCGACGGCCTGTTCGGTGAAGATCTTCCGCTACCAACTGCTGTTTGCCTCAATCCGAGTGCAGGTGCAGCGGATCCGTTCGCCCAATGGGGTATTTATCCCGCGCTATGACGGGCGGCCGGTGACGCCAGATGTGCTGAGCTCCGTCATCTCTTTCTTCATGCTGTTTGTCATCACCATGGGGATCGTGGCCTGGGCGCTGGCGCTGACGGGTCTGGACTTTGTCACCTCGATCTCTGGTGCGGCAACGGCGGTGGCCAATATTGGTCCCGGCCTCGGGGATATCATCGGCCCGGCCGGCAATTTTGCGCCCCTCAATGACACGGCAAAGTGGATTCTCTCGATCGCGATGCTGATCGGCCGACTGGAGGTTCTGTCGGTTTATGCCATCCTGACGGTTCGTTTCTGGCGCAACTGAGGGGGCAGGGGCACATTTCCTTGCGCAAATCGCCTGTGGCGCTGAAATATCGGCATCAGGCTCTCTTGCTCTTGGTCGGGCGCTCGCCTAAGAACGCGCGAACCCTTAACCCCGCAAGCGGAGGGAGACCAAGGCCCTATGCCCCTACTTGTGATGAAATTCGGCGGCACATCCGTCGCCAATCTGGACCGCATTCGCCGCGCCGCCAAACGCGTTGGTGTCGAGGTGGCCAAGGGCTATGACGTGATCGTCATCGTCTCCGCCATGTCGGGCAAGACCAACGAGCTTGTCGGCTGGGTGGGCGAGACCTCGCCCCTCTATGATGCGCGTGAATATGATGCGGTTGTCTCCTCTGGCGAGAATGTGACCGCCGGCCTGATGGCGCTGACGCTGCAGGAGATGGATATCCCCGCGCGCAGCTGGCAGGGCTGGCAAGTGCCGCTGAAAACCGACTCCGCCCATAGCCAGGCGCGGATCGAGGAAATCGGCACCGAGAACATCAACGCCAAATTCGGCGAAGGGATGCGGGTTGCTGTCGTTGCAGGCTTCCAAGGGATCTCCCCCGAGGGCCGTATCACGACGCTGGGCCGGGGTGGCTCTGACACCACCGCAGTGGCCTTTGCCGCGGCCTTTGAGGCGGAGCGCTGCGACATCTACACCGATGTGGACGGGGTCTACACCACCGACCCGCGCATCTGTGAAAAAGCGCGCAAGCTCGACAAGATCGCTTTTGAAGAAATGCTGGAACTGGCCTCGCTCGGCGCCAAGGTGCTGCAGACCCGGTCGGTTGAATTGGCCATGCGCTACAAGGTGAAACTGCGCGTGCTCTCTAGCTTTGAAGAACAATCCGACGAGGCCGGCACTCTGGTCTGCGATGAGGAGGATATCATGGAATCGAAAGTTGTGGCCGGTGTGGCCTATTCTCGGGACGAGGCCAAGATGACCCTCGTGACCATTGCCGACCGTCCGGGCATCGCTTCGGCGATCTTCGGCACGCTGGCCGATGCGGGCGTCAACGTGGATATGATCGTCCAGAACGTCTCTGAGCTGAACTACAAGGGCCATGAAGGCGGTGTCACTGACATGACCTTCTCCTGCCCAGTGGATCAGGTAAAACGCGCGGAAAAAGCGCTGGCGGATGCGCAGGCGGCGGGCACGCTCGACTACGACAAGCTCGAGTCCGAAACCAACGTGGCCAAAGTATCGGTGGTTGGCATCGGCATGCGCTCTGCTGCGGGTGTTGCAGCCAAGATGTTCAAGGTTCTGTCGGACGAGAACATCAACATTCAGGTCATCACCACCTCTGAGATCAAGATTTCCGTTCTGATCGAGCGCAAATATATGGAACTGGCCGTGCAGGCGCTGCACGACGCGTTCGAGCTCGACAAGGCAGAGTAAACTCGGCCCTAAAGACAGATTTGCGAACGCCGGGGCTTTGCCTCGGCGTTTTCCGTTGGATCCGCTAAATATTTGACTTTGAGGGCAGAATTGCTGCGCTGCAGCTAGGCCCTCGCCGATTGCCAGTGGGAGATCGTATATTGAGCAAGCGCAAAATCCCGGCGTCCTTTTGCCGGAAAAGCCCTTGCCAGCGCTCCCGCCAGCCGACACATTGCCAGTGACACCGGTGCCGATGTTAAGGAGTTGATGCATTTCCGCGTCATCTTTTTGGGAGGGCATCGCATCTTTTGCGCCCGGCAACGGGGCAGGGGCCGGGGGTCACGGAAACAATCCGGGAAGGGGCCGGTATGGTTGAGAACACGGAATCAGAAAGCCGCAAGCTTCTGGGACGTCTGCGCGAAACCATGGCGAGTGATGTCGCCGGTCAGGCGCGGCTCGACAAGATTACACAGCTGATTGCAGACAGCATGGGCACCGAGGTGTGCTCGATCTATCTGTTCCGCGACGAGGAGACGCTGGAACTCTGCGCGACCGAAGGTCTGAACCGCGAGTCCGTTCACCAAACCCGGATGCGGGTGGGCGAAGGTCTGGTGGGCCGCGTGGCGCGCACCGGCAAGGTCATCAACACCGCAGACGCCCCCAGCGCGCGTGGCTTTCGCTACATGCCGGAGACGGGCGAAGAGCGCTATTCCTCTTTCCTAGGCATCCCAGTGCAGCGCCTGGGCGAGATGCTCGGCGTTTTGGTGGTGCAATCCAAGGAAGAGCGCAACTACTCCGCCGATGCGGTCTATGCGCTTGAAGTTGTGGCGATGGTGATCGCTGAGATGACCGAGCTGGGCGCCTTTGTGGGCGAAGGCTCTGCCATGTCGCCTCTACACCAACAATCTGTCCTGCTGAAGGGCATCATGGGTCAAGAGGGCGCGGCCGAGGGCCATATCTGGCTGCATGAGCCGCGCGTCGTGGTCACTAACCCCATCGCAGATGATCCACATCGCGAATTGGAGCGTCTCAATGAGGCGGTGGACGAGCTGCGCGTCGGCGTCGACAAGATGCTGGAGGACACCGGCTCTGTCGATAAAGAACAAGCGCAGGTGCTCGAAGCCTATCGGATGTTTGCGAACTCCAAAGGCTGGATGCGCCGCATGGAGGAAGACATCGCGCGCGGCCTGAGTGCCGAGGCCGCGGTGGAGAAAGAACAATCGCTGGCGCGGGGCCGGATGGCGCAGGTGCAGGATGCCTATCTGCGCGAGCGGCTCAGCGATCTGGACGACCTGTCGAACCGTCTGCTGCGCATTCTCACCGGGCAGGGCAGGGACACTGGGGCCGAGCTGCCGGAGAACCCCATTCTGGTGGCGCGCAACATCGGCCCGGCGGAGCTGTTGGAATATGGCCGCAGCCTGAAGGGCGTGATCCTTGAGGAAGGCTCGGTCGGCTCGCACGCGGCCATCGTGGCGCGGGCCCTTGCAATCCCCTTGGTGGTGCGCGTCGGGCGGATCACCACCGAAGGATTGAACGGCGACCATGTGCTGGTCGACGGGGATCAAGGCGTGGTGCACCTGCGCCCCGACGATCCTGTCGTCAGCGCCTTTCGCGACAAGATCGCCATGCAGGCGCAGGCCCAGGAGCGCTATACCTCGATCCGGGAAAAGCCCGCGATCACCAAAGATGGCAAGCGCATCAACCTGTTGATGAACGCGGGCTTGATGGCCGACCTGCCCTCGCTGCAAAACTCCGGCGCCGAGGGCGTCGGTCTGTTCCGCACCGAGTTGCAATTCCTCGTCCGCAACCAAATGCCGAAACGTTCGGAGCTGGTGGCGCTTTATCAGCGAGTGCTGGAGGCGGCGCAGGGCAAGCGCGTGGTGTTCCGGACCCTCGACATCGGCTCCGATAAGGTGCTGCCCTATATGAAGCCGCAGGACGAGCCGAACCCGGCCCTGGGTTGGCGCGCGATCCGTGTGGGTCTCGACAAGCCCGGCGTGATGCGGATGCAGCTGCAGGCGCTGATCCGGGCGGCCAATGGCGGGCCTTTGACGGTGATGTTCCCCTTCATCGCCCAGTTCGAGGAATACCGTCAGGCCAAGGAAGAGGTGAAAAAGACCATCGAGCGCGAGAAAAAGCTCGGCCATGTGCTGCCCTCAAAGCTTGAGATCGGCGCGATGCTGGAGACGCCCTCGCTGGGGTTTGCGCCGCTCAAGTTCTTTGAAGAGGTGGATTTTCTCTCGATTGGCGGCAACGATCTGAAGCAGTTCTTCTTTGCCGCAGACCGAGAAAACGAGCGGGTGCGCAAACGCTACGACACGCTCAATGTCAGCTTCCTCAGCTTTATCGAGCGGATCGTGGAGCGCTGCGACATGTCCGGCACGCCCTTGAGCTTTTGCGGTGAGGATGCGGGGCGGCCCATCGAGGCGGTCTGTCTTGCAGCCATGGGGATCCGCTATTTGTCGATGCGGCCTGCCTCTATCGGGCCGGTCAAGTCGCTCTTGATGCGGGTCGATCTGGGCGAAGTGCGCAAGATCATCGCGGACGCGCGCCACCGGGGCGAGCAGACGGTGCGTCCTGCAGTGATGAACTACCTGCGCGAAATCTAACGCGCGGCACGACAGTTCGACCTCAAAAGGGCGGCCCATTTGGGTCGCCCTTTTGCTTTCGCGGTGCGGAGGTCCATTAAATATTCCATAAAATTTTCTTATATTTTTACGAAATGGGCCTCCATGTTGTCTTTCCTCAACATTTTGCCTCCCAGAGCGGGGTGGGCATAGCTCCGGCACAGGGCTGGTGAGGAAACACGTGCAGGTGTCGCCGGGGGGCGGTGCCGCACGTCAAAATGACGGTGGTATCGTTAATCTGGCAATCGCCGCGCAACTCCCTCTAGGCGCGCCGCGTGCTTTGGATATGATCGGCTCAATCAGAGGAGGATTTTCCCGCCATGGCACCCGATGTCCAACACGCCGCCGAGACCCCACTGCGCAGCGGAGGACGTATCCTTGCCGATCAGTTGCGCCTGTTGGGGGCGGATACGATTTATTGTGTCCCAGGAGAAAGTTACCTCGAACTCCTCGACGGGCTTTATGCGCATCAAGACGCCATCAATGTGGTGACCTGTCGTCACGAGTCCGGGGCGTCGAACATGGCGGATGCCTACGGGAAGTTGACGGGGCGCCCCGGTATCTGTGCGGTGACGCGGGGGCCGGGGGCGACCAATGCCTCGAACGGGGTGCATACCGCGTTTCAGGATTCCACACCGATGATCCTGCTGATCGGGCAGGTGGGGCGCGACATGATGGATCGCGAGGCCTTTCAGGAGATCGATTACCGGCGCATGTTTGGCCAGATGGCCAAATGGGTTGCTCAGATCGACGATCCGGCCCGCATTCCAGAGTATATGGCCCGCGCCTGGAAGACCGCGCTGTCCGGGCGGCCGGGGCCGGTGGTGCTGGCATTGCCCGAGGATATGCTGACCGAAGAGGTCGCTGTCTCGGACCTGCGGGTAACGCCGGCTGCCAAACCGGCGCCACAGGCCGCAGATATCAAGACGTTGGAGAAGATGATCGCCGCCGCCGAACGCCCGATGCTGATGGTGGGCGGCCCAAGCTGGAGCGCCTCTTGCGCCGCCAAAGCGCTGGAATTCGCCGAGCGACTGGGGCTGCCGATCACCACGTCCTTTCGCAGTCAGGACTATGTCGACAACGGTCATGATGCCTATGTCGGACCTGTCGGCATCGCCCCAATTCCCAATCTGCGCAAGAGGTTGCGGGAAGAGGTTGATCTGCTGATCGCCGTGGGGCCGCGCCTAGGTGAGATGACCACTCAAGGGTATGACTTGATCGACATCCCGCATCCTCAGATGACCTTTGTGCATGTGCATCCCGGGGCCGAGGAATTGGGGCAGGTCTATCAACCTGATCTGGCCATCCAGTCCGACCCTGAACTGTTCTTTGACGCCGCAGATGCGATTTCCGTGCCGGATGGACCCTATGTCTGGGCCGATTGGCTGCAGGCGCAGCGCGCCGATTACCTTGCCTTTCAAACTCCCACGGATGTGCCGGGCGATGTGAATATGGGCCATGTGGTGCGCCACATGAGCGAGGTGCTGCCGCAGGATACGATCTTTACCAATGGGGCGGGCAACTACACCGTCTGGCTGCATCGGTTCCATCAACATCGCAGCTATCGCACCCAGCTTGCGCCCACCAGTGGCTCGATGGGCTATGGCGTGCCTGCGGCGGTGGCGGCCAAGCTGCATCACCCGGACCGAACCGTTGTGGCCATGGCGGGCGACGGTTGTTTCATGATGACGGCACAGGAGCTGGCAACCGCGGCCCAGCATGGCGCGGATGTGATTTATATCGTGGTGAATAACGGCATGTATGGCACCATCCGGATGCATCAGGAACGCCATCATCCGGGCAAGGTCATTGCCACGCAGCTGGTGAACCCGGATTTCGTGGCCTATGCGGCGGCTTTTGGCATTGGCGGCGAGCGTGTCCTAAAGACCGAAGACTTCCCCGGCGCCCTGAAGCGCGCGCGCACCGCGCGAGGCGGCTATTTAATCGAAATCGTCGTCGACCCAGAGGCGCTGACCCCGGTGCAGTCGCTGTCTGCAATCCGGGCAGAAGGGGAGGCCAAGACGCGGGGCTAGGCTCTTATGTCCGGCGTCCTTGTCGCAACAGTTGATCCGCTCGACGCGCTGCGGCATGGTTTTGCAGGACCCCGCTGAGGGGCCTGCTGCAAAAGGCTGCCCGCATGATCGATCTCTATACCTGGAACACGCCCAATGGGCGCAAAGTGTCCATTCTGCTCGAAGAGCTGGGTGTGCCCTATACCGCCCATGCGATCGACATCACCCAAGGGGATCAGATGAAGCCGGAATTTCTGGCCGTCAGCCCCAACAACAAAATCCCCGCCATCCGCGACCGTGAAACCGGGGTGCGTTTGATGGAGTCGGGGGCCATTTTGCTCTATCTGGCCGAGAAATACGGCAGGTTCTTCCCCGCCGCGCACCGGATCGAGATCTATGAATGGCTGATGTGGCAAATGGGCGGTTTCGGCCCAATGCTCGGCCAAGCGCATCATTTCCTCAAGTATAACCGTGGCTTGTCCGTCTATGCTGAGAAGCGATACGGCGAGGAGGCGCGCCGGCTTTACGGTGTTCTCGATCGGCACCTTGAGGGGCGGGAGTATATCGCTGTGGAGTATTCCATTGCCGATATGGCCTGCTGGCCCTGGGTTTCGCGCCACGAATGGCAGGGCATAGATCTGCGCGACTACCCTTCGGTTCGCACATGGTATCGCCGCATCGCCGAACGCCCTGCGGTGCAACGCGGCTATCACGTGCCTGACCACGTGAACGAGATCCCGGAAGGCTAAGGGATCAGCAGTCAATCTGGTGAGCCCGAAGGCATCCACTGCAAGTATCTGATCTGCTGGGGAAGTGTGGAGGCGAGTACCGGAATCGAACCGGTGTACACGGATTTGCAATCCGCTGCGTCACCACTCCGCCAACTCGCCTGACCGATGGTGTGAGGCGTGATTAATCATATGCGGCGCGCAGGCGCAAGAGGCCAATTGCATTTTGAGGCATTCAAAAATCCAGCGCCTCAAAGCGTTTGGCGGTGCGCGTCCTCAATCGCTTTGGCAATCAGTTTCGGCACATCGTGCAGGGCGCCCAGGACCGGAAGGATATCCCCTTTAAAGCCGGCTTGAGAAAGCGCCTCCGGTATGTCCTCGCGCACATGTGCTCCGGATTGGGCGAAGAAGGGCAGGCAGAGGCTCTGTTCACCCAATCCTTTGGCCGCTTCGTGGATATAGGTAAACTGTTCGACATATCCGGTTGTGAGGCTGACGCCAGGCAAGGTCGCGCGCAACTGCGTTGCAAAGCGCTCGGCGGCCTCGGCGGCTTTGGGGCCCCGGGCGGAACCGTGTGCGGCCAAAAGAACTCGTGTCTGAGAAAGTTGCCATCCGCGTGCCTCGACCACCTTAGACAGGGTGGATGCTGCCAGCGCGGGCAAATCGCTGAGGAGCCCAAAGGGCGTCGCCATGTGGTAGGAAAAGCCGCTCAGGCGTTCGGGCAAAACCCGGGCCGTGAACCAGCCGCGTGCCATGAAGAAGGGGAAGATTACCGCGCCATCCACCATCGCGGCCTCAAGAAACCCGGGGGAGGACAGCGTCGCCGAGCGTACATCCCAATCCGGTAAGTGATCCTGCACGGCAGCTGCGACCGAGGCCAAATGGATTTCGGAAGGGGGCGGCGCAGAAGGTTGGCCGTGAGAGGTGAGGATGGCGATTTTGGCTGACATGATCGACGTGTGGAGTTGCAACTGAAGGCAAACCTAGGGTGACGCGGGGGCGAAGGAAAGATCTGCGAAGGCCAGGACTGTCGAACCAAGCCCCGGAGTTGCAAAAGTCGCGCTTAAGGTGTTGACGGCGAAAAGACCTTCACATACACCACGCGATACGAAGCGGGTATGGTGAAATGGTATCATAAGAGCCTTCCAAGCTTAAGGTGCGGGTTCGATTCCCGCTACCCGCTCCAAAATCTCTCCAATCGCAATTTTCCAAGCCTTCCCAGCAGCTTCTGCTGCGGACCTGCGGCGATTGTTCCCATGTGGTGAGGCAAAGCGGCCTTGACCTGCGGCAGGGGGGCAGCCATGACACTGCCGGACGCGGTGCACATCCTTGGTTCAGCCGCGAGAAGAGACTGAAGGAGCCCTCATGGCACGACGCGCGGTGCAAAGCCCCAGTGGAAATCCCGGGTCCAGCGAAGAGCGAGCAGGCTCTCGCAAGATCGGCGTGTTGAAGGCGCTTTGGCCGTTTATGCGGCCCTATCGGGGGATGATCCTCGCGGCCCTTGCGGCGTTGACGCTGACGGCGGGCGTGTCGCTGTCCCTGCCTTTGGCGGTGCGCCGGGTGGTGGACAATTTTCGTATCACCGATGCGGCCTTGCTCAATCAGTATTTTGCCGCCGCAATGGTGATGGCAGCGCTACTCGCGCTTGGCACCGGCCTGCGCTATGCGCTGGTCACCAAGCTTGGTGAGCGGGTGGTGGCGGATATTCGCAAGGCGGTGTTTGACCGGATCATCGGCATGAGCCCGGCGTTTTTTGAGCGCATCATGACAGGCGAGGTGTTGAGCCGGATCACCACGGATACCACGCTGATCCAGTCGGTGCTTGGCTCTTCTGCCTCCGTTGCGCTGCGCAACCTGTTGATTTTCCTTGGTGGCCTGGTGCTGATGCTGTTCACCTCTGCCAAGCTGACGGTGATGGTGCTGTTGATCGTGCCTGCGGTGATCGTGCCCATTCTGGTGCTGGGGCGGCGACTGCGGGCGATCTCGAAAGAGAACCAGGATTGGATCGCGGCCTCTTCCGGCAATGCGGGCGAGGCTTTGGGGGCAGTGCAGACCGTGCAGAGCTTTACCCATGAGCCCCTGAGCCGTCGGCAGTTTTCCGAGATGACTGAGACCTCCTATGAGGTGTCGCGCCGCCGCATCCAGACGCGGGCTTGGCTCACGGTAATTGTGATCTTCCTCGTGTTCTCGGGCGTTGTCGGCGTCTTGTGGATCGGGGCGAATGACGTGCGCTTTGGCTCGATGAGCGAGGGCGCGCTGGTGCAGTTTGTGATCTATTCGGTGATGGTGGCGGGCTCGGTCGCCGCCCTGTCCGAGATCTGGAGCGAGCTGCAACGTGCGGCCGGCGCGACCGAGCGTCTGGTGGAGCTGTTGCAGGCCGAGGATAGCGTGGTTGACCCTGCCGCGCCGAAGGCGCTGGCGGCCCCCGTGCGGGGCGAGATCGCCTTTGACGACGTCTGTTTCACCTATCCCTCGCGGCCCAATATCTCTGCCCTCGATCACGTAAGCCTGACGATTGCGCCGGGCGAGACGGTGGCCTTTGTCGGCCCTTCTGGGGCGGGCAAGACCACGATTATTCAGATGATCCAGCGCTTCTATGATCCGCAGGCGGGGCGGGTGACGCTGGATGGCGTGCCGCTCACGGATCTCGCCCGCGATGCCTTCCGCCGCCATATCGCCATGGTGCCGCAGGATCCGGTGATCTTTGCGGCCACCGCACGCGACAATATCCGCTTTGGCCGCCCCGAGGCGACGGACGCCGAGGTGGAAGCCGCCGCCAAGGCCGCTGCCGCCCATGACTTCATCCAGAAGCTGCCCGAAGGCTATGACGCCTACGTGGGCGAGCGGGGCGTGATGCTGTCGGGCGGGCAAAAGCAGCGGATCGCCATTGCCCGTGCCATCCTGCGCGATGCGCCGGTGCTGTTGCTGGACGAGGCGACCTCGGCCCTTGATGCCGAGAGTGAGCGTCTGGTGCAGGCCGCCTTTGAGGACATCAGCCGGGATCGCACGACGATCGTGGTGGCGCACCGTCTGGCGACGGTGAAGAAGGCCGACCGCATCGTGGTGATGGATCAGGGCCGCATCGTTGCGGTGGGCACTCACGACAGTCTGGTGGCCGAAGGCGGGCTTTACGCGCGTCTGGCGCGGCTGCAATTCACCGATGGGGCCGTGGCCTGACGGTGCGGCCTTTCGCATCATAGAAATGGCGCAGCGTCACAAGCAGGCTTCCTTTACGTGAAGCGGCGGCTTTGCTTGCGCGTCATTTGAATTACACTCATTTTGGACCCGAGGGATAACCTGTCCCAGCTGGCGCGCCGCAAGCCTGAGCGCGCGGGCGGAGGGTACGGGTTCGGGCAAGGGAGGAGAGCCATGGCTTTTGCAACGGTCGCGGATGTCGCGCGGATCGAACAGGAGTCGTCTTGGGCAGACCGGGACATTCCAAAGACGCTGTATGGGTTGCTGTCGCGCACGGCGGGCAAGTTCCCCAACAATAAGGCCGTGAGCTATCAGATCTTTTCCGGTCCCACAGACAAGGCGGAGACGCTGACCTGGTCCGAGCTGAAGGATAAGGTCACGCAGGCGGCTAACCTGTTCCGCTCGCTTGGGATCGGGGAAAAGGACGTGGTGGCCTATGTGCTGCCCAACGCCAATGAGACGCTGATCACCATGCTGGGCGGCGCAGTGGCGGGGATCGTGAACCCGATCAACCCGCTCCTTGAGCCCGAGCAGATCGCCTCCATCCTGCGCGAGACCGGCGCCAAGGTGGTGGTGACGCTGAAGGGTTTCCCCAAGACCGACGTGCCGCAGAAGGTGGCTGAGGCGGTGGCCCATGCGCCCAGCGTGAAGACGGTACTGGAGGTCGACCTTAACCGCTATCTGACGCCACCGAAGTCCTGGATCGTGCCGTTGATCCGGCCCAAGGTGAACAAATCGCACGCCCATGCGGATTACAAATGCTTCCGCCGCGAGATGGCCAAGCAGCCGACCACGCTGACCTTTGCCGACAGTGACGGCGACCGGTTGGCCTGCTATTTCCACACCGGCGGCACCACCGGCATGCCCAAAGTGGCGCAGCACACCTATCAGGGTCTCATTTACAACGGCTGGGTCGGTCACACGCTCCTCTTTACCGAGGAGGACAACATCATGTGTCCGCTGCCGCTGTTCCACGTTTTTGCCTGCCATGTGATCGTGATGGCGGCGGTCGCTTCGGGGGCGCATGTGGTTTTCCCGACCCCGCAGGGCTATCGCGGCGAGGGGGTGTTTGACAACTTCTGGAAGCTTTGCGAGCGCTGGAAGATCACCTTCATCATCACCGTGCCCACCGCGATTTCGGCCAAGATGCAGCGGCCGGTCAATGCGGATATCTCGACGATCAAAACCGCCTTCTCCGGCTCGGCCCCCTTGCCGCTGGAACTGTTCCGCCGGTTTGAAAAGGCGACAGGCATCACGCTGGTCGAAGGGTACGGCCTGACCGAGGCGACCTGTCTGGTGTCCTGCAACCCGGTTGAAGGCGAGAAGAAGGTCGGCTCTATCGGCATTCCCTTCCCTTATTCCGACGTCAGAATCGTCAAGGGCACGCCTGAGGGGCTGAAGGAATGCGGCGTGGATGAGATCGGCGAGATCTGCGTCTATACCCCCGGCGTCTATCCCGGCCACACCTATACCGAGGCCGACAAGAACATCGACCTCTACTATCAGGAGAAATACCTGCGCACCGGCGATCTGGGGCGCAAGGACGGCGACGGCTATCTCTGGATCACCGGGCGGGCCAAGGATCTGATCATTCGTGGCGGACACAACATCGACCCGGCAGAGATCGAGGAGGTCCTGCTGGGCCACGAGGCCGTTGCCTTTGCCGGTGCGATTGGCCAGCCGGACGCCCATTCGGGCGAGCTGCCTTGCGCCTTTGTCGAGCTGGTGACTGGCGCAAGCGCCACCGAAGAAGAGCTGTTGGACTATTGCAAGCGCCATATCCACGAGCGGGCTGCGATCCCCAAGCATATGACAATCCTGCCAGAATTGCCGAAGACCGCGGTGGGTAAAGTGTTCAAACCCGATCTGCGCCGCCATGCGATCATCCGCATCTATGATGGCGCGATGGAAAAGGCGGGTCTGGCGGCCCGCGTCACCTCAGTGCTGGATGACAAGAAACGCGGGCTGGTGGCGCAGGTCACGCTCAATGGCAGCAAGGCAGAGGACGTGGCTGCGGTTCTTGGCGCCTTTACCCGCCCTTGGGAAGAAGCAAAGCCCGCCTGATCGCGGCAGCACCTCAGGAAAAACAGGAAAGCACGCCCGACGCGGCGTGCTTTTGTCATTTAGCGTTTGCATCCTGTCGCCCCGGTCCTAGGCTTTGCCACAAGAGAGAGCACGCCGGACGGTGAAAGACATGGATTACGAAAAACTGATTGATGAGGAAACCTGGACCTTCATCCGGGAGACGGGCAGCTACTATCCGGACGAAGCGGTCGAAATGTCCATCGAGGAGCAGCGCGAGCATTACAACCGAATGGCCGCTGCCTTTCGCAAGGCGCGGGGCGAGGTGGTTGAGGTCACTGAACGCTCTGTCAGCCACGTCACGGTGCGCATCTATGAGGCAGGCGACCCGACACGGACGGTGATGTATTGCCACGGCGGCGGCTTTGTTGTGGGGGATCTGAACAGCCACGATGACGTCTGCTCCGAGATCTGTGAGCAGACGGGCTATCGCGTGGTTGCAGTCGACTATCGCTTGGCGCCAGAGAACCTGCATCCGGCGCAATTCGACGATGCCTGGACCGTTTTGAAATGGATCACCGAGGCATACGAGCCCGGCGTCGTACTCGCTGGCGATAGCGCGGGCGGCACGCTTGTGGCCTCCATCGCGCATCATGCCCGTGATCATTTGCCCGGTGTGGTTATGGGGCAGGTGCTGATCTACCCCTCGCTGGGGGGACCGCTGAGCCTGCCGTCCTACACAGAGCACGCGCATGCACCGATGCTGACGCGCGAGGACATTGAGTTCTACATGGGCATCCGCTCGGGCGGCGTGGTGCCTGATGGTGACGCGACTTATGCGCCCCTGCAGGACAGCAATTTCAAAGACCTGCCGCCCACGGTGATGTTCTCGGCGGATTGTGATCCGATCCGCGACGATTGCGGCGCCTACCGGGACGCCATTCACGCGGCCGGGGGACAGGCCCATTGGATCAATGAGGCAGGGCTGGTGCATGGCTACCTGCGGGCGCGTCACAGCGTGAACCGCGCCCGTGATAGTTTCGAGCGGATCACCCTCGCGATCGAAGGGCTGGGTCAGGAAATCTGGCCCTACGACGAATAAGCCACCATATGCACTCAAGAGTTGAGTGATCTCAAAAGGTCTGATAGGTCGGATTTGAAGCCACGTTAGCGATAACATGACTTTGTATCCGGCTTTCTTAGGACGCTTTTTATGACCTCTTCCTCGGTTTTTCAGAGGGCGGCGCTGGGCCAGAGCGCGCTTTGGCTGCGGCTGCTGGCAGTGTTTCTGATCACCGCAATGTCTGCGGTCATCCATGCGGTGGGCGATCAAGCGGCTTTGTGGCAGGTGATCTTCTGGCGCTCTGCCATCGCCTTGATCCCCATCGTCCTCTACGCGCTGTGGCAAGGCCGGGGGCGAGGCGGGCTGCGTGCGCAGTTGGGCACGCGCAATCCGACGGGGCATCTGATCCGCAGCCTTTTTGGCGCGTTTTCAATGCTATGCTCTTTTGTCTCTCTGATCTACCTGCCCATGGCGAATGCGCAGGCACTGGCCTATCTGGCGCCGGTACTGACCTTGCCCCTCGCCGTGTTTCTTTTGGGTGAACGTCTGAGCCGTTGGGTGATCTGCGGGGCGATACTGGGGCTAGCGGGCGCCTGTGCCTTCTTGTGGGACGCGACAGAGGCGCCGGGGCAGGGGGCGCTGATCGGTGTGCTTGCAGGTCTCGGCTATGCGGTGACCATGGCCTTTGTCCGCGTGCATGTGAAAACCCTGACCAAGAACGACAGCGCGGCCGCTATCGCCTTTTACTTTGCTCTGACCTGTAGTGTCTTGGGGCTTGCGACGCTGCCCTTTGGTTGGATGGCGCTGACTGTGGAGGGGCAGATGATGCTGATCGCGGCAGGCCTACTGGGCGGGCTGGCGCATATCGCCTCGACCGAGGCTGTGGCGCGCAGCTCGGTCTCCTCGCTCGCCGCACTGGACTACACCGGGCTGGTCTGGGCGATGGGATTTGATCAGCTGCTGTTTGCCCATTGGCCGACGCCGCTCAGCTGGGCGGGGATCGTGGCCATCCTTGCGGCGGCCACGATGGGGTTCCTGCGCCGCTAGATCAGCGCAAGAACGGCGCGGCTTTCATCGTGTCAGCGACCGGGGCGCCAAGGCGTCCGAGGATCGTTGGGGCAAGCTGCAACTGGTCTATCACATCCCCCTCGCCGGGGCCTTCGCCTGCGCCAAAGTAGTAGAGCGCGGTTTCCTGCTGCAGCGGGTCACGCCCGCCGTGGTGGCCGCGCTCATCCTGGCCGTGATCCGCAGTGACGATGATCTCGTAACCCATCTCGCGCCAGCGATGGATAAAGGGGGCGAGCATCTCGTCCATCACTGCACAGGCGTGATCCATCTCCTGACAATCGTGGTGAAACCGGTGCCCCATGCTGTCGAGCGTGCAGGTGTGTAGCATGCAGTAGTTGAGGTCAAAGCGACTGCAGAGGTTGGTCAGCGTGCCAAAGAGGTCGACATCCGATGGGGTCATCTGATTGATCAGCCCGTAGCCTGTCATCGTGTGGAACCGGCCATGATTGATCGTCATGCTGTCGGGTTCGTCATATTCGATGTCCCGCACCACATCAAAGGGCGAGCGGTTGAAGAACTGCGACCAAAAGCTGTGGGCGACTGCCCCAGTGGTGCCGCCTGCCTTGCGGATCTGGGCAAACACGTCGTCCTGCTTCAGGCGGAAAACATTGCCATTGCCGGTGCAGCCATGCTCCTGCGGGGTGACGCCGGTATGGATCGAGGCATAGCAGCTGGCCGAGATCGATGGCAGCACCGCGCGGTGTTTCCAGACCCGCGCCTCGCCCGAGGCGACCCAGCCTTCGAGGTTGCCGAACAGGCGACGGAAATTGCGATAGGGCACGCCGTCGAGAATGATGAGCAGGAGTTTGCGGTCCATGAGAAACACCTCACGAGAGACAGGGATTTGTCCCCGAGGATAACGCCCGACCCTGGGTAGGGGCGAAGCGCCCTCCCGGGGGGAGGGTCGGGCGCTGTCCGGCCTCTCGGCCGGACGGAGCATCATTGCAGCCTTTCCGCAGAAAAGCCCCCCGATGACGGGAGGCTTGATATTGAAAAGGCAGGAACTGCGCGGGCCTTAGTTGCCCGCGCTTTCCATCTTGCGGTTGGCGATCACCTCTTCCAGCCAGCCCAGTTTCATCTCCGGCACGGAGCTGAGCAGCAGGTCGGTGTAATCGTCAAACGGGGGGCTCAAGACTTGGGTCTTGCCGCCATAGCGCTGCACCTTGCCTTTATACATCACCGCGATGTTGTCGGAGATCGCGCGGACCGTCGCCAGATCGTGGGTGATGAAAAGGAAGGCCACATTCTCGATCTTTTGCAGGTTGAGCAACAGCTTGAGAATGCCATCGGCGACCAAGGGATCCAGCGCCGAGGTGACCTCGTCGCAGATGATCATCTTGGGTTTGGCTGCCAATGCGCGGGCGATACAGACACGCTGTTTCTGCCCGCCAGAGAGCTCCGCCGGGTAGCGGTCCATGAACTTCTCGCCGAGTTCGATCTCGTCCAAGAGTTCAATGATCCGCTTCTTCTTCTCTGCTCCGCGCAGGCCAAAGTAGAACTCCAGCGGGCGGCCGATGATGGTGCCGACGGTCTGGCGCGGGTTCATCGCCACGTCAGCCATCTGGTAGATCATCTGCAACTCACGCAGATCCTCGCGGCTGCGCTGTTTGAAGTCCGGTGTCAGGGTGCGACCGGCAAAGGTGATCTCGCCTTCGCGTGGCGGCAAGAGGCCGGTGATCACGCGGGCCAGTGTCGATTTGCCAGAGCCCGATTCCCCCACAACGGCCAGCGTTTGACCGGGGTAGAGGTCAACGTTGACGTTGTGCAGCACATCGAACTTGGTGCCCTTGTAGCGCGCGGTGATATTGCGCACCGACAGGACGGGCTCCTCGGTGGGGGCCTTTTCCTCATGCTCGATCGAACGCACGGAGACCAGCGCTTGCGTGTACTCTTCTTGCGGGTTGTTGATGATCTGATCGACAGTGCCGTATTCCACTGTATTGCCGTGGCGCAGCACCATGATGTCGTCGCTCACCTGCGCCACAACCGCGAGGTCGTGGGTGATGTAGAGCGCGGCAACGCCAGTGTCGCGAATGGCTTCTTTGATCGCCATCAGAACGTCGATCTGGGTGGTCACGTCGAGCGCGGTGGTCGGCTCGTCAAAGACCACCAGATCCGGTTCAGGGCAGAGCGCCAGCGCCGTCATACAGCGCTGCAGCTGACCGCCAGAGACCTGGTGCGGGTAGCGGGAGCCTATATTGTCGGGATCCGGCAGGCCCAGCTTGGCAAAGAGGGTGCGCGCACGAGCCTCGGCCTCGCGCTTGGAGAATTTGCCCTGCTCGATCGACGCTTCGATCACCTGTTCCATGATCGTCTTGGCCGGGTTGAAAGAGGCCGCAGCGGATTGGGACACATAGGTCACCTCGCCACCGCGCAACTTGCGGATATCGCTCAGCTTGGACTTGAGGATATCGCGCCCGTTGACCCAGACCTCGCCGCCGGTGATCTTCACGCCGCCGCGGCCATAGGCCATGGAGGACAGACCAATGGTGGACTTGCCGGCACCAGATTCACCGATCAGACCCAGCACCTTGCCCGGCATGAGGTCAAAGCTGACGCCATGCACGATTTCGATGTCACGCGGCTTTTCTCCCGGTGGGTAGATCGTGGCGCCGATTTTCAGGTCGCGGACCTTGAGAAGTGGCTCGCTCATCCCCGGCCTCCTTTCAGCGAAGTGGTTCGGTTGAGGACCCAATCGGCCACCAGGTTCACCGAGATCGCGAGGGTCGCGATGGCGAAGGCGGGGATCAGGGCGGCGGGGATGCCGTAGACGATGCCGTCCTTGTTCTCTTTCACGATGCCACCCCAATCGGCTTCGGGCGGTTGCACGCCAAGGCCGAGGAAGGAGAGGGTCGAGACAAAGAGCACCATAAAGATGAAGCGCAGGCCCATTTCCGCAACAAGCGGCGACAGGGCGTTGGGCAGGATCTCGCGGAAGATGATCCAAGCGGTCTTCTCGCCGCGCAGGCGGGCGGCCTCGACATAGTCCATGACTTCGATGTCGACAGCCACAGCGCGCGAGAGGCGATAGACACGGGTGGAGTCCAAAAGACCCATCACGAGGATCAGCATCGGCACGGTCACCGGCGTCACCGAGAGCACCACAAGGGCAAAGATCAGTGTCGGGATCGACATGATCAGATCGACAAAGCGGGACAGGACTTGATCCACCCAACCGCCAGAGACCGCAGCAAAGATGCCGAGGATGGATCCGGTGGTGAAGGAGATGATCGTCGCAGCCGTGGCGATAAAGATCGTGGTCCGCCCGCCGTAGATCATCCGGGTCAGGAGGTCGCGACCGATGTTGTCGGTGCCCAGAAGGAAATCAGCGCTGGAGGGTTCCCAGACGTCGCCCACTACCTCTGCCATGCCATAGGGCGCGAGCAGCGGGGCGAAGAGGGCGGCGAGGAAATAGAGCGCGGTGAAGAACAGCCCGATGAGGGCGGATACAGGAATATTTTTCATGTCCCAGACCTCATTTAGGATGACGCAGACGCGGGTTCGACAGGATCGACACGATGTCGGCGATCATGTTGAGCCCGATGTAGACGGCGGCAAAGATCAGACCGCAGGCCTGCACCACCGGCACGTCGCGCTTGGACACGTGGTCGACCAGATACTGGCCCATCCCGGGATAGACAAAGACCACCTCGATCACCACGACGCCCACAACCAGATAGGCGAGGTTGAGCATCACCACGTTCACGATCGGCGAAATCGAGTTCGGAAACGCATGGCGCCAGATGATCTTGAACGAGGAAAGGCCCTTCAACTCGGCGGTCTCGATATAGGCGGACTGCATCACGTTGAGGATCGCGGCGCGGGTCATGCGCATCATATGCGCCAGCACCACGAGGGTCAGCACTGCAACCGGCAGGGCGATGGAGTTCAGCTTCTGCCACAGGGACATGCTGTCGTTGATCATCGCCACCGAGGGGAACCAGCGCAGTTTGACCGCGATGAGATACATCAGCACATAGCCGATGAGGAATTCCGGGATCGAGATCGACGCCAGCGTCACGGCGGAAATCAGTTTGTCGGGCCAGCGGTCCTTGTAGCGGACAGCCAGCAGGCCGAGGAAGATCGCCAACGGCACGGCCACAAGGGCGGCCCAGAAGGCGAGGAAAAGCGTGTTGGACAGACGGCTGCCAATCGCAGAGGTGATGTCCTGACCAGAGGTCAGAGCGGTGCCAAGATCACCCTGCATCGCGCCGAAGAGCCATTGGAAATAGCGGGTGACAGGCGGATCATTCAGGCCCAGTTCGGCCCGCAGGTTCGCCAAGGCTTCGGGTGTTGCGGACTGACCGAGAATGGACTGCGCCACATCGCCGGGCAGGATCATCGTGCCGGCGAAAATCAGCATCGAGATCAGCAACAGGAGAAGCAGGCTCAGCGCAATGCGCTGAGCCACAAGTTTAACGATAGGGTTCATATCAGGCTTTGACCCACATCTTCAGCGGGGCGTAGGCGTTCATCAGCGCATGGCCTTTGACGCCTTCTTTCCAGCCGTCGATCCGATCAGAAACCGCGTCCACAAAGTCGTTGAACATCGGGCAGATCAGGCCGCCTTCGTCACGCAGGATGGTGGACATGTCCGCGTACATCTGCGTGCGCTTGGCTTCGTCCAGCTCGCCACGTGCGGCGATCAGCAGCTGGTCGAACTGTTCGTTGTTGAACTTGGTGTCGTTCCAGTCTGCGGTGGACAGATAAGCGGTGGTGAACATCTGGTCCTGGGTCGGACGGCCGCCCCAGTAGCTGGTGCAGAAGGGCTGGACGTTCCAGACTTCGGACCAGTAACCGTCGTTCGGCTCACGCTTGATCTCGAGGTTGATGCCCGCACCTGCACAGGACTGCTGGAACAGCGCTGCGGCATCCGGCGCGCCGGGGAAGGAGTTGTCCGAAGTGCGCAGCAGGATCGAGCCTTCGTAGCCGGATTTCTGCATGTGGAACTTGGCTTTGTCCGGATCGTATTCGCGCTGCTCTGCTTCGACGAACAGCGGGTAGGAGCTGTTGATCGGGCTGTCGTTACCGACGGAGCCGTAACCGTTGAGGATCTTGTCTACCATCTCCTGACGGTTGATGCCGTATTTCAGCGCCATCCGCACGTCGTTGTTGGAGAAGGGATCGGCGTTGCAATGTGCGATGAACACATAGTGGCCCGGACCAGAGGTCGAGTGCACGTTGATGTTCGGCGCGCGGTCCACCAGTTTCGCGGTGCGCGGCGGAACGCGGTCGATCATGTCCACCTGACCGGCCTGCAGCGCGGCGACGCGGGCGGTGTTGTCGTTGATCACCACATATTCGATGGTCTCTGCATTGCCGAGGTCACCCCAGTAGTTCGGATTCTTCTCAGCCACAAAGCGCACGCCCATGTCGACGGACTTCAGCACGTAGGGGCCGGTGCCGATGGCGGCATCGGGGGCATCCTTGCCACCGCCCGGCTGGATCACCAGGTGGTAGTCGGTCAAGAGGTAGGGCAGGTCAGCGTTGGCGTTTTCCAGTTCGAAGACAACGGTGTCGCCTTCGGCTTTGACGTTGGTGATCGAGCGCATGATGCCGAGCGCGCCGGATTTGGTGTCCTCACCGGAGTGACGTTCCATGGTGGCGACCACGTCTTCGGCGGTCACGGATTTACCGTTGGAGAAGGTCAGGCCGGAGCGCAGTTTGAAGGTCCAGGTCTTGGCGTCCGCAGAAGCTTCAAAGCTTTCTGCAACCATGCCCACGAGACCGCCATCTTCGCCGAGCTCGACGAGGGGCTCACCCCACAGACGGATCACAGAGAGCGCAACCTGGTTGGTGGCCAGAGCCGGGTCGAGGCTGTCGGTGGTGGAGCCGCCTTGCAGGCCGACACGCAGGGTGCCGCCTTTTTGCGCGCCTTGAGCTTTCGCCGCAGAGGCCAGCAGGCTGTTCGCACCCAGTGCGGTGACACCCAGCGCCGCTGCACGGCCGAGGAACTCTCGGCGGCTCATACGGCCCATCGCGGCTTCCAGCGCGAGGTGTTTCAGTTGATTGTTCATTCGTCGTCTCCCTGTCGAGGTTACGGGTAGGCCCCGATTTTCTTGAATGGTGAATCAAGATTTGCCGATTTGGCGCATCGGAGCAAGAAATATTGCCAGAAATTTCGCGGAGGATTTGTGATCACAGGCTTTGAGATGTGATCACGAAAGACTTCGCGACGCATTGCTGGCCTGAACGGACGTATTTGGTCCGCTCATTCCACCTTGCGTTTCCGGTCATCGGTGTCCAACCAGATTGTAACGGGACCGTCATTCACAAGTGAAACTTTCATGTCAGCGCCAAAGCGACCCGTTTCGACGGGCAGGCCAGTGGCGCGCATTTTCTCGCAAAAACAATGATAAAGCCGTTCTCCTTCCAGCGGCGGTGCTGCGTGGGAAAAGCCCGGCCGCGTGCCGCTTCTAGTGTCCGCACCGAGGGTAAACTGGCTCACCACCAGCACCGATCCACCGATATCGGTGACGGAGCGGTTCATTTTCCCCGCGTCATCCTGAAAAATGCGCAGGCGGGATATCTTTTTTGTCAAAATCTCGGCCTCAGCCTCGGTATCGCCCTGCATGGCGCAGATCAGCACCAGCAAACCGGGGCCGATTTGGCCGGTGATCTCAGAGTCGACGGTGACTTTGGCCTCGCTCACCCGTTGCAGGAGTGCGCGCATGGTTGGGTCCTTCCTGCGGAGCCTTTAGGCGCCGCGCCAGTCTGTAAAATCCTCGAGAGCTGCCCGCGTGGTGCGGAAGCCATTGGCAGGATGGGTTTCGTCCTCGTAGCCAAAACTGATGGCACAGAGGATCAATCGATCCTGCGGAATATCGAATAGGTCGTGCAAAAGGGGAGCATATGAGGCCACCGCCGCCTGCGGGATGGTGGCCACCCCAAGCGCCTGCGCTGCGAGGGTAAATGCAGTGACAAAGCCGCCACAATCCATTGCGCCATAGGGGCCAAGCTCGGCCGGGCTGGAGAGGATGGCGCAATGGGGCGCGCCAAACAGGGTAAAGTTCTCCATCATCTGCTTTGCCGAGGCCGCGCGGTCGCCTTTGGGGACCCCCACCGCCTCATAGAGCGCCCAGCCGCATTCCCGGCGGCGCTGTTGCGAGACGCCGCTATACCCGGTGGGAAAGGGCAGATCAGGCGAGGCAGAGGCGCGCGTCACCGCTTCGGTCAGCGCTTGGCGCAGGCGATCGGTTTCTGCTCCGCTGGTGATCGTGAGACCCCAGGGCTGCGCATTGCACCAGGATGGCACCTTGCGGGCGGCATCTAGGATCGCCTCGATCTGGGTGCGGGGCACGGGATCGGGTTTGAAGCCACGGCAACTGTGTCGTGTGCTCAGGAGCTTGTCCAACTCGCCTAAGGCGCTCTCTGGCAATGTAATTTCTCCCCTTGCTTGGCCGCAAACATGCCGGGGGAGTCGCAGAAACGCAAGCCGATGTCGGAATTTACTTCTGTGACGCGATGTAGGCGACGGCTCCGGCGACGATCAGGCCCAGAATAACGGCGCCCGCGATTTTCCATGCGGAGTAGGGGCGTTCGCCTTGCACGCGGCCGGTCTGACCGTTGACCACAAAGCGATAGCTTTGCCCGCGGTACTTGTAAGCGGCCATCCAAACCGGCAGCAGAATGTGTTTGAAGGTAACCGCGCTCACCTCTGTGTCGACCGAGGAAATGCGCTGCCGATCACCGCCGATGTCAAATTTGATATCGCGCTCGATCACCCGGTCCATTTTGGCCCGAGCGTCCTGAAATCCCGCCTCAAGGTCGATGGTATAGGCCTCGGCCCGAAACCCTGCGAGAAACTTCGGCTGATAGGGGGCGAGCTGGGACAGGTCCCAGGGCTCCAGCCCTTCGGTGTATTTCCGAGGCAGGCTTTTCGACGCGAGCACCAGAACATCGTCAAAGAACCGCTGGACGCGACCGCGCACATTGGACCAGCGCACCTTGATCTCGGTGCGGATCTGCGGCTTGCCATCCACCATGACGGTGCGGTTGACGGTATATTCGGTGCCGCGCTGGCCGGTGTATTGGCTGCGGGTCTGGGCGTCATAGGTCCAGTAGGGGACGTAGATCCCATCCATCTTGCGCCCTTTTCGGGCATAGTCCTTGAGGCCGTTTGGCGCGAACCACAGGCGGCCAAGCCAGTCTTCCATCGCCTTATGGGCCGCGCGTTCGTCGAGTTGGAAGGGCAAGACACCCTTGGGCTTGATATGGCGGCTCTCGCCCGTATCTGTGACAACCGGGGTGGCGCAAAACGGGCATTCGAGCGCGTGAACGGCCGGGTCAAACTCCACCTGCGCGGCGCAGTTGGGGCAATGCGAGACCCGAGTCACTTCCATCTCCGCTGCAGGCAGTTGTTCGCGCAGGGCGGTGAGGAAGTCGAGTTCGCGCAGGGCCCCGCCGCCCCATGGGCTGTCCTGCAATGGCTTTTGATGGCCGCAATGATCACAGATCAACGCATTTTGGGCCGGTGAAAACCGATAGTCCGCCCCGCATTGCTCGCAGGGAAAGCGATGGTTCTCATCGGTTTGACGCGGAGAGCTGTCCACTGGCGGCGGGGGCGGCATATCGGATGTCATCGAAACCTCAGAGATACTTGTGCAGAACGCGCGGCACCATGATGCGCAGGGCGTTGTCTTTCAGCAGGAAATGCCGCCAGAGGTGAAACAGGGCATGCGCGATAATCACCGCGAGCAGCGCGTTGAAGGCAAGTTCATGCAGTTCTTCCGCCAGATCGTGCAGGCTGCGGCTGCCTGCGGCGGGGTTGATCTGGAGGATGCCGAAGGCTTTGATCGCGAATGGGGCGAGCAGGCCTGCGAGCGCGCCAGTCCCCACCATGACCGGAAGGCCGACTTGCAGGACGCGGTGGTTGAGACGGTGAAAGCTCTTGGCCCAGCCCGGCAGTTTGGGACCCGCGCGTCCGGCAAGCCCCTTGGTGGCGGCCATGAGGGTCCAGATGAGGGCGACCACTGCAAGCATCAAGCCAACACCCGCATGGGTCGCAAGCGCCAGACCGGGGTCAGCGCGGTTTTCACCGGGCTCCACGAGAAAGAAATAGAGGATGAGGCCAAGGCTCAGCCAATGGAGCCATTTGATCGCGCTGCGTCGGGTCAACATGAGGAGGGGTCTTTCGGGGCAAATGGGCTGCGAAGGGAAACCGATACAGAGCGGAAATGGGACAGGGGGCAGGGGCACGGGGTGTGCCCCTGTCGTCATTTTATGGGAAGCGCCTTATGCGCCGGGGGGCGGCGGCGGTGGGGGCGGCGGCATCACGGTGAAGAGCTGTGCGAGCTCGGTCACGTCGCCTGCGCGCATCCAGCCGTCCTGACCGGGGGTCCAGACATGGGTGTCGCGGGTCAGCGCGCCTTCTTGCGCCATCCGCCCCATGCGGGCCTTGGAGTAGGGGCCGGAGGTTTGGCCGTTCTCGGCAATGTGCCAGACATGTTCGACGGGCGGCGGAGGCGGAGCCATCGGTGCGGCCTGCGGTGCCGCTTGCGCGGCAGCGGGTGCGGGCCGCGCGCCCCAGGGACCGCTGGTCTGACCCGCTGCCACCGATGTCGGTGCGTGTTGCGGCCCGGGGTTCAGCGCGTGGGACATCTGTCCCGCCATCGCCATACCCATCCCCATGCCAAGCCCGGCGCCCATGCCGCTGTTGGGCGTGCGGGCGGCGGCTTCTATCGCCTCGGCGGCTTTGAACTGGGTATAGCGGCCCAGATCGCCGATGATCCCCATCTGGGTGCGCTTGTCCATCGCTTCCTCGACTGCGGGCGGCAGCGAGATGTTCTCGACATAAAGCTCGGGGATCGCGAGGCCATATTCTGCAATCGTCGGGGCGATCTCGGCCGCGACCATCTTGCCCAGATCGGCGGTATTGGCCGCCATATCGAGCACCGGGATGCCGGAGCCTGCAATCGCGCGGGAGAACTCCTGCACGATGATATTGCGGATCTGATAGGAGATCTCGTCCATGGTGAATTCACCATCGGTGCCGACAATCTCGGTCAGGAACCGCGCGGGATCCACCACCCGGATCGAATAGGTGCCAAAGGCGCGCAGGCGCACCGGTCCAAATTCGGGGTCGCGGCACATGATCGGGTTCTTGGTGCCCCACTTGAGGTCATTGAACCTTGTGGTCGCGACGAAATAGATCTCTGACTTGAAGGGCGACTGAAACCCGTGGTCCCAGTGCTGCAGCGTGGTCAGGATCGGCATGTTATTGGTCTCGAGCATATAGAGACCGGGGGTGAAGACATCCGCCAGCTGCCCCTCATGCACAAAGACCGCAGCCTGGCCCTCGCGCACCGTCAGCTTGGCGCCGTATTTGATCGCATGGCCTTCACGCTCGAACCGCGTGACAAGGGTATCGCGCGTATCATCCGTCCAATGGATGACGTCGATGAATTCCCCTTTGAGAAAGTCGAAAATGCCCAAGGCGCACCCTCCCGTTGCTGTTTCCAAAGATGTAACAACGGCAAGGGCATGAAACCAGTCTTCAGTGGTCTAAGACCCCTGTTTCTGGCCCTTGCGCCGTGCTTTTCCCCCTAAGGGTTATGCTGGACTGCGCGGTTAAGCCTCGTCTGCCGCAGCATTTCTCTCAAGGGTAGGGGCGCCGGCCGCAATCATCCGCTCTGCCACCATCGTGTAAAGCGCGGTCCAGGCTGCCTTTTGTGTATCATCCCAATTCTCGATCGAGTCCGCGAGCGCATCCAGTAGCGAGGCCCCAACAGCCTCGTAATGCGCAGGTTCGGCGCCAAAGCCGCCATGCGCCTCGCCCAATTCGTCGAGGATGGGAAACAGGGTCTCCGTATCGTTCATACAGCCGATGACATAGACCAGTGTCTGTTCCAGCTTGATCACTTGAGGCGACATTTGCGGCGGAAACATCTGCCGCACCTGCGGCGCACGTGCAAAGAGGTGGTCGTAGAAGGTCGCAGCCAGTTGCCGTGTGGAGCAGGTCAGTCGCTCAATACTGGACTGAATGATGGCTTGTTGGTCGGTACTCAACATGGCTTACCCTTTCAAAACACACCGGACACTGACAATATCTGCGCAGTCTCTTCTGAATATCTGAATGCGTGGTAAAGCCGGGAAAAAGAACTGTTCAGAAGGATATGTCTTCGCTCGTTTCGCCCATGGCTTCGCGGGCGAGGGTCTGAAGGATCGGCCTTGCGTCTTCTGCACTCATTCCGATGCGCAGGCGCGGGTCGTAGAGCATCTGCAAGAGTTTCTCGTCGTGATCCGTCAGATAAGCGAATTCGTCATCGTCATTAAAGATCGAAGGCCGGGCGCGAGGGCTGTCGTTGCGCAGGCCAAGCCCTTGGGCGATTTCCTCGTGAATACAGCTTTCGCGCATCAGGTCGGACTGTTCCGCCCGGATCAAGGCAACACCACGGCTGTAATTGAGCGGGTCCTTCTGCGGTCCTCCTGCTGAGACAAAACAGTAGAATTTCCGGGGAGGCGCCACAAACATGGCAAGGTCCGCTTGCGATAGATTGGGAAGAAGCCGCCGCACCTTGCTTTCTACAAAATCCGCATCATCCACCCCCGCAAAGATCACGGTAAAGTTGCCGGAAGATCCGACAGAAACCGGATGGCCGGTGATCCGTTGCAATCTGTCAGCATAGGCGGCGAGGGTCGCACGGTCCTTGGCCTCTTGGGCCGCGCTGACTGAGGGGCCGAACAACGGCACGAGGCGCACGGGCTGCTGCCAGCGGCCAAGCGCGCCATAGCCCGCATCCGCCGCGCTGGCGTATTCGTCATAGAAGGCCAAAGCCTCGAACCGTTCAGCCAAATTTTCGGCGTCATAAGGGATGTCTGGGCCGCCCCCATCAGTGCGCAACAGGCCACGGGTCAGGAGGTCTTGTTCCAGATCCGCGTAGTATTTGGTCAACTCCTGCGCAGCCACCGAAGGGGTGTAGATCGGCTCGACGGGCCGGATGGCCGGACGCGGTGTTTCCTTCGGCCCCGGTGCCAAAGCGAGACACCCGCTGAGCAGCACTGCACTGCACGCGCCAAGGCTTAGTCCGGCGCTGCGTCGGAGGAAGGAAGACACCTGATGCACGGTTGCTGTCCTCAGGTCGGCACGGAGGTCCCGGCGTTGTCGCCGACCCCATCCTTGCGCGCTTTGGCAGCCGCGAGCGTGTCGCGCAGCTCGGCTTCCATCTTCTTGAGATCGGCCTCGGCTTCGGCGCGCTTGCGTTTGCCCTCGTCGGCGATCTGCAGGCTCTCTTCGATGGTGCCAATCAGATCGGCATTCGCTTTTTTGACCGCTTCGATGTCAAAGACACCACGCTCCATCTCCTGCCGGATTTGCTTGTTGCTTTCGCGCAGGTTGGCGGCATTGGCGGTCAAAAGCTCGTTGGTGAGGTCATTGGCATCACGCACGGCGGCCGCGGCCTCGGCAGAGCGCTGGATCGTGACGGCCTGCGCCAATTGCGTTTCCCACAGAGGCACGGTGTTCACGAGGGTCGAGTTGATCTTGGTGACCAGCGATTTGTCGTTCTCTTGCACCAGTCGGATCGAAGGCAGCGATTGCATCGTCACCTGACGGGTCAGCTTCAGGTCATGCACCCGGCGTTCCAGATCATCGCGCGCGGCCCGCAGATCGCGCAGTTCTTGCGCGCGGATCACCTTGTCCTCTTCTGCGGCGGCTTCAACCGCAGCCTCCAGCGCAGGGATCTCGGTGCTGTCGAGCTCCACCAATTTCGCTTCGCCTGCTGCGATGTAAAGCGCCAGCTCGTCGTAAAAGTTCAGGGTCTTTTCATAGAGCAGATCGAGGGATTTGATATCCTTCAGCAGCTGATGCTCATGGCTCAAAAGATTGTCGGTGATCTTGTCGATTTGGCCCTGCACGCTCTCGTATTTCGCGGTGAACTTCGCGAAGGGGGCGGCGCGGCCCAGAAGTCTCTCCCAGAATGTGGCTTTGCGGCGCACATCCAGTTCGGAGACAGAGAAACCACGGATGGTGGTCACGATATCGCGCAGGCTGTCGCCTGCCGGGCCGACGTCCTTGTTGCGCACATCGGTCAGCATGGCTTGGCTGATTTGCTGCAACTCGCCTTGGGCGGCGGAGCCAAAGGCGATGATCGAATTGGTGTCGCCCATGTCGATCTCCCCCATCCGACTGCGAATGGCCTCGGAGGTGGCAGGATCGGCGGCTTCAAGCGGGGCAACATCGCCTGCGGGCTCGGGCAGGGTGACGTCGGTGACTTCTTTTACCAGCACTTCACTTTGCGCCGCTTTCTTCTGAATGGTCTCGGACATGGGCCAGGCCTTTCTACGGGTTTAAGAGGGGCGATCCATCTGGACGCCTTCGCGCTCCAGTCGGGCGCGCAATACATCAATTTCAACGGTGAGGTCGCCGCGATCTTCCAGCAGCAGGGCTTCTGTACGGGCGGCAAAGTTTTGTTCTAGGTCGTCGAGCAGAGACAGGTAGTCGGCGCGCGCCTCGGCATTCTGACTGCGGGCGTAGATGTCGGCGAACTTCACCGTCGCATCCCGGGCGCCCATCAAATAGACGGTCAGATATTTGCGCGCGGCGGTGAGGTCGCGCGGGTCGTCTTCGACCGTGCGACACAGATCGCGCGCAACGGATTGGAACTGATCCACGCGCAGCTCAACCTTGCGGTCTCTGGCCCGAAGAACGGCGTCTTTCATCGCAACGAGATAGGCCTCGGCCTCTTCGACCACGCGGGCAACGCGCGCACTTTGAAAATCGTTGATGCCTTCGGCGCCTTTGTCGCGCATCGGATCAATGCCAAAGGCTGCGAGGTGCAAACCCGTGCAGGCCAGCCCGTAAAGGGCTGAGGTGACAAGATCTGGCGCGGTGGCAAAGGCTCCTACAGCGCCGCCGAGGCCGCAAAGAAGCGCAGCTAGGATTTTGCGCGGCAGGGCAGGGCGTTTGGCCACCTTGCGGGCGTTATATGCCGCTTCGCCCTTGAGCCCCTCGCGCAGCAACACGGCGGAGGCCGTCCAGAGCCCTGCGCCAATCAGGCCAGAAATGAGGGTCGCGGCCCCGCCAAAGAGGGAAAACGCCACAAGAATAGCGGCCGGCACGAACATCAAATTTGCGCGCAGCCCCACCGGGTCGATCTGCGCTGACGTGGCAATGCGGGTGCTGGATGTCGGGCGCCCATCAGGGCGGCTGTCCTGCTGGGAGGAGCCGGATGGGCTGTATTTGCCGCCGAACCGTTGTGCCATACCGTCAGACCCCGACGATCCAGCCGGTGCCGATGCCGAGCATCAGAATGAACAGCGCTACATAAGCGACGGTTTGCAACCCTTTGTCCCCCGGAGATAACTCACCGTGAAGAAAGGTAGGGGATCAAAGGCGCTCCTGCTAGGGGGAAGTCCGACTTAGGCTGCTCAACCCTGCGGTTTTTTGCCAAAACGCGCCGGTTTGCCGCCCGGTTTGCCACTTGGCTTGCCAGCGGGCTTGCCTGTCGGCTTGCCACCGAACTTGGCTGCGGGTTTATCGCCACCGCGTGCAGCGGGTTTTCCGCCCGGCTTACCGAACGGTTTGCCGCCGGGCTTACCAGTCGGTTTGCCAAACCCACCACCGGATTTATCGCCACGCGGCGCTTGGCCTGCGTCGCGGTTGCCGCGGAAGGGGCGGGTCGGTTTTTTCTTCGCTTCGCCGTCGCCCTCAGGGGCCGCCAGCCCAAGCTGGTCCCGCACCACACGGGGGCGCAGTTCCTCGACCTCGCCTTCCTTGAGGTTGCCAAGCTGGAAGGGCCCGTAAGAGATCCGCAGGAGACGGTTCACTGGAAAGCCGATTTCCTCCATGGCGCGACGAATTTCGCGGTTCTTGCCTTCGCGCAGACCCACGGTGAGCCACGCATTCGCGCCCTGCTGGCGGTCAAGGTTGACGATCATCGGCTGGAATTGCTCGCCGTCAATGACGAGACCTTTGCGCAGGGGCTCAAAATCGGTGTCTTGCGGGCGACCGTTGATGCGCACGCGGTAGCGCCGCAACCAGCCGGTCGAAGGCAGTTCCAATTGGCGCTTGATGGCGCCGTCATTGGTCAGGAGCAAAAGACCTTCGGAATTGAGGTCGAGGCGTCCAACCGTCATGACGCGGGGCAGGTCTTCGGGCAGCGCATCAAAGATGGTCTTGCGGCCCTTCTCGTCGGAGTTGGTGGTGACCAGCCCCAAGGGTTTGTAATAGAGCCAGAGGCGCGGGGCCTCCATCTCGGGCAGGGGATTTCCATCGACGACAATCCGGTCCCGCGCGGTGACATTCAGGGCAGGGCTGTCGATCACCTTGCCGTTCACGGCGACGCGGCCCTCGGCAATCATCCGCTCCGCTTCGCGACGAGAGGCCACACCGGCCCGCGACAGAACTTTCGCGATGCGATCCCCGTCCGTGCTGGCCTCTGCCGGTGGCCGCGCGTCAGCGGTGGCACCGGGGCGCGGGTCTTTGGGGCCGCGCGGCTTGGCTGCGGGAGTCGCATGGGGCCGGGGGCCACGGGACGGCGAACGCCCGGAGGGCGCGGGAGGGGTTTTCTTGCTCATGGCCGTGCCATAGCCTATTCGCTGATCCGGTAAAAGCGTCCAAATGCGCGTGCACCCAACGGATATTGGGCAATTTGCGCAAGACACGAGGCAGCGAAAGGGCCTTTGGCAATGTTTCGATCCTTCATGGCAGAGGCCTTGGAAGAAGCGCGCGCCGCGGCCGAGCGGGGCGAGGTGCCCGTTGGAGCGGTGCTTGTCTCGCCGACCGGGGAGATCGTGGCGCGGGCGGGCAACCGGACGCGAGAGTTGAACGACCCCACAGCACATGCCGAGGTTCTGGTGATCCGCGAGGCCTGTGCCGATTTGGGCAGCGAACGTTTGCCGGGCTACGACCTTTACGTCACATTGGAACCCTGCGCGATGTGCGCAGCAGCCCTTGCGGCGGCCCGGGTGGCGCGGGTCTATTACGGTGCGTCTGATCCAAAGTCCGGAGGCGTCGCACATGGCGCCTGTGTCTTTGATCATCCGCAATCACACCACGCGCCGGAGGTCTATGAGGGGTTCTCGGCTGCCGAATCCGAGGCTTTGCTCCGCCGCTTTTTTGCCGAACGGCGTGGGTAACGCATGGCGAGCAACCCACCCAAGGGGCAGCGGGCCGACACAGAGATCACGGGAGACAGCACATGAGCCGCACAACGATTGGACAGGATGGTCGCGCGCGCTGCGCCTGGTCCGCTTCGGCACCGGAGTTTGATACCTATCACGATGCGGAGTGGGGTTTTCCGGTCGGCGACGACAAAAGGTTGTTCGAGAAGATCTGTCTTGAGAGTTTCCAGTCGGGCCTAAGTTGGCGCACCATTCTGGCAAAGCGAGAGAACTTTCGCGCGGCCTTTGCTGGTTTTGACTATCACCGCGTGGCGGCATTTGGCCCCGAAGAGGTGGAGGCCTTGTTGCAGAACGCTGGGATCATTCGGCACCGCGGCAAGATTGAGGCGGTAATCAACAATGCTGCACGGGCGCAGGAAATGGAGAAGGCCGAGGGCAGTCTCGCCGCTTTCTTTTGGCAGTATGAGGTGACGACGCCGCCAGAGCCGCAAACCGCATCGACGTGTCCGGAATCCGTTGCGCTGTCCAAGGCGTTGAAAAGGCAGGGCTGGAAGTTCGTCGGGCCGACCACCTGCTTTGCTTTTATGCAGGCGATGGGGTTGGTCAACGACCACGCCGAGGGGTGCTATTGCCGACCGCTTGCCGCGCAAGCGCGGGCAGCCTTTCAAAAGCCCAGCTAAGCAGCACCCTCTGCGCATTTAAAGACGCGGTTGGGGTGTTTTGTTTGTCTCCTCAGTTGGTTGGGGCGCGGGGTTGTCAGCAGGCATATCCCGCGCCCATTGTTGGATCAGCTGTTTGATCAGCGGTCCTTCACCACAATTTCGCGCGGCACATCGGCCAGCGCTTCACCGCCATTCGGGGTCACCACAAAAGTCTCGGTGATCGCCATGCCCCAGTCCGGCGTCCAAAGTCCGGGCATCAGGTGGAAGGTCATGTTTTCTTCCAGCTTGGTGGTGTCGCCGGGACGTAGCGACATCGTGCGTTCGCCCCAGTCCGGCGGATAGCTCAGACCCACGGGATAGCCGGTCCGGTTGCCCTTGATATAGCCAGCCCGCCCAAAGCTCTCATAGACGCAAGCCGCGACTTCCTCGCAGGTGACGCCGGGTTTTGCGACGGCGAAGGTGTCCTCGATCGCTTGCAGGATTGCGGCCTCGCCCCGGCGGATATCCTCTGGCGGGCTGCCGAGGAACAGGGTCCGGCTGATCGGACAGTGATAGCGGCGCACACAGCCAGAGATCTCGAAATAGGTCGCTTCACCTTGAGCGAGAGGGCGATCATTCCAGGTGATATGGGAGGCAGAGGCCTCAATCCCGGACGGCGCGATCGGTGCAATGGCTGCGTAGTCTCCGGGCAAATCCGGCAAGCCTTCGATGCCCGCGGCCTGCACGCGCGCCACAAGCGCGTTTTTGGCGATGCCCTCGTTGAACTCCGCACGCAAGACCGCGTGCATATGCGCGGAGAGGCGACCAGCGCTGCGCATCAAGTGCAATTCTTGCTCGCTTTTGACCGCGCGTTGCCAGTTCACAAGGCCAGTGGCATCGCCGAGATTGTCCCGGCCCAGTCCCGTTTCAAGGATCTGGTGGCTGCGGGCGGAGTAATAGTAGTTGTCCATTTCGACCCCAACCGCATCGGTCCAGCCGTACTCCTTCAGCAGAGTCACCAGCGAGTCGAACGGGTGGTGTTCCGTGTGTTGGACATGCTCCTCGGGCCAATCAAACAGGCAATCGGCCTCAAGCCAAGTGGTGAGCGCTGCGCCCGGTTTGTCTTGCGTGCGGCCCCACCAGAGCGGCATGCCTTCCTCATGCAGGATCACGGCCTGCGGGACATAAAAGCTCCACCCGTCGTAGCCGGTGAGCCACGCCATGTTGGAGGGGTCACAGATCACAAGGGTCTTGAAGCCGCGTGTCGCCATAGCGGCGCGGGTTTTTTGCAGGCGGCGGGCGTATTCCGTGGTGGTGAAATCGTTAGCAGGCATTCAGAACTCGATCGCTTTTAAAACTTCCGGTTCGATGACCGTGACTCCGGGAAGCCCGTCGATCAAGTCTTGTGCGTTTTGTTCCAAGAGGGGGAAGGTGCGATAGTGGCAGGGGATGACGGTTTTAAAGGCAAAATAGCGTTTCGCGGCATAGGCTGCCGCCTTCATGTTCATGGTAAAGTGACCGCCAGCCGACAGAATGCCGATATCGGGTTTGTAATAATCCCCCATCCAATCCATGTCGGCCATGATATCCGTGTCGCCCGAGACATAAATCATATGCCCCTCGGCCGCGATCATATAGCCGACCTCGCTGCCAGCTGTGCGCAGCCCGTCGCGGGTGGAAAACGTGTTGGAGTGGGAGGCGGGCACCATGGTGACGTGGGTCTCATCCACTGAGACGGTTCCCCCCTTGTTGAAGCCTGTGGTTTCCACACCTTCGGTTTCGCCCCAATACCCCATCAGGTCATATTGGCCGATGATGGGGATGGAGAGGTGTTTGGCGAGCCCAAGCACATCGGCCACATGATCAAAATGCGCGTGTGTCAGCAGGATGTGGGTCGCCCCTTCTGTTGCCGCTGCGGCCTGCGCCTCGTTCAGCATCGGGTTGCCGGTGAGCCAAGGGTCAATCAGCATCACAGTCTTTCCGGTTTCAAGACGAAACCCGCCATGCCCAAGCCAGATCAGTTTCATGAGGTGTGTCTCCCGTTTTGCGAAGTGTGACCCGAGCGGGCCTGGCCAGATGCCTTTTGACTGACCCTAGCGTGGGTGCCGCAAAAATCCATGGGGGAGGAGACGCGGGAAAATGCGCCATGAGCAACCGCTGTCTCATCAGAAATCCCAAGGCAGGCTTGCAGCGCGGGGGCGTGGGCGGTAAACGCGGAGGCAAGACGAGATGAGGGTTTCCATGTCGATTGACCAAAGCACAGCCGCGAAAGTGGCGAAACTGGCCCGGATCAAGGTCGAAGAGGACGCTCTGCCCGCGCTGGCAGAAGAGTTCAACACGATCCTCGGGTTCATCGAGCAACTGAACGAAGTCGATGTCGAGGGTGTCGAACCGATGACCTCCGTGACGCCGCAGCGCCTGAAGCGCCGCGAGGATGTGGTGAGCGATGGCAACCAGCAGGACAAGGTGCTGGCCAATGCCCCCGACGCCCGCGAAGGCTTTTTCGCCGTGCCCAAGGTTGTGGAGTAAGACATGTCTGACCTGAACAAATTGGGCCTTGCCGAGGCCCGTGATCTGCTGCGCAAGGGCGAGACCACTTCGGTTGAGCTGACCGAGGCCTGCCTCAAGGCGATTGATGCCGCCGATGCGCTGAACGCTTTTGTGCACAAGACGCCGGAACTGGCGCTGGAGCGCGCCAAGGCCGCTGATGCGCGCCTTGCCGCAGGCGATGCGCCCGCGATGTGCGGTCTGCCGATCGGCATCAAAGACCTGTTCTGCACCAAGGGCGTGGACAGCCAAGCGGCCTCCAACATCCTCAAGGGCTTTAAGCCCGAGTATGAATCCACCGTCTCCGGCAAGTTGCAGGATGCGGGCGCAGTGATGCTCGGTAAGCTCAACATGGACGAATTCGCCATGGGCTCCTCGAACGAGACCTCGGCCTATGGCGCGGCGATCAGCCCCTGGCGACGTGGCTCCGAAGAGACCCCGCTGACCCCCGGTGGCTCCTCCGGTGGCTCTGCGGCGGCTGTGGCGGCTGACTTGTGCCTTGCGGCGACCGGCACCGACACTGGCGGTTCGATCCGCCAGCCTGCGGCCTTTACCGGCACCGTGGGCATCAAGCCGACCTACGGGCGCTGTTCGCGCTGGGGTATCGTGGCCTTTGCCTCCTCGCTCGATCAGGCTGGCCCGATGACCAAAAACGTCCGCGATGCGGCGATCATGCTCGAGGCGATGTGCGGCCATGACGCGAAGGATTCGACCTCGGCCGACCTCGCGGTGCCGAACTTCGAGGCGATGCTGACCGGCGACATCAAGGGCAAGAAGATCGGCATTCCGCGCGAATACCGCATGGACGATATGCCCGCCGAGATCGCCAAGCTTTGGGACGATGGCGCGGCCATGCTCAAGGCCGCTGGGGCCGAGATCGTCGATATCTCGCTGCCTCACACGAAATACGCGCTGCCTGCTTATTACGTGATTGCGCCGGCCGAGGCTTCGTCGAACCTCGCGCGCTATGATGGCGTACGTTATGGCCACCGCGCCACCCTCGCGCAGGGCGATGGCATCACCGAGATGTATGAAAAGACCCGAGCCGAAGGCTTCGGCGACGAGGTGCAGCGCCGCGTGATGGTTGGCACCTATGTGCTGTCGGCCGGCTTCTACGACGCATACTACAACCGCGCTCGTCGGGTTCGCACCCTGATCAAAAAGGACTTCGAGGATGCCTTTGCCGCGGGGGTGGATGCGATCCTGACCCCGGCGACCCCCTCGGCGGCCTTTGGTCTCGGTGAGATGAACGACGAAGATCCGGTCAAAATGTACCTGAACGACGTCTTCACCGTCACTGTGAACCTTGCAGGTCTGCCCGGGATTTCGGTGCCGACCGGCGTGGACACCCAAGGATTGCCGCTCGGCCTGCAGCTGATCGGTCGCCCTTGGGAAGAGGGTGATCTGCTCAATACCGCCTATGCGCTGGAGCAAGCGGCGGGTTTTGTGGCCAAACCGGCGCAGTGGTGGTAAACCCCTGCGCAACAGCCGGATTGGCGATGAGCAGCAAATAGGTAGATGACATGGCAACCGACGCGCGGATTCTGACACGAGGGTTTGCAGCCGTTCTGAGCGTAAGCTTGCTTGCGCTGGCAGCATGCGGTCCTCAGGTTCCGGATAGTGCGGCTGGCATCGGCGACGATACCAGCCCCTTTAACGCGCCGCCGTCGGTTGAAACCGGTCAAACCCTGAATGGTGATCCCCTTGTGCCTGCAGGGCGGATCGCCAATGAAGGCGCGGGTAACACCATCAACTGGCAAGACCCGCTCCCCGCGCCGACCTATGGTGGCGGCACCACGCAGGTGGCGTCCTCCGGGAATGTTGGTGGCAGCAATGACGACATTGCCCGCGAGGCGGCTGCTGCTATCGCAGCGTCCTCTCGCAATTCCGGCCAGTCGCCGGTCGAGGCCAGCCCGTCCAATCCGGCGCCGTCCTTGCAGGGGCATGCGGGGATCTCGGATGAGAATGACTTTGCCGCTGTGTCCTCGCGGCAAACCATCGAAAGCGATGCGGAGCGTCTGCAACGGCAACGTGCCCAGTATCAGGTCGTGCAACCAACGGCCGTTCCAGACCGCCCGAGCGACCTGTCGCCCAATATCGTGCGCTACGCGCTGTCCACTTCGAACCCGAGAGGGCAGCGGATCTACAGCCGTGCAGGCCTCAATCTGAAAGCGCGCTCGCAGCGCAATTGCGCGGAATATGCCTCGCCTGATTTGGCGCAGATGGACTTCCTTGAGAGCGGTGGTCCAAAGCGTGACCGCAAGGCGCTTGACCCGGACGGGGATGGCTACGCCTGCGGTTGGGATCCGGCTCCCTTCCGCGCCGCTGTGCGCGCGCAGGGCAACTGATCTTCACGATGATGACCTCGGCGCCCCTTTGGCATCCGAGCCCAAATTTCGGGCCTCGGAGGGATGTGCTGCGCCCTTCGCTCGTCGTCCTTCACTACACAGCCATGGACAGCGCAGAGGCGGCCTTGGAGCGGCTCTGTGATCCTGTCTTTGAGGTGTCGGCACATTACCTGATCGGTGGCGATGGGCGGCTCTGGCAGCTTGTCCCGGAGGAGATGCGGGCCTGGCACGCGGGCGCGGGGGAATGGGCCGGGCAGGGAGATGTCAATTCACGGTCCATCGGGATCGAACTCGACAACCGAGGAGATCATCCGTTTTCAGCGCCGCAAATGACGCAGCTCGAGGCTCTGTTGGCTGACATTATGGCGCGGTGGGAGATCCCGCCAGAGGGCGTGATCGGTCACTCGGATATGGCACCGGGCCGCAAACAGGACCCGGGGCCGCGCTTCGACTGGCGCCGGCTGGCAAGGGGTGGTCTTGCGCGGGCCGCGGGGGCAGCGCCTACCGCAGATGGTCCCTCGCCGCATATCTTTCGTGCGGCCGCGCAGCGGTGCGGGTTTTCCATGGAGGTGGAGGACGCAACCCTACTTGAGGCCGTGCGCCTGCGCTATCGCCCATGGGCCACCGGCCCCTTGTGTGCTGCAGATCTTGCGCCCCTGTTGGACTGAGCGTCCCTTTCGCCAGCCTAATTCCAGCCCCGCTTGACGCGCCGCCAAAGCCCGCGTACTCACGCCCTCGCGCAGAGAGCCGGATGGCCGCGTTGGGGTGCAAACCTCCGCGAGGAAAGTCCGGACTCCCTGAAACGACGGTGCCGGGTAACGCCCGGGCAGGGCAACCTGACGGAAAGCGCCACAGAAATGAAACCGCCTCGCATGTCGGGGTAAGGATGAAACGGTGGGGTAAGAGCCCACCGCACCGCTGGCAACAGGGGTGGCACGGCAAGCCCCACCGGGAGCAATGCCAAATAGGGCCTCCGCGCGGGCCGGGTCGGGCAACCGATACCGCCGCTAGGGTAGTTTCACCCGAGAGAGGCCGGGTTGGCAGCTAGAGGCGTCCGGCAACGGGCGTCCCAGAAGAATGGTCATCGAACCCTGCCTTACGGGGCAGGGGGAACAAGATCCGGCTTATAGGCTCTCTGTGCAAAATGCCCTTTCGCCCGTCCTGGGCGGCGGGGAGATCGCAAACCCCGACAGGGATGTGCGAAATTAACGAGAGCTGCAATTTAGCCCGGCGAATCCTATTGACACTCGCCACCACAAAGGTAAAAGCGCACGCTCATAGGAATTAGACCCGAGAGGCCCCTGCCTTTTCGGACGCAGGAGAAGCACCATGGCGAAGCCGACGACTATCAAAATCCGCCTGAACTCGACCGCGGGCACGGGCCACTTCTACGTGACCAAGAAAAACGCACGCACCATGACCGAGAAAATGGTTGTTCGTAAGTACGACCCGGTTGTGCGTAAGCACGTCGAGTACAAAGAAGGCAAAATCAAGTAAGCCTTTCGGGACGCTCAGCTTGGGCAACCCAGACTTGAGAAAAGGGTCGTGCCTGTGGCGCGGCCCTTTTTCTTTGCGCTGTTTGCATCGGTGAGGGCGCTTTAGGACGGGCCGGTGACCGCTTAACAGTTTCCTAAAATGCGATGTGTTCGCACGGCTCCGGCCTCAGCACTTGCACAGTCTTGCCACAATTCGGGGCCAAACCGATTGGGGTGTGAGAATGATCGTGAGGGTGTGAGACATGAAGAAGCTATTCGCTTTGTCCGTTCTGGTGCTTGTTTTGCCGGCTGCTGCTGTAACCAGCAAGACAAACACGGTTGAGGTTCTTGAGCCGCCTGTGGCGGTTTTGGTTGAGACCCTCTGAGACGGGTTTGCTCTATGCAAAAAGCCTCGGGACCTTGTGGTGGGGTCCCGAGGCTTTTTTGTTTCTGGGCGAAGTCTACCGCGCCGTAGGGATCAGCGGGCTGCGATCCCTTGCGAGGCTTGGGGCTCAGTCGACTGTGCGAGTGGTGCTCGCCATTCGGCATAGGTGAGCGCAGGCAGGAGGCCGTGGCTCTGCATCAGCGCCGCTGAGGCGGAGTTGAAGGGCGCATAGGTGGTGCCAATCACATTGGCGCCTCGCTCCAGCGCACGAGCCTTCATCGCGGCCATGAGGGCCTTGCCTACGCCGATCCGGCGAAAGGGTGCATCGACTGCGATATGTTGCAGCATGGCGCGTGTTTCGGCTGCGCGGACGGGCAGGGCGGGGCGGTGCTCAAGCTCCCAGATGAGGTAGCCCATGACGACACCTTTGGGGCTGCGCGCCACAAGGGCCTCGGCGGTGTCTGACGCCAACCAATCCTGCAGCCACGCGCTGAGCGCCTCTGTCGATGGCTCCGCTGCATAGCGGTCGGGGTGATGCGCGAAGTGTAGGGCGTGGAGGTCATGCAGCAGCGGGACGAGACATGCAGCCTCGCGCGGGTCAATCGGAGAAACTTCCATAAAGGGGTCCTTGTTAAAAAGAGTTGCCCCTGATCAAAGGGGCGGACAAAGAAAAAGGGGCGGATCAGTGTGATCCGCCCCGGCTGTCTGTGATTTGGGAAGGTTGCGGTTATTCGCGGTTCCCAAGCAGCTGGAGCAGCATCATGAACATGTTGATAAAGTCCAGATAGAGGCTCAGCGCGCCCATGATGGCGGCTTTGCCCAGCCACTCCTGGTCGCCGGAATGGGCCATCTGCAGGTAGGTGTTCTTGATGTTCTGCGTGTCATAGGCGGTGAGGCCGGCGAAGATCAGCACGCCCACCACGGAGACCGCAAAGGCCAGCGCAGAGGAGGCGAGGAAGATGTTGACGATGGACGCCACAACCAGACCGATCACACCCATGATCAGGAAGGACCCCATGCCGGAGAGGTCTTTCTTGGTGGTGTAACCCACCAGAGACAGGCCGGCAAAGGCGATGGAGGTGATCAGGAACACCTGTGCGATGCTCTCACCGGCGTAGATCACGAAGATCGAAGAGATCGACAGACCCATCAGCGCGGCGAATGCGTAGAACACCAGCTGCACGCCAGCGGCGGGCAGGCGCTTCATCGCGGTGTTGAAGCCAAAGAACACAAAGGCGAGCGGGGCGAACATGATCACCCACTTCAGCGGGGAGGCATAGATCGCATAGCCAAAGTTGGTCAGGTAGCTGTCAGAGCTGAGCTGAGCAACCGCACCGGCCGGGTCAGTGGTCACGGCAAGACCTGCAATGGCCCAAGCGGCAAGGAAGGTGATCAGCGTACCTACGGACATCGTGCCGTAGACTTTATTCATATGGGCGCGAAGCCCGGCATCGATCTCGGCGCTGCGTGCGCCTGCAGAAGATCGAATGGTATCAAACTGTGCCATGTCTCATGGTCTCCGTCTAAAAGTCTCCCTCAGGGCGCAGTCCAACCCATATTCGGTCGGTCTAACCCTTTGTGCCAAATATTGGCTTTTGTGCCCTCCGGTTCAAGTCCTTCCGGGGCGCAAGTGGAGCGAAAGAGGAGCGTGAATTACATGTTTTTTACCGGATCCAGCGGGCCGGGGAGGGGCGGGCCGGATCCGGCATTGGGGTCTTGGAGCGTGCTTGCATGATTTAGGCAGGCTTAGCGCGTCCAATGTTGCGGGGCATCCCAGAGGGCGCGGCGGCCTTCTGCTTCAGCCTGTGCGCGGGTCAAACCCAAGTCTGCCAGCTGATGATCGGACAGTTCAAGCAGCTCGCGGCGCTGACGTTTCACTGCAATCGCGTTGAAAACAAGGGAAAGCAGAGACGCGCGACGAGGGCGGATCGGGCTATGGCAAGAGACGGAGGAGGACATGGTCTGATTTCCTTTATGAATGGTTTCTGTGATGGATGCGCCTTTCTGCATCACTGGTATTGATCTATATGGGAAGAATGTGCCATTCTCAAAACGAATGATTTTGAACAACTCCATCAAGGTATGTGATGATGCGAAACCTAGACATTACCACGCTGCGCTCTTTCGTCGCGGTGGCTGATACGGGCGGTGTGACCCGTGCGGCGTCTTTCTTGCACCTGACCCAATCGGCGGTCTCCATGCAGCTTAAACGGCTAGAGGAAATGCTGGGCGTTGAGCTGCTGGATCGGTCTGGGCGCAACATCGGGTTGACGGCTGCGGGCGAGCAGCTCCTTGGATTTGCGTGCAAGATGCTCAGCCTGAATGACGAGATCATCACGCGCCTTACCGATCAGGCCTTTGAGGGCGAGGTCACGCTGGGGGTGCCACATGATGTAGTTCACCCGGTCATCCCGATGGTTCTGCAACGGTTCAACATGCAGTTCCCGCGTGTGCGGGTGCATCTGACCACCTCCAACACGCGCGATCTAAAGGTGGAGTTCGAGCAGGGACGGTTTGACCTTATTGTCACAACGGAGAGCAATGCAGGTGCAGGGGGCGAGACCATCCACCACATGCCGCTGCGCTGGATTGGGGCTTTGAACGGGCACACCTGGCGCCAGCGACCGCTGCGGATCGGCTTTTGCCGGTCTTGTATCTTCCGCAGTGCGGCCACGGCGGCCTTGGATGCGGCCGGGATCCCCTGGGAAATGGCGGTGGACAGCGAATCTGACCGCGCCGTTGAAGCAACTGTCAGCGCAGACCTCGCCGTCGGCGTGCTGCTAGAGGGCACGCAGCCCGCGCACCAGCAGGTGATTGAGCACGGTGGCAGCCTTCCGGTGCTGCCGGTTCAGCATATCAACCTTTACGGCGGGGATCGGACGCGCGCGCAATACGTCGACCATCTGGCATCGCTGATCCGTCAGGGCTTTGCCGGGCTGTCGCAGCCCGGCCTGCGCGCGGTGGGCACCGATCTGGCTACTGGGGCGCCTCAGATTGGGGTAGCATAATCACCTTGCCCGTGGCCTTGCGGCTGCGGAGCAGCTCTAGCCCATGGTGTATCTCGCTCAAGGGCAGGCGATGGCTGATGTGAGGGGTGATCCGCCCCTCCGCCAGCCATCCCATCAAGAGGTCAAACGTCTCTCGCCCGAGCTCTGGGCGCAGATTGACCAAGCCGCCGAGGTAAAAGCCGATCACGGTCAGGTTCTTGACCAAGAGGTGATTGGCGGGGATTTGCGGCACTTCGCCTCCGGCAAACCCAATCGGCAGGAGACGCCCGCCGGGATTGGTCGCACGAAACGCGGCCTTCCAAGTGTCGCCGCCAACCGCATCATAGACCACATCCGCGCCGCCCAAGTCCTTGACGTGCTGGCGCAGATCTTCCGAGCCATCGATCAGGTGGTCGGCGCCTGCGGTCTGAGCGATCGCGAGCTTCTCCGCGCCACGGGCCTGCGCGATCACAGTCGCACCCAGTTGTTTGCCGATCTCGACCGCTGTGAGCCCGACACCGCCAGCTGCGCCGGTCACCAAAAGGGTCTCGCCTGCTTTTAGCTGGGCTTGGCGCAGGGCGAGGAGGCTGGTGCCATAGGAGATTAACGAAGCGGCGGCCGCATCAAAAGAAACCTTGTCGGGAATGCGGATGGCCCGCTCGGCCTTGAAGGTGCCGAACTGTGCCAGCCCGCCTTGGCCCCCAAAGACAGCTACACGGTCTCCGATTTGAAAGTTTGAAATCTCTGCCCCGCAGGCCACAACCCGACCCGCACATTCCAATCCGGGCGTGAATGGGGGCTCTGGCGTGTCCTGATATCGGCCTTCCAACATCAGAAGATCAGCGAAATTCAATGCACATGCATATATTTCAACCAGAAGTTCACCGGCGGCAGGCTCTGGAGTAACGACCTGAGAAACCTGACCTTTAGAATTAAATCCCTCTATACGAAAGGATAGCATGCGACTTTTCTCCTCCACTGCGGTGTGGTGTTTGATTCGGGTTGATTTTGATTGACCAGTCCAGAAAACCGTCCTCCCTATTTCTGGTGAGGACGAAGCTACCGTAGTACTAGCGTCTTTCGCGGTTTTTTTTGATGCATTAAATCATATGTTTGCAATGTTTGGCCCGTGAGGCGCGTGCGGCTTTACTTGAATTCAACCAAGAAGGGCGTAGACTTTCCACAATAGTAAATCACTCACGCAACCCTCAACCCAAACAAACATCCCGATGACGATGTGTGCGCCATCGGATTACGGCACCAAAACAAGGTTAACGAAGCAGGCCTTTGGTTGTCCGTAGCTGGGAGAAAGAACAAAAAATGGCACATCCCGTAGATACTCACGTTGGCAAACGCATCCGTCACCGCCGGTGGCTGATCGGCATGACACAGCAGCAGCTGGCGGAAAAAGTTGGTATCAAGTTTCAACAAATCCAGAAGTACGAAACCGGGGCAAACCGGGTCAGCGCATCCCGTCTTTGGGACATCTCTGACGCATTGGACGTGAACGTCTCCTTCTTCTTTGAAGGACTGCAGGACGAAGACCGTGTGGTCGAAGAAAAAGCCCGCGTTCCCGCCGACCTGATGGGCGACAAAGAGGCCCTCGACCTCGTTCGGTCGTACTACGCGATCCCCGAGAACCAGCGTCGCCGCTTGTTCGAACTGGCGCGTGTGCTGAGCGACGTCGCCTGATTTCGTAAAACTGGATTGGGCCGCTTTGGGGGCCCAGATCTTGATTGAACCCTCCGTCTGGCACCAACCCGGCGGAGGGTTTTCTTTTGCCCCGACGCCAAGGCGCGAAAGGGGCAGGGCGGGGTGATCTGGGGATTTTTGTGGATTTCACCTTGCAAGCTCAGGCCCGGCATGGCACCCGCTTGGCTAACGTCAAAGTTGAACCCGTTGAGGCTGCCCGCATGACCCTTTCTGATCTTGATGTCGCCCGTCGTCTGGCTGATGCAGCTCGTTCCGCCATTCTGCCTCACTTCCGCCAAGCGGCCACAACGGCAGATAACAAGCTGGACGAAGGGTTTGATCCGGTCACCATCGCGGACCGCGCAGCGGAGGAAGCGATGCGTGCGGTTCTGGCTGAACTGCGCCCCGAGGATGGTATTCTAGGCGAGGAATTCGCGCCGACCTCCGGCACCAGCGGCCGGACTTGGGTTCTTGATCCCATCGATGGAACCCGCGGGTTTATCAGTGGCACCCCGACCTGGGGCGTGCTGATCGCGCTGTCGACGGAGACTGGTCCGATCCTCGGCGTGATCGACCAACCCTATATCGGGGAACGGTTCGAGGGCACCCGCGATCATGCGCAGGTTGTTGGTCCGCACGGCACCCGCTCGCTGTTGACCCGAGAGACGTCTGATTTGGGCGAGGCGATCCTCTTCACGACTTTCCCGGAGGTGGGCACCAGCGAAGAACGCAGCCGGTTTGAGCAGGTCGCGCGTCAGGTAAAGCTGACCCGCTACGGGATGGACTGCTACGCCTATGCTCTTTTGGCGGCGGGCACCGTGGATTTGGTGATTGAAGCGGGGCTCAAGGCCTATGACATCCAAGCGCCGATCGCTGTGATCGAGGCCGCGGGCGGCATCGTGACCGATTGGGAGGGCAATCCTGCCCACAACGGCGGCCGGGCCTTGGCTGCGGCAAATAAAGACATTCACGCCGCAGCCCTCGCTGCGTTGAAGGTGTCCTGACGTAACGTCAGGCAGCCATTCGGATAAATCCACAGATTTTCAAGGTTTTGGAGAGGCTGCATTCGGGTTCTCCTGACTTGTCTCAATTGCCTTGCAGTTGTATTGAAGCACCTGCGCCCGAGTCCTTCGCCCGTCTTCTGTCGGTGCGCCTTCACCTCCACACACCGAAGCGGGCGCGAGCGGGAGAGTGAAGAATGACGGACGTCCTTATCAAAAACGCACAGACTGTTCTGACCATGAACGACAGACGCGAGGTCCTGCAGGACGTCGATCTGCGTCTCAAGGATGGCGTGATCGCCGAGATCGGCAGCGGTTTGACCGGCGAGACTGCACTTGATGCATCCGGTACTGTCGTGACGCCGGGCTTGGTGAACACACATCACCACCTCTATCAGAACCTCACGCGGGCCGTGCCGGGAGGGCAGGACGCGCTGCTGTTCGGTTGGCTGAGAACGCTTTACCCGATTTGGTCCCGTATGGGGCCGGAGCATATGCACGTCTCCACGCAGTTGGGGCTTGCCGAATTGGCGCTGTCAGGCTGTACCCTGACGTCGGATCATCTGTATCTCTTTCCAAACGGGGCGCGGCTGGACGACACGATCCATGCGGCAGCGGAGGTTGGGCTGCGCTTTCAACCCACGCGCGGCGCCATGAGCATCGGCGAGAGCGCGGGCGGCTTGCCACCGGATGCTTTGGTCGAACGGGAAGAGGATATCCTCACCGATATGATCCGGGTGGTGGATGCGTTCCACGATCCCAGCGAAGGATCTATGTGCCGCGTGGGTCTTGCCCCCTGTTCGCCCTTTTCCGTGAGCCGAGACCTGATGCGCGATGCGGCCTTCTTGGCGCGGGACAAGGGCGTCATGCTGCACACCCATCTCGCCGAAAACGACGAGGATGTGGCCTATAGTCTGGCGACCTTTGGCTGTCGCCCAGGGCAATATGCAGAGGATCTCGGCTGGACCGGCGCGGATGTGTGGCATGCTCATTGCGTCAAGCTGGACGGGCAAGAGATTGATCTCTTTGCTAAAACGCGCACTGGGGTCGCCCATTGCCCATGTTCGAACTGCCGCCTTGGCAGCGGCATTGCGCCTGTGCGCGCGATGCGGGATGCGGGCGTGAAGGTGGGGCTTGGTGTCGACGGGTCAGCCAGCAATGACATTGCCAACCTTTGGGAAGAAGCCCGCCAGGCGATGCTGTTGCAGCGGGTCGCCAACGGGGCGGATGCCATGTCCGCCTATGAGGCGTTGGAGATGGCGACACGGGGCGGGGCCGACGTTCTCGGTCGGCCGGAATGCGGGCGGATCGAAGTTGGCAAGCGCGCGGATCTTGCGCTTTGGGATGTGACGGGCCTTGCCTCGAGCGGCAGTTGGGACCCGGCTGCCTTGGTGCTGGCCGGCCCGCGTCAGGTGCGGGACCTATTTGTCGAAGGGCGTCAGGTGGTGGCGGATGGGCGCGTCACAACTCTCGACCTGCCGCAATTGGTGCGGCGTCACACCGCAATGACCCGAAGCTTGGCCAACGGCGACTGAGGCAGGTACGAACGGACATATAGGGGCTGCGATCAGATCACAGCGCCTTGCGTCCTGCGATCCGCACCTCGGCAATGGCGCGGTCATCGCCCATCATCAGGGTGGGGAATATCGCCTCCCATAGGTCTGTCGCCCGTTGGGCGCGTTGTGCAATTGCTGCGGTCGACGCGAGATCGAGGACGACCAAATCCGCCTCCATGCCAACTGCGATGTTGCCAACCGCTTCCTCTATGCGGAGCGCAGTGGCCGATCCTTGGGTGGCGAGCCACAGCAGTTGTGCCGTATGAAGCGGAGTGCCGCGCAATTGCGCCACCTCATAGGCGGCCGCCATGGTGCGCAACATCGAAAAACTCGACCCGCCGCCGGTATCTGTCGCAAGCCCGATGCGGTGTCCCTCCGCGATGAGCCCGCTCATGTCGAACAACCCCGATCCTATAAACGTGTTGGAGGTCGGGCAGTGAACGAGGCTTGCATTGACCTCGCGCAGACGGTCTTTTTCGCGGGGCTCCAGATGGATCGCGTGTCCGAACACCGCGCCTTCGCGCAGCATTCCGTAGGTTTCGTAAGTGTCCAGATAATCCCGCGCCTGAGGGAAAAGGCTGCGCACCCATTCGATTTCGTCGAGCTGCTCGCTCAGGTGGGTCTGCATCAGACAGGTCGGGTGGCTGGCCCAGAGCGCCCCCAAGGCCTCTAGCTGTTCGGGCGTGGAGGACGGGGAAAATCGCGGCGTAATGGCATAGGTCAACCGGTCCTGCCCATGCCATTTGGCGATCAAGGCGGCGCTGTCGTCATAGGCACTTTGCGCCGTGTCCTGCAGCCCCTCTGGCGCGTTGCGATCCATGCAGGTTTTTCCTGCAACGACCCTTTGGCCGCGGGCCTTCGCCTCGGCAAATAGTGCATCAACGCTTTCGGGGTGGATGGTGCAATAGCTCGCAACCGTGGTGGTGCCGCAGGCGGTGGTCAGGTCGAGGTAACGCGCGGCAATTTCGCTCGCATATGCCGCATCCGCAAATCGCATCTCCTCGGGAAAGGTGTAGGTATTGAGCCAGTCAATCAGCCGCTTACCCCAACTCGCGATGATGCCGGTTTGCGGATAGTGTACATGTGCGTCCACAAATCCGGGCAGGATCACATGATCACCATGATCCACCAACTCGGCCTCGGGAAAGGCCTTGCGCAGGGCGTGACGGGTGCCAAGGCCGATGATCTTGCCCATGCGAATGGCCAAGGCCTCGTGCATTTCGACCGACGCTTCGGGCCCGTCTTGCGAAAAGGGCGATGCTACAAAGGACAGCACCTTTCCGCACAAAATGAGATCCTGCTGCATCAAAGCGCTCCACCTGTTGTCAAATCACCTGTCCTCAGGATAGGCCTCGGCACGGCTGTGGTAAATTCCTGACGAGACGTTGTTTTCCGCGCGCCCCTTCCTGTAGACAGGAAGACCATAAAAGTGAACCGGAGGGATGCGAATGACGACAGGCGAGATCACCCCCGAAGACGAAACTCTGCCCGAAGACGCCTACGAGTTGGATCGGAAGCGCGTCGCCGCGATCCTCTTTGCGGTGGATCGGGAGGACCGGGAAGAGCTTGTCGCTCTTATGGAGCCGCTGCACGCGGCGGACATCGCTGACCTTCTGGAACAGATCAACGCGTTTGATCGGGGGCGGTTGATCCGCCTCTATGACAAGGAATTCGACGGCGAAATCCTGTCGGAACTAGATGAGTCGATCCGGGAAGAGGTCATTGCGACCCTGACCCCGCAGGTTCTGGCCGAAGCGGTCCGCGAACTCGACAGTGATGACGTTGTCGACCTCCTGGAGGATCTCGAAGAGCCGCAGCAAGAAGCCATCCTTGACGCGCTGGAACTGTCCGAGCGGGTAGCCGTTCAACAGTCGCTGTCCTATCCGGAGAATTCTGCCGGTCGTTTGATGCAGCGCGAAGTGGTGATGGCGCCTGAGCATTGGACCGTGGGCCAAGCCATCGACCACATGCGCGAGGCAGAAGAGCTGCCGGAGCAGTTCTATCACGTCGTTATCGTCGACCCTCGGATGCGTCCCATCGGGCAGGTCACCTTGGGCCGCTTGATGAGTTCGCGCCGCACGATGCCGCTGACCGATTTGATGGAGGAGACGTTTCAGCTCATTCCAGTTGATCAGGATGAGGAAGACGTCGCATATGCCTTTAACCAGTACCACCTGATTTCCACGCCGGTTGTGGATGACGACGGGCGTATTGTCGGCGTGATCACCATCGACGATGCGATGATCGTGCTGGATGAGGGACACGAAGAAGACATCCTCCGCCTCGCAGGTGTGGGCGAGGGGAGCCTGTCGGACAAAGTCTCCGAGACCACAAAACAGCGCTTTCCCTGGCTGGCGGTGAACCTTGTGACGGCGATTTTTGCGTCACTTGTGATCGCGCAGTTCGAAGATACGATTTCGCAATTCGTCGCATTGGCTGTATTGATGCCCATCGTGGCCTCAATGGGCGGCAATGCCGGGACCCAGTCGCTGACGGTTGCGGTGCGCGCGCTGGCCACGCGCGACCTTACCGGCGCAAACGTCTGGCGGGTTATTCGACGGGAGGTGCTGGTCGGGTTGATCAACGGTGGTATTTTTGCCGTTGTGATGGGCGCCATCGGTGTCGTCTGGTTCGGCACGCCCATGCTGGGCGTTGTAATTGGTGCCGCAATGGTCATCAACCTTGTCGTGGCTGGGCTGGCAGGGACAGTCATCCCGGTTATTCTGGAACGTGTCGGCATCGACCCTGCGCTCGCCTCGGGTGCATTTGTGACCACTGTGACGGATGTGGTGGGCTTTTTCGCCTTCCTTGGTCTGGCGGGAGCGGTGCTGATTTAACGCCTAAGAACAGGAGCCTGCGATGAGTTCTGAACCCCAGTCGATGGATGCGTTGGCAGAGATCAAAGCGGCTGCGCGCAAGGCTGCATTCGCGCGGCGCAAGCAGGCCTTTGAAACGCAGCCACCGGGGGCAGCAGGGCATCTCGCCGAAGTCTTGGCCGGCTATCGTGGCGTGCCACTGGCGGGCTATATGGCGATCCGTACCGAGATTGATCCAGTCGCCGTCATGGCAGAAGCCGCAGCACATGGCCCCGTTGGCGTTCCGGTGATCCAAGGGACGGGCTTGCCGTTGGAATTCTCGCGTTGGGAGATTGATGGCGCGCTGCGCGAGGGCCCCTTCGGCGCGAAAGTGCCGGAGGTAGACGACTATTTCGACCCGGAAATTCTAATTGTGCCGCTGGTGGCCTTTGACGCGGCCGGCAATCGCTTGGGCTATGGTGGCGGGTTCTATGACCGCACGTTGGAGCGCTTGCGTGCGCGGCGTGCCACCCTCGCGATTGGCTTTGCTTTTGATGCGCAAGAGGCCGAGGCGCTTCCGCTTGAACCCACCGACCAGCCGCTCGACATGATTGTGACGGAAAGCCGCGTTCTGGACTTCAAACGCTAAGCAAAAGCCCGGTCGCAAGATGCGCCGGGCTTTTTCATTTCCATCAAGGCGGAGGCGTTAGAAGCCCAGCTTCTCGAGACGCCATGCAAGTTTGCGATGGATGACAGGCGGCAGCAGGTCCTGCAAAAGCGCCCGTCGCGCCACTTGGCGGTCGCGCTGATCTTTTGAGCCGGGGCGCGGCTTGAACAGGGTGGTATGTGCTTTGCGACTGCTGTCCCAGGTCGCGGTGTAGTAATAGAGCGCGATCGACATCCGGGGTTCGCCATCGGGATGATTTACCGGCTCCGGATTGCCATGCCAGCTGTCAGAGGAGGTGGAGAACATGCACATCCGATTAAACAGCGGTACATAGCTTGCGAGCTTGCTGGACATATTTTCATCCCAGACTTCAAACGACCCGCCATACTCCTCACGCCAATCTTTGTTCAGATAGATCAGCATGTTGACGCGGCGCTCTAGGTTCAGGCCTGCGTGGTGGTTGAAATCCGCATGAATGTCGAGATGCCCGCCATTGGCCACAACATGGATGCCGCCTCCTGCGAAATAGGGATCAGGGATCAACCCTTTGATACCGGTGACCTCCTCCACGAATGCAAGCACCGGGCGCGAATTCAGCGCGTAGAACAATTGGCGCGTATAGGGCGGCAGGCGTTCAGGGACGTAGGAGGTCTTTAGGCGTTCTTGCGGTCGGTCATAGGAGTTTTCCGCCTCGGGCAGCTGTTTCAACTCCTCGCGCACGCGTTCCAGAATTTCCGGGTTCAGGAAATTATCGACTCCACCGTAGTGAAACGGCGCCTTGGATTGATACTCGGGCGCGATCTGTTGTGCGGCCGCGCGTGCCTCTTTGGTAGAGAGCAACAGCGTTTCAGCATCTAGGTTCAATACAGGAGCGGGCGTGGTCGATGAGGTCATGAAAAACTCTTGTCAGCAGCGGCGGGTGATCACCCGAAGTCTCAATGATGGGTGTCAGGCTTGCGGGGAACGGCGCGGGACGCAACAATTTTGTCTCAAATCCGTGATTTGAGCCGCTGTCGCTGGTCACGGCGGCTCCAATCCGCAAGCAACCTGTGAACTGTTGGCCATTGGAGAACAGTTGCAGGGTTTCGCTCTTGTGAGCGAGGCGCGCAGGGCCTATTGCGAAAGAATGCGTATTCTATTTCTTGGCGATGTCATGGGCCGCGCGGGACGTGCGGCTATCAGCGAAACCCTCCCGCGTCTGCGTGAAGACTGGCGGCTCGATTTTGTCGTGGTCAATGGCGAGAATGCGTCGAACGGGATGGGGCTCTCGGGTGAGCACGCCAAACTGTTGTTCGACGCTGGGGCCGATTGTGTGACGCTGGGGGATCATGCTTTCGATCAGAAAGACATGCTGCAATATATCGAACAAGACAGCCGGATCGTCCGTCCTCTGAACTTTGCCAAAGGGGCGCCGGGGCGGGGCCATCGTCTGTTCACCGCACGGGGCGGTCAAAAGGTTCTTGTCCTGCAAGTGCTGGGTCAGGTCTTTATGAAACGTGCCTTTGACGATCCTTTTGGCGCAGTAGAAGGCGTGCTGAAAGCCCACCCGCGGGGTGGTCTGGCCCAGGCTGTGATCGTGGATATGCACTGCGAGGCGACCTCGGAGAAAATGGCGATGGGTCATTTTTGCAATGGACGGGCCTCGCTGGTGGTGGGGACCCACACCCATGTGCCGACCGGTGATGCGCAGATCCTGTCTGAAGGCACCGCCTATCTGACGGACGCAGGCATGTGCGGCGACTACAACTCCGTCATTGGGATGGAAAAGGCAGAGCCAATGCGCCGGTTCCTCACAGGAATGCCCAAAGCACGGTTCACACCGGCAACGGGGGAGGCGACTCTCTCTGGCGTCTATGTGGAAACCGATGATCGCACGGGGGCAGCAAAGCGGATTGAAATGGTCCGCCAAGGGGGGCTGCTGCAACAAGCGGCGCCCTAGGCCCATAATCAACATGCTGAGTTTGTGCTTTTGTTCCAAGATGATGCCCATCGACGGCACAACCATACCTAGCAGTGCGGATTTGATACACAGAGGGTCTTATTGCGGGGGCTGCGCGCCTTTGCCCTGACCTAACCCTTGCTGGGCGGTCTCGGATCAGGGAAAATGGACCTTGGCTGAAGCACCGCCTAAAGCAGGGCGGTTGCACCCTTGCAATAATGGACCGGCATGTTTCTCTTTCAATCGGGTGACACCACGAGCGCAATTATCGCGCTGCTGATTGTACTCGCGATGTTCGCGGCGTTTCTGCGCGAAACATATCCCACCGAAGTTGTCGCCATCTGCGGTGTATCGCTGATGCTGGTGACAGGGGTCTTGCCATACAAAGAGGCCTTGCCGGTCTTGGCAAACCCGGCCCCTTGGACGATTGCTGCGATGTTCCTCATTATGGGGGCATTGGTGCGCACCGGGGCGCTGGATGCCTTTACCAATCTGGCCCGCAAAAAGGCCGAGGTCAGTCCCAAGGTCGCGATTGCGATGTTGATCGGCTTTGTCGTCCTTGCCTCTGCGTTTGTCTCCAACACGCCGGTTGTGGTGGTGATGATCCCGGTTTTCATTCAGATCTCTCGGACGCTGAATATTGCCGCGTCTAAGCTGCTGATTCCGCTGTCCTATGCTGCTATCCTTGGGGGCACAACAACGCTGATCGGCACCTCCACCAACCTGTTGGTCGACGGGGTGGCCCGTGCCCAGGGGCTCGAGGCGTTTTCGATCTTCGAGGTGACGCCGCTCGGGATTGTCGTGGTGATTTGGGGCATGCTCTATCTGCGCTTTGTCGCGCCGCGCTTGCTGCCAGAGCGCGACAGTATGGCGATGATGCTCTCTGATCGCTCCAAAATGAAATTCTTCACCGAGGCGGTGATCCCACCCGACAGCAACCTGATCGGCCGCGAGGTGACGGGCGTTCAGCTGTTCAAACGCCCGGGTGTGCGCCTGATCGACGTGATCCGGGGCGACGACTCGCTGCGCCGTGACCTCAAAGGGGTGGAGCTGCAGGTCGGCGACCGCGTGGTTTTGCGCACGCAGATGACAGAGCTGCTGAGCCTGCAAACCAACAAAGAGCTGAAGCGCGTGGATCAGGTTTCCGCCGTGGAGACCAAAACCGTCGAAGTGCTGATCACCCCGGGCTGCCGGATGGTCGGGCGAAGCCTGGGGGCGATGCGTCTGCGTCGTCGCTACGGGGTCTATGTTCTGGCGGTACACCGTCGCAATCAGAACATCGGCGTGCAGCTTGATGATCTGGTGGTTCGGGTCGGCGATACGCTTCTGTTGGAAGGGGCGCCGGGGGATATTCAGCGTTTGGCGGCTGAAATGGACATGGCGGATGTGTCGCAACCCACACAACGCGCCTATCGCCGGAGCCATGCGCCTCTGGCCGTTGCCGCGATGGTGGGGATCGTTCTGGGCGCGGCCTTTGGGATTGCGCCGATCCTTATGCTGTCCGTTGTCGCGGTGGCTGTGGTTCTTGCGACCCGCTGTATTGATGCGGATGAGGCGTTCTCTTTCGTGGATGGCCGTCTTCTTGCGCTGATTTTCTCGATGCTGGCCATTGGGGCCGCTTTGGAAAGTTCGGGGGCCGTGCAATTGATCGTCAGTGGCATCTCACCGCTGTTGCAGGATCTGCCCCCCTTCTTCCTCGTGTGGGCGGTCTATCTGCTGACCTCGATTTTGACAGAGCTGGTGTCCAACAACGCGGTGGCGGTGGTGGTCACTCCCATCGCAGTAGGGCTCGCGCAGGCCATGGGGCTTGATCCGCGTCCCCTCGTGATCGCGGTGATGATTGCGGCCTCGGCGTCTTTTGCAACGCCCATCGGGTATCAAACCAACATGCTGGTCTATGGTCCGGGGGGGTATAAATTCTCCGACTTCCTGCGGGTTGGCATTCCGCTCAACCTCTCCATGGGTCTGTTGGCCTCCGCCGTCATTCCGATGATCTGGCCGCTTTGAGAGACTGCGATCGGCTAGACTTGGCCGATCCGCCGTGGGTTTGAGCGCCTTCTTGCGCAGCAGATTGGCTTTCAGACCCCTCTCACAGCTCTGTGCGTTGTGAGGACAGGCGTGAGGCCCCATGTGTCTGATTAGAGCATCAGAACATGGGACCAAACGCCATGATGACCATAAGACGCAGTTTCATCGCCGCCATTCTGGTTGCGGCTTCCGCCATAACGCTGGCTGCGCAGACGCGCACGGCCGAGGGCCTGCCGACCCCATTGGCCGACACCGAATGGGTCCTGAGCGCGATCAAAGGCGAAACACCAATCGAAGGCCGCGAAGGTGCGACCCTCAGCTTTGCGACCGGCGGTCAATTCGGAACGAGCGCAGGCTGCAATCGGTTTAAGGGCAAGGCGGAGATCAAGGGGGAGACCATCACCTTTCCCGATCAATTGGCGGGCACGATGATGGCTTGTCCCGAAGACCTCGCGACACAAGAAGAGCAGGTCCTTGCCCTGCTGGCGGCGGTGCGCAGCTACAAGCACGAGAAAACCGTTTTGATCCTTTTGGACGCGGAAGGCCAAGAAGTGTTGCGCTACACACGCGAGGCGCCTGAAACTGAGACTCTGATCGAGACAAAGGGCTGATCCACCTCCCTCAGCCCAAGTGACCCGGTCCCTACCGCGCGGGCGCGCGTTGCGAGGGGCCGGGTTTTTTTATGTCAAAACGCGCGAGACTGAGAGCACTGAATGCGCTCGCTTAGAAGGGCCAGACGAACATTATCGTTGGGATCGACACTGCGATGACCAAAATCTCCAGCGGAAGACCCATACGCCAATAATCCCCGAAACGATACCCGCCGGGACCGAGGACCAGCGTGTTGTTCTTGTGGCCGATGGGGGTGAGGAATGCGGCGGAGGCCGCAACGGCAACCGCCATCAAAAACGGATCGGGCGAGACCTCCAGCGCCTTTGCCATGGAGATGCCCACAGGCGCGGCCACAATCGCGGTCGCGGTGTTGTTGAGCACATCCGACAGGGTCATGGTCACCACCATCAGAACGGTCAGGATCATCCAAGCGGGCCAGCCCTGCGTCAGGTCGACCAAAGCATGCGCAATGAGCTGTGTGCCGCCAGATTCCTCAAGCGCTTGCCCCAAAGGGATCATTGACCCCAAGAGCACCACGACAGGCCATTCCACATGGTCGTATAGCTCGCCAATAGGCAGGATCTTTAGCAAGACATAGGCGATGACGACCAACCCAAGGGCCACGGGCAGATAGAGAAACCCCAGCGAGGCCGTCAGAACCGCTGCGCCAAAGAGGCCAATCGCCCACCATGTTTTGTCATTCGCGGTGACGGAGAGCCCCCGCGCCGCGAGGGGCAAGCAGCCAAGCCATTCTGCGACTTCGGCGCCGCGATCCCGCGGGCAAAGCAACAGCAGAATATCGCCCGGCACCACTTCGGTCTGGCGGATGTGCTTCTTGAGGCGCTGCCCCTGACGCGCAATCCCGAGGAGAACAGCGCTTTGTCGCCACGACAGACCGACGCTTTGGGCGCTGCGCCCCGCGATGCGGGCATTGTCTGTGACCACGACTTCAATCAGTTCCAGCCCATCCCCCGCGGCCTTGAGTTTTTCCTCCCGCGCGGCGTCCGAGAAATCGAGCGATAGGGTCGAGCGGAATTCATCCAGCGCCTCGGGCGAGGCCTCTATGACCAGCGTGTCACCGGCCTGCAGGAGAAACCCGCTCGCGCGTCCGTATCGCCTATCACCGTTGCGGATCAGGCCGAGGATGACGACATCCGCCTTCTCTGCCTCACTGTCGAGCGTGCCAAGTCGCTTGCCGATCAACTCGGAGGTTTCTGGCACGGTCAATTCGGCGATATAGGGGGCAAGCTGGCTGTCCGTGGCCCCAGCGGCGCCGGAGCGGTCCGGGATCAATCGCCAGCCGACAAGCGCGACAAAGGCAAGACCAGCCATCGCGGCGACCATGCCCACGGGAGCAAAATCGAACATATGGAACGGGGTTCCCAGCGTATCATGCCGGATGGTGGCGATGATGATATTGGGCGGCGTGCCGATCAAAGTGACCATGCCCCCCAATATTGTCGCAAAAGACAGCGGCATGAGAGTCTTGCCCGGCGCGCGGCCAGCTTTGCGCGCGGTTTGAATGTCGACCGGCATCAAAAGTGCCAAGGCCGCGACGTTGTTCATAAAGGCGGATAAAACCGCGCCGACGCTGCCCATCAGTGCGATGTGCCCGCCCAGAGCGCGGCTCTGATCCACCAGGGTGCGGGTAATCAGATGTACCGCGCCGGATTTCACCAATCCGGCAGAGACGATCAGAACCAGCGCAACCACCAGGGTTGCAGGGTGGCCAAAACCGGCAAAGGCCTCTTCGGTTTTGACGAGTCCTAGGACAACAGCAACCATCAAGGCCCCAAAGGCTACAAGATCATAGCGGAACTTTCCCCACAAAAGCAGGGCGAAGACGGCGGCGAAGAGGCTAAACAGCAAGATCTGATCTAATATCATGCGGCCAATCTAGCCGGGGTGGGGGGCGCGGCAAGCACAACAGCAAGACCACGCTTATCCAACGCGAAAATAGGCGAAGAAAAGCCCACGCTTGAAAGCCCCCACCTTGAGCGGCTATATGAGCGCCAGTCTCAGAAATCAAAACCAAGGATGCACCATGGCAGGCCATTCCAAATGGGCAAACATCCAGCACCGTAAAGGTCGCCAGGATGCTGCGCGGTCCAAGCTCTTCTCTAAACTGTCGAAGGAAATCACCGTCGCCGCAAAGATGGGCGACCCCGATCCCGACAAGAACCCGCGCCTGCGCCTTGCCGTCAAGGAAGCCAAGTCGAACTCCGTCCCCAAGGATGTGATCGACCGCGCCATCAAAAAGGCGACCGGTGGCGATGCGGAGAACTACGACGAAATCCGCTACGAAGGTTATGGCCCGTCGGGTGTGGCTGTGATCGTGGAAACGATGACCGACAACAAGAACCGGACAGCGTCCAACGTGCGCTCCACCTTCTCCAAGAACGGTGGCAACCTCGGCGAGACCGGTTCCGTGGGCTTTATGTTCGAGCGCAAGGGGGAGATCACTTATCCCGCCAGCGTGGGCGATGCGGATACTGTGATGATGGCTGCCATCGAAGCCGGTGCTGAGGATGTCGAGAGCGCGGAAGAGGGTCACACCATCTATTGCGCCGACACCGATCTGTCGGATGTCTCCAACGCGCTGGAAGGCGAATTGGGCGAATCCGAAAGCACCAAGCTGATCTGGAAGCCGACCACCACCACCGAGCTGGATCTGGAAGGCATGCAAAAGCTGATGAAGCTGGTTGATGCATTGGAAGATGATGATGACGTTCAGCGCGTCACCACCAACTTCGAAGCCTCTGACGAGGTTATGGCTCAGCTCTGATCCCAGCGGATCATGATTGCCGAACGCCCCCGTTTGCATTTCCGCAGGCGGGGGCGTTTTTGTGTTTCGAGGGGCGCTAGTCGTTGACCACTCCAGCGCGGCGCAACTCTGCGGGAGAGGGGTACCACATGCTCTCCGGTGGAGTTGCAAAGGCCCGGTTTGCAAATTCGCGGTTTACACCGCGCGACAAGAGAAAGGCGTGATCCTTTGCCTGCGCGCCCTTGATGTCGTAGCCGGGGAGGTGGACCTTTTCGGCGAGGCCATAGCCGTGAAACCCAAGACGCGCCTCGGGAGCAAGACTGCGCTGTTGTCCTGCGAGAAAGAGCAAGGTGCAGGCCGAGCTGCATTCGCCAATCGCGCGGGTGTTTAGGCCGGCGTCCAAAATCGCTTGGGCCGTGCCGCGGGCTTCAAAGACATGGCCACCAGGACCGGAGAGGATCAGGGTCTGGAGGTTTGGATGGTGCGAAAGGTCCTCTTCCAGCCGGGCCTTCAGCCCATATGTGATCTCCCCGTCAAAGATCACTGTGCGACCGTCTGCAGCAACCTCAAGCACATAGAGGGCCTCTCTGGCGCGCCGCATCTGGGTGTCAAAGCTCTCCTCTTCGGGCGGAGAGTAGGCGAGAAGGATCACGTCCCACCACAATGTCAGACTGAGGATCACCGCGAAGAAGCACAGAAGATAGCTGCCCCAGCTTGCCATCATCGCTCCGGTTTCCCGGATAAAGGCATCTGTTAGGTGAACCGCGCGCCGGAGTTGCCAGCCAAGGAGCAGGACATCCAAGGCCACGACGGCAAAGGCCAGTGCCACGGGCAGATACTCAAGCTGGGCAAGCGCCCAGAGGACAAGAAGAGAGGTGAGGCGCGGCAGCACGATCTGCCACGCCACGGCGCCGGGAAAAGAAGGTGCTCCCGACTTCAATCGCGACCCCAAGGATCGGACATCAGTCGAGTTTGCGGTACTCCAAGAAGTTTCCGTTCGGGAGATACATCAGGGTCAGGTTGAAGTCGCCAATGCTTTCGATCGAGTAGCAATAGTCATCTCCCGTTTCCTCGTCGCGCGCATAGAGGTACGGTCCACCCCCCTCAAAGTCGCCGCACCATGCGCTGACGCTCAAATAGTCACGCCCCATGTAGCCGCCGTCATAGGTATTGTCCCTCTCAGATCCGAGTACGGTGAATTGGGAATTGGGGTCGTCGACAGAGTACCACTGGCCTTGCAACGAATGCAAAATCGAGTCGCTTCGCTCCCACGATCGGACGCTGACATCGCGCAGGACCACATCCGCAGTGCGGTCGTAAATGGCTTCGAGATCTCCCTCAACAAAGAGCGGCGTGCCGGGATCGAGCGTTTCCATGATTGAGAAGACATACTGGGGCGTACGGCCGTCATCGAAGACGATGAACTTGGTGCCAGAGGCGTGAAACTCGCAATATCTGGCGTCACCTTCACTGATGCAGCCCTGCAGGTTCACGTTGTCAGAATAGGGCTCGCCATACGTGCCCGCGGGTTTTGGGCCGCCGGAAGAGGTCGGCGCAGGCCTGTCGGCGTCATGAAGGCTCAGGCGGAAATGCGTCGCCTCTGTTCCGGTATCCAACTTGGCAAAGCCGCGTTCTTGATAGCCTCGCGCCTCGCAATTGCCTTGGCCCGGCGCGTCAAAGACCTCTTGGGACACGCAGAAATATGTGTCGCCCTCGATAAAGACGCCATCCGGCGTCGTGGCACGATAGTAATAGTATCGGTTGCGGAGGTCGCCTTTGACCGGAGAGACACATTCAGCGGGCTCGGCCACCCACCAACCGGAAGCGACCCACTCTCCCTCTTTCATGGAGGCAACCGCGATGCTGAGGCGCTGCGCTGAATCATTGCAGATATCCAAACCTGCCAGAGCGACCCCCGCCGACAGTGTGGAGACCACGGTCGCGGTCGCAAAAATTGCGTATGTCATAATTCCCCCCTTCGCCCGCATGGAAAATCGTCACAGGCTCGCATTCAATTTTTCATAATCGTAAGCGCCGGATGCCCAATGCAGCAAGGGAAACGTCAACCCTTGGGGTTAATCGGGCCTCATGGGGAGCAATGACCGCGCGGCCGCACGGCGCACGGCTTGGGTGAGGGGGCGCAGGGCGGGCGCCATAATGCGGCTCACTTGCCAATAGAGCGGCGTATCAAGGCGGCTGCCGGGAATGAGCTCGACCATGGTTCCGGCCTCTAGCGCGGGGCGCGCCAGGAGTTCCGGGTTCATGCCCCAGCCAAGGCTCGCCATCGCGGCGTCCAGAAACCCTTGCGTCGAGGGGAGAAAATGCGCAGGTGGCATGATGCCGCGGGCCACGTGAGTGTCCAGCCAGCGATGTTGCAATTTGTCTTTTGCGTTGAAGATCAGACAGGGCGCGCGTGCAAATGCCTCTGGCGTGAGGCCGTCAGGAAACCAACGGGCCATATAGGCGGGGCTGGTCGTTGCGACATATTCCAGACACCCCAGCGGGAAGACATCGCAGCCCGCCACCGGGCGTGCCTCCGAGGTGATGGCCGCAGAGACAGCCCCGCGGCGCAGCCACTCGATTTGGTGATCCTGATCGTCGACCTCGAGGTCAAACAATATGCCTTCAACTTCCGCCATTGCGGCCACAAACCATTGCGCAAGACTGTCCGCATTGACCGCAATTTTGATCCGGGCGGGAGCGGAGGAGACTTCCAAGGACAAATCCCGGCTGAGGTGATGTTCAAGCATCGCAACATCTTCGGCGTGTTTCGCAATACGCAGCCCCGCCTCGGTCCCGGTGCAGGGCGCGGCGCGATGCACCAATGGCGTGCCGACCCGTTCTTCGAGGGCGCGAATGCGTTGCGACACGGCCGAGGGCGTCACCCCAAGCGACGCTGCAGCCGCGTCAAAGCTGCCAAGGTGCAAAACGGCCGATAGGGCAGAGAGATGTGCGGGGTCAAAGTACATTAGAAAAACTTAATCAGCATGAAGATCTTTAATTGGATTACATCGCGTCGGGGCGTTAGTCAAAGCCCCAACCCATAGGGTCCCGACGACGACTCTGACGAAGACAAGGACAACTATTATGACCGACGGTCTCTTTCCCACGGCGAGTTTGCCAACATTGATGGCGGGCTTTGGGCTGGGGTTCAGCCTGATCCTCGCTATTGGCGCGCAAAACGCCTTTGTCCTGCGGCAGGGCCTGCGCGGTCAGCATGTGCTGCCCATTGTTCTTACTTGTGCTTTGTCCGATGCGGTTCTCATCACGGTTGGGGTGGCTGGCTTTGGCAGTCTGGCCAGCGCCTTGCCGTGGTTCGAAGGCGCGATGCGGCTCGGGGGCGTGGCGTTCCTCAGCTGGTACGGGCTGCGCGCGTTGCGGTCCGCTTGGGCGGGCGGGGCCGCTATGCAGGCGGGCGAGGGGATCCAAACCGCCCTTTGGCCTGCGCTTTTAACCTGCCTTGCCTTCACTTGGCTCAATCCGCACGTGTACCTCGACACTGTTGTTCTGTTGGGGGCGATTTCTGCGCAATATGATCCCACATGGGTATTCGGCCTCGGTGCGGTGCTGTCTTCCTTCACCTTCTTCTTTGCGCTGGGCTTTGGCGCACGCCTTCTGGCGCCGGTCTTTGCTCGCCCTCGGGCCTGGCAGGTTTTGGACGCGTTGATTGGTGTCGTCATGCTGGGATTGGCGTTGAAGCTAGCGGTGATGTGAGACCCCGCGCAGGCCCTGTGCAGGTTTGGCGGGCTGTCAGAGGCCAGCACCTGTCCTACCTTCATGGGCATCCACACCGTTGAAGGAAAGGACAGGCTGATGAGCTGGAACCCATTGCTGGATGCCGAGACACCAACCGCTGCGACGCTCGACAGTATCGAGACGCTGATTATTCCGCGTGCGCGCGACATCGGTGGCTTTGAGGTGCGCCGCGCTTTGCCTGCGCCGCGCCGCCAAATGGTCGGTCCCTTTATTTTCTTCGACCAGATGGGGCCAGCGGAGTTCATCACAGGGGGTGGCATCGACGTGCGCCCGCATCCGCATATCGGTCTGGGCACTGTGACCTACCTCTATCAAGGGGAGTTCGAGCACCGCGACAGCATCGGCACGCATCAGATGATTTACCCGGGCGAGGTGAATTGGATGGTTGCGGGCAAAGGGGTCACCCATTCGGAGCGCACGTCTGAGGGGACGCGGGCCTCGGGCAAAAACAGCCTCTTCGGTATCCAGACCTGGATCGCTCTGCCGGACAATCAAGAGGACATGGATCCCTTGTTTGAACATCACGGCCGCGACGCGCTGCCGTTTCTACAGGGCGAGGGCAAGGAGGTTCGCTTGATCCTCGGGTCCGCTTGGGGCGAGCGCGCTCCGGTGACGATGCTGTCAGAGACCTTCTATGCCGATGTGATCCTTGCTCCGGGTGCCAAATTGCCAATGCCCGAGGAGCACGAAGATCGCGGACTCTATATCACCCAAGGTGCGGTGGAGATTGCTGGGCAGACGTTTGAGACAGGGCAGATGATGGTGTTTCGACCGGGCGATGCGATTACCGTGACCGCCGGACCAAATGGCGCACGGCTGATGGCTTTGGGCGGGGAGACCATGGGCGGTCCGCGTCACATCTGGTGGAACTTTGTAGCCTCCTCGAAAGAAAAGATCGAAGAGGCGAAACAGGCATGGGCGGCGGGTGAATTCGCAAGCAACCCGCGGTTTCAATTGCCCGCAGGCGATGACAAGGAATTCATCCCTTTGCCATAGCGAAAAGGCGATGTCGCGCATCTTAGACAGACGCGGCGAATGTCCGGCGTATCGTCTTGCGACAGATCCTCAGCGGCGGGATTTTGCGACGGCGCGCTGGGCCGCAGGACGGTTGGCTGCGGCATGGGACAGACCAAGAAGCAGCGCAGCAGCAAGGGCGATGGCGGCAAAGGTCAGGATCATGGTGGAGGGTGTCCTCTATTCAATGTCACACAAGAGTAACATAGGACACCCAACGGCGGCTGCAAGAGCAATATGTACCCCTGACGCAGGGGCAAAACCGGTACAATTATTTCACAGGTGAAGGGTTGTCTTGGCTTTGCAATGGGTGTCATCTCAGCCCCATGAGCGACGCGACCCTAGCCCCCGAACCATCGACAAACCCCATGCGTGGCGTCTTTTGGATGCTGGTGACGGGACTGAATTTCGTCATGGTGACGGCTTTGGTGAAATACATGGGGCCGCGTATTCCGCCCGCCGAAAGCGCGTTTTTGCGCTATGCGCTGGGGCTGGTGTTCTTGCTCCCGATGATCGGGTCCTTGCGTGCAGCCAATTGGTCTGGACGCCTGTTTGCTCTCTTTGGCGGGCGAGGGCTGGTTCACAGTTTCGGTGTGATCGCATGGTTTTATGCGATGACCCAAATCCCTTTGGCCGAGGTGACCGCGATGGGCTATCTCTCGCCAATATATGTCACGGTCGGGGCGGCTCTGTTTCTCGGTGAAAGCGTCGCATTCCGTAGGATCGCCGCGATTGTCGTCGCGCTGCTGGGCGTTCTGGTGATCCTGCGGCCGGGGTTTCGCGAAGTTTCACCCGGCCACTTGGCGATGCTGGTCACCGGGTTTTGCTTTGGGATTTCCTATCTTTTGACAAAAGCCTTGGTGGCCCGGACGAGCCCAACCGTTGTCGTAGCAATGCTGTCCATTTGGGTGCCCATCGGGCTTGCGCCGATGGCGCTTGCCAATTGGGTGACGCCGACAGGACATGAGTTGTTGATCCTGTTTGGGGTCGCCTGTTTCGCCACGGCAGGTCACTACACGATGTCGATGGCCTTTGCAGCTGCGCCTTTGACCGTCACCCAACCGGTGACCTTTCTGCAGCTGATCTGGTCAACGCTGCTTGGTGCGGTGTTCTTTGCCGAGGGCGTGGATGTCTGGGTCGTCTTTGGCGGCGCAATGATCCTTGGGGCGGTGAGCTTCATCACATGGCGTGAAGCGGTCGCAAAACGCCGCGCCATCACGCCGCCCAGCCACGCTATGAAATCCTGACCACGGGCTGTTTGTTCACCAAAGGCGCGGGCGACTGTCGTCTGAGTGTTACACTTCTGTCATACTGTGCGCGTCGGAACGTTGCAGTCAGTAGGGCAATATGGGCCTGCATTTTGTCACTTCTCGAGGCGGCCCGGCGTTTGCGTCGGTCCTCTTGGGGTGTCTGATTGCGCTTTGCCTTCCCTCAGCGAGCTATGCGGAGCTGACGCTTTGCAATGACACGCCTGCGGCGCAAACCGTCGCTATCGGCTACAAGGGCGAAGAAGGCTGGACCTCGCAAGGCTGGTGGACCGTGTCGGCTGGTGACTGTGCCGAAGTGGTCCAGGGGGCCTTGGGGCAGCGGTTCTATTATCTGCGGGTGGAAACACCGGGTTGGGTCTTTCAGGACGACAAGCTGCCGTTTTGCTTGGCCGAGGATAATTTCACCATCGAAGGCGACAATAACTGCGCGCGTCGGGGCTTTCGGCAGGAAAACTTTGCCCGGATTGATACCGGCATCGTTGCGCCGAAATACCGCCATAACCTGAGCACCAATCTGCGCCCGGACGTTGCCGTATCCACTCAGGATCAAGGGGCAAGTCCCGAGCCGCAAGGCACGGCCGTGTTTCAGGGCTGTCGGATCCAAGCTGCGCCTTACGTCAGTTTTTGCACCTTTATCGGTGAGAGGGCCCGCTTTCTCGTCTACCAGGACAGCCGCACCCGGCCAGAGATTTGGGAGCTGTTACAGGACCTTCCACAGGGACGACGCTTCAGCCTGACCGGTATCCGCGAGGACGTGATCGACAATACTTCCGACCTCGTGTTGACCGATTTTCACCTCGAAGAGGTGAACCGCGCGGACCGCCTGTTGGATTTGCTGCAGGGAGGTTGGCGCTCCGTCAGCGATCCGGATGATCAGTTTCGAATTGTCGGGGCAGAGCGGGTCAACACCTACGGCGGGGCAGAAACCTCGGTGGAATATGTGACGGTCACAACCACCTGCGAGGAAGACGGCGGGCAGGGGCCTTATCTCTATACATGGGACAATAATGCAGGGTCAGGCCTGTGTTACCGCATCGCGCGCGTCTCTGACGAGACCCTCTCACTGGTCTATCTGCCACGTGGGTCTGAACTGACCTACACGCGCGACACTCAATAAGGGCGGCGTTTCCCCGTCAGGCGGCTTCCAATGCGCGTGAGGTCACCAAATCGACAACCCGATGCGCAGCCTCGCGGGCGGCTTTGCAATCGAGCGGTTCCTCTGATTGTGCGGCCTGAAGCCACACACCATCCATATAGCTCTGAAGCGCTTGTCGGGCGGTTTCGACCTGATCGCAGGGCAAAAGCTGGCCCAACTCTGCCAGAAAGTGGCTGCGCACCCGTGCTCGGTTGATTCGATGAAGGCGTGTCAAAGTGGACGAATAAGGTGCATTCGCCCAGAACTGCATCCAGATGCTGCACTGAGGCACGGTGTATAGCGAATCTGCAAAGTTGGCGTCCATCACCGCATAAAGCCGTTCGCGCGGCGTTTTCGCCTTTGCATAGCTCTCGATCATCGCTGCCCTTAGTTTACGCAGCAAGTGTCGCATTGTGGCTTCCATCAGCCCTTCTTTCGAGCCGAAATAGTAGCTGATCGACGCTGCCGAGGCCCCAGCCTCTCGGCCGATTTCCGCCATGGTTACAGCGCCATAGCCGCGCTGATGCACGGTGACGATGGTGGCTTCAATCAGTTCTTCGTTGCGGATGTCGCGAATGCGTTTGCGTGCCATGAAAATAACCTGCGCCAGCGTGGCGCAACTTTCAATATTCGAGTTGAAAAAACCAAAACTTGAATGGCCATTCAAAATTTGTTTAGCTGACCACGACCTCGGGCCAAGAGGGCCTTCGGGGCACGAACAAGAATAACATCGTCCCGCAGGTGCGCGTAAGCGGATCTGTGACCTGTTTCACTGGGAGGTGAAAACACATGACTATGCTGATCTCGGCAGGGATCCTACTGGCGTTCGCGCTGGTTCTTTTCTGCCTTATCAAATGGTGGAACCTAGAAGTCGTCGGCGTCACGCCGGTGCACCTGTTCACCTTCATCGCCATCCTGTTCACATCTGGTCTGGATGTGGGCCTGGTGATGTTCCCGCTGGCGTGGGACTTCCCGCTTTACGCTGATACCGCGACAGAGCCTGCTTATGGATTTACCAACCCGCTGGCACTGGAATTCGGCTTTTGGGGCTTCCTTATCTGGGGCTTCTACTTCCTCACCACCTTCTACTTCTGTGTCATTGAACCGCGCGTGAAGTTCTTTGAGATCCCGGTGGTGAAGTGGATCAACAACATCGTCATCATCGGCACCTGTGCCTTTACCGGCGCGCTGTTCCTGATCTATCTGCCCTATTACGCGACCTTCATGGGCGACGGTGAGACGGTGATCCCGGCCTTCTATGTCATCACCTTCCTGGTGATCCTGTTTGCGGCCTTCTCCTCTACCGACATCAAATACGTGCGGATCCTCTCTGTGGGTTCTACCGCGCTGTTCGGTGCGCTGATCCTTGGCATGTGGGCCTATTCCGGCATGGGGCTTGGTGCCTTTGCCGATACCGCATCCAACATCGGCGGCTATTTCGCGAACATCCACAAGTTCATCCTGCCGCTCACCGACTATCACGAGTTCTACCTGTTCTGGTGGTTCGCTTGGTCGATCATGATCGGTCAGTTCACCTCCCGCTTTGTCGGTGGTTTGAAGACCTGGCAGGTGCTGGCGGCCCTGTTGATCTTCCCGTCGATCCCGCTCGGCGTGTGGTTCTCGGTGCTCTACTACTACCACCTGAACGGCATCGCGACGACGACCTTCATCAACATCTCCATGGTGGTTGTGGGCATCATCTTCGTGATCAACTCGTTTGACTCGCTGATCCGCCTCTACACCGACAACTTGAACCTCAGCTCCAAGCGTCTGGGCAAACCGCTCTATATCTTTGGCAATGCCATCGTGCTGTTCGGCCTGACCCTCGCGTTCCAGAGCCAGTGGCTGCAGATCCAGTGGATCGGTGGCGTGGTGATCGGGCTCTATGTGGCCTGCATCCTCTACATCGTGATGTTCAAAGCAAAAGACGTCATGGCGATTACGGCAAGCCCTGAGGAAAACACCCTCGACTTCGACCGTATCGAAAGCGTCCACTAAGTGACCTTTCCCTGTCCCTTTGCCAGTGCGGTGAAGGGGCAGGGGGGCGATGCCCAAAAGAGCCGCCGACCCATTCACGAAAGACTTTTCCGGTTGGTCTTTCCTGCATGTGCCGGTCCCCGAAACACCGCACAGCTCTGCCGAGGCACCTTGGGTGCGCGGCAGGGAGCCTACATTGCCCGTGGTCCAACCCGGGCTGCAAACGCTGACCTCGTTAAAGGAAAGAGGCGAGAGATATGACACATCCGGCGCAACCCAAAGCGAGCCATTTCATCAATGGCGCTTACGTCGAAGACACTTCCGGCACCCCGATCCCGGTGATTTATCCGGCCACTGGTGAGCAGATCGCCATCGTTTATGCCGCCACCCCCGCGATCGTCGAGCAAGCCTTGGCCAGCGCTGAAGCGGCGCAAAAAGAATGGGCCAAGCTGACCGGCACCGAACGCGGCCGCGTGCTGCGCCGGGCTGCAGATATCATGCGCGAGCGCAATCACGAACTCTCCGTGCTGGAAACCTATGACACCGGTAAACCGCTGCAAGAGACGCTCGTGGCGGACGCCACCTCTGGCGCCGACGCTTTGGAATACTTTGGTGGTCTGGCAGGCAGCCTGACGGGCGAGCACATCCCAATGGGCGAAGACTGGGTCTATACCATTCGTGAGGCGCTTGGCCTCTGTGTCGGCATTGGGGCGTGGAACTATCCGACGCAAATCGCTTGCTGGAAGGGCGCGCCCGCCTTGGCCTGTGGCAACTCCATGGTGTTCAAACCGTCGGAAACCACACCGCTGTGTGCCTTGAAAGTGGCGGAAATCCTGATCGAAGCCGGCGCGCCTGCTGGTCTTTATAATGTCGTGCAAGGCATGGGCGAAGTCGGCGGTGCTCTGGTCACAGATCCGCGCGTCGCCAAGGTCTCGCTGACCGGCTCGGTGGGCACCGGCAAAAAGGTCTATGCGGCCGCGGCGGCCGGCATGAAACATGTGACGATGGAACTGGGCGGCAAGTCGCCTCTGATCATCTTTGATGATGCGGATCTCGAGAGCGCGATCTCCGGGGCGATCAACGGCAACTTCTATTCTTCGGGGCAGGTTTGTTCCAACGGCACCCGCGTGTTTGTGCAAAAGGGCATCAAGGAGAAGTTCCTGGCCCGTTTGGCAGAGCGCGTAAAAGAGGGTGCAATCCTCGGTGATCCGCAGGATGAAAGCGTGAACTTCGGCCCGATGGTATCCGAGAACCAGATGAACATTGTGCTGGGCTACCTCGAAAAAGGACAGGCTGAGGGCGCGCGACTGATCTGCGGTGGCAAACGGGCCGAGATGGATGGGTATTTTGTCGAGCCCACCGTTTTTGCGGATGTGACAGACGGCATGACGATCGCCCGCGAGGAGATTTTCGGCCCGGTCATGTCGGTGCTGGATTTCGATACCGAAGAAGAGGTCATCGCACGCGCCAATGATACCGAATTCGGTTTGTCGGCAGGGGTGTTCACCAAAGACTTCTCTCGGGCGCATCGCGTAATCGGCAAGTTGGAAGCAGGCAGCTGCTTTATCAATTCCTACAATGATGCACCGGTCGAGGCGCCCTTTGGCGGGGTGAAGGCCTCTGGTGTGGGGCGTGAAAACTCCAAGGAAGCGATCAAGCACTTTAGCCAGGTCAAATCAGTCTACGTCCGCATGGGCGACTGCGAAGCGGCCTTTTAAACCGGACTATCGTCCCTTCGGACGACACCCACCCACCCACCCCGTCGTCCGAAGGGACGATGGGGAACGGAGACGTATTGCCCAAAGGCCTGCTGTGTTCCGGCAGGTTTGAGCGAGGAGAAAGAGCGTGATGAACGCGGATTACGTGATTGTTGGGGCCGGCAGCGCTGGCTGCGCCATGGCCTATCGTCTGAGCGAAGCCGGGAAGTCCGTGCTGGTGATCGAGCATGGGGGCACCGATGTAGGGCCGCTCATCCAGATGCCGGGGGCGTTGAGCTATCCGATGAACATGCCGCTCTATGACTGGGGCTATAAATCTCAGCCGGAGCCTCATCTGGGGGGGCGCGAACTGGTCTGTCCGCGCGGCAAGGTCATCGGCGGCTCCTCTTCGATCAATGGGATGGTCTATGTGCGCGGCCATGCGGGGGACTACAACCATTGGGCGGAGAGCGGGGCGACCGGTTGGTCCTACGCAGATGTTTTGCCCTACTTCAAACGCATGGAAACATGGGAGCCGCGCGGCCATGGCGGCGATCCGGATTGGCGTGGCAAGGACGGCCCATTGCATGTCACCCGCGGCCCGCGTGACAATCCGCTGCATGATGCTTTCGTCAAGGCAGGGGAGCAGGCCGGCTATCCTGTGACCAAGGACTACAACGGCGAGCAACAAGAGGGTTTTGGCCCGATGGAAATGACGGTCTACAAAGGCCGCCGTTGGTCTGCCGCGAACGCCTATCTGCGCCCGGCCTTGGAGCGCCCCAATTGCGAATTGATCCGTGCTCTAGCCCGCAAAGTCGTCATCGAGGACGGGCGCGCTGTCGGTGTCGAAGTCGAGCGGGGCGGCAAGATTGAGGTGATCCGCGCGAAATCCGAAGTGATCCTCGCGGCCTCTTCGCTGAACTCGCCGAAGCTGCTGATGTTGTCTGGGATTGGCCCGGCCAAGCATCTGGCCGAGCACGGGATTGAGGTTGTCGCAGATCGTCCCGGCGTCGGCCAGAACCTGCAGGACCACCTTGAGTTCTACTTCCAGTTCGCCTCGAAGCTGCCGATCACGCTGTATAAGTACTGGAACCTCTTCGGCAAGGCGCTGGTGGGGGCGCAGTGGCTCTTCACCAAGACTGGTCTGGGTGCCTCCAACCAGTTCGAAAGCGCCGCTTTCATCCGCTCTGACAAGGGTGTGGATTATCCGGATATTCAGTATCACTTCCTGCCGATCGCTGTGCGCTACGACGGGCAGGCCGCAGCCGAGGGCCATGGTTTCCAAGCCCATGTTGGGCCGATGCGCTCTCCCTCGCGAGGCGAGGTCACCTTGGCCTCGGCCGATCCGAAAGATGCGCCGAAGATCTTTTTCAACTATATGTCCACCGAGCAGGACTGGATCGATTTCCGCAAATGCGTGCGCTTGACGCGTGAAATCTTTGCGCAGGATGCGATGAAGCCGTTCCTCAAACATGAGATCCAGCCGGGCAGCGACTTGCAAACGGATGACGAGATTGACGGTTTCCTGCGCGAGCATGTTGAAAGCGCCTATCACCCCTGCGGCACATGCAAGATGGGTGCGGTTACTGACCCGATGGCGGTGGTCGATCCGGAATGTCGGGTGATTGGGGTTGAGGGGCTGCGAGTTGCGGATAGTTCTATCTTCCCGCGTATCACCAACGGCAACCTAAATGGTCCCTCCATCATGACTGGCGAGAAAGCCTCTGACCACATCCTTGGGCGACGTTTGCCGTCTTCCAACGCTGAGCCGTGGTTTAATCCGAACTGGCAGACCGAACAGCGGTGAACCCCTCGCTGACGGTCCCTCTCACCGCCCCCTGCCGCGTGCAGCGGGGCGGTTTTTTGTGTTTGGGCAGGGCAATTTGATCCGGGTCAAAGTGGGGGCACCTGCCTAGAGCTAGGCTCCTGTCAAACAATGCTGACAAAGGAGCGAACAGATGTCGCATACCCCGCATGAACTGGCCGAAGAATTCCCGGAAAAAGCTGCGATGATCAGTGAATTGAAGCAAACGGATGCGCATTTCGCCAAACTGGCCGAGGACTACCATGAGGTGAACCGTGCCGTGCACCGTGCTGAAACCAATGTGGAACCGGTCTCTGACGCAGCAGAGAGCGATATGCGTAAGAAGCGGGCCGCGTTGAAGGATGAGATCTGGGGCATCCTCGCCAAGGCCTGATGGGCGCACCAAGTGAGCTTGGTTTTGGATTGTGAGAAGGGCCGCGCGTGACGCGGCCCTTTGTCAATTGACCCGATACGGGAGAACGCTGCGCTCGTTGGTGTCCACTGTCAGGCGTCGCTCGAGCGGCGGGACGGACCGTTGGTGGCAGTGCTGCCGCTCGCAAATCCGGCAGGATATCCCGATGGGTTCAAAGGCAGAGGCCTGCGTCACGTCCAGCCCGTCGGCAAAGACAAGCGCATCGGCGTGGCTGACCTCGCATCCCAAGGAAATCGCATACCGCCGCACAGGGGCGCCAAAGGAGCCGCCGGGCTTTGACACGTCTCGTGCGAGGGAAATGTATCGCACCCCGTCCGGTGTTTCGGCCAGTTGGCGGAGAAAACGACCCGGTGTTTCAAACGCGCGGTGAACATTCCACAAAGGACAGGCTCCGCCAAATCGGGCGAATTGCAGGCGTGTGGCGGAGTGACGTTTGGTGATCGTCCCAGCTTGATCGACGCGGACAAAGAAGAACGGAATGCCCTTTGCTCCGGGGCGCTGCAAGGTCGACAAACGGTGCGCGACCTGTTCGATCGACGCCCCAAAGCGGATCGACAACAGCTCTAGATCGTGCCGACAGGCCTGAGCTGCGCCAAGGAACCGCGCATAGGGCATGAGAGCAGCGCCAGCGAAATAATTCGCAAGGCCGATTTTGGCGATGGAACGGGCTTCCTCTGTCTGGAACTTTGCAAAATCCAAGGTGGCTTCTAGCAAATCGCCATATTTCAGCAGGGCCAGTTGGAGCAACATTTGGAAGAGCCGCGTTTGCGGTGCGGAGCGATGCGACAAGGCGAGGACCTTCGTCTCTGGATCATAGGCGCGCAGCCCCTCCATATCGCGCAGGGTCAGCGTGACCCCCATCTCTTGCAGCGCCGTTTCCGCGCTTTGGCGGGTGTCGCCGCTGCCTGCAAATCTTTCAGCAGCGCGGTCCACGGCGTCGATGTAGTTGTCGCAGTAGTGGAAGAAGTCACGGACCTCCTCCCACGGGCTTGCTTGGATGCGGGCGTCTTCGCGCCCCAAGGCTTCGTCGAGAGACGCGAGGCGTTCGTGTGTCTGACGATAGGCCCGATGAAGCGACAGGAAGGCGCGGGCGAGGGCGGGGGCATTGGAGGCTGTCAGGCGCAAGTCGGCAAGCGGGGGAATATCGTCAGCAAAAACAGGATCGGCCATCGCCTCTCGCATGTCAGAGATCAGGCGTTCGCTGTCGCCCGAAGAAAGTTCTGTCACGTCGAGGCCGAACTCTTGCGCCAAGGCGAGAACCACCGTTGTGGAGACCGGACGGTTGTTGTTCTCCATCTGGTTCAAATAGGGCAGGGACACGCCAAGCTTTGCTGCGAAGTCCTTTTGCGTCAGCCCAATACGGCTGCGCATCTCACGGAGCTTGGCCCCTGCATATAGTTTTTGAGTGGCCATGAGGACGCCTTTGCAAATCTAGCTACTTGAAATTGTAGAACTGCAAATGGCGCCTGGCAAGTGAACGTGCCCCTGCGCCTCAAGATGCTGTCGAGGCGCAGGCGGGCTTGGTTGCGGGGTTAGGTCGCGATACGCAGTTGCCGCTCGCGGTGCATGACGTAGAGGATCGCAAAGAGGCCGACGATCCCGGTGCCCCACATGATCTCCAGCAGCGGCACCGCGTTCGAACCCGGAACCAGCAGCCATCCCGCGGCCGCGCTGAGAGCAGCGCCCGCGCCGATCATAATAGCGGACGAAAGCCCTGCCGCTGTGCCGGCAAGATGCGGTCGGACGCCAATCGCGCCGGTGGTGCCGTTCGGGATCGCCATGCCATTGCCGAGACCGACAAAGCACATGAAGCCGAAGAAGGTCCAAACCGTGTCCCAGCCAGCGAGGGTGATGAACAGTGACGCGCCGACGCCGATGATGTTGACGATAGCGCCCCAGAACACCATGGCGTTGATGCCCACGCGCTCCGAATAGCGACCGGACAGGAAGTTGCCAAAGCAGTACCCGAAAGCGGGGGCGGAGAAGTAGAGACCGAGCTGCGCACTGTTCAACCCATAGACTTCGGTGCCGACAAAGGGTGAGCCGCCGAGATAGGCAAAGAAGCTGCCAGCCGAGAGGCCCGCAGCGAGGGAGTAGCCCCAGAACCGCGGCGAGCGCAGCAGTTCCGGATACTCCCGGAATTGCTGCATCAGTGTCTTGCCGCTCTTGGTGGCGGTCTCACCAAAGTCTGCCCAAAAGATCCCAAGGGTGACGGCCGCCGTTGCGAACAACAGCCAGAAGTTCGCGTGCCAGCCAAAGGCTTGGTCCAAGATCCCGCCGAGGGCGGGGCCAATCATTGGCACCACCGTCATACCCATCGTGACATAGCCGATCATGCTGGCGGCCTTGGGACCTTCGTACATGTCCCGAACTGCGGCGCGGCTCAGCACCATACAAGTGGCAATCACGGCCTGCGCCATACGAAAGCCGAGGAAAATCCCAGCGGTCGGGGCAAAAATACAGCCCAATGTGGCGATCAGGAACAGGATCAGCGACACCATCATCACAGGTCGCCGCCCCATCTTGTCGGAAATCGGTCCGATCAGGATCTGAATCACAGTGCTGGTGGCCAAGTAGAACGGCACCGACAGCGCGATCAGCCGGTACTCCACCCCGAAATAAGCCGCCATGCCGGGCAGCGAAGGTTGGAAGATGTTCATGCCAAGCGCGGAAAGGCCAGACAGCAGGATCAGGGTCCAGATGGTAGGGGGCGTGGTGCGGGTCACTGTACGTCTCGGTTTAGTTTACCTGTTCAGGGTCTAAGGCGCGGTGGGCGTCCTGTCCAATGAAGCTGGCATTTGGGATACAATTTTGTCGCGCACCGTGTGACTTCTGTCTGTGAAACAGTTCACCTGCCGGCACGGTTCCCGATAAGTTTGCAGTTTTTCTAATTTGCATGACGTGTATGCATTAACTTTGCAAATTTGCCACATTTGCCTTGGGGCGCGCGCTAAGCCAAGCTAGTCTCGCCACAAATCCGGGGCCCAAACTGATCAGGGGGCATTTGCCATGAAAGATATCCTAGCCGAACTCGAAGAGCGTCGCGAGAACGCACGCCTTGGCGGCGGGCAAAAGCGCATTGACGCGCAACACGCTCGCGGCAAGCTGACAGCGCGGGAGCGGATCGAGCTATTGCTTGATGAAGGCAGCTTTGAAGAATTCGACATGTTCGTCAGCCATCGCTGTACGGATTTCGGCATGGAAAACAACCAGCCCGCGGGCGATGGCGTGATCACTGGCTGGGGCACTGTCAATGGCCGTCAGGTCTATGTTTTTAGCCAGGATTTCACCGTTCTGGGCGGGTCCGTGTCTGCCACACACGCGATGAAGATCTGCAAAATTCAGGACATGGCGATCCAAAACGGAGCGCCGATTATTGGCCTGAACGATTCAGGTGGCGCCCGTATTCAGGAAGGTGTGGATGCGCTTGCGGGCTACGCTGAAATCTTCCAGCGCAATATTATGGCTTCCGGGGTGATCCCTCAGATCTCCGTCATCATGGGGCCCTGTGCAGGGGGCGCGGTGTATAGTCCGGCGATGACCGACTTCATCTTTATGGTGAAAGACACCTCTTACATGTTCGTGACGGGCCCGGATGTGGTGAAAACCGTCACCAACGAGCAGGTCACGGCGGAAGAGCTGGGTGGCGCCTCTACCCATACCAAAAAATCCTCTGTCGCCGATGGCGCGTTTGAAAACGATGTGGAGGCTCTGGCCGAAGTGCGTCGCTTGGTAGACTTTCTACCAGCCAACAACCGAGAGAAACCGCCGGTTCGCCCGTTCTTTGATGATCCGGCGCGGATCGAGGACAGTCTGGACACGCTGATCCCGGAAAACGCGAACACGCCGTACGATATGAAAGAGCTCATCACCAAAGTGGCGGATGAGGGCGATTTTTACGAGATCCAAGAGGATTTCGCGAAGAACATCATCACGGGTTTTGTTCGCTTGGAAGGTCAGACCGTTGGCGTTGTGGCCAACCAGCCGATGGTTTTGGCGGGGTGTCTGGATATCGACAGCTCACGTAAGGCCGCGCGGTTCGTGCGCTTTTGCGACGCGTTCGAGATCCCTATCCTGACTTTTGTGGACGTTCCAGGGTTTCTTCCGGGGACCAGCCAGGAATACGGCGGCGTGATCAAGCACGGGGCGAAGCTGCTGTTCGCCTATGGTGAAGCGACCGTACCCAAAGTCACGGTGATCACGCGCAAAGCCTATGGTGGCGCCTATGATGTGATGGCCTCCAAGCACCTGCGGGGCGATTTCAACTACGCGTGGCCCACGGCCGAGATTGCCGTGATGGGCGCCAAAGGGGCGACGGAGATCATTCACCGCGCAGACCTGAAAGACCCGGAAAAGATCGCAGCCCACACGGCTGACTACGAGGATCGTTTTGCAAATCCCTTTGTCGCGGCCGAACGCGGATTTATCGACGAGGTGATCCAGCCGAAGTCGACCCGCCGTCGGGTGGCCCGCGCCTTTGCCTCGTTGCGGGGCAAAAAGCTCGCGAACCCATGGAAGAAACACGACAATATCCCGCTCTGAGGACGACCCCAAATGGCACCCCGTTGGCATATCACTCGTGGTGAGGGAGAGGTGACACTCTCCCGCCAACTCCCCGCGCGGTTTGACGTGGTGGCGGAGGTGACTCTCCCTATGGGCGATCCAGTGCGGCTGGTGCATCAGATCCGGCAGGACCTGTGGCGGGCGTTGCAGCAGGTGCGTGGCTTCTCTCCTGTGGTGCGGGCGCGCCAAGACGGGGCGACGATTCGGATCGAAGCAGGTGGGCGCGTTGCGCAACCGATAGCGCCGGGTCTGACGGCCCGAATCGAGGACGTGTTGGCCTGCCCGGCGCGGCGCGCACGTTGGGCGCGTCACGCCAGCCGGTCGGGGCGAGGGTTCTGACCATGCTGGTGTTGCGGTCATTCAGCTCGATTTTCCCGCGTTGGTTGTTTCAGCCCACGGAAACGGCTCCGTATTTACGTTACGGATCCATGAAGCGCTCTCCAAATGGGCGATCCGCTGAATTGTTGCACAAATTTGTAACAGTGTTTGACACGGAGGCCGAATCGGTTGCATTCTCCAATCCAGCCGAGATGAGATCAGCGCGCGCCACTGGCGCTGCGCCCGCAGCCCCGGCAGGAGGAGCCCAATCTGATTGGGGTCGGGGCTGCGGCAATTTTGGCTTTCACCTAGCACACCCTGTGGTTGATCGCGTGTTGCGCAGCTTGTCTGCGTGCGCGGTGGGTCGTTCTGTTGTGGCCCTTGGTGTTTGCTCCATTGGGGCCATGTCAGGATCGGTCTTTGCGGCACAGGGGCAGGGCAGCCCCTCGATCGCAGTACCGTCCGGACAACAGGTCACCTTGTCCGAAATCTTGCTGGATGACGCCCCTGGAGAGCTCTGGGCGCGGTTCCGATTTGTTGCGCCTGACGTGACGCCTGAGACGCAAGCCAGCTCTGCCGGTGATATCGACCATCTTTGTGGCGCCTTGGCGCAGCCCTACCTTGCGCAATATGACATTCACCCGGCTCGTGTGGTGATTTCCATGTCGAGCCGTGAGCTGCCCTTTGGAAGCACCGATCCCGATGTCACGCAATTCTTTGAAACCTATCGTCTCGAGGGTGAAACCTGTGTCTGGGAGGGGTTTTGATGCTGACCTCTCGCAGCCTTCGGCATTTTTCTGCGATTTTCCCGTCACAGGCCGGGCGCAGCGGTGAATTGTCATATGTTCCCGCCTGCAATGTGTCTATGCTGGCCACAGGACGCAAATATGCGCCGTGGCGTGGGGATTTCTTATCCGCGCCAGTTGAGGTGCGGGTTTCGGCCCGCGCAGGTTTTGTAAAAGAGACTAGGAGACTGACATGTCCAAGAGCATCAAGCTTATCACCCTCGCGGGCCTGCTGGCCGCAGCGGCTGCCTGTGCACCGCGTGAAGAAGAGTTCGTCGTGGTTGAACCCGAGCCGATCTCTCAAGAGCCGGTTTACACCGGTAAATACAAATAATCACTTCAGGGGTCCGGCCCTGTTGTGGCCGGACCTTTCCGACCCGCGGGGTGCCGGACCGGAGGCTACCCCATGCTGAAACATCGCGGCTTTCCCGGCCGTCTTCCGGGCACTGATTTCCAATTTGTCATCCGCCGCCCCAATCCCAAGGGCGTGACCCCGATTACCGTGCGTGAACGGTACCGGGATCGTCGGCCTGCCGACCGTCGGGCTGATGCGGGCTTTATGAAAGCGCTCTGGGAGTGCTTTGGTGACCAACCATTTGAACGTGGCAATCTCGACGCGGGCCGTCTGAGCTGGCTGTTCGGGCGTGAGGTCGTGGCGGTTGAGGATCCTTTCGACCCAGAGAGTTACGAGTCGCTTCTCGTCATCGACGTGGAGGTCGCGCGGCGGTCTTTCCCCGAGGCGTTTGGAGAGTAACGGATGCGGGCAGGGAGGCATATCACGCAGAAGGTCGCCGATTTGCAGCGCGTTATCGCGCAGACGGCGCCCCGCGCGGCGTGGGTCGGCGTGTTCCTGCCTGTGACGCGTCTATTTGCGCGGCCTCCTGCCGGAATTGGCGCAACTTTTGCGGAAGTATTTGCGCAAGCTTTCTGCCCTGTCATGGTGAAAGAGCCTAAGCAGCCGTTTCGTCCCTTCTGGCTGTTGTTCTGGCCCCAAAACCTGACTGGGCAGCTCCGTTCCTTTGTGGGCGAGCTGCCCGCTTTTGGGCGCAATTTCCCACATATTTTCAATGTTTTGTGCAAGTTTGCACGTTGCGCGATTTCCCGCCGTGACCTGCCGAACTCCGGGCGGTTTGGCGCGCATGATAAGCGCACTGATGGAACCATTCTGGACGCGGATCGTTGTTTGAGCAAAGTGGCGATAAGTCACGCAGATCGATCCAAAGGAGCCCCCTCATGCGTAAATCCATCCTTGCCGCTCTTCTTGCCGGAACTGCAGCCCTGTCCGCCTGTGGCGACACGACGGGCGAACAGGCACTCTATGGCGCAGGCGCCGGTGCTGCCGGTGCAGCCCTGCTCAACGGCAACTTGGTCACCGGTGCGGCCGTCGGTGCCGCTGGTAACCTCATCTATTGTCAGGAAAACCCGGGCCGCTGCTAAGGCCACGGGCGTTGCGGCGTTTCATGCCGCAACTCTGACCAATCGCGATAGCATTGTTGAACCGTCGCCATGGGTATCCCCCATGCGCGGCGGTTTTGCGTTGAGCCTGTCGCGCCTCACCCATCGACCTTTCACTGCACCACAAGGGACAGCCCATGTTTGACAAGATCCTGATCGCCAACCGGGGGGAAATCGCCTGCCGCGTCATCAAGACGGCACGCAAGATGGGCATCAAAACGGTGGCCATTTACTCTGACGCTGACCGTCGTGCGCTTCATGTGCAGATGGCAGACGAAGCGGTGCATGTGGGCCCGCCGCCCGCCAACCAATCCTATATCGTGATCGACAAGGTCATGGCCGCGATCAAGGAAAGCGGCGCGCAGGCGGTGCATCCGGGCTATGGCTTCCTGTCGGAAAACGCCAAATTCGCTGAGGCACTTGAGGCCGCTGGTGTTGCCTTTGTCGGCCCGCCGAAAGGCGCGATTGAGGCGATGGGCGACAAGATCACCTCGAAGAAAATCGCGCAGGAGGCCGGTGTTTCGACGGTGCCGGGTTACATGGGGCTGATCGCCGACGCAGATGAGGCGGTGAAAATCTCCAATGAGATTGGCTATCCGGTCATGATCAAGGCCTCCGCTGGTGGTGGCGGCAAAGGGATGCGCATCGCCTGGAACGATCAGGAAGCGCGGGAGGGCTTTCAGTCGTCCAAGAACGAGGCGGCGAACTCCTTTGGCGATGACCGAATTTTCATCGAGAAATTCGTCACGCAGCCGCGCCATATCGAAATTCAGGTGCTCTGCGACACCCATGGCAATGGCGTCTATCTGGGCGAGCGGGAATGCTCGATCCAGCGCCGCAACCAGAAGGTCGTGGAAGAGGCACCGAGCCCCTTCCTTGATGAGGAAACCCGCCGCGCCATGGGCGAGCAGGCTGTCGCGCTGGCCAAGGCCGTTGGCTATGCCTCTGCCGGGACAGTGGAATTCATCGTCGATGGGGCGAAGAACTTCTACTTCCTCGAGATGAACACCCGCCTGCAGGTGGAACACCCCGTGACCGAGCTGATCACAGGTGTGGACTTGGTGGAGCAAATGATCCGGGTCGCAGCTGGCAAAGAGCTGTCGATCACCCAGGACGACGTGAAGCTGACCGGCTGGGCGATTGAAAACCGCCTCTATGCCGAGGATCCCTATCGCAACTTCCTGCCCTCGATCGGGCGTCTGACCCGCTATCGCCCGCCTGCGGAAACCGCTGCCTACACCCCCGGTGTGGCGGCCGGCGCGGCTGGCGATGTCGTGGTGCGCAACGACACCGGCGTCTATGAAGGTGGCGAGATTTCAATGTATTACGACCCGATGATCGCCAAGCTCTGCACCTGGGCCCCGACCCGTGCGGCGGCGATTGAGGCGATGCGGATCGCGCTTGATAGCTTCGAGGTCGAAGGCATTGGCCACAACCTGCCGTTCCTTTCGGCGGTGATGGATCATCCGAAATTCATCTCGGGCGATATGACCACCGCCTTTATCGCCGAGGAATATCCTGAGGGCTTTGACGGGGTGACACTGCCGGATGCGGAGCTGAAACGGGTGGCGGCCTCCTGCGCGGCCATGCACCGGATCGCCGAAATCCGCCGCACGCAGGTTTCGGGCCGGATGGACAACCACGAGCGCCGCGTTGGCAATTCCTGGGTGGTGACCTTGCAGGGGCAGACATACCCTGTGGTTGTCGCCGCAGACCCCGAGGGGGCGACCGTCACCTTTGCGGATCAGTCCAGCATCCGCGTCGCCTCCGATTGGACGCCGGGGCAGAGCCTTGCTGAAATCACTACCGATGGCGCGCCGCTGGTGTTGAAGGTGGATAAGATCACCCAAGGCTTCCGCATTCGCAGCCGTGGTGCTGATCTCAAGGTCAATGTGCGCCGCCCGCGTCAGGCTGAACTGGCCGCGCTGATGCCGGAGAAACTGCCGCCGGATACCTCCAAACTGCTCCTGTGCCCGATGCCCGGTCTTGTTGTGAAGATCAACGTCGAGGTCGGCCAAGAAGTCGAAGAAGGTCAGGCGCTCTGCACCATCGAGGCGATGAAGATGGAAAACATCCTGCGCGCCGAGAAAAAGTCCGTGGTCTCCAAGATCAACGCGAGCGCAGGCGACAGCCTCGCCGTGGATGATGTGATCATCGAGTTCGAGTGATCCTATGCGTCTCAATTCCCGCGAAAATATCGTCTCTCCCTCTGCGCTCTTGGGCGCGGAGCGGGCTGACGCGCGGGAGTTGAAATTTGCGCAAAAACAATGCGCTTACAGTGGTGTGTTAAACCTTTCTGAAGGCCCCTCCGTTAGGTTTGGCGTGAATGTGCGACTGCTGCGCTCTCCGCAGCGGTCCACGACGTTCGCGCCGAAAGTTCTGGAGGAAGTCCCTGTGCCCCTGTTCCGCCCCCGCCGCCCGCTTCGCAGTGCTGTATTGGGGCTCGCAGCCTCGGCAGCGCTGGTTGTATCCGGGTGCAGTCTTGATCAGGAGGAAGAGGTCCGTAGCCAAATCCAAAGTTGGGTCAAGCTCGGGGAAACACAGTATTTTTTCTCTCGAGTGAACTGCACGGCTGCCCTGTTCGAAGTAAAGGCGACCCGCATCACCTCAATGGTGAAAAAGGCCCGCGACATCGAGGCTGGTATGCGGGCGATCACCGAGAATAAGCCGGTCGCTTTTGAAGTGGGCGGCCTGTCTCCGACGCAGGTGACCGAGGCGATCATGACCCTCGATCTGCCGCAGGGGCTTGGGGTTCTGGCCTCCGGCACCGGCGGCAAGGACTGCATGGCGGTGGAGATGGAGGAAGCCTATTACAACACCCTGCATGATCCGACTTCGGTGCTGATTTTCCATCCCGAGGCGAAATTCATGGCGATCTTTGACCGTCGCAACATGCGGCTGTTCTTTTCGCGCGGGCGCTGAGGCGATGGATCAGCTGCCCCGACGTTCCTCTACTTCGCGGATCCGCATCGGCATCTTGTCGATGGTGCGCGACAGTTCTCGAACGCTCCATGGCAGCGGCTTACGCAGGGCAACCGATCCGTCCTTGCCGATCAGAACCAGCATGAACCCGCGTGGCCGCAGCTTTTTGCGCAGTGCAGAGCGTGCGGTTGGGTCGGTGTCGGTAAAGACGATGACATCACGGGTGAGCAGGGCAGGAACGTCGGCCATCAGTTCTGCGATTTGCTCGTGGAACCGCGGGTCCGCAGGGCTGTCGGCGAAGACCACCACAGGGCGGTGCGTCCATTTGAAGGCGTCGAGATCGACATCATACCCGTCCTGGATCTCCAGCAGATCAACCCTGTCCGCGATCCCAGGCTCTGCAGTGCTGTCTTCCGCAGGTGCGTCTTGTGCCTTCCCCGCAATCGGCGACAGAAGTGCGATCAAGGGCAGTGCCAGCAGGGCAGGTCGGAACAAAGGTGTCATTGGCTCTCCTCTGACCGCAAATATATGGTCTTGCGCCACAATTGCGATGGGCGAAACCCATCTGGGCACAAAAAAATCACGTTTCATTAAGCATAATGGAACGGCTTTCACCGCATCTTTGACGCGAGCTTTTGGCCTGCGCGAGGAGAACCAGCGATGAAAGTCATACTGCATATCGGTGCCCACCGCTGCGCGACGCGCAGTATTCAAAGCTATATGACGCGAAAGTCTGATTGGTTGTCCCAATACGGCATTGCCTACCTCGGGCCGGAGCGCACGCGCACAGGTTTATTGCATGGCGTCCAGCCCGGTGCGGTGGCGATTGGTGGACGAGATCCTGTTCTGCGCGCCAAGGGGCGCATTGCGTTGCAGATGGCCGGGTTGCGGGATGCGGGTACTGCCTCTGTGGTGATTTCTGATGCCGCTTTGCTTGGCTCGTTTGAGCAAAGCCTGTCGCTTTGCCAATTGTATCCCGGGGCAGGCGAACATTTGGCGCGCCTCGATCATGCGTTTGGCGGCGCGATCACGGATGTGATGTTGAACATTCGCAGCCCGGAGTCCTTCTGGGCCTCGGCTCTGAGTGTACGGCTGGAACATTCCTTGCGAATGGCCTCGGGTCGGATGTTGGCGCGAATTGCCGAAAGCGAACGCACATGGCGCGACGTGATCCAAGACATCTATTGTGCCATGCCGGGCGCACGGATTCGCGTGTTCGCCCATGAGGTTTTTGCCAGCCAGCCACATGCGCAGCTCTCTGCCGCGACCGGCGTACAGTGCCCCGCCATCCGTGGCGGCGGCAGCTTCCGCCTGAATGCAAGCTCCAAGCTCCCCGAGTTGCGGGCCGACCTACCTGCGCGCTTTGCCGCGCTCTTGCCCGAGGGGGACGGCCGTTGGATGCCCTTCTCGACAAGTGAAGCCGCCGCTCTGCGCGAACAATATTACGACGACATGATGTGGCTCATCGGCGGCGCCGATGGGCTCGCTGAACTGGTCGCAGATCCGCACAAAGCGGGCGCAAGCGACCTTCCTGTTTCTGCGGAATCGCAACTTTTCCCGCAGGATGACCTGACAAGAGGACCACTCCATGACCCAGACACCGGAAGACTGGCGGGCACTGGCTGAGAAAGAGCTGCGCGGGCGCAGCCTTGACGATCTCACCTGGCAGACGCTCGAGGGCATCGACGTCAAGCCGCTCTACACTGCTGAAGACACCGCAGACCTTGCCCATATGGGCAGTCTGCCGGGATTTGGTCCCTTTACCCGGGGTGTAAAAGCGACCATGTATGCGGGTCGCCCCTGGACGATCCGCCAATACGCGGGGTTCTCGACGGCGGAGGAAAGCAACGCCTTTTACCGCCGCAACCTCGCGGCCGGCCAACAGGGTGTTTCTGTCGCCTTCGACCTTGCCACCCATCGTGGCTATGACAGCGACCATCCGCGTGTGGTCGGCGATGTGGGCAAAGCGGGTGTGGCCATCGACTCTGTCGAGGACATGAAAATCCTCTTTGACGGTATCCCCTTGGATCAAGTCTCGGTCTCGATGACCATGAACGGCGCTGTGATCCCGATTTTGGCGAGCTTCATCGTTGCAGGTGAAGAGCAGGGGCATGACAAGGCGCTGTTGTCTGGGACCATTCAGAACGACATTCTGAAAGAGTTCATGGTCCGGAACACCTATATTTATCCGCCCGAACCTTCGATGCGGATCATTTCGGATATCATTGAGTACACCTCGAACGAGATGCCGAAGTTCAACTCCATCTCGATCTCCGGCTATCACATGCAGGAGGCTGGTGCGAACCTCGTCCAAGAGCTGGCCTACACGCTGGCGGATGGTCGGGAATATGTCCGGGCCGCAATGGAAGCGGGCATGGACGTCGACAAATTTGCAGGCCGCTTGTCGTTCTTCTTTGCCATCGGCATGAATTTCTTCATGGAAGCTGCGAAATTGCGTGCGGCCCGCACCCTGTGGCATCGGGTGATGACGGAATTCGGGGCAAAGTCGGACCGGTCCAAAATGCTGCGCACGCATTGCCAAACCTCTGGCGTGTCCTTGCAGGAGCAGGATCCCTACAACAATGTGATCCGCACCGCCTATGAGGCGATGAGCGCGGTTTTGGGCGGCACCCAGTCTCTGCACACCAATGCGCTGGATGAAGCCATCGCCTTGCCCACCGATTTCTCGGCCCGCATTGCGCGTAATACGCAATTGATCTTGCAAGAAGAAACCGGTGTCACCAGCGTCGTGGACCCGCTTGCTGGCAGCTATTACGTCGAAAGTCTCACTGCCGAGTTGGTGGAGAAGGCCTGGGCGCTGATGGAAGAGGTCGAAGAGATGGGCGGCATGACCAAAGCCGTCGCCTCTGGCATGCCGAAGCTGCGGATCGAAGAGACGGCAGCGCGGCGTCAAGCGATGATTGACCGAGGTCAGGAAGTCATCGTGGGCGTCAACAAATACCGCAAGGAGAAAGAAGACCCGATCGACATCCTCGACGTCGACAACGTCAAGGTGCGCGACAGCCAGATTGCGCGTCTGGAGGCGATCCGGGCGTCGCGAGACGAAGCGGCTTGTCAGGCAGCTTTGGAGGAAGTGACGCGCCGTGCCAATGCGGGCGGCAATCTTCTTGAAGCGGCCGTGGAAGCGGCGCGCGCGCGTGCCTCTGTGGGGGAAATCAGCATGGCAATGGAAAAGGAATTCGGTCGTCACCGCGCCGAAGTGAAGACTCTCGCGGGAGTCTACGGTGCCGCCTATGAAGGCGATGAGGGCTTTGCCGCGATCCAGAAATCGATCGAGGCCTTCGCCGAAGAAGAAGGCCGCCGTCCCCGCTTGCTGGTGGTGAAAATGGGTCAGGACGGGCATGATCGTGGTGCCAAAGTGATCGCCACCGCCTTCGCCGATATCGGCTTTGACGTGGATGTTGGCCCGCTGTTCCAGACCCCGGAAGAGGCCGCGCAAGATGCCATCGACAACGATGTCCACGTTGTCGGGATCTCTAGCCAAGCCGCCGGCCACAAAACGCTCGCCCCCCAGCTGGTCGAAGAGTTGAAGGCGCAAGGAGCGGGGGACATCATTGTGATCTGTGGCGGGGTGATCCCGCAGCAGGACTACGACTTCCTCTACAAGGCTGGGGTTAAGGCGATTTTTGGTCCTGGCACCAATATCCCGGCCGCTGCAGAAGATATCCTGAAATTGATCCGCGACGCACGCGGGTGACGATGGCAGCCGACCCTCAACGAGGGTCGGCTGCGCGCTTTGCCCCTATTGGGGCAAAGCGCCACCGCCAGCCGCGAGGGGGTAGAACCCCGCAGATTGGTGCCTCCTCTACTTTCTGATTGCGGGTTTTGGACCTCGCGATAGGGTGGCGCCGAGTAAGGAGACCTATATGTTAGAGCTTGACCATTTCGCCGTGGCTGGGGCCACGCTGGAGGACGCCACCGCCCATGTCGAAGAGGCGCTTGGGGTTCCGTTGCAGCCCGGTGGCGAACACAAGGTTTATGGAACGCATAACCGGTTGTTGGGGCTCGCGGATGGGCTCTATCTAGAAGCGATTGCGATTGATCCCGATGCCTCGCCAGAACGCAGTCCGCGATGGTTTGATTTGGATCAATTTACCGGCAAGCCCCGGATCACCAATTGGATCTGCCGCAGCGATGATCTCAGCCAGACCCTCGCGGATCTATCCGTCGATGCAGGGACGCCCGTTGCATTGACCCGAGGCGATCTCAGCTGGCAAATGGCAGTTCCTGCGACGGGAGTTCTTCCTTTTGACAATATCTTCCCGGCCTTGATGCAGTGGCATGGGCCGCATCCCGCGCCAAGGTTGACCCAGCAAGGCTGTCGCTTACAGCGGCTGGTGGTGGCTCACCCAGAAGCCGATGCATTGCAGAAGATATTGAACCTGCAGGACACCTGCGTGATCTTTGAACCTGGCACAGCAGGCGTGCGCGCGGAAATCGAAACTCCGTATGGGGTGCGTGTGCTGGAATGACGTTTCATATTCGCGCAGCCCGTGACGAGGACACCGAAGCCGTTGCAGCGCTGCACGCCCAAGTGGTCGAGCAGACGCTGATGACCTTTACCACTGAGACGCGCAGCCTCAGCGATTGGCAGGATGATATCCTCAATGATCCGCCCCTTTTGGTGGCAGAGGCTGAGGAGGGCGGCTTTCTCGGGTTTGCCTATTTCTCCAGCTTTCGAAAGGGGCCGGGGTATGCCCAGACCGCGGAACATTCGATCTACCTCGCCGAAGAGGCGCGCGGACGCGGTGTTGGGCGCAAGCTGCTGGAGACGCTAGAAGATCAAGCGCGAGATCATGGCATCCACGTTTTGGTCGCAGGCATCAGCGGCGCCAACCCGGTCGCGCAAGCCTTTCATGCGGGCTGTGGCTATACAGAGGTCGGGCGGATGCCAGAGGTGGGCTATAAATGGGGGCAAAGGCTCGATCTCGTGCTGATGCAGAAAATTCTCCGTGAGGGCGGGGCTGCCTGACCTGACAGCCCGTCTGATCCCGGTTAAACTGGCCCCATGACACTCTGGTCCCGCATCACCGAAGCACTGGCCGCACTGGCCAAGGGAGAAAGCCTCACGCAGGTTTTCGACCGGCTGCGCACGCCGCCTGAACGCTCTGTTGCGTTTACGATCGCGGTTATTGGGTTGGGGGCAAAGATGGCCAAGGCTGACGGGCAAGTGACCCGAGATGAAGTGGCCGCATTCCGAGACGTGTTTCAGATCGCAGGCGAAGGAGAGGCGCAGGCCGCGCGTGTCTTCAATCTCGCCCGGCAGGATATCGCGGGCTATGATGCCTATGCGCGCCGTATTCGCGATATGTTTGCTGATGATCCCGGCACGCTCTGTGACCTCATGGAAGGGTTGTTTCATATCGCGATGGCGGATGGGTTTTATCATCCGAACGAGGATGCGTTCTTAGAAGACGTGAGCCGTATCTTTGGGCAGTCAGAAGCGCAATTTCGATCCCTCCGAGCACGCTTTGTCGAGGATGTGCCAAAGGACCCGCATGATGTGCTGGGCGTTGCACCCGGCACATCTCTCGACGATATACGCCGCACCTGGCGCCGTTTGGTGCGTGACAATCACCCTGATGCGATGATTGCGCGTGGGGTGCCGACTGAGGCGATCCGGCTCGCGGAAAAGCGCATGGCTGACATTAACGCGGCTTGGGAAGAGCTCAGCGGCAAGGCAAAGGCCCGCGAATTTGCGCCTGAGCACGTATAACATCGAATGGTTCGAAGCCCTCTTTAACGAGGACAATGGCCTGCTGCTGGACGGCCAGCCATCTGGACGCCATGGGGTCAGCCGGGGAGTGCAGGCCGAGGCGATTGCAAAAGTCCTTCATACCATTGATGCCGATGGGATTGTCATCATTGAGGCGCCAAATACCGGTCGGCGACAAAGCACGGTGCGGGCCTTGGAAAACTTCGCTGCTTGGGCGGGGCTTAGAACCCGAGACGCGGTCATGGGGTTTGCCAATGACACGCAGCAAGAGATCGCCTTTCTGTTCGACAGCCGGGTGATGACGGCTGAACATGCGCCGATCTCGTCAGTCCATGCGCCGCGATTTGATGGGGTTTTTGAGATTGACCTCGACATTGACGCGCGTGCGGATTTGGTGCGGTTTTCCAAACCTCCGATGGAGCTTTTGGTCACGCCTAAACCCGGTCCTTCCTTTCGATTGATCGGAGCACATCTGAAATCCAAAGCACCGCATGGGGCGCGGTCGCCAGAAGAGGCTCGTGCTCTGTCGATCACAAACCGTCGCAAGCAATTGGCACAGGCGATTTGGCTGCGGGGACGAGTCGAGGATCATTTGGCGGCTGGCGATCCGTTGATCCTGATGGGAGATTTGAACGACGGTCCGGGGCTCGACGAGTATGAAGCGCTCTTTGGGCGATCATCCGTCGAGATCATCATGGGAACTCAGCTGTTTGATCCGAACGGGCGCGAACTCCTGCGCCCCAATCAGCAGGGGCTACCGACCACAGCGCGGTTCTATAACCATCTGGAAAAGCGGTATTTTCAGGCGCTTCTGGACTATGCGATGATCTCGCCCAACCTCTGTGAATATGCACCGCGTTGGCGGGTTTGGCATCCCTTTGAGGATGCCGAATGCTATGGGTCTCCTGATCTCTGTCAGGCGCTTCTCGCGGCTTCGGATCATTTCCCCGTTAGCCTCGATCTAGAGCTAGCGACCGTCTGACGCGGCCATTTCTCTGAGCCAGTCAATTAGAGTAAGAACCGCAGGGCTGGGCGCTTTAGCCCCTCCGGGAACCTCCATGATCCGGGCGAGAAGCCCATCCTTGACGGTGACAAAGCCGAACGGCGCGACCAGACGTCCGGAGGCGAGGTCACTCTCCACAAGGCGCCGCTCTGCGATGGAGATGCCAAGCCCCGCCGCCGCCGCTTCGATGGCGAGGATATGGTGCGGATAGGCCACCTCTCGCTCAGCCCGCAGAGTTATGTTGGTGAGTGCGCCCCAAGCCTCCCAAGACTGCGGGGCGCCCGCATGAACCAATCGCAGCGATGTTTGCCAATGTGTATCTAACTGCTCTAGGGCAAAATCTGGCGCGCAGACGGGGCCATAGGAGGTGTCGCCCAACACCAGTGGCGTGAAGGGAACGCCCTTGTAGCTCTGTTGTCCAACATCCCGCATCGGCCCGCGCAAGCGGTCGTAGCTGAGGAACAGATCGAAGCTCTCATTCAGATCCCGATGAGGGCCGGACATCATCAGATCGATCTCAATTTCGGGATGGCGCGCATAAAACTGCGGCAACCGTGGGGTCAGCCATCGGGTGGCAAAAGTTGCGCTCAAAGCCAGGCGGACGCGGCGTTGATCTTGCGAACGTCGCAATTCGGCGGACACGCGGTCGAGACGATCCAGCAGCGGGCGCAGGTCATCCTGCAAATGACGCCCGCGCATGGTCAATCGCAAGCCCGTCCCGACCTTTTCAAACAGATCACCGCCGAGGTCGTCGGAGAGGTGGCGCAACTGTTTGCTGATCGCACTATGGGTGCGCCCCAACTCTTGCGCGGCGGCGGTCACAGATCCCAGCCGCGCGGTGGCCTCAAAGGCAGGCAGGGTACTCAGAGGGGGGAGGTGTCGCATTGCTTTGTTCCAAATAAGAACAGTTCTGTGGAGAAGAACTCAATTTTTCAGAGAGAGCAAGTGCAATAGGACTGTCGGCATCGGAATAAAAGGATTGATTGTCATGCCGATAACCTCATTGTTTTCTCTGTTTAATACTTCCTCCCGGACATCCACGCCCGGGCAATCCTTGCTTGTTCTTTGGCGGCATCGCGCGAAAACACGACGGCAGATGGAGCGTGAGCTGTTGGCCGCTCCGGAACAGATGCTTCAGGATCTTGGATTGAAACACGACGCAGTGCGACGTGAAATTCAGAAACCTTTTTGGCGGCCATGACTGATGGCAAAAGGGGAGGGGGCAGGCATCTCTCCCCTGTGCAGACGCGCGCGACGTGCTAGGTGTGTCAGCATGAAACAGACGTTGCATCCTCTTTTGACACTCTCTCCATGCCTGCGGGTGTCTTGCCTGTGTTTGGTGCTGAGTTCCCTATCGGGCGTTGCGCTTGCGCAGGCGCAAGATGAGGCGAAGCCAGACGCTGAGCAGGGGCGCAGCCTGATGGAGCGTGGGGCGGATTTGTTTTTCGAGGGGTTAAAGCGCGAAATGGCGCCCACTCTGGATGAGGCCGCCCGCCTTTTCTCCGAAATAGGCCCTTCCATGCGCAGTTTCCTAGCTGAGATGGGGCCTGCCCTCGCGGAGATCGCGGATCAGGTGGAGGATTGGAGCGTCTATGAGATGCCCGAAATCCTTCCTAATGGCGATATCATCATTCGACGCAAAGAGCCCAAGCCCGAGGGCGAGACGCCCGAGCTTCAACCCGATGGCAGCATCGAGTTGTAAGCTACAGAAGTTCCACAGCAGTGGAGCTATGTTTGGCCAAGTCGCTTAGAGATCGGCCAGCAAATCGCCGCGCTTGCCTTCGACCGTGACGCGAACCTCCGCGTCAAGCGCGTTGACCAGGGACATCAAACGCGACTGCGCGACCTCACCAAACAAATCTGCGCTTTCGGCGGGCAGTTCCACGTGCAGAAAGCGTTTGCGTGGCTGCCAGCGGATGCGCCCGATTTCCTGCCCTTCTCCGACCATCAGCATTGCGCCAAACCGCATGGCTTTGCCCAGGATCTCGGCCTCCTTTTGCTTTTCTGGCGCAAGGAGATCGTAGAGATGTTCAAAATGGGTGCCCTGCCGTTTATTGCGATAGCGGTGCAGCAGCGCGAGACCGAGGAAAATCCGTTCCGAGTGCTTGAGCCCGCCCAAGTTGGCGCGGGTCGCATTGTCAAAGCAGACCTCGGCCCGGTAATCTGGGTGCGCCCGCCAGCTGACATCGTGCAGCAGGCTTGCAGCCTTCACGAGCCGCATTTTGGAGTAGGGAGAGCCCGCAAAGAGCGGTTTGACAAAGGCGTAGAGGATCTTGCCGAACCCGGGAACACGGGCGTCTTTCGCCTCGGCAAAGCGGGCAGCCTCGATCAGCGGATCGCGTTCCCGCAGCTTCTCGGGCATTTGCTCGTAGAGCAGACCTTCGCGAATGCCATAGCTGGAGACGGCGATATCCTTCGGGCGGAAGGTCTTCACCAGCCGGGATAGCACGTCGATGGCATAGGGCACCAGCGACATCCGGGCGGAGGATATCCCGCATTCGGCGCGGATTTTGTCGAGGTCGCCTTTTTCCAAAAACTTCGCCGTCTCGCGGACATCCCGCGCCGTCATGCGGTATTCGTGCTGGACGGTGAGGGGATACTTGCGGCGCATCATGTCAACGCGCGCGATGGCCCGCCAGCTGCCGCCAACGAGGAAAAGCCGGTCGCGCTGATCGCCCATCTGTTCGCGCAAGCCCACCATCACCTCGTCAATGTGCTTTTTGCGTCCAGAACGCCCGCCCTTGATATCCTTGAGCTTGAGCGGCCCGAGGTTCGAGGTGACGCGCTTGCCAACTTCACCGCCTTGGATCTCGGCGAGCTCCATGGAGGAGCCACCGATATCGCAGATCAATCCATGCGCACCGGGCCAGCCGAGCAGAACGCCTTGCGCGGAAAGCCGTGCTTCTTCCTCGCCAGTGATGACGCGGATGCGCAGACCGGTTGCGGCCTCCACCTCGGCGGCAAACTCAGGGCCGTCCTCGGCATCGCGCACAGCTGCGGTTGCGACAACGGTGAGAGGGCTGGGCAGAAGACCCTGTGCCAGCATTTGAAACCGCTTTAGGGCTGCGAGCGCGCGGTCGCGTCCCTTCGGGTTGAGGCGACCCGTCTCAGACAGGCCAGCCCCCAAACCGCACATGATTTTTTCGTTGTAGAAATAGGCGGGACTCCGGGCCGCGCCGTCAAAAATCACCAAACGGACGGAGTTTGATCCCACATCAACGACACCAATCCGCTCCAACGCGCGGGCGTCAGGGTCATTGAAAAGGGGGCGACCGAAGAAGCCCCATTCCTCTGACCAAGCTTCGGCGCGCACTCCCGTTTGTTCAGACACCGGAGCCGGAGGCGTGCTTTCGGGGGCGGTCTCTGTCGGGGTGTCAGAAGAAGGCGTCATGCAAGCTCCGGGCGGTTAGGCTTTGGAAAGAATGGTCTATTCGCGCTGGTAGGTCAATTCGGCAGGGCTTTTAGCCTTGCCGAAAGGTCAATGGCTGAGACGCGGTTCTGTTCCCGCGTTCATCTCTGCTGATCCTAACCATGCTCGTTGCGACGGTCCTCGGACATCATTTTGATCGCAAGTGCGCGGCTAAGGGTGCGCTGCTCTGCCAGGGCGAGTTGATCCAAGCGATGGACAACAGCCTGAGCTGCGGCAAAGGATCGGTCCATGCGACCGACCAAATAGGGGATGACATCGGGTTTCGGCGTGATCTGGCGATCATTGAAGAGCTTGGCCAAGACCACGGCCAAAAGCGCATCATCAGGGGCTTCTAGTGCAGCATGGGTGGCCGCCTGCGCCCGACTTTGCAGATCAGCAAGGCCGAGCCCCCAAAGGTTGGGCGCGGGCCGTCCCGTCAGCATCAGCCGGTGCCCATGCGTCAGAACCATGTTGTGCAAGTGGAACAGAGCCTTTTGCGCAATCGCATCCTCGGCAATCTCTGGCACGTCCTCGATGGCAACGGGGCCACGGGCGAGGTCTGGCACATCCGCCTCGGTCAGCTGTTGAGCAGGCACAACGCGCGCCCCGCTTTCCTTGGCCCAAACATGCGCGAGATGGGTTTTCCCGGATCCTTTTGGTCCTGTCAAAACCAGTTTCCCCGATGGCCAGGCAAAGGAGGGGTCGATCAAGGCCACCGCCATGGCATTTGACGGCGCAACGAAGAAATCATCGCGCCCCAGCGCCGGTTTCGCGGGGAGATCAAAGCTAAGCTGTTTGGGCATCTTCGGTCTGTTTGTTCGACTTATTCTGCGGGCTTGTCGGTCTCTTCTGCGGTCAGCGAGGAGGCGTCCCGGTGGCTGAGACCTTGGTAGAGACGACTGTCCAGATACTGCTCGACGGCAAAACGTGCAACCACCCCGATGGCGGCGGCCACGGGGACCGCGACCAGCATACCCACAAAGCCAAAGAGTGCGCCAAACACCGACAAGGCCAACAGCAACCAGACCGGGTGCAGGCCAACGGAGTTCCCGACGAGCTTGGGGGTGAGGAAGTTGCCTTCGGCGATTTGGCCGATCATGAAGATGCCCGCGACAAGGGCGATCCTAAACCAATCGGTGCTTTGGCGGATCATCTCTCCGTCCGCGCCTTCCATTGCGCCCCAGAACTGAAACAGCGCAAGGCCAATGGCCAGCACCCCGCCGAAGATCGCTCCGAGATAGGGGATGAAGGTCACAAGACCGGCCACAAACCCAACCGCGAGGCCGAAGTTCAGGCCAACCATCATGAGTGCAACGGCGTAATACGTGCCGAGGATCACGCAGACCGTGCCCATGCCCCGGATAAAAGAGGACAAGACATCGTCGATTTCACCAGCCAAGCGACGCACCACAGGGGCGTGATCGCGCGGCAGCAATTCGTCGATCCGCGCAACCATGCGATCCCAATCCACCAACAGATAGACCGACACAACTGGCACAATCACCAGCAGCACCACGACATTTAGCAGGGACAGGGCAGAGCCAACAAAGGTCTGCAGCAGTGAGACGCTCTTGTCCTGCACCGTTTTCCACAGGCCGATCAGAATTTCGCGGGCGCGGCTGTTGTCTTCAAAAAGTGATGGGAACCGCTCGTGCGCAAAATCGCTGAGGTTCGACATCGCCTGCGGCAGGGTCTGCATCAGATCAATCAGCTGGTTCACCAGCGTTGGTACGATCAGCAACAGAAGGACCAGAAACCCAAGGACGGCCGCGACGGTAATCACCGCAGTTGCGCCCTCTCGGCTGAGGCCCATACGCTCCAGCCGATCGGCAAGCGGGTCAATCATATAGGCAATCGCACCGCCCAGGATGAAGGGCAGGAGGACATTGCCCAAGGCCCACATCACCACCGCAAAGCCAATGGCGGCAATGCTCCAGTATTTCAGCTGCTTGCGGGCTGGCAGGGCCATAAAGTGTCGTCCTCGCTAGGGCAGGGCGCAGATGTCCCCTTGGTCGCTCCCAGTGATCGCTTATGGGGCGGCGGGTTGCAAGTCACACATGTAAAGAAGCCGCCTTGCGGGCGGCGGACGGTTCGTTAGCAGGCCTGTGCTCTTATCTCTATCAGCGGCGAGAGCACATGGAGGAGATCGCTCTGACGCAGAGGTTTTGCAATGCAGGCGTCAAATCCGGCGTTGAGGTAGCGGGCAACCTGTTCGTTGTGAACATTGCCGGTGACGGCCACGCAGAGCGCATGTCTTGCCTGATGGCGCGGGTGGCTGCGCAGTTTTTCAATGACTTCGACGCCAGAATACCCGGGCATCTGTATGTCCAGAAGGATGGCTTCATATGGCGTGGTCACAGCCCGCCCAAAGGCGTCGCGCCCGTCGTAAGCCTTGTCGACGATCGCGCCCATGCCCTCCAGCATCTTTTGCAACACGAGGCGGTTGGCCGGGCTGTCATCTGCAACGAGGATGCGGCATCCCAACAAAGGAAAGGTGGGCTGTGCAGCCTGCGCGTCCGAGATGTCTTCTTGGGGCGCCTCCTCTGCGGCGACAACCGGGATCGGAAGGGAAACCCGAAACACGCTGCCCTCGCCAGGGGTGCTTTCGGCGCCAATCCGGCCGCCCATCAACTCGACCAGTTGCTTGACGATCGCCATGCCAAGACCAGTTCCCCCCTTCATATGCGCAACCGTCGCATCCGCTTGGGTGAAAGGGTCAAACAGGCTGGCAATCTTGTCCTGAGGGATGCCGCAGCCACTGTCGCGAACCTCGATTTGCACGCCGAGCTCGCTGCCGCGTACCGAAACGGAAACTTCTCCGTGGTCCGTGAACTTGACAGCATTGCTGAGAAGGTTGGCGAGCACTTGGTTTAGACGGAACCCATCGCCCATCCGAAGTTGCCGAGGCGGGATGTCGATAAAACTCTGAACCAGCTCAATCTCTTTGCGATTGGCATCAGAACTATAGAGCATCACAACATCGTTGATCGCATCGCGCAGATCAAAGGGAGAGGGGGCCAGCTCCAGTTTCCCAGCGTCGATCTTCGCGATGTCGAGCGCGTCGTTAAGCAGCCGTTGCATGGAGCTCGCAGACCGGTTGATTGTGCGCAGCAATTCAGCTGCCTCGCGCGGGGTCTGAGGGGTAATGCTGCTCGCCGCACGCATCATGAGGTCAACCGAGCCGATGATCCCATTCAGAGGCGTTCTGATCTCATGGCTCATATGGGACAGGAAGGTCTTGCGCGCCTCTGCTTCGCGGCGCGCCTGATGGGCTTCGGCCTGTGCTTGGTCGTGGGCCTGACGCAGTGCGATGATCTCGTCGATGCTGCGCGCGAGCTGTTGCATCGTTTGAAGATCCTCATTGCTCCACTCGCGCGGGATACTGTCGATGGCACAAAAGGCGCCGAATGGAGTGCCGTCGCTCAAATGTATCGGGACACCGAGATAGGCGACCACATCAAGATCCCGCACCGCCGCATTGTCTTTCACCCGTGGGTCATTGCCCGCATCGTCCACAATCAGCGCGGTGTCAGTGGCTTGCACAAGCTGACAAAAGGAATGCGAGAGCGGGGTCTGTCTCAGGTCCTTGGCCAGTTCCGGCAGGCCGATCGCGCTCTTGAAGAACTGACGGTTCTGGCTGCGCTGCACCACGGTGACCAATGCGGTCGGCACCTTGAGAAGGCGGGCCGCCAGCGCTGTGAGGTTGTCAAATCCGTGTTCCGACTCATGGGTCACAAGCCCGAGTTCACGGACCTGTACGTCAAAAGAGTCTGGAGTCAGCAAGGCAGCATGGTTCATGAACAGTACATCTTTTAACAAGAGGCCGTAAAATGGCCGAAAAACAAGAAGCGCACGGTTGTTGTGCCAAAATTCCATTCCCTGAATACTCGCATTCAGCGTGAATGTGCCAAAAAACTATCTCGAATTGTAGTAAAAGTTTCGTTCTTTGAGTGGGTTGATTGAGGGGTTAATAAACGCCCTCGCTAAAAATGGTGAGCCTGTCGTGGTTTACTCCCATTGGGTATCGTATGGCTACATGTTCTTGCAGAAAATTATCATAAGTGATAGTTGTTGCGCTAACACAGGTTGCAGGCCTTTGCCCTGCAATTCCTTTGTTTTCTTGACGGAATGGTGATTTTCGTGTCCGCAACACCGGATGCCTGTTCCGCGGGCGCGCCTTGTCGCCTTTGGTGGGCAGTCGGCGGTATTCCGCGTGCATGAACACCTATTTGAAAGGGCGAAGGTTAACCGTGGCAATCCGGTAAATTTTCAGAATAATTTCGGTGGTTATTAAATAATCACGAAAGCGGTGCGTTAAGGATTTGAGATCGGTGCGCAATTTTGGGGTCTCAAAGAGGGCGATGCTGCCCCGGGGAATCCTGTGCTGGCTGATGATCGCGGGGGGGCTCTGCAGTGAGATAGACGCGAGGTGCGATTGCCCTATTGCTTCATTGCTTGCGGAGCGCCGATGGCTTAGACCGCAACAAAACCGCTTCTGTGAAACGAGACCTACCATGCGCCTGTCCCGCTACTTCTTGCCCGTCCTGAAGGAGACCCCTTCGGAAGCTCAGATCGTCAGCCACCGCTATATGCTGCGGGCCGGCATGATCAAGCAATCTGCCGCTGGCATCTATTCTTGGCTGCCGCTCGGGTTCCGGGTGCTGAAAAAGATCGAAAGCATCGTGCATGAAGAGCAGATGCGCGCCGGCCACGTGCCGATGTTGATGCCGACCATGCAGCCGGCCGATCTGTGGCGGGAATCCGGTCGCTACGACGACTACGGTCAGGAAATGCTGCGCATCACCGACCGTCACGAGCGCGACATGCTGTTCGGCCCGACCAACGAGGAGATGGTCACCGATATCTTCCGCTCTTACGTGAAGTCCTACAAAGACCTGCCGCTGACCCTCTATCACATCCAGTGGAAATTCCGCGACGAGATCCGCCCGCGCTTTGGCGTGATGCGGGGCCGCGAGTTCTACATGAAGGACGGCTATAACTTCGACCTCGACCGGGACGCGGCCCTGCACGCCTATAACCGCCACCTCGTCAGCTATCTGCGCACCTACGAGCGGATGGGCCTGCAGGCCATCCCGATGCGCGCCGATGGTGGCCCGATTGGCGGCGATTACACCCACGAATTCCTCGTGCTGGCCGAAACTGGCGAGTCCGAGGTCTTCTATGACAGCGCCGTGACCGATCTGACCTTCGGCGACCGCGAAATCGATTACGATAGCGTGGAGCAGTGCCAGTCGATTCTCGAGGAGTTCACCTCGAAATACGCCCGCACCGACGAGACCCACGACGAAGCTCTGTTCAACGAGATCCCGGAAGATCGTCGCCGCGTGGCGCGCGGGATTGAAGTTGGCCAGATCTTCTACTTTGGCACCAAGTATTCCGAGGCAATGGGCGCGACAGTACAGACCGCAGACGGTCAGACAGTGCCCGTTGAAATGGGGTCGCACGGTATCGGCGTGTCCCGTCTGTTGGGCGCGATCATCGAAGCCAGCCACGACGACAAGGGCATCATCTGGCCGGAAGGTGTAACCCCGTTCCATTGTGGTATCGTGAACCTGAAACAAGGGGATGAGGAGGCGGATGCCGCTTGCGAGGCGCTCTATGCGTCCCTCACCGCAGCCGGTCTTGAGCCGCTGTACGATGATCGCAACGAGCGCGCGGGCGGTAAGTTCGCGACTATGGATCTGATCGGTCTGCCTTGGCGCATCACGGTTGGCCCGCGCGGCCTGAAAAACGGCGTGGTGGAACTGACCTCCCGCCGCACGGGCGAGAGCGAGGAGCTGTCACCCGAAGCCGCTGTGCAGAAGATCGTCGATATCTACGCCAAACACCCGACCCCGCGCGGCTTCTGATTTAGACAGAGCGTTAGAATGAAGAACCCCGCCCAAATTAACTTTGGGCGGGGTTTTCTTTTCTCAATGAAAGGGCTGATCAGGACGTCTCAGCCGAAGTGGAGGGCCGATCCATCAAGGAGCCACCCATGAGGTCTTCGACGAAATGAGCGAGCAATTGCAGGCGACCAGACACGCCGGCTTTGCGATAGACAGCGGCATTTTGCGCTTTGATTGTACCTTCCTTCGTGTTTCGCAGGGCGGCAATCTCGGCGATGGAATAGCCTTTGATCCCCAACAGCGCGACATCGCGTTCCGCTTCGGTCAAAGCCCAAGCATCGAATTGCGCGTGAAGAATATCGGCAAAGGCACCGGAGGCGACATCCAGTTGCTGGCGCATGCGTTTTTCCCGCAGCGTGGCTTTACGCAACTCCCAGCCGACAAACAGCGTTCCCCCCAGAAGCGCAAAGCTGATAAGCGCCTCCATAATGTCGCCCGCCCATCCCGGGGCCTCGGGCGTGCCGAGGAAATCGTGCAGCACGTCCACGAGAAAGAAGGCTGTGCAAACCATCTGGAGGCCAAACAGGCTCCAAAGAATGACAGGACGGGGACGGGGCATCGGTTCTTCTTTCCATTCGTATGAGTAGGGCGCGGCGGAGTGAAGTGCCTCCCCGCCGCACAGTTAAACTACCGTGTGTTGAGTAAAAGTGCGAGATTACTTGTCGTCGTCGCCGTCTTCTTCGCCTCCGTCTGTGTCCTCAGTGTCGTCATCGTCGTGGTCGGCGTCCTCCCCGGTTTCGATTTCAGAAATGACGCCGGTCGCGGCGGAAAGTTCGAACTCAACGGGGCCAGCGGTTGACGTGGCTTCGACCTCGATTTCGTCGCCTTCAATCTCGATGCTCATGACCGTGTAGCCCTGCGCTTCGAGGGCGCTGCGCAGGTCTGCTTCTGCGGTGGGCAGGGTGTCTCCGGTGTTGAGGGCTGCAAGGGTCGCGGTCGCGGAGAGAGCAAGACCGGCAACGGCGGAGAGGAGGAGGGTACGGGTATGGGTCATGATGTGGTCCTTTCGGTGTGATGTGTTGTCCAGGTCCTGATTGCGGGCTGGATGAGAGGCAGGTGGAAATCGAACCGGCGATCTACCATCAGAATTTGGTTTGTTTTTTCAGTCATTGGACCAAGGTTTATGGGGAAAGGGTGCGGGAATTGACCCGTTGTGCTGCGGGGCTTTCGCTTGCGATGTCCGGGTAAAGGTGCATCCTGAGGCGACCGTCCTCTTTGGCGGCAAAAACAAAAAGTAGAGGCAAATCATGATCGTGCGGCTTGTGTCTTCCTTGGCCGGTGTTGCAAGCGGGCTGGGGGCGTCTCAGTTTCCCGCCTTTCCACAGGCTTATCTGCAGCGGCTTGGCGGCCATGTGGATGCCCTGCGCCAAGTGGTTGCAGAATTCGACGCAGATGCAGCGGCGCTTGGTCTGGAGCGGTCAGCCGCGCTGGTGCAACTGGCCCAAGGGGGCGAAATGGGCGCACAGCGGGCCGAGACAATGGCGGCGACAATCGATCGGTACACGCATCTGTCGCAGGATCTTCGTGTCCTCTCCGGTCTCAATCCTGTGGAACGTTTCCTGCACTTGGCACGTTTCAGCGATGGTGAGATCGCGCGCGCCACTTTTGGCGAATTCGAACCGGGCCTCGCGCTGTCGACGGATGCACTGATGATCGGGCTGAGTTGCGCTGTGGGGGGCCGGTTGCTTGTCCGCGTTCTCCTCGGTGGCACTCGGCGCGTTTTCGCGTGGGGTTAAGGGGATCGCAGGGGGTCTGCGCCGGGGCTCGCTTGACCACTCACCCGTGCGGCCATAGGGTCTGCGCGACCTAGGAACTGACCCAACAGCGATGCTTTGGGACCCGCTTGAGGAAGACTGCCTAAATGGCTTCACCCGCGCCTTTTTCCCGCTTCGAATGGATGATCGCCTGGCGTTACTTACGCGCCCGCCGCAGTGAGGGGGGCGTGTCGGTGATGACGTGGATCTCGCTCATTGGGATCACATTGGCTGTGTTTGCCCTGATTGCGACCTTGGCAGTGCGGTCTGGGTTCCGCTCTGAATTCGTGGGAACCATTCTTGGCGCAAATGCCCATGCGACGGTTTATGCCCATGGCGAAGTGACCGAGGCCGGTCGTTTGGATCGCACGATCACCGACTATGCGGATTTGGCGCAAGGCTTGTCCGCAGTGCCGGGCGTGCGTCATGCCGCCCCGTTGGTCAAAGGGCAGGTTATGGCGAACCGGGCCGACCGCAATGCGGGCGTTCAGGTCTACGGTATTCGCGCCGAGGACCTCGCCCAAGTGCCGGGTGTGGCACAAAGCGAGGAAGCCTGGGGAGATTTGTCTCGGTTCGACGAAGGGATCGCGCTTGGCTCTGGAGTGGCACGCACGCTAGGCCTGCGCATCGGCGACAAGGTGAAGCTGATTTCTCCCAATGGTGTGAAAACCGCATTTGGCACCAGCCCTCGGGTGAATGCCTATGAGGTGGTCTATGTCTTTACAGCGGGGCGGTATGATATCGACAGCACCCGCGCCTATCTGCCGTTTGCTGAGGCGCAAAGCTATTTCAACCGCGAAGGCGTTGCGGATGAAATCGAAGTGATGGTGGAGGACCCGGAGGCAATCGACAGCTATGTGGTGCCGCTTTTGTCGGCAGCGGGGCAGAGCTACGGGGTCTGGACATGGCGCGACAGCTCGGGAGGCTTCCTGCGGGCGCTGGAGGTCGAGGACAACGTGATGTTTGTGATCCTTTCCATCCTCGTGCTGATTGCGACGATGAATATTGTCTCGGGCCTCATTATGCTGGTGAAGAACAAAGGGCGCGATATCGGCATCCTGCGTACCATCGGCCTGAGCGAAGGATCGGTGATGCGGATTTTCTTCATCTGCGGCTCGATCACAGGCGTGATTGGCACGGTGATGGGCGTTCTGCTTGGGTGCCTGTTCGCAATCTACATCGATCCGATCTTTTCTTTCGTGAACTACGCGATGGGCGGCGGCGTGTGGGACCCCTCCATTCGGGGCATCTACGCATTGCCCGCCGAATTGCGGGCAGGGGATGTGATCTCTGCCGTGGCGCTCTCTCTGGGGCTTTCTTTCCTTGTGACCATCTTTCCGGCCCGTCGTGCGGCACGGCTGAACCCTGTGGAGGCGCTGCGCTATGAGTGAGATCACTTTGGAATTGCAGGGCCTGACCAAAACCTACCTGCCCGGAACGCCGGGCGAGGTGCAGGTGCTGCGTGGTGCCGATCTGACCCTAAAGGCAGGGGAGGTGGTTGCCTTGGTCGCACCATCGGGGGCCGGCAAATCCACCCTGCTGCATATGGCAGGGCTTTTGGACGTAGCAGATCAAGGCGCTGTGCGCATTGGCGGGCAGGATACGGTCGGGGCGAGCGAGCGCAAACGGACGCGAATCCGGCGTCAGGATGTCGGATTTGTCTACCAATTCCATCACCTGCTGCCTGAGTTCACCGCGCTGGAGAATATTGTCCTGCCGCAGCTTGCCAATGGCACCTCGCAGCGCGCGGCAGAGGCGCGCGGCGCAGACCTGTTGAGCCTTGTTGGACTGGAGCACCGCGCCGCGCATCGACCCGCAGCGCTCTCCGGGGGCGAGCAACAGCGCGTTGCCTTTTGCCGGGCGCTTGCAAACAGCCCGCGGATCCTGTTGGCGGATGAACCGACGGGCAACCTTGATCCCGCAACCTCGGACCAAGTGTTTGAGGTTCTGATGCGATTGGTGGCTGAAACTGGGCTATCCGCGCTGATTGCCTCGCATAACCTAGAGCTTGCCCGCCGGATGACTCGCGTGGTGCGGTTGGAAGACGGAGTTCTGCGCGAGGGGTGATCTTCGCATACGTGCAGTGGCTTAGGCCGCGATCTGTGTGATCCAGACGCCTGCTGCCATGACCGAGATCCCAAGGGCGCGCATAAGGGTGAGGGGGCTCACCTGCGCGCCAAACAACCCAAAATGGTCAATGGCCGCAGCAGAGATCAGCTGTCCCAGCAGAACAAAGAACACCGCATTCCCAACCCCGAAATGCGGTGCCACATGGGTGATGGACAGGACATAGAAAGCCACCAAAAGCCCGCCGAGCAGCAGGTGTTTGGGGGCTTCGGTCACGTTCATCAGTGTCTTGGGTCCGACCAGAACGTAAAACCCGATGGCGGCAATAAAGGCGACACCAAAGAGCACAACACAGGCCGCACCCGGTGCGCCCAGGAACTGTCCGAGCCGCGCATTGAGTGCGGCCAGAACCGGGATGCCAATCCCTGCGATCAACATAATCAACGCATAATGGGTCATCTTGCCGGTCCCCTCCATCGCCACTCTCCTCCGAGGTGTTTCTGCCGCGCAGCATGTGCGCAACAGATGGGGACCACAAGAGCGCATTCCATTCTGCCGTAGCGTTAGAGGCCCATCGAAGCCCAAGCAGGATCAGTCGCAGATCTGGGCGACATTCGCACCGCTCCAAGGCTGAAACACGTCTCTCTCGCGCTGAGTAGGAAGAGGCGACAGCGGCATTACCTTTGCAAGCATGCGATGCAGCCGCTCTGTGCGCTCCGCCTCGGGGGCGAGGGCGCGGCAGCAGACGTACTCCTCGACGATGGTACCTTGCTGTTCGTAGCCGTAGCGCAAGAAATCCGCATCCCCCGCTGGATCAAAGAGATAAGGATCAGGGGAGGAGGTATGCTCCAGCAGCGCTTTGAGCGGCGTATATCCGGTCACCTGTCGGTTTTGCCATTGCCACACATGCGTCGCCTCGTGGGCCAGAAGCATGGCTTGAACCAAGTGCAGGGTCTCTGGAAACTCCGGCGTGTAATCCTCGGCATACCACTGTCGGGTGAAGAAGATGCGGTTGAAGAGCGCAATCGCAGCCGGGGTTGAGGTCACAACCTCGCCAACGGGTTGCGGCGGAAAGATCCGTTCGCGGCAGGTGGTGCGCGGGCGGGGCGGACGTTTGAAGGTGACGGCGCGCAGGGGGGCGCCCTCCACAAGCCGCATGCGAGAGAGATCAAGACTGTCGCCATGAATGTCGCCAAGGAACATCCGTTCCCGCTCCGTCACGCTGCGCCCGCAGGCGGTGAGCAGCACCAGAAGGCAGAGCGCGATCCTAAACACTGAAGGCCAGCACCCGGCTGATTTCCGTCAGCGACCGCCCCGATTGCGCGCGCCAGTCGTTAAAGGCCGCTTGCACCGCCCGCATTGCGGTCTTTGAGGTGGCGGGCTTGTCGATTACGCCCTCGGCCAGCAGCCGCGCGGTCACGTCCTGGCTCAGGATAAACGCATCCCGCCCGGCAAAGCGCATGGCATATTGCCCGGTCATCGCCCCCAGCCGGCTGCCGCGCGTCTTCAGCATGTCCAGAAGGCCAATGTAATCCTCCGAGGGCCAGCCGCCCAAGACCTGCCCCGCGCCGCCCTCCGCGCGTAACTCCATCAGAAAGGCGGCATTGTCGCGCACCGTGGCAATCTTGGCGCCATTGCGCACGATCCTTGTGTCGCGCAACAGCGCGTCCAGCCGGTCATCGTCCATAAAGGCCGCCTTGCCGAGGTCAAACCCGTCAAAAGCCTCTTCAAACCCGGCCCATTTGGCCTCGATCACCTTCCAATTGAACCCGGCCTGAAAGATGCATTTTGTCATTACCGAGAGCCAACGATCTTCAGGCAGGGCCGTCACATTGGGATCGGGCCGTTGCAGCTTGGCCTCCAACGCGGCCTCGCCGCCGTGGCGGGTGCAGGAGATGGCATAGATCTCGTCAAAACTGCGCATCGCTCCCCCCCCTCAGCCCGTGAGAAAGAAACTGGCGGTGGCGGTGGCGACCAGTTTGCCGCTGACTTCCTCGGTCATCTCCGCCCGGCTAAAGGTCAAGGCCCGCCCCGGTTTCACCACCTCCGCCGTGCAGAGAATCGCGGCACCAGAGGCGGCGCGCAGGAATTGCGTGTTGAGATCGGTGGTCGCCAAGGGCACCATCTTGCCCGCATAGGCCATTGCCCCCAGCACCATCGCCGTATCCGCCAGCGCCATCAGCGCCTGCCCAGAGACGATGCCCCCCACCCGTGCAAGGTTTGGGCTATTGGGCATCCGGATCACCGTCCGGCTCCCCTCGCAAGAGAGCACCTCAAGGTCGAGGGCCTGCACCCAAGGCGCAAAATTCTCGGCAAGGATGCGGTGAAGCGCGTCAGGTGTCATGCGGCCCTCCTGTTCTGAGGGAAGACTATCGGGTGGGCGGAGGAGGTAAAGGGGATTTTGGAGGGGCTGTGTTGCACATGTTTGCGACGTTCTCGAACGCACATCGGATATTGCCAAGCGGAACGTTAAGCTGAGTTCAGAAAAAAATGCTCTTAGGGAGGGATGAATGCCCTTGCTTATTATATAATAGCCTATTATATAACAAGTGGGCTCGATGAGGAGCCGCAGCTAGTGTTTGGGGATGAGTGACCGACCTAGCTTGGAGAAACGCAAAGAAGGAGAAGGAGAGGAGATGCAAGATGTATCCATAATCTCAAGGTCTTATAAGAGGAGGCGATAATGTCTTCTGAAATAGGAACCTTTCAAGTCAACGTTTTAGAAGCTGTCTCTAAACTGAGAGCCCAAGCCTATGGAATGAAAATTCGGGACACGCTTTCAGAAGAGCAAGGGAGGGAAATCCACATGCCGCAAATCTACGCTGCACTTTCCCGACTAGTGAAACTGGGACTGCTCAACTCTGACTTGGACAAAATACAATCTGCAGGCCAGAGAGGCCGAACCCGTCGCGTATACCAATTAAGCGCAGACGGCCTGCAGATGTTAAGTGACGGTGTTCGGGACTCTCGCAGCGCGCGAGGACAGGAGCTTTTCAGCTTTGAAAGGCAAGAAGCGGCCACCACGGCCTAGGAAATGGACCATGCGGCTGATCTCAGTCGTTGAGTTCTTGGAAGACGACCGGATCGAGCGGCTGTTGGACTTTCGACAGGAGTATCGTGAAAAGTTGAAGTTGAGCCGCAAACATGCGGATAGCTTTGCTCGGGCTTATGCTCTGCGCACGCTGTTCTATGCTTCGAAAGAAGCTGTTATCGGTTTCATTATTTTGGGCAAGGCGTTTATCTCCGGGTAACTCCCGACCCCAAAAACACCTGAAAACCGGGGCAAGTTACTGCTCACTTGCCCCGGCTTCTAACTTCAAACATCCAACTCCTCCACGAACTTCGCATTCTCCTGAATATACTGGAAGCGCAGCTCGGGTTTCTTGCCCATCAGACGTTCAACCAGATCGCCGGTTTCGCCGGGTTCGTCCTCGTCGATGGTGACCCGGATCAATTTCCGGGTTTTGGGGTCCATGGTGGTCTCTTTCAAGTCCTTGGCATCCATCTCGCCCAGACCTTTAAAGCGGGAGACGTCGATTTTGCCTTTGCCGCCCAAGCCTTTGGCCAGCCATTTGTCGCGCTCCGCCTCGTCAAGGCAATAGACCCGCTTGGCCCCTTGGGTCAGGCGGAACAGCGGCGGGCAGGCCAGATAGAGGTGGCCGCCATCAATCAGCGGCCGCATCTGGGTGAAGAAAAACGTCATCAACAAAGACGCGATATGGGCGCCGTCGACGTCCGCATCGGTCATGATGATGATCTTGTCATAGCGCAGATCGTCGAGGTTGAACTTGGTGCCAAGGCCCACCCCCAGCGCTTCGCAGAGATCGCGGATTTCGGCGTTGGACGTCAGCTTGCCCGAAGCCGCCCCCAGCACGTTCAGGATCTTGCCCTTGAGCGGCAGGAGCGCCTGATACTCGCGGTGCCGCGCCCCCTTGCCGGAGCCGCCCGCCGAGTCGCCTTCGACGATGAACAATTCGGTGCCGGAGCGATCTTTGGACGTGCAGTCAGTGAGCTTGCCGGGCAGGCGCAGCTTTTTGGTGGCGGATTTGCGGGCGGTCTCTTTTTCCTGTTTGCGGCGCAGCCGTTCCTCGGCGCGCAGGACGAGGAAGTCGAGGATCGCGCCGGCCGATTTAGTATCCGCCGCCAGCCAGTTATCGAAATGGTCCCGTACCGAGTTCTCAACCATCCGCGCCGCGCCCTCGGTCGACAGACGGTCCTTGGTCTGGCCGACAAAGGCAGGGTCAGCGATAAAGCAGGAGACCAGCGCGCAGCCCCCCGCCATCAAGTCGTCGCGGGTGATATTGCCGGCCTTCTTGTTGCCGACGAGGTCACCGTAGGCTTTGATCCCTTTCAGGATCGCCGCCCAGAAGCCCGCCACATGAGTGCCGCCTTCGGGGGTCGGGACGGTGTTACAATAGGACTGGGTGAACCCATCGCGCGAGGGCGTCCAGTTGATCGCCCATTCCACATAGCCCGGCTCGCCAAATTTCTCGCGGAATTCCACTTTGCCGGCAAAGGGCGCGTCGGCATAGACGGAGGATTTCCCGAGAACCTCGGTCAAATAGTCCTTAAGACCGCCGGGGAAGTGGAAGGTGGCCTCTTGCGGGGTTTCGCCATCGTCGATGGCGCTTTTCCAGCGGATCTCAACGCCAGAGAACAGATAGGCCTTGGAGCGGACCAGCTTGAAGAGGCGGGCAGGCTTAAACCGATGGGAGCCGAAAATCTGCTCGTCCGCATGGAACATCACAGAGGTCCCGCGACGGTTGGGGGCCGCGCCGATCTTCTCCACCGGCCCTTGGGGGATCCCGCGAGAGAAGCTTTGCTCGAACAGCTCTTTGTTCTTGGCGACCTGCACAACCATCAGATCAGAAAGCGCGTTCACCACCGAAGAGCCAACCCCATGAAGGCCGCCGGAGGTCTGGTAGGCCTTGCCAGAGAATTTCCCGCCCGCGTGCAACGTACAGAGGATCACCTCCAGTGCGGATTTGTCGGGGAACTTAGGGTGCGGGTCGATCGGGATACCGCGGCCATTGTCCCGCACGGTGATGGAGTAATCCTCGTGCAGCTCAACCTCGATCCGGTTGGCGTGGCCTGCAACCGCCTCGTCCATGGAGTTGTCGAGGATTTCCGCCACCATATGGTGCAGCGCCCGTTCATCCGTGCCGCCGATATACATGCCGGGACGTTGCCGTACCGGTTCCAACCCTTCGAGAACTTCGATGGAGGAGGCGTCATAGACTTCGGATTGAGGCGTGCTCAGGAGATCGTCTGCCATGGGGTGGGCTGCTCATTCGTTGCTTTGGTTGACGGGTATTATGGCGCATGTCGTCGGGCGGGGGAAGGGGCGAGAAAGCCCTGTGGATAAGGCCGTTGACAGCGATCTGGAGGGCCCCCTTTTGACCGATATCAAGGCCGAGATTGATCAGCTTTGACACAGTTAACACCGTAAGGGTCTTGCCGAACGCCAAGGACGCGATACCCTGAAATGCATGTGTGTTAGGAGGTTGCCCTATGAGTTGGATCGATACCATTTCCCCCAGTGACGCGACGGGAAAGCTGAGCAAGCTTTATGATCGGGTCTCAAGTCCGCAGGGGGAAATTGACAACATCATGTTGGTGCACTCTCTGCGGCCGCATTCCTTGGAAGGGCATATGATCCTGTACAAGAACGTCCTGCATCACACTGGAAACAGTGTGCCGAAGTGGTTCTTGGAGGTTCTGGGGGTATGGGTGTCGATGCTCAACGGGTGTGCGTACTGCGTGGAGCATCACTATGCCGGGCTCACGCGGATCATGGACGACAAGGAGCGTGTCAGCGCCATTCGAACCGCCCTAGAGACGCGGGAGATCCTACGGGTGCCGGTGCGAGACGCCGAAAAAGAGGCGCTGCGTTATGCACAGAAGCTGACCGAACGTCCCAAGGACATGGTCGAGCAGGACGTGATCTCCCTCCGGGCAGAGGGGTTTTCCGATGGTGAGATCCTCGAGATCAATCAGGTGGTGTCCTACTTCGCCTTCGCCAATCGTACCGTGCTGGGGCTTGGGTGTTCGACCCATGGCGACGTGTTGGGACTGTCGCCAAGCAACTCGGCCGATCCAGAAGATTGGAGCCACGTCTGACGCCAGCCACGGGGCGGCAGGCAATATCTGGCGCAGCACCTTGGGATATAGGTTGAACAGGCTTGAGCGCCCGCGCCAAGCGGCCTAGACCTTTGCTCATGATCCGACGCATCGCTCTATGTTTCGCCCTATGGCCTGCCTCTTTGGCGGCCCATCCGCATATCTTTGTTGAAACCGCGCTGCGGCTTGAGGTCGATCCTGCTGGGGTCCTGCAGGCGGTAGAGGTCACTTGGGCCTATGATGAGTTCTATTCTCTGCTGATATTCGAGGATCTGGATCTCGACAGCGATCTGGATGGGGCCTTAACCGAGGTTGAACTGACGCGCCTCAAAGGGTTCGATTTGAATTGGAGCGAAGGGTTTCAAGGCGACCTCTACCTCACTCAAGGCGAGGCGCCTGTGCCGCTTGGTCCGCCGGAGCATCTGAGTACCGAGGTGGTCGATGGCGTCATCACCACCCGCCATCGCCGTGTGCTGACGGGCGCGCCTGTGGTCGCACAAGGTGTCACGGTGCGGCCCTATGATCCGACCTACTACACGGCCTATGATCTGAACGGAGGCGTGCAGGTGGATGGACCCTGTCTCGCGTCCATTACGCTGCCCGATTTGGATGCCGCCTATACCAAGGTCGAAGAGCTGCTTTATGCCATGCCTGCCGACCAAGTGAACGATGCCTATCCCGAAGTCGGTCGCGCCTTCGCCACCACTGTTTCGCTTGATTGCGAGAGCTGAGACATGGCGCGACATATCCTGACCGTTGCGGGCGTGGCGCTTCTTGTCTCGGTTCTTGCGCTGGCCATTTGGCTCTGGGGCTGGGGGGGCGCATCTGACGTTCAGCATTGGGCCGCAACGGCCCAACGCGAGGCTCAAAACGCGATGGCACGCGGACTACGCGCCCTGAAAGCCGGTCAGCCGGGCGCCTGGTGGGGACTGATGTCGATTTGTTTTGCCTATGGGTTCTTTGATGCGGCAGGGCCGGGGCATGGCAAGTTGGTATTGGGCGGCTATGGCCTTGGGCGCGCGGTGACACTTTGGAAATTGTCGGCGCTGGCGGTGATCTCCTCTTTGGCTCAGGCGGGGACGGCGGTTCTGTTGGTTCTTGCAGGTGTGTTTGCGTTTGATTGGGGACGTGAGCGGATGACCGATATGGCGGAACGGATGTTCGCGCCGCTGTCCTATGGTCTGATGGCTCTTTTAGGGCTGTATTTGCTGTTTCGGGGCCTGAGACGCGGTTTGCTTGCCTTTGGCAAGGGACATGCGGAGCATTCTGACCACAACCACCACGCGCATCATCATACGGCGCCACATGATCATAGCCACGCCACTGGTGAGGTTTGCGCCTCTTGTGGGCATCGCCATGGTCCGACGTTGGAGGAGGCGGCGAACCTCTCCTCCGTGCGAGAGGCGCTTGCCATTGTCGCGGCGATTGCTGCGCGGCCCTGCACCGGGGTTATTTTTCTGCTTCTGCTGACGTGGCGGCTGGATATCCTTCCGGCCGGGATCGCGGGGGCCTTCGCCATGGGGCTTGGAACAGCGGCGGTCACGCTTATGGTGGCGCTTTTTGCGGCTGGAGTGCGCGGATCTCTCTTGGCGCGTGGGATATTGGGGCAGGGCGGTGGCATGCGTCTTGCCGCCTGTCTTGAGGTTTGTGCGGGCGTGGTCGTGTTCCTCCTGTGCCTGCAATTGCTGCTCCGAAGCCTCTAGCCGATTGGCACGGTGACGTGGATTTTACGGTCAGCTTGCGGAGTTCTTAAACCGCCCAATTCTTGTGCAATTGTATCGATACGCAAAGCAATCTTGTTGTCCTGAAGCCGCCCCCCTAAGGGCATTAGGGAAGGAGGCCGTACACATGGCAACGATTGCACATCCACAGTTGAGTTATGGTGGCCACGCAAAGGCGCTGGCCTTGTTGGGATTGCCCTTGATGGGCGGCCATTTGGCACAATTTGCGATCGGTCTGACGGATACGGTCATGCTGGGATGGTATGGCGTCGAAGAACTGGCCGCGGTGACCCTCGCGCAGAGCTATTTCTTCGTCTGGTTCATCCTTGGGGCGGGCTTTGCCTTTGCGGTCATGCCTATGGTGGCCTCTGCCGTGGCAACAGATGATCACCGTCGCATTCGGCGTGCGACGCGTATGGGGCTTTGGCTCTCTGTCGTCTATGGCGTCGTGGCCATGCCAATGATGTGGTTTTCAGAGACGATCTTGCTCGCCACCGGGCAAGAGGTTCAGGTGGCAGCGGATGCGGGGACTTACCTTCGCATCGCGGGCTGGGGCATGTTTCCAGCCCTCTTGGTGATGGTCTTCAAATCCTACCTTGCTGGTCTTGAGCGGACACAGGCGGTTTTGTGGATCACCATCCTTGCCGCGTTGGTGAATGCTGTGGTGAACTATCTTTTGATTTTTGGCCATCTTGGGTTTCCCGAATTGGGGCTGCAAGGCGCAGCGCTTGCCTCGCTTGCCACGCAATGTGTTTCGGCCTTGGCAGTCGTGATCTACAGCCTGCATCGCCTGCCCGAGCATGACTTGCTGCGCAATGTGCACGTCGTGGACTGGGAGATGCTGAAAGTGATCTTCCGTCACGGTCTGCCGATTGGCCTGACGACCTTGAGTGAAGTCAGCCTGTTCACAGCCTCTGCGATGATGATGGGGTGGCTCGGAACCGAGGCACTTGCGGCGCATGGGATTGCCATCTCTGTCGCGGGTCTGGTGTTCATGCTGCATTTGGGTCTGTCCAATGCGGCGACGATCCGGGTGGGGAATGCGCAGGGGCGCGGCGACAAGGCACATCTGGTGCGTGGCGCAATCGTGGTGACGGTTGCCTCGCTTTTGATTGCGGGATCCACAGTGGCGCTGTTCCTCACGGTGCCGGAGCCATTGGTTCTCCTGTTCCTTGACCCACAGGACCCGCAGCGCGATGAAATCGTCCTGATCGGTGTCTCGCTCTTGGCTATGGCGGGGATCTTTCAGTTGACTGATGCCATGCAGGTTATTGCGCTGGGCCTCTTGCGCGGGCTGCTCGACACGGGTGTTCCGATGGTCATGGCCGCGCTGAGCTATTGGGCGGTGGGGGTGCCTGCTTCTTACCTGCTGGGGTTCCACTTTGGATGGGGTGGGGTTGGCGTTTGGGCAGGGCTGATCTTTGGCCTCAGTACCGCAGGGCTGTTGTTGATGACCCGTTTCTGGTTCCACAGCCTCAATCGCATGGGGCATGTGGCCCAAGACGGCGCCGCGCAGGTCTAGTTAGGTCTCGCTGGACAGCCGGTCGGCCTTCTTGCGGACAAGGACGTTGCGCAGGTCATGCATCGCCATAAGCAAGGTATCCGTCACGGCATCAAGCTGAGCGTCCGTCGCGCGGCTTTGTGCCCATTGGGCGGTGAGATTGAGGTGATCAACCGTGCGCAGGATATCGTCCACCTCACGCGCATCGAGCAACGCGCTACGGTCCGCCATCCACTTGGTAATCGCTGCCTTATCCGCCTCTGAAAGAGTGCGATCTCCGTGTGGTTTGATCTCGCTCTTGCGCAGGTTTACCACCGCGATCTGATCCATTTCGATCCGACGATTGCGGTTCTCGCTGTCCACGCGAAAGACGATCGCGCCATTCTCGCGGATGCGGAAATAATACTCGGGCAGGGCAGAGCTCATGAAAACTCTCTTGTACTGAAAGGGGCGTGTTGACCGTATCAGTCTCGTAGGGCGGAGCAAGCGGATCTTTGGGCGCCACGGGGGGCTGACCAAAGGCGGCAATGCGGACCCTTGAACGCAAAAAGGGGGCAACACAGCGCGCCGCCCCCAATTTATTCCAGGTAAGATAGAAATCTACTCCTGCGTGCAATCAGATCAAGGAAGCGCAGAACGCTTGAATGCGGGTGCAGGCTTCTTTCAGTGCTTCGTCAGACGTGGCGTAGCTGACGCGGAAGTTCGGCGACAGGCCGAAGGCGGCACCAAACACAACCGCGACGCCGTGATCTTCCAACAGGGCGGTGGCGAAATCTTCGTCGGTTTCGATCTTAACGCCCTTTGGTGTGCTCTTGCCGATCAGGCCAGCGATCGACGGGTAGACATAAAATGCTCCCTCCGGAACCGGGCAGGTCACCCCCTCAATCTCGGACAGCATCGACACCACGAGGTTGCGGCGGCGCACAAAAATCTCGTTGTTCGAGGTCAAATAGTCCTGCGGGCCATTCAGTGCCTCAATTGCGGCGTATTGACTGACCGAGCAGGGGTTGGAGGTGGATTGCGACTGCACCTTACGCATGGCGGCGATCAACTCTTTCGGACCTGCCGCGTAGCCGATCCGCCAACCGGTCATCGCATAGGCTTTGGAGACACCGTTACAGGTCAGCGTGCGCTCATACAGGCCGGGTTCGACCTGCGCCGGGGTGCAGAATTCGAAATCATCATAGGCAAGATGTTCGTACATGTCGTCGGTCATCACCCAGACATGCGGATGCCGCATCAGAACATCAGTGAGCGCTTTGAGTTCGGCGCGCGAATACCCGGCCCCTGTCGGGTTCGAAGGCGAGTTGAAGATGAACCACTTCGTCTTGTCGGTGATTGCCGCTTCCAGCTGATCTGCAGTCAGTTTGAAGCTGTTCTCAAGGCTCGCCTCCACCGCAACGGGCGTGCCGCCTGCCAGCAGCACCATATCCGGATAGCTGACCCAATAGGGGGCAGGGATGATCACCTCATCCCCCGGATTGAGCGTCGCCATCAGCGCGTTGTAGAGCGTCTGTTTGCCACCAGAGTTGACGGTGACCTGCGCCGGTTCATAGTCCAAGCCGTTGTCGCGCTTGAATTTTGCGCAAATGGCTTGCTTCAGCTCCGGAATGCCATCTACGGCGGTATATTTCGTCTTGCCGGATTGGATTGCCGCAATACCTGCGTCCTTGATATTCTGCGGCGTGTCGAAATCTGGCTCGCCTGCGCCAAGGCCAATAATGTCGCGCCCTGCGGCCTTCAGCTCAGCCGCCTTAGTGGTCACAGCAATGGTCGGAGAGGGCTTCACGCGGGAAAGTGTCGCAGAGAGAAAGGACATGTCGGGCCTCGGTTTGAATGTCGTGTGGAAAACTCTTAGGGTGGCCCCGAACGGCAATCAAGTCATCCCCGAAGGAGAGAGACGAAATGACCGAAACAGATATGGACTGGTACGGCCCCGACGCGGCGACCTTTGGTGACCGCGTGGCGGCAGCCCGAGAAAGCGCTGGCATGACCCAGGGCCAATTGGCGCGCCGCATGGGCGTGAAGAAATCGACCTTGATCGGCTGGGAGCAGGATCTGTCCGAGCCGCGTGCCAACAAATTGTCGATGCTATCTGGCCTGTTGAATGTCTCCATGGCGTGGCTGCTGACCGGTGAGGGCGATGACCTTTCTGCACCCACCGAAGACACGCTGAGCAGCGATATGGCCGCCATCGCGCGCGAGCTGCGCGGTCTGCGCGAAGATCTGCGCGCACAGGCCGAACGCGCTGGGCGTCTGGAGAAAACCCTGCGCCGTTTGGCGGCTGCACAGGAACCTGCAGAATGATCGAAGCAGCAGCCGGGGCAAACGAGCCCCGTGAGATCCGGATCAAACGTCTCGCGATGCGCTCTATGCGTCGCGGGATCAAAGAAATGGACATCCTTCTGTCTGGCTACGCAGATGCGAATCTGGCCGAGATGGACGCGGAAAAGATGGATCTCTACGATCTCCTTTTACGGGAAAATGACCAAGATCTTTACCAATGGGTAACAGGTCAGGCCCCCGCGCCGGATCGCTTTCACGCTCTGGTTGTCGAGATCTCTCGAACATACCAAAAATAAAAGAGAAATCCGGTTTAACGCATTTTCAGGAAATACCGGTCACATTTGTCATGAAGCAATTTCGATTCGGAGATGCTGAATGAGTATGGAACGACCGATCAGCCAGGTGGACCGTAAGGGGTTCATGACTGGTTACCTTGATGCGCTGGCCCTGGTGGAGCGTCTGCACCGCCTGTTGCTTGATGTAATCAAGGATGAGTTTGAACGCGTAGGTGTCCTTGACATTAACGCGGTGCAGGCTCTGTTGCTGTTCAACATTGGCGACAATGAGGTGACAGCGGGGGAACTGAAAACCCGCGGTTACTATCAGGGCAGTAACGTAAGCTACAACCTGAAGAAGCTGGTGGAGATGGGCTATATGCACCATCAGCGCTGCGAAATCGACCGTCGGTCGGTGCGTGTGCGCTTGACCCCTCGCGGCCGGGAAATTCGCGACATTGTTGCGTCGCTGTTTGCCCGCCATGCAGAGGGTCTTGAGACCAAAGGCGTGATCAGCGCCGAAGGGATCGAGGATATCACCAGCTCCCTCAAACGTATGGAGCGGTACTGGTCTGACCAGATTCGCTACATCTATTAAGCGCCGCTTTTACGGGCCATAAGGTCCGAGGAGCAAAAGACAGGCTTTGCCAGTTCGCCCGTCCGGCTCGCCGGACATCAGACAGATCGGACGACCCCGCAAAACTGTCAACCCTATCGACCCCGCCGCTGGTTTCGCGGACGAAGGACAAGATGGGGGCGGTTGCAGAAGCAACCGAGGCCACGCCGAAGCCGGACTATTCGGCATTCTGTCAGTTGTTATGTTAGACGTTGCATCCCATGGTTTTCGGGTGTGCTGCGACGGTGACCCCAGGGACACCGGACCAGCCGTTTCGGACGAATGGATGTGGCGTTGTCTTGCCATATGCCGCGCGGTCGACAAAGGGCCGCTCCGCATGGGGCTTTGAGGGCAGGATTACCCCTGCGCCTCCATCCAGCGCACCGCGCTGGCTTCGTCTCGGGCGCCCGACCGCCCGGATACTGCATGTGGTCCCTCGTTTGGGGGCATGTGTCTGCAAGCCCGAAAGGGCGTGTTAATCAGCCTGGCACAGGACATCCTGCGCCGGGCTGCTTCGCGTGTGCTGGTCTGGTCTGACAAGACAGAAAAAGAAAACCCGCGCGAGCGAAAGCACTCACGCGGGTCAAAGGCCGTCGTTCGACGCCGGTTGGCCTTACCAGTGGCCGGTGTTTTCCATGCTGGCCCAAGGCTCTGCCGCCTCAAGCGCGTCACCGGCTTGCAGCAATTCGATCGAGATATTGTCAGGCGAGCGCACAAAGGCCATACGACCATCGCGCGGCGGGCGGTTGATGGTCACGCCATTGTTCATCAGGAACTGGCAGGTCTCGTAAATATTTTCGACCTCATAGGCGAGGTGGCCAAAGTGACGGCTGTCCGAGGGCAGCCCCTCATCACCGTCCCAGTTATAGGTCAGCTCAACCGGGCACTCTTCCTGACCCGGAGGGGCGAGGAAGATCAGCGAGAAGCGACCGCCCTCATTGTCGTAGCGGCGGGTCTGTTTTAGGCCCAAAAGCTCATAAAACGCGATGGATTTCTCCAGATCCTTCACACGCACCATGGTGTGCAGATATTTGAGCGGCATGAGGGCTCTCCCTTTATTGCAAGTGTCAAAATAACTCTCTCGCGCCAGAACCTAAGCGCTCGCAGGCAAATGTCGAGAGGGGTGCAGCAAACTGCTTGGAACTCGCTGGCCTGCGGGGTATCACCGGGGAACCATCAGGAGGCCTTCCCCATGCAGCAGTATCACGCCGCCTTGCAGCATATCCTCGATCACGGGGTGGAGACGACAGACCGCACCGGCACCGGCACGATCTCCTGTTTCGGGATGCAGCAACGCTATGATCTGGCGGAGGGATTTCCGCTGGTGACCACCAAGAAACTGCACCTGCGCTCGATCATCCACGAGCTGTTGTGGTTCCTCTCGGGCGACACCAACATCAAATATCTCAAGGACAATGGCGTCTCGATCTGGGACGAATGGGCGGATGAGAACGGCGACCTTGGTCCCGTCTACGGCCACCAATGGCGCAAGTTTCCCCGGCTGGAGCTGGCGGAGGGCACGCTGGGGGACGAGCCCTTGTATCGGGCGGGCACCGTGGATCAGATCAGCGATCTGGTGGAGATGATCCGCAAAAGCCCCGACAGCCGCCGCCTGATCGTTTCCGCCTGGAACCCCGGCGATGTGCCCGAGATGGCGCTGCCACCCTGCCATACTCTGTGGCAGGTGCGGATCTTGGGCGGCAAGCTGCATTTGCAGCTCTATCAACGCTCGGCGGATATGTTCTTGGGCGTGCCGTTCAACATCGCCTCTTATGCGCTCTTGTTGCAGATGTTGGCACATGTGACCGGCTATGAGGTCGGCACTTTTGTCCATACGATGGGCGACGCGCATATCTACTCCAACCATATGGAGCAGGTGCAGTTGCAGCTGTCGCGAACCCCCAAAGCCCTGCCACGGATCGAGATCAAGCGCGGGGTCTCCTCGATCTTTGACTTCACCTATGAGGATTTTGAGGTCATCGGTTACGATCCCGATCCTACAATCAAGGCGCCCGTGGCAGTCTGATTTTTCGAACAAAAGGCACAGCCCATGATTACCCTGATCGTCGCTCGCGCCCGCAATGGGGCCATTGGCAAGGACAATGATATCCCCTGGCACGCGCCAGAGGATCTGAAGGCCTTTCAGCGCGAAACCCTCGGCGGGGCGGTGATCATGGGGCGCAACACCTGGGACTCGCTGCCGTTCAAGCCGTTGAAAAACCGTCTGAACATTGTGGTCTCCTCAAACCCTGAGGCGGCGGAGATCGTAGTGCCGTCGATCGAGTCCGCCATCGCATTGGCGCAGGCAGAGGGCTATGTGCGGATCTACGGGATCGGCGGTGCGGGGATCTATAAGGGGATGTTCGATCTGGCGGACCGGCTGATGATCACCGAGGTTGATCTGGAGGTCGCGGAGGCGGACGCCTATTTCCCGACCTTCAATAATGACGACTGGCGCGTCACGGCCGAGGTGCCCCTGCGTGCGGCGGACCCGGCCTGTCTGCTGAAAGAGTATCAGCGCAAGTCGGTTTGACACCGTTCAGTTCGGGAACAGTCGGGTCTCGCATTTCGGCGGCAGACAAAAAAACAGGCAGCCACGCTGCCTTTGAAAAGTCCGCTGCTGCGCCCAATCGACACAAAGGCAGGCCGGGCGCAGCGGTGTTTTGGGGGAAAGGGCTTCAGAGCGGGCGAATGTCGCCGGCCATTTGACGGCCGTCACGGCCCTCGGTCAGCTCATATCCCACTTTCTGATTGTCCGCGAGGCCGGTCAGGCCAGAGCGTTCCACGGCGGAGATATGGACAAAAACGTCCTTACCGCCTTCTTCGGGTTCAATAAAACCATAGCCCTTGGTGGTGTTGAACCATTTCACGGTGCCAGTAGGCATGTCCCGTGTCTCCTTCTCACTTGCACTTCACTTCAGGCTTAGCCCGAAGTACCTTTCGACGACATTGTCCGGCCCCCGTAAGCGGTTCCCGGATCACGGTAGCCGAAGCCCTTGGTTAACAAAGGCCATCCTCAGTGTGGCACGGGCGTTTGAAAAATCAAAGGAAATCGAAAAGGCTCTACCGTAAATTGTGTGAAACTTCCAATGAGAGGCGCAGCCGAGATGAAGCTCTATGGGTTGAAGACCTGTGATACCTGCCGCAAGGCATTGAAGTCATTGCCAGAAGCGCAGTTTGTGGATGTGCGCAGCGAGGGCGTTCCCCAGGCGGTTATTGAGCAGGCATTTGCTCAATTCTCGGACAAGTTGCTGAACACGCGCTCGACCACCTGGCGAGGCCTGTCTGAGGAAGACCGTGCAAAAGCGCCGCTGGACCTGCTGGCAGAGCATCCGACTCTGATGAAGCGTCCATTGATCGAAGTCGACGGCGCATTGCATCTTGGATGGGACGCCCAGGTGAAGACCGCGCTTGGCGTCGCGTAAGCCCTAAAAATAGAGCGAGAAAGCGCGCAGCCCTGTGCCGCGCGCTTCTTTCGTTAGTCGGTCGAGGCTCGTTTGCGAAGGACGGCGTCCACGGAAAGCACGCCCGCGCCCTTGATCACAAGAACCGACAGCAAGAAGATCCACAACAAGCGCTGGTCAAGGATCACGCCATCTGACAGGCGGTCAAACCAAGCGCCGAGGGTCTTTTGATCCGTCGCACCATGACCAAGGATGTCGGTGAGGGATTGAACCACGATGAAGCCCATCATCCCCAATGAGGCAAGCCGCGTTGCGAGCCCAATGAGGATCAGGAGCGGCAAAAGAAATTCAGCGTAGGTGCCTGCCATTACGACAAGCCATTCAAACAGGCCGAACTGACTGATGTCATAGCCAGCGGCCTCAAGTTTGCGCGGGAAGATCTGGCTGTAGGCACCGATGGAGGGCGAGAATAGCCCCAGGATACCATCACCAAGTTTGGTCAGGCCCGAGTTCCAGTAATAGACCAGCAAAACGGCGGCAAATGTGAAGCGAGCGAAAAGTGGCAACAGGAAATTGCCCGCCCGCTCGATCATGTCAAAGAGGGCGTTATGCAAGGAAATCAACGCGGTCATGGGACGTCCTATCGTGGTGGGTCAGTGAGGGCTTGGCCCTCGATCAAAAGCGCAAGCGTGGCGCCGAGGTCAAAGTCGGGCGAGGCCGCTGTTGCGGCTTCGGTTGCGGAAGAAAGCGTCTCTCCCGCAGAGATCGCGGTGAGCCAAGTCGCAGCCCCGGAGGGCAACAAAAGCGGGATGGGGTCGTAGTCCGGGCGGCAGATCAGGATGTTCTGCCCCCCCGCTGTTGGTTTTTCCGCACCATCGGTGGTGTTGTAGTGCCAGATCGACCAGATCGGCCAATGCGACCGCAGAAGGATGGCGGAAGGCGCAAGGGCGAGGCGGGTGTGCATCAATGCGTCCGGGGTCAGCGTGCCCAAATAGAGAGGGTCCAAAGCGGGCGCATCAGCGGCGTGATAGCTTTGACGCAGGGCCAATTCCAGTCTCGCCACATCGCCGAGGTAGCCAAGATGGGACAATTGCTCCAGCCCTTCGATAAAAGCGGGAAACTCTGCGCCATAGTGCATCATCAGCGGCGAGGAGGGAGGATGAGCGCGCAGGTACAGCCCAGCGAGCCCTTTCATATTCTCCTCTCCGATCAGGCGCGTCACGATAGGGAAGCCTTGTTCCAGCGCTTCTGTCAGAGAGACAGCGACATTGTTGCGATAGACATTGAACCGCCGCCCGGCAGGGCGGGATTGGCCGTCCAGCAACCCACCGGGGACCGGCAATTGCGCATCTAAAATGGCGCGGGTGAAGTCGGGTTGGCGCTCCATCACGCGGCCTTTTGCTGATCTGCCAGCGCGCCGGCGGCTCTGGTCGCCTCGGCCTCAAGCACTGCCCATTCCGGGACATCCGTGTCCCATTCGATCAGTGTCGGTTTCGATCCAGAGCGGGCCAGCGTGTAATCTAGGAGAGCCCAAACCGGGTCGACAATTACAGCGCCGTGGCTGTCGATCAACAGGGGGGCGCCGTGTTCGTCCTCGTCTTCATCATGTCCGCCGAGGTGGATTTCACCAACCAAGTTGAGCGGGTAGGCGTCAATATAATCCTGTGGGCGATAGCCAAGGTTGGTGGCGGACACAAAGACATTGTTCACGTCCAGCAAAAGCCCACAGCCGGTGCGTCCTGCGATTTCGGCCAGAAAAGCAGGCTCCTCCCAAGTGCTCTCGGCGAAGGCGAGATAGCTGGAGGGATTTTCCAACAACATCTGACGGCCCAATTGCTCTTGCACTTGATCTACGTGGTCACAGATCCGCGCGAGGCTTTTGTCGGTGTAAGGCAGCGGCAGCAGATCATTGTAGAACTGGCTGTCATGTGTCGACCACGCGAGATGCTCGGAGAAACTCGCAGGTTTGAGCCAGTCCACCAGATGTTTCAGCCGGGCGAGGTGATCTGCATCCAACGGGCCTTCACCGCCGATCGACAATCCAACGCCGTGAACCGAGATGGGAAAGCGCTCCGCAAGGTGCCGCAATTGCGCCAAGGGGCGACCGCCATCTCCCATGTAGTTTTCCGCATGGATTTCCAGCCATTTCACTGAGCCAGCGTTTTCCAGGATCGATGGAAAATGCTGGGGTTTATAGCCAACTCCGGGGGCCGCGGGCAGGCTGTGCAAGCTGTGGGGCTCCGACATGGCGCACCTCATGCAATGTCACGGAAAAAGAAGGAAGGTGTCGCGGGCAGGGGCCGCCCGCGACGATCTGACTTGGGGGCGTTACGCCGGCAGGTCACGCTCCAGCGCTTCGAGCGCGCCGGTGCGTGCGGTGCCATCGGCCATTGCGGGCAAGTCGATCTCGGTGCAGGTGCCTTTGTCCACGAGGGTCCAGGCGTTGCCTTGGTAATCGACGGTCGAGGTGCCCGCGCAGGTGGTGCCGGGGCCGGCTGCGCAATCGTTCTGACCGGCCAGCGACACGCCAAAGCATTTTTCCTTGGCTTGAGCAGAGGCCTGAGTGGCCAGCGATGCGGTCAGGGCTGCGGCGACGGCGCCCGCAATGGCGAGGGATTTCTTGGTGGTCGACATAAGCGTGTCCTCCTGAAAAAGAATGCGTCGTCTGGTAGAGACAGGATTACCCTAACCGGGATGTCGCGCCAAAAGAAACTCACGAGACTGTGGCTCACGCCCGCGTCAGAGGATGTCAGAGAAATCGGCGTTTATCCGGAAAAAGTTTCAGGGAAACCGCGTCCTTGAAACAAAACGGCCCCCGTTTGGAGGCCGCTTATCGTCGTTTGAGGGGGAAATATTACAGAAGGTCCGGCGCGGTTGCGGCCTTGGCGAGCTCTTCTGTAACATTCGCGAGACTCTCGACGCTGGTTTGCTTTTCGCCCAAGCGACGGACGGAAACTGTCCGCTCTTCAACCTCACGCGCACCGACGGCGAGAATGACCGGAACCTTGCCCACGGAATGCTCGCGGACCTTATAGTTGATCTTCTCGTTGCGGGTGTCGGCCTCAGCGCGCACGCCTGCGGCTTTGAGCGTTTCCACCACTTCGTTCACGTAATCATCCGCTTCAGAGGTGATGGAGGCCACCACAACCTGACGGGGGGCGAGCCAGAACGGCAGTTTGCCGGCGTGCTCTTCGATCAGGATGCCGATGAAACGTTCGAACGAACCGAGCGTTGCGCGGTGCAGCATGAACGGGCGGTGCTTTGCGCCGTCTTGACCGATGTAAGTCGCGTCGAGACGTTCCGGCAGGTTGGGGTCAACCTGCAGGGTGCCGCACTGCCAGTTCCGGCCGATGGCGTCGGTCAACGTGAATTCCAGCTTCGGACCATAGAAGGCGCCTTCGCCCTCAAGAATCTCGAAATCGTAGCCAGCCGCTTTACACGCATCGCCCAGAGCTTTTTCGACGAAGTCCCAGCTTTCATCGCTGCCGATGCGTTTTTCGGGCCGCGTCGACAGTTTGATCGTCCAATCGTGGAACCCGAGGTCTGCGTAGATCTCCGACAGGAAGGCGATGAAACGAGCGGTTTCAGACTCGATCTGATCTTCGGTGCAGAAGATGTGACCATCGTCTTGCGTAAAGCCACGCACCCGCATGATGCCATGCAAGGCACCCGAGGGTTCATATCGCGCACAGGAGCCAAACTCGGCCATACGCAGCGGCAGGTCGCGGTAGGATTTGAGACCCTGATTGAAGACCTGAACGTGGCAGGGGCAGTTCATCGGCTTCAGAGCGTTCACGGCCTTTTCGCGAGCGTGCTCCTCATCCACTTCAACGATGAACATGTTCTCCTGGTATTTGTCCCAGTGACCGGATTTTTCCCACAGCTTGCGGTCCACGACTTGCGGCGTGTTGACCTCGACATAACCGCCGCGCTCTTGTTGGCGACGCATGTAGTCTTGCAGGGTGGTGTAGACTTTCCAGCCGTTCGGATGCCAGAAGACCTGACCGGGGGCCTCTTCTTGCATGTGGAACAGGTTCATCTCGCGACCGAGCTTGCGGTGGTCACGCTTGGCAGCCTCTTCCAGCATCGTGAGATGCGCCTTGAGCTTTTCCTTGCCGGTGAAGGCGACGCCATAGATCCGTTGCAACATCTGGCGATTCGAATCGCCGCGCCAATAGGCGCCAGCAATCGACATCAGCTTGAACGCATCGCCGGGAACTTGGCCGGTGTGCTGCAGGTGCGGGCCACGGCAAAGGTCCTGCCAGTCGCCGTGCCAATACATGCGCAGGGGCTCATCGCCGGGAATGGCGTCGATCAGCTCAACTTTGTAGGGCTCGTTGTTGTCCTTGTAGAACTGAACCGCGCGGTCACGGTCCCAAACTTCGGTGCGGACTTCATCGCGCTTGTTAATGATCTCTTTCATCTTCTTTTCGATGAGGCCGAGATCCTCGGGCGTGAAAGGCTCTGCGCGGTCAAAGTCGTAATACCAGCCATTTTCGATCACCGGGCCGATGGTGACCTTGGTGTCGGGCCAAATCTCTTGCACGGCCCGCGCCATGATATGCGCGAGGTCGTGGCGAATGAGCTCGTTGGCCTGGTCCTCATCCTTGAGGGTATGGATGGCGATGGATGCGTCCGCATTGACCGGCCACTGGAGATCCCAGTGCTTGCCGTCAACGGTGGCAGAGATCGCTTTTTTGGCAAGCGAAGTAGAGATGTCAGCAGCGACCTCGGCGGGCGTGATGCCTGCCTCATAGGAACGTGCGTTGCCATCGGGGAATGTGAGGGAAATCTGGGCCATAGTCTGGCTCTCCTCGTCGGTTTGGCGCCCACAGAACGCCCGGTTGCGGGTTATATGCGTAACTGGTGTTTGGCCGAGGGGGCGGGAAGGGTCAAGGCATTCCTTTGGAAAAATCAACTCTGTAGCCGAATGTATCGGATGCGAGGGGCACTGCCCCTCGCGCTCCCCGGAATATTTAAAAGAAGGTGAAAGGGCTGGGTTTGGAGAATCCACGAACCCGTGGCATGTGAGAGTAAACGAGATTTGGGAGACAGTTGATGGAACCGCAGTATCTGCAGACCACCGAGGGACGCCGCATTGCCTATCACAAAACCGAAGGGCAGGGCCCCTGCGTGGTGTTTCTGGGCGGGTTAAAGTCCGACATGGAAGGTACCAAGGCGCTCTATCTTGAGGAATGGGCGCGTGCGCGGGGGCAGGCCTTCTTGCGGTTTGATTACTCGGGGCATGGGATCAGTTCCGGAACCTTTGAAGAAGGCTGCATCGGGGATTGGCACGAGGATACTTTGGCCGCGGTCGATCACCTGACGGAAGGCTCCATTGTTCCGGTCGGATCGTCGATGGGGGGCTGGCAGGCCTTGCTGCTGGCCAAGGCGCGACCGGAGAGGGTCAAGGGCATGGTCACCATCGCCGCCGCGCCTGATTTTACCGAAGATGGCTATTGGGCGAATTTCACCGAGGCGCAAAAGGCCGAGTTGGCCGCGCGCGGCCAGGTTGAACTGCCTAGCGACTATATGGAGCCCTATATCGTGACCCAGCGGATGGTCGAGAATGGGCGCCAGAACCTTGTGCTACGCAGCCCGCTTGATCTGCCGTTTCCGGTCCGCTGCTTGCAGGGGACGGATGATTCCGCGGTATCGACAGAGACGGCTCTGCGGTTGTTGGACCATGCGACCTGTGCAGATATGCGGCTGACTTTGGTCAAAGATGCGGACCATAGGTTCTCCGACGACACCTGCCTGTCATTGATCGTGGCGGCTGTCGAAGAGATCTGCGGGTGATCATCTGTTAATTTGAATTTGTTCGTCAAATGTTCCCGTGGGTGGTAGGAGGTGACGTGGTCGAATGGCCACGTCATTTTCATGTTGGGGAGTTGAAGAGATGGAGCAAAGAGTCAGCCTGATTACGTTGGGTGTGCGGGATGTGGAACAGGCGGCACAGTTTTACGAAGCGCTCGGTTGGGTGCGGGCGGAGAGCCCGGATGGCGTGGTCGCGTTTGATCTGATGTCGCAGACCATCGGGCTATATGCGCTCGACAAGCTTGCTGAGGATCTGAGCTTGCCGGTCGAGGCGCTTGGCACTGGAGCAATGACATTGAGCCACAATGTCCGGTCTGCCGAAGAGGTCGCGCCCCTCATGGAGCGGGCGAAGGAGGCCGGTGCCGAGATTTTGCGTCCTGCTGGGCCGATTTTCTGGGGCGGAACAATCGGGTATTTTCGGGCGCCAGACGGTCATATCTGGGAGATTGCTCATAACCCCTATTCCCCACTTTCCACCGAAGGCGCCTTTCGTTGGAACGGGTATTGATGGGGTCACACATCCTTAACCAATTTTACGGATAGTAAAAAAGTCCTTGCTGCCGCGTACTTTGGGACATGTAATTCACCCAAGCACCATAAATAGGTGCGCCAGAATGCAGGCAGGTTACGATGACGGTTTCTACAAGCGAGACAGCGGAGCTGTGGCGGTACCCCCTTGTGGTTCTGCCCGGTTTCATGAGCGATAGTCGGGTTTGGGATCCTTTGGTCAGGGTCCTGTCCCGATATCTGCCGGTGATGGTTGCGCCTGTGCGCGGGGCCGAGCGGGTGGAGGATGTCGCAGAAGAGTTGCTGTGCCAGTTGCCTATCCGCTTTAGTGTTCTTGGAGCGGACCTTGGTGGCTCTGTCGCCATGGCTCTGTTGCAAAAGGCGCCAGAGCGTGTTGTCGGAATCGGGCTCATAGGGGCCAGCCCTCTGCCAGAAACCCCGGCGCAGGCGGCGGAACGGGAGCCTTGGATCATTCAAGCGCGGACGGGACGCCTGCGGGCGGTTATGCAAGAGGTCTGTCCGATCACCAGCCTTGCTCCGGGCCATATGCGCGGTCAGATCATGAGCGATTTGGCCGATATGGCCGAGGATCTTGGTCCGGAAGTGTTCGTCGAGCAAAGCCGTATGATGCAGCGGCGTTGCGATATGCAGGCGGTGTTACGGCGCGCGGTCCAGCCATCTCTGCTGATTTCAGGTGTGCATGACACGATCGTGCCGGTGAAACGGCAGCTTTTTACTGCCGAGTTGATGCGCCACGCGCGCTTGGAACTCATCGAAGACGCCGGGCACATGCCATTGTTGGAACAACCCGAGCAGGTCACCCAAATTCTGTTCAACTGGATTATGCAGGGGGCCGTCTCTAAGAAAGACTTGGATGTCGGCGCAAGTCCTGATGGAGGCTCTCCCTCCAACCAGCCTGCGGCGGGCAAACCTCCGCGGCGCCGGTTTTCGCGCCCCATGTTCCAAATGGTTGGCGAGATGCAAGAGGACGAAAGTGGCTTGGGGGAGGACGCGGTGCCAGCGCGTTTTGCCAGCATCCGGCGCGATCGAGGCACGCAGGGGCCGTTCTTGCGCACCGGTTAAAGGTTGTTTTGGGATCAGCTGCGGGTCACCGCCGTTCCTCTTTGCTAAGGATCTGAGGCTGTGCTTTCGGCTGGCGGGTCGACATGTCGAACAGCGGAGTCAACCGCCACCGTCCTGACACCCAAGCGGCAATCATGCGGCTTGCGAGCTTAAAGGTCATACGTCCCGCATTCTTGTGAATGGGTGGCTTTCCCTGTTGGGGAACAAAGGCTTCGGAGATGATGCGTCCCAGTCGATCCGGTTCTTGAAACAACACGGAGCGGATCGCCATGAAGGGCATCTTCGGATTGCGCAGGCCATTGAACAAAGGTGTTCCGCAGCATCCTGCATACCACCGATAGAGACCGCGTTTTGACAGTTGCATCAAACGCAGATGCTCTGCGCCGCGATCAATCGTGACCATATCGGGGCTGACCTGAAACAGATCAACGCCGCGACCGGTTGGATCATCGCACCCGTGATAAAGCTCAACCGCACGGCAATCTGCGCAATGACACAGGATACGTGCGCCGGGTTTGACGCCTGCCGCTGCAAGATGCCCGCAAAAGCTCCCACAGCGGCAGGAAAACGTGAGATCGTCCGAAGACGACATGATTACTTGGCCGCCTGGGCGCTGGATTTCTCGGGCGTTGCCTTACGCGCGTTGGCATCCATAAAGTCGATCACCAGCGGGCGAATGTTGTTCCGCCAGGACCGGCCCGCGAAGATGCCGTAGTGGCCCGCGCCGGGTTCCACGTGGCTTGCCTTTTTGGATTTCGGCAAGCCGGTGCACAGGTCCAGTGCCGCGATACATTGACCGGGGGCGGAGATATCGTCTTTGGAGCCTTCGACGGTTTTCACCGCAACATCGGAAATCTTGCCGATGTCCACGCGCTTGCCTTCAACGGTGAAGACGTTGCGCGCGATTTCGCGGTTCTTAAAGACACGTTCCACAGTCGACAGATAGAACTCTGCCGGCATGTCCATCACCGCAAGATACTCATCGTAAAAGCGGTTGTGGGCATCATGGTCAGAGGCTTCACCCCGGCTCTCGCGCAGGATCTGCTCGGAAAACGCCTTGGAATGGCGGTCCATATTCATCGACATGAAGGAGGTCAGCTGCAGCAGGCCCGGATAGACCGGACGGCCGACGCCTTTGTATTTGAACCCAACGCGCTGGATCATTGTCTGTTCCAGCTGACCCATGGTTACGCGACGGCCAAAATCGGTCACGTCTGTCGGGGTCGCATCAGGGTCAACCGGACCACCGATCAAGGTCAGCGAAGAGGGCTGCGCCTTGGGATCTTCCTCCGCCAGATAGGCAGTGGCTGCGAGGGTCAGCGGGGCTGGCTGGCAGACCGCGACCACATGGGTCTCCGGACCCAAGTGGCGCATGAAATCAACGAGATAGAGGGTATAATCCTCAACATCGAACTTGCCTGCGGAAACCGGAATGTCACGGGCGTTGTGCCAGTCTGTCACGTAAACTTCGCAGTTTTCGATGAGGCTTTTCACGGTAGAGCGCAGGAGTGTCGCGTAATGGCCGGACATCGGCGCCACAACCAAAACTTTGCGCGGTTGCTCATCGCGATCAGTCACGCGGAAGTGGATGAGGTCGCCAAAAGGCTTTTCCACCACGGTGTCGATTTCGACCAGATGGTCCTTGCCATCGGCGAGGGTGGTCGCGTGAATGCCCCAGTCGGGCTTTGCGACCATACGTTCAAAACTGCGCTCGGTAACCTTGCCCCACGCGGCCATCCAGCTCAACATGGGGTTCGGCATGGCAGCAAAGGCGGGGTAGGAGGCCATGGACAGGGCGGTTGCGCCGAGCCACTGGTTCGCGTTGCGAACCGTCTCCATCAGGTCATAGGACATCATGTTACGCATGCGCGTCTCCTTGGCGGTGCTTTCGTGCCGCGGTTTCAACCCGATTTCGCCGGCTCACTCCGGCGGATTGGGACCTTTGGCCACTTTGCCGTAGAATGGCTGGGCAAGTATTCTGCACAGCAGAAAGATTAAGAGGGTTTCCTTAAGATGACAACAACTGACAAGGCAATTGAAGCCACCTCCGCAGAACAGATTGACCGGCTTAAGGAAAATCTTGATCGCGTCGAGCAGTTGTCCAAGCGCCTGATGGAGGTCATGGCGCATAAGAAGCCACATAACCCCGGTTTGGACGGGCCGAATCAAGAGCTCTTTGCACGTGCAGCATCATCCTATTGGACGGCTATGACGCAGAACCCAACCAAACTCTTGGAGCAGCAGGTCCAATATTGGGGCAAGTCTGTGCTGAACTTCGCCGAGGCGCAGCAGATGATGGCCGAAGCCATCGCCAAGAAAGACGAAGAGGTCGAAGCCCCGAAACCCGCGCCGGGCGATCGCCGTTTCGCCAACCCGATGTGGGAGAGCAATCCCTACTTCAAATTCCTGCGCGATCAGTATCTCACCAATGCCGAGGCAATCCGGAATGCGGTTGAAGAGGTCGATGATCTTGACCGGATCGACAAACAGCGCCTGAGCTATTTTGCCGATCAAATCATTAACATGATGGCGCCGACCAACTTCCTCGCGACCAATCCGGACGCCTTGGAAAAGGCAGTGGAGACCGAAGGGCAGTCACTGATTGACGGGCTGGAGAACCTGGTTGCGGATCTCGAGGCCAACGATGGCGAATTGATCGTGCGCCTCGCGGATGAGACCGCCTTTGAGATCGGTCGGAACATTGCGACCACACCCGGGGATGTGGTGTTCCGCAATCGGATGATGGAGTTGATTCAATACAAGCCCACAACAGAAACCGTGCACGAGACCCCAATCGTGTTGTTCCCGCCCTGGATCAACAAGTTCTACATCCTTGACCTCAAGGAGAAGAACAGCCTGATCAAATGGATCACGGATCAAGGCTACACGCTGTTTGTGGTGTCTTGGGTGAACCCCAATCATGATTACGCGGCGATCGGCATGGAGGATTATGTCGAAGATGGGTTCCTGAAGGCCATCGATGTTGTGAAAGACATCTGCGGTACCAAGCAAGTCAACGCGGTAGGCTATTGCATCGCGGGCACCACACTCAGCCTGACCCTGTCGCTGATGAAAAAGCGCGGAGATAAATCGGTCAAATCCGCGACCTTCTTCACGGCGCTGACGGATTTCTCCGATCAGGGGGATTTCACCCCCTTCCTGCAAAACGACTTCGTGGATGCCATCGAGGAAGAGATCGGCGAAGACGGGGTGATGCCGCATTATATTATGGCGCGCACCTTCTCCTTCTTGCGGGCGAATGACCTTGTCTACGGTCCCGCAATTCGCAGCTACATGATGGGGGAAACGCCGCCTGCGTTTGATCTGCTGTACTGGAACGGCGATGGCGCTAACCTGCCGGGCAAGATGGCGGTGCAATATCTGCGTGGCCTGTGTCAGGGCAATGAATTTGCGGGCGAGGGGTTTGAACTCTTTGGCGAGAAACTCCATGTCCGCGACGTGGATGTACCCTTGATGGCGATCACCTGTGAGACCGACCACATTGCGCGTTGGAAAGACTGCTATCGTGGCGTGCAACAGATGGGCTCGCGCTCCAAGACATTCGTGGTCAGCCAGTCCGGTCATATCGCAGGCATCGTCAATCCGGTGAGCCGCAACAAATACGGCCACTACGTGAACGAGGATCTCAAGCTCGACGCGGATGCCTGGATGAACGGTGCAGAGTTCACCCAAGGCTCTTGGTGGCCACGTTGGGAAGACTGGCTGAAAAAGCGCTCCGGCAAACAGGTGCCCGCCCGTGACCCGGGGAACAAAGCCTATCCAGCGTTGGAGGCGGCGCCGGGGCAATATGTCCGCGCGAAGGCCAAGATCTGAGGCGCCTTTCACACCGTGGGCGCTGGCGCGAAAAGCGGTGACGCCAAAAGTGGCAGTTTCGTAAATTGACGGTGAAATTTCTGCGACGCAGCATAATTCTCTTGAAATGCTGCGTCGCAGCATGTACATAGGTATCAACAGCGGGAACGAGCCCGCTCGGACCACCCTCAAGCCCCATGTGTGGGGACGTAATAAGGAATGAGTACCATGGCTAAGACCCAAGATTTTACCGCGATGATGAAAGACATGATGGCGTCCTTCCCGGTTGACACCACCGCGATGGAAGACTTCTTCAAGAACACCGCCGCGCTGAACGAGAAACTCTCCGCAGTTGCTCTGGACGCCGCTGAGAAGAACGCTGAGATCTCCTCCAAGTGGACCAAAGACACCCTCTCCAAAATGGGTGAAATGTCCAAAGCAAAAGCTGAGCCGGCAGACTACGCCAAAGCCGCAACCGATTTCGCCTCCGCTTCCGCTGAAGTGGCTGCCGAAAACATGGCTGCTTTCGCTGAAGTTGCGAAAAAAGTGCAGATGGACACCGTTGAGCTGCTGATGGCTGCTGGCAAAGACATCTCCGAAGAAGCAACCGCCGCTGTGAAAAAAGCCACCGAAGAGGTGACCACTGCTGCGAAGAAAGCCGCTGCCGCGAAATAAGCGCCGGTTTGGAACGTCCGAGGGCCCGTTTAGCTCTCCTCCCAACCAACGGGACCTCGAAGAAAAGGGCAGGCCACAGGGCCTGCCCTTTTTCTGTGTCGGATGGGATGAAACGGCGGGCTTGCGTGCCTATTCTCCTGAGGCAGCAATTGGAGAGCGAAGATGGCACCGGATTTAAAGAACCTAGAGCTCTTCTTGCGCGTCGCACATCTTGGGGCGATTGGCCGGGCAGGGGCGGAGTTTGGCCTCTCGACCACCAATGCCAGCCAACGCATTCAGGCGCTGGAGCGTGACTTGGGTGTGAAGCTGTTTCACCGCAGTACGCGCGTTGTCACTCTGACGCCGGATGGTGAGATCCTGCGGGAATATGCGGAGCGTATCCTGAACGATGTCGAAGACCTCCGAACGGTGCTTTCGCAGGATAAAGGACAGGCCTCCGGGCTGTTGCGTGTGACGGCCTCGGCCACCTTTGCCGAAACTCATATCATTCCATTCATTCCGGAATTTCACCGGGCCTATCCACAGGTGCAGGTCGATCTGAACCTGACGGATCAGGTCTTGGATATCGTGGCCCTTGGGATTGATCTGGCCTTTCGGATTGGCGAGTTGGCGCCCTCCACGCTGCTTGCCCAAAAGGTGGATGACAATCCGATGACCCTCGTGGCGCATCCTGACTACCTGGCACAGCGTGGCGTGCCTCAGGTGCCAGCGGATCTTGCCACCCATACTTGTCTGGCCTTGGGGGAGGCCCGCAGCTGGCGGCTGTTGGGGCCTGACGGGCAGGAGCATCGCGTGCAGGTGAGCGCGCCGCTGCGGTCAAATTTTGGCGCGGCGATTGGCGCTTGGGTCAGCGCGGGCGTGGGGATCGGCGTCGCCTCGCTGTGGAAAGCTGGGCCTGATTTAAAGGCAGGCAAATTCGTGCGCGTTTTGCCCGACTATACGTTCGTTCCCAAGATGGACATCTGGGCGGTGCGTCCGCCAGGGAGATTGATGCCAGCCCGGGTAAAGGTTTTCCTCGATTTCCTCAGCGTGCGCATTCGGGCCACCAATGAAGAGCTCTATGGCGCCTGTCTAAGGGCAGGGGCGGCCTATTGATTGTACCGGCAGGTGGGAATTTAATTCCCAATTTGGCGCAATAGTCCCTCCGGGTGGGCGGTCATATCTTCCGATCATAAATCAGACCGGAGACGCAATCATGTCCGACCAATCCTCTATTCAAACTCAGATCCTCGACGCCTTTGCCTTTCGCCATGCGACGAAGGAGTTTGACGCCTCGCGGAAAATTCCCGAGGCGGAGTTCAACACCATCCTAGAGACGGCACGGCTGTCTCCATCCTCTTTTGGGCTAGAGCCTTGGCAGATCCTCGTGGTGCAAGACCACGACAAACGCGCGCTGTTGGAAGATGTCGCTTGGGGCGCCAATGGCCGTATGAACGGCAGCAAAGGGCAACTCTTCACCGCGAGCCATTTTGTGATCTTTCTGGGCCACACAGGCCAGACGATGGCGCATGGTTCGGAGTATTTGGAGCAGCATTTGCGCGAGGTGAAACAGGTCCCGGCTGAGGCGCTGCCGGGGTTCAAAGGCGCATTTGAGAAGTTTCAGACCAGTGATTTTCACATCGAGACGGACCGTCAGATTACCGATTGGTCAGCCCGTCAGGCCTATATCGCGCTCGGCAATATGATGACTTCGGCGGCCTTGATGAAAATCGACAGTTGCCCCATCGAAGGGTTCGAGATCGCCCCAGTAAGTGACATTCTAGCGCAAAAGTTCGGTGTTGATACCGCGGCTTTGAAACCAGTTGTTATGGCGGCCTTTGGCTATCGCTCTACCCCGCCACGTCACCCTCAAACCCGCCGTGCAGCGGAGAATGCGATCCGCTGGATCTAAGTTCCGACCTGCTGCATCTGCATATTTACGCCGCGCGTCCAAGGGGCGCGCGGTGCATCCTTTTGTTTTCTGTGCTTTCCTTTTGAAATCACCTCGCCTAGGATTTTTCTGCAACGCGCAAATTCCGGGGGAGAGAGAATGGCGGACACCGATAAACCTCTGCTTATCAAACGCTATGCCAGCCGCAGGCTCTACAACACCGAGACCAGCGATTACGTCACGCTTGAGGACATCGCAGGCTTCATTCGGGACGGGCGCGAGGTGCAAATTCTTGACCTCAAGACCGGCGACGACCTGACGCGCCAATATCTGCTTCAGATCATTGCAGAACACGAAAGCCGCGGCGAAAACGTGCTGCCGGTCAATGTTCTGAACGACTTGGTGCGCAGCTACATGGTGCCCGGCGGGGGTGTTATGCCGCAGTTCTTGCAGGCGTCTTTCGACATGCTGCGCGACAGCCAGTCGAAGATGATGGAGAACATGAACGCGATGAACCCGATGGCTCAGATCCCGGGCTTCGAGGCCATGAAAGCCCAGCAAGAAGCTTTTCTCAAGGCGATGACCGGCGGGTTCAGCGGTGGCTGGACAGGCGGCGGCCGGGATTCTGGCGAAGAAGAAGGCGAAGAGGATCTGTCCTCTATCAAGCGGCAACTTGCTGAACTGCAAGAGAAACTCTCCAAGCTCAGCTAAGCCAACTGAGGTACTTGAACGCAAAAGCCCCGGAATATCCGGGGCTTTCGTTGTTTCTGCTGACCGATCGGTCAGGCGGCGACGCGGGCCATGGTTTCTTCGACGGCGCCAACCAGAATATCGACGATCACATCCAGCTCTTCGCGGGTCAGACGCACAGGTAGGCGCACATCGCAGGCTTTCATCAACATGGCGCGGGTTTTCGGAAGCTCCGGTAGATCCTTGATGAATTGCCAGTTCCAGAAGGCGCGCGCATTGTCGGTCGAGCGGCCGAAGATCTGCACCTTCACACCACGCGCGGCGGTCGCGGCGGAGAAAGCCTCGATCTGGGCGTCATCCATATCGACAAGATTGAACTGGATCGAATCCGGTGCACGACGCTCCGGTGCCAGCGGGGCAGGGACGTGGAAATGTGCATGCTGGTTCAAGCGATCCGCCACATAGTCGTGGTTCTTGAGGCCATCGGCGACGCGACGCGCCAACTCCGGGATTTGCGGACGGATCACAGCGGCAGACAGGTTGCTCATGCGCAGGTTATAGAGCGGCAGTCGGTTCTGCCACCGCGCAAAAGCCTCTGCCAATGCGGTGCCATTGTCGCCACATGCCGGTTTGTGCTTTTGCCAATTGTGCTCATAGGCGCCGGACATAATCACGGTACGCGCGACAAGATCGGCGTCGTTGGTGACTAGAATACCGCCTTCGCCCGCGTTCAGCATCTTGTAAGATTGAAAGGAGAAACAGCCAATCTTGCCGATCGTGCCGATATTGCGGTCATGCCAGGTGGTGCCCAGCGAGTGGGCCGCATCCTCGATAACAGGAATATCCTTGGCATCACAGAGGGCCATGATCGCATCCATGTCAGAGGTATGCCCCCGCATGTGCGAAATGATGACTGCAGAAATATCCTCCTCCAGCTTGGCCGCGAAATCTTCCATGTTGATGCGGTAGTTCTCGCCCACCTCGCACAACACCGGAACGCAATCCGCATGCACGACTGAGGACGGCACTGCAGCAAAGGTAAAGCCGGGGATCAACACGCGCGCATCGCGTGGCAAGTCAAGCGCCTTGAGCGACAGGAACAAAGCAGCCGAGCAGGAGGAAACCGCAAGAGCGTATTTGGAACCCAGGAGTTCGGCAAACTCTGTCTCCAGCAGCGAGACGGGGGCGTTCTCAGGCGCCGTATAGCGAAACAGGTCGCCAGATTGCATCAGGGCATCGATGGCCGCGCGGGCTGCTTCGGGGATCGGTTCGCCTTGGTGGACATTTGGAACCGCGACGGAGGAGGCTTCGCTCATATTTCAAATTCCTGAATTTACCTTTTCAGAATTATAAAACAATGGACCTGCGAAGCCAAGGAGTCCCACGGAAACAGATGCTTGTGGGGCGGAAATTTCACGAAACTGTTTCACTCATCCGGCCCGTTTGGGGCACTTTGACCGGATTTGCCCTAGGGGTGCCCGACATCTATCCCCTTAGGGATTCGGCGGATTTCAACAGGCTTCATTCTGCAGCTGCGAAGTGACGAAGCTCTTTTGGGCAGAATGAGAGAGGGGACAAGGGGAGCGATCTAGAGACCGATCCGATCTCGCAGGGCAAACCATGTCATCGCAAGCACCAACAACGGGGAGCGCATTCGCGCGCCGCCGGGGAAGGGCGATGTGGGAATGCGCGCCATTGTGTTGAAGCCCTCGCTTTGTCCTGCGACGGCCTCTGCCATCAGGCGACCGGCATGGGTTGCGGTCCCAACACCGTGTCCGGAATAGCCGGATGCCGTAAGAACGCGCGGTGACAGGCGAGCCAAATAGGGCAGGCGCTTCATCGTGATGCCAAGCGTGCCGCCCCAAGCGTAGTCGATCTTCACATCCGCAAGATGCGGGAAGATTTCCGTCATCGGTTTACGGACTTTCGCGGCGACATCGGTCGGGAAGCGATAGCCGTAGCTCTCTCCCCCGCCGAACAGCAGGCGCCCGTCATGGCTGAGACGGAAATAGTTCACCACGAACTTGCTATCGGCCACGGCCACATCGCGGGCCAAGACGCGCGCCGTATCATCGCCCAAGGGCTCTGTCGCGGCGACGAAATTATTGATCGGCATCACGCGTGCGGCCACTTGGCCATTGAGGCCGCCAAGATAGCCATTACAGGCCAGGATCAGATGATCCGCGCGCACCGTGCCTTCGCCAGTTCGCACTTCGACCTGCTGGCCTTCTTCAATGGCAAAGACCTCGCTGCGCTCATAGATTTGCGCGCCCGCCGCAGAGGCCGCCCGCGCAAGACCTAGGGCGAGGTTCAATGGGTGAAGATGCCCGGCGCCGTGATCCAGAATACCGCCTTTATAGGCGGGCGAGGGGCACATGGCATGACAGGATTCTGCATCAAGAAGTTCGATCTGATCGTAGCCATAACGGTCCTGCAAATGCCGACCGTAGTCGTGCAGGTGTCGCACATCTCGGTTGCTTTCGGCGGTCCACGCGACGCCGGGTTTGAGGTGGCAGTCGATGTTGTGCTTTGCAATCAGATCCTTGACGAGATCTTTGGCCTCTTCTCCCAAGGCCCAGAGATGGCGCGCATCATCGGCGCCCATCATGCTTTCCAGCACTTCCTGATCTTGACGCTGGCCGGAGCCCAATTGCCCACCATTGCGCCCCGAGGCGCCAAAGCCGACGCGCTGCGCATCCAGCAACACGACTGAGCGGCCCGCCTCAGCCAAATGCAGGGCGGCGGACAAGCCGGTGTAGCCTGCACCCACAATGCAAACATCCGCCCGAACGCCACCGGTCAAGGAGGGGTAGTGGACCCCTGGGGTCGCGGTGGCAGCATACCAGCTTTGCGGATATTTGCCGGGACGGTCGTTTGCATGCAGAAGGTTCAGCGCCATGGGGTCGTCTCATAGTCCGGCCACCCCGCGGGACCCTTTGGTCGGCGAGGCGGTCTTTCATCTTTCTATAAATACTCAAATGGCGTGGGCCCCTGAGATGGGACACAACGCCAAAGAGATCACACGTTCAGCAGCAAATGCTCACGCTCCCAAGGGGAGATCACTTGCAGGAACTCTTCGTATTCTGCGCGTTTGACGGTGCTGTAAACGCGCGCGAATTCCGGGCCGAGCACCTCATGCAGCGCGTTAGATTCCTCGAACAGATCCAGCGCTTGTCCCATGACCTGCGGGAAGTCACCTTCCCCCTCATAGGCATCGCCTTTGAACTGGCGGGTGGGGCGACGTTCTTCCATCAGGCCGAGGTAGCCACAAGCGAGAGATACGGCAATCCCGAGGTAGGGGTTACAGTCCATCCCAGCGATACGGTTTTCCACGCGGCGAGACTTCGGCCCAGAGAGCGGCACGCGAATACCTGTGGTCCGGTTGTCTCGCGCCCACTCCAGATTGATCGGCGCGGCGTGGTTTTTCACATAGCGCCGGTAAGAGTTCACATAGGGCGCCAGAACCGCCAGACCCGCAGGCAGATGGTTTTGCAGACCGGCGATGAAGTGATAGAACGCATCGGTTTCGCCGCCCTGCGGACCGGAGAAGATGTTCTCTCCTGTCTCAATATCAATCACCGAATGGTGGATATGCATGGCCGAGCCCGGCTCATCCGCGATCGGTTTGGCCATAAACGTGGCAAAGCAATCGTGCCGCAAAGCCGCCTCGCGGATCAGGCGTTTGAAGTAAAAGACCTCATCAGCCAGTTTCACGGGCGAGCCGTGCCGCAGGTTGATCTCCAACTGGCCTGCGCCGCCTTCTTGCGTGATGCCGTCGATCTCGAACCCTTGTGCCTCGGCAAAGTCATAGATGTCGTCGATCACCGGGCCGAATTCGTCCACCGCCGTCATCGAATAGGCCTGGCGTGCCGCTGCTGGGCGACCGGAGCGGCCCATCATCGGTTGAATGTCACGCGCAGGATCGATGTTGCGGGCGACGAGATAGAATTCCATCTCGGGTGCCACCACAGGTTTCCAGCCCTGCGCCTCATAAAGGCTGACGACGTGTTTCAGCACATTGCGCGGCGAGAAGGGGATCGGATCACCGTCACGGTCATAGGCGTCATGGATCACTTGCAGCGTCCAGTCGCCTGTCCAAGGCGCGGCCGTTGCGGTGCTCATGTCGGGGCGCAGGATCATGTCTTTTTCGATCCAGCCATCCTCATCCGCCGCATCCGCCCAATCGCCTGTGATGGTTTGGTAAAAGATGCTGTCGGGAAGGTGGAAGTATTCCTGCTTCGCGAACTTTGATGCCGGCACCGCCTTGCCCCGGGCGATGCCCGGCAAGTCAGAGACGACGCATTCAACCTCGTCGAGACGACGGCCCTCCAGATAGGTCTTGGCGGCTTCGGGCAGTTGATCCTGCCAGCTCGTCGGGGTCGACATCAGGTCCTCACTTTCTTGAAGAACTCCGCGATGGTGTGTCCAATAGTTGCGGAGTCGTTAGGGGTATTCAGATTTGCGGTGACAGCTTTCAGCTGGTCCTCCGGCAGCACACCTCTACCACGATGTTCAATCAGGCCCTCAACAAAATCGGGCGTGAACTCGGGGTGCGGCTGTGACGTCCAGATGTGGTCGCCGTATGAGAGGAACGCGTTCTTACAGAAGTCGCTTTCCCCCACCACACAGGCCTCTGGTGGCAGTTCGACCACTTGGTCCTGGTGCCATGCATTGAGGCTAACCGGCGCACCGTGCAGGCGATAATCGGTATGACCGACGCTCCAGCCGCCTTCGAATTTCACCACCTTGCCACCCAGCGCCTGCGCGATGATCTGGTGGCCAAAGCAGATGCCGACCAGCGGCTGTTTGGCGGCGTGAATGTCACGGATGAATTGCTCTAGCGGAGGGATCCAATCGTGGTCCTCATAGGCACCGTGTTTGGACCCGGTGATCAGCCAGCCGTCGGCGGCGTCGATCGAGGCTGGAAACTGTCCATCCACCACAAAGTAAGTCTCAAAGGTGAAATCATGTCCGGCGAGCATCTTTTGGAACATGCGGTCGTATTCGCCGAAGCTGGGGATCAGTTCGTCAGGCGCGTGGCCGGTTTGCAGGATGCCGATCTTCATGTGTCACCAAATATGATCAAAAATTCGCGTATGGAGAGGCCGGAGGGTACTCCGGCCCTGCCACATTGTCATACGGCCTCGAGCCAAGAGAACCAATGAGTCTCTGCGGGCTTTTCCGCAAAGCCTGCCAATTCCTGCCGCTTTGTCATGACCAGATTTCGGATCGCCATGGGGGGCAAAATCCGCGCGATGAGGGGGCTGTTTTCAAAGAGGTCGATGGCCTCTTCCCAGCTTCCTGCAAGCTGTGGCAGCCCCTCGATTTCATAGATGTTCCCTTCAAAGGGGGGCGGGGGCGTCATGCCATCCTCGATCCCAATGAGGGCCGATCCAAGGATCGTTGCGAGCATCAGATAGGGGTTGATATCGCCGCCCGCCACACGGTGCTCAATCCGCCGTGCAGCGGGGTTGCCACCGGGAATGCGGATCGCAGCTGTGCGGTTTTCATAGGCCCAGGCCGCCGAAGTCGGGGCGTGGGCACCCGGGATTAGCCGCTCGTAGGAATTGCCATGCGGCGCAAAGATCAGCGTGCTGTCGCGCATCGCAGCAATACAGCCAGCAACAGCGGCATGAAGCTCCGCCGTGCCCTCTGGTCCACCGTTGTCAAAGATGTTGCGCCCGGTCTCGTCGCAGATCGAGAAATGGACGTGCATCCCATTGCCAGCTTCTTCGCCATAAGGCTTTGCCATGAAGGTCGCGGCAAAGCCATGTTTGCGTGCAACCCCTTTCACCAAGGCCTTAAACAGCCATGTATCATCCGCAGCGCGCATGGCGTCCTGATGGGTCAGGTTGATTTCGAACTGGCCAAGGCCCGCCTCGGAAATCGCGTCCTGCGCTGGGATGCCCATCGCCTCAGCACCGTCATAGAGGTCGGTAAAGAAGTCGTCGTAGGCATCAAGCTCGGCAATGGAGAGCACGGACTGCTGGTCCAGAGCGCGTCCCGTCAACGGGTCAATCGGGGGCAGGGGGTGTTGGCCGGAATCGTCGAGCAGGATGAACTCCAGCTCAGTCGCAGCGGCAACGGTCCAGCCTTTCTCGTCAAACCGGTCCAGCACATAGGCCAGGACCTGTCGCGGATCACCGAGGAAGGGACGGCCATCTTCATGGACCATTTTCATCGGGATCAGGGCGGAGGGTGTTGCCAGCCACGGCATGGGCACCGCGCCACGTTTGGTTGGCATCAGGATGCCATCGGCATCGCCGGTTTCAAACACCAGTGGGCTGTCCTCGATATCGCGGCCCCAAATGTCCACGTTGAGGACCGAGTAGGGCATCCGAGCCGATCCTTCGTGAAGTTTAGCGGCCATCCCTGCGGGGAGACGTTTGCCACGCATTTGACCGTTGAGGTCACAGGCGGCGATGCGGATTGTTCTGAGCGCAGTGAGATCCATGCGCAGGCTCCTTTCTTGTTGCGGCCAGTGTGGCGTGGCGCGAGGAGACTGGCAAGCAAATTTGATCAAAAATAGGAGCTGACGTGAAGGGAAAGCTTCAGATGCAGACAGAACCTCTGCATTCCTGTCGGCAAGCATGAACGTGAGGACAAAAAGAAAGCCCCCCGAAGGGAGCTTTCTTGTATCGGCTTAGCGGATCATCTGCATCTTGAACCGCATTTTGGACCGTCGTTCCTGCGGGAGGTGCCGGTTTAGGCGCCTGTTGATCGCGCCAAACAGCAGAATGATACAGAGCGTCAACAGGATGAAATACAGGGCTAGGATCGGGTAGGGCACAAAGGGGTTGAAGGTCTTGTCCGCGAAGTAGTTCGCGTAATAAAGCGCATCGCCCTGTTGGCGCCATGCCGGAAAGCCTGAGAAGAACACTAGCGTCGTTGCATGAAAGAGGAAGATCGCCTCGTTCGTGTAAGCAGGCCATGCCAACCGCATCATCGTCGGCCACATCACCCGGCGGAACCGCGACCAGCCAGACAGACCATAGGCGTCTGCTGCTTCGATATCGCCCTTGGGGATGGAGCGCAGGGCACCGTAGAAGATCTCGGCCGAATAGGCGGAGGTGTTCAGGAACAGCACAATCAGCGCACCAAGCCATGCCGCGGAGAGCGGGTGAAACAGGGGCGATACGCTTTTGAGCGATAGGAACAGGAAGTAGGCAAAGAAGAACTGAATGAACAGGGGCGAGCCACGGAACACAAAGATGAACGTGTTCGCCGCCCCGCGCAGCCAGCGCTTCTCAGAGTTTTTTGCGACCGCCAGTGCATTGGCAAAGAAGAACCCGGTCAGCACCGCAAAGACGCCAAAGTACACGTTCCACAACAGGCCAGAGCCGATCAGAACGAATTGGTCGCACAGGGTGAAATCCGAACGCGGCAGAAGGCGCTCACCGAAGCCAAGCGAGCGGAAGGCATAGGCCTGAAAGGTCTCATAGCAGCTCATGCGGTGGCTCCTTCGCCCTTAGTCTTGTCCTTGCGCTGCGCTTCACCGCCAAGCGTCGCTTGGCCGTGGCTAAGGCGGCGGGTGATGCGCGACAGAACCACCTCGGACACACGGGTGAAGCCGAGGTAGAAGACCAGCAAGGCGAGGAAATACCACATGCGCCAGTCGCCATGCGGGTAGTCGGTGAACTGCGCGGTCTTCGATCCCCCCAATTCACGCGCCCAATAGACGATGTCTTCGACGCCCAAGAGGAACAGCAGAGGGGTCGCCTTGATCAGAACCATCCACAAGTTAGAGAGGCCGGGCAGGGCGTAGACCCACATCTGCGGCACCATCACGCGCCAAAAGGCTTGGCGGTGGGACATGCCATAGGCTTCGGCGGTCTCAATCTGAGCACGGGGTACCGCGCGCATGGCGCCAAACAACACGTTTGCGGCAAAGGCGCCGAAAACGATGGCAAAGGTCACAACGGCGATGGTGAAACCATAGATTTCATGGATCCATTGCGGCGCTGTATTGAGCGGCATCTTGGCCGCTGCACAGACGATGAAGTCATTGCCTTGGCGAATTGGCGCGTCCCAATCAGGGCATTTCACCTGATGGCGCAGCCATTCGATCGCCTGATCCAGCGCAATGACGAAGAAGAGAAAGAAGGCGATGTCCGGCACGCCGCGCACAATGGCGATATAGCCTTTGCCGAACCATGCCATCGGCGCGAACCGAGACCGGGCTGCGATAGCGCCGCCGAACCCGAACATAAGCGCCATGGGCGCGGTGATCGCCAACAGCAGCAGCACAGTGCCAAAGGACACGTAAAAGCCCATGTGCTTGCCGGTGGTGAGATAGCAGCTCAGCCACTGGAGGCCGTCCAGGGTAGCCGGATCAGAGCAATAGGAGAAAATGGCGGGCCTCATCATCTGGGGCGCTCTGCGGCTTGGGCTTTGGCGGGCTGAGTATAGCTGGCTGCGGGCACAGGCGTTGGCGCGGGCGGATGGTCTAGGAGGAAGGCGAAAGGGGGGCAAAGGCCCCCCTTTCAAACCTGTTCAGACGAACAGGAAGGGGCGATTACCAGGTACCGCCGACTTCCCATTTGGTGATCAGCTCGTTCAGGGAGCCATCTTCTTTCATGGAGGCAATCGCGGCGTCGAACTTGCCGCGCAGTTCAGCATCGCTCTCGCGGAAGGCCATACCGATGCCATCGCCCAGCAGAACGTCTTCGCCAACGAACATCAGGTCCGAGGAGCCAACGATCGGTTCGAGGAAGTCTTTGTCGGCCAGAACGGCGTCAGCTTCGCCTGCGTTCACAGCAGAGACGGTCTCGTCCGGGGTCGGGTACTCAACCAGAGTCGCGCCGGTGGAGACCACGTGGTTCGCCTGGATGGTTGCGGTCTGGGCTGCGATGATGCCGCCTGCCAGATCCACACCGTCAGACAGAGCCGCATAGGCGGAGGGCGACGGCGGGGTGTAGCCTTGGGTGAAGTCGACAACTTCTTCACGCTCGGCAGTGATGGACATGCCGGCGATGATGGTGTCGTAGTTGCCGGAGAGCAGGTTCGGGATGATCGAGTCCCAATCGTTGGTGACCCACTCGCAGGTCAGCTCGGCGCGTTTGCACAGCTCGTCGCCCAGCTCGCGCTCAAAACCGTCCACTTCACCTTTGTCGTTGATGAAGTTGTACGGAGGGTAGGCGCCCTCGGTGCCGAGACGCACGGTGTCGGCCAGAGCAAAGCTGGCGGACAGAGCCAGAGCGGCAGAGCCAAGAAGCAGAGATTTCATGAGGTAACTCCCGTTATAGTCTGTTGGGTGGTCTTTTGATTATTGGTGGTTATTGCGCCTGTCGCGTGGACGACAGGAAGGCCCGCAGACGTTCGCTGCGGGTATTGCCGAAGATCTCGTCGGGGCAGCCTTCTTCCTCGATGAGACCTTTGTGCAGGAAAACGATATGGTCGGAGACATCCGCTGCCATCCGCATGTCATGGGTCACGATCAACATGGTGCGGCCTTCGCGCGCCAGATCCTTGATCACTTTGACCACTTCCTGTTCCAATTCGGGGTCGAGCGCCGAGGTGGGCTCGTCAAACAGCAGCGCCTCAGGCTCCATGCAGAGCGCGCGGGCAATCGCGGCGCGCTGTTGCTGGCCGCCCGAAAGCTGCGCTGGGAAGTTGTCGCATTTGTCGCCGATACCCACTTGGTCGAGGTATTTGCGGGCAGAGGCCTCCACTTCAGCGCGGTCGCGCTTCAGCACAGTGAGCGGCGCTTCCATCACGTTTTGCAGAATGGTCATATGGGACCACAGGTTGAACTGCTGGAACACCATGGACAGGTTCGTCCGGATGCGCAGCACCTGTTTGGCATCGCCGGGAACCCGGGACATGCCATTTCCACGCCAAGTGATGGGCTCGCCTTTGAAAAGGATATCGCCCTGTTGGCTGTCTTCGAGCAGGTTGCAGCACCGCAGAAGCGTGGACTTGCCCGAACCGGAGGAGCCAATCAGAGACACCACGTCACCGCGTTTGGCGGTGATATCCACCCCTTTGATCACTTCAAGGTCACCGTAGGATTTATGCAATCCGCGGATTTCGAGTACGGGGGTGTCGTCGGTCAAGGCGTCAATATCCGTCTGTTTAGTCAAACTGTTACCTATTGGACTGACTTTCCGGGCGATTGCAATGTGCAAAGGGGGCGTTCATCTTCCGATTTGACCAATTTCGCTGCGTAAACTGCCAGAAGGTGCAAGTGTTAGGCAGTCCTGTCTGTTACCCGGTTGAAAGCCTTCTTCAGATCGCTTGGCCTCACTTGATCCCGCGCTCGCGCGCCAGACGATCTTTGATCAGGGTCGGGCCCGGCGGAGTTGGGATGGCAAGGTAATCGCTGGGGGTGAGGTAGATGACCTTTTTCAGATGCAGGACCTCGCGATGCTCCGGTGCCAGCTTTTCCAGCCCCGCTTGCATGGCCGCCAAAATAGCCGCCGGGTTTTCACCAAGGGCGGTGATGAAGGGCAGGGCAGGCGTCGGCTCCGTGCGATCCAAAACGCAAAGTGCTGCGGCCAGATCGGGCTCATAAGTCTCGATCAACTGCCAGGTCAGAGCATCCAGCGTCGCAAAATCTGCGCGTCCCTCAGCAACCGCCTCGGCAGAGGCACGGTGGCCGCCGGTTTCGACCAATGTGTTCGGCAGGATGTTTTCCGCCCGCATCAGCATCATCGCAGCAGCCCAGCCGGATTGAGACACCGGGTCATTATAGGCAAAGCGGCTGCCGTCAAAGCTGCGCAGCTTGGTGCCAGCTTGATCGGCGCGCGCAATAAGGACGCTGTTGTAGTGCCCTTCCGGGCAGCCGGGCAGGCCATAGTCCGGCGTGCCAACCAGTTCCACATCGCCATAAAGACGGGCCCGAAACGGCATGCCACAGGTCTGGGCAAGCAGCAGCTCCGGGGAGCGCCAAACCTCCCAAAGATCCATGTCGCGGGTCAGCTTTTCAGGACCGCGTCCGAGTTCCGACCGGATTGCATCCCAAAGGGCATCATTGGCCGCCGCCGTTTCGGGGCGATCATACATCGGCAAACAGGCGATCATGCGCGAGCCTCCGCACGTTGGCGCGCCATCGCGCTATCCACATCATTCACGCCCAACAGGCTGGCGGCGAGACGGATGAGCGCATCCTCATCATCATCGCGTTTGCCATCCGCAAGCGCCACCTGCCAGAGCGATTCTATCACCCCGGTCCGTTCCTCATAGGGCACCGCGTCCTTGATCGCGCGGGTGAAACGAACGGTGTCCGGCGCCTCGGCCTCCAACCCTTCGCCCTGTTCGCGCAGGATTTGCGAGGCCCCGCCATCCAGCGCAAAACGGCTGCGCAAAATCCGGTCGATCCGGTCGCGCTCGCTGTCGTCATAGGAATTGTCGGACCGCGCCAAACGCACCAAGAGGGCTGTCAGAGCAAGGCGGGCATCTTCATCGGGCAGGATTGCGGGCGCCGGGGCCAACAGACGATCAAGAAAGTCTTTGAACATCAGGCCTCCTCCCCGTCGATCACGGGGCGGGTGAGCTTGGAGCGCGCTTTGTCGCGCGCCCGCTTGTTGTCGATCACGGAGAGGCCCATCGCTTTGCAGGCGTCATTGACGATCTCGACCTCGCCTTGATGCTCGTGATTGTCCGCCAGCACCACTTCCCACAGGGCATCGAGAGCGGCCATGCGCTCCTCAAGGCCCGTGGTCTCGCGGATGAGACGGCCGAAGGTATCGGTCTCCGGTGCCGCGGCGTGCAGTTTCTCGCAAGTGGCGCGCACTTTGGCGGCCTCAATCGCGTTATGCCCGTAAAGCCGCGCAAGGATGCGGTCGATCAGGCTGATCTCTTCCAAGAGATAGGCGCGGTCCGATTGCGCGATCCGCACCAGCAGTGCCCCAAGCGCCAGTTCCGCGTCTGGATCGGGCAGGTTCTGGTTCTGCGGCGGGCGGAACGCCTGGAACAGCTTCTTCAGCATCATAGTCTCCTCACCCCCTGTCTTAGCCGTCGTAGCCTTCGACGATTTCCATATCGCCGGTCGAAACAGGGTCGCGCAGCGCTTTGGCCTCTTGATAGGCAACGCTGTCGTAACAGGCCTTGGCGGTGGCGAAATCTTTGAATTCAATCACGACGGTCCGAGCGCGGGTTGCGCCTTCGCGCACTTCTTTGGGGCCGCCACGCACGAGGAACTTGGCGCCATAATCGGCAAAGGGGGCTGCATTGGCGGCAATGTAGTCTTTGTAACGCTCCATGTCGTCCACATCGACATGTGCGACCCAATATCCTTTGGCCATCTGGTTCCCCCACCATAGTCCGGGCCGGTGACCGGCCTCTGTCGTTTCACGTCCCAAGCTGTACCAGAACGCACGGTTTGGCAATCACCAGCTAGGGATCAATCCTGATAAATTCACGGGGAAATGCCCGGTTTGCGCATCTGGCAAGCTGTTCTGGCCGAACGAAAAACGCCCGACGCAAGCGCCGGGCGATCTTTGTTGTCATTTTGCGGTCAGCCCCGCAGGGGATCAGCCGATCTCGGCGAGACGCGCCAGCGCCTCTTTGAGTGTCGTCTCTTCTTCTTCGCGTGCGGCGAGGTTTTCGCGTGCTTCGTCGATCACCTCTTCCGGCGCGCTTTCAATAAACTTCGGGTTGTTCAACCGGCCCCGCAAGCCACCCAGTTCCTTGGCCAATTTGCCAAGAGATTTTTCCAAGCGCGCTTTTTCGGCGTCAATGTCGATGAGGTCCGCCAAGGGCATCCCGAAGGAGGCGCCGGGGGCAGAGATCGCCACGCAGCCTTTGGGCAGCTTGTCCACCTTGGTTAGGCTTTCGATCCGGGCCAGACGCTTGATCAGCGTTTCATTGGCATCCCATGCGGCCTGACCTGCGGCGTCGATGCTGATCGCCAGCACATCCACAAACGCCCCTGCCGGTACGCGCATCTGCGCGCGGGCAGAGCGGGTGTTCTCGATCACGGAAATGACCCAGTTCATCTCGGCATCCGCTTCGGGGCGCACCAGATCTGCTGCTGTGTAGGTCGGCCAATCGGCGTGCACCAGCATCTTGGCACGGGTGCCGGTCATGCCCCAGAGCTCTTCAGTGATGAAGGGCATGATCGGGTGCAGAAGGATCAGACACTGGTCCAGCACCCAACGCATGGTCTCGCGGGTTTCGGCCTGCGCTGCGGCGTCGTCGCCCTGAAGGAGGGGTTTGGACAGTTCCACATACCAGTCGCAGACCTTTCCCCAGACAAAGCCATAGAGCGCCTGCGCGGCGTCATTGAACCGGAAGGCTTCCATCGCCTCGTCCACCGCCTCGCGCACGCGGGCGGTTTCACCCACGATCCAGGCGTTGACGGCAGCCTTGGGGGCCAGTTGGTCCACGGAGAGCTGCGGCACGGTCTCGGCAAAGACCTCGTTCATCTCGGCAAAGCGCACGGCGTTCCAAAGCTTGGTGCCAAAGTTGCGATAGCCCGCGATCCGCTGCATATCGAGCTTTAGCACACCGCCGAGCGAAGCCATGGCCGCATTGGTAAAGCGCAGCGCGTCGGCGCCGTATTCGTCAATAATCTCAAGCGGGTCGATGACGTTGCCGGTGGATTTCGACATCTTCTTGCCCTTGGCGTCGCGCACGAGGCCATGCAGGTAGACGGTGTCAAACGGGATCTGATCAACGACAGCCAGCTGCATCATCATCATCCGGGCCACCCAGAAGAACAGGATGTCCTGGCCTGTCACCAGCGTCGAGGTCGGGAAGTATTTCGAGGTCTCCTCAGACCACTCGGGCCAGCCCAGCGTACCAATCGGCCAGAGACCAGAGGAGAACCAGGTGTCGAGCACGTCGGGGTCGCGGGTGAGGGACACGCCTTCGCCAGCCTGTGCTTGCGCCTCTGCTTCGCTTGCAGCGCAGAATTGGTTGCCGTCCGCGTCGAACCAAACCGGGATCTGGTGACCCCACCACAGCTGGCGCGAGATACACCAGGGCTCGATATTCTCCAGCCAGTGGAAATAGGTCTTCTCGCCCGACTCCGGCATGATCTTCACATCGCCATTGCGCACAGCATCCAGCGCCGGGCCGACGATCTTGGAGGTCTCGACGAACCATTGGTCGGTCAGCATCGGCTCGATCACGACTTTGGAGCGGTCGCCAAAGGGCTGCATGATCGGCTTGTTCTCGACATAGGGCACGGTCTGCGTGACCTCATGCTCGTTGCCGTCCTCATCCTTCACCATCGCGGTGACGGTCTGCATAACGGCCAGACCCTCGTCGGTGATTTCCTGCACAACGAGTTTGCGCGCCTCAAACCGATCGAGACCGCGGAGGTGATCGGGCACGAGGTTGATCGCATCCACCTCATTCTCGGTGAAAGTGGCCCCCCCCGACAAATAGGCCTGTGCATGGGCCTGCGCCTTGGCGGCTTCATCGGCATAAGGCGCGCCATCGGCCCGCATCGCACCCTTCATGTCCATCAGGCGATACATCGGGATGCCGCCACGCTTGGCGACCTGATAGTCGTTGAAGTCATGCGCGCCGGTGATCTTCACCGCGCCAGAGCCAAAGTCCTTGTCCGGATATTCATCGGTGATGATCGGGATCAGACGGCGGTGTTCCTTGGGGCCGACCGGGATTTCCACCAGCTTGCCGACGATGGGCGCATAGCGCTCGTCCGAGGGGTGAACCGCAACCGCGCCGTCGCCCAGCATGGTCTCGGGCCGGGTGGTGGCGATGGAGATATAATCGCGGGTCTCGCGGAAGGTGACGTTGCCCTCTTCATCTTTCTCCAAATACTCATAAGTCTCGCCGCCGGCGAGCGGGTATTTGAAGTGCCACATGTGGCCGGCGACCTCGATATTCTCCACCTCAAGGTCGGAGATCGCGGTCTCGAAATGCGGGTCCCAGTTCACCAGTCGTTTGCCGCGATAGATGAGACCCTTGTTGTACATCTCAACAAAGACCTTGATCACCGCGTCATGGAAGTTCGGCGAGTTCTCATGGCCGGTGCGAGTGTCCCCCTGCGCGCCCGCCATGGTAAAGGCGGTGCGGTCATAGTCACAGGAGGCGCCAAGACGCTTCAGCTGGTTGATGATGGTGCCGCCGGACTGCTCTTTCCATTCCCAGACTTTTTCCAGGAACTTTTCACGGCCCAACTCGCGGCGCGAGGGCTGCTGGCTCTCGGCCAAGCGACGCTCCACCACCATCTGGGTCGCAATGCCCGCGTGGTCGGTGCCCGGCTGCCAGAGGGTGTCAAAACCCTGCATGCGTTTCCAGCGGATCAGGATGTCCTGCAGCGTGTTATTAAAGGCATGTCCCATGTGCAAAACGCCGGTGACGTTCGGCGGCGGGATCATGATGCAATAGGTCGATGCGCCGGGGCGCGCATTGGCGCCGGCGGTAAAGCAGCCCGCCTTTTCCCAAGCGTCAAACAGGCGGCTCTCCGCCTCGGCTGCGTTAAAAGTCTTTTCCAGTGCCATGAGAATGCCCCGTCCGTCGTCTTTTTGCGTCGAAATCACGATATGCAGCCGCAAGGGCCGCGTCAGAGTCGCTCATAGCGCGTGAGGCGACAAAGGGAAAGTGCGGAACACGGAGCGGGGAGGGCGCAAAGAATTTTGCGATAATCTCGCGATGAGGTGTTTTTGATAACCAGCTATTAAGTCTCATTTGAAATAAATAGCGTCGAAGGTCGCAGCCCACCCCCACCCACCCACCCAACTGCGGCCTATCACACCTTGAGACCCGGACTTTCCGTCTCCGGTCAGGTTGAGCGCTTCGGTGTTTGAGCTGACCTGAGGCTAGAAGCCCGGGCCTTCTCTTTTCTGCGGGCCGCATTAGGGTGCGGTGCCGTAAATCAGGAGAGCGGGTGCGAAATTTCCTTCACCTGTTCAGGGCTATGACTGGACAAAGCCACCGCGCGCATTAGGCTCCGCCGCAACAGAACATGGATGCGAGGGAGCGGGGTCATGAACCAGCGCGTGGAGAAATTCGGCAAAAGCCAACCGATGACACGGGTCGAGGATCAGCGATTCCTGATCGGGCAGGGCCGCTATATTGAGGACACGATGCCCGCAGGCGCCCTGCGCGCCTATGTGTTCCGCAGCCCGGTGGCCCATGCGGAGATCACCACGCTGAACGTGGACGATGCGCGTGAGGCCGAAGGTGTGCATTTGGTCCTGACCCAACAAGATCTGCTCGATGCCGGTGTCGAGGCGCGGCTGGACGGGGCCTTGGTCAAGAACATCGACGGCAGCAAAGGGGCAGCGCCGGAACGTCCGGTCATGGCCCTGACCCGGGTGCGCTACGTGGGCGAGCCGGTCGCTGTGGTGATCGCCGAGACGCTGGAGCAAGCGCGCGATGCGGCGGAGCTGATCGAATTTGATTACGATGATCTCGACGTCAAACTCGACCTGACCGTCGGCGGGCCGGAAATCCATGCCGAGGCGCCGGACAACCGTGCCTTTCACTGGGGCTTGGGCGATAAGGCCGCGACCGAGGCTGCCTTTGCCGCCGCCGCCCATACCGTCAGCCTGCAAGTGGCGGATAACCGCATCGTTGTGAACGCGATGGAGCCGCGCGGCTGTCATGCGGAATGGCTCGACGGGCGCTTGAAGTTCACCTTTGGCGGGCAGGGCGTCTGGGGGATGAAGGATCAGCTGTCGAAAAAGCTGGGTCTTGATCCCGAAGCGGTGCATGTGGTCACTCCCGACGTCGGCGGCGGCTTTGGCATGAAGGCGGGGCCTTATCCGGAGTATTTCGCGGTTGCCCATGCCTGCCGCACCCTAGGGCGTCCGGTGACTTGGGTGGCCGATCGCACCGAGTCGATGCTCAGCGACAATGGCGGGCGCGATCTGACCTCGCTGGCGGAACTGGCCTTTGATGCCGATCTGAAGATCACCGCCTACCGGGTGCATACCCAATGCAACCTTGGCGCCTATAACTCCACCTTTGGACAACCGATCCAGACCACGCTGTTCTCGCGCGTGCTGGCCGGGGTTTACGACATCGACACAGCTTGGATCGAGGTGGACGGCATCTATACCAATACCACCCAAGTCGACGCCTATCGCGGCGCAGGACGGCCTGAGGCGATCTATGTGCTGGAACGGGTGATGGACCGTGCCGCCCGTGACCTCGGCATTGACCCTTTGGAGCTCCGGCGGCGGAACTTTATCGCGCCCGCGCAGTTTCCCTACAAAACCGTCAGTGATGAATCTTATGACGTGGGGGACTTCAATCTCGTGCTCGACCGCCTTGTAAAAGAAGCCGATTTGGCCGGATTTGCCGCGCGCCGTGCGGCAGATGAGGCCGAAGGGCGTTACCGGGGCGTTGGGCTTTGTTACTATATCGAAAGCATTTTGGGCGATCCTTCCGAGTCCGCGGATGTCGAATTTCGGGAGGACGGCGGCGTGACCATTTATGTCGGCACTCAGAGCAACGGTCAGGGGCATGAAACTGTCTTTGCCAAGTTCCTTGCCGACCAGACCGGCATCCCTGTGACTGCGATCGAGGTGGTACAAGGCGACAGCGATCGCATCGCCAAGGGCGGCGGTACCGGCGGTTCGCGCTCGGTGACCACGCAGGCGAACGCAACACTGGCGACGGTGGACAAGATGGTTTCTTCCTTCACGCCGTTTTTGGCGGAGGAAATGGGCGTCGACGAAGACGCGCTCGATTTTGATGGCGAGACCTTCCGTGCACCCGGCTCCAACCTCACCCCCACCATGCTCGAAGCCGCTGATCTGGCGCGCGCGCGTGGGCGTCTGGACCTTCTGCGCCACAAGGCGGAGGCCAAGCTGCCGGGGCGCTCCTTCCCCAATGGGGCGCATCTGGCGGAGGTGGTGATTGACCCGGAAACCGGTCAGTCGCGCGTGGAGCGGTACACGGTGGTCGATGATTTTGGCAATCTCATCAACCCGATGCTGGCCGAAGGTCAGGTGCATGGCGGCGTCGCCCAGGGCCTTGGTCAGGCGATGCTCGAACATGTGGTCTATGACGCGGATGGCCAGCTCCTCACGGCAACGTTCATGGACTACGCCATGCCCCGGGCCGAGGATATGCCATGGGTCGCCTTCACCTCAGAGCCGGTGCCCTCCACCCAGAGCCCGATGGGGATGAAGGGCTGCGGCGAGGCTGGCACGGTCGGCGCCCTCGCGGCGGTTGCCAATGCGGTGCAAGACGCGCTTTGGGATCGCGGCATCCGGCAGGTGGACATGCCGTTCACTCCGGTCAAACTATGGGAGTTGTTAAAGGATGTTCCTCAAGCGGCTGAGTAAGGGCGTACTGGGATGGCTGGGCCGGACACGTCCGGTCTCTGTCCATTCCTCCGAGACCGTCTCGCGCGGTCCCCTCTGCCATGTGATCATCCTTGACGGCACTATGTCGACGCTGGAACCGGGGCTTGAGACCCATGCCGGCACCACCTATCGGCTGCTCAAAGAAATGGGCCCCCGCATGTCGGTCTATTACGAGGCCGGCGTGCAATGGAGCGCCTGGAGCAAGACCACCGACGTCATGGTCGGGCGCGGCATCAATCGCAAGATCCGCCGCGCCTATGGCTACCTCGCCTCTCGCTACCGTCCGGGCGACAAGATCTTTCTGATCGGCTATTCGCGCGGCGCCTATGCGGTGCGCTCCTTGGCCGGAATTCTCGGCTCGGTAGGATTGTTGAAGCAGCAGCATGCGACGGTCCGTCATATCCGCACGGCCTACCGGCACTACCAGCTTGGCGGGGATCCAGACACCCGCGCCGCCTTTCGCCGCGTCCATTGCCATGATGATGTGAAGGTCGAGATGGTCGGCGTTTGGGACACGGTAAAGGCGCTGGGCTTGCGGGTTCCGATCCTCTGGCGGTGGCTGGACGTCCGCCACGCCTTTCACGACCACAAATTGGGGCCGCATGTGAAAGCGGGGTTTCAGGCGCTTGCCCTTGATGAAACCCGCGATGTCTACAGCCCGGTCCTGTGGGAAACGGTCAAAGGGTTTGAAGGGCAGGTGGAACAGGTTTGGTTCCGGGGCACCCATGGCGATGTGGGCGGCCATATCGGCGACTATGAGGCGGCTCGGCCGCTTGCCAATATCTCTTTGGTCTGGATGTTGGAGCGCGCTGAAATGACAGGCCTTCCCTTGCCGCGCGATTGGCGGATGCGGTTTTCTGTCGACCCGGATGCCCCTTCCGTTGGGACGTGGTCTGGGTGGGGGAAGATTTTTCTGCTGCGCAGTCGGCGCAAGGTTGGCGAGGACCCCAGCGAGAAGATCCACCCCAGTGTCTATCAAGCCAACGCCAGTCGCCGGTCAAGTTCCTGGCTCAACCTACTGTTTTGGCGTCAAAAACCGCATTAAGCGGACTTTGGATTAGCCCGACCCAATCAAAATACCCGCCGCCAAAACAAGCGCGCCGCCAAGGACAACTTGCAAAGCGGCACGCAAGAAAGGCGTCGCCATATATTTCTTTTGGATCCAAGCAATCGCCCAAAGTTCAAGGAACACCACGACAAAGGCGATGGTGGTCGCCGTCCAGAAATGCGGGATCAGATAGGGCAGCGCATGGCCCAAACCGCCCACTGTGGTCATGATGCCAGAGGCAAAACCGCGCTTGGCCGGCGCGCCGCGCCCCGAGATCGCGCCATCGTCCGAGGCCGCCTCGGTGAACCCCATCGAGATGCCCGCCCCGACTGAGGCCGCAAGCCCGACCAGAAAGGTGGTCCAGGGATCATGGGTGGCAAAGGCGGTGGCAAAGATCGGCGCAAGGGTCGAGACGGATCCATCCATAAGCCCCGCAAGCCCCGGCTGCACCCAAGTCAGTACAAATTGCCGATGCGCCGTCTCGGCTTCCTCGTCGCGGGCTTCATCGGTTAGATGCGCATCGCGCAAGGACGCTGCATCTTGGCCGTGCTGCGCCTCTGCGGCGGCGAGTTCAGCGAGCAGGGCGCGGGTATCCGCATCTGTGGTGCGCCGGGCAGCGGCCTCGTAAAAGCGCTGGGCGTCTTGCTCCATCGTTTCGGCTTGGGTGCGGATCTCGTCCAGCGACAGCGTATCCATCAGCCATACCGGGCGACGGGAGTAGAAATCCGCCACATGCTCGCGCCGGATCAGCGGGATCGTATCGCCAAACCGCTGTTTGTGCAGCGCGATCAGCCGCTGCTGATGTTCGGCCTCTTCCTGCGCCATCTCGTCAAAAATCTTTGCACTGGCCGGGTAATCTGTGCGCAACCGGGCCGCATAGCCGCGATAGATGCGCCCGTCATCCTCCTCGGCGGAGATGGCAAGGGCGAGGACTTCTTGCTCGCTCAATTGCGAGAAACGACGTTTGCTGGACAGAAAGGCAGCCATGGCCGGCATCCTTTAGAATGGTTCTAAGTTTTGGTTAGATTATGCGCCGCGGCGCAAAACGCAAGGGAACAAGTAGACCCATTCCGTGGCTTTCTGTCGCGGGAGATCAGTTGAGGTGCGTTCTCTTCGATAATTCTGCGCAATAAAGACGCGCCTCCGAGTGGGGGCCTTGTGGCGTTAAGGGCAAGAGAGGAAAACAAAAACTGGCAGTCTTCGCAGACGTGGTTCTGATTTGAACGTATTCGGCATTGAGCGGTTGCACCTTCACTTAAACTTTGGATGGCACGCTCCAGCCAGCGGTTTCATAGGAGGTCAGAATGACCATTACTCCATTGCAAAGCACGACGTTCGGGATCGGTTCCTCGCAGTCAGCAGCGCCGATAAAATCCTCGGGACTCAGTTTCGATGAGGTGATGCAGCGCCTCGATGACGGGGTCGGGACACCTCGGTTCAACGGCGGCACGCTCTCGATCGCCGAATTTCGATCCGCGATGACGGGCGATGTGAAACAGGATGCCGAACTCCTCAGCGAAAGGCTTGCGGTGGTTCAAACGCCCGCGGAGTTAGACAATGTGGTGGATGCTTTCCTGGAGGGCGGGCAACCCTCCGCCTCCGACGAGTTGTCGCAATTGATTGCAGCCCGGCGTATTTCCATTCACCCATTGCAAGAGGAGCTTGATCGCGTCGTGGCAGCGCATGCTGAGCTTAAAGCAGCAGCAGTGAGTTTTCGAGATGAGCTCGTCAGGACCTCTGCCAGCGTAAAAGTTTCGGAACTTGAGGCAGAGGTTGAAGCGCTGAAAGAAAAGATCGCAGAAGACCTTGAGCTCAAGTTCAAGCGCGAAGCGCTCTATGGGATCCTTGCTTGACGGGCAGGCCACACGCGTTGAACCCAGCCATTCAATCCCAATTCGGCAATTGCAAATGGGCAGCTTTCGACAACGATATTAACCGGGTGACATCTTCATCACGATGCAGGTGGTGGAGCCTGTCGCATAGAGTTTGCCATCTTCGACACCCCGGATCTCGCCATGCGCGATCCCAGTGGAGCGCCCGACGTGGTCAATCTCGCCCCAACAGTCCACGGTTAGGCCGAGAGGGATGGGGCGCAGGATGTTGATCTTATATTCCAGCGTTGTGTAGACGGAGCCCTTTGGCACACGGGTCATCACGGCGCAGGCCATGGCACTATCGAGGAGCGTGCCGTACCAGCCGCCATGCACCGTGCCCATCGGGTTGGTCACGTGGAACTCTGGCGTGCCACGAAACACCACGCGGCCTTCTTCGACGCTGTGCAGGTGATAGCCCATGGTGGCCCCGATCGGCGGGCCGGGCAGGCGCCCCTCCAGAATGCCCGTCATAAACTCCAGACCGGAGATCGTCGCGATCTCGCTCAGAGGCATGAGGTCAGTGGGGGATGTGGCAACGGGCATGGCGTCCTCCTGTCAGCGTTACGAAGGGACGCTAGGAGGACGCTTGCCGGGCGGGCAAGTCTTACGCCACGTTCTCGAGACGGACCTTCGATTTGACACCGATCGCATGACACACATCGCGGGTCAGCTCCGGGCGATTCAGCGTGTAGAAATGCAGCTTCTTCACACCGCCGGCGAGCAATTCACCGCAAAGTTCGGAGCATAGCGCAGTGGCCAGCAAATCGCAGCGGTCATCCCGTTCAGCCTTCTCAAAGGCCTCGTCCAGCCATGCCGGAACCGTGGTTCCGCAGGCTTCGGCGAAGCGACGAACGCCTTTCCAGTTCTCAATTGGCAGAATGCCGGGGATGATCTTGTCGGTGTCGATCCCTGCCTTGGCGCAGGCATCGCGGAAGCGGAAAAAGCTCTCGGATTCAAAGAAGAACTGGGTCAATGCCTCATCCGCACCGGCATCAAGCTTGCGCTTCAACCATTCCACATTCGCCTGCTGGCTGGCCGCTTCCGGGTGGCTTTCGGGATAGGCGCCGACGCGCAGGGTGAATTTGCCTTTTGCCGCCAAGGCCTCGATCAATTCGACGGAAGAGTTAAAGCCCTCGGGTGTGGGTTGAAAACGGCCCTGTTCCTTCGGCGGGTCCCCACGCAGGGCAACGATATCTGTGATGCCTGCCTCTGCGTATTGATCGGCAATTGCCAGCGTTTCTTCGCGCGTGGCCGACACACAAGTCAGATGTGCCGCAACCTGCAGGCCGGAGTTTTTGTGCAGCGTGGTCACCGCATCGCGGGTCAACTCGCGGGTGGTGCCACCAGCGCCATAGGTCACGGAGACAAAGCGCGGCGCCAGAGGGGCCAGTGACTGCACCGTGTCCCAAAGACGGAAGGAAGCTTCGAGGTTTTTCGGCGGGAAGAACTCAAAGGAAATCTCAGGCGTCGTCATATATCTTTACTCCTCGGGTGCCTCGGCGCATCGGCCTTAGGCGGGGATGTCGTTTCTTGCAGCGAATGTGTCGCTACCTGTTTGACCCCTTGTGACATGCGGGCTATCAGTGAAGCAAATTCATATTTCTCAAGAACAACATGAGGCGAACCACGGGATGCACATCGAATTCCGTCATCTTCGGACCATCAAAGCGATCCACGAAGCAGGCGGTTTGGCGCGCGCCGCGGATCAGTTGAACATCACACAGAGTGCTTTGTCCCACCAGATCAAAGGGTTGGAGGAGCAAGCCGGCGTGGAGCTGTTTTTGCGTCGCTCTAAACCTATGAAGCTGTCGGCGGCGGGGATGCGTCTATTGCGCCTCGCGGAGCAGATTCTGCCGCAGGTCGAAGCTGCGCAAGCGGAGTTCGCTGCGCTGCGCGACGGTGAAGCGGGCCGGTTGCATATCGCCATCGAATGCCACGCCTGTTTCGAGTGGCTCTTTCCTGTGCTGGAGGGCTTTCGCAAGGCGTGGGGCGACGTCGACGTGGATATTCGGCCGGGTCTGGCGTTTGAGGCGATGCCTGCCTTGATGCGTGAGGAGGTGGACCTTGTCGTCTCCTCTGACCCGGAGGATATGCCGGGGGTGACCTTTATCGAACTCTTCGATTATGCCCCCGTGTTTGTTGCCTCGAGCCAGCATCCTTTGGCCGCGAAGCCTTTTGTGGAGGCAGAGGATTTCCGCGGCCAGACGCTGATTACCTATCCGGTGGAGCGGACGCGGTTGGATGTTTTCAGCCAGCTTCTGATCCCGGCAGGGGTTGAGCCTGCCAGCGTGCGCAAGGTTGAATTGACGGCGGTGATCCTCCTGCTTGTGGCGTCAAACCGCGGCGTCGCGGTGCTGCCGGATTGGGTTGTGCGAGAGGTCAAATATTCCTCTGACTATGTGACCCGCCCGCTGACAGAAGAGGGGATCACTCGCAGGCTCTATGCGGCGATCCGCACCGAGGATGAAAGCAAGCCCTATATGCAAGAGCTGATCCGTCTGGCGCGTGTTGAGGCGCGCAAGCTGCAACACCAGTGAAGATCACAGCCCCTGCTTCCTCAAAACGGTGGGCAGGGGATCGTGAAAACCATGCAAAGCCACAGCGCTTCGGTTTACCATATGTTAAAGAGGTCCGGTTTCGCCCTTGGCAAGCGCGGCCAGCCCGTGTATGGGCACCCTTTGACCGACATCTCCCCCCGCAAGGACAGCTCGTACAATGATTGGTAGCGCAAATCTCAATGTGATGATCAAGGCCGCCCGCAAGGCAGGCCGTTCCCTCGTGAAAGACTTCCGCGAGGTCGAAAACCTTCAGGTTTCGACCAAAGGCGCCGGGGATTTCGTGAGCCGGGCCGACATTGCAGCCGAGAAGATCCTCAAGGATGAGTTGATGGGCGCGCGCCCGACCTATGGCTGGTTGGCCGAAGAGGGTGGCGAGATCGCAGGCGAAGATCCGACCCGTCGCTGGATTGTGGATCCGCTGGATGGCACCACCAATTTCCTGCACGGCCTGCCGCATTGGGCCGTCTCCATCGCGCTGGAGCACAAAGGCCAGATCGTTGCGGGCGTGATCTATGACGCGGCCAAAGACGAATTGTTCTTTGCTGAAAAAGGTGCGGGCGCTTGGATGAACGAGACCCGTATCCGTGTCTCCGCGCGTCACCGTCTGATCGAGTCGATCTTTGCAACGGGCGTGCCTTTTGCTGGTCGCGTGGACCTGCCGGAAACCCTGCAAGACCTCGCGCGGTTGATGCCGGCCTGCGCCGGTGTGCGCCGTTGGGGCTCTGCCTCCCTGGATATGGCCTATGTGGCGGCGGGTCGCTACGAAGGGTTCTGGGAACGTCGCTTGAACGCGTGGGACGTTGCTGCGGGTGTGATCATCGTCAAAGAGGCCGGTGGTCTGTGCCAAGGTCTCGACCCGGAAGAGTCGATCGTCGAGACCGGCAATGTGATTTGCGCCAATGAACCGATCTTCGAAAGCTTCGCAAAGGTGATCCGGACCTGACCGGTTCGTTACAAGGTGAAGGTCTTATGAGCGCGTCTCCTCTGGGGCGCGCTTTTCCTTTGTCGGTGTGACGCCGCGATGAGGGATGCCTCCGGCGGGGATATTTATGAGAAGATGAAATCAGTCGTTGCGGTCTGATGGGTGGTTGACACCATCACTCCAGCCGATGTCGCCATAGGTCTCAGCATGGGTGCGGGGATTGCCCCCTTCGATGCAAGCGAGGTTTACGCCGCATTGGGTCGGGTCGGAGCGGCGCCGGTGATACACATAGATGCCGCAGGTTTTGCAGAAGTAGTGTTTCGCAGTGTGGCTGCCCCATGTGTAGAGGCTGAGATTGTCCGCGCCGCGCAGGACTTTGAGGGTTGCCCCCAGCGCCGTCACCGCTGGTGCGCCGCGCCGCAGACAGAAGGAACAATCACATCGCCTTGCAGAGGCCAGGCCCTCGGGAAAGTCCGCGACGATCTCTACAGCTCCGCAATGGCAGGTGGCATGTCTGGTGTCCATCTGAGGGCGTCCTTTGGTTTTGGTACTCATTTCCCCCAGGGGCCGGGGCGCGTGGAGCGCTGGCCGCGGGGGATGCGTGGGATACGGGTGGCGGAATATTGCGCCTGCGGATGCGGCGGATGCCCGTGGGTGCGATTCCAGAACCTCGGGCCACCACGTTTCACCCAAGCTGGTATCGTCAGCAGAAAGCCGATGAAGAACCCACCCGCATGGGCCCAATAGGCCACTCCGCCACCGTTTGGATCCGCGTTGACCCCACCCAGAAATTGCATCCCGAGCCAGAGCCCCAGCATGAGGAACGCAGGCACAGGGACAATCCGGAAGAAGATCACAAGGATGATCAGGATATCCACGCGCGCCTTTGGAAACAGCAACAGATAGCCGCCCATGACGCCCGCAATCGCGCCAGAGGCACCGACGAGCGGCACTGGCGAGTTCGGGGCGGAGAGGACATGCGCCAAAGTCGCGCCAACGCCACAAACCAGATAAAACACGAGGAAGGGGATCGGCCCCATCTCATCCTCGAGATTGTCGCCGAAGATCCACAGAAACAGCATGTTACCTGCAAGATGCATCAAGCCTCCATGGATGAACATGGAGGTCAGGAGCGTGAGTGGCTCTTCTCCGGCCATGATCTCGCTTGGGGTGGCGGCAAAGGCGGCGTAAAACATCGCAAGGCTGCGATCGCTGGCAAAGGTGGTCGAATACCAGAAATACCCGAGAATATTCACCGCCATCAGCAGGTAAACGACATAGGGTGTACGCCCGGACGGATTGTGATCGCGCAATGGAAACATAAGCGAAGGCTGGGCCGATCCCCCAGCAAGGTCAAGCGGATAGGCGCATGCAGGTGTGAAAACCTCTGTCGCGTTCCGATCTTCATGGTAGCCGAACTGTGCTTAGCTGGGCGCGCAGGGGCCTGGAGCATTGATCCTGATCGTGCAAATGAAAAAGCCACGCCCGGTGGACGTAGCTTTTTGCTCTTCTCGCACTTTCGCCTTGCCGTTAGGCGTTACCCCCCAGCAGGGCCGCGTTGCCACCGGCAGCGGTGGTGTCGACACAGACGTGACGCTCTGCCAGCACGCGGGCGCGGTCGGGGCGACCGGGGATCAGCGGCAGAATGGGGCCTTCGCGTTTTGCTAGCGCCTGCTCGATTTCGCGCCCGGTGGCCTCATCCCCCCACCACAGAACGCCAGAGATATTATCCAGCTGCTGCAGTTGATTGAGATCGAGAGCCCCTTGGGCCGCAATCGCTGTTCCGCCGAGGGCCATCACCGCTTTTGCTTGTTCCGCAACGGTTGCGGCGCCGGGGCCCATGCAGAGCAGCGGCGGGCGGGCGGAGGTGGTCAGGCGGTTCGATTCACCCGTCGGGCCGGGCAGGGAGGTGGTTTCAGGCTTGGTTGGCGTGCCGCTTGCCGCGGGCAAGTTGGCGACAGTGCCTTCCCAGACCTCGGCACTGGTCTGACGATCCGGCGCGCAGAAACGGGCGAGGTAGTTCGGGCCACCTGCCTTGGGGCCAGTGCCAGAAAGACCCTCGCCGCCAAAGGGTTGGCTGCCCACAATTGCCCCGATCTGGTTGCGGTTCACGTAGATATTGCCCGCATGGATGCGATCACAGACATGTTGCACCCGGTCGTCAATCCGCGTGTGCAAGCCAAAGGTCAAACCGTAGCCCGTGGCGTTGATTGCATCGATCACCGCATCCAGCTCGCGCGACTTGAAGGTCGCCACATGCAGCACCGGGCCAAAGATCTCTTCCTTCATCTCGGCGATGCCCTTCACCGAGATCATGGTCGGCGCGACAAAGGTGCCCCCCTGCGGCGTTTGCATCTCCTTCAGCACCCGGCCCTCTGCACGGGCCACGTCGATATGGGCGAGGATCTTGGCGCGTGCGCCCTCGTCGATCACCGGGCCGCTGTCGGTCGCCAGATGCCAGGGATTGCCCAGATCGAGCACATCCATTGCGCCCTTCAGCATGGTCAGCACATCCTCGGCGACGTCCTCTTGCAAGTAGAGACAACGCAGGGCGGAACAGCGCTGGCCAGCGGATTGAAATGCGCTCTCGATCACCGCTTGCACCGCCTGTTCCGGCAGCGCAGTCGAGTCCACGATCATCGCGTTCAGACCGCCAGTCTCCGCGATCAGCGGCGTGCCAGGGGCGCAGGCTGCGGCCATGGCGGCGCGAATACGCATCGCGGTAGCAGTCGAGCCGGTGAAGGCGACGCCATTGATCCGCGCATCGCCGGTGATCGCCGCGCCCACTTTGGAGCCGCGACCGGGCAGGAGTTGCAGGGCTGCACGCGGCACGCCGGCCTCATGCAGCAGCTCTACCGCACGGAAGGCGACGATGGGCGTCTGATCCGCGGGCTTGGCCAGAACCGCATTGCCGCAGGCAAGCGCGGCCGCCACCTGACCGGTGAAGATCGCCAGCGGGAAGTTCCAGGGCGAGATGCAGGTAAAGATCCCTGCAGGCTCCGCCGCTGGGATACGCGCCGCATAATAGCGCAGGAAGTCCACCGCCTCGCGCAGCTCGGCCACCGCATCGGGCAGGGTCTTGCCGGCCTCGCGGGCGAGGATCGCGAAGAGTTCGCCATAGTGCGACTCATAGAGGTCGGCAGCCTTGTTCAGGACCGCTGCGCGCACTTCCGCTGTGGCCTCCCAAGGCGCAGCGGAGGCGAGGGCCAGTTCGACGTCCTCGGCGCTCGCCTGTGCCACCGTGCCAATCTCGCTCAGATCGGCGGGGTTGGTCACCGGCACCGGGGCTTCGGGCGCGGCTTTGCCGTCAATCAAGGGCACCACCGCCCATGTGGCCGTGGCAAATGGCGCGCGCGCCGCTTCCACCGCGTGAATCGTTGGCACATGTTTGAGGTTGAACCCTTTGGAGTTCACCCGCTCCGGCGCAAAGAGCTCCGGCCCGGTCGGGATCGGCGAGGTGAGATCGTTCACCGCGAGGAAGGGGTCGGCGGCGACCTCCTCGGGGCTCACGTCCTCATCGACGATCTGGTTCACGAAGGAGGAGTTGGCACCATTCTCCAAGAGACGCCGCACCAGATAGGCCAAGAGGTCGCGATGCGCGCCAACGGGGGCGTAGATGCGGCAGCGGGTGCGGTTCTGATCCAGCACCATCTGGTGCAGAGTCTCGCCCATGCCATGCAGGCGCTGGAATTCAAACGGCTGACCGTCCTGCGCCATATGCAGAATGGCGCTGACCGTATGGGCGTTATGGGTGGCAAACTGCGGATAGATCCGATCTGTGCGCGCCAGCAGTTTGCGCGCGTTGGCGATATAGGAGACATCAGTCAGCGACTTGTTGGTGTAAACGGGGAAGCCTTCCATCCCGTCGACCTGCGCGCGCTTCACCTCGGTGTCCCAATAGGCGCCCTTCACCAGACGCACCATAAAGCGGCGGTCGTGCTTTTCTGCCATCTCGTAAAGTGCATCAATGGCAAGGCCGGTGCGCGGGCCATAGGCCTGCACCACCACGCCAAACCCGTCCCAGCCCTTCAGCGCGGGGTCAGAGATCACCTCTTCGATCACTTCCAGCGACAGCGCCAGACGGTCCGCCTCTTCCGCGTCGACGTTGAGCCCCATGCGGGCGGCCTTCGCCAAGAGCGCCAGCGCCTTCAGGCGGGGGACCAGCTGTTGTTTGACCGAGATGTCCTTGGCGATCTCATAGCGCGGATGCAGCGCCGAGAGTTTCACCGAAATGCCGGGGTTCTCGCGAATGTCATTGCTCTTGCAGGCCGCCGCAATGGCGGAAATCGCGCGGGAATAGGCGAGGTGATAACGCGAGGCATCCGCCTCGGTGCGCGCCGCTTCGCCGAGCATGTCGTAGGAATAGGTATAGCCCTTCGCCTCCATATTGGAGGCACGCTTCATCGCGCTCTCGATGGTTTCGCCCAGCACAAACTGGCGGCCCATCTCCTTCATCGCGCGCGAGACCGCCGTGCGGATCACCGGCTCGCCCAGACGTTTCATCGCGCCGCGCAGGGCGCCAATCGGGCTCTTGTCCTCGTCCAAGACCTTGCCGGTCAGCATCAAAGCCCAGGTGGAGGCATTGACCAGCGAAGAGGTGGATTTGCCCAGGTGTTTGCCCCAATCCGACGGCGCGATCTTGTCTTCGATCAGCGCGTCGATGGTATCGGCATCCGGCACCCGCAAAAGCGCCTCGGCGAGACACATCAGCGCCACGCCCTCTTCGGTCGACAGGCCATATTCGGCGAGGAAGACCTCCATCAGGCCGGGCGCGGAATGGCCGCGAATGTCGCGCACCAGTTTGGCGGCATTGGAACAGATGGTCGCACGATCTGCCTCCGAAAGGGCGGCCTGCGCAACCAGCGCATCGCGCATATTGGCCTGATCCACATAGGTTCCGGCATCAATCCGGTCGCGCAGCGGGATGTCACGAGTCATTTTGCGTTCTCCACACGTAAGAGATTTGACCTATCATATCGCGTTCTCACTGGTCATTTGTCCCGATCCTCGCAATACTGCAGGTCAATCGCGTTTATTTGCGGAGGGTTTTCGATGCAGGCGCAGTTTCCGGGTCTGGACCGGTTTGATCAGTCGATTCTGCGAGAGCTGAGCCACAACGGCCGCATCTCGGTCTCTGAACTGGCGCAGGTGATCGGCCTGTCAAAATCGCCGACTCAAGCCCGGCTCAAACGGCTGGAAAACGAAGGCTATATCCAAGGATATCGCGCGCTGGTGGATCCGATCCGCCTCGGGCTCGATCACGTGGCCTTTGTCGAGGTGAAGTTGACGGACACGCGCGAAGCGGCTTTGGCCGCCTTTAATGCCGCCGTCGTGATGGTCGGCGAAATTGAGGAGGTCCATATGCTCGCCTCCCATTTCGACTACCTGCTTAAGGTACGCTGCCGATCCATGTCGGATTTCCGCGCAATTCTGGGAGAGAAGATCTCCTCCCTGCCGCATGTGTCTTCCACGTCGACCTACATGTCGATGCAGGCGGTTAAGGATGATGCGGGACTTGCGGCGATGTGATCGTCACGATGCTCGGGGAAGAGTTCTAGGGCCAAGTCCTTGATTTCCGATTGATCCCGACAGCCCATCCCGATAGAGCAAGGGCCAAGGTCCAACCGCGCGGGCGTGGTGGAATGGTAGACACAGGGGACTTAAAATCCCCAGGCTTATGCCGTGCGGGTTCGAGTCCCGCCGCCCGTACCACTCTGTTTCTTTTGGGGAAAGAAGAGCGATTGTGACCTTCAGAGGGTGTGAGCAGTCGGCGGCTCACGCACTTGCTTCACACGGTCGTGCATCGTTTTCGTTGTGTCCGTTTTGTTGCCCCTTATTCCGGCAGACGCGCACACTTGCTCTGGCTGCCGAAGTGCTCGATGCGTCTCGCCCGAATTGCACCGAAAGGCCAGTCAAGTCTGTCCACGCCGTAGTTCCAAAGAAGGCTTTCCATCTGTAAGTATTTGTTCGCTTTGTGCGGGGTGTTGGATACCTTCGAGTGAGCGGTTCGGATCACTTGGCGAGTGGTGCGCCGCACGCCCTTTTTCGCACTACTACTTTATTGGGGCTGATCACTGCGCCTTGCATGAATGCCGTGGCGAGGCTTTCCACCGTCATCAAGATCCGTTCGACAAGACAAAGGCTCAGAGCTCGGTTATCTCTCAATCGGGTTGCTTCGAGGCAGGAACTGCTGCACTACAACTCTAAGTGGAAAGAGCTGCATTGGGATTAACAGTGGGGTCGGACGTTTGGCCATTTTGAATTTTAGCAGCCCCTTCGCCATTGGGACCGAAGTCTCGGTGCTCTATTTTGACATTGAACCGGGAAGTGATGATCTGTCCCGACTAGTGTTTATCGGGGAAGACCTCTCCGTTGTCGCAGAATACGACGTCGTGGACTTGCACTACATCGATTTCGGGTACGGCAGCGGTTTGCGGTATGAGCTTCTCAGTGGCACCATAGTGTCCTACCGCCAGTACGCAGATCCCGGCGTTTTGCAGTATGAGGTCAACGATCTTGCCCTCGAGGTTACAGAGGTCATGCAGGAAAGTTTCAGCAGCCTGGATGCTTTTCTCGACTTGTTTTATGGCGCGGCAGACCGAGTGAACGGCTCCTCGGGAGATGACGAGCTTTTCGGATTCCGCGGAAATGATACCATGTTCGGCAACGCTGGGTCGGATCGTCTTGACGGTGCGCATGGGAGCGACGTTCTGAGAGGGGGGCGCGGTGCGGATCGCCTGGTTGGTCGGCGAGGGGCCGATGACCTCTCGGGCGGTAGCGGAGCAGACAGGCTCCTTGGTGGCCTCGGACAAGATGTGCTGCGCGGCAATGGCGGTAGAGATAGTCTTTTCGGTAGCTCCGGACGCGACGAGTTGTTTGGCGGAAATGGCGTTGACGTTCTTTCCGGTGGCGATGACAACGACAGCCTTGATGGCGGCGCCGGGGACGACGATCTGTCTGGCGATGATGGCGAGGATACCCTGTCCGGCGAGGCCGGGGCTGACACCCTCAGCGGGGGCTTAGGCGCTGATGTTCTCTCCGGTGGCGATGACAACGATAGCCTCGA
>JBLXDQ010000007.1:0-222235 GCA_048263945.1 Epibacterium sp. | reverse complement strand
CGCAAAACTACACAAAAACAAAGACTTAACTCGGAAATCTTTCTGAAGCGAAGACACCCACCCAGCCCGCCCAACCGTGAATGACACCCGCCCAAAGCCCCCAATCCACCCCAAAACCGCCTTATCCACAGAACAACCCAACTTACTCACAGACTCAGCACAGGAATCGAACCGGAATCGCCCCCAAAACGCAAACAGGCGCAGAAGGTTCTCCCCTCCGCGCCTGTTTCTGTCTCTTCTCTTGGTCTTTCGGACTGGCTTTACGCCTTCGGCTTCATCGCCTCGCCCGCCACATAGGTTTCTACAACTGCGCGGTCATCGCCGAGCATTTGCAGGATGAACAGCTCTTCGCTGAGCGAGCTGGCTTTTTCGCAGCGCAGGGCCATCGCCGGGGTGGCGCGGGCGTCCATCACGACGATGTCCGCTTCTGTGCCCACCTCCAGCGTGCCGATCCGGTCGACCTGGCCCAGCACCTCGGCATTGCCACGGGTGATCCAGTGGAAGGCGCGCAGGGGGTGCAGCTTTTGGCTTTGCAGTTGCAGCACCTTGTAGCCCTCGTTCAGGGTTTGCAGCATGGAATAGCTGGTGCCTGCGCCAATATCGGTCGCGATGCCATTTGCGATCCCCTTGGCGCGCAACCCGGCATCGTCAAACAACCCGCTCCCAAGGAACAGGTTTGAGGTCGGGCAGAACACCGGCTTGCCGCCCGTAGCAGCCAGCAATTCGATCTCGCGCGCCTCCAGATGGATCGCATGGCCCAGAAGGGTCTTGTCCCTCACCAAACCGTAACGCTCATAGATCCCTAAATAGTCCGGCGCCTCCGGATAGAGGCTGAGGGTAAAGTCGATCTCGGCGCGGTTCTCCGACAGATGGGTCTGCACATAAGCATCCGGGTGCTCTGCCACCAAGGCGCCTGCAGCCTCCAGCTGCGCCGGAGTCGAAGTGATCGCAAAGCGCGGCGAGATCGCGTAAGAGGCCCGCCCCTTGCCATGCCAGCGCTCGATCAGCGCCTTGGTCTCATCATAGCCCTGTTGCGCAGTGTCGCGCAGACCGTCGGGGGCATTGCGGTCCATCATCACCTTGCCGCCGATCATCCGCATATTGCGGCGTTCGGCTTCGGCGAAATAGGCCTCGGCCGAGGTGGGATGCACCGAGCAGAAAGCGACCGCCGTGGTGGTGCCATGCCCGAGGAGGAGGTCATAGAAGGCGCCCGCCATCCGCTCCGCATGGGTCCTATCGGCGAATTGCACCTCCGCCGGGAAAGTATAGGTGTTGAGCCAGTCCAAAAGCTGCTCGCCCCAGGAGGCCACCACCTGCACCTGTGGGAAATGCAGATGCAGGTCGATAAACCCAGCCATCAACAGATGCGGGCGATGATCGACCACCTCGGCCTCTGGCGCCTGCGCGGCAACCTCGGAGTAATCGCCATGGGCGCGGATCATTCCGCCCTCGACCAGCAGCGCGCCATCCTCGAGATAGCGATAGGCCGCGGTGTCTTCGGGACCGGTGGGTTCGGATAGGAAACTCAGCGTGCGACCACGCAGGATCTTGGCAACAGAAGGCATCAGAGGTGTCTTTCAGGACGAGGGGATCAGGCCGCGCAGGGGCGTCAGGCCGATCGGGGGAAGTGTGTCAAAGGGAGAGCAAAGTCTCTCCCGCAGCGGCGGACGTCAGTTGCCCGCCATATAAAAGGGCAGCTTGGCCGCGCCATCGGCATACCATTTACGGATCAGCGCGCGCTCGCTGTCCTCCATATAGGTCACATTGGCCGGCGGCATCGCATGGGTGGCGCCCGCCTGCAGGTAGATCATCCGCGCGTGTTTCGCGACATCGGCCGGGGTCTCCAGCAGCACATTCTTGGGCGCGCGGCGGATGCCCTCGTAATAGGGTTCGCGCGAATGGCACATGGCGCAGCGGCCCGGCACCGTGTTCATCACATCCTCAAAGTGGTCCGAGCCAGCAAAGGCCAGCTCGGTTTTGGTCAGTTGCCGCGCCTCAGACTCCTCATAGGTGTCCTGCACCAAGGGGGCCTGGCTCAGCGCCATGATGGCGATGAACAACAGCGCAGTCACCAGCCAGGTCCAGGTCGGGTTCCCGGCGCGCGCGTGCTGGGTGTTAAAGTAGTGACGGATCGTCACCCCCATCAGGAACACCAGCGCCGCGATCAGCCAGTTATACTCGGTGGCAAAGGCCAGCGGGTAGTGGTTGGACAGCATCAGGAAGACGACGGGCAGGGTCAGATAGTTGTTATGGGTCGAGCGCAACTTGGCGATCTTGCCATACTTCGGATCCGCCGGACGGCCGGCCTTCAGATCCGCCACCACAATGCGCTGGTTCGGCATGATGATGAAGAACACATTCGCGGTCATGATCGTCGCGGTAAAGGCGCCTAGGTGCAGCATTACGGCGCGGCCGGTGAAGATCTGGTTGTAGCCATAGCCCATGGCAACCAAGAGCACGAACAACAGCACCATCAGCACGGTCGGCTGCTCGCCCAGCTTAGATTTGCACAGGAAGTCATAGACCAGCCAGCCGACACTCAGCGAGGCGGCGGAGATCAGGATGCCCTGCCACAGCTCCAGATCGGCCTTGCCCGCGTCGATCAGATAGAGCTCGCCGCCGGCCCAATAGACGATCATCAACAGTGTCGCACCCGACAGCCAGGTCGCATAGCTCTCCCATTTGAACCAGGTCAAATGCTCCGGCATCCGCTCCGGGGCCACCAGATACTTCTGAATGTGGTAAAAGCCGCCGCCATGCACCTGCCATTCCTCGCCATCTGCCGGGCCGGGAATGTCGCGGTTCAGACCAAGGTCCAACGCGATGAAATAAAACGACGACCCGATCCAGGCGATCGCGGTGATGACATGCAGCCAGCGGACGGCAAACGCCAACCAGTCCCACATGATGACAAGCTCTTGCATTGCGGCCTCCTTGCGCAAATTCGGATGCCAGACTAGGCGACAGGGCTATTTTCCTGTATTGGGAAAAAATTCCAAGCTGTTTCAAACGTAAGCTGACAATGAACACCCCGACATGGCCTATCTGAACAATATCCTGACATTCGTGCGCGTTTATGAGCTGGGCAATATGTCCGCCGCCGCCCGCGACATGCGTATTTCGGCCGCCGTGGCCTCTTCGCGGATTTCGCAGCTTGAGGAACATCTGAAGGTCCGCCTGTTCCAGCGCACCACCCGCCTGTTGCACCCGACCGAGCAGGGCCAGCTGTTTTATCGCGGCGCGGTCAAGATCCTCGAGGCGGTGGAGGAGGCAGAGGCCGATATCTCCAACGTCACCCAGACCCCGCGCGGCACGCTCTATGTGGCGGCGCCCCTCGGTCTCGGCCAGCGGCTGATCGCGCCGGCGGTGCCGCAGTTCAAGGCCGCCTATCCGCTGATCAACATCCGCCTGCGCCTGTCGGATCGCAAATTGGACCTCGCCGCCGAAGGGCTCGACGCGGCCTTCTTTCTCGGCGTGCCAGAGGATTCCAACCTCAAGATCCGCAAAATCACCGATTGCCGCCGGGTGCTCTGCGCCTCCCCGGACTACATTGCCCAACGCGGCATGCCCGTCTCCAGTGCGGAACTCAAAACTGACGCGCATGATTGCCTCAACCTGCGCTACCCCGGTGCGCCGGAGTTCCAATGGCCGCTGGAAGGCCCCGAAGGCCTGCGCCGCGTCGCTGTCACCGGCCCGTTTGAAAGCGACCATGGCGATGTGCTCACCCAATGGGCGCTCGACGGTCACGGCATCATCCTGAAACCGATCTTCGAGATTTCCGAACATCTCGCCTCAGGCCGCCTGATCCCGGTGCTGCCGGACGAGCCGCCCGCCACCATCCAAATGGCCTGCCTCTATATGCACCGCCGCCATCAGGACCCAAAGGTGCGGCTGTTTCTCGACTTCATGATTGACCACATCCTCGCCTCCCTGCCCGAAGACGCCGCCTAACAACGACAAAAGGCGGCGCCCCACGGCTCCGCCCTTCATCTTTCTGAAAATACTCCCGCCGGAGGCCAAGCCTTGGCCCCTTCGCCAAGGCTTTCCCGCCCCTTAGCTGCCCCGATAGGTCGAATAGCCATAGGGCGACAGCAACAGCGGCACATGATAGTGGCTCTCCGCCTCGCTCATGCCAAATCGGATCGGCACCGCATCCAGAAACAACGGATCCGCCCCCGCCTGTCCGGTTGCCCGCAGATAGTCACCACAGTGGAACACCAGCTCATAGCTGCCAGTGGCAAAGCGCTCCGCCGGCAGGATCGGGCTATTGGTGCGGCCATCGTCATTGGTCACCGTTTCCGCAACCAGACTGCGGGCCTCGCCCTCCAGCCGATAGAGGCTGATCTTGATCCCCTCCGCCGGGCAACCCCGCGCGGTGTCCAGAACATGGGTGGTCAGATATCCGGTCATCTCTCTCTCCTTCCAGAGGCGAAGCCCCGCGCCTACCCCATCCATTGACAGGTCCCGGCAAAAACACTCCGCTGAATTTGACGCCATATTGCGCAACCGCTGCCTCAGTTACACGCAGAAGCGTCAAACAGCACTTTCAAAAATTGCGGTAAAGCCCCGCAGTCACTTTCAATGTATAACAAGTAAACGACATGCAAAGACCCGGAGACCCACCCGTGACACGCTACCCTCGCGATATGCGCGGCTACGGGGCAAATGCCCCCCACCCCGCTTGGCCCAATGATGCAAAGATCGCCGTGCAATTCGTGCTGAACTACGAAGAGGGCGGCGAAAACTGCATCCTGCACGGCGACAAAGCCTCCGAGGCCTTTCTCTCCGACATTCCCGGTGCCGCGCAATGGCCGGGTCAGCGCCACTGGAACATGGAATCGATCTATGAATATGGCGCGCGCGCAGGCTTCTGGCGGCTGCATCGCCTGTTCACCGGCGCCGATATCCCGCTGACCATCTATGGCGTCGCCACCGCCCTCGCCCGCAGCCCCGAGCAGGTGCAGGCGATGAAGGATGCCGAGTGGGAGATCGCCTCCCATGGCCTCAAATGGGTTGAACACAAGGACATGCCCGAGGAGGAAGAGCGCGCCTCCATCGCCGAGGCGATCCGCCTCCATACCGAAGTCGTGGGCACCCCGCCGCGCGGCTGGTACACTGGCCGCTGTAGCGCCAATACAGTGCGTCTGGTCGCCGAGACGGGCGGCTTTGACTATATCTCCGACACCTATGATGACGACCTGCCCTATTGGCTGGAGGTCGGCGACCGCGATCAGCTCATCATTCCTTATACGCTTGAAGCCAACGACATGCGCTTTGCCACCGCCCCCGGCTGGGTCACCGGCGAGCATTTTGGCCAATATCTGACGGACGCCTTTGACGCGCTTTATGCCGAGGGCGAGGCGGGCGCCCCCAAGATGATGACCATCGGCTTGCACTGCCGTCTGGTGGGCCGCCCGGGCAAGATCGCCGCCCTGAAACGCTTCATCGATCATATCCAAAGCCATGAGGGCGTCTGGTGCCCGCGCCGGGTCGAGATTGCCGAACACTGGGCCGCCCAGCACCCGCATCAGCGCCGCGCCCGCCCGAGCCAGATGGACCGCGAGACCTTCGTGGCCACCTATGGCTCGATCTTTGAACATAGCCCTTGGATTGCCGAGCGCGCCTTCGACCTGGAGCTCGGCCCCGCGCATGACTGCGCCGCCGGGGTGCATAATGCGCTTTGCCGCATGTTCCGCACCGCGTCCGAAGAGGAACGTCTGGGCGTGCTCACCGCCCACCCGGATTTGGCGGGCAAACTCGCCGCCGCCGGGCGCCTGACGGCCGAGAGCACCTCGGAACAGGCCAGCGCCGGGCTGAACCTGCTGACCGACGAAGAGCGCGAGACCTTTACCGCGCTCAACACCGCCTATGTGGAAAGACACGGCTTCCCCTTCATCATTGCGGTGCGCGACCACGACAAGGCCTCGATCATGGCGGCCTTTCAGCGCCGCATCGACAATGACCGCGCCACGGAATTTGCCGAGGCCTGCAAGCAGGTCGAGCGCATCGCCCAGTTCCGCCTGATGGACCTCCTGCCATGAGCCGTGCGCTGATCGCATCCCCCCTCACCGCCGAAGGGTTCGCCCCCTTTGGCGACGTGCTAGAGCCCAAGGCCCAACCGGACAAGATCATCAACCAGGGCAAATGCGGTCGGCACCACGACCTCGCGCAGGTGGATTTCGCCGACGGGCGCGCGGGCATCAGCCTCTTTGTCTCCGAGGCACGCCACCTGCCCTATGCGGTCGAGCTGGTCGAACGCCACCCCGAGGGCAGCCAAGCCTTTGTGCCGCTGGATGGCGTGCCGATGATCGTCATCGTCGCACCGGATGAGGGCGGCGAGCCGGGCACGCCCCGCGCCTTTCTCAGCCAGCCCGGCCAGTCGATCAACCTCCATCGCGGCACTTGGCACGGCGTCCTCGCCCCCTTTGAAGCACCCGGCCAGTACATTGTCATCGACCGGATCGGCGCGGGTGCCAACCTCGAAGAACACTGGTTCGACGACCCTTATGTCGTCACCGCGCTTTCAACAGAGCCGGAGGTCTAACCTCCGGCTCTCCTTTCACCCGGATCATCCCGACCCGCCGAACGAGGCCGGGAGATCCCCAAACCACAGGGAACTGAAAAATGACCGATACCTCCCTCGGGACGCCGGAACAGCTGCGCGATCCCGACTATATGCCGCCCCTCGCCAAGGCGATCCCGCTCGGCATCCAACATGTGCTGGCCATGTTCGTCTCCAACGTCACCCCTGCGATCATCGTGGCCGGCGCTGCGGGATTTGGCTTTGGCTCAAACTCGCCTGATTTCCCCGAGCTTCTCTATCTGATCCAGATGTCGATGCTGTTCGCGGGCATCGCGACCCTGTTCCAGACCATCTCGCTGGGGCCCGTCGGGGCGAAGCTGCCGATTGTGCAGGGCACCTCCTTTGCCTTTCTGCCGATCATGATCCCGCTGGTCGCAGGCAAAGGCGTGGATGCGCTGGCCGCGCTCTTTGGCGGGGTGCTGATTGGTGGTCTGTTCCATGCCTGTCTCGGCTTGGTGATCGGCAAGATCCGCTTTGCCCTGCCGCCTCTGGTCACCGGCCTTGTGGTCACCATGATCGGCCTCGCGCTAGTGAAGGTCGGCATCCAATATGCCGCCGGTGGGGTGCCTGCGATCGGCACGCCGGAATATGGCTCGCTCCTGAACTGGTCCGCCGCCATCGTGGTGATGATCGTGACGCTCGGGCTCAAATTCTTCGCCCGGGGAATGCTCTCGGTCTCTGCGGTCCTGCTTGGCCTGCTGGCGGGTTACATCTACGCTCTGGCCTCCGGCATGTTGACCTTTGACGCCATCACCGGATCCTGGAGCCGCGCCGCCGCTTTTGCCCTGCCTCAGCCCTTTAAGTATGGGTTCGAATTCTCCGCCGCTGCCGTGCTCGGCTTCTGCCTGATGGCCTTTGTCTCGGCGGTGGAAACCGTGGGCGACGTCTCCGGCATCACCAAGGGCGGCGCGGGTCGCGAAGCCACCGACAAGGAGATCGAAGGCGCCACCTTCGCCGATGGTCTCGGCTCTGCCATTGCCGGCGCCTTTGGTGCGATGCCCAACACCTCCTTCAGCCAGAACGTCGGCCTCATTGCCATGACCGGCGTAATGAGCCGCCATGTGGTCACTTGTGGTGCGATCTTCCTGATCATCTGCGGTCTTGTCCCCAAAGTCGGCGCGATCATCCGGACCGTCCCGATCGAAGTTCTGGGCGGCGGCGTGATCGTCATGTTCGGCATGGTGGTCGCCGCCGGCATTTCCATCCTGTCGGATGTGGACTGGAACCGCCGCAACATGGTGATCTTCGCGATCTCGCTCTCCGTCGGCCTCGGCCTGCAACTGGAGCCCGGCGCCCTGCAGCACCTGCCCGACACCGCCCGCATCCTGCTGACCAGCGGCCTGTTGCCCGCGGCCGTCATCTCGATCGCGCTGAACCTGATCCTGCCCGAAGAATTGGCGGATGAGGCCACAGAAGAGGTCTCCGGCGGCATGTCCGGTCACGCCAAAGGCTCGCACGGCGTCTCGCGCCAAAGCAGCTTAGAGGCACCAGAATAAAAGCAAAAGGGCCGCATCGCGCGGCCCTTTTTCCGTTTAATACCCCGCTCAGATCAGCGCAGCGGCGCAAGCGGCATGTGGCGGTTTACGTCTTTATAAAGCAGGTAGCGGAATTTGCCCGGACCGCCCGCGTAGCAAGCCTGCGGGCAGAAGGCGCGCAGCCACATGTAATCGCCGGCCTCCACTTCGACCCAATCCTGATTGAGCCGATAGACCGCCTTGCCTTCCAGCACATAGAGCCCGTGCTCCATCACATGCGTCTCGGCAAAGGGGATCACCGCGCCGGGCTCAAAGGTCACGATGGTCACATGCATGTCGTGGCTGAGGTCATTGACATCGACAAACCGCGAGGTCGCCCATTTGCCATCGGTCCCCGGCATGGCGGTCGGGGTGACCTCCTGCTCATTAGTGACAAAGGCCTGCGGGGCCTCGATGCCCTCCACCGCCTGATAGGCCTTGCGGATCCAGTGGAACCGCACTGGTGCATCGCTGGTATTGGTCAGCTTCCACGTCGCCGCAGGCGGCAGGAAAGCATAACCGCCCTCTGCCATCTGATGCTCCACTCCGTCGATGGTCAGCAGCATCTGGCCTTCGACCACGAACAACACCGCCTCGACGCCCGCCTCGGTCTCGGGGCGCTCCGAGCCGCCACCCGGCAGCACTTCGGCGATGTAATGCGAAAAGGTCTCGGCAAAGCCCGACAAGGGTCGCGCGATCACCCAGAACCGCGACTTGCCCCAGAACGGCAAAAGGCTGGTCACGATATCGCTGTTGGTGCCCTTGGGGATCACCGCATAGGCCTCGGTGAACATGGCGCGATCCGTCAGCAACTGGGTCTGCGGCGGCAGCCCACCGTGCGGCGCGTAATAGGTTGGTTTTGTCATTTTGATATCCGGCTTGGCGTTCAATCTCTGCCCCATCAAACCCGCTTGCGCGCCAAAGGCCAATCCCGAAGACACGCGCGAAAGACTGAAGGATCATCAGGCTGGGTTTGAAAGCCTTTTTGCGCGCCGCCTTGACCCCGCCCAATGCTGCCGCGCAGTATCGCGCCAAACCAAACAGGGACGAAGATGATGACCAAAGACCTGCACGACACCGCCCTCACCCTGTTTCACGCCGCGATTGACCGCGCCGATCCTGCCGATGCTGTCACGCAGCACCTGACCAAGAGCCCCCTGCCGGCGCCCAAGGGCCGCCGTATTGTCATCGCAGTGGGCAAGGCGGCGGTGCCGATGATGCGCGCCACCCTCGCCACGCTGCCCGAGGCCCCCGCCGCCGCGCTGGTGGTGACCAACCCGGAAAACCACACCGACCTGCCCGGTGCCGAGGTCATCGCCGGCGCCCATCCGGTGCCGGATGAGACCAGCGCCGCGGCGGGCACGCGCGTGCTCGACCTCCTGTCGGGCCTCAGCGCACAGGATGAGGTCTTGATGCTGATCTCCGGCGGCGGCTCCGCCCTGATGGTCGGCCCTGCCGAGGGGCTGACCCTGGCCGATAAGGCCGCCGTGAACGAAGTGCTCCTCGCTTCGGGGTTGGAGATCAACCGGATGAACCTGATCCGCCAGTCCCTGTCCCGGCTCAAGGGCGGAGGCCTGTTGCGCGCGGCGGCCCCGGCCCGCGTCACCGCTCTGATCCTGTCGGATGTGATCGGCGACGACCTGCGCGCCATTGCCTCCGGCCCCACCGTCGCCCCCTTGGGCAGTCGGGAGGACGCCCGCGCGCTGCTGCAATCCGAAGGGCTCTGGGACAAACTGCCCGAGGCGGTGCGCAATCACCTCGACACGCCCGACGCCCCCCAAGCCGTGCCCGAGGCGCAGAACATCCTGATCGGCTCCAACCGCTTCAGCCTCGAGGCGATGCAGGCCCGCGCAGAAGAGATGGGCTGGGAGGTTGCCGCCCTGATCGACGACCTCATCGGCGATGTGGCCGAGGCCGCCAGCCGTGTGATCGAGACCGCCACCAAGGCGCCCAAGGACCGCCCGGTTGCGCTGTTATTTGGCGGCGAGACCACAGTGCGCCTCACCGGCTCCGGGCGCGGCGGGCGCAATCAGGAACTCGCCCTGCGTATCGCAGAGCGGGCTGCCGAGTTGGACGGCGATTGGGTGTTTCTCTCTGGTGGCACCGATGGCCGCGATGGACCGACCGATGCGGCGGGCGGCCTCGTCACACCCGACACATGGGACAGCATACCCAACGCCGCGGCCCTGCTCGCCAACAACGACAGCTACGCCGCCCTCAAGGCAGCTGACGCGCTGGTTACCGTAGGCGGCACCGGCACCAATGTGGCGGATGTTCAGATCCTGTTGAAACGTCCCTAAAGACGCTAGAGCTCCAACCCGTTCAACTTGCGCAGCAAATCGAGCAGAGCCTCATAGTCCTCTGCCCCCATCTTTTCGCGCGTGCGCTCGATCAGGGCGAGGCTGGCATCGATGTTTTCCTCGATCACCTCCATGCCCGTCGCGGTCAAGGTCACCACCTGCCGCCGCCGGTCGGTCTCATCCCGTGCGCGGTCGATGAGGCCCTTTTCTTCCAGCTTCTGCAAGATGCGCGTCAGGCTCGGCAGCAACAGACAGGCCTGATCGGCGATCTGCGTCGGATCAATCGGCCCGCTCTCCTGCACCACGCGCAGCACGCGCCATTGCTGCTCGGTCAGGTCAACGCCACTCAGCAGGTGGCGGACGGGGCCCATCACCCGCTCCCGCGCGCGCAGCAGGGCAATCGGAAGGGAGCGGTCTGTTCTTGGCAAAGCATGTGTCATGCCTCCCTGTATCGCCCGCAACCCCTGCCTTAGCAATCACTTATCAAAGTTAAGTATTTTTCTTGCGCCCTGTTGACAGGTTCGCCGCACAAACATAACATGTTAAGCAGTTTGGGAGGAGGACCCGGATGCCCCATATCACCTTGGATTACGCGCCAAAACTGGCGCAATTCGTGGACATTCCACAGCTTTGCGACCTTTTGCGCCGCACCGCCATCGACACTGGCACCTTTCCCCTCGCTGGAATCCGCGTGCGCGCCTTTGCCGCCGACTATGTCAGCATGGGCGATGGCAACCCGGACTTTATGTATCTCGACATCTCCGTCCGCCTGCGCGAGGGCCGTGATCTTGCCACCCGCACCGCCGCCACAGAGGCGCTGTTCGAGGTCGCCCGCGCCTTTTTGGCGCCCGCGATGGAGAGCCATCCGATCGCCCTCTCGATGGAGATGCGCAACATCGACCCCGCGCTTTCGCCCAAATGCGGAACCATCCGCGACCACCTGAGCCAAGGAGACCGCGCATGAGCGACCTCGCTGCCAACCTCGACAAACTTGCCGGATTTCTCGACGCCCATCGCGCCACCGGCATCACCAACCTGATCAATGGCGAGGCCCGCCCCGCCGCCTCTGGCCGCACGTTTGAGACCACTTCACCGGTGGATGAAAGCGTGATCTGCACCGTGGCGCGCGGCGATGCGACCGACATTGACGCTGCGGCCAAGGCCGCCAAGGCCGCCTTCCCCGCCTGGCGCGATTTGCCCGCCACCGAGCGCAAGGCGATCCTACACCGCATCGCCGATGGCATCGTCGCCCGGGCCGAGGAAATCGCGCTCTGCGAATGCTGGGACACTGGCCAGGCGCTGCGGTTCATGTCCAAGGCCGCCCTGCGCGGCGCCGAAAACTTCCGCTTCTTTGCCGACCGCGCGCTCTCGGCCCGCGATGGCCAGATGCTGCCCTCGCCGACGCTGATGAACGTGACCACCCGCGTACCCATCGGCCCGGTGGGCGTCATCACGCCCTGGAACACGCCCTTCATGCTCTCCACCTGGAAGATCGCGCCCGCCCTCGCGGCTGGCTGCACAGTGGTGCACAAACCGGCGGAGTTCTCGCCGCTCACCGCCCGCATCCTCGCCGAGATCGCCCATGACGCTGGCCTGCCCGCTGGCGTGTGGAACCTCGTCAACGGCCTCGGCGAAGAGGCAGGGAAGGCGCTCACCGAACACCCGGACATCAAGGCCATCGCCTTTGTCGGCGAGAGCAAGACCGGCTCGATGATCATGGCGCAAGGCGCGCCGACCCTGAAACGGGTGCACTTTGAACTCGGTGGCAAGAACCCGGTGGTGGTGTTTGACGATGCCGACCTCGACCGCGCCTTGGATGCGGCGATCTTTATGATCTACTCGCTGAACGGCGAGCGCTGCACCTCTTCCTCCCGCCTGTTGATCCAGGACAGCATCGCCGAGGAGTTTGAAACCAAGCTGATCGCCCGGGTGAACAACATCAAGGTCGGCCACCCGCTTGATCCCGCGACCGAGGTTGGCCCGCTGATCCACAAGGTCCATTTCGACAAGGTGACCTCCTACTTCGACATCGCCCGCCAAGACGGCGCCACCGTCGCCGCAGGCGGCACGCGGCAGGGGGACACAGGCTGGTTCGTCCGCCCTACCCTCTTCACCCAGGCCACCAACGAGATGACCATCGCGCGCGAGGAAATCTTTGGCCCCGTCCTCACTGCTATCCGCTTCAAGGACGAGGAAGAGGCGCTTCAGATCGCCAATGACACTCAATACGGCCTCACCGCCTATGTCTGGACCAATGATGTGACCCGCGCCATGCGCTTCACCCATGCGCTTGAGGCCGGGATGATCTGGGTGAACTCGGAAAACGTCCGCCATCTGCCGACCCCTTTCGGCGGCGTCAAAGCCTCCGGCATTGGCCGCGACGGCGGCGACTGGAGCTTTGAATTCTACATGGAACAAAAACACATCGGCTTTGCCACCGGGCACCACAAGATTCCCCGCCTCGGCGCCTAAGCCCTTCATCTTTCACCAAATACTCCGGGGAGCGCGAGAGGCAGAGCCCCTCGCCCCTGCCCCCTCGGCCTGTCCATTCGGAGGAGACCCGACATGCCCATTCCCGCAGCAAATCTTTATCCGCCCTTCAACATCACCCGCCTCAGCCATGTGGAATATGGCGTCACCGACCTCGCCGCCTCCCGCGCCTTCTACGTCGATATCCTCGGCCTGCAGGTGACCGAGGAAGACGACAGCCGCATCTATCTGCGCGCGATGGAGGAACGTGGCCACCATTGCATCATCCTGCGCAAGGCCGATACAGCGGGGGTCTCCTGCCTCGGCTTTAAACTCTTTGACGAGCCCGATCTGGCCAAAGCCGCCGCGTTCTTCGAGAGCAAGGGCCTGCCTGTCGAATGGATCACCCGCCCCTTTATGGGCCAGACCCTGCGCACCCAGGACCCCTGGGGCGTGCCACTCGAATTCTACGTCAAAATGGACCGCTTGCCGCCGATCCATCAGCAGTACAAACTCTACAATGGCGTCAAACCCCTGCGCATCGACCACTTCAACATGTTCTCAGCGAATGTGGACGAGGCGGTGGCCTTTTACGGCGAGATCGGCTTCCGCGTGACCGAATATACCGAGGACGACGAGTCAGGTCGCGTCTGGGCCGCCTGGATGCACCGCAAGGGCGGCGTGCATGATGTGGCCTTCACCAATGGCACCGGCCCGCGCCTGCATCACACCGCCTTTTGGGTGCCGACGCCGCTCAATATCATCGACCTGCTCGATCTGATGTCCACCACCGGCTATGTCGCCAATATCGAGCGTGGCCCGGGCCGCCATGGCATCTCCAACGCCTTCTTCCTCTATGTGCGCGACCCCGATGGGCACCGGATCGAGATTTATTGCTCTGATTACCAGACCTGCGATCCCGACCTTGAGCCGATCAAATGGTCCCTCACCGATCCGCAGCGCCAGACCCTCTGGGGGGCGCCGGCTCCGCGCAGCTGGTTTGAAGAAGGCTCCCTGTTCGACCGCGCTGAAATCCGCGACAGTGACCTCAAAGCGCAGCCGATCATCGCGCCCTAGTAGAACAGAGGACAGTGTCTGACCTTGGGGGAGGCGTGAAGCGCCTTCCCCGGGGGGAAGGTCAGGCGCTGTCCGTGCCTCCGGCACGAACTTTGGAGAAGAAAATGAACTGGACCGATTTCGCCTCTTGGGGCCGCAGGGTCGCCGATTGGGCGCAAGACTATCACCTCACCGTGGGCGAGCGCCCGGTGCGCGCGCAGACCAAACCGGGCGATATGTTGACCGCCCTACCCGAGACCCCGCCCGAACAGGGCGAGGGGATGGAGGCGATCTTTGCCGATTTTGAGGAGAAGGTGATGCCCGGCATCACCCACTGGCAGCACCCGCGCTTCTTTGCCTATTTCGCCTCCAATGCCGCCGCGCCCTCGGTGCTGGCAGAGTTCCTCACCTCGGCCATCGCGCCGCAATGTATGCTCTGGCAGACCTCGCCCGCCGCGACCGAGATGGAAACCCGGATGATGGACTGGCTGCGCCAATCCCTTGGCCTGCCGGGGGAATTTCGTGGCGTGATCCAGGACAGCGCCTCCTCTGCCACCCTTGCCGCCGTGCTGACCATGCGCGAACGCGCGCTCAACTGGCAGGGCAACCAACAAGGCCTCGCGGGCCAGCCGACCTTGCGGATCTATTGCTCCTCCGAGGTGCATACCTCGGTCGATCGCGCCATTTGGGTGGCGGGCATCGGTCAGGCCAACCTCGTACGGGTGCCGATCAAGGGCGACTGGCGCGGCATGGACCCCGCCGCCCTTGAGGCCGCCATCAGTGCCGACAAGGCCGCAGGGCTGCAGCCCGCAGGGGTTATCCTCTGCGTCGGCGGCACTGGCACCGGCGCCACCGATCCGATCGCCGAGTGTATCCAGATCGCGCAAAATCACGGGCTTTATACCCATGTGGACGCCGCCTGGGCCGGCTCCGCGATGATCTGCCCGGAGTTCCGCGCCTATTGGCCGGGGATCGAGGGCGCGGACAGCATCGTCTTCAACCCGCACAAATGGCTCGGCGCGCAGTTTGATTGCTCGGCCCATTTCCTGAAGAACGCCGACGATCTGGTGCGCACCCTCGCGATCAGCCCGGAATACCTCAAAACCCATGGCCACGACGGGATCATCAACTATTCCGAATGGTCAGTGCCGCTGGGCCGCCGCTTCCGCGCGCTCAAGATCTGGTTCCTGATCCGCACCTATGGCCTTGAAGGATTGCGCCAGCGCATCCGCAACCACGTCGCCTGGTCGCGCCAGCTGCACGACGCCTTGGCACAAGAGCCTGATTTCGAGATCGTGACCCCGCCGATGTGGTCGCTCTGGACCTTCCGCTATGCGCCCAAAGGGGCCAGCGACCTTGATGCGCTGAACCTCGATCTGGTCAACAAGATCAACGACGATGGCCGCATCTACCTGACCCAGACCCGCGTCGACGGCGCGCTGGTGATCCGCTTTCAGGCCGGCGCTTTTGAGACCACCGAGGCGGATATCATGCTGGCCCACAACGTCATCACCGAGATCGCAAGAGGACAGAACTGATGCGTTTTGCCACCTATACCGCCGCTGGCGCGACTTACTACGGGGTGATCACCGACGCCGGGGCCATCGCCCTCTCGCCCGATTTCCCGCGGTGGCCTACCCTGCGCGAGGTGATCGAGGCTGAGGGTCTGCATAGCCTCGCGCAAGCGGCGCAGGGGCGTGACGTGACCCATGCCCCTGACCAGATCACCTATCAGATCCCGGTGCCCAACCCGGAAAAGATCATCTGCGTTGGCGTCAACTTTCCCGACCGCAACGCGGAATATAAGGACGGCCAAGAGGCGCCGCCCAATATGTCGCTCTTCCCGCGCTTTGCGCGCAGCTTCACCGGGGCGGGCCGCGCGTTGATCCGCCCGCCGGAAAGCCCGCAGCTCGACTACGAGGGCGAGATCGCCATTGTGATCGGCAAAGGGGGACGCCGCATCGCCGAACAAGACGCCTATGACCATATCGCCGCGATAACTCTCTGTAACGAAGGGACAATCCGCGATTGGGTGCGTCATGCGAAATTCAACGTGACCCAGGGCAAAAACTGGGAATCCTCTGGCGCCATCGGCCCTTGGCTGGTGCCCTTCACCGCTGCGGCTCAGCTTGATGACGTGCGGATCACCACCAAGGTCAATGGCGAGTTGCGGCAGGACGACCGCACCAGCCGGATGCTCTTCCCGATCCGCCGCCAGATCGCCTATATCTCCACCTTCACCACGCTGGTGCCCGGCGACATCATCGTGACCGGCACCCCCACCGGGGCAGGCGCGCGGTTTGATCCGCCGAAATACCTCAAGCCCGGCGATGTGATCGAGGTGGAGGCCGAGGGCATCGGCACCCTCACCAACACGGTGGAGGATGAGGCATGACCCCCGCCGATCACACTGAAGCCGCCGCGCAGCTTTTGCGGGCTGAGGAGACGGGGCAGCAATGCGGTCTCCTCTCGCTCGCCTATCCCGGCATGACGCTGGACGATGCCTATGCGGTACAGCAGGCGCTGGTGGCGCAGAAGCTCGCGCAGGGGCGTCGCAAGATCGGCTGGAAGATCGGCCTCACCAGCCGCGCCATGCAACAGGCGCTGAATATCACCACACCGGATTCGGGCGTTCTCTTGGATGATATGGCCTTTGACAGCGGCAGCACCGTGCCAGCGGGCCGCTTTATCCAGCCGCGCGTCGAGGCGGAGATCGCCTTTGTGATGAAAGCACCGTTGGCCGGCGCCGATTGCACGCGAGAGGATATCCTGAAGGCCACGGATTACGTGGCGCCCTCGCTCGAAATCCTCGACACTCGCATCCTGCGCGCAGATCCCGCCTCCGGGCAGGCCCGGATCATCACCGATACGGTCAGCGACAATGCCGCCAATGCCGGCATCGTGATGGGCACCGCGCGCCATGCGGTCGACGCCCAAGACCTGCGCTTTGTCGGCGCGATCCTAAAGCGCGACGGGGTTGTCGAGGAAACCGGTCTGGGGGCCGGCGTGCTCGACGATCCGGTCACCTCTGTCCTCTGGCTGGCGCGTCGGATGGCGGACTATGGACAACAGATCGAAGCGGGCGATATCGTCCTCTCAGGCTCGTTCATCCGCCCGGTGGAATGCCCGCCCGGCACCACGATCCACGCCGATTTCGCCGCCTTTGGCGAGGTCGAAATTTCATTCTCATAAAAGAGGTTGCCCCATGCCCGCCCCCGTCAACACCTTCAAACAGGCCCTTGCAGCGGGCAAACAGCAGATCGGCTGCTGGTCCAGCTTTGGCGAGGCCGTCACCGCCGAGATCATGGGCACCGCAGGCTTTGATTGGCTGGTGATCGACGGCGAGCACGCGCCCAACGACATCCGCTCGATCCGCGATCAGCTGGTGGCGCTGGCGACCTCGCCGACCGAGCCGGTGGTGCGGGTGCCGATTGGCGAGACATGGATCATCAAGCAGGTGCTGGATGCCGGCGCGCAGACCGTGCTGGTGCCGATGGTGGAAACCGCCGAGCAAGCCGCCGAGCTGGTCCGCGCCTGCCAGTATCCGCCGCATGGCACGCGCGGGGTTGGCGCGACGGGCGCCCGCGCCTCGGGCTATGGCAGCGTCACCGAATATATCCAAACTGCCGACGCGCAGATCTGCATCCTGTTGCAGGTGGAAAACCGCAAAGGCATCGAGAATCTCGACGCCATCCTCGCCATAGAGGGGATCGACGGCATCTTTATCGGCCCGGCGGATCTGTCGACCGACATGGGCTATCAGGGCAACTCCGCCCACCCCGAGGTGCGCGCGGTGATCGCCGATGCGATCAAGCGGATCAAGGCGGCAGGCAAGGCCCCCGGCATCCTTGGTGCGACCGAGGAATCCACGACAGCATGGAATGAGATGGGCGCGCAGTTCCTTGCCGTGGGCATCGACGTGCTGCTGCTGGCAAATGCGGCGCGCGCGCTGGCCGCCAAATGGAAGCCCGCCGACTGACCCCGGGACACGGGGGAGGCCGCAAAAACGGCTTACAAAAACAACAGGGCAGGTGCGTTACCCCAACGCGCCTGCCCTGTTTGTTACGTCCCCACAGTCGCGCGGATCAATGCATCGCCGGATAGCCACCAAAGCGTTTTTCCAGCTCGACACGCGGATGGCCCAACAGGCCAAAGGTGCAGATTTCAACGCGGCTCTGCAGATCGACCAACCGCAGACGCCCAGCGCGCGGATGCATGTCAAAGCCCTTGCCTTTCAGCATGTCCCGCAGGCTCGGCCAGCTGTCGGCCTTGGACATCGGCCCGTCCAGATTGGCGCGCAGCATCATCATAGATTCAGAGTCCAAACGCTGGCGCATCTGCGCGCAGCCCCAGGCGGTCTGACCATAGGCCAGATCTTCGGTCTCTTCGTCGTTCACTAGATCAAAACTCATGATTCACCCTCTCATCTTCCCACGTCTAAGGGTAGCTGATTGAAAGGCGAAAATGTGTCGCTCAAAGGTTGGGGGGGCGACCCAAGCGTACAGTTTGATGTGCTTTTGAACGGGTTGACCCAAGGGAATCGGACGGCGAGTGCCCTATTGCAGCACCTTGTCCTCCGGCCAATCCAGACGCGTGTTGAGGGTGATCAGACGGGTCGAGCCGGGTTGCAGCTCCAGCTCCCAGGCCAGAATACCGCGCTGTTTGTCGACGTTTTCCTCGCTCGGCGTGGGGCTGGCGGACCAGGTGATCTCCAGATCCTCCTGCTCGGAATAGGGCACCTGATCCAGCACCCGCACGGGCCAGACGCGATCGGTCAGGTTCTCCACCTCGATCTCGGCCACCGAATTGCGCTGGTTGCTGCGGCTGATCACCCCGCGCCCGCCTTCGCTTTGGTCCAGCAGATCGCGGCTGAGGCGCAGCCCGTCGATGGGGCCAAAGCCCAGATCGGCCTCTGCCTCGGCGATCAGACCGGGGAAATAGGCGCGCCCGATCAGCTCGCCATCGACAAAGAACCGACTGTTGGAACTGGCCAACAATTCCTCGCCGCTGGAGTTCGTCACATGCGCGATGCGATAGGCGGTCTCATCCCGGCGCGGCACCGCGAGGGCAGAGACCTCGGCCGACAGCGTCACATCCGGCAGGCTGAGATAGGCCACCTCGGCATCAGACCGGACGCTCACGAGATCGGCAAAGCTATAGGTGACGCCCGCCTCGCTTGTGATCGTCTCGAAAGAACGATCCGCTTCCTCGACGATGATCGCGGGCTCGATCACAGGTTCAGCAAGGCTCCCAGCGTAGAGGCGGCGTTCCATGTCCTGCGGAACCGGGGCTGCGGGGTCCTCGATCCGACGGCGTTGCGGATAAAGTTGCCCAGCCTCGATCTGCTGATCCGGCGTCGAGGTGGAGACACGCAAGGCAACATCCACCCAATCCTCGCCGGTGCCCTGTTCCACCATGACCTCACGCCGCAGGGTCACTTGCGGCGCATCCCCTGTGGTCAGATCAAAGGTATAGGCCGGCCCCCAGCGCACATCCTGCGCCGCATAGCTCAGCGCAAGGGGGACTGTCACATCCGTTGCGGCCACCACATCCAGCGCGAGGTAGACTTCCTCATCCGACTGCTGCGACAGGGCGTCCAAGGCGGCCTGCGCAGCGCGCAAGGCGGTCTTCAGCTCCACCATCTGTCGGTCGAACCCCGCCTGCTGCGCTTCGGCCCGCAGGATCGTGTCGCGGGCCTGGGCGGTTTCCTCGCCAATGGTGGAGATCACTTCGCGCAGCTGATCCGGTGCTGGCAGAGCCGCGCCCTCGCCCCGACCCAATTGGGTGAGAAATGCCAGAACCGCCTCCGCCCCATCCGCCGCCAGCCGCGCCTCGGCGGCCTCGCGCTTCAGGGCAGCGATTTCATCCTCGACCTCTTCCACCCGCGCCTTGGCCGCAGCCTTCTCGGCCGTCTCGCCCTGCGCAATCACGGGAAACCCCGCACCAATATGCATCGCCACCCGCGTCAGCCCCGGGTGGCTGATCTGTAGCGTCTCAAGGGCTTCCGGATCATAGGGCAATCCGCCGATCACCAGACGGTGGCGGCCTGCAGGCAGGGTCACCTCCGCTGTGCGGGTGATGCGGGCTTCGCTCGGATAGACGGTCACGGCAGACACACGGCTCTGGGCCGTATAGGTCTCCGCCATGGCGGTAGAGGCAAGAAGGCTGGCAACAAGAGGCAGAACAAAGCGCATGGCAATCACCTAAAGGTCAAATCGGATGCGCGAAGCCTCTCCCGCAGGGGGGCAAAAAGCAAGAGGCGCCCCGGTGGGACGCCTCTCGAAAGTCAGGTCTTTGCCGATGACGGCAAGGAGGGCTTAGCCCTTCTTCAGAACCTCACGGCCCAACAGCTCGGCGATCTGCACCGCGTTCAGCGCCGCGCCTTTGCGCAGGTTGTCGGACACGCACCACAGGTTCAGACCGTTGTCGATGGTGGAGTCCTGACGGATACGGCTGATGAAAGTTGCGAAGTCGCCGACGCATTCCTTCGGGGTTACGTAGCCACCGTCTTCGCGCTTGTCGATCACCATGATGCCCGGCGCTTCACGCAGGATGTCGCGGGCTTCGTCCTCGTCGAGGAAGTCTTCGAACTCCAGGTTGATGGATTCGGAGTGGCCAACGAACACCGGCACGCGCACACAGGTCGCGGTGACCTTGATGGACGGGTCCACGATCTTCTTGGTTTCCGCAACCATCTTCCACTCTTCTTTGGTGGAGCCATCTTCCATGAAGACGTCGATATGCGGGATCACGTTAAAGGCGATCTCTTTGGTGAACTTCGACGGCGGCACATCGGTGGTCGGGTTGTAGATCGACTTCGTCTGATCCCACAGCTCGTCCATGCCCTCTTTGCCCGCACCGGACACCGACTGATAGGTCGAGACGACAACGCGCTTGATCTTCGCACGGTCATGCAGCGGCTTCAGCGCGACAACCATCTGCGCGGTAGAGCAGTTGGGGTTGGCGATGATGTTCTTCTTCGCATAGCCATGCACCGCTTCCGGGTTCACTTCCGGCACGATCAGCGGCACTTCGGGGTCATAACGATAGAGCGAAGAGTTATCGATCACCACACAGCCCGCCGCTGCGGCCTTGGGCGCGTATTTCTTCGTCGCGTCAGAACCGATGGCAAACAGCGCCATGTCCCAACCCGCGAAGTCAAAGGTGTCGAGGTCCTGGGTCTTCAGTGTCTTGTCTGCAAATGTGACCTCTGTACCCAGCGAACGACGGGATGCCAGCGCGGCAACCTCATCCACCGGGAACTGGCGCTCAGCCAGGATGTTCAGCATTTCACGGCCCACGTTACCCGTGGCGCCGACGACAACGACGCGATAACCCATGTTGTTTTCTCCAATCTCATCCGGCCTCATGACCGGCTGCGGTGTGATATAGGTTCGCCCCCCCTATTAAAAGGCGCGATTCCGCACCCAACGCCTGTATTCGGTGATTTGTTCCCCAGTTTTTCGCGGTTTATCCGGTATCTTGGCGAGGCTTGCCGCAACATTGGAATTCTGCCCCCATCGCGCCGCAGCGCGCGGACGTCACACTCGCGCGAGTCACCCTTGTCGCGGCCATCAAATGGCGCATGTTCTGCCAAACAGACGCGCCTCATGGGCCGTTTCCTTACCGGAGTTCCGCCCGCATGACGCGCCCCGATCCCTTTTACGAGACGCTGCCGAAGGTGCGGACCTTCGCCAATCTGACCGCCGGGGACCGCTTCACCCCGCTGCCGCAGGACTGGTTTGTGGGCTGTTGCGATATCGTCGATTCCACCGGTCTGTTGGCGGCGGGACAGTATAAGACTGTGAACATGGTCGGGGCCTCCGCCATCGCGGCGCTGATGAATGCCTTTGAACACGCGCCCTTCCCCTTTGTCTTTGGCGGCGACGGGACGACCTTTGCGGTGCCGCCGGACCGTGCCGTGGTGGCCCGCCGGGAACTTGGCAAGCTGCGCGGCTGGGTGCGACAGGCCTTTGGCATCGAGTTGCGCGCCGCCCTTGTGCCAGTGCGAGAGGTGCGCGGACGGGGCCGCGATGTGCGCGTCGCCCGCTTTGCCGCCTCCGATCATCTGGACTACGCCATGTTCGAAGGCGGCGGTCTGGCCTGGGTCGAGGAGCAGATGAAGGCCGGGATCTTTGACATTCCGGCGGTGGAGCCCGTCGTCTCTCCCGACCTCACGGGCCTGTCCTGCCGCTGGGATACCGTGCCGGCCCAGGCGGGCGAGATCCTGTCGCTTCTGGTGCTGCCCACGCCCGATGCGCCGCAAGACTCCTTTGAACATCTGGTCGCGGATCTGTTGAATGTGGTCGCCGAGTCGGAACGCGACGGCCATCCGGTGCCCCCCTCGGGACCCAGATTGCGATTCCCACCCCGCGGCCTCGGGATGGAAGCCCGCCTGTCGCGCGGCAAACTCCCTCTGATTTTGCGAAAATTCAGCCTGTTTCTGGGCTCTGTTCTTGCAGGGATTCTTTTCCTGCGCGGGCGTCCCACGGGGGGATTTGACCCCGCCCACTACCGCTCTGTGATCGTCGCCAATACCGACTTTCGCAAATTTGATGATGGGCTGAAAATGACCCTCGATTGCTCGCCTGAAACGCGGGCCAAACTGCAAGAGATTCTGGAGGCCGCACAGGCCGGAGGCATCGCGCGCTACGGGCTGCATGTGCAGTCAGAGGCGCTGGTGACCTGTATCGTCCCCTCCGCCGCACAGGACAATCACATGCATTTCGTGGATGGCGCCGCGGGCGGCTATGCGCAGGCCGCGCAGATGCTCAAGGGCGCGTAATCCCCTTGAGACGAAACAAGCCGCCCCTGCCAGTGCAGCGGGCGGCCTGTGGTTCAAACTCACGGGACAGATGCGGTCAGGCCCTAGAGGCAGGGCGCTTGGTCGAAGACCTCAGCCCCCTCCTCCCGGTGACGCTTTCACACCGGGTGGAAAGCGCTCGATTTCGGGTCATAGCATTCCAGCCCACCCTCGCCGATGTCGGTCCAAAGCCCATGCAGGCTGAGCTCTCCGGACTTCACCGCGCTTTCGATGAAGGGGAAGGTCATCAGGTTTTCAAGGCTCGCCACAACCGCTTGGCGCTCGAACTGACGGGCTTGTTCGGCCTCGTCGGTGATGCCTTCCACGCTCGGGAAACGCGGCTTCAGAATGTCCATCCAACGGCCCACAAAGCTGGTCTTTTCCTCCAGCGCCGGGGCGTGGCCCTTGCACATGTCGATGCAGCCCTGCACGCCACCGCATTGCGAGTGACCGAGCACGATCAGATGCGCCACCTTCAGCACCGTCACCGCGTATTCGACGGTGGCAGAGGTGCCGTGGTGGTCGCCATCGGGCGCATAGGGCGGCACCAGATTGGCGATGTTGCGGTGGATAAAGAACTCGCCCTGATCCGCGCCAAAGATCGAGGTCACATGCACCCGGCTGTCGCAGCAGGAAATCACCATCGCACGCGGGCGCTGACCTTCCTTGGCGAGGCGGCGATACCAGCCTGAATTCTCCTCGTAAGAGGTTGCTTTCCAGCCGTGGTAGCGGGTCACCAGATAGCTTGGCAGCGGCTTAGCATAGTCCATGTCATACACCTCGGGTTGTCGTGTGTCCGGCTTGATAACCGCAATTCACACCAAATTCGAGAGATATACGAGTCTCAGGGAAACCTTTTGACAACCAGTGGGGCGCAAATTGGGTCCGTGCCGTGGGGGCATACCGAATACGGGGTGAATTGTGGTGGCTAACATACTTACAGTCAATCATAGGGAAAACGTCCATCTGGACCCGCAAAAGCTGAGTGATCTCTACTCTCAGCTGGGCGAAACCAGTGCCGAAGATGTCGTCTGTCGCGCCATCGAGGAACTGGCCGTTCGTCTGACACATTGCGAGCGGCTGTGGCGTCAAAATGATGTTGATAACCTGCGCAAGAGCGCGCGCTCGCTGATCGCGATCTCGGAACAGATCGGAATGATGGCTATGGCAAAGATTGCACGGGACGTGACATCCGCAATCGACGCCAGCGATTCTCCGGCTGTTGCGGCGACGCTGTTTCGGTTGATCCGGGTGGGCGAAACCTCTCTGACAGCTGTCTGGGAACAACAGGATCTTTCGCTCTAAGAGCGGGATCTGACAGCGACGCCCGCAGCGGCGGCGATTGTCAAAACCTTATGGCTCGGTTGGGCTTGCGGCGGCGGCTGCGACGGATACTCTGCGGTGAAAAGGGTAATTGCCCAAGAAGCCAATCAGAGGACCTGTCCATGCAGCCCCATTTTGCCGTGCGCGGATTCGCAACCCCAACCGAGGCCAGCCTCCCCCTCCATATCATTGACGAAGCGGACGTGGCCTCGGCCCTCGCCGAGCTCAGCGACGCCCATGGCGCATGGGCGCGGACCTTGGGCTTTACCGGCGCATGGGGGCAGGTCGCAGTCCTGCCAGATGCGGCGGGTGGCATTGCCGCCGCGCTAGTGGGTGCGGGCACGGTTAAATCCCGCCGCCGCAATCGCTTCCTCTTGGCGGCGGCTGCGGCAAAACTGCCCGAAGGGACCTTTACGCTCGCGACCGCCCTGCCCGCCGATCTCTCGGCCGAGGTGGAAAGCTTCGGCTGGCTGATGTCGCATTACGCCTTTGACCGCTATGCCAGCGCCAAAGGCGCCAAGGCGCAGCTCGTCTGCCCCGCGGGCGTCGATGCCGCGCGGGTGGAGGCGATGGCGGCGGGCGAAAGCTTTACCCGCACCCTGATCAACACCCCGGCCGAGGACATGGGCCCCGCCGACCTGCAAGCCGCCGCCGAGGCGCTCGCGGCAGAGCATGGCGCGACGATCTCCACTGTGGTGGGCGAGGATCTGCTGGCGCAAAACTTCCCGCTGATCCACACCGTGGGCCGTGCCGCCGATCGCGCGCCGCGCCTCATCGACCTGCACTGGGGCAGCGAAGGGCCAAAGCTTACCCTCGTTGGCAAGGGCGTGTGCTTTGACACCGGCGGCCTCAACCTCAAGCCCGGCGCCAGCATGGGCCTGATGAAAAAGGACATGGGCGGCTCCGCCAACGTGCTGGGCCTCGCCCATATGATCATGGCGCTTGGCCTCAAGGTGCAGCTGCGCGTGCTGATCCCGGCGGTAGAAAACGCCGTCTCCGGTCCCGCCTTCCGTCCCGGCGATATCTTCACCTCCCGCAAGGGGCTGACGGTGGAGATCAACAACACCGATGCCGAGGGCCGCTTGGTGCTGGCCGATGCGCTGGCCTTGGCGGCAGAGGACACGCCCGACCTGCTGATCTCCATGGCGACACTCACCGGGGCTGCCCGTGTGGCCGTGGGGGCGGATCTGGCCCCCTTCTTCACCGATGACGAGGGCGACGCGGGCCTGATCGCCAAGGCGGGCGCGACAGCCTTTGACCCGGTCTGGCGACTGCCCTTCCACGAGCCCTACGAGGTGCTGATCGAACCCGGCATCGCCGACCTCGACAACGCGCCTGCGGGTGGTTTTGCCGGCGCCAGCACCGCCGCCCTCTTCCTGCGCCGCTTTGCCGGTGACAGCCGCTACATGCATTTCGACATCTTCGGCTGGAGCCAGTCGAACCAGCCCGCCCGCCCCAAAGGCGGCATCGGCCAAGGCATCCGCGCGCTGTTGACCGCCCTGCCCGAGATGCTGGAGTTGGAATGACCCAGCGCGCGATCACCCGTCCCGTTGTGGACCTCTGCGACCGCCCCTCGGGGCGGCGCGAGCGGCAGATGCTCTTGGGGCAATCAGCAGAGCCGCTGGACCGGGAGGCAGGCTGGACCCGCCTGCGCGCCACCCTCGACGGCTACGAAGGCTGGGTGCCCGATGCGACCCTCGCCGCGCCATCGCGCCCCGTGACCCATGTGGTCAGCGCCCCAGCCACCCATGTCTATAGCCAAGCCGATTTCAAATCGCCCGACCGTCTGTCCCTCAGCCTCGGCTCACAGGTTGCTGTTACCGCGCAAGAGGGCCGCTTTGCCACGACCCCGCTGGGCTATATCCCCGCCGCGCATCTGACGCCGCTGGATCAGCACGTCACCGATCCAGTGTCTGTGGCCGAGAGCCTCTTGGGCACGCCCTATCTCTGGGGCGGCAACAGCCGCTTTGGCATCGATTGCTCCGGCCTTGTGCAGATCGCCTGCCAGCGGGCTGGGATCGCCTGCCCCGGCGACAGCGGACCGCAAGAGGCGCAGCTCGGCCATCCCCTGCCCGAAGGCACGCCTTACCATCGGGGGGACCTGTTGTTCTGGAAGGGTCACGTGGCCTGGGTCCGCGACCCCGACACGCTGCTGCACGCCAATGTGCATGCGATGGCTGTGGCGCTAGAGCCGATCACCGCCGCCATCACCCGCATCAAGGACCAAGGCGACGGCCCTGTGAGCGCTCACAAACGCCTGCTCTGACGGGTGGCGCTTTAGCCTGCCAGCACCAAGGCCCCGTCGCGCATCCCCGCCGCCAGCGCTTCGGGCGGCGGCGCATTGGTGACGACGAAATCTGCCTCGGTGAGCCAGCCACCCCGCGCCGGCGCGCGGCGCAAGAACTTCACCTGATCCAGCACCAAGACCGCGCGCCGCGCATGGGCCTGCATCGCGGCCCGCGCCCGCGCCTCTTCGGTGCGAAAGTCCAGCAAAGCGCCGTCCTCATCCACCCCCGCCACGCCAAAGATGGCGAAATCGACGCGAAACCCGGCAAAGAACTCCACCGCCGCGCTGCCCGAAACGCTGCGATCCCGCACCGTGCCGCCACAGATCGACAGTTGGATGTCCTCCGCGTCCCACAGATGGCGTGCGGCCACCAGATTGTTGGTGATCACATCCCGTGGCCCCGCCGCCGCCAACAGCCGCGCCACCTCCGCCGGGGTGCTGCCAAGCCCGATGGAGACCGAGGCCCCCGGCGGGATCAGCCGCAGCACCTCTCGCGCCAGCGCCGCTTTCTCGCCCTGCTGCTCGCCCGCGCGCGAGGCATAGGGGCGCGCGCCCTCATTGGGCCGCACCCCACGATGCACCCGCGTCAACAGGGCTCGGTCGCGCAGATCGTTCACATCGCGGCGGATGGTCTGGGTGGTCACCTCAAAACGCGCCGCCAGATCCTCGATCGTGGCAAAACCGCTCTGCTCCACCAGTCGCAAAATATCGCGCTGGCGCGCACTCAGCTCGCTTGCAGTCATCGGCGCTCTCCTGTTCATACGAACATGCCCGTTTTAGGGGAGATCCCCTATCTTGCAAGAAAACTCTGCAGATATCGCAGGTCGGAACTGGAAATGCCGCGGTGTGCTGCTCATATGAGGGCGAAACCGCCACTCATATGAATGCAGACTACGCCTGCTGCCCCCAGTCCTTGTCCTGCATCTCGCGCAGGCGCGAGGCGGTGCGCTCAAATTCAAAGGCCCCGTCGCCCTCCAGATAGAGGAACTCCGGCTCCGCCGCCGCCGAGCAGATCAGCCGTACCCGCGCCTCGTAAAGCGCGTCGATCAGCGTCACAAACCGCTTGGCCTCGTTGAAGTTGTTCCGCCCCAGCGCTGGGATGTTTTCCAGCACCAAGACCTTCACCGCCTCGGCCACCGCCAGATAGTCGCCCGGCCCTAGCATGGTGCCGCACAGATCGTAAAATGTCGCCCGCGCCACGCCATTCCTGTAGGCGGGCAGCGTGACCTCGCGACCCTTCACCTTCAGCACCAAAGGTTCCGCCGCGCCACCGGTCAGATCCGCCCAGATCTCGCCCATCTCGGCGCGCACCTCGGCATTCAGCGGCGTGAAATAGACCCGGGAGCCAGTCAGACGGTCCTGCCGGTAATCCTTCGGGCTCACCATCTCATGCACCTGCATCTTTTCCTTGATGAGGTCGATGAAAGGCAAGAACAGCTGCCGATTGAGGCCGTTCTTATAAAGGTCGTCCGGCACCCGGTTCGAGGTGGTCACCACCACCACCCCGGCCTCAAACAGCGCCTCAAACAGGCGGCCCACGATCATCGCATCGGTGATATCGGTGATCTGCATCTCGTCAAAGGCCAAGAGCCGCACCGAGGCCACCACATCCGCCGCCACCGGCGCCAGCGCATCCTCGATGCCGCTTTTGCGGGCCTCATGCATCTTGGCGTGGATTTCCTGCATAAAGGCGTGGAAATGCACCCGGCGGCTCGGGATATCGGCCAGGCTCTCGACAAAGAGGTCCATCAGCATCGACTTGCCGCGCCCCACGCCGCCCCAGAGGTAGAGCCCCTTCACCTCCGGCCGCACCGCCTTGCGAAACAGGCCACGCTTCACCGGCTCGGCGCGCAGGCCCTCGGCAATGCGGTCGAACTCCGGCAGGACCGCCTGTTGGGCGGGATCGGGTTGGATCTGCCCGGCAGCAACGCGGGCCTGATAAAGGGCGCTCATATGTGTCATGCCTCCAGCCATAGCCGGATGATTTTGCAAAGGAAAGCCAGAGGAGCGCGACAGCTGAACCCGATGGTTCAATTTTATTTATGTATGCACACAAAACTCCTGAATTGACGGCGGGGTGCGATTGGGAACAGGTTGCGGCGCAATGACACAGCGGAGAGCGCCCATGGACCGTCCAGCCCCCTTGTTTACCCCCGTCCTCATCGTGGGCTGCATCATCATCATGGTGAGCTTTGCGGTGCGCGCCTCCTTCGGCGTCTTCCAGATCCCGATTGCTCAGGATTTCGGCTGGCTGCGCAGCGAGTTTTCCCTCGCCATCGCCATCCAGAACCTCGCCTGGGGCATCGGTCAGCCGCTATTTGGCGCCTTGGCCGAGAAGATCGGCGACCGCAAAGCCATCATCATGGGCGCGGTGATCTATGCCGCCGGTCTGGTGCTGAGCGCCGGTGCGACGACCCCGGGCGAGATGCAGGCCTATGAATGGCTGGTCGGCTTTGGTGTCGCGGGTACCGGCTTTGGCGTGGTGCTGGCCGTGGTGGGCCGGGCCAGCTCCAGCGAGAACCGCTCGATGTCGCTGGCGATCGTAACCGCCGCAGGCTCTGCCGGGCAGATTGTCGGCGCGCCGACGGCGGAATACCTTCTAGGGCTGATGCCGTGGCAGTCGGTCTTCTTTGTCTTTGCCGGCGTGGTGCTGGCCCTGATCCTATCGCTGCCCCTGATGCGCGCGCCGGTCTCGGCTGGCAAGGCCGAGCTAGAGGAGAGCATGGGCGCGATCCTCAAGAAAGCCTTCCGCGACCCCTCTTACACGCTGATTTTCCTTGGGTTTTTCTCCTGCGGCTATCAGCTGGCCTTTGTGACCGCGCATTTCCCGGCCTTTGTGACCGAGATGTGCGGCCCGATCATGCCCGGCGGCGTGTTGCATGGGCTGGGGATCACGACGACCTCTGCCCTTGGCGCGGTGTCGATCTCGCTCATCGGTCTGGCCAATGTCGCAGGCACCCTGCTGGCCGGTTGGGCGGGCAAGCATTACTCCAAGAAATACCTGCTCGCCGGCATCTATACCGCGCGGACCATCGTAGCCGGCGCCTTTATTCTGATGCCGATCACGCCGCTGACGGTGATCCTGTTCTCGGTCGCCATGGGCTCGCTCTGGCTCGCGACCGTGCCGCTGACCTCGGGGCTGGTCGCCCATATCTACGGGCTGCGCTACATGGGGACGCTCTATGGCATCGTCTTCCTCAGCCACCAGATCGGCGGCTTTCTGGGCGTCTGGCTCGGCGGGCGGATGTATGACATCTACGGCGATTACACCATGGTCTGGTGGATCGGCGTCGGCGTCGGAGCCTTTAGCGCCATCGTCCACCTGCCGGTGCGCGAGCGCCCCTTGCAGGCGGCAGCGGCCTGAGCCAACGGGACAAGACAGCACATCAAGACAGCACAAGGGCCGCGACAGACGCGGCCCTTTTTGTTTGCTCTCTCAGTACAACCCGCCGCGCTGGTTCTCGGCGATGATCTCCGCCACCGCGCCCGCATGGGTGTAAAGCACGCCATGGCCCGCGCCCTCGACCACGTCCTGCCGGGCGGCGTGGTTCAGTTCCGCCAGTCGGCCGATCACTTGCGCCGGGATGATCTTGTCCGCCCCGGCCCAGATCGCCAGCACCGGCAGTCCCATCTGACCAAAGAGCTTGTGATCCGCCCCGAAATCCTCGCTCAGAATGCCCCGCATCGCCGCAAGGTTAGAGGGAAAGAAGCCCCGCCGCCGGATCTGCGCCCGCTGCGCGCGGGTGACCTCGCCGGGGGTATGGCCCTCTATCACCTCGGTGCGGATGTAGCGCCGCGCCGCCATCGGATAGGTCCAGCGCAGCAGAAGGTCACGCGGCCCGCGCTGCTTGGTCATAAACGAGGCCGTGGCGGTGCGCGGCCGATGCAGTCCCACCGAGGCGATCAGGATCAGCTGGCGAATGCGCGGCATATGTTCGGCCGCAAAAGAGGTGGCGATGCAGCCCCCGGCGGAATAGCCGATCAGGGTGAAATCCTCGACGATGCCCTCATGCGCCAACAGCTCCTGCAGCTGTTGATGGAAAAAGGCACGGTCCTGCGGGCCCGCCACATAGTCGGAATAGCCCCGGCCATAGAGATCATAGAGCAGCACCCGGAACCCCATCTCGGTCAGCTCTTTGGCCAGCGGCACAAAGCCTTCGGAGGGGGTGGTGATGCCATGCACGCAGACCGCCACCGGGCCCCGCTCTGGCCCAATCCAGCGATAATGCGTCAGACCTGCGCTCAGTTCCGCGAATTTGCCCGGTGCAAACCGGCGCATGGAGTCGGTCACCGGCTTGCGCAGGGTCTCCTGCACCGAGGGCAACGACAGCAAGGCCGCCACAAGGATAAGCGCAATGACCAGCCAGATCATTGTCGCCCCATCCAAAGGTCAAGGATATGACGGCTGGTCATCAGATCGAGATGCGCGCCGCCGCCATTCTTGAACAGGGTGATCTCCTCAGGATTCCAGGCGGGAAACTGGTCGATTACGTAGAAATCCGCCAACACGTCACTGCGCGCCAGCACCCCGGAGGCCAGAGGAATTTTGAACTCGCCGATATGGTCGAGCGTGGTGTCGAAGCTATCGCAGTAGATCTTTGCGACCTGCAACGCCCGATCATCCGCCTCGCGCATGTCAGGGCGATAGGCGCCGATCATATTGAGGTGCTGTCCGGGGCGCAGCCAATCGCCCTTTACCACAGGCTCGGTCGACATGGTCGAGGTCAGGATGATATCCGCCGCCCGCACGGCAGCCTCCAGATCGGGGGCGACCAGCGCCCCCGGATAGGCCTGCACCAACTCTTCTGCCCGCGCGCTTGTGCGGTTCCAGACGCGCAATTGCGCCTGCGGCCAGATCGCTGAGAAGGCCTCGATCAGCGTGCCGGCCACTGTGCCGGCCCCCACGATCAGGATCTCTTGCGCGTCTGGATTGGCCAGACGCCGCGCGCCAAGCAGGCTGTCCCCGGCAGTCTTCCATTTGGTCACGAGGTGGAAATCCACCAGCGCCTCAAGAAGCCCGGTATCGTCTGAAAACAGGCTGACCGCGCCATTGATCGCAGGCAAGTTGTGCGCGTCATTGCCGGGAAAAATCGTTGCCGTCTTCACCGCCAGCCCCAGCCCGTCGATCCAGGCAGAGCGCGACAACAGCGTATCTTTGCCGCGATAGAGGAAGGTATCGCCCACCTCGGCCTTGGGCAGCGCGTGCCCAGCCGCCAGCGCATCGGTGAGGCCGCGCCAATCCAGCAGCGCTTCGCCTTCGTCAAAACCGATCTGGGTCAGGCTCATTTCGCTTCCTCTTTTGTCAAAAGACCCTCTGCCACCAGCCGCGCCGCCCAAGTGTCGGGCGTGTCAAACAGATGGGTTTTCCAGCCCCGCACCGCTGCGGCGGCGATGTTTTCCGGGCGGTCATCGGTGAACAACAGCTCGCTCGGCGCTTTCCCGGTACCCTCTTCCAGATGGGCGTAAATCTCCGCATCCGGCTTGATGCAGCGCAGATGACCGGACACGAAGGCCTGATCGAATTCCCGCAAGAACGGATAATGGGTCTGCGCGATCACAAAGGTCTCCACCCCAAAGTTGGTCAGAGCATAGACCGGAATGCCTTTGGCGCGAAGGGCGCGCAGCAAGCGCACGGAATGCGGGATCTCCGGGCTCGCCATCTCCAGCCAGCGATCATGCCACAGCTTGATCTCCTCCGCCCATTTCGGGTGCTGATCTGCCAGACCATAGATCGTCTCGCGAAACGGATGGCCACGGTCCACGTCAAGGTTGGCGGCGTGGATATCCACCTCCTTGAACAGAGCATGGCGGCGCGGCTCGCCGATAGTCCGGTCATAGAAGCGCTCCGGCTCCCATTCGATAAGAACGCGGCCAATGTCAAAGACAACAGCAGAGATGGTCATGGGATCGGGCCTTTCTAGCCGGAGGATCGAGGACGGGGCCGTGGAGGTGGGCCGGGGGTTCGGGTCTCGCGCCAGAGAGAAACAAGACCGGCGCCGATAATCAAGGCCGAGCCGAGCCAGACCGACGGCTGTGGCCATTCGGCAAACACCAGAACGCCCCAGATCACCGCCAGCGGCATGGCGATATATTCAAACGGCGCCACCAGACCGGCTTCGCATAGGCGATAGGCTTGGCCCACCAGATAGCCACCGATAGCACCTGCAACCCCGGCAACGGCGAACAAGAGCCACTCAACGCCAGAGGGCCAGGCCCAGGGTTTCAGCACCACGTCCGTCAGGGGCGCACCGGTGGCCCAGGCGCCGTGACCAAAGATCACGCCCGCCAGCGCGCTGATCACCAGAAATCCCAAGGTGGGATAAAACGACAGGGTCGCCGCCTTGTCCGAACCGCCCGCGCGACGCGTCAGCACATGCAGCGTGGCATAGCCACAGGCGCCCAAGAAAGGCAGCAGCGCATAGGGCTGAAACGCCTCGGCCCCTGGCTTCACGATCACGAGGATCCCGGTAAAGCCGACGCAGACCGCCCCCCAGCGCCAAGGCCCCACCCGCTCGTTCAGGAATAGGATCGACAAGAGCGTGACAATCAGCGGCGTGGCAAAGGCGATGGCCACGGCCTCGGCCAGGGGCAGCACCGCAAGGCCAGAGAAAAAGGTGATATTGGCAAAGGCCACAGCGGCGATCCGGGCCAGATGCAGGCCCGTGTTCCGGGTGCGCAAAATGCGATAGCCGCCCTCCAGCGGGATGATGATCGCGATCAGAAGGGCCAGCGCCACGACCGAGCGGAAAAATACCACCTGATAAAGCGGATAGCCTTCGGACAGGAATTTAAAGGTCACATCAATGACGGAAAAGGCCACTGCCGCACCGGTGGCTGCAAGGATGCCTAAGACATTGGAATTGACCAGAGTTGTGCTCATTCTCGCGCGCCTCCCCGGTGGGTTGTGCCGCAGGCGTGGGCAAAGGGCAAACAGAATGCACCCGGGGTACAATTTTTGCAGATGTACCCATTTGGGCGCGGGGTGCGGCAGTATTTAGGGAACCCAAGGACGGGGGCGCTCCCGCCCATGTGCCCCGCGCCTTTGGCACGGGCCCTCTGGTTGGGGGTGGCGCCTTGCACCCCCTTGGGGTGCAAGGCGCGGCTTTCAGCCCCGGACCGGGGCTGAAAGCCCGGCCCAACGCCTGTCGAGGGTTTTGCCGCAAGGCAAGGCACGCGCAGGGGGCGGGAGCCCACCGCCCCGACTGGGTGTTGCGCCCTTTGCGTACGCTGTCTTTGCGCCGCTTCAAGGCCGCTCGGTTAATCTATCCCGGATCGCGATCCCTCGAGGGGCAGGCCTGACACGCCTGCGCCTCACACAACATGGAACCGGCTTCCCGCTTTGGGGAGCAGTGCAGAGATAACGTTGAGCACGCGGGGGGATACCCCCGGCCACCTCCGCCCCCGTGGCGGCGCCGTCCACTTTACGACTAGACCAATTTACCCGGCGATCCGCCTATGAGACGCAATCAGGATCCGCATCGCCCCCGGCAAGCCAATTTTCGATCCGTGATAGGGCTCCCGTTGCCATCCGGCATACGGGCCAATTCCACGTGTTTTTGAGGGATTTGACAACCACCGCCGTGACAGCGAAGTTCAATCCAATAGAAACACCGATTTTATTGGGCTCTCGGAATGGACGCGCTCTTCGCATTTGCCCTTCGATGGGCGCACCCAAATGTCCCGCCCAAAGAAGTCACGGTATCTGACATCCAAGCCGCGGAAACAGAACTTCACCTCTCTTTTCCCGCCGAATACAAATCTGCCGTTCTTGCAGCAGGATTGCCTCATCCAACCCTGGCTCTGCTAGAAGCCATTGTTGCGCGGAAACCAGACCTTCACGATTTGTCCAATCTCTTCTCGCCATCTGAAATCGTGGATTACACCCCACGTAGCCATGCGGCCGGATTGCCGGAACATCTTCTCCCGATTGCCTCTGACAGTCTTGGAAGCCCATTCGTTTATGATAAGCGCGACTTGGTCAACGGGCAGGTGCAGAACGCACCTGTGTACTTCTGGGACAATGACTTCGGCACCCTAGATCAAGTCGGCAGCAGTTTTGAAAACTGCATCGCAAATTACAGCGCGGATTGGAGCAAGGGCTTGAACTACGACGATTTCTAATCGCCGACCTACCCCTTCGCCGCGCGGATCTCGCGTTCAAGCGCGTCCAGAAACCGCGAGCGGTCGGCCTTGGTGAAGCCCTTACCGCCCCCCGCCATGCCCAAAGGGTTGGCGGCGCGCAGGTCGGCCATCAGGTCGCGCATCGCCAGTTGCTGGCCGATATTGGCCTCGGTAAAGCGCTCGCCATTGTGGCGCAGCACCCGTGCCCCGGCGGCGATGCATTTGGCGGCCAGCGGGATATCCCCCGTCACCACCACATCGCCGGGACCGCAACGCTCGGCGATCCACATGTCGGCCACGTCAGCGCCCTCAGAGACGATCACCGTCTCCACCAGCGGGTTGGCCGAGGGGCGCAAGCCGCCGTTCGAGACCACAAACATCCGCCACTTGTGCCGGGTGGCGACCCGCTCTGCCTCGGCCTTCACCGGGCAAGCGTCGGCGTCGATGTAAAGCGCGCTCACTCTGCGGCCTTATCGTCGCCTGCATCCTTGGCCGGTTTGGCCTCCGCCTTCTTAGCCGGAGCCTTGCGGGTTTTGGCCGCCAGTTTGACGTCCTTATATTCCTCGGGGATCGGCATCCGGTTGAAGGCATCAAGCCCGGCGATCTTATAGGCCTCAGCCAAGGTCGGGTAGTTGAAGGTGTTCTGCACGAAGTAATCCACCGTGCCTTTGAGGTTCAGCACTGCCTGCGCGATGTGGATCAGCTCGGTCGCGCCTTCGCCGACGATCTGCACCCCCAGCACCCGGCGGGTTTTCAGCGAGAACAGCATCTTCAGCATGCCGTGCTCCAGCCCCATGATATGCCCGCGCGAGGTTTCGCGGAACCGAGCGATACCGACCTCGTAAGGAACGCCGCGCTCTTTCAGCTCCTCTTCGGACATGCCGCAGGTGGACATCTCGGGCACCGAATAGATGCCATAGGGATACCATGGGCTCTCCGGCACGGTGGGCACATCCATCGCATGACAGGCGGCCACGCGGCCCTGCTGCAAGGAGGTCGACGCCAGCGAGGGGTGGCCGATCACATCGCCAGTCGCATAGACATGCGGCACCTTGGTTTGATAGGTCTTGCGCTCCACCTCAAGACGGCCGCGATGGTCGGTCTCCAGCCCCACGGCCTTGAGATTCAGGCGATCCGTATTGCCCATCCGCCCAGCGGCAAACAGCAGCATCTCACCGCGCACGTGGCGGCCATTTTCCAGCGTCACCTCGATATGTGCGCCCGCATCCTCGATGCTCTCAATCGCCGAGCCAAGCCGCAGGTCGACGCCGTTTTCGCGGATCTGATGGGTGAACTCCTGGATCAGCGTGCGGTCGATGAAATCGAGGAAGGTATCGCGCGGCTCGATCAGCGTGACCCGCACATCCAGCGCCGAGAACATGGTGGCATATTCCACCCCGATCACCCCGGCACCCACCACGATCAGCGAGCGCGGGATTTCCGCCATCTCAAGGAACTCATCCCCATCGAGCACCGTGGAGCCGTTGAAGGGCACATAGTCCGGCCGATAGGTGCGGGTGCCGGTGGCGATCAGGAACTTCTCGCCGGTGACGCGGGTGGTATCGCCCGCCTCGGTTTCCACCTCGACCTCGTTCGGGCCGACAAAATGCGCCAGACCCGGCAGCATCTCCACGTGGTTGCGGTTGAACTGATGCTCCAGCACGTCGACCTCGTGATCGAGGGTCATGTGCAGACGCGCCTTCAGATCCTCCGCCTTGATCTGGTCCTTCACCCGATAGGAGCGACCGTAAAAGCTGCGCTCGCGCCAGCCGGTGAGGTTCAGCACCGTCTCGCGCAGCGTCTTGGAAGGCACCGTGCCGGTGTGGACAGAGACCCCGCCCAAGCGATCCTTGCGGTCGATCACCAGCACCCGGCGCTTGAGCTTCGCAGCCTGAATGGCGGCGGTGCGCCCAGAGGGGCCCGAGCCGATGACGATCAGGTCATAGTCGAACTTGGAAGGGGTCTCGGTCATGGTGTTACTCCCGGTAGAGGGCGTCTGCGTGGAAGGAGACATGCTCCTCCATAAAGGTGGAGACGAAGAAATAGCTGTGGTCATAGCCCTTCTGCATCCGCAGAGTGGCCTCCTGACGGCGCGCGGCAATCGCCTCGGCGAGGGCTTCGGTTTTCAACAGATCGCCGAATTGGTCGGCGGTGCCCGTGTCGATCAGCACCGGCCCGTCAAAGCCCACCTCGCGCATCAGCACAGACGCATCATGCTTGGCCCAGAGGCTTTCGTCCGCGCCGAGATAGGCGTTGAGCTGCTTGCGCCCCCAATCCGAGGCGGTGGGGTTGCAGATCGGCGCAAAGGCCGACACGGAGCGGAAGCGCCCCGGCAGGTTCATCGCCAGCATCAGCGCGCCGTGACCGCCCATGGAATGGCCGGTGATGCCCTGACGGTCCATGTCGAGGTTAAAGTTTTCTGCCAACAGCGCGGGCAGCTCCTCGGCCACATAGTCCCACATCTGGAAATGCGGCGCCCAGGGGTCTTGGGTGGCGTTCACATAGAAGCCGGCACCTTGGCCCAGATCGTAAGCCTCGTCGTTGGCGACCCCTTCGCCGCGCGGGCTGGTGTCGGGAAAGACCATCGCGATGCCCTGCTCGGCACACCAGGCCTGCGCGCCCGCCTTGGTCATCGCGTTCTCATGGGTGCAGGTCAGACCGGAGAGATACCACAAAAGCGGCACCGGACCGTCCTTGGCCTCTTCGGGCAGGAACAGGCCAAAGGTCATCTCGCAGTTGGTCACCGCGCTCTTGTGGCGATAAACGCCCTGCGTGCCGCCAAAGGCCCGGTTCTCGGACAGGGTCTCCATCGAGGTTGCCATCAAAACTCTCCCTAAAATCGGTATTGGCCCATCGCTAACGGGGTGAGACCGATTAATCCAGTGCCGGCGCGTCGCCTGAAACCCTTTTTGCGCCAGAAGGTTGCGATTGGCTGAAAATCGCGTTTCCCATGAGCGACAGAGGACTGGACAGGCGCGCTTGGGTTGCAGAGAACAGGGCAACACCGCAAGACAAAGGAGAGCCCCATGCCGCTGTTTGAGCGCCTCACCCCCGCCGCTGCCGAACCCGAGATTGACCGCCCCGCGCCGGAGAAACTGCTGGCGGGCGATCCGGTCTTTACCACCTGGAACGTCGAGGAAGTCGACGGGCTCTATTGCGGCATCTGGCAGAGCACGCCAGGCAAATGGCGGATTTCCTACGACGAATGGGAATACTGCCGCATCCTTGAGGGGCGCTCGGTGATCACTGGCGAGGATGGCACGGAATATCCGCTCAGCGCAGGCGACAGCTTTATCCTGCGACCCGGCTTCAAAGGCACCTGGGAGGTGCTGGAAACCACCCGCAAGGACTATGTGATCCGCCTCTGATCCTTCAGGAAACCCAGGCGATCACCAAGGGCACGGTGATGATGGAGATCACGGTCGAGATCAAAATCGCCGCCGAGGCCCGCTGCGGCGCCACCCCATAGTGTTGCGCCAGCATATAGACGTTGCCGGCCACCGGCAGCGAGGCGGCAGAGATCGCAACAGTGGCGGAAAACGGCGTCACCGGCATCAGCCACAGCACCCCCACCGCGACCCCAAGGGGATGCAGCACCAGCTTGGCAAAGGAAAGCCAGGCGGCAACCTCCACCCGCTCGGCAGATTTCGACGCGAGCGAAGCGCCGATGGCGAAGAGCGCACCCGGCGTCGCCGCACCGCCGAGGATGGCAAGGAAATCATTCATCGGCGTCGGGATCGGCACCTCTGCGGCGGACCACGCGAGGCCCGCGACAATCGACAGGATCATCGGATTGCGCACCAGCCCGAGGCCAACCATCCGCAGGGTCGCAAGGCTCAGGCCCGCGCCGCGATGGGCATTAATCAACACCACGATCAGCGAGGAAAACACCACAAGATCAACGGTCAGCACGACCATCATCGGCCCCACCGCGCCCTCGCCAAACAGCAGCACCATCATCGGAATGCCTAGAAAACCGACGTTGCCAATGGCCGCACATTGCGCCTCAACCGCCGCGGTCGACACATCCTGCCGCCGCGCCATCGCAACCCCGGTTGCGATCACATAGACGCCCAGCGTGCCGGCCAGATAGCCAAGGATCAGATTGGGGTCGAAAATCTCCGCCACCGAAAGGTTCGCGGCAAAGCGGAAGATCATCGCCGAGAGCGGGAAGAAGAACACGAACTTCGTCAAAAACGCCGTGGCTTCTTCGGTGAAAAACCGACTGCGCCCGGCCCAGTAGCCAAGGCCGATGATTGCGAAGAACGGGAGGGTGCGGAAGAATATCTCGGCCATTTGCGAAATTGGTAACCTGAACTGACCAGAAGCAAAAGCCTTTTTGCCGGACGCCCCCTCTGCAAAACGCGCAAGGAACACCCACTGATCAAAACCCCAACATTCCGCGACGTTCACGCGTCGGTAATCCTGTACCCGCGCCGCCTTTGTCGCTACCGTCGCCGGATATCGCTGCGCGCGGGGCAAGGGACGGCCCGGCGCGAGGCGGCAAAAGGGATGGGACAAAAATGAACCAAAGCGCAGCCATTGTGCGCACAGGTCGCAAGTTCGACCAGGTCCTTGATGGGGCCCGCAAAGTTTTTATGGCGGATGGATTCGAAGGCGCCAGCGTGGATGAAATCGCCCGCGCGGCCGAGGTCTCCAAGGCCACGCTATACAGCTATTTCCCGGACAAACGCCTGTTGTTCATGGAAGTGGCCCGCAGCGAATGCGCCCGCCACGCGGATCGCCAGATCGAAATCCCCGAGGATGCCGGCCCCGAGCAGGTGCTGATGGATGTGGCCCGCAAGATGATGGCGGTGATCCTGTCGGACTTCGGCCAAAAGATCTTTCGCATCTGCGTCGCCGAGACCGATCGCTTTCCCGAGCTGGGGCGCGAGTTCTTTGAAAGCGGGCCGCAGGTGGAGCGCGCCAAGCTCAAATGCTACTTCCGCAAGGCGGTGGAGCGCGGCGAGCTGAAGATCGAGGATTTCGACACCGCCGCCGAACAATGGATGGCGCTGTGCCGCTCGGATCTGTTCCCGCGGGTGATTTTCAACATCAAGGACCGCGTGACGGAGGCGGATATCGACCGCGTGGCCAAGGCCTCGGTCGAGATGTTTATGGCCCGCTACGGGGTGTAGCCGCGCCTGGCCGAATGACCTGCCTGCCCTGATCTGCCTAACCTGCCTGCCTACCGTAGTGGCCTGCCTGCCCTGCCGTCAGTGGGTGATGAACTCGTTCACATGGTCACGGTAGGCGTCATGGCAGCTTTGGCAGGCGTTGATCATCGCAGGCAGCGTCGCCCGCAGGGTGCCGAGCGAGCGGGTCTTGATCCCCTTGGCGGCTTCCTCCGCCAGTTCGGCCCGCAGTTTGAAGTCATCCCAATAGCTCCAGATTTCGGGCCGCGCATGGGAATCGCGGTCGTGGCGCCGCTTGCGAAACCGTTTTGGAATATCCTCTGACGTGTCGATCAGCACGCGGCGCAGATCGCGGGCGGTGCGCGCGTCAAAGGCCATGCTGCCGCCACTCATCGCGATCAGTTGGTGCATCACGGCGTTCTGGCTGTTCATCAGATTGATCCGCGCCCGCACATGGCGGTTCGCTACGGGGCGCTCTTCGGTCACGGCCGGGGCCGGAAGCATCACCCCCAACAGCATCGCGCCCACCACCAGAGCGGCAATTGACCGAATCGAAATTTTGGAACAAATGTAGAACAAACTTGTCTCCCCTGCCGGGTTTTCGGGGCTGCTGCGGCCCTGTTTCACATCAATCGCCCTGCCTCTTACCGGTCCGTTCTGCCATGCCGCATCGCCGTATTCTGTCGCTTTGGTTTCCGCGCCTCGGGGCGGAGCGTCTGTTGCGCGCCTATCATGGCAGCCTGACCGGGCCGCTGGCTGTGGTGGGCGAAGTCTCCAACATGCAGGTTATTTCCTCGTTAAACCACGAGGCGGAGGCGCTGGGGCTTTGGGTCGGCCAACCGCTGCGCGATGCCCATGCCATGTGCGGCGACCTTCTGACCCGCAGCCGCAACCCCTTGGAGGAAGAGCGGTTTTTGACCGTGCTGCGGCGTTGGGCCGGGAAGTTCTCGCCCTGGGTGGCCGAGGCCCCGCCAGAGGGGCTGACGGTGGATCTCACCGGCTGCGCCCATCTCTTTGGCGGCGAGGAGGCGCTGCTCGGCGTGCTCGAACAGGACTGCGCCGACATGGGGCTCAGCGTGCAGATGGGCATCGCCGACACGCTGGGCGCGGCCTGGGCCCTGGCGCGTTATGCGGGGCTGGAGGCGACCTCGGACCGCAATGGCGACGCCATCGACCAGGAGGCCCGCGCCACCCGCTCGCGCGCCCACAAGCGGCCTGCGCGCGGCAAGCATTGGACCCGCGGCGGGGCGGCGCCGCAGTCGGTCGAGCTGCCGCGCAGTCAGGCGCGGATCGCGGCACCGGGGCAGACCTATGGCGCGCTGGCGCCCCTGCCGGTGGCGGCGCTGCGGCTCGACGATGCGATGATCGCGCAGCTGAACCGCCTCGGCCTGCGCCGGGTGGGCGATCTGTTGGGCCAGCCCCGCGCCAGCCTCGCCCGCCGCTTTGGTCGCGGGCTGGTGATGCGGCTCGATCAGGCGATGGGCGCCGCGCCCGAACCCGTCTCCCCCGCCCGCGCGCCAGAAAGCTATGCCGTGCGGCTCAGCCTGCCGGAGCCGATCGGGCTGCTCGACGATCTGATGGCGGGCATCGACCGGATGCTGCCGCAGTTCTGCGCCAAGCTGGAAAACCGCGGCCTTGGCGCCCGCATCCTGCGGCTGGAGGCGCATCGCACCGATCAGGCGGCAGAGGTCGTCACGCTGGGGCTGGCCCGCCCGACCCGCGACCCCGCCCGGATGCGCCCCCTCCTCGAGATGAAGCTCGACACAATCGACGCGGGCTTTGGCATCGACATGCTGCGGCTGGAGGCGGTGCAGGTCGAGCCCCTGTCCCAGACCACGCGGGCCGGCCATGCCGAGGCCAGCGCCATCGCGCGCGAGCGGATGCAGGGCGGCAGCGCCCGCGAACTCGAAGACCTGATGGGCCGGCTCGGTGCCCGCATGGGGCTGGAAAGCATCACCCGGATGCACCCGGTCGACAGCCATATCCCGGAAAAGACCGCCCAGACCCTCGCCGCCGCCTGGAGCGAGCCTGCCCCCGATTGGCCGAAACCCCGCCGCCCGCGCCCGCTGCTGCTGTGGCAGCCAGAGCTGGTAATGGCCCCAGAGGTGCCGAAACCGCCGCAGGAATTCCGCTGGCGCGGGCGCAACTGGCGGATGGATCATGCGCTGGGGCCAGAGCGGCTGGCGCCGGAATGGTGGCTTGATGATCCAAACTGGCGCAGCGGCGTGCGCGATTACTGGGAGGTGGTGACCCACTGCGGGTCCCGACTCTGGCTGTTCTTTGCCCATGGCGCAGGCCTGTCGCGGGGCTGGTTCTGTCAGGGCTCCTTTGCCTGACGCGCCCGTAACGCTTCGCCCCGGAGCGAAGTCTTTGCCATGGGCAGGGGCGCACAGGCCGGCTAGGCTCAATCCCATGGCGACACCCAGATTTGACATCATCGGACAGGCAATCAGCGACGCGAGCCGCACCCGGATGCTCTGCGAGCTGATGGAGGGGCGCGCCTTTACCAACAAGGAGCTGGCCGCCGCCGCAGGCATCACCGCCCAGACCGCCACCGCCCATCTGCGTCTGTTACAGGACGCCGGGCTGGTGCTGGCGGAAAAGCGCGGCCGCTGTGTTTATCACCGCTTGGCGGGGCCAGAGGTGGCGCAGGCCCTGGAGAGCCTCGCGGCGATTGCCCCCTCAGAGAGCCTTTATCGCGCGCAGCAGCGCAAGGCCGGGGGGCTGGCCACGGTGCGCAGCTGCTATGACCACCTCGCCGGGCCACTGGCGGTGGCGATGACCGAGGCCCTGATCGCGCGCGGCCATCTGCGCGAGGAGAACGGCACCTTTGTCGCGGTGGCAGGGCAAATCTGGCAGGGCCTTGGCGTCCGCCTGCCCGAGACGGCAGGCCGTGCCCCCTTTGCCCGCCCCTGCCTTGATTGGACCGAACGGCGGCTGCATATCGCGGGGCCGATGGGGCGGCAGATCCTGACCCATGCGCTGGACACAGGCTGGCTGCGCCGTCCGCATCGCGATCGCGGCTTGGAGGTGACGGCGCCCGGCCAACGCGCGCTGCAGGATCTGTTGGGCATCGGCGCGGTGCTGGAGACGGTTTGCCCGCCCACCCCGCGCGAAGACGCTTGATTTACGGAGCAAAAGCGCCGACCTTAACGGTATGAGCTACCAATCTCTCGGGTCGTTTCCGACCCCGCCCCACATGGACCAGGTTGCCTTTCACCGCACAGAGCTGTCGGTCATCCTATCGCTCTATGGCCGCATGGTTGCCGCGGGCGAATGGCGGGACTACGGGATCTCCTCGCTGCGCGATCTGGCGGTGTTCTCCGTCTTTCGCCGCACCGCTGAAAATCCGCTCTATCGCATTGAAAAACGGCCCAAATTGCGCGGAAAACAGGGACAATATGCGGTGGTCGGCATGGACGGTCAGGTGCTGAAACGCGGCAATGACCTCAAGACCGTGCTACGGGTGCTGGAGCGCAAGCTGATCCGCGCGGTGGAATAGGTCGGCGTTCTGCGAAACACATTGCAATGGAATGGTGAGCGTCTGCCCGGGCGGGAGCGGAACGCGCCCGCCGTTTTGCAGAATGCAAACTTTCAGTTTGACGGGGCGGGCGGACGCGTGCCTGCCGCTAGCGCGACAGGCGATTTTGCATCAGCCGTTTTCGCGCAGGATCGCCCCGGCCAGATAGAGCGAGCCGCAGATCAGCACGCGGCTGTCGGGGTTGCGGGCGAGGATCGCCTTCAGCGCCTCTGTCACGCTGTCTGCCGTATAGGCCTCCAGCGATACGGATTTTGCCGCCGCCTCGGTGTCCTCGGCGCTCAGCGTGTTGGCCTCGCCCGGGATCGACACGGCGGTGAGGCTGCGGGCCTCGGCGGCGAGCGGGCGCAAATAGCCGGTCACATCCTTGGTGTTGAGCATGCCGCAGATGAGATGCGTCGGGCGTTTCGGCAAACGGGCCAGCACCTCGGCCAGCGCGATGCCAGCGGCCGCATTGTGCCCGCCATCCAGCCAGAGCTCTGCCGGGCCTGCGATCTCGACCAGGGGGCCGGTTTTCAGGCGTTGCATCCGGGCGGGCCATTCGGCGCGGGTCACTGCTGCCTCGCAAGCCGCCTCATCGGCACCAACGTGGCGCAGCACGGCCAAGGCGGCGCCGGCGTTTTGCACCTGATGCGCGCCCATCAGCACGGGCAGCGGCAGGTCCAAGAGGCCTTTTTCATCCTGATAGACCAGACGGCCGGCCTCTTCATGCACGTGCCAATGCTGGCCATAGGCGATCACCGGCGCGCCCAGACGCAGCGCGGTGGCCTCGATGACCTCCATCGCCTCCTCCGGCTGCGGGCCGACCACCACGGGCACGCCGCGCTTGATGATCCCGGCCTTTTCGCCTGCGATCTTGGCCAGCGTATTGCCGAGGAACTGTTCGTGGTCGATGGAAATCGGCGTGATGACCGAGACCTCAGGCGTGATGACATTGGTGGCATCAAGCCGCCCGCCAAGACCAACCTCCAACAGGGTGTAATCCGCCGGGGTGCGGGCAAAGGCCAAGAGCCCCGCCACAGTGGTGATCTCGAAATAGGTGATGCTCTCGCCGCCATTGGCGCTGTAGCACTCGTCCAGCACCTGCGTCAGATAGGCCTCGGAGATCAGCTCGCCCGCCAGCCGGATGCGTTCGTGAAAGCGCGCCAGATGCGGCGAGGTATAGGCGTGGACGGATTTGCCCATCCCCTCCAGCCCGGCGCGGATCATCGCCTGGGTGGAGCCCTTGCCATTGGTGCCCGCCACATGGATCACCGGCGGCAGGTTCTCCTGCGGATTGTCGAGCGCCGCCAACAGACGCCAGACCCGATCCAGCGTCAGGTCGATGATCTTGGGATGCAGCGCCATCATGCGGGCGAGAATGGCGTCGGAGGTGTCTTTGGTCATCTGACGTGATCCAGTCTGATCACGGAGCGCAGCGGTGCCAAAAGCGATAAGGGCAGCGCCCGTCCCGTCGGGGTGGAAGCGAAGCGCCCGCCCCAGCTTTACCGAAAGCAAACCTACGGTTTGACTGGGGCGGGACGGGCGCTGCCCGACCGTCGGTCAGGCAAATTCAAAAATAGGCCAAATCAGGCAGGTTTGTCTTTGGCGTCTGCGGCAGGCTTGGGTGCGTTTTCGTCTTTCTGCGCAACGACGGCCTCGGCCTCTGTCTTCGCCGGGGCTTCCGGCTCGGGCGCGGGCAGATCACCATGCACCTGCGGCGGCAGGTTCATCATCATGCGGATGATCGTCACCAGCTCGTCGCGCATCTGGGTGCGCGGCGTCACCCGGTCGAGCATCCCGTGGTCGAGCAGATATTCCGCGCGCTGAAAGCCCTCGGGCAGCTTTTCACGGATGGTCTGTTCGATCACCCGGGGACCGGCAAAGCAAATGAGCGCATTGGGTTCGGAAATATGCACGTCGCCCAGCATCGCATAGGACGCGGTCACCCCGCCGGTGGTCGGGTGGGTCAGCACGACGATGTAGGGCAGGCCGGCCTCTTTCAGCATCTGGATCGCGACGGTGGTGCGCGGCATCTGCATCAGGGACAGAATGCCCTCCTGCATACGCGCGCCGCCAGCGGCAGAGAACAGCACCAGCGGACGGCCGAGCTTTACCGCTTCTTGCGCGGCGGCGATGATGGCGTTGCCGACATACATCCCCATGGAGCCACCCATGAAGGAGAAATCCTGCGCCGCAGCGATGATCGGCGTGCGGCCAATCTCACCAGAGGCCACAAGCATCGCCTCTTTTTCGCCGGTGTTCTTCTGCGCCGCCTTCATCCGGTCCGGATAGCGTTTCTGGTCGCGGAACTTCAGCGGGTCGGCCACGGGCTCGGGCACTTTGACCTCGGTAAAGATGCCGCCGTCAAACAGCGCCTCAAACCGCGCGCGCGGCGTGATGTGCATGTGGTGGCCGCAATTGGTGCAGACGTTCTGATTGTCGCTCAACTCGCGGTGAAACAGCATGGTGCCGCATTCATCGCATTTCTTCCACAGGTTCTCGGGCACTTCTCTGCGGGAGAAGATCGAGTTGATCCTGGGGCGGACGTAGTTGGAGATCCAGTTCATCTATAGGCCTCTGCCTTGTGGCGGTTGGCCTCCCAGATAAGACGACTTGGCGTCAATTGCAATCAGGCCCTGATCGCAACCCGCGCTGCGAGCCAGGAAACGGTGATCACGGCGAAATCCAGCCAGAGCCAGGGGCGCAACGCGGCGTCCTCCATCGTGATCGGCTGCAACAGGAGCGCAAAGCCCGAAAGGCTGGTCGGCGTCGCAAGGATCAGGAGGGCAAAGACGTTGTTGACGAAATGCACCGCGATCGCCGGACCGAGGCTGCCGGAGCGGGCGGTAAGGTCCGCCATCACCAGCCCGTAAAAGGTTGCGCCAGCCACGATGAGCCAGGCATTGTCCCCGGCTTCGGTCGGCATGTAATGCCCCAGACCAAACAGAACGGAGGGCAAGCCCATCCAGATCAGCGGACTCTGGAACCGCGCTGCAAGCCCCTGTTGCAGGTAGCCGCGGAACAGGATTTCCTCGGCACTGGTCTGGACCAACACCAGCCCAAGCGCCAAGGGAAGATAGCTAAGCCATTGACCAAAAGGCATGTTCCGATCGACCGGAGCGCCCATATCATAGGGCGGCAGGATCAAGAGCACGACCAGCAACGCCACCAGCGCCAGCGTCACCCGACGCATCTGCCACAAGAACCGCCCGCGTGGACCCAAGAGCGAGCCAAGGCTGCGGGCATGCAGGATCGGCAGCGCCAAAGCGACCGCAAGGATCGGCAGCACAAACCCGCCCAACAGCAGCGCCATGCCGGTGGGGTCATTGCCGTTGAGGAAATCTCCGCCACCAGTGAGGGCGATCAGGAGCGGCAGCACGAGGCTGTCAAAGGCAAGCCCGAGCATGAACCACAGCGCCAGTACCAGCACGATCCCCGCCGCAAAGCGCCAAAGCTCTGGCTTTTTGCGCGCTTCGATAAGGAGATCTTCGTGCGGGGCGTAGGTCATGCGAAATTTCGGTCCATCAGCGATTTGCCTGTTTTTAGGCAGGAACGCTCCAGATAACCAGAGAGGGCAGCGCCCGACCGAGGTGAGGGTCCGGCCTATCGGCCGAACGGGACTACGCCTGCCCGTCCCGCTTGCCCGACCGCGCCTCTTGCAGGGCGACGGCCGCACCGGAGAGGTGGCTTGAGACCGTCTGCAACAGCTGCACCGCAACGGTGATGTCGCTTTCGATCACGGTGCGGTATTCCTCGGCCCCGATGCGCAGAAACACGCAATCCTCGGCGGCAAACAAATCCAACTGGCGGGGATCGCCGGTGATCACCGACAAATCGCCGATCAGCCGACCGGGACCGATCATATCGAGGTGGCTGCCATCCTCGGGAAACCGCAGATCCGCCGCCCCCGACAGGCAGAGGTAGACCGCATCTCCCACCTCGCCCGCGCGAAACACCGCCGCGCCGGTTGGCACCCGCACCCAAGAGGCCGAAAAGGCCAAGAGCCGCTGATGCCGGGGACCCAGTTTCGAGAACAGGTCCACCGCGCTCAACACCGCGAGTTTGCGGTCAAAATCTCCCCCTTCGTCCTCGGTGGTGCTGAGATCTGGCACCGGCGCGGGGGCATCCCCTTCGAGGCGGCCATCCTTGAGCTTGAGGAACAGATCATAGCGCGAGGGATTCTCGAAATGATCCTCAAGATGGATCATCGTGGTCTTGGGCAGCAGTTCCTGCAGGCGGGTGCGGGTGCGCAGGCGGCTGTCGGAATCATGGCTGGCAAGGATGCGGTCGAGGATCAGAATATCCGGCCGCTTGATCGCCGCACGGGTAAAGGCAGCGCGCTCGCGGAACACAGGCTCCAACAGCGCCCCGCCAAGGCCGGTGGGCAGGTCGTAGATCATCAAGGCGAGCCGCGCCTTGAGGTCGTGATCCGCCATCACATCGGCCACCACATCCTCCACCGCCTGGGTCTTGGCGCCCGCGTGCAGCGACACCCGGCCAAAGAGCACGTTTTCCAGCACGGTCAATTTGCGGGCATATTCCTCGGCGCGCAGACGGCGGAAGACGCCGCCGCAGTCCGCCAGCAGAAGATCGCCGCGCCGCTCGCGAATGCGCAGGATGCGGGCCTTATAGGCGCGCGGCAGGCCGGGGCCGAATTGCTCGTCCGTCAGCAGGAACGGCAGAGTACACAAAAGCGCGCGGTCCTCGCGCCCCAAGGTGCCGCCCCCCGCGTGGTGATCGGCGGCCTTGGTGATGCGGGCATAGAGATCCTCGTCCAGCCCCAGGCGGCGAAACAGCGGGTGCGTCGTGTCGCCCTTGCCAAAGGTGCGCTGCAGCGTGTCGAGCAAGGTGAGCGAGACGGCGCGGGTCTCCTCCTCCAGCCCTTCGGCGCGCAAGACCCGCTGGAAGGGGCCATCGGGATCGGTAAACAGCGTGGTCGGCACCGGCTGCACCGGAAAGGCAAAGAGCATATTCTCCGCCAGAGGCAGGGTCGGATTGTAGCGATCAGGCAGGAAGCGATAGACCACATCGCGCAGGCCCTGCGTCTCTAGCCGGGCCTCGATCTGGTCGCGCAGGGCGACGATCTGCGCCTCCAGCGCGCGGTGGCGCGCCTCTAGCCGGGTGTGCAGGGTGCGGTGGAACAACTGACCATCCACCCCCATCGCCTCGACCAGCTGGAACCACCAATCGCGCAGGTCGTGTTCGGAATTGAGGCCGGCGAGGTCGGGGTTGATCCAATCGGCGTTGAGGGGATCGGCGCTGTTGCCCGCCCGCACGGCTTCCGCCCGTTGCAAGATATGCGCGGCCCCCTCCGTAGCGCTGGGACGGCTGCGCAGGGGCATCAGCACGTTGTCCCCAAGCGAGCCGTCAAAGAGGTAAGGCGTTGAATAGGCGTAGCCAATTCGCGCAGCGATCACCCCTTGGTGCAGTTCGGCCAGCCGATGTCCCGCGATCACCACCTCGCCGCGCGCAGGCAGGACATCGCGGGTCAAGACCTGCGCCAGCGCCTGTCGTTCGGCGGAAGAGGTGCTTTGGATCGCCACCTGCGCGCCCGCCGGAATGGTCAGGCTGAGCCCATCAAGGATCGGCTTGCCCTCGGCGTCGCGCACGGTGACATCGCGCAGCTCAATCGCGCCGCGCAGATGCGGCAGGCTGCGGGGCTCGCCTTCAAACAGGGCCTCGTCCACCATGCCAGGGGGCGCGAATTTCTCGCGCATGACCTGCCAGCGCAGGTCCATGTCCTGCACCTGATTGTAGTAGGCCAAGAGCTCCTTCCACGGGGCGGAGAGGTCTTTGTAGGCCGCCAGCGCCGCCACCAAAGCGCCCACCGTGATTTCGCCCCGGATCGCGAGGATGCCGCCGACGGAGTAGAACAGGAAGGGCGTCATATGGCCGATCATGTTGTTGAGGAACTTCATGAAGAACTTCTTCATGTAGATGCGGCGGCGGATCTCGAACAGACGGGCCAGACGGTTCGACACCTGCGCCAGCCGATAGCGCCAGCCACCATTGGCGCGTAGGTCCGACAGGCCAGCCGCGGTCTCGCCGATTTCAGCCGACAGGGCGCGGACCTCGGCGATGCGGTCCTTGTTCAGCACATTGATCTGGCGTTGCAGCATCGGGATGAGCCAGGCCTGCAAGGGGATCAGCGCCACCGAGGCCAGCCCGAACCAAATGCTTTGCACAAACAAAAACGACACGATGGTCAGCATCTGCCCGGCCTGAAACACCGGCTGCGCCACCGCATCACCCATCAGCCCGCCCATCGGCTCTGATTCGGAGGTGATGAGCGAGACCATCTCGCCCTGGCTTGTTGTGCGGAAATGACTGGCAGGAAAGCGCATCATCCGGGCGATCATCTGATAGCGCAGGCGGCGCAACAGGCGCTCTGACAGGATACCCTTGAGCGTATTGAGCCGCATTTTCATCACGCCGGATGCGAGCACCGCCCCGAGAAAGGCAAAGCACAACACGAGGAGATAGCCCTCGGACGTCAGCCGCCAGCCCCACAGGTCGACCCAGTCGGAGGGCGCCCCGATGGCATCGTTCACGATCCGCTTGGGCAGCTCCAAGCTCGCGTAAAGAAAGGGAAACGACAGCACCGTGAGCAGCAACAGACCAAGCTGTTGCCGTTTCGAGTAGCGCCAGATGAAGGAAAACAGGCTCGGTTCCAAGCGCCCATGTCCTTTGCGTCTGTCCAAAGGACCGAGCGGCCCGAGGGTGTCGTTTGCGGGAGGTTCCCTCGCGCCGCCAAAGGCGGCACGGGCGAAGGGGCGTCAGGTAAGCGTGAACTTGCCGCAATTCAAGAGGAGGCGGTTCAAGCTTCCTTAGCCCTTGTTCCGTTAGAACGTCCTGACTAAAACTTTAGGCTAAGTAAAACAGGGGTTCCACCCGACGCTTGGGGGCGTATCGGGCCTGTGCGAGAGGGCAGAGAGTGACCAATCACAGCATCGGCATCGCGGCGCGACGCGCGCAAAACGGCTCTGTTCTGGGGCGCGTTTCGCGATGGTCGGTCCGGGCTGTTCTCGCGCTGGCGCTGCCTCTGATGGTTGCAGGCTGCATGGAGGGCAATCGCCTTGCCTTTGCGCCCTCGGATGAGACCGCCTCGCGCCCGGGCCTGAGTCGGGGCCGCGCGCTGACAGCGGTGTTTGGCGATGGCGATCTGGTGCTGGCCGCCCCGAGCGGGTTCTGTTTTGACGCCCAGATGGAAGAGCACACCGCCAGCGGCGGCTTTGCCCTGATGGCGCGCTGCGAAAGCCTGACGGCGCTCGGGCGGTTCCGCTCGGGCGAGGGCGCGATGCTGACGGCCACCGTAGGGTCAGTCGCCTTGGACACGCCTGCTCCTTCTGCCGAAGCGTTGAAAGCGGCCTTTACCTCCTCGCGCGCGGCGGCTCGGGTTCTGGAAACCCGGGGTGATCGGGACATGCCGCTGATCAAGCTCTATCTCGATGGCCATTCCGCCCAAGGCGCCAGCGGCACCCATTGGCGCGGCGCCTTTGTGGTTCACGGGCATTTGGTGTCTGTCGCGCTCTATGCGCCCGAAGGCAGCGGCTATCTCGGCACCAAGGGCGCACGGCTGATGCATGAATTCATGCGCGCCTCGCGCAATGCCACCCAATTGGCCGAAGTGACCACGCCAGAGCCATCAGGCACGCTCGCCCCCGCCGAGACCCGTCGCCCGCTGTCGCGCAACAGCCTTGCGGGATTGACCACGGTGGCGGCCGGTCAAGGCGCCGATCAGGGCTAAGCGGCTCGCCCCCGCACCCGGGATGCAGCACGATTGTTGCGCATTCGGAAACAGCTTTGCCCTCGCGGGCTAATCCGTTAATATGGCGCGCAAATCCCGGCGATGAGACCGGGCAAAACCGCGATACCGCGATCCTCGGGGGCTGAATGGGCAGACGACTTGACCAGCTGTTGAACTCTGGCGCCCTGCGGCGCTGGCGTCGGGCTGCGCGGGGCGCTGCAGAGGCGCCTTTGTCTCGTCTGCGCCAAGAGCGCAATGAGGCGCGCAAGCTGCGCACCCATCTCGACCAGTTGATCCATGTGGCCGACAGCCGATTGGCGCTGCCCTTGATCGGATCATCCTTCTTTCCGCGCCCGCATGGCACCGATTGGTCCTGGCGCCCGGAGCTGTGGCGTGGCCCGCTGCCCGCTGCTGGTGTCGCCTCGGTCCAGAGCAAGACGCGACTGGGCGACGAGGTGCAGATGTTTCACGATTGCGAAATCTCCGAGCTGACCCTGCGCCAGCTGCGTAACAGCCGCGAAGAGGACCTCGCGCCCTTTGGTCTGCGGATGGATGTGTTCAAATTCGACGGCTCGTTTCTGTCCTTGGTGATCGACCTGCCCGCCGAGGCGGTGATCGGCCTGACCCGCGCGCATCTGGTGCGGATGGATTGCATCATCGAGAGCGAAAAGCCGATCGAGATCTTTGCCCGCCTCAATATCAAACACGGCCCCAACACCGAGCAATTGGTGCGCGAACTGCCTGTGGGCGAGAGCAAGGTGACGGTGGAATACGATCTGGCCTACACGCGGCTCAATGAAAAGCGGATCGAGAAAGCCTGGATCGATCTGATCTTTGAAGCCCCCGACATGAACCAGGTGATCCTGCGGGATGTGACCTTTGCGCGGTTCCGCCGTGCCAATCTGTAAGCCCTCTTTCTGACCTATGTCCGCCGCAGACTGGACGCCGGGAGACCGCATATGAGCAACCTGACCCTGAGCAAGATCCGCTTTTTCGCAGGCATCTGGGAAGGCCGACTTGAGGGCGCGACGGCAGAGCCCAAGGTCGAGGTCCGCCATCTCGACACGGTGGTGCCCGGCGTGGAGCTGCGCGCGACGGAGCCTGCCGGGGCGTGGCATCTGAGCGTGCCGATCCCAAAGGAAGCGATTGCCGACGGGGTGCAGAGCTTTGTGATCTATGATGCGGAGGCGGGGGTAAAACTCGGCGACTTCACCCTGATCGCAGGCGAGCCTTTGGCCGATGACCTGCGCGCCGAAGTGGCGCTGTTGCGGGCCGAGTTGGACATGCTGAAACGCGCCTTTCGGCGGCATTGTCTGGAAACCACCTAAGGAAGACGCGCCCTGCCCGGCTGTGGGTTTGTGCAAGAGAGGCTGCCACCCCTGACGGGGCGGCCCGGGGGCGCGCGCCGGGCCTTTGGCCCGGCGCGCGCGGGTCCGACCGCTGGCGGTCGGAAACCTCTCTGATGTCGGAAAGCTCTTGAATTTCAGGCCGCTGAGGTCTGGCTCAGAGCGCGTTCAATCTCGATCAGGCGCTGTTTGCGCCAGAGACCGCCGCCATAGCCGGTGAGCGCACCATCCGCCCCCAGCACCCGGTGGCAGGGGATCATTACCGCGATCTGATTGGCACCATTGGCCCGCGCCACAGCACGACTAGAGCCGGGGCGGCCGAGATCTGCGGCAAGCTGGCCATAGCTGCGGGTCTCACCCGCCGGGATCTGCCGCAGGGCGCGCCAGACCTCCGCCTCGAACGCGGTGCCGTGATAGGCTAGGGGCGTGTCAAACTGCGCGGCCTCGCCCGCGAAATAGCGATTAAGCTCCGCCGCCGCCTGATCGATCACCGCTGGGCGACCAAAGCCGATCCCGCCCGGCTGCCGTTTTTGCAGCTTGGCCACCTCGCGCGGCAGCGCCTTGCGGTCGGCGAACTCCAACAGATGCAGCTTGTGCTGGCAGGCCACCGCCACCATCGCGCCGAGCGGCGTGTCGATCCAATCGGCCAAGAGCTGCGCATCCTTGCGAAACGCCCCCGGCGCCACCCCGACCAGCTTGGCAAAGGCGGCGCGAAAGGCGCTCGGGCTTTCAAAGCCCGCGTCGATCTGCGCGGCAATCACCGGCTCACCGCCGCTAAGGGTGGTAAACCCCTCGCGCAGGCGCCGTTGCCGCGCCATCTCGAGGAAGGTCATCCCGAACTGACGCTTAAACGCCCGTCGCACGGTGGAGGGGTCGAGCCCCATCCGGGCGATATCCTCCTCGCCCCAGCGGTAGCTCGGGCGCTCGTCGAGCTTGGCGAGCAGCTGCCGCACCGCAGGGTCATTGCCCGCCGCGGCATCGAGCGGATGGCAGCGTTTACAGGCGCGGAACCCTGCCTCGATACAAGCGCCGGGAGTAGCGTAGAACTGACAGTTCTCGCGCTTGGGTTTGCGCGCCGGACAGGTCAAGCGGCAGAAGATACCGGTCGAGGTGACCCCCACATAGGCGCGCCCGTCATAGGCGGCATCGCGGGCCAGCAGCGCGGCATAGAGGGTCTCGGAATCGGGAAGGTCAAACATCATCATAGCCGCGATCCTAGCGCGGCGGCGCGCAGCCTGCCGCCGAAAATCGGGCGTTTATTCGGATTTCAGTCGTCCGTTTGCGATCTGAGGACGATCGAGATGCGGCCCTGCCCTCTCCTCATATGCAAAAAGCCGCCCCCGATCCCGGGAGCGGCTTTTTGAGAATTTCACTTCGATCAGAAAGACTTACTCTTTCGGACCCAGCGCCGACAGGCCCTTAAGGATGTCGATGGCATAGGCCAGCTGGTAATCCTCTTCGCGCAGTTCGGCGGCTTTCTCGGCCTTTTCGCGGTCCGCTTCGATCTGGCGGATCTCATCCTCGGAGAGGCTGTCGTTGTTCAAACGACCGCGCAGATCGGCCTCGGAGCGCTGGCGGAAGGCGTTGGAGGCGGGTTCTTCCTCCTCCGCTTCGGGGCGGCGGCTCGGCTGTTGCACGATGATGTCGGGGCTGACACCCAGCGCCTGAATCGAGCGACCCGAGGGCGTGTAATAGCGCGCCGTGGTCAGGCGCATCGCGCCGTCACCGCGCAGCGGCATCACGGTCTGAACCGAGCCTTTGCCAAAGGATTTGGTGCCGATGACAATCGCGCGGCGGTGATCCTGCAGCGCGCCGGCCACGATCTCGGACGCGGAAGCGGAACCGCCATTGATCAGCACCACAATCGGCTTGCCATTGATCAGATCGCCCGGGGTTGCGTTAAAGCGCTCACCATCCTCGGGGTTGCGACCGCGGGTGGAGACGATCTCGCCACTGTCGAGGAAGCTGTCGGCCACGCTGATCGCCTGATTGAGCAGGCCACCGGGGTTGTTGCGCAGATCAAGAACGATGCCGTTCACATTGTCCATCCCGCCCAGATCTTCGACCTTTTCCTTGAGGTTTTCTTCAAGGTTCGGCGTGGTTTGTTCGTTGAAAGTGGTGACCCGCAGCACAACGGTGTCGCCTTCGGTGCGGCCGCGCACCGCGGTAAGCTTGATGGTGTCGCGGATGATCGACACGTCAAAGGGCTCTTCCTCGCCTTCGCGCACCACGGTAATGATGATTTCAGACCCCACCGGGCCGCGCATCAGGTCGACCGCCTCGTCCAGCGACAGGCCCAAGAGGCTCTCGCCATCGACATGGGTGATGAAATCGCCAGCCTCAACACCGGCTTCATCCGCCGGGGTGCCATCCATCGGCGAGACCACTTTGACAAAGCCGTCTTCCTGCGTGACCTCGATGCCGAGGCCACCGAATTCGCCACGGGTCTGCACCCGCATGGAGGCCGCGTCATCCGGCGACAGATAGCTGGAGTGGGGATCAAGAGATTGCAGCATGCCGCCAATGGCCGCCTCGATCAGCTCTTTCTCGTCCACCTCTTCCACGTATTGCGCGCGGATGCGTTCAAAGATGTCGCCGAACAGGTCGAGCTGTTCGTAGACGGAGGTTTCCTTGCTTTCCTGCGCCAGCAGCGGTGCCGCCACGTAGGTCGTCGCAATAAAGCCCGCCAGCGTCCCGCCCAGAGCCGCCATCGCAAATTTCTTCATCTCTTGCCTATCCACCTTGCCCTGTCCGGAACCACGTCGTCGGATCCACGGGACTGTTTTCCATTCTGACTTCTATATAGAGCGTTTCCGAGCGGCCAGTTCCACCCCCTTCACCGCTAAGTGAGAGAATTGCGCCAGTCTGTGCCGTCTCGCCGCCCATCAAACCGATGGGGGTGCCCTCTGGGACCACCTGCCCGGCGCTGCCGAACACCTCTGCTAGACCGGAAAAGATGAACAGCATGTCGGGTTGCGGCTCTAGGATCACCACATTGCCAAGGTCCAGCAGCGGACCCAAGTAGCGGATGGTGGCCGCCGTTGGCGTCGTGACCATTGCGCGGGGACGCGTGGCGATCAGGATGCCGGCACGGGCCACCCCCGCCGCATCGCGTTCGCCATAGCCGCGCAGCAGCAAGCCTTCGACCGGCAGAGGCAAAGTGCCCCGCAGGTCGGTGATATCGGCGGCGGTTTCCTCGATGCCATTGGCCTCGGCGATCAGCTCCAGCCCGTCGGCAAAGCCGGTGAGGGTCTCGGTCGAGGAGATCAGGATCGCGGTCTGCACCGGATCTTCGGTGAAGCGCTGCGGCAGGTCCTGCCGGTCGGCAATCGCGGTCGAAAGCGCAGAGCGCGCCGCCTGAACGCCCTGCAGGCCTTCTTCCAGATTTTCTGCCGCCTTTTGCTGCAACAGGCGCAGGTCGCGCACCTCTTGCAAGTCGTTCCTCAGCGCATCGGCGCGGGCCTGCAGGCCCGGCGTCACTTCGGCCAGCATCATGGCAGACCGCGCCGCGCCAAGCGGGCCGGAGGGGTGCAGCATCAGAACCGGCGGCGTCGAGGTCTCGATGGTGGTGATCACGCCCAGAAGGTCGGCCACCTCGCTGTCGCGCGCCTTGAGCTGCGTGGTCAGCTGGGTTTCCCGCCGTGCCACGCGCCGCAGACCTTCGCGCATCGCTTGCAGGCCGGCCTCATAGGCGCGCACGGTTTCGGTCAGAGCTTTGACCCGATCGCCAGCACTTTCGGCCGCATCGAGTTTTTGCGCCGCGGATTCCAGCGCGTCTGCCGCCTCAAGCGCGGCGTCGGTTGGGCTTTGGGTTTGAGCCTGCGCGGGCCCTGCCAAAGCAAGGCCCAACGCCAATGTCAGCGCGAGGGATCGCATCATGCAAGCAGGCTTTCCCCGGTCATCTCGGCAGGTTTGTCGAGGCCCATCAGCGCCAGAAGGGTTGGTGCGAGGTCGGCAAGGCGGCCATTGCGTAAGGAAGCGCCCTCAGGGCCACCCACCAGTGCAACGGGGACGAGGTTCGTGGTATGGGCGGTATGGGCGCCGCCGGTTTCCGGGTCCACCATCAGTTCGCAATTGCCATGGTCGGCGGTGACGATCATCGCGCCGCCGACCTCTTTCAGTGCTTTCACCACTTCGCCGAGCCCTTGATCCACCGCTTCGCAGGCTTTGATCGCGGCATCCAGATCACCGGTATGGCCCACCATATCGGGGTTGGCGTAGTTGGTGACGATGAGGTCATAGCCCGCGCGGATCGCCTCGACGAATTTCTCGGTCACCTCAGGCGCGGACATTTCCGGCTGCAGGTCATAGGTCGCCACTTTGGGCGATTTCGGCATGGCGCGCGCTTCGCCCTCTTCCGGAACTTCTTTGCCGCCGTTGAGGAAGAAGGTCACATGCGGATATTTCTCGGTCTCGGCCAGACGGAACTGGGTCTTGCCCTGTTTCGCCACCCATTCGCCCAGCGTGTTGACGATAGCGCGTTTCGGGTAGGCGGTGGTCATATAGGCGTTGTGATCCTTGGAATATTCCACCATGCCCAGAAGCCCGGCGAGCGCAGGACGCGCGCCGGTGTCGAAATCGGCAAACTCCGGCTCGCCAATGGCGCGCAGGATCTCGCGGGCGCGGTCGGCGCGGAAGTTGAGGCAGAAGACCCCGTCGCCGTCCTTGATGCCGTCAAAGCCCTCGATCACCGTGGCTTTGACAAATTCGTCCAGTTCGTCGCGGCCATAGGCGGCCTCGATGGCGTCGCGCGCGCTTGCGGCGGTGAATTGGCCGGTGCCTTTGACCATCGCCTCATAGGCTTGCGAGACCCGCTCCCAACGGTTGTCGCGGTCCATCGCGAAATAGCGCCCGGTGACGGTGGCGATCTTGGCGCCCTCGGCCATGCCGGCGGTCAGCTGGTCCATATAGGTCAGCGCCGATTTCGGCGCCACGTCGCGCCCGTCGGTTACTGCATGCAGCCAAACCGGCACGCCCGCGTCGCGGATCGCTTTGATCGCGGCGAGGATATGGGTCACATGGCCATGCACGCCGCCATCGGAGACCAGCCCCATCAGATGCGCCGCGCCGCCGGTCTCTTTCAGGCGGGCGATAAAGGCTTGCAGCGCCTCGTTTTCGTAGAAAGAGCCATCCTCGATCGCGAGGTCGATCTGGCCGAGGTCCATCGCCACCACCCGGCCGGCGCCGATATTGGTGTGGCCCACCTCGGAATTGCCCATCTGGCCGGTGGGCAGGCCCACGTCGGGCCCATGGGTGATGAGCCGCGCCGAGGGGCAGCTTGCCATGATCGCATCCAGCGTTGGGGTCTTTGCAAGATAGGGCGCATTGGCCGGACCAGGCTCAGCACTGCCCCAGCCATCAAGGATGCAAAGAACAACGGGTTTGGGTGCGCTCATGTCGGGCCTCCGGTCAAGGGCTGCGGTTTTGCCTGCGTTCTACAGCCTGTGGCGGTATTGGGAAACCGGGGATCGCGCAATCGCGGCGATTGTGATGCGGAGCGGTGCATTTTGGCTCATTCGTAGCAGTTTTGCGATGAGGACAGCGCCCGACCGAGGTGGGGGCAACCCCCCCGCCTGGGGGGCGGGCGGGGGCTGTCCGGCCTTGCGGCCAGACGGGACTTGTCGATACGTGGAGGCCCCACCCAGGGTCAGGGGCCGTCCTTGGCATCTACATCCCCGGCGTCAGCCGCGCGCGCAGCAGCGCCATCGGGTGCGCCTTGAGGCTGAGGCGCAGGGCCACGTAATCCTCCACCACCTCCTCGCCCAGAGTCATCTTGGGCAGATGGGCGGCGGGCTCGTCGATGATCTCGCCCTCCATGTCGCGGGCAAACAGCGGCAGGGGCTTGGCCGCCTTCAGCGCCTTGGCCGCCCAGAGCGCCTCGCGCCGGTTGAGCCCCAGCGCGGCAAAGGCATCCGCCTCGGCCAGACGCTCCACCACCGAGGGCGCCAGACCGGCCTTGCGCCAGACATCCTCCACCTCGTGATAGCCATTGCCGCGCGCCGCGGTGAGCCAGCTGGTGTCCTCGTCCGACAGGCCCTTCACCTGCCGGAAGCCCAGCCGCAGGGCGAGGCCGCCCTTGCCGTCCGGCTCCATCACATTGTCCCAATAAGAGGCATTGATGCAGACCGGGCGCACCTCAACCCCATGCTCGCGCGCGTCGCGTACGATCTGCGCGGGGGCATAAAACCCCATCGGCTGGGCATTCAACAGCGCACAGGCAAAGACGCCGGGGTGGTGGCATTTGATCCAGGCCGAGGCATAGACCAGCAGGGCAAAACTGGCCGCATGGCTTTCGGGAAACCCATAAGAGCCAAAGCCTTCGATCTGGGAAAAACAGCGCTCGGCAAACTCCGCATCATAGCCGTTCTGGGCCATGCCGCGCAGGAAAAGCCCGCGAAACTCGCTGACGGTGCCGTGTTTCTTGAAGGTCGCCAGCGAGCGACGCAGCCGGTCCGCCTGTTCGGGGGTAAAGCCCGCGCCAACGATGGCGATCTGCATCGCCTGCTCCTGAAACAGCGGCACCCCGAGGGTCTTGCCCAAGACCTCACCCAGCGCATCGGAGGGGAAGGAGACCGCTTCCTCGCCATTGCGGCGGCGGATATAGGGGTGGACCATATCGCCCTGGATCGGCCCCGGTCGGATGATCGCCACCTCGATCACCAGATCGTAGAAATTGCGCGGCCGCATCCGGGGCAGAAAGTTCATCTGTGCCCGGCTCTCCACCTGGAACACCCCGATACTGTCGGCCCGACACAGCATATCGTAGACGCGCGGGTCCTCCTGCGGCAGGGTGGCGAGGTCGAAATCCTGTCGCAAATGCTGGCGCATCAGGTCAAAGGCCTTGCGGATGCAGGTCAACATGCCAAGGCTCAGCACATCGACCTTGAGAATGCCCAGCGCGTCGATATCGTCCTTGTCCCAGCAGATGACCGTGCGCCCCTCCATGCTGGCGTTCTCGATCGGCACCAGCTCGTCCAGCCGCCCTTCGGTGATGATGAAGCCGCCCACATGCTGGCTGAGGTGGCGGGGAAAGCCGATGATCTCGTCCACCAGCTGCATGGTCTGCACCAGCCGCCGGTCGGTGGGATCAAGGCCGATCTCGCGCATCCGCTCCGCCTCTAGCCCGCGGGCGCTGAAAAAGCCCCAAAGCTGCGAGGAGAGCGCGCCGATGGTGTCCTCGGAGAGGCCCATGGCGCGGCCCACCTCGCGGATGGCGCGTTTGCCGCGATAGTGGATCACGGTGGCGCAGAGGCCGGCGCGATGGCGGCCGTAGCGCTCGTAAATCCACTGGATCACCTCCTCGCGGCGCTCGTGTTCAAAATCCACGTCGATGTCGGGCGGCTCGTCCCGCGCCTCGGAGACGAAGCGTTCAAACACCATGGTGCCGATCTCGGGGCTGACCGAGGTGATGCCTAGGCAATAGCAGACCACCGAATTCGCCGCCGAGCCGCGCCCCTGACAGAGGATCTCGCGCGAGCGGGCAAAGGCGACGATGTCATTGACGGTGAGGAAATAGGGCTCGTAACGCAGCTTGCCGATCAGGGTCAGCTCATGGGCGAGCATATCGCGCACCTTTTGCGAGGCCCCGCCCGGGTAGCGCCATTTGAGGCCCTGGTGGGCGAGGCGTGACAGGCGCTCTGCCGGGGTCTCGCCATTGCCCTCGTCCGGGTAGTCGTATTTCAGCTCGTCCAGACTGAACTGCAGGTCGCGCGCCAAGGCCCCGGCGCGGTCCACCGCATCCTCGTAACCGGCAAAGATGGCGCGCATCTCCGCCTCAGAGCGCAGGCGCTGCTCGCCATTGGCCTGAGCACTGCGGCCCAATGCCTCGACCCGGCAACCAAGGCGGATGGCCGAGAGCACATCAGCCAGCCGCCGCCGCCCGCCGTGGTGCATGCGCGGCGCCGCCGAGGCCAGCGTCGGCAGGCCCAGCCGCGCGGCGAGGGCGGTGAGATCGCGGAACCGCGCCCTATCGGCCCCGTCATAGGTCGGCGCCAGCATCAGATGCATCTGCCCGGCAAAGCGGCGCGACAAAACCTCCGCGTGAGGCCCCCATCCATACGCGCCGCAGGGCGTCTGCTGTGGGTGAGGCACCAGCAGCAGGTGGAGATCCTCCGCATGGTCGAGCACATCCGCCAGATGCAAAAGACACGCGCCCTTCTCCGCCCGCAACCGCCCCTTGGACAAGAGCCGCGACAGCTGGCCCCAGCCCACGCGGGTGCGCGGCAGGGCGATCACATCCGGCGCATCCGTCAGCACCAGCCGCGCGGCGGGGATCAGCCGGGGGATCAGGTCGAGCGGAAAAGACGGTGGCGCTGAGATATGCGCAGGGCGCGGCGGCCCGATGGGGTCATTGTCACGATCCCAGACCTGCCGCTCCTTCACTCGGCGGGCAATGTCGCGCATCAACACATGCGCCCGCACAATCCCCGCCACGGAATTCTCGTCCGCCACAGCCAAGGCCTCGATCCCGAGGATCAGCGCACGATGCACGTAATCCTCCGGATGCGAGGCCCCGGTGAGGAAGGTGAAATTGGTCAGGCAGGCGAGTTCGGCAAACATGGGTCGCAGTATATTCACGTTTTGTTCTGTTCGCGAGTCCTCTGCTGCGGGTCGTGATCTGCCTGCTGGCGGGCCTTGGCCCATCCCGCCTATCGCAGCCGCAGTGCCGCGTGCCAGAGCGGCAAACGAAGCCGCAAGATCCGGGTCGCCTGCGGGGCCAGCCCCTTGATAGGTCTGAAAAAACAGACCGACACACAGACCGACACAAGGAGTACAGCCGATGCCCAAGATCCTCGCCCTACCGACCGAGATTGCCCGCGCCTATCAGGCCGGAGCGCCCGACGCCCATGGTCAAATACCTGAGCGCGCGACCTCTGACGGGGGCGGCAATCCCTGCCGCCATTGCCTGCGCTATATCCCGGAAGGGGCCGAGATGCTGATTCTCGCCCATCGCCCTTTCCCGAGCGCGCAGCCCTATGCGGAGACGGGTCCGATCTTCCTCTGCGCCGATCAATGTGAGCGCCACGCGGGCGACGCGATGCCCGAGGTTTTCACCCGCTCGCCGGATTATCTGATCAAGGGCTATTCGGACAGCGACCGCATCGTCTATGGCACCGGCATCGTGATCGAGAAGGACAAGATGCTGGATCAGGCGGCAGACATCCTGTCGGATCCGCGCGTCGCTTACGTTCACATCCGCTCGGCCCGCAACAACTGCTATCAGGCGCGGGTGGAGCGCTAAGCCCCCCTTGCGGTCTTCTTCTGTGACATGCAGGAGGAGGCTGCCCAACCGGCGCTGACCGCCCCGGATCGGCCCTGAGCAGCGGACATCCGCCCCCTAAAGGCCAGATGATGCGTTTACTGTGGATTTGCGAAGGAAATCTGGCTAAAAGAAGAGCGCCTGAGGAGAATTTTACGCACCCACCTCTACCTAAAGTTGAAATTCTCAAATCGGAATAAGATGATCAAGCGCGGGTAAGTCGCGCGGATCTATAGAGGCTTTATCATCTCAAAATTGAACAGCTCCACCCCGCGGCGTTCGATCGTGCGGCGGGCTTTTACGGTGAAGCCTTGGCGGAGAAAAAACCGCTGTGCCGCCGCGCTGGCCTCCACATAGAGCGAAGACAGGCCCAATGTGCGCGCCTCCTCCTCGAGTGTCGCATAGAGGGCGGCGCCGATGCCGGTGCCAGCCACCTCGGGCGCGAGGTAGAAACAGTCGATGTGGCCGTCCCGATCGAGTTCAATAAACCCTTGGGCCACATCCCCCGCATCCGTCGCCACCCAAACGCGGTGCTTTGCCGCCACATGGGCCAACACGCCCGCGACCGGGGCAGGCGACGGGCTCCAAGCCGCGCATTGCGCGGGGCTATAGTCCCGCGCGCCGATCCCGTGCACCGCCGCATGGAAGATGCGCGCCCAGTCGGCGGCATCTCGGGGCTCAAACGGGCGGATCTGCATCAGCGCGATTTGGTGAGGGCGAGGAAGACATCCTCGAGATCGGCCTCTTCGGTCTTCACATCGCGAATCGAAATCCCCGCCGCGCGCACCGCTTCGAGCACCGCCTCGGCCGGGGTTTCATTGCTGTGATAGCTCAGCACAAGGGCGCCGTCGCCGCGCAGCTCGGCCTCGATCCCGGCGCCTTGCGGCAGGGTCTGCACCGGGGCGGCGGGGTGAACGACCATGGCGCGGGCATCCAGACGCCCGAGGAGGTTGGCGGTGGAATCGCGCGCCACCACCTCGCCCTGGTTGATGATGGCGATCTCGTCACACATCTCCTGCGCCTCTTCGAGGTAATGGGTGGTGAGGATGATCGTCATGCCCTGCGCGTTGAGCTTGCGGACGTTTTCCCACAGCATCTGGCGCAGCTCGATATCGACCCCGGCGGTCGGCTCGTCGAGCACCAGAATGGCGGGGCGATGCACCAGCGCCTTGCCCAGCAACAGCCGCCGCCGCATCCCGCCCGACAGGGTGCGCGCATAGGCTTCGGCCTTATCTTCAAGGCCGATGAGCTTCAGGATACCATCGCTGTCGCGCTCGGATTTCGGCACGCCGTAAAGCCCTGCCTGTACCTCCAAAGCACCGCGTGGGGTGAAGAAGGGATCAAGGTTCAGCTCCTGCGGCATCACCCCGATGGAGGCGCGGCTTTGGCGCGGATTGGCGTCCTGATCAAAGCCCCAGATCGTCACCTTGCCGGAGGTTTTCAGCACCAGACCGGCCAGAATATTGATCAGCGTCGATTTGCCCGCGCCATTTGGCCCCAAGAGACCAAAGACCGAGCCGCGCGGCACGGTCAGGTCGATCCCCTTCAGCGCGTGTTTCTCCGGCTGGCCTTTGCGCCCCTTGTAGGTTTTACGCAAAGCTTCAATACGGATTGCCTCGTCAGTCATCGCGGCTCTTGCCCCCGGTATTTCCATGGCTCATAAAGCCCCTAACGCATTAGCCAGAGGACTGCCAGCGATGAGCATTGAAGCGCCTGAAACCAAGATCGTCGACAGCTACAAAGTCGCTTGCGACGGAAGCGAAGGCGCGCTTGGCCACCCGCGGGTCTATCTGCAGATCCCCGAGGGCGACGGATTTGTCGAATGCCCCTATTGCGACTGCAAGTTCATCCACAAGGATTTCGAGGGCAAGGTCGCCTGAGCGACCCCTCTGGTTTTGATCGCTCCGCCGGCCTAGGCTAAGGTCATGGCGGAGCTGTTGATCCTTTATCATTCGCGCACCGGCGGCAGCCGGCAGATGGCAGAGGCCGCCTATGCGGGGGCCGCTGGCGAAGGGCCTGCGCGCCTGTTGCGGGCCGAGGAGGCCGGGTCGGCGGATCTGCTGGCGGCGGGGGCTTATCTGTTTTGCGCGCCAGAAAACCTCGCGACCCTGTCGGGCGCGATGAAAGAGTTTTTTGACCGCTGTTATTATCCGGTTCTGGGCCGCCTTGAGGGCCGCGCCTATGCGCAGATGATCTGCGCCGGCTCGGATGGCAGCGGGGCTGCGCGGCAATTGTCGCGCATCGCCACGGGCTGGCGGCTGAAGGCGGTGCAAGAGCCGCTGATTGTCTGCACCCATGCCCAGACGCCTGAGGCGATTTTGGCCGAGAAGGTGATCCCAGAGGCAGAGCTGCAGAGCTGTCGCGATTTGGGGCAAGCCATGGCGGCGGGTATGGCGATGGGAGTGTTTTGAAGCATTGAGGACGGCGCCTGACCTTGGGGAGGCGTGAAGCGCCTTCCCGAGGGGAAGGTCAGGCGCTGTCCGGCCTCTCGGCCGGACGGGACGGTCCTGAAAGGCAGGCTTCACGCGCAAGCAGGCTCGGGGGCTATCCTCTGCACTGCTCTGCAATCCTGCTGATTGCCCGCCCAATCCCAAACTCCAATTGCCCTCGCCCGCCGGATCACCGATAACCCTGAAACAGAACACGAACGGTTTCCCAGCAAGGAGCGCGACAGTCATGAGCGGTACGCAATTCGGCAAAGGCTGCCATCTTCACCTGATCGACGGCTCCGCCTTCATCTTTCGCGCCTATCACGCGCTGCCGCCCCTGACGCGCAAATCTGACGGGCTGCCGATCGGCGCGGTTTCGGGCTTTTGCAACATGCTGTTCAAGCAGGTCGAGGACAACAAAGGCCCCGATGCGCCCACCCATGTGGCGGTGATCTTTGATCACTCGGGCAAGTCCTTCCGCAACGACATGTACGATCTCTACAAGGCCAACCGCCCGCCCGCGCCCGAGGATCTGGTGCCGCAGTTCCCGCTGACCCGCGAGGCCACCCGCGCCTTTAACATCGCCTGCAAAGAGGTCGAAGGCTTCGAGGCCGATGACATCATCGCCACCCTCGCCTTTCAGGCGCGCGAGGCCGGTGGGCGCGTCACCATCATCTCCTCGGACAAGGACCTGATGCAGCTTGTGGGTGGCGGCGTCGAAATGCTCGACGCGATGAAGAACAAGCGCATCGACAGCGAGGGCGTGGTCGAGAAATTCGGCGTCGGACCGGAGCGCGTGGTGGACGTTCAGGCGCTGGCAGGCGACTCGGTGGATAACGTGCCGGGCGCGCCGGGCATCGGCATCAAGACCGCCGCCCTGCTGATCAATGAATTCGGCAGCCTCGAAGAACTGCTGGATCGCGCCGAAGAGATCAAACAGCCCAAGCGCCGCCAGACCCTGATCGAAAAGCGCGAGCAGATCGAAATGTCCAAGCGCCTTGTGCAGCTGGACTGCAATATGACGCTCGATTTCACCCTCGACGATCTGGAGGTTCGCGACCCCGATCCCGAGGTGCTGGTCGGCTTCCTATCGCAGATGGAGTTCCGCACTCTCTCGAAACGGATGGCCGATCAGCTGGGCGTGGACGCGCCCGCCATCCCCGAAGCCCCCGCAACGGCGGCTGCGGCGGCACTGGATCTGCCAGAGGCGCCCGGCTTTGACACGGCGGAGTACTCCACCGTGCGCGACGCCGAGGCGTTGCAAAAGTGGATCGATCTGATCCGCGAGCATGGCTATGTGGCGGTGGATACCGAGACCACAGGTCTGGACGATATGACCGCCGATCTGGTGGGCGTGTCGCTTTGCGTGCTGCCGGGGCAGGCCTGCTATATCCCGCTGACCCATAAGACCGGCAATTCCGACGATCTCTTTGGCTCGGACGATCTGGAAGAGGGCCAAATGCCGCTGGCCGAGGCCTTGGCGATGCTGAAGCCGGTGCTGGAGGATGAGGCCATCCTCAAGATCGGGCAGAACATGAAGTATGATGCCAAGATCTTTGCCCGCAACGATATTGTGGTGAATCCGATCGACGACACCATGCTGTTGTCCTATGCGCTGAACGGTGGCTTGCACAACCACGGCATGGACGCCCTGTCCGAACGCTATCTGGATCACACGCCGATCCCGATCAAATCCCTGTTGGGCACCGGCAAAAGCGCGATCACCTTTGACCGGGTGCCGATTGCCGATGCCACGCCCTATGCCGCCGAGGACGCCGACATCACCCTGCGCCTCTGGCAGCAGTTCAAGCCGCAACTGCATGTGAAGGGCGTCACCACGGTTTACGAAACGCTGGAACGCCCGCTGGTGCCGGTGCTGGCGCAGATGGAGCGTGAGGGGATCAAGGTTGACCGCGACACCCTCAGCCGCATGTCCAATGCGTTTTCGCAAAAGATGGCCGCGCTGGAGGCGGAAATCCACGAACTGGCGGGCGAAAACTTCAACGTCGGCTCGCCCGCGCAATTGGGCGAGATCCTGTTCGACAAGATGTCCCTGCCGGGCGGCAAGCGCGGCAAGAACGGCAAATATTCCACCGGGGCGGATATCCTCGAGGATCTGGCGACCGAACACGACCTGCCTGGGCGCGTGCTCGACTGGCGGCAATTGTCGAAGCTGAAATCGACCTACACCGATGCGCTGCAGGATCACATCAACCGGGAGACGGGCCGGGTGCACACCTCCTATGTGCAGACCGGGGCCAACACGGGCCGCCTCGCCTCCACCGATCCGAACCTGCAGAACATCCCGGTGCGCAGCGAAGAGGGCCGCCGCATCCGCGAGGCCTTTGTCGCGGAAGAGGGCAACGTGCTCCTGTCGCTCGACTATAGCCAGATCGAGCTGCGCATTCTGGCCCATGTGGCGGGGATCGACACGCTGAAACAGGCCTTTGCCGATGGGCACGACATCCACGCGATGACCGCCTCGGAGGTCTTTGGCGTGCCGTTGGACGAGATGACCTCGGACATTCGCCGGCAGGCGAAGGCGATCAACTTTGGCGTGATCTACGGGATTTCCGGCTTTGGTCTGGCGCGCAACCTGCGCATTCCGCGCGCCGAGGCGCAGGGCTTTATCGACCGCTATTTCGAGCGCTTCCCCGGCATTCGCCAATATATGGACGACACGGTGAATTTCGCCAAAGAGCACGGCTATGTGCAGACGCTGTTCGGCCGCAAGATCCACACGCCGGAGATTGGCGCCAAGGGGCCGCAGGCGGGCTTTGCCAAGCGGGCGGCGATTAACGCGCCGATCCAAGGCACCGCCGCCGATGTGATCCGCCGCGCCATGGTGCGGATGCCGGGGGCGATTGCCCATCTGCCGGCGCGGATGCTGCTGCAGGTGCACGACGAACTGCTGTTCGAGGTGCCAAAGGCCCATGTGGAGGAAACCATCGAGACCGCCCGCGCGGTGATGGAAGGCGCCGCCGCGCCCGCCGTCCATATGGATGTGAAACTGGTAGTTGAGGCCGGCCAAGGCCAGAACTGGGCCGAAGCGCACTAAGCCTCTCTCCCAAGGGCCACGCCGCTCGCGTCAAACGCGCCCCGCGCCGCGCCAGCGGCGCCGGGCCCAACGCCCGAAGATCATCTGTGATGATCGCCCGGGGGGCGGGAGCCCCCCCTTCCCCTTACAAGGCGGGAGCCTTCCCTTAGTCCCGCGCGACCGCGCCCGGTGCGGCGGTCAGTTTCGCAACCATCCAGCGCACCATCGGGGCGACGCCCAACACCACGACAAAGGCCACCGGCCAGCCAAAGCTCCAGGCGCTGAGCCATTTGCTCATCAGATCCGGCGCCAGTCCAATCGCGCGCAGGGTGGCCACCCCGGTCACGATAAAGGACATCAGTCCCGACAGTAAAAAGCCAAACAGAATAGGCGCATAGCGGGCAGGGATCACGGGGCTTGGTCCTTCACAACAGGTGTAGCGACACGAAAAAGGGGCCAATGCGGCCCCCTCTCATATAATCGCTTAACCTGTTCATTTCCAGAGGACACCCCCAAGGGGCCCCTCAGGCCGCTTGCAGCGCCTTTTTCATCCAGGTCAGGCTGTCCTCGGTCCGCGTGGTCGAGGGGGTATATTCCGCCGAAACCCAGCCCGCATAGCCGCTCTCATCAATCGCCGCAAAGAGATCGTCGAAATCCACCGGACCCCGGCCCGGCTCGCAGCGCGAGGGCGCGGCGGCGAATTGCACATGGGTGGCGCGTTTGCCAAAGGTCTCCCAGACCTTGATCGCGTCGCCATGGATCAGCTGCGCGTGATAGGCATCATATTGCAGCGAGACATTGTTGCGGCCCACCTCGTCGAGGATCTCGATGGCGAGGTTATAGTCGTCGAGGAAATAGCCCGGAAAATCGCCACTGTTCAGCGGCTCGATGGTGAATTGCTGATAGGGCGCGGAATCCGCCGCCTCTTGCAGGTTCTTCACAAAGGTCGCCCGCGCCGCCTCGCCCTTGGCCGGACCGGCCATCACATGGATGCGACCCGCTTTCAGCATCTCGGCATAGCGCAGCACCCGGCGGATATCGCGCTGGAAGCGATCGGCCAACTCCGGCACCGCAGCATAGCCCGGATCACCGCCGGTGTAGTTCGGAGGCGGCGCGTTGATCAGCAACAGCTCCAGCCCATTGGCAAGCAGCGCCCGCTGGGTTTCCTTGGCTGCAAATTCATATGGATACAGCACTTCCACTGCCTCAAACCCGGCAGACGCGGCGGCTGAAAACCGGTCTAGAAAGGGCAGCTCTGCAAAGAGCATGGATAGATTGGCCGCGAACCTTGGCATTCTCACCTCCTGCTGCGCGTGCAAGTCCCTGTGCCTCACTATAGCACGATGGTCCCCATCGCGTGCGAGGATTTAACTTAACTTTGAACTGCACCTGCTCACTCAATACATGCGATATGCATGCCGCTGGTGCAGAAGAAAATCTTTAGATTTGCGCAATTTTAATGGCTCTTCCGCATGGGCTGATTGCTGCCCATTGCGGTCCCGTTTGGGTAGTTTGCGCCCCCGGTTTCGCTCTGGCAAGCCTCCTGTGTCGGCTCAGGCGAGATCCAGCGCGTCGGCGGGCAGGATGCGGAAAAATGTGCCACCGGACCAGAGGCCGAACCAGTCGCCCTCGACCACACAGAGGTCCATCAGCCGGTAAAAGGTCTTGCGGTCGATCAAGGCCTCCAGCCCGGCGCGGATGTGGACATAGGGCGCAGGCTCGCCCGTTTTGGCGTCCTTTTCCACCCGGATCGGATTGGCGGCATCGGCCACGACCTGATCGCCGATATTGGTGATAAAGGTCAGCTGCTGCGCCGCCCCCTCGCCCTCAGCCTCCACATCCACGGCGACAAAGGGCGCGTCCTCGACGGTGATTCCGACCTTCTCGACCGGGGTGACGAGGTAGAATTTGCCCTCCTCCCGCTTCAGGATCGAGGAAAACAGTTTCACCAGCGCAAAACGATTGATCACGCCCCCTTCGTGCACCCAAGAGCCGTCGCGACGGATGCACATGTCCATATCGCCGCTGAAGGGCGGATTCCACAGGTGAACCGGCGGCAAACCGCCTTTGGGGCCGGAATTTACGCTGCTTTCCAAAGCCTTCAAATCGGGGGTCACGCGTTTTTGTTCCGTCATTCGTTTTGCCATTCTCTCGCTGCGCGATACACTTCAAAGCATATAAGCCCAAGGGAAGGGAAGTCATGAGCGAAGCACAGGATCTGTTGGCCGACATCGAGGCGCTGGAAGGCAAGTTGCAGGAGGCACGCGCCTCTATCACCAAGCGGTTCATCGGTCAGGAACGGGTCGTGGACCTGGTCTTGGCGACGCTGTTGTGTGGCGGCCATGGCCTACTGATCGGCCTGCCCGGTCTGGGTAAAACCCGGCTGGTGGAGGCCTTGTCCACCGTGATGGGGCTGCAGGGCAATCGGGTGCAGTTCACCCCCGACCTGATGCCGGCGGATATTCTCGGCTCTGAGGTGCTGGATACCGCCGCGGACGGCACGCGGGCGTTCCGCTTTGTGCAGGGGCCGATCTTTTGCCAGCTGCTGATGGCGGATGAGATCAACCGCGCCTCGCCCCGCACCCAATCGGCCCTGCTGCAGGCGATGCAGGAGAAAACCGTGACCGTGGCGGGCGAGAGCCGCAAGCTGGACGCGCCTTTCCACGTGCTGGCAACCCAGAACCCCATCGAACAGGAAGGCACCTATCCGCTGCCCGAGGCGCAGCTCGATCGCTTCCTGTTGCAGATCGACGTGCCCTACCCCGACCGCGATACCGAACGCGATATCCTTTTGGCCACCACCGGCGTGGAAGAAGCGCAGGCGCATCAGGTCTTTACCGCTGCCGAGCTGATCGCGGCGCAGACTCTGCTGCGGCGGATGCCGGTGGGCGAGTCGGTGGTCGAGCTGATCCTCGACCTCGTGCGTGCCTTCCGCCCGGATGAACCCGACGTATCGGCCCGGGTGGCGCAGACCGTGGCCTGGGGACCGGGACCGCGCGCCGCGCAGGCACTGATGCTGGCAGTACGCGCGCGCGCCCTGTTGCAGGGCCGTCTGGCGCCCAACGCGGAGGATGTGATCGACATGGCCCGCCCGGTGCTGAGCCACCGGATGCAGCTTAACTTTGCCGCCCGCGCTCGCGGCGACAGCTTGGCGGATCTGATTGACGAGACCGCCGCGCAGCTCAGCCGGGCCGAGGCCGCCGCGTGAGCCTTTCTGCCACCTCTCGTGCTGCTGCGGCCCGTGGCCCGGCGGGTCAGATGCGCACCCGCGCCGAAGAGGCGGCGAGCGTCCTGCCGCCCCTCTTGGTGCAGGCGCAGCAGCTGGCTGGCGCGGTGCTCTTGGGCGAACATGGCCGCCGCAGGTCGGGGGTGGGCGATGATTTTTGGCAATACCGCCCTGTGCAGCAGGGGGACAGCCGCCGGATGATCGATCACCGCCGCTCGGCCCGGGGTGACATGCAATATGTTCGCGAGCGCGAATGGCAGATTGCCCAGACCGTCCACCTCTGGGTGGATCAGGGGCAGTCGATGCGGTTTGCCTCCGGCCCAAAATGGCCGCAAAAGATCGACCGCGCGCGGCTTTTGGGCCTCGCGATGGCGGTGCTGATGGTGCGCGGCGGCGAGCGGGTGGGCCTCACTGGCGGCCTCTTGCCGCCCCGCCGCGGCAATATGCAGATCCTGCGCATGGCGGAGCATTTCACCGGCACCGAGGATGACACGCCCTATGCCCCGCCTGAGCACCGCGCCCTGATCCCCCATGCCCGCGCGCTGTTCCTCTCCGATTTCCTCGGCCCGTTTGAGGAGCTGGAGATCGCCCTAAGCAAGGCCGCCGACCGGGGTCTGCGCGGCGTCCTGATGCAGGTGCTGGACCCGAGCGAAGAGATGTTCCCCTTTGCCGGGCGCACCCGCTTTGAAGGGCCGGGCGATGGGGTTGTGCATGAAACGCTCAAAGCCTCGGCGCTGCGCGACCGCTACCTCGACCGGCTGGCCGAGCGACGCGACGCGTTGGAGCGGCTCTGTCGCGCGGCGGGCTGGACCTTTGGCATCCACCACACCCAAGACAGCGCGCAGGCCGGGCTGCTTTGGCTTTATCACGCATTGGAGCGTCGCGCATGACGATGATCGCGGGCATAGGCTTTGCCAGCCCTTGGCTCTTGCTGGGGCTGATCGTGCTGCCGATCTTGTGGTTGCTGCTGCGCGCCATCCCGCCCGCGCCGAAGCGTCAGCTGTTCCCGGCGATCACCCTCTTGCTGGGGCTGAAGGACGACGAGAGCCTGTCGGATCGCACGCCGTGGTGGCTGTTGCTGTTGCGGATGCTGGCAGTGGCGGCGGCGATCGTCGGCCTGTCGGGTCCGGTGCTGAACCCCGCGCAGGAACAGAGCGGCTCTGGCCCCTTACTGATCGTGCTGGACGCGAGCTGGGCCGGTGCCCCCGGTTGGGAGCAGACCCGCGCCCAGGTGGAAACCGAGCTGACCGAGGCGGGTCGGGCCGGGCGCACCGTCGCCCTGTTGCGCCTCACCGCGCCGGAGCCGTTGCAGTTTCTTGCGGCGGGCCAATGGGCGCGGCAATTGCCCGGTCAGGTGCCGCAGCCCTGGGTCGCCGGCCCCGAACAGGTCGACGCGGCTCTGGCTGTGATCGAGGCCACGGAGGGCGGCTTTGACACGCTTTGGTTCAGCGATGGCATCGCGATGGAGGGGCGCGAAGATCTTATCAGCGCCCTTGCCGCCCGAGGCGAGATCGAAGTCTATGAGACCGGCGCGCCCGTCATCGGCCTGCTGCCTGCCGCCTATGAGGACGGTGCGATTTCCCTGCGCGCGCAACGCAGCGCGACTGGTCTCGACCAAGAGATCACCGTGCAGGCGGTGGGTCCCGACCCGAGCGGGGTTGAGCGAGCATTGGCCTCGGTGCCACTCAGCTTTGAGGCGGGCTCCGCCCATGCGGAGGCGCAGCTGGCCCTGCCGATGGAACTCCGCGCGCGGATTGCCCGGTTTGAGGTGCTGAACAGCCGCTCCGCCGGTGCGGTTTCCCTGACAGACGACCGGCTGCGGCGGCGCGAAGTGGCGCTGATTTCGCCTGCCAGCACCGACGAGGGCCTCGCGCTTTTGTCGCCCCTGCACTACCTGCGGCAGGCCTTGCAGCCAACGGCGGAGCTGCTTGAAGGGTCGCTCGCCGATCTCCTGCCCGCCAACCCCGATGTGGTGGTGCTGGCCGATGTGGCGCATCTGGCCCCCGACCAAGAGGCGGCGCTGATCGACTGGGTGGAGCAAGGCGGGTTGTTGCTGCGTTTTGCCGGCGCGCGGCTGGCGGCCAGTGATACGGCGCGCGACACCGAGGAGCCCTTGATGCCGGTGCGCCTGCGCATTGGCGGCCGCAGCATTGGCGGCGCGATGAGCTGGGGGGAGCCCAAGGCACTGGCCCCCTTTGCCGAAGGCTCGCCCTTTTACGGGCTGACCATCCCGGAGGAAGTCACCGTCGCCTCGCAAGTGATGGCGCAGCCGGACCCCGAACTGGCCGCCCGGGTGATCGCGGAACTCAGCGACGGCACCCCGCTGGTGACGCGCAAGCCCTTGGGCCAAGGGCAGGTGATCCTGTTCCATGTCACCGCCAATGCGGAATGGAGCACGCTGCCGCTCTCCGGTCTCTTTGTTGAGATGCTGGAGCGGCTGGCGGTCTCCTCGGCGGCGAAGCCGCCCTCGGAAGAGGAGCTGGAAGGCACCACTTGGGAGGCCGCAGAGGTGCTGGATGGTTTTGGCCGTCTGCGCGATGCGGATGCCTTGGCTGGCGTGGCCGGGCCGGATCTGGTCTCCGCACCTGCGGGGCCCGCCATGCGGCCCGGGCTTTATACCAGCGGCAGTCGCGCCTATGCCCGCAATGTGCTGCGCGACGGCGACGAGATCGCCCCGGCGGTCTGGCCGGCCTCGGTGCCGGTGATGCGCTTTGAAGGGGCCGAGGAACGCCCGCTCGCCGGGCTGTTGCTGTCGCTGGCGCTGGTGCTGATGGCACTGGATGTGGCGGCGGCGCTGCTGGTCTCTGGCCTCTGGTCGCCGACGCGCATCGCAGGCGTCGCGCTGGCCTGGGTGCTGGCCGGTCTGCTGACCCTTGGCGGCGCACCGGACGCACAGGCGCAAGATCGCAGCCCGACCGAGCTCACCTCGGAGCTGACCCTCGCCCATGTCCTGACCGGCGATGCCGAAGTGGACCGGATGGCGGGCGCAGGTCTGCTGGGTCTGTCAAACGTGCTGGCGCTGCGCACCTCGATCGAGCCGGCCCCGCCCTATGGCGTCGATCTGGAGCGGGACGAACTGGCGTTTTTCCCCTTCCTCTATTGGCCGATCACCGCCAACCAGCCGATGCCCTCCTCCGAGGCCTATTCCAAGCTCAATGCCTATTTACGCACCGGCGGCATGATCCTGTTTGACACCCGCGACGCCGATCTGGCGCTCACCGGGGCCACCAGCAATGCCGCGCGCCGCCTGCAACAGCTGGCGCTGCCCCTCGACATTCCGCCGCTGGAACCGATGCCCGCCGACCATGTTCTGACCCGCGCCTTCTACCTGCTGCAGGACTTTCCCGGTCGCCATCCGCGCGGCGAAATCTGGGTCGAGGCCGCGCCCCCCGATGCGGAACAGGTCGAGGGCCTGCCCTTTCGCAACCTCAACGACGGGGTGACGCCGGTGGTCATTGGCGGCAACGACTGGGCCGCCGCTTGGGCGGTGGATGAGGCCAACATCCCGATCTATCCGGTGGGGCGCGGCTTTAGCGGCGAGCGACAGCGCGAGCTGGCCCGCCGTTTTGGGGTGAACCTGCTGATGCATGTGCTCACCGGCAATTACAAATCCGATCAGGTGCATGTGCCCGCCCTGCTCGACCGTTTGGGGCAATGACATGATGTGCCTTTTCCACCTCTCCGAGGGAGCCTTGAGAGCATGACCCAGACGATCCTGTTTGATCCGCTGGTGCCCTGGCCCGTGTTGATCGCGCTTGCCGGGCTGACAGGCGTGGCGCTGGTGCTGGCGATCTGGCGGCGGCTCGCGGGCTGGGCCCTGCGGGCCTTGGCGGCTTTGGTGCTGCTCGGGGCGCTAAGCGGGCCTGTGGTGCAAAGCGAGGACCGCAGCCCCCTCAGCGACATTGTCATCGTGGCGGAGGACCGCACCGCCAGCCAGGACCTCTCGGATCGGGCCGACCAAATGTCCACCGCGATGGAGGAGCTGGAGGCCAGCCTCGCCGCGCGTCCCAATACCGAAGTGCGCCGTATCACCGTTGAAGACAGCGCCGACGATGGTGGCACCCAGCTGATGGGAGCGATCGCCCGCGCGCTGGCGGATGAGCCGCGCGCAAGGGTGGCCGGAGTCATCGCGCTGTCGGACGGGCAGGTGCACGATATGGCGCGCACCCCCGACCTGCCCGCGCCGCTGCATCTGCTCAGGACGGGCCGTGCGGGCGATTGGGACCGGCGGCTGATCGTGAAAAACGCGCCCTCCTTCGGCATCATTGGCGAGCCGATCACCCTGACGCTGCGGGTCGAGGATCAAGGTGCGGTGCCAGCTGGCGCGCGCGTGACCGACCTTGAAATCGCGGTGGATGGTGGCGCGCCACAAAGCTTCCGCCTGCCCGTGGGTGTCGATTTCGATCTGCCGCTGACCCTACCGCATGGGGGGCGGAATGTGATCGAATTCCGTGTGCCGGAAGCGACGGGCGAATTGACCACACGCAACAACGCCGCCTTGGTGCAGATCAACGGCGTGCGCGACCGGCTGCGCGTGCTGCTCGTGTCCGGCGCGCCGCATCCCGGCGGGCGCACATGGCGCAACCTGTTGAAGTCCGACAGCGCCGTGGACCTTGTGCATTTCACCATTCTGCGCCCGCCCGAAAAGCAAGACGGCGTGCCGGTGGAGGAGCTGTCCCTGATCGCCTTCCCCACCCGAGAATTGTTTCTCGAAAAGATCGAGGATTTCGACCTCATCATCTTTGACCGCTACAAGCGGCGCGGCATTCTGCCCTCGGTCTATCTGGATAACGTGGCGAATTACGTGCGCAGCGGCGGCGCTGTGTTGGTCGCTGCGGGACCGGATTTTGCCAGTGCGGACAGTATCTTTCGCACGCCCTTGGCCGAGGTTCTGCCCGCCCGTCCCTCTGCCCGCGTGCTGGAGGATCCCTATCGCCCGACGATCAGCGATCTGGGCGCGCGCCATCCGGTCACAGCCGAGCTGACCGGCGCGGCAGAGTGGGGCCGGTGGATGCGGCAGGTCGAGTTGGAACCCACTGGTGGCACCATCCTGATGGAAGGTCTGGATGCGCGACCTCTGCTCCTCTTGGACCGGGTGGGCGACGGGCGTGTGGCGCTTTTGGCCTCGGATCACGCTTGGCTCTGGAGCCGCGAATACGAAGGTGGCGGCCCGCAATTGGAGCTGCTGCGGCGGCTCGCCCATTGGATGATGAAAGAGCCGGAGCTCGAGGAAGAAGTGCTCAGCGCCGAGGCCACCGGCCAGCGGATGCGCATCCAGCGCCGCACGCTGGGCGATGCGGTCGGCTCGGTGGAGGTGACCGCTCCGGATGGCTCGACCGCCGAAGTGCTGCTGCTGGAGACACGGCCCGGCCTCTGGGAGGGGATCTATGAGAGCGATCAGATCGGACTTTATCACCTGCGCGAAGGCGATCAGCACGCGGTGATCGGCCTTGGCCCCGCCGCTCCGCGCGAGTTTGAGGAAACCATTGCCACGGGCGCGGTGATGGCCTCTGCCATTGCGGCGCAGCGGGGGGGAGTTGTGGCCGTGGAAGACGGCGTGCCGGGGCTGCGCGATGTCCGCGAGGGGCGCCCTGCCGCAGGACGCGGCTGGATCGGCCTCACGCCACGGGGCGCCTATGAGACCACGGCGGTGACCCAGACGGCGCTGCTGCCCTCTTGGTTGGTTTTGCTGCTGGCCGCCTCCCTCTTGATTGGCGCCTGGCTGCGCGAGGGCCGCAGTTAACCTCGTCGCTGACCAAAGTGACCAAGGCGACTGGCATCGCATGTTCGGTGGCTCTCCCGCCCGTCCTTAAGGGCGCAAAGCCCCCTCTCGTCCCGTTAGGCCGCGCGCCGCGCCAAAGGCGCGGCGCGGGTCGCCTCGGGCACAGCCCGAGGCGAAACCTCTCGTGAAACGCAAGTGGTAGATCGGGACAGCGTTTAACTGGCAGGGCTGCGATTAGGATTCGGGGGCAAAGAGGACCGAAACCTCTGGATCCCCCGGCAAACCCGCATAGCTCACAGTCGCGCCGCCCTTCATTTTGACCGCCGGAAAGAGCGGACCAAAACTGCCGACGGAGACCAGATCGCCTGCTTTGAAGGTAACGCCCGCCTCATGCAGCCACAGCACGCTTTCCACCGGATTGCCCAGAACCGCTGCCCCGCGAGCGGAGGCCACGACCGCCCCGCTGCCGTCTCGCATCTCGACCGTCATCGCGCCAAGCCGCGTCAGCATCGCCTCTGCATCCTCCACCGGGATCGCCGCGCGCAAGACCCCAAGCCGCGCGCCTACCCCCATGGCGGTGATTGTCTCCGGGGTCATCGGTTGCCCCTTTGCAAGCGCCAGATCCGGCAGTTCGATGAACGGGTAGATGGCACTGACATATTGCATCACCTCTGCCGGGGTGGTGGCAGCATTCACGGCGGAATCGCTGATTTCCAGCACCAGATCCGCCTCGACCATCGGCACCGCGCCCCAAGGCCCCTCCAGCGTCGCGCCATTCTCCAGCATCATATCGCGATAGAGCACCCCGCGCACCGGTTCGGTCGCGCCAAAGCGTTCTTGCGCAGGGGCGCTGGTCAGGCCGGCCTTATAGCCGATCACCGGGCCCATCGCCTCAGACAGGACCTCCGCGAGACGCGCCTGCGTACATAGGGCATCCACCATGGAGCCGCCGACGCCCAGAGCCTCTGTTGGCTGCATCGCGATGTAATCCTTGGCAAAGCGCGCGATCTCTTCCTCTCGTGCGCAATCCGCCCAAGCCGCGCTGCCCGTCAAAGCCACCACTGCTGCAGCCGTTAGAACCTGTCTCATCCCGCCTCCTCGATCTCGATCGTGACCCGTGCAGATTGCCCATCTGCATCGATCACCACAAGCGCCGCGTGGCCCGGCCCGGGGCTCGGGAGGTCAACAACACGCGACTGCAGACCCCGGGCCACAGGCACTCCATTGGCGAGCACCGTAAAGGGCAGCCGCCCGCCGCGCAGTTTCAGGGCCAGCCGCCCCTCGACCAGAGCCAGCTTGGCCGCGCTCGGCGGAAAGACCACCTCTGGCGCGCCTATTCCTTCGGCCGAGAAAATCTCGCCGCGCGGCCGGAACCGCTTCAGCGGCTGTGGCAGCTCCGCCGCCCCAAGGATCAGCGCATTGGGCGGCGGGGGCGCCAGCGGCTCCAGCTCGGGTTTCAGCAAAGCAAAGCTCTCAAACAGCAGCGGCGCCGCCACCTCGGCGCCAAAGGCCCCGGGCACCGGCGTGCCATCCGCTCGCCCAAGCCAGACGCCGATCACATGCCGCCCGTCCCAGCCCACCGCCCAGGCATCGCGATGCCCGTAGGATGTCCCGGTCTTATAGGGCAGCACGCCCGCCTTGCTGCCCTGCGGCACAGGCAGGTCGCGCAGGATATCGCCCAGATACCAAGCCGCCACGGGCGAGATTACCTGCGCGGTCTCGCCCCGTCCCAAGCCGGTTTCAAACAGCAGCGGCGCGCGTCCGCCCTCGGCCAGCACCGCGTAAAGCTGCACCAGATCGCGCAGGCTGACCCCCAGCCCGCCAAGGCTCACCGCGAGGCCCGCCTTGCCGCCCGGCAGTTCCGGCGCCATGCCGGCACTGCGCAGGCCCGCCATCAGCCGGGACGGTCCAAGTGCTTCGGTCAGGGTGACCACCGGCGTGTTGAGCGACATCTGCAGCGCCTCGCGCACCCGCACATCGCCGCGATAGAGCCCGTCGAAATTCTGCGGCGCATAGCCGCCAAAAAAGACCGGCGCGTCCCGGATCAGCGTGTCCGGATGCACCAACCCCTCGTCAAAGGAGAGCCCATAGACCAGCGGCTTCAAGGTCGAGCCCGGAGAGCGCAGCGCGCGGGTCATATCGACAAAACCGCGTCGCCTCGGATCGGTATAATCCGCCGCCCCGACCGAGGCGAGGATCTCTCCGGTTCGGTGATCGGCAACCAGAATGGCCCCCGTCAGACGCGCGCCTTGGCCCACAATGCTGCGATGCAGCATAACCTGAAGCCGCGCCTGAAGGTCCGCATCAAGGGTCACATCAAACCGCCCCTGCGCCGGGGCACTGGCCCGCAAGTGGTCCCCTAAGTGCGGCGCCAGCAATGGAAAATCCCGTCGTACCTCGGGCAGGCGCGCCTCGGAGACCACGGCACTGTCCTCCGCCTCCAACACCCCCGCCGCAACGCCACGCGCCACCACCCGGTTGCGCGCCGCAGCAGCGCGCTCCCGCGCCCTTACCGATCGGTCAGGACGTCGCCCCTCCGGCGATTGCGGCAGGGCCACCAGCAAGGCCGCCTCTGCCACCGTCAGTCGCTGCGGCTCCTTGCCAAAGTAGGCAAAGCTCGCCGCGCGCACCCCTTCGAGGTTGCCGCCAAAGGGCGCATGGGTGAGGTAGAGCGCAAGGATTTCCTCCTTGCTCAACCGTCGCTCCAAGGCCAGCGCCACCCGCATTTGTCGCAACTTCCCCGACCAACGCCCGGTGGAGCCATCCTCCAACAGCCGCGCCACCTGCATCGTCAAGGTCGACCCGCCCGAGACCGCGCGCCCCCGACCCAAGGCCTGCCCCACCGCCCGCAGCATCGCGAGGGGATCGACCCCGGAATGCTGCCAGAACCGCTTGTCCTCATAGGCCAGCAACAGGTCGATATAACGCGGATCGACCTCGCCCGGCTTCACCCGCATCCGCCAAATGCCATCGCCCACCGGATAGGCCCGCAGCAGCCGCCCCGCCCGGTCCCGCATCTCGACCGAGGTCTCCGCCAGCGTCACCGGCAGCACCGTCGAGGCAACCCAAGCGTCCAGCCCCCGCGCCGCCAAGACAGCGCAGACCATCAGCGCCAGAAGGACCGTCCTGCCCTCCCGCCACAGGAGGCGCCCAGCGCCCCCGCCCGGCCGCAAGGCCGGGTCGCGCCCGAGCCCCGCAGGGATCGGGCGCCCCCGCCCCCCTTTCAGCGCGCGCAGGGGGTGCAGCAGACGCGGGATCATCGCACCACGACGCGGCCCGCAGCAGTATTCGCGCGATAGGCCGGGCGGTACATATCCTCAACCGAGGCCGCCGGATGGTGGAAGGCACCGGGGCTCACCGCGCGCACCATATAGGCCAGCGTGATGGTCTGATCGCCCGAGGTGGTCACCGCCGCAAGGAAGCGATCCGCGCGGAACTCCACCGCATCCGCCTCCCAGAGGTTGAGCCACTCCAGCTCTCGCATATCGCCCGAGCGCAACAGGTTCGGGTTGTCGATCTCCAGCCCCGCAGGCAGCGGGTCATTGACCATCAGACGCGCGCCTATCGTCTCTTGCGGCACCACCCGCAGCACCGCCACCAGACGGGTGCCAACCGCGACCTCGGCCAGATCGACCTCTTGCCCCTCCAGCGTGTAGTAGCTGCGACTGAGGGCAAAGCCATAACCCCGCGCCTCGGGCGCCACCAGGGGAACGCCGATCCGGGTCAGGGTGATATCCGTCGCCCGACCGGAGGCGGCGCTTACCGACAGCTCCTTGGGCGCATCGCCTTCCATGACCTCGACAAAGGCGCCGCTCACCGGCTGGCCATTCACCCGCAGACCGGAATCCTCCGGGTGATCGACCAGCGCCTGTGCGGCGAGCAGGCTCCAGGTGGCTTCCTGGGTAGAAAGATAGCCATCGCCCTCCGCCACCCGCGCCAGGAGATAGTCGCGGTTCACCGCATCGCTGCCCGCTTCTGAGGCCAGCGCCAGAACCGCAGCGGAATCGCGCAGGTGGGTGCCATAGTCGACCCGCAGCACAGGTGTCTCCGGCCCTTGGCGCGAGATCATCTGGGCGGCGCGGGCAAACATCTTATCCGCCCGCCGCTGATCGCCATAAGCCGCCAGAGCCGCGCCAAGCTGGGCCGCCCCAAGCGGGGTGGTAAAGGCCTCGGCCTTCACATCCGCATAGTAGCGCAGATCGCCCATCGCCGCCGCACCCTCGCGCGCCAGCACCAAGAGCGCATAGGCCACCTCTTCGCCGCCGGAGTCGAAATCCGAGGCGTAGTTCAGCTGGTTGCGCAGATTATCCATCGCGCGGGCAAAGGCCTGATCGGGCACCAGATAGCCCTTGGCCCGTGCGCGGCTCAGGAAGTCGGAGGCATAGGCGTCGAGCCACATATCGCCGCTCTCGGCGCGCCAAAGGCCAAAGCCGCCGTTGGCCGCCTGCCGGGTCAACACCTTCTGGATCGAGGCATTGATCCGCGCGTCCACCTTTGGCCCGTCGCCCAGCCCCGCCGCTTGCGCCACGGAGGAGAGATAAAGGAGCGGCAGCGCCTTGGAAGTCACCTGCTCGGTGCAGCCATAGGGGTAGCCGTCAAGCTGCGACAGGAGGCCCGGCACGTCGAACTTCGCCAAGGGCCCCGCCGACATCACCGCCCGCGCCGACCCGGGGCGCAGCCCATCGAACACATCCGCGTTGAACAGGAAACTGTCCCCCGCCGCCAGCGAGAAGCGCCGGGTTTCCGAGACCTCCGGATCATTGGCGCGCACCGGCAGACGCAGGGTCTGGCTCAGCACCTCGCCCTCCGGCGTGGTGAGGCTGAGGCGCACCTCGGGATCGCCCACCGCATCCGCCGTGACCGGCAGCTCCAGCACCGCGCGGCCCTGTTCGGCGAGGGTGATCGACGGCGGCAAGCCGCCAAGCTCCAGCCCGGCGCCGATCACCTGCGCCGCAAGGCCGATCTGCCCCGCCGGCCCATCCGCATGGGTGATATCAAGGCGAATGCGGCTCTGATCCCCCGGCGCGAGGAAGCGCGGCAGGGCGGCATTCAGCACCACCGGATCGCGCACGATCATATCAACCTCGGCCTGACCAACAGCGCGCTTGGTCCAAGCAATCGCCATCAGGCGCACGGTGCCGTTGAACTCGCCGAGCGCGATGGGCAGGGTCACGCGACCGCCCTCGCCCACCAGAACCGGGCCGTGGAACACCGCCATCAGGTCCTGCGTCGGCGGCGGTGATTGGAAGCCCGCGCCAAAGCCCGCATCGCCGCCCGAGCGGACTCGACCAAAGGCCCCATTGCCGAGGTCGATCAGCCGCCCATAAAGGTCGCGCAGCTCCATACCCAAGCGGCGCTGGCCGTGGAAATAGCTTTCGGGATCGGGGCTTTTGAAGCCGGTGAGGTTGAGGATGCCGAGATCAATCGCCGCGAGGGTGACATAGGCCTCCTCGCCCGCTTGCGCGCCGTCGATCACCACTTCGGCCTCGATGGTTTGGCGGGGGCGGGTCACTTCGGGCACATTCACCGCGACCGCGAGGGTCTGGCCCGGCTGCGTGACGCTGGCATGGGCGATGCCCAGCGCGCGGGTCGGGGTGCGGCCCTGCCGCGCGTTCACCGGCTGGATCACCGAGGCGGAGACATAGGCGCCGCTGCCCCAATCACTTGTGACCTCCAGCGGGATCACGTTTTCGCCTGCCGCGACCTCGACCACCTGACGGTGGATCAACTCGCTGCCCATCACGGTCACCAAAGCGGTGCCCGCCGCCTGCGGCACAATGCGCAGACGCGCGGTGTCGCCGGGGGCATAGGCCTCAGCATCCAGCGACAGCTCCAACCGGTCAGGCGTCTGCGCGTCGGAGGCCGGCACGTACCAGCCGGCGTAGAAATCCTCCGAGGCAGCGACATAATCGCCGTCCAGACGCTCCACCACCAGCTCGTAGCGGCCCCAGTCCACAGCGGCGCTGACCGTCACCGGATCGCCGCCCAAAGTGGCCTCGCCCGAGGAGATGCGGCTGCGGCGGGTGATCGGTTCCCACTGCCAATCGCCATAAAGCTGATACCACTGGTAGCGGGTCTCCACCCGATTCAGAACCCATTGCACCTTCATCGGGGCGGGCGCGAGGTCGCTGCCAAGCGCGATGAGCTGGAAGCTGGCCTCGGAGCCCTCACGCACCTGATCGTCCTCAAACATCGGTTTGAGGCCAATGATCGGGGTAGCGGGACGCACCGGCGCGGTCAGCTCACGCTCCACCGGGCGACCGGAGCCATCGGAGAGGCGGGTGCGCAGGCGGGCCTCCAGCGGCAGGCCTTCAGTTTCGGCTTCGAGCAGATCGCCATAGGCCAGCGCCTTACCCTCGGCATCCGTCTCCTCGCCACCGAAATAGCTGGTGAGCGGCGCGACATTGGCGTCGTAGCGACCAAAGCGGTAGCCGGGGAACTGGGCCAGCGTGCGCACCGGGCGCAGGGTCACGTCGCCCTCAACCGCAAGGCCAGCGCCGGGCGCACCAAACAGGAAGCGCGCGTCGATATCGACCAGCACCTGCCCGCCGGGCACAAGGCCCTGGGCATCGCGGATCGCTTGGTCAAAGTCGATGCGTTCGGGCAGGAAATCCTCCACCAGCACGGTCTGGCGCGCCAGAGGGGCGGCTTTGGGGTCGGTATAGACCTCCACCGCCCAAGTACCCCGCGGGGCGGCATCGCCCACCGGCAGGGTAAAGACATGGCCCCCCGCAGCGCCGCCGTCCGAGATATGGCGCGAATATTCTACACCATCCGGGCGTTTCAGCACCGCGATCAGCGGCAACCCCTCGATGGCCTGCGCCTTAGGATCGCGGGAGAGGGCGGTGACATTGATCGTCTCGCCAACGCGATAGGCGCCACGGTCGGTGGCAAGGAAGACATCCACCGGGCCAGGAGCGGTGCGCCCCTCCACGCCGCGATCGGACAGATCAAAGGCGGCATCGCGCAACGACAGGAAGGTGAAATCCTCCGCCGCATCCCGCGCCACCAAAAGCGCCGGGGCGGCAGTGCCCTTGCCGCGCGTCAGGCCGGGGGCAAATTGCACATAGCCGGTCGCGTCAGTGGTGGCCGTGGCGATGACCGCATTGGCTTCGGAAATCAGCTCCACCGCGACGCCCGCGCGCGCCTTGGCATCGCGCAGGCCCATCACCTGCACATGCAGCCCATCGGCGCCGGACATGGAGCTCAGCCCCAGATCGGTCAGCACAAACCATTGCGTCGCGGGCGGGCTGTCATAGGGATCGGCCCCCGGCACCGATGCATTGAGCACATAGACCCCGACCGGCTGCTCTGCCAGAACCTCGTCCAGCGGCAGGCGGGTGGTCACGTCGCGGTTCAGATCCTGCGTCACCTCGGCGGTGCCGGTCCACAGGGGCTCTGCCATGGTTTCGGAGAAATTCTCCTCCATCCAATAGCTGAGCGGCTGGGCAAACATGCCGTCCTGCATGGCGCGCAGGATGTTGCGGTCGCTGAGACGCGAGAGTTTGAGGTCCACCGTATCCAAATTCACCGTCTCGATCGGCAGGGCCACCACATCGGCGCGCGCCAGCACATAGGCGCGACCGGGGAAGCGCACGGCAGGGCTGCGGTCGCGGATGTATTGCGTCAGCTCCACATCCTTGAGGAGCGCCTCGCCCGCCTCGGAGGGCAGACCCCGGCGCAGAGTGACGCGCAGGTGTTGGCCATGGGTGAGCCCGGTGAGGCAGAGTTCGGAGCCCGAAGCCTCTGCCGCGAGGCCCTCTGCATCGCTTTTGATATAGTCGGTATAGGTCACGCCGGTCTTGGCGATGTCTTCGGAGAACTCCACACACATGCGAGGATCGGCGCTGTCGGCCTCCACCCGGGTATCGGTGATGCGAAAACCGTATTTGTTGATCGCCGCGTCGAGCAAGTTGGCGATCTCCTGCCGGGGGGCAATGTCATCGGCCAAGCGCAGAGCCGAGAGCATATCGCGGCCTCGGTTTAGTTTTTCCAACAACAAGGCGGCTTCGGTGAGGGCGGTCGCTTGCAACGGCGCGGCATCGGCCCGCAAATAGCCATTGAGGGCGGCGGCGAGGGCCTCGCTCATATTGCGGCGGGTTTCGCGGGAATTATCCGTCGGCATGGCGCGGGTGAAACGGGCGTAGTCCACCCAAAGGTCCGCCTCATCCGAGAGGGCCACCGCCTCGCCCATCCACCGCGCAGCCAAAGTCGCGTTATTGCCGTTATAGAACTGCTGCGCGCCAGAAATCAGACCATCAAGCGGCTGACCGCTAAAGGGGTAGCGGGTGCCAATCTCTTCCGCGAGTTTGCGCGCGGCGTCCAGATCATAGCTGTAGATCCCTTGCAAACGCGCGGCGCGCTCTGCAGCGCGGGCCGCAAGACGCGCATCCACCGGCAGCTTACGCACCGACAAGGCCCCGACAAAGGGCGAAGGGTCGCGCATCTCCGCCTTGGGGAAACAGGCGTTGGAGCGTTGGTTGTAGACGAATCCCACGCAGGCCGATTGGCTCTCACAGGCCTTTTGGCAGGCAGACAGGGACGTATCGAACAGGGCTTGCAGGTCTGCACCGAAATGATCGGTGTCGGGTTGCGTTAAAAATCGCGTTGCGGGCAAGGGCCCCGCCCCGTCTGACTGCGCCATCAGGCCGGACCCGAACATATTCGACAAAATAAAAACAAATGAAATCAATAGGCGTCGCATGGAATCCTCCCTGTCACCGGTCAAGGCTGACACGCGGTTAACACCATATCAAGACAGAGCCGCATAACAGCATCGCTAAAGCCAAATTAAGATTTGCCTGCGAAGTTGGCTCTGCAGGAGCGGATTTAGAGAAGAGTTGGAGTCGGCGCGTATGTCGCTTGCTGAAAAACTGGCACAGGAGCGTAGGGCCCGGCTGGCGGCGGAGCGACTACTTGAGCTGAAACAGGCCGAACTGACCGATGCGAACCGCAAACTCGGTCGGCATGCGCTAGCATTGACCAAGCGTATTGGCGCCACGCAGGCCGAGATTGCCACCTTTCGCGACGAAAACGAGAAGGTCAAAAGCGACCTTCATACCGCCAATGAAAAGGTGGAACAGGCCGAGCGGCGCCTGTGGCACTCGATTCAGGCCTTCCAGGACGGCTTTGCCTTTTTCGACAGCCAGAGCAAGCTGATCGGCGCCAACACCGCTTATCTCAATATTTTTGAAGGGGTTGAGGAGGTCGCGCCGGGCATTTCCTACGTGCGTATCCTGCAAATCCTGACCGACGAAGGGCTGATCGACACCGAGGAGCTCTCGGCCGATGCTTGGCGGTCGATGATGACCGAACGCTGGATGTCGCCCGCGCCGGAACCCACCGTGATCCGCCTGTGGAACGACCGCTATCTGAAGCTGATCGACCAGCGCGGCCATGACGGCGATATCGTCAGCCTCGCGCTCGATATCACCGCGACCGTGCATTACGAGGAAGAACTGCGCGCCGCACGCGAGCGGGCCGAGGCCGCCAATCGCGCCAAATCCGCCTTCCTCGCCAATATGAGCCATGAGATTCGCACGCCGATGAATGGCGTCGTCGGCATGGCGGAGCTGCTCAACGACACCAATCTGACCGAGGAACAGCGCCTTTACGCCAATACGATCAAAAACTCGGGCGAGGCGCTTCTGGTCATCATCAACGACGTGCTCGACTATTCCAAGATCGAGGCGGAGAAGCTGGTTCTGCACCCCGAACCCTTTGATCTTGAGGCCTGTATGCATGAGGTGGTCATGTTGTTGCAGGCCAATGCACGCGACAAGGGGCTGACGCTGCTGGTCGATTACGACCTCTTTATGCCGACCAATTTCATCGGCGATCCGGGCCGCATCCGCCAGATCCTGACCAACCTCATCGGCAATGCGGTCAAATTCACCAACGAGGGCTATGTGACCGCCCGCGTCACCGGCGTTCCGCATCCCGAGGACAATACGGTGATGCTGCATATCTCGGTCGAGGACAGCGGCATCGGCATTCCAGAAGAAAAGATCGACCACATCTTTGGCGAGTTCAATCAGGTCGAGGACGCCACAAACCGCCAGTTTGAGGGCACCGGTCTGGGCCTCGCCATCACCGAACGGCTGATCAAGATGATGGACGGCGAGATTTGGGTCGAAAGCGAATTTGGCAAGGGCAGCTGTTTCGGCTTCCGCGTGCCGCTGCCGGAGGCGGACGGGGCCAAAGTCTCCACGCCCGATCTGCCTGAGGACCTGCGCTGTGTCATGATCGTCGATGACATGGAGGTCAATCGCGACATTCTGAACCGCCAGCTGCAACGGTTGAGCCTTGAGGTTCTGCCCGTCGCCAGCGGCGCCGAAGCGCTGGAAAAAATGTCCGCTTCGGTCGATCTGGTGATCACGGATCGCAATCTACCCGGCATGGACGGCATGAAACTGGCACGCAGCCTTGCGCAGACATGGTCCAATGTGCCGGTACTGCTGCTGAGCTCTGATCCCGCCGACCTCCGCGACCCGGCGATCAAGGATATCTTTGCAGGCGTGTTGCAAAAACCGCTTCCGCGCGGGGCGCTGTTTACCGCCCTGTCGACCCTGCATAAGGCTCCGGCCAAACCCGCTAATCCCGTGGCCGAGCCTGCCGATGCCACAGGGGCCCCGCAAACCGCGAACTCCGAAGGCACCACCGCTGCCGCCGCCCCTGCCACCGCACCGAGTGCTGCGGCTGCGCGCCAGATGCGCGTTTTGGCGGCCGAAGACAACCGCACCAACCAGCTTGTCTTCCGCAAGATGGTCAAGGATCTGAACATCGATCTGCAATTCGCCAACAATGGCGAAGAGGCAGTGGAGCTCTATCAAAGCTTCCTGCCCGACCTGATCTTTATGGATATCTCCATGCCGAAAATGGATGGCAAGCAGGCCACCCAAGCCATTCGCCAGCTTGAACAGGGGCAGGATCATCGCGTCCGCATTGTGGCCCTCACCGCTCATGCGATGGACGGGGATTCCGATGGTATTCTGGCGGCGGGTCTGGACGACTATTTGACCAAACCGCTGCGCAAGGCGTTGATTCACGAGCGAATCATGACCAACGTCCCCGCAGATGTGGCCCCGCTCGTCACCCTGGATGACGAGATGCGCGCCACCGGCTGACGCTCCCTTAGCCCTTGCGCAGGAACACCGGCTTGTCCTCTTCGGAGAGGTCAGGCTGATAGGCATAGCCCCCGGCATCAAACTCCGTCAGCGACGTGGCCGAGGTCAGTCGGTGCTGGATGATAAAGCGCGTCATCGCCCCCCGCGCGCGCTTGGCATAAAAGCTGACCACCTTCGGCCCGCCCGGCTTGTCCTCCATGAAAACAGGCGTGACCACGCGCGGTTTCAACGCCTTGAGGTCCACGGCCCCGAAATACTCTTGGCTGGCGCAGTTCACCAAAACTGTCGCGCCGACCTCCTCAGCCTGCGCATTCAACGCCTCCGCGATAGCGCTGCCCCAATAGTCATAGAGGTTCTTGCCCTTGGGCGATTTCAGACGGGAGCCCATCTCCAACCGGTAGGCCTGCATCGCATCCAGCGGGCGCAACACACCGTAAAGGCCCGACAAAATGCGATAGTGGTCCTGAGCCCAGGCCATTTCCTCGGCATCCAACGAGGCGACTTCTAGCCCCTGATAGGTGTCCCCCGCAAAGGCCAGCGCCGCAGGGCGCAACACATCCGCCTTCGGGTCGGCTTGAAAATCGCGGAACCGGTCGTGGTTCAGCTTTGCCAGATCCTCGCTGATATGCATCAGCTTCATCAGATCCGCGACAGACAGCTCTCGGGCGACCTCGGCCAGAGCTACAGCTTGGTCATGCAGGGCGGGAAAGGTCATCTCAACCGCGCGGTCAGACCAGTCGAGTTTCTTGGCAGGGGATGTAACGACGAGCATTCTGGGCCTCCGTAGGATCTGGATGCTGACTTAGCCCGCGCCGCGCAAGACGTCCAGAAACGCCGCAGCGAAACGTTCGGCGCGGCGCTCCCCCAACAGGCGCTCCATGCCGGTTTCATCGTCCCCGCGCATCTGCGCCACTTTCGCCAGCATCGACGCGGAGCAGGTCAGAGGTTTCTGCGTCCCGCAATCACCGCGCTGCAGCCGTGCCTGTACCTCCAGCAAAGTGTCATAGATCGACCCCTGCTCGCGCCCCGCCAGCTTGCGGCGCGCCGGATGCAGCGCCTCGGCCTCGCCGGTGATCACATTGAGGAAATCATCGCCGTAGCGGTCGAGCTTCTTAGCCCCCACGCCACTGATCCGCGCCATTTCGTCCAAGGACTGCGGGCGACGCTCCGCCATCTCGATCAGGGTGCGGTCGGGGAAGATCACATAGGCCGGCACTTTTTGCGCCTCTGCCAGAGCGCGGCGTTTGGCTTTCAGCGCCGACAACAGCGGCGCGTCCTCATCCGAGACCAGCGCCTTGACCGCCGGGCGGCGGGTGGCGGATTTGATCGTGTCTTTGCGCAGGGTGATCGTGTCCTCGCCGCGCAGGATCGGCAGCGCAGGTTCGGTCATCCTGAGCGCCCCGTGGCGTTCCGGGTCGGGGCGCACCAGATCGCGTCCCATCATCTGCCGGAAAATCGCCTGCCATTCCGCCTTGGAATGCTCGCGCCCGCAGTTGAACACCGACAGATCGTCATGCCCCTTCTGGCGCACCCGGTCGGTGGCATTGCCCACCAGAATGTCGATGAGATGCCCGGCACCATAGGTTTCATCCGTGCGCAGGATCGCCGAGAGTGCCTTGCGCACCGCCGTGGTGCCGTCAAAGGTCTCCACCGGAGTGTCGCAAAGATCGCAGTAGCCACAAGGGCTTGGGCTCTCGCCAAAGTAGCTGAGCAGGTTTTGCCGCCGACAGGTCATCGCCTCGGCGAGCCCCAAAAGGGCGTTGAGACGCGCGTGATCCGCCGCGCGCCGATCCGCCGGGGCCAGCCCCTCGTCGATCTGGTTGCGGCGCAGGCGGATATCTTCGGGGCCAAACAGCGTCATCGTCTCGGCCGGGGCGCCATCGCGCCCAGCGCGGCCGATCTCCTGGTAATAGGCCTCGATGGATTTCGGCAGATCCGCATGAGCGACCCAGCGGATGTCCGGCTTGTCGATCCCCATGCCAAAGGCCACGGTGGCCACCACGATCAGACCGTCTTCGCGCGCGAACCGCGTCTCGACGATGCGCCGGTCCTCCGCCTCCATACCGCCGTGATAGTGGCAGGCCAGATGGCCCGAGGCCTCCAGCGCGCGGGCGATATCCTCGGTCTTGGCGCGGGTGCCGCAATAGACGATGCCGGACTGGCCACGCCGCGCCTCGGCAAAGTCCAGGATCTGTTTGCGCGGGCTGTCCTTAGCGGCAAAGGCGAGGTGGATATTCGGCCGGTCAAAGCCGCGCAGAAAGGCGCGCGGCGCTTCGCCATCGAAGAGTTTCTGGACGATCTCCTGTTGGGTTTCCTGATCCGCCGTCGCGGTAAATGCCGCCAAGGGCACGCCCAGCGCGCGTCGCAATTCGCCAATCCGTAGGTAATCCGGGCGGAAATCATGGCCCCATTGGCTGACGCAATGGGCCTCGTCCACCGCAATCAACGACACACCAATCCGCCGCAGCATCCCCATGGCGCTGCCCGCCGCCAGCCGTTCGGGCGCCATATAAAGAAGCTTCAGCTCTCCCGCCTCGATGGAGGTCCAGACCGCCTCGGTCTCTTCCTCGGTATTGCCAGAGGTGAGGGCACCGGCACAGACGCCGGCCTCCTGCAGGGCGCGCACCTGATCGCGCATCAGCGCAATAAGGGGTGAGATCACCACGGTGATCCCCTGTCGCCGCAGGGCAGGCAATTGATAACACAGAGATTTACCGCCCCCCGTGGGCATGATCGCCAGCACGTTCTCGCCCGCGGTCACGGCATCGACGATCTCTTCCTGCCCGGGGCGGAAGCCATCGAATCCAAAAACTTCGCGCAATAGGGGGATTGCGTCGCTCATCAGGGCCTGCGGGTTGGTCTGCTCATGCTACGGGCGGCACATTCCCACAGGCGGCGGAGGGGGGCAAGGGGGCGTCATGCCCCAACCGCCCCGCAGATGTGCTTACATAAAGCCGAAGATCGACGGCAGGATATAGGCGCGCAGCGAGATCACGATCAAAAGCGCCGCCAAGGGGGCGAGATCGAGCGGATGCGTGTTCGGCAGGATGCGACGCAGCGGTTCGTAAATCGGCTCCAGCATCCGGTTGATGCCGTACCAGATCTGCGCCACGAACTGCTGGTGCAGGTTCAGAACCTGAAAGTTGATCAGCCAGCTCATGATGATGTGCACGATCATGATAAAGTACACAACGCTCAGGATCAGCTGAAGCGGTCCATAGATAGCCATCATCGGTGTCAGGTCCTCGTCTGATTTCGCTGTTGAGGTAATCATCTGCGCAGTTTTTCGCAACCCTTCCGCAAGGTCTTAGGTTGACGGGCGGTGAACAGGTGGCATCAAGGAAACAAGTGAACTGGAGCGTTTAGATGTACCCGATTGTCCGCCTGTTAAAAGATGCCCTCCTCGCCAGCCGCCAACCGCGCCTTGGGCCGCGCGATACCCATGTGTCGCAGCACCATTGCTGGCCTTGGGATATCGACATCTGGATGGAGCTCAATAACGGCCGCACCCTGACGCTTTATGATATCGGGCGCACCATGCTGACCCTGCGCACCGGGCTTGCGGGCGTGTTGCGGCGCGAGGGCTGGTCGGTTGCGGTGGCGGGCACCTCGATCCGCTATCGCCGCCGCATCAAACCCTTTGAGCGGTTTGGGATGAAAAGCCGCGCCGTGGGCTGGGATGAGCGGTTCATCTACGTCGAGCAAGGCATGTGGAAAGCCAATGGCGACTGTGCCAACCATGCGCTGTTGCGCACCGTGGTGACGGACCGGAATGGCATCGTGGCCCCGGCGCGCGTGCTCGCCGCTTGGGGGCAGGACCCGCAAAGCCCGCCGCTACCCGATTGGGTCAAGGCCTGGATCGCGGCAGAGGATCAGCGCCCTTGGCCGCCGATGGAAGATGCTGCATCTGCACAGAAATCCGATGTGAGGCTTGCCAGCGCCTCCTGACCCCTGCCATAGCTAGGCCGAAACAGGCACATCGGGGGCAGTGATGGCGGATCTGAGGGCAGCGCAAGGGATTTCCCCGCGTAAACGCATCTGGGGGTGGTGGTTCTTTGACTGGGCGAGCCAGCCTTACCACACGCTTCTGGTCACCTTTGTCTTTGGCCCCTTCTTTGCCGCTACGGCGACGCAGTATTACCTTGGCACCGGACTGGAGGCCGAGGCCGCCAAGGCACAGGCGCAGGCCAGCTGGTCGCTCTGCCTGACGCTGGCGGGTCTGGCGATCGGGATTTGTGCACCGTTTTTGGGCGCGCTCGCGGATATCACCGGGCGGCGGCTGCCTTGGATTATCGGGTTTTCCGTGGCCTATGTGCTCGGCTCCGCAGGGCTGTGGCTGATGGACCCGGAAGGCAGCAACCTCTGGCTGATGCTTCTCAGCTTTGGCATCGGCTTTATCGGTGCGGAGTTCGCGCTGATCTTTGTGAATGCCCAATTGCCAACGCTGGGCACACGCGAAGAGGTGGGGAAGGTTTCTGGCTCCGGCTTTGCCTTTGGCTATCTCGGCGGCGTTCTGTCGCTGTTCATCATGCTGTTGCTCTTTGTCGAACAGGCCAATGGCAAGACGCTGATCGGGCTGGACCCGATCCTTGGGCTGGACGCCAGCAGCAAGGAAGGCACCCGCGCGGTCGGCCCCTTTGTGGCGCTGTGGTATGCGCTGTTTATGGTGCCCTATTTCCTCTGGGTGCGAGAGCCGCGCAGCGCAGCGAAGGGCAAAGCCAGCCTTGGCAATGCGGTCGCCTTGGTCGTCACCACAGTCAAAGCGCTGGGGACACGCAAGAGCCTGACCAACTACCTCGTATCCTCCATGCTCTATCGCGACGCATTGAACGGGCTTTATGGCTTTGGCGGCGTCTATGCCGGGCTGGTTCTGGAGTGGTCGATCACTCAGATCGGTATTTTCGGCATTATCGCCGCTATCTCCGCTGCGGGCTTTAGCTGGCTGGGCGGGGTCGCCGACAAACGCTTTGGTCCGAAGCCGGTGATTTCCGTCTCGATCCTCGTGCTGGCGCTGGTCTGCGTGATCGTGGTGTCGATGTCGCGCACGCAGCTTTTTGGCATGCCTTTGGCAGAGGGCTCTGGCCTGCCGGATGCCATCTTTTTCGGCTGCGGCGTGTTGATTGGCGGCTTCGGCGGAATTTTGCAGGCCACCAGTCGGACCCTGATGGTACGCCACACCACGCCGGAGACCGCAACCGAAGCCTTTGGTCTTTATGGACTTTCTGGGCGCGCGACGGCCTTCCTTGCGCCTGCTCTGATTGGCCTGATGACCACAGTCACTGGGAATGCGCGGCTGGGCATTACACCAGTGATTGCGCTCTTTGCCCTGGGTCTGCTTTTATTGGCACGGGTGGATGGTGAAGGAGATCAGGTTTGAGGTTCACGCGTTTCGTCACCCTTGCCGCGCTTGTGCTGGCCGCTTGCAGCCCGGCGCAGGACAGCCCACGAACCGGCGCCAGCGCTTTTGCAAACAAGGCGGCAGCCTCGACGGTGCCTGCAAAACAGCTGTTCGGGGCCAAGCGAGACGGGTCGAACCAGACCCCTGCCCCCTTGGGCTCTTATGCGAAAGGCTGTGTCGCCGGAGCAGTGCAACTGCCGGAAACTGGCCCCACATGGCAAGCCATGCGCCTGAGCCGCAACCGCAATTGGGGCCATCCGCAAACCGTTGATTTCATAGAAGACCTCAGCCGGATCGCCGCCAAGCAACCCGGCTGGCAAGGTCTATATGTCGGGGACATCAGCCAGCCGCGGGGCGGGCCGATGCTATCTGGTCATGCCAGCCACCAGATCGGGCTGGATGCGGATATCTGGATGCTGCCGCCCGACCGATTGAACCTGACCGCACAAGAGCGAGAGAATATCTCCTCCATCTCCTTGCGTCGTGCCAATGGGGCCTATGTCAACGACAGTTGGAGCCCGCAGCATCACGCCATCCTCAAGGCCGCGGCCAGTGATCCCCGCGTGGCGCGGATCTTTGTGTTCCCCGGCGCCAAGGTAAAGATGTGCGACACCGAGACCGGTGATCGCAGCTATCTTCGGCAGATCCGACCCTGGTACGGGCATCACTATCATTTCCACGTCCGCCTGAAATGTCCGAAGGGCACCCGAGGCTGCGTTGCACAGGATGCGCCGCCACCCGGTGACGGCTGTGATGAAGCCCGGCAGTGGGTTTCCGACATTTTGAACCCGCCGCCGCCAAAACCTGTTGACCCAAACGCTCCAAAGCCTAAACCGCGCAGGGACATCACCCTATCGGACCTGCCTCAACAATGCGCCGCCGTTCTGTCATCCGACTGACCTCGCTCTCTGCGGCTTTGGTCGTCACCTGCTGTGCGGCAGCCTGGGCAGCAACCGCTGTCTGGGAAGTCGCGCGCAGGACCCTCGATCAGGCGGAGCCGATTGACACCTACATCTGGACCGAAGAGGGCGCGTGGTTCGGCGGGCTGTCCTCGCTGGAGGTCTCCGCTAACGGCATGGGCTTTGTTGCGATCACAGATCGCGCCCATTTGGTGGCCGGACGGTTCTGGCGTGACGCAGGACAGATCACCTCGATCGAGATGTTGCGGAACGAGCGTCTCAAGGACAAGGACGGCGCGCCTGTCTCGCATCGGCTGGAGGACAGCGAAGGGCTGGCCTTTGGGCCGGATGACACCTTCTACGTCTCCTTTGAGGGGCCACCCCGCATCCTGGAAATCTCGCCAAGCGGCGTTGTGGAGATCCCCGGCCCGACGAAGCCCGCCGACTTTCACCACAACGGCTCTTTCGAAGCGCTTGCCCGCGCCGAGGATGGTCGGCTGATCACCATCACGGAATCCGCACCGCTCAGACCGGGCGTGGATCGCGTGTGGCAATGGTCCAAACAAGGGGGCTGGCAGGGCTTGGGAGACTACCCGGAACAGGACGGTTTCTTACCCGTCGGTGCGGATTTTGGTCCCAATGGCGCGCTCTACGTGCTGGAGCGGAAATTCAGCGGCATCGGCTTTCGCAGCCGTCTGCGCCGATTTGAGCTGACAGAAACCGGCCTCGCACAGGGCGACATCCTGATGAGCTCGGCACTCGCGCAATATGACAACCTTGAGGGGCTGAGCATCTGGCGCGACGACGGTGGTGCCCTGCGTGCCACGATGATTGCGGACGACAATTTCTTTTGGCTGCTGCGCACCGAAGTGGTCGAGGTGCGCCTGCCCGATTGATCTTGCGATTCGCGAATCGCTTGCTTTTTCACCGCCGCGCGCCTAACAGAGGCGCTTCTTCGCGTCCTGAGGGCGGCCAAAGGGTCATCTCAGGGGGCACAAGTCTCCGCGACCTTGTCTAAAAAACGGTATCAAACATGACCCGCACCTATCTACCTGGCGTTCTCGCCATGGCTGCCGTCGTGGTGGCCTCTAACATCCTCGTTCAATTCCTGTTCGGCAACTGGCTGACCTGGGGCGCCTTTACCTATCCGGTGGCCTTCCTCGTCACCGATGTAACGAACCGCGTCTATGGCGCTGGCCCTGCGCGCCGCGTCGTGCTGGCCGGTTTCATCGTCGGGGTGATCTGCTCGTTGATCGGCACACAGATCATGGGCGAATTCGGCCCTCTGGTGACCCTGCGCATTGCAATCGCCTCTGGTCTTGCCTTCCTTCTGGCGCAGCTTTCCGACGTGGCGATCTTTGCCGCCCTGCGCGGTGGCAAATGGTGGCGCGCGCCGCTGGCCTCCACGCTGGTGGGCTCCTCGCTCGACACCGCGATCTTCTTCACCATCGCCTTTTCCGGCGCGCTGACCTTCCTTGAGCCCGCGAATGACGTCTCTTGGGCTGGTGAGATGCTGCCGCTCTTGGGCGTAGGCCCGATTGCACCCCTCTGGGTGTCGCTTGGGGTCGCCGATTGGCTGGTGAAACTGTCGCTGGCGGTGATCGCGCTGATCCCCTTCCGCCTGATTGTTGCGCGTTTGACGCGCAGCCCGTCTGCCGAGGCCTGAAATCGCGCGGATTTCATTTTGAGATTCGGATATTCCGTGCCACCCTCAAGCTAACGGAAACAGTTAGCAAAGGAGGTGATCCAGTGTCGAGAAAGGGATTGGAGCAAGGCGCAGCAACAACCGGAGCTCTCTACCGCTAGGCAGACCTCGGTGGAAGTGGCCGACCGGCCGGGTCGATGGAAAGACCCTCATCTGCCTTTGTTCCGAACAGACTTTCGGAAGGGCCGCACCCACGATGGGCGCGGCCCTTTTCCATAGGTTCTTTTTCCAATGGCCCTTTTCCATAGGTCATTTTCCATAAGCGACAGCACTTGTACGGTACTGCATTCTCCGCTTTGCCCTTGTGCATCAACGCACTATGTTGCGCCCCATGCTGCGTATCAGTGACGATATAATCCTTCAGGACTGGGAGCTGATCGAAAGCTTCATGCGCGCCTCCGGTCCCGGTGGGCAGAACGTGAACAAGGTCTCCTCCGCCGTGGAACTGCGCTTTGAGGCGGAGCGTTCGCCGCATTTGCCGGGGCCCGTGAAGACGCGGCTGAAGCGGCTCGCCGGGCGGCGCTGGACCAATGACGGGGCCTTGGTGCTGCAATGCGACGAGAGCCGCTCGCAGGTGCGCAACCGCGAGATCATCCGCGAGCGTCTGGCCGAGCTGATCCGCCGCGCGCTGGTCGCGCCCAAGCGCAGGATCGCCACCAAACCCACCCGCGGCAGCGTCGAACGCCGCATCAAAGCCAAGAAAACCCGCGCCGAAGTCAAATCCCTACGCGGCCGCGTCGAGGGTGACTAGGCGCGCCTGACGCAGCGGCACGGAACCAGCCATTGCCCTCTGCCTATCCTCGCGTCATCCTGCTCGCAAAAGGCGAGCAATCGGGGAGGATTTTCATGCGTCTTAAAGGGAAAACAGCCATCGTCACCGGCGGCGCGTCGGGCTTTGGCAAAGGCATCGTCGCCGCCTTCCTGCGCGAAGGCGCGCGGGTGATGATCGCCGACATCAACGGCACGGCGGCGGCAGATCTGGCCGCGGAATACGGCGACATGGCCCTCGCCCAAACCGTCGATGTGGCGAACCGCGCCTCGGTCAACGCGATGGCAGAGGCGGCGCTGGAGGCCTTTGGCAGCCTCGACATTCTGGTTAACAACGCGGGCGTCACCCATCTGCCCACCCCCTTGGAGGAGGTCTCGGAGGAGGATTTCGACCGGGTGTTCAACGTGAACATGAAATCGGTCTATCTGACCGCACAGGCCCTGGTGCCGCATATGAAGGCGCGCGGGCAAGGCGCAATCCTCAACGTCGCCTCCACCGCAGGGGTGTCTCCTCGCCCGCGTCTCAACTGGTACAACGCTTCCAAAGGCTGGATGATCACCGCCACCCGCACCATGGCCGTCGAACTCGCCCCGGCGGGGGTGCGCGTGAATGCGATCAACCCGGTGGCCGGCGAGACGCCGCTTCTGAAATCCTTCATGGGCGAGGACACGCCGGAAATGCGCGCCAAGTTCCTCTCGACCATCCCGCTGGGCCGTTTCTCCACGCCAGAGGACATGGGCAACGCCGCGCTCTACCTCTGCTCGGATGAGGCCAGCATGGTCACCGGTGTCTGTATGGAGGTCGACGGCGGCCGCTGTATCTGACCCTCGCGGCCCGCGCCCGCCGCGCGTCAGCGCAAAACCTGTGCGCCCCGCAAGGGGCGCTCCGCGTCGCAATAGGTCGCAACAGCGAATAGGACAGAGCCATGAAACCCGGCCCCCGCAATCTGATCACCGATGTCGCTGGCCTCAAGGTCGGCAATGCCGAGGATCACACCCTCAAATCCGGCACCACGGTGCTGACCGCCGACCAGCCCTTTACCGCCGCCGTGCATGTTATGGGCGGCGCGCCGGGCACGCGAGAGACGGACCTTCTCGCCCCCGACAAAACGGTGCAGGCGGTGGATGCGCTGGTGCTCTCGGGCGGATCGGCCTTTGGCCTTGATGCCTGTTCCGGCGTGGTGGCGGGTCTGCGCGCGATGGGGCGCGGCTTTCGCCTTGGGCCGGCCGTGGTGCCGATCGTGCCCGGCGCCATCGTCTTTGACCTGTTGAACGGCGGTGACAAAGGCTGGGACGACAGCCCCTACCCCGCCTTGGGTCGTGCAGCACTGGCCGCCGCCAGCCCGGACTTTGAGCTGGGCAGCCATGGCGCTGGCACCGGCGCCCTGACCGGCATGCAAAAGGGCGGCTTGGGCTCCGCCTCTCTGGTTCTGGACAGCGGCCATACGGTCGGCGCGCTGGTGGTGGCGAACCCTATCGGCTCGGTCACTACGCCGGGCGAGCGGCACTTCTGGGCCGCCCCCTTCGAGATTGACGGCGAATTTGGCGGCCTCGGTGTGGACCCAGCCAGCGGCTTGGGCCGCACCCTGCGCAGCCGCAAGATGGAGGCGATGACCGCTTTGGTCGGCGCGCCGGTCTCCTCGGAGGGGGCCAATACCACCATCGCCATCGTTGCCACCGATGCCCTCCTGACCAAGGCCGAGGCCCAGCGCATGGCCACCGCCGCCCACGACGGCATGGCCCGCGCGATTGTGCCCTCGCACGGACCGCATGACGGCGATCTGGTCTTTGCCGCCGCCACCGGCGCCCGCCCCATGGGGGATCCCGCCGCTGACATGCTGGGGCTGTGCCATGCGGCCTCGATCTGCCTGGCTCGCGCCATTGCCCGCGCGATTTATGAGGCCACCCCCGCCCCCGGCGATATTCTGCCGTGCTGGTCCGAAGGCGCGGCCTGATCTGCGGGTTTTTTGGCAGGATTTGTAGGTGAAATCAGCGTGATCACCCCCATATGTCCGATATGTCGCGTTGACTCAGTCTACGCGCAGCGAAACTCTGCAGCCAGCGACTTGAACCCAAAGGAGCCAGTTCGTTGAAACATATTCTGACCACCGCCGCCCTCATCTGCCTCGCTGTTCCGGCCTTTGCCGAGGGCGATGCAGCCGCCGGCGAAAAAGCATTCGGCAAGTGCAAATCCTGCCACCAGATCGAATCCGACACCGGCGAAACCATCGCCAAAGGTGGCAAAACCGGACCGAACCTTTGGGGCGTTGTGGGCCGCAAGGCTGGCTCTGTCGACGGGTTCCGCTATGGCGATGACGTCGTGGCCGCCGGCGAAGCGGGTCTGGTCTGGGACGAGGAGCACTTCGTCTCCTATGTGGCAGATCCCCGCGGTTTCCTGCGCGACTATCTCGACGACAGCGGCGCGAAATCCAAAATGTCCTTCAAACTGAAGAAGGGCGGCGAGGACGTGTTCGCCTATCTCGCCCAATTCGGCGCTGCGGAAGCGACCGAGGCAGAGGCAGGCGCTGAGGCGGAAGCCTCCAACTGATCTCTGATCTGACCCAATTGGCAAAACCTTGCCACCGATGCGCCGCGGCCCCCTTGCCGCGGCGTCTTGCGTCATGGCCTTGGCGCTTGAGATTGTTAGGCTCCTGCCCTACATGACCGGCTTCACCGCCGGAGACCCGGTTTAGCCCGCACATAGGAGAGCCATGCCTGAGCGTCGTCCCGATCTGATCCCCGCCTGGGTAGAGGGTGCCCTGACGCCCGTGGACAAGCTGCGCGCCCATCGCGAAGGGCTGCGGCACAAGGCGGTGTCGGTCTTTGTGGTGCAGGGCCGCGAGATCCTGATGCAGCGCCGGGCGCTGGGGAAATACCACACGCCGGGGCTCTGGGCGAATACCTGCTGCACCCATCCGATGTGGAACGAAGCCTCTGACCATTGCGCGATCCGACGGCTGGAAGAGGAGCTGGGCCTCACCGGTCTGCATCCGCAATACCGCCACACGCTGGAATATCGCGCAGATGTCGGCGATGGGCTGATCGAGCATGAGGTGGTGGATGTCTACCTCGCCCATATGCTCGCGCCTCTCGGGCTGGAGCCCAATCCGGCCGAGGTGATGGAAACCCGCTGGGTCGATTATCACGACCTTCTGGCCGAGGTGGCGCGGCATCCGGAGCGGTTCACCCCCTGGCTCAAGATCTACCTCGCGGATTATGCCGATGTGATCTTTGGCCCCGATCTGATCGTGACGTCGCGCCGCTGACGCGCGGCTTGCCAGTCCGGCGCCCTGCGTGATCTTATCGCGGGCGGGAGGACGCATCACATGACAGTTTTGATCGCAGGCGGCGGCATCGTCGGCCTTTGCCTTGGGCTGACCTTGCAGCAGATCGGCGTGCCATTTCAGGTCTTTGAGGCGACGCGGACACTCAAACCGATGGGGGTTGGGATCAACCTGCAACCCAATGCGGTGCGCGAGCTGTTTGACCTTGGGCTTGAGGCGGAGCTTGATGCGATTGGCGTGCGGACCCAGAGCCTTGGGTTTTTCTCCAAGCTCGGCAAGACCATCTGGGAAGAGCCACGCGGCAAGGGCGCGGGCTATGCTTGGCCGCAGTTCTCCGTCCATCGCGGGGAATTGCAGATGCTGCTTTATCGGACTTTGATCGAGCGCGCCGGGCCAGAGGCAGTGCAGACCGGCGCCCGCGCGGTGGGCTGGAGCGAGAATGCCGACGGCGCGGTGCTGCATCTGGCAGAGGGGCGCAGCGTTGAGGGCGATTTGGTCATCGCGGCGGATGGCATCCATTCCGCCCTGCGGGCTGCGGAATATCCCGAGGAAGGCGCGCCGATCTGGGACGGCCGCATCCTCTGGCGCGCCACCACGCGCGGGCCTTTGTTCCGCGGGCCCGGCGCGATGGTGATGATCGGGCATGATACCTTGCGCTTTGTCTCCTATCCGATTTCGGAGGTGGGAACGGACGGGCTGGCGACGCTGAACTGGATTGCCGAGAAACGCTTTGACCCCACGCAGGCCTTCCAGCGCGAGGATTGGAACCGGGCGGTGGATGTGGGTCAGTTTATCACCGAGTTTAAAGACTGGCGGTTTAACTGGATCGATGTGCCTGCGCTGATCCGAGGCGCCGAGGTGGTCTATGAATATCCTATGGTGGACCGCGACCCGCTGCCGCGCTGGACCTTTGGCCGGCGCAGCCTGACGGGGGACGCGGCCCATCCGACCTATCCCATCGGCTCCAACGGGGCGAGTCAGGCCATTCTGGACGCGCGGGTCCTGGGCGCCTCCCTGTTGGAGCATGGCGTTACCCCGGCAGCATTGGAGGCCTATGAGGCGCGGATGCGGCCAGCGGCGACTAAGATCGGCCTCGCCAATCGGTCCGGCAAGGGGCCGGATGCGGTCTTGCAGCAGGTTGAGGATCTCTGCGGCGGCGATTTTGGCGTGATCGACGAGGTGATCCCGAGGGGGGAACTGGCCGAACACGCGGCGAAGTATAAAGCGATTTCTGGTTTTTCGATCGAGGCGCTGAATGCGCAGCCCCGCACAATTGCTGCCGGAGCGCGGATGCGGTGAGCAGGTGGGGGGCGCTGCCCCCGCTTGCCTCGCGGCAAGCTCCCCCGGGATATTTTTCAGAAGATGAAGGGGGCCCATCGCCCCCCTTTTTGGGTTAGACGCCGATCACCGCCTGTACGGCGCGTTTCCAGCGGGCGTAGGCCTCTTCGCGGCGCGCGGCGTCGAGCGTCGGTTTGAACTCGCGGTCCAGCGCCCAAGTGGCGGTGAACCCGTCCTGATCCGGGTAGACGCCGGCCTTCATCCCCGCAAGCCAGGCCGCGCCCAGCGCGGTGGTTTCCTGCATCACCGGACGGTCGACCGCTGCGCCGAGGATGTCGGAGAGGCTTTGCATCGCCCAGTCGCTGGCGCTCATACCGCCGTCGACGCGCAGGGTGACATTGGCCTCGCCTTCCCAATCGGCGCGCATCGCCTCCCAGAGGTCGCGGGTCTGGTAAGCGACGCTTTGCAGCGCAGCGCGGGCGAATTCAGCGGGGCCGGAGCTGCGGGTGAGGCCAAACATGCCGCCGCGGCAGTCCGGTTCCCAATAGGGCGCGCCGAGGCCGGTGAAGGCGGGCACAAGGATCACGTCCTGGGTGGGGTCGGATTTCTCCGCCAGCAGGCCCGATTCGCTGGCCTTGCCGATGATGCCGAGCCCATCGCGCAGCCATTGCACCGCAGCGCCCGCAATGAAGATCGACCCTTCAAGCGCGTAGGTGGGTTTGCCGTCGAGCTGATAGGCGATGGTGGTCAGCATGCGGTTTTTCGACAGAACCGGCGTGTCGCCGGTGTTCAAAAGCGCAAAGCAGCCGGTACCATAGGTGGATTTCATCATCCCCGGCTTGAAGCAGGTCTGCCCCACAGTCGCCGCTTGCTGATCGCCCGCTACACCAAGGATCGGGATGGCGCCGCCAAAAAGCTCGGGCAGGGTGCTACCGAAATCGGCGGCGCAGTCCTTAACCTCGGGCAGCATGGCTTTCGGCACCTCAAGGAGGGCGCAGATCTCGTCGCTCCACGTGCCGGACTTGATGTCATACATCAGGGTTCGGGCGGCGTTGGTGGCATCGGTGGCATGAGAGGCACCGCCGGTCAGACGCCAGATCAGGAAGCTGTCGACGGTGCCAAACAGCAGCTCGCCCGCCTCCGCGCGCGCGCGCGCGCCCTCGACGGTGTCGAGAATCCATTTGACCTTGGTGCCGGAGAAATAGGGATCAAGCAGCAGGCCGGTGGTTTCGCGCACCATGTCCTCGTGACCGTCATCGCGGAAGGCCTCGCAGATCGGGGCGGTGCGGCGGTCTTGCCAGACGATGGCATTGTGGATCGGCTTGCCGGAGGATTTCTCCCACACAACGGTGGTTTCACGCTGGTTGGTGATGCCGATCCCGGCGATATCGGCGGCAGAAATCCCCTTTTCCGCCAGCACCTTGCGGCAGGTCGACAGGGTGGTGGACCAGAGGTCCTCCGGGTCATGCTCGACCCAGCCCGCCTGCGGATAATGCTGGGGGAATTCCTCTTGGGCGACGGCGGCGACCTTCATCTCTGCATCAAACAGGATGGCGCGGGTTGAGGTGGTCCCCTGGTCAATCGCTAGAATAAAAGTCATCACATCCCCTCCCAGTTATCTGTTGCCGGGAGAGTAGACATAAAAATGCGAGCGCTACCAGTCCTTACTAATTGATTAGTAGAATTTCGCGCAGCACCCGCCCAGCTTAGACCGCGATATTGTCGATCAAGCGCACCCCGTCGAGCCAAGCGGCGATGAACAAGCGGGCCGGGGCGTCGAGCCGCACCATCGCCGAGAGATCCTCGGCCGAGCGCAGATCGATATATTCCACCTCGGTGAAGCCAAGATCGGCGAGGGTTGCGCGCATCTCAGCCTCGAGCGGGGCGTAGTCCTCGCCCGCGCGCAGGCGGGCAGCGGCCTCCTCCATCATCGGGTTCACCTGGCCTGCGATCTCCACCGCCTCGGGCGAGAGGCGCATGTTGCGGGAGGACATCGCAAGGCCAGAGGCCTCGCGCACGGTGGGGCAGCCAATCACCTCGATCGGGATATCGAGATCGCGGGCCATGCGCTTGACCACCATCAGCTGTTGGTAGTCCTTCTCGCCGAAAAACGCCTGATCGGCGCCGGACTGCAGGAAGAGCTTAGCGACCACGGTCGCGACGCCCTCGAAATGGCCGGGGCGGTTGGGACCTTCCATCACCTCGGTCACGCCGCTGAGGCTGACGGTGGTGGCATAGCCCTCGGGGTAGATCTGGTCCGGGTCGGGCACATAGATCGCGTCGACGCCAAAAGGCGCGAGCTTCTCCGCGTCCGCATGTTCGGTGCGCGGATAATTGGCGAGGTCCTCGGGGCTGTTGAACTGCTTGGGGTTCACAAAGATCGTCACCACCACATGGTCGCAGGCTGCTTTGGCCGCTTCGACCAGCGATAGGTGACCGGCGTGCAGCGCGCCCATGGTGGGGACGAGGCCCAGGGTCTCGCCCTTACGGATCCAGTCACAGCGAAGGGCGCGCAGGTCATCGAGACGGCGCAGGATCGGGGTCGTCATGGCAGGGCTGTCCTTCAGTCTTTCTTCGGCGCGTGGTCGGCAAAGGTATGTTCAGGTGCCGGGAAGGCGCGGGCGCGCACCTCGGCAGCGTAGTCGGCGATGGCCTCTTCGGCGGCGGGACCAAGCTCGGCGTAGCGTTTGACGAACTTCGGCTTAAAGGCGGTGAAAAAGCCAAGCATGTCATCGACCACCAGAACCTGACCATCACAGCCGGCACTTGCGCCGATGCCGATGGTCGGAATGGCAAGCTCGGCTGTTACCTCATCGGCGAGCGTGGCGGGCACCTTCTCCAGCACCACGGCAAAAGCGCCGGCCTCTTCCACCGCGCGGGCATCCGCCAGAAGCGGCGCGGCCGCTTCAGCACGACCTTGGACCTTGTAGCCACCGAGCGTGTTGATCGACTGCGGCGTGAGGCCGATATGGGCCATCACCGGGATGCCGCGCTTGACCAAAAAGCGGATGGTCTCGGCCATCTCGACACCGCCTTCAAGCTTGACCGCAGCGGCGCCGGTTTCCGCCATCAGCCGGGCGGCATTGCGAAAGGCCTGCGCGGGGCCTTCCTCGTAGGACCCGAACGGCATGTCGATGACCATCATCGCATGGGACAGGCCGCGGGACACGGCGGCGCCATGCAGCACCATCATCTCCATCGTCACGCCGAGGGTAGAGGACATCCCATGCAGCACCATGCCAACGCTGTCGCCGACCAGCACAAAATCGCAATGCTCGTCCATCAGCCGCGCCATCGGCGTCGTATAGGCAGTGAGGCTGACGATGGGCCGGTCGCCCTTGAGCGCACGGATATCCTCAGCATTCAGGGCGGTTTTACGGGCGGTGGCGCTCATGTCTCGGCTCCTCGGCTGGACCGGTCCTAACGCACCTGCGAGGACCAAAGCGGGCAAAAGTTGCGAGTGTCTATCACTTGCTGCGCCTGCTTACCAGTCATGCGGCAGTGCAGCAAAGCTTGATTACGCGAGGAAAACGGGCAAGGCTCAGGCCAATGCCCGGCGAACATGGGCACTTTGACCCCGGCAGCGCTAAAGCTGCCGACAGAGGAGGACTTTGGACGATGACGATCAAAACGCCCTTCGTGGCGGCTGTTTCCGCACTGGCGCTTTGGGCCGGTGCAGCAGTGGCCAAGGATACGGTGACCTATGCGACGCAGCTGGAGCCGCCGCATCTGGACCCGACCGCAGGCGCCGCGCAGGCGATTGATACCGTGGTCTATCTCAATATCTTCGAGGGTCTGACCCGCTTCACCTCGGATGGGGATGTGGTGCCCTTGCTGGCGAAGTCCTGGGAGATTTCGCCGGATGGGCTGACCTATACCTTCACTCTAGAGGAGGGTGTCACCTTTCACGACGGCAGCGCGATGGACGCGGAGGATGTGAAATTCTCGCTCGACCGCGCGCGGGCAGAGGACAGCACCAACGCGCAAAAGGCGCTGTTCTCCGCGATTGCAGATGTGACGGTCAGCGATCCGCAGACCGTGGTGGTGACCCTGTCGGAACCCAACGGCAGCCTGCTGTTCAACCTCGCTTGGGGCGATGCGGTGATCGTGGCGCCGGAAACCGTCGAGACGCTGGCGACCGCGCCTGTCGGCACCGGCCCCTATCGGTTTGGCGAATGGATCCAAGGCGACCGCGTCGATCTGGTGCGCAACCCGAATTACTGGGGCACCGTGCCACCGCTGACCGGTGCGACGATCAAGTTTATCTCCGACCCCACCGCTGCCTTTGCCGCGATGATGGCCGAGGATATCGACGCCTTTGACAACTTCCCCGCGCCGGAGAATGTCATGCAGTTTGAGGCTGATCCGCGGTTCCAGGTCATCGTCGGCTCCACCGAGGGCGAGACGATCCTGTCGACCAACAATGCCCAAGCGCCGTTTGACAATCCGAAGGTGCGCGAGGCCATGGCCCATGCGATTGACCGCTCTGCGATCATCGACGGGGCGATGTTTGGCTATGGCACCCCGATCGGCACCCATTTCGCGCCGCATCACCCGGCCTATGTCGATCTGACCGCGCAGTCGAACTATGACCCCGAGCGGGCGCGGGCGCTCTTGGCCGAGGCCGGGCTTCCCGATGGGTTTGAGACCACGCTGCACCTGCCGCCCCCGGCCTATGCCCGGCGTGGGGGCGAAATCGTCGCAGCGCAGCTGGCGGCGGTCGGAATCAAGGCGGAGATCATCAACGTCGAATGGGCGCAATGGCTGGAGACGGTGTTCAAGGGCAAAACCTACGGCCTCAGCATCGTCAGCCATACCGAGCCGATGGACATCGGCATCTACGCGCGCCCGGCCTATTACTTTCAATACGACAACCCGGATTTCCAAGGGCTTATGAACCGGCTGAACGCGACCACCGATCCCGCTGCGCGTACCGAGATGCTGCAGCAGGCCCAGCACATCATCGCGGATGACTATGTGAACGGCTATCTGTTCCAGCTGGCCAAGATCGGGGTGGCGAAGGCGGGTCTGCAAGGGATCTGGGCCAATGCCCCCACTGCGGCGCTGGAGATCGGCGCGCTGAGCTGGGCGGAGTAAGCGCCGCTGGCGTGTTGCTTCGGTTGGGCGGGGGGCTCCCGCCCGCTGGAGCTGCATTAAAATGCATCCCCATCCGTTGGGCATGGCGCCGGGCCTTTGGCCCGGCGATCGCGTTTCGCCGCACAGGGAGGGACGGCGGTTAGCCTCGGTGCAGACGCGAGCCGGCCTGTTGCCAGCGCTGGCGCAGATAAGCGGCGCGCTCGGTGACCTCGGGCCGGATCACCCCTTCGCGCGGGGTATCGCGCAGGGTGGTGAACCAATGCTCGGGCGGGGTGCGGCCCAAACGGTGGCCCTTGAACTCCAGCGCGCGCAGCACCGCTTCGGCCTCCGGTGGCAGGCGGTCGGGGATCTCTTGCCCGGTGAGGGTGGCCCAGACCCCGGTCCAGAGCCGCCCGACCGACCAAGGATTATAACCGCCGCCACCCAGCACCAGCGTGCGTGGCGCCAGCCCCGTGAGGGCCGCGACCATGGCCCAGTGGGCGTTATTCGAGAGGTCGAGATGGGCCAGAGGGTCCTCTGTCACCGCATCGGCACCGCATTGCAGCACCACCGCATCGGGGGCAAAGGCAGCCACCGCAGGCAGGATCAGCGCCTCGCGGATATGGGCCATCTCGCTGTCGTTGAAGCCGCGCGGGACCGGCAGGTTGAGGGCAGAGCCGCCCGCATCGTCCGTCAGCAGGCCGGTCTTGGGCCATAGGTTCTCCTCGTGGACCGAGATCATCAGCACATCGGGATCGCCGGAAAACCCCGCCTCGACCCCGTCGCAATGATGGGCGTCGATGTCCACATAGGCGATCCGCTGCACGCCGTGGTGGCGCAAGGAGAGCATCGCCAGCACCGGATCGTTCAAGTAGCAAAACCCGTTGGCGCGGTCCGGCATCCCGTGATGGGTGCCCCCGGCCGGGTTGTAGATCACGCCGCCCTGCGCCAAAAGCTCACCTGCGAGGATCGAGCCGCCTGCCGCCGTGGCGGGTCTGCGGAAAATCTCCGGGTAGATCGGGTTCGACACCGTGCCAATGTGATGACGCGCCTTGACCTCGGCGCTGACCGCCTGCGCGGCCTCCGCCGCTTGCAGGGCGGCGATATAGTCGGGCGTGTGCCAGGCCTCAAGCGCGGCGGGCTTGGCGCGGGGCGAGGTCATAAAGGCCGACCCCGGCAGCCAGCCCAAGGCGCGCGACAGGTCCATCGCGGTCGAGACCCGTGGCACCCGCAAAGGATGCCAGCGCCCGTAAGAGGAGCCGCGATAGATCTCGTGACCAATGAACAAAGGCTGCGTCCGCATAGGCCAAGAGCTAGCGATCCTGACGCGCCGCGCAAGAGGCAAGCGACGCTGTGTCGATTTCTCATCCTGCCACTGGACGGCTGACCTGCCGCCGCCTAACCTGCCGCCAATGCTACACTATCTCGCCAAACGCCTCCTATCGCTCGGGCTGAGCCTCGCCATCGCTTCGATGGTGATCTTTGCCGTGATCGAAGTGGCGCCGGGCGACCCGGCCTCCTTTATGCTCGGCACCGGCGCGCAGGAGGACACAGTCGCGGCGCTGCGCACGGAACTGGGCCTCGATCAGGGCAAGCTGAGCCGTTATGTCACTTGGGTTGGCGGCATGCTGACGGGCGAATTTGGCACCTCCTACACCTATCGCGCCCCGGTGGTAGAGATGGTGAAAGACCGGCTGTGGGTCTCGTTACCCTTGGCGATTTATGCGCTACTGCTGTCGACGCTGATCGCCCTGCCGGCCGGGATCTATGCCGCCGCGCGCCGGGGTAAGATGGGCGATATCGCGGTGATGGGCGCCACGCAGCTGGGGGTTGCGGTGCCGAATTTCTGGTTCGCCATGCTCCTGGTTTTGGTCTTTGCGATCAACCTGCGCTGGTTTTCGGCCGGCGGGTTTGTCGGCTGGGATAAGGGGTTGATGGCGGGGCTGCATGCGCTGACCCTGCCCGCGATTGCGCTGGCGCTGCCGCAAGCGGCGATCCTGGCCCGGGTGATGCGCTCGGCCCTCTTGGAGGTTCTGGGCGAGGATTTCATCCGCACCGCCCGCGCCAAGGGTTTGAGCCACGGCCAAGCGATCCGCCGCCACGGGGTGCGCAATGCGCTCATTCCGGTGCTGACCATCGTCGGGCTGCAGTTTTCCTTCCTCCTTGCGGGGGCGATCATCATCGAACAGGTGTTCTACCTGCCCGGTCTGGGACGGCTGGTGTTCCAAGCCATCTCCGCCCGCGATCTGATCGTCGTCGAAAGCGTGGTGATGCTGTTGGTTTTTGCGGTGATCCTGGTGAATTTCCTTGTCGATCTCGCCTATGCGCTGGTCGACCCGCGGCTCAGGAGGGCGGTGTGATGCACGCGTCTCGGGAGAATAACGCAGGACGGTGCCTGACCTTGGGGAGGCGTGAAGCGTCTTCCCGGGGGGAAGGTCAGGCGCTGTCCGTCTTCCCAGCCGGACGGACCCCCAAATGAGCCGCAACCTCATCCTCGGCGGCCTGCTCACGGGCCTGATGCTGGCGCTGGCAGTCGTATCCTTCGTCTGGACGCCCTTTGACCATGCGGTGATGAATATCCCCGAAAAGCTGCAGGCGCCGAACGCCACGCATCTCCTCGGCACCGACCACTTTGGCCGTGATATCCTGTCGATGGTCATGGTCGGCGCCCGCACCTCGCTGGCGGTGGCCCTGCTGGCGGTCGGCATCGGCATCAGCCTCGGCGTGCCGCTGGGGCTGACGGCGGCGGCGCATCGCGGGGGCTGGCTGGACGAGATCATTATGCGCGGCAATGACCTTGTCTTTGCCTTCCCCTCTCTGGTGATCGCGATCCTGATCACGGCCATCCTCGGACCCGGGGCCTTTAACGCGATCCTTGCCATCGGCATCTTCAACGTGCCGGTCTTTGCCCGAGTGGCACGCGGCGCGGCGCTCAGCCTCTGGTCGCGCGAGTTCATTCTGGCCGCGCGGGTGGCGGGAAAATCGCGCGCCCATATCTCCGCCGAGCATATCCTGCCCAATATCGCCAACCTGTTGATTGTTCAGGGCACCATCCAATTCTCGCTTGGCATCCTTGCCGAGGCGGGCCTCAGCTATGTGGGCCTTGGCGCGCAGCCCCCGACGCCGAGCTGGGGGCGGATGCTGGCCGAGGCGCAAACGCTGGTCAGCCTTGCGCCGCATCTCGCGATCGTGCCCGGCTTTGCGATCATCGTTACCGTGGTGGGGCTGAACCTCCTTGGCGACGGGCTGCGCGACCGGTTTGACCCCCGCCTGTTGGAGGGCCGCGCGTGAGCCTGCTGGACATCTCCAACCTCACCCTATCGATCGGCGCGCTGCCGATCCTGCGCGATGTCACCCTGTCGATCGCCGCGGGCGAGATCCTCGCCGTCACGGGCGAAAGCGGGTCGGGCAAGTCGATGACAGCGCTGGCGGTGATGCGTCTTTTGCCACAGGCGGCGGTGGCGCGCGGCGCGATCTATCTCGACGACACCGACCTCTGTTCCTTGAGCGAGGCCGAGATGTGCCGTCGCCGGGGTCGCGACATCGGCATGGTGTTTCAGGAACCGATGACCGCGCTCAACCCGCTTATGACCATCGGCGCGCAGGTGGCAGAAACCATCCTGATCCATGAGGCCATGCCCCGCGCGGAGGCCGATGCCGAAGCCGCCCGTATCCTGACCCGTGTGGGTCTGCCGCAGGACCGTTTTCCGCTCAGCCGCTATCCGCACGAACTCTCTGGCGGGCAGCGCCAACGGGTGGTGATCGCCATGGCCATCGCGCTGAAACCCAAGCTGCTGATCGCGGACGAGCCGACCACGGCCCTCGACGTGACCACACAGGCGCAGATCCTCGACCTGCTGCGTGATCTGGTGCGCGAATACGGCATGGGGTTGATGATCATCACCCATGACCTCGCCGTGGTGGCCAATTTCGCCGACCGCATCGTGGTGATGCGCAAGGGCGAAGTGGTGGAGCGCGGCCCGACGATGAGCGTGCTGACCCACCAGCGCCACCCCTATACGCAGATGCTGGCCAAGGCTTCGGCGCATAAGGTCGACCTGCCCAGCGCGCCTGCCCAACCCGCCCCGCTGCTAGAGGTCCGCGCGGCCGTGCGGGACTATCCGACACCGCGCAAGGGGTTGTTTGGCAAACCGGGTCGGTTCCGCGCGGTAAACGGCGTCAGTTTCACCCTCCACAAGGGGGAACGCCTTGGTCTGGTTGGGGAATCCGGTTGTGGCAAGTCCACTTTGACCCGTGCTTTGTTGGGCTTGGAACCCTTGCAGAGCGGAGAAATCCGCCTGAACGGCGAAGCGCTGGACATCACCCGATCGCCCGAGCAACGCCAAGCCATGCAAGTGGTGTTCCAAGACCCCTTTGGCAGCTTTAACCCGCGTCATCCGGTTGGCCGACTGGTCAGCGAACCCTTCCACCTGTCGGCGAACAGCCTCACCGTCCAGAACCGGGAGACCCTGATCGCTGAGGTGCTGGAGGCCGTGGGCCTGTCGGCAGAGGACGCGCAGAAATACCCGCACCAATTCTCCGGCGGGCAACGCCAGCGGATCGCCATCGCCAGAGCGCTGATCACCCGACCGGAGCTGATCCTATTCGACGAGGCGGTCTCTGCCCTCGATGTCTCGGTCCGCGCCCGCATCCTCGATCTGATCGCCGCCCTGTGCAAAAGCCACGCCCTGACCTACCTTTTTATCAGCCACGATCTGGCCGTGGTACGCGAGGTCTGTGACAGGGTGCTGGTGATGCAAAAGGGCGAGATCGTTGAGGAAGGCCCGGTGGAGCAGGTCTTTACCACGCCACAGCATCCCTACACCCAGCGACTCCTCGCGGCCGCGCCGATAATGCCGGATCTGATGCGACAGGACGAACCCGCATGACCTGCACGCTCTCGCTCATCTTGCCGCGAGAGCGCGGGCGCTTGGCCACCCTGATGGCGCCCTATTTTGCCGAAGTCGCACCAGACGCTCCGATCGATCCGCTGGATCGTGCGGGCCAGATGCTGAACCGCCGCGATGTGACGACATTCTGGATCCACAAAGGTGCGGCCCGCATCGGTTTTGCCATCGTGCTGAACCTGCCCGATGATCGGCGTGAACTGTCAGAGTTCATGATCCTGCCGCAACACCGGCGCAAAGGCTACGGCATGGAGGCCGCCACACTGATCCTGGCCGAATTCCCCGGATACTGGCGCATGGGCATCTCGCGCCACTCGCCCTCGGCGGCGGCCTTTTGGGGCACCTGCCTCAGCCTGTTGCCCAATGTGCAAAATCTGCGCGATGGCGCGCCCTTCACCGACCATCAGGTCAAAAGCTTCACCTTTGAAATCGAAGGATACCAGCATGGCTGAGACATCCCCCCTCTGGTTCGACCCGACGCTTTGCCTGATTGGCGGCACTTGGCAACCAAGCACGGGGGGAGAGACGCTGCCGCTGATAAACCCCTCAACCGGCGCGGAAATCTGCCAGATCGCCCGGGGAGGGGCTGCGGATATCGACGCCGCCGTCACCGCCGCCCAAGCCGCGCAAGAGGGCGACTGGCGCCGGATGAGCTCCACCGAGAGGGGCCGCATCCTGACCCGGCTCGGCCAGGTGATCGCCGATAATGTCGCCACCCTCGCCGCGCTGGAGGTGATGGATGTCGGCAAACCCCTAACCCAAGCCCGCGCCGATGCGGTGGCCCTCGCGCGCTACTGCGAATTTTATGGCGGGGCGGCGGACAAGGTGATGGGCGAGACCATTCCTTACATGAACGGATATACCGTCTACACCCTGCGCGAACCCTTTGGCGTCACCGGGCATATCGTGCCCTGGAACTACCCGATGCAGATCATCGGCCGCTCGGTCGGGGCGGCGCTGGCGATGGGCAATTCCTGCGTGCTGAAACCCGCAGAAGAGGCCTGCCTCACCGCCCTCGCCTTTGCCCATCTGGCCGAGGAAGCAGGCCTACCCGCCGGTGCCTTGAACGTGGTGCCGGGGCTCGGCGCCGAGGCCGGCGCCGCGCTTTCGGGACATGCGGGCGTGCAGCATCTCTCCTTCACCGGATCGGTGGCCACGGGGGCCTTGGTGCAGGCGGCAGCGGCGCGCAATGTGGTGCCGGTGACGCTGGAACTCGGCGGCAAATCCCCGCAGATCGTCTTTGCCGATGCCGATCTCGACGCCGCGCTGCCCTTCCTTGTGAATGCCGGCATCCAGAACGGCGGCCAGACCTGCTCCGCCGCCTCCCGCATTCTGGTCGAGCGTCCTGTCTACGAGGCGATCAAGGCGCGCATGGCCGACGCCTATGCCGAGCTCACCGTCGGCCCCGCAGCCGAGGACCTGCGCCTCGGCCCGCTGATCTCCGCCCGACAAAAGGAAATCGTCGAGGGGTTTCTGGCCAAAGGCGCCGACCTTACCCTCGCGGCGCAGGGCCGCATCGTCCCCCATGCGCCAGAGGCCGGCGCCTATGTGCGCCCGACCCTCTTTGCCGATGTGCCCGCCGACCACCCCCTCGCCCAACAGGAGATCTTCGGCCCGGTGCAAGTGCTGATCCCCTTTGACACCGAGGACGAGGCGGTCAAGATCGCCAATAGCACCGACTACGGCCTCGTCGCCGCCCTCTGGACCCGTGACGGCGCGCGCCAGTTCCGCCTCGCCAAGCGGCTCAAGGCCGGACAGGTCTTCCTCAACACCTATGGCGCGGGCGGCGGGGTTGAACTGCCCTTCGGTGGCGTGGGCAAGTCCGGTCACGGCCGCGAAAAAGGCTTCGAGGCGCTCTACGGCTTTTCCCAGCTGAAAACCGTGGCAGCGCACCACGGCTAAGCCTTCATCTTTCTAAAAATACTCCGGGGGAGCGCGCCGCAAGGCGCCTTGGGGGCAGCGCCCCCCTCCGCCCCGTCAGACGATCACATCCATCCGATCCTGCGCGCCCACACCAAAGACCCGCTTATAACGCGCGATCTCCTCGGCCGGGCCCATCGCCTTTTCCGGATTGTCCGACAGCTTCACCGTGGGCCGCCCATTGGCCGAAACCGCCTTGCAGACCAGCGAGAAAGGCGCCAGCGCATCGCCTGGCACCAACCCGCGAAAATCATTGGTCAACAGCGTGCCCCAGCCAAAGGAGGCCTTCACCCGCCCCGTAAACTGCTGATGCAGTTCGGTGATTTTGTCCACGTCGAGCCCGTCGGAAAAGATCACCCGCTTCTCGGTTGGGTCCTCACCGCGCGCCTGCCACCAGCGAATGGCAATCTCCGCCGCGCGGGCCGGGTCGCCACTGTCGATGCGAATCCCCGTCCAACCGGCCAGCCAATCGGGCGCATTGTCCAAAAACCCTTGGGTGCCATAGGTGTCGGGCAGGATGATGCGCAGGTTGCCGTCATGCTCTTCATGCCAGTCCGACAGCACCTCATAGGGCGCACGCGCCAGGGCGGCGTCGTCCTCGGCCAAGGCGGAATAGACCATCGGCAGCTCATGGGCATTGGTGCCAATCGCCTCCACCTCGCGGCGCATAGCGATCAGGCAGTTCGAAGTTCCGGTAAAGGCATCGCCAAGCCCCTCCATCATCGCCTGCACGCACCAATCCTGCCACAAAAAGCTATGACGCCGCCGGGTGCCGAAATCCGCGATCCCCAGACCGTCGATCTGGCGCAGGCGTTCGATCTTTTCCCAAACCTTGGTCATCGCGCGGGCATAAAGCACCTGCAGCTCAAACCGTCCCATGTCGTTCAAAACAGCGCGTGAGCGCAGCTCCATCAGGACCGAAAGCGCCGGGATCTCCCAGAGCATCACCTCCGGCCAAGACCCTTCGAAGGTCAGCTCATATTGGTCGCCCTTGCGTTCGAGATGATAGGGCGGCAGGCGCAACCCCTCGAACCACTCCATAAAGTCGGGACGGAACATCTGCCGCTTGCCATAAAACGTATTGCCGCGCAGCCAGGTGCTCTCCCCCCGGCTGAGCGAGAGCGAGCGGATATGGTCGAGCTGCTCGCGCAATTCGCCCTCGTCGATCAGCTTGGCCAAGGGCACCCGATCCGAGCGGTTGATCAGCGAGAACGTGACCTGCGTGTCGGGCTTGTTGCGAAACACCGACTGGCACATCAGAAGCTTGTAGAAATCCGTGTCGATCAGCGACCGGACAATCGGGTCGATCTTCCACTTGTGATTGTAGACGCGGGTTGCAATATCCAACGGACCAGCCCTTTTTGGTTGTTCATGGATTGATAGGACAGCCCGCGCCCCGCCTGCAAGCGGTTCAGCTGCCTTCTGTCACCCGGGCTTTTTCCGCGAATTGCAAAAGCAGCGACAAAAGCTCCTGTCGCGAGAGCGGTTTGCTGAGGAAAGCGTCCATCCCTGCGTCGAGGCAGGCCTGACGGCTGACCTCATCCACATTGGCGGTCAGCGCCGCAATAAAGGGCTGCGCAAGGTCCAGATTTCGGATGCGTTGAGTGGCCTCCAGACCGTTCACCTCTGGCATCGACATATCCATCAGGATCACCTGGGGGCGATGGCTCTGCGCCAGCTCCTCCGCTTCGGCCCCGTTGCGGGCAAAGCGCAAATCCACAGGCGCTTCGGCCAGAAATTTGCTGATCAGCAGACGGTTCACCCGGTTGTCCTCTGCCACCAAGAGCCGCAGCCCTTGCAGCAGGCTGAGGTCACAGGGGGCTTGCGGTGTCGCTTCGGACAGCACCCCGTCCAAACTGGGGGCGGAGGCAACAGCAAGCGTCAACCGCAGGGTAAAGCAGGACCCCTGCCCCAGTTGCGAGGTCACGGAGATATCGCCGCCCATCGCCTGCGCCAGCCCGCGCGAAATCGATAGGCCAAGACCGGTGCCGCCGTAGCGCCGCGAAATCGCGTTATCCGCTTGCGAGAAACGCTCAAACACATGATCCAGCTTATCCTCAGGGATACCGATACCGGTGTCTTCTACCGCGATGGTCAGCGCGACACCCTCAGGGCAGTCTTCGGCACCGACCCGCAATGTCACCTTACCCGCGGGAGTAAACTTCACCGCGTTGCCCATCAGGTTCATCAGGATCTGACGCAAGCGGCGATCATCCCCGGTGACCCAAACCGGGACCTCGGGCCCGATCTCGATCGCAAGCGACAGGCCTTTGTCTTTGGCTTGCGTCTGCAACAACAAGGCGGTGTCCCGCACACAAGCATGCAGGTCAAAGTCCACGTTGAACAGGGACACGCCGGCGGCATTCATCCGCGACAGATCGAGGACGTCATTGATAAGCGCCAAAAGCGCCCGAGATGAGGACAGAATCGTATCGGTATAGAGCTTCTGATCCTCTGTCAGGTCAGAGGCCTGCAACATCTGTGCCATCCCGATCACACCGTTCATCGGAGTTCGGAATTCATGGCTCATCGTGGCGAGGAATTCCTCTTTGATGCGCGCGCCCTCTTCGGCGGCGAGGCGCGCCTCTTCAAGGTTGCGCTCATATTCCTTGGCCGCAGTGATATCGCGCTCGACCGCGATATAGACCTCGATTCGGCCAGTATCATCAAAGACCGGTACTTGGTTGGTCTCGATCCAGATGTCCTTGCCATCTTTGCGTTTGTTGACCAGTTCGGCCCGGAACGGCTCGCCCTTGCTGCGCCCCTCTTCGATCACTTTCAGCGTCGCGGGATCGGTCGCGTCAGAGTTCAGCAAAGCGCCCGGATTGGACCCGACCATCTCGTCAAAGGAATACCCGGTGAGGCGGACAAACCCATCGTTGACCCATCGCACGATCCCGTCGCGCCCGATCAGCATCACACCGTCATTCGCATGTTCCGCGATCATGGCAAGGCGACGGGCCTCTTGCTTTTGATCGAAGAGCCGCATGTAGGCGTCTTCCAAGGCTTGGCGTTGCAGCGCTTGCGAGCGCAGGGAGCGGCGCGAATGCTGGTGGCGCTTTTGCACGTAGACCAAAAACCAGATCAGCGCGATGTAGAACCACAGAAGGCCGGCCGCCAACAGTTGGATGTCTTGGCCATGCGCATCATGCGTCAGGTAGATATTGCCAATCATCCCCAGCGGCAGCATCGCGAACACCAAGAGGCGCAGCGCAGCCGACAAGGGGTTGAGCCGGTAATCCAAGGCTGCGCTGATGGACGCCCCGAGGATAATACAAATGGCAAAGAACGGCTCTGCCAGAACGATATGGCTCTCTTCTTCCTCGTGGCCAACAAAGAACGGCACCAAAGCGAAGCTGCAAACCGACAGCGCATCTGCGGCGGAGAACAACGCCGACAGGACCTGATGGCGCCGTACGGAGGCTCCAGCGTTTAATCGGCGGGGAATGCTGCGCAGATAGAAGGTCTCAAGCACGTCAATGACGGCATAGACCGCATAGGTCATCGCGGGCCAATAGGGGCCAAAGATCAAAGCCAGCAACAGGACCGTGCCAAAGCCGATGACCAGACGGGTATAGAGCATCGACGCCCGTGTCGTGGCATAGCGCACCAGCAGGCCATGCGCACTGAACTGCGCGTTGTGCATCGCCAAAGGCCCATCCGTCTGGCGGTCGGGCTTTTGATCACTGATCTGGTGTGTCGTCTCCATGCCTATCAAACTCGGCTACACCCGCGCGCAGGCGCCGGGCTATTCTCCTGACCCTATGGGTTGGAGATTAACAAATTAGGCGCGGTTCTCAGGCAAAATTTACGCCACGTTGACGCATATTCTCAATTTGAGTCTCCAACGACCCATCGAGGTCGATGGCACGGCAGGCAGCCAATTCAACCTTGACGGAAAAGCCCAAACGCCGGGCATCCATGGCGGAGAAAGCCACGCAGAAATCCGTCGCAAGGCCCACAAGCGTCAGATCGGTGATCCCGCGCGTGCGCAAATAGCCTTCCAACCCGGTGGGCGTGGTTTGGTCATTCTCGAAGAACGCAGAATAGCTGTCGATGGCCGAGCGAAACCCCTTGCGAATGATCAGATCGCCATCGGTGCGCAAGTCGGGATGAAAGGCGGCGCCGTCCGTGCCTTGGACGCAGTGGTCCGGCCACAGAACCTGTTGACCGTAAGACATTTCTGTCGTTTCAAAGGGCGCTTTGCCGGGATGCGCGCTTGCAAAAGAAGAATGCCCGGCCGGATGCCAGTCTTGGGTCAGGATCACGGTGTCAAACTGCGCCATCATTGCATTGATGGGCGCGACCACCTCATCGCCGCCCGGCACGGCCAAGGCCCCGCCGGGGCAAAAGTCGTTTTGCACGTCGATCACAATCAGCGCTTCTGTCATTGGGCCTGTCCTTTTCCTAAGCGTCCCCTCATCAGGCGACCGCATCCGAACGGGTGCAAGGTCAATCAACCAAGAGGCGACACTGCCTTACCGCTCCTGTGGCGGAAACATCAACATTTTATGTATTTTAAAGGCGTTTTTGTTCGGCGCTGCTTGACTTTTTCTCGTCTTGCAATGCGTCGCGCTTCGTCTTATGCGCCGGGTATGTATACCATCGCCGCTCTCTATCAGTTCACCCGTTTTCCGGATCCCGCCGCGATCAAACCGGCGCTTCTGGAGCTGTGCATTGCCCAAGACGTCAAGGGCTCCTTGTTGCTTGCGCAAGAAGGCATCAACGGCACCATCGCCGGGCCGCGGGCCGGGATTGATGCTGTGCTTGCGCATATCAAAAGCCTGCCGGGCTGCGCGGGGTTGGAGTGGAAAGAGGCGACAAGCGACCATCCGCCTTTTGGCAAGATGAAGGTGCGCCTGAAGAAAGAGATCGTCACCATGGGGCAGCCGGACGTCGATCCGCGCGCCTCGGTGGGTCACTACGTGGACCCGGCCGAATGGAACGACCTCATCCGGTCCGACGATGTGGTGGTGATCGACACCCGCAACGACTACGAGGTGGCGATCGGCACGTTTGAAGGCGCGGTGGACCCCAAGACCCAGAGCTTTGGCGAGTTCCCCGCTTGGTGGGCCGAGAACAAAGATCGCTTTCACAACAAGCGCGTGGCGATGTTCTGCACCGGCGGCATCCGCTGTGAAAAATCGACGAATTACCTGCTGTCGCAAGGGGTTGAGGACGTCTACCACCTCAAGGGAGGCATCCTGCGCTACCTTGAGGAAATGCCCGCCGAAGAGAGCACGTGGCAGGGCGAATGCTTTGTCTTCGACAATCGGGTCTCGGTCGGCCACGGCCTTGAAGAAGGTCCGCACGAGCTGTGCCACGGCTGCCGTCGCCCAATCCTGCCCGAGGACAAAGCTCGTCCGGAATATGAGGCAGGCGTCTCCTGCCATCACTGCGTGAACGAGACCTCCGAGGCGGATAAAGCGCGTTTCCGCGAGCGGCAGAAGCAAATCCGCCTCGCCCGCGATCGCGGCGAACTCGCCTGACCTGCGCCTAATCAGCGACCCGTGCCTGATCCATAATCGGCGGGATAGGACTGCCTGCGCCCTAAGGCCTTGCAAATGATAAGTTCTCGCATTTTTTGCGGGAGAATTATTGTAAGTATACTCGCAATGGTTGTATCACGAGGAGCGTGACCGACGCGCTGCCCCTTCCGCAATCCCCTGCGGTGTGGCTCCCTGTCTTCAGAGGCGTTTGGTCATGCTTCACGTTGTCCTTACTGTGGCAGGCTCCCGGTCCTCCGGAAGCCTGCCTCTTTTCTTCTCAGGCCCTTAGCGCCCGGTCCAGTCCAGCACGACCTTGCCGCTCTGACCGGATTTCATCGCCTTGAACCCCTCGGCAAAGTCATCGACGCCAAAGCGATGGGTGATCACCCGGCTGACATCGAGGCCGTTTTGCAGCATGGCGATCATCTTGTACCAGGTCTCGAACATCTCGCGGCCATAGACGCCTTTGAGGGTGATCGCCTTGAAGACGATGCGCGACCAATCCACCGGGGATTTGCCCGGCGGGATGCCCAAGAGGGCGATTTTCCCGCCCATCACAAGGGCTTCGACCATCTGATCGAGCGCTTGCTGGTTGCCGGACATCTCCAGCCCAACGTCAAAGCCCTGCTTCAGGCCCAGCTCGTGTTTGACGTCGTTCAAGTCTTCCTTGGCGACATTGACGGTGCGCACCCGGGTCACCTGCTCGGCCAGGGACAGCCGGTCAGGGTTCACATCGGTGATCACCACATGGCGCGCGCCCGCGTGCCGCGCCACCGCCGCCGCCATGATGCCGATCGGGCCGGCGCCGGTGATCAGCACATCCTCGCCCAGCAAATCAAAGCTGAGCGCCGTATGCACCGCATTGCCCAAGGGGTCGAGGATGGCCCCGATCTCATCCGGGATATCATCCGGCAGCGGCACCACGTTGAAGGCCGGCAGGCGCAGATATTGCGCAAAGGCCCCCTGTTCGTTGACGCCAATCCCCCGCGTGCCGGGATCCAAGTGGAACTTGCCCGAGCGCGACTGGCGGCTGTCCTTTCCGATGAGATGCCCCTCGCCCGAGCAGCGCTGCCCAACCGTGAGGCCGGTGACATTGCGGCCCAGCTCGACGATCTCGCCTGCAAATTCATGGCCCGTAATCATCGGCACCGGCACCGTATGGGCGGCCCAGGCGTCCCAGTTCCAGATATGGATATCGGTGCCGCAGATGCCGGTCTTGTTGACTTTGATCAGCACGTCGTCCGGTCCGATCTCTGGCACCGGTGCCTGCACCATCCACAGACCCTCTTCGGGTTTGGATTTCTCCAGCGCTTTCATCGTGTTGGGCAGCATGTCAGATCACTCCACAGGCCTTGCCCGCGCGCTCAAAGGCGCCCAGGGCTCGGGTCAATTCGTCACGGGTGAGGGCGGCATTCATCTGGGTGCGGATGCGCGCCTGGCCCTTGGGCACGACGGGGAAGAAGAAGCCGGAGACATAGACGCCTTCCTCAAACAGCTTCGATGCCATGGCCTGCGCCAGCTTGGCATCGCCCAGCATCACCGGGATGATCGGATGCTCGCCGGGCAAGAGGTCAAAACCAAGCGCAGTCAGCCCCTCGCGCCAATATTTGGCGTTCTCAAACAGTTGCTTGCGCAGGGCGTCGCCTTCTTCGACCAGCCGGATCGCCTCCAACCCGGCAGCCACCACGGCGGGCGGCAGGGAGTTCGAGAACAGATAGGGCCGCGCGCGCTGGCGCAACAGATCGATCACCACCTGCGGCCCGGCGATATAGCCGCCAACGGCGCCGCCAAGCGCCTTGCCCAGCGTGCCGGTGAGGATATCGACCTCGACGCCAAAATGATCCGGCGTGCCAGCCCCGCGGGGGCCCATAAAGCCGGTCGCATGGCAGTCATCCACCATCACCACCGCGTCATAGCGGTCGGCGATCTCGCGTATTGCGGGCAGGTTGGCGAGGTAGCCATCCATCGAGAAGACCCCATCGGTGGCGATCATGATATGACGCGCCCCGTCGGCACGAGCCTCTTTCAGCTTGGACTCCAGATCCGCCATATCGTTGTTGGCGTAACGATAGCGCTGCGCCTTGCACAGGCGAATGCCGTCGATGATCGAAGCATGGTTCAGACTGTCTGAGACAATCGCGTCTTCCGGCCCGAGGAGCGGCTCAAAAAGCCCGCCATTGGCGTCAAAGCAGGCGGCAAACAGGATTGAGTCCTCCTTGCCCAGGAACTGCGCAATCCGCTGCTCCAGCTCCCGGTGCAGGTCCTGAGTACCGCAGATGAAACGGACAGAGGCCATGCCATAGCCTTTATCGTCCATCACCGCCTTGGCTGCAGCAATCAGATCTGGATGATCGGCCAGACCGAGATAGTTATTGGCACAGAGGTTGATGACAGCGCGGTCGCCCACCTGGATTTCGCCGCCCTGCGGCGAGGTGATCATTCGCTCGCGCTTGTAAAGACCATCGGCTTCGATCTGCGTCAGGGTTTCGCTGATGTGGCTGAGGAAGGCATTGGACATAAGCACGACTCCGGTTGTTTCCGGAAGTCTGTCATATTGGATGTGCGTCCGTAAAGGTGGAATTTCGACTTCACGGAAAAATATCCGTGATGACGGATTCACTCACTCAACTGAATGGTTTACGCAGGCTGTACCATCCCGCAGAGCCCCCAATCAGCCGTTCTTGACGATCAAGAACACCCGTGCCGCGCCACTCGGAGCCGATATCGAATGCACCACATCGGCCGGATAGCGCGCGGTATCGCCGGGCGACAGCATCTCGCGCGCGGTGCCAGAAATCACCTCGACCGTGCCTTCCAGCACCGTCAGATGCTCCATCGCGCCAGCTGTGTGGGGCTTGCTCTTGAGCGAGCCACCGCCGCGCAGACGAATGTCATAGACCTCATGCCCGCCGACGTCTTCGGGCGGCGACAGGATCGCGATGCTGCAATTGGCGGACTTGTTGTCGATCACCGGCACGTCGCGGCCGCGCAGCACCTCCACGTGGTCCTGCACCTCGCGTGCATCAAGCAGCCCGGCAAAATCCACCTGCAAGGCGCGGGTGAGGTTCCACAGGGTCGCAATCGTGGGCGAGCTTTCACCGCGTTCGATCTGGCTCACCATGGAGCGGCTGACCCCGGAGAGGTTGGCCACCGCCTCGAGGCTGAGACCCTGGGCCCGGCGCGCCTCTTTCAGGCGGGCGGGAAGAAGGGTCAGGATATCGTCTGTCGTGTCCGTCATGACGGAAGTAGTGGCGCGCGGGCGGGGGGCTGTCAATGACGGGACGTTCCAAGGGACAGGCCCATGCTGCAGGTGCATACTGCGCCGCAACACATAGGAGGAGTGAGACATGACGGATATCGTGATTCTGGACGGGGCGCGCACCGCCATCGGCACCTTTGGCGGCGCGCTGGCGGAGACCGCACCGATTGACCTCGGCACCGTGGTGGCCAAGGCCGCGATGGAACGGTCTGGCGTGGAGCCGGGGCAGATCGGCACCGTGGTCTATGGCCATGTGATCAACACCGAACCGCGCGATATGTACCTGTCTCGCGTGGCCGCGATGCAGGCTGGTATTCCGGACAGCACCCCGGCGATGAACGTGAACCGCCTTTGTGGTTCCGGTGCGCAGGCGATTGTCTCGGGCATTCAGGCGCTGATGCTGGGGGATGCGGAGTTTGCCCTGACCGGCGGCGCGGAAAGCATGTCGCGTAGCCCCTTCATCACGCCCTCCACCCGCTGGGGGCAGAAGATGGGCGACGTTAAATCGCTCGACATGATGCTGGGCGCGCTGAATTGCCCCTTTGGCACCGGCCATATGGGGGTTACGGCGGAAAATGTCGCCGATGAGCATGAGATCACCCGCGAGCAGATGGACGCCTTTGCCATGGCCAGCCAGACTCGCGCGGCGGCCGCGATTGAGGCGGGATATTTCAAAAGCCAGATCGTACCCGTCGAGGTGAAGGTGAAGCGCGACCTCGTACCCTTTGAGGTGGATGAGCACCCCAAGGGCACCAGTCTTGAGGCGCTGGCGGGTCTGCGGCCGGTGTTCCAAAAGGACGGTCGGGTGACGGCGGGCAATGCCTCTGGCATCAACGACGGTGCGGCCGCGTTGGTTCTGGCGACCGAAGCGGCGGCAGAGAAAGCCGGCCTGAAGCCCAAGGCGCGTATTCTGGGCTACGCCCATGCTGGCGTGCGGCCTGAGGTGATGGGCATTGGCCCGGTCCCGGCGGTGGAGCAGCTGTTGAAGCGCATCGACATGACCGTGGGGGATTTTGACCTCATCGAGTCGAACGAAGCCTTTGCCTCGCAGGCCTTGGCGGTCAACAAGGCGCTGGGGCTCGATCCGGCGAAGGTGAACCCCAATGGCGGCGCAATTGCGCTGGGACATCCGGTGGGCGCGACGGGCGCAATCATCACGGTGAAGGCGCTTTATGAGCTGGAGCGGACAGGTGGTCGCCGTGCGATTATCACCATGTGTATCGGCGGCGGTCAGGGCATTGCGCTGGCGATTGAGCGTCTCTGACCTGATATCGACGCCCGAGCACGGACTCTCACAAGAGGTCCCAAAAACAAAAGGGGCGCGGCGATTAGGCCGCGCCCTTTCGCATTCAGATCACATGCAGCGCCACCAGGGTGGTGAGCACGCCGACAGCCGCCCCAAGCGCGGCGGCGCGCTTCCACGGTTTGCGGGGCTTCTGATCCTCGGGCTCTTGCGCCTGCGCGATCAGAGCGCGCTCGACCAGTGTGGGCAGGCGGGGGCCAAAGCGGGCGAGCACCAAGGCGGCTTTGCCAAGATCAGAGGCGATGGCGCGCGGGCCGATAGAGGATTTGATGTAATCTTCCACCACGGGTTTTGCCACGTCCCAGATGTTGATGCGCGGGTCCAGCGAGCGGGCGACGCCTTCGACCACCACCATGGTGCGCTGCAGCAAAATGAGCTCGGTGCGGGTTTCCATGCCAAAGCGCTCGGTCACCTCGAACAGGTAATTCAGCAGGCGTCCCATGGAGATATGGGTGGCGTCCATGCCAAAGATCGGCTCCCCCACCGCGCGCAGGGCGCGGGCGAATTCATCGACATCCTGCGTGGCGGGCACATAGCCGGCCTCAAAATGCACCTCGGCCACACGTTTGTAATCGCGCTTGATGAAGCCATAGAGGATCTCGGCATAGACCCGACGGGTGTAGAGGTCGATATGCCCCATGATGCCAAAGTCATAGGCGATGATATCGCCATTGGCGGCGACCTTCATATTGCCCTGGTGCATGTCGGCGTGGAAATAGCCATCGCGCAACGCGTGGTTGAGGAACAGCGACAGCACGCGTTCCCCGAGGGCGTGGCGATCGTGGCCGGCGGCGTCCAGTGCGTCATTGTCACCGATCGGCAGGCCATCGGCCCAGCCCAGCGTCATCACCCGGCGCGCGGAATGGTCCCAGCGCACGGGCGGCAGTTGAAAGCCCGCGTCGCCCTTGGTGTTGTCAGCGAATTCCGAGGCGGCGGCGGCCTCAAGCCGCAGGTCCAGCTCGCCGCGCACCACGCCGTCGAAATGGCGGATCACCTCCATCGGGCGCAGGCGTTTGGCGCCGGGGGCAAACAGCTCGGCAATGCGGGCGGCGAGGTAGAAGGCGTCCACATCCTTGTGAAAGGCGCGTTCGATGCCGGGGCGCAGCACTTTGACCGCAACGTCCTCACCCGTAGCCGCCAGCCGCGCGCGGTGCACCTGCGCGATGGAGGCGGCGGCGATGGGATCGGAGAATTCGTCAAAAATCTCGTCAACCGGGCGGCCCAGCTCTTTGGAGACCTCTGCCATCGCGACATCGCGCGGGAAGGGCGGCAGCTTGTCCTGCAACACGCGCAGCTGGCGCGCCATATCCTCGCCCACCACATCGGGGCGGGTGGAGAGCACCTGACCGAATTTGATATAGGCCGGCCCTAGCGCGGTGATCGCACGGGTGGCGGGCGGCATTGTCGGGTCGCCCTTGTAGCCGAGCCACTGGAAGGGCCAGCCGAGCGTATAGGCCACCATGCGCAGCGGGGCGGGCGCGTCAAAGGCGTCGAGCACCACATTCATGGCGCCGGTGCGAACCAGGGTGGCGCCTGTGCGGATCAGGCGGATGATATTGTGAGGGCCGCGCATGGATCAGATCTTCCAGCCCGAATGCAGGGCGGCGATGCCCATCGACAGGTTGCGGTATTTGGCGTTCTCAAACCCCGCCTGCTTCACCATGCCAAGGAAAGTTTCCTGATCGGGGAAGTTGCGGATCGACTCCACCAGATACTGATAGCTGTCGTAATCGCCGGCGATCATCTGGCCCATGCGGGGGATCACGTTGAAACTGTAGAGGTCATAGAGCTTTTGTAGCCCGTCGTTCGGCAGCTGGCTGAACTCCAGCACCATCAGGCGGCCGCCGGGCTTCAGCACGCGGAAGGCCTCGTTCAGCGCCTCCTGCGGGCGGGTCACGTTCCGGATACCAAAGGAGATGGTGTAGACGTCAAAGGTGTTGTCCTTGAACGGCAGCGCCATCGCATCGCCCGTGACCCAGTCGAGACTGTCGGCCATCTGCTCCGCCTCAGCGCGTTTACGGCCCTCTTCCAGCATCGGACGGGTGAGGTCGAGCACGGTGGAATGGCCGTAGCCGGCCCGCTTCAGAAAGCGGAAGGAGATATCGCCGGTACCGCCCGCCACATCCAACAGCCGCTGACCGGGGCGCGGGGCGAGCCAATCCATCATCGCATCTTTCCAGACGCGGTGGATGCCCATACTCATCACATCGTTCATGATGTCGTATTTCGAGGCGACGGAGTTAAAGACCCCCTGCACCCGGCCCGCCTTTTCGTGCTCCGGCACGGTTTCAAAGCCGAAATGGGTGGTGCTTGCAGATTTCTCGGTCATTTGCCTTGTCGTCCTCGCAGTTTCGCCCTTGTTATAGAGCGCTCACGGGGCGGCACAATGCGCCCTTCTGTCAGGGGAGTCCTCTAATGCCTGAATTGCCCGAGGTCGAGACGGTGATGCGCGGCCTGCGCCCTTCGATGGAGGGGGCAGTGATTGCGCGCGCCGATGTGAATCGGCCCAATCTGCGCTGGCCCTTCCCCGAGCGGATGGCGGAGCGTCTCTCTGGGCGGCGGGTGTTGGCGATGCGGCGGCGGTCGAAATACATCCTTGCCGATCTTGATAGCGGCGAGAGCCTGTTGATCCATCTCGGCATGTCCGGGCGGATGACCGTTTCGGGCGATCCCTTGGGGCAATTTGTGCATGACCATCCGGCGCAGGAAAAACACGACCATGTGGTGTTTCACATGGAGAACGGCGCGCGGGTGACCTTTAACGATCCGCGCCGCTTCGGCGCGATGGACCTGTTGGACACCGCCACCGCCGCCGATCACAAACTGCTGGCGGTGCTCGGGCCGGAGCCTTTGGGCAATGATTTTCACGAAGATCACCTGATCGCCGCCTTCAAAGGGCGCAAAACGCCGGTGAAATCGGCGCTGCTCGATCAGGGAATCATCGCGGGTTTGGGCAATATTTACGTTTGTGAGGCGCTTTTTCGGGCAGGACTATCGCCACGTCGCCTTGTTGGGCAAATCAGCGCAGCGCGGGTCAAATCGCTGGTTCCGATCATCCGCGACGTGCTGCAAGAGGCGATTGCGGCAGGAGGTTCCTCGCTCAAGGATTTCCGCCAAGCCAATGGGGAACTTGGATATTTCCAGCATACCTTCGACGTATACGGACGCGAAGGCGAGCCCTGTCGCCGTGACGGATGCGACGGCACCGTAAGCAGAATCACCCAGTCCGGACGCTCTTCCTTCTACTGTGGCAAGTGCCAAAGATAACTTGAAAGAGAGGACCGCCGTGATAAGGACTCGGGCTCAAGAGAAACAACCGAAAGCGATTTGTCATGGCCTATGAGACGATCAACGTCGATACTCAGGACCACGTCTGCCTCATCAAGCTGAACCGTCCTGAAGCGTTGAACGCGCTCAATTCTGTCCTTCTGGGCGAGTTGTGTGATGCTCTCGAAGAAGCGGACGCCAGCGACAAGGTGCGCTGCATCGTGCTGACCGGTTCGGAAAAAGCCTTTGCTGCGGGTGCCGATATCAAAGAGATGTCGGAGATGAGCTATGTGGATGTCTTCACATCCAACCTCTTTGCCGATGCCAATGACCGGATTTCTGCGATCCGCAAACCGATCATCGCGGCCGTTGCAGGCTATGCGCTGGGCGGCGGCTGCGAAGTTGCAATGATGTGCGACTTCATCATCGCGGCAGAGACCGCGAAATTCGGCCAGCCGGAGATCAACCTCGGCGTTGTGGCCGGCATGGGCGGCACCCAGCGTCTGACCCGTTTTGTGGGCAAATCCAAATCCATGGATATGAACCTCACCGGCCGTTTCATGACCGCCGAAGAGGCCGAGCGCGCCGGTCTGGTGTCGCGCGTTGTGCCCGCGAAAAAGCTGATCGAAGAAGCAATGGGCGCAGCCCAAAAGATCGCCGAGAAATCTGTTCTGACGTCGATGGCGGCGAAAGAGGCAGTCAATCGCGCGTATGAATTGCCGCTGAGCGAGGGCATGCTCTTTGAACGGCGGGTCTTCCATTCGATGTTTGCGACGGAAGACCAAAAAGAAGGTATGGCAGCCTTCCTAGAAAAGCGCGAAGCGCAATTCCGCGACAAGTAACTATTTTGGGGGAGGCGCAGCGCCATTTGCGCCTCTCTTTTCCTGACAAACGGAGCATTGGGAACGGTCCTGAGACTCCGCTTGCGCGACAATGGCTTTTCCGTTAGAAGCCGCCGTCATACATGCGCGTGCAGCCCGCTTAGGCTAGAATCACGACCGGTGGATCTGATCCGGGTTCGGCTGGCACACGCCATTTTTGAACATGATGTATCGCAAGATACGAACCCGAAGATAAGGTCTACACACCATGGCAAACAGCCCTCAGGCAAAAAAACGCGCCCGTCAGAACGAAAAGCGTTTCGCCGTCAACAAAGCTCGTCGTTCGCGCATCCGTACCTTCCTGCGTAAAGTTGAAGAAGCCATCGCATCCGGCGACAAAGAAGCTGCAACCGCAGCTCTGCGCGCTGCTCAGCCCGAGCTGATGCGCGGTGTGACCAAAGGCGTCTACCATAAGAACACCGCAAGCCGGAAAATCTCCCGCCTGGCGGCCCGCGTGAAGGCCATCGCCTGAGCGATTCCAGCGTCCGGGCTCTAGCGTCCGGATTAGGGATTTCAACAGAAAAGACACCGCTTCGGCGGTGTCTTTTTTTGTTTGAAGGATTCCGGTCACTTCGCTCGAGTCGCGGGGATTCTTTGTAGCTGAACCGGGAGTCAACATCATAGTTTCGTTGCCGCTCCCACCTCGAAATTGCTACCACTGTTACAGCGATTCATTCGCTGGGGGGACAGGCTGCTCGCAACGATTCTAACGGGCATTAGAGTCGTTATTCCCGGTAACACCGCGCTGTGCGGAGTACCGGAACAGTGGATATTTCGGTCATCAAGACCGGAGGCATTCTCTGCTTAGCACATCAGTGCTTGGCGTGATTTGCGACCACTGCAGGTGCATCTGTCCTAATCCAGTGAGTTAAGGGTCGAGCGTTTTCTACGTTGCGGACGGTTTGTGTGTGCCCGCTCGTTTTTTAACGTTGTTTTCGGTTATCGAAACACGTGGAAGTCAGTCTATCCGTAGGCTGGCAACGCTCTTTCTGTGCCCGATCGCTGGTGGGTTCGTCCTGAATGGACACGCCCAAAGGGACGAAACGACAGGCCGTGAAAAACGGCCATAACACAGGATGCGTGAGGCGCAGCATGACAGACGACACATGGGGTCAACTAAGACAACGTTTGCTAAAAACGGTCGGGCAAAACAATTTTACAACGTGGATCGAACCGCTTGAACTGGATCAGGTTGACGGAGGGGTAGCGACCTTTCACGTCCCGACCAATTTCATGGGCAACTACGTGAGCCAGAACTTTGCGGATTTGATCCTGCATGAGTTCAACATGTCCGGTGAGCCGGTCCAGCGCCTTGCGTTTAAGGTCGCGGCCAACTCCCCGACTCGCCCGGTTCAGCCCACAGCGGCAGAAGCGCTTGAGGCGCCTGCTCCGGTGCAGCATGCCGTGGCGCAAGCAGAGGGAACAGGGTCCGTGAAATCGCCGCTTGAGGAACTGCAAGCCGCGCCACTGGATCCGCGTTTCACCTTTGACAGCTTTGTGGTGGGCAAGCCCAACGAGCTGGCCCATGCGGCAGCCCGTCGCGTTGGCGAAGGCGGCCCGGTCACCTTCAATCCGCTGGTGCTTTATGGGGGCGTGGGTCTGGGTAAAACCCACCTGATGCACGCCATCGCCTGGGAACTGAGAGAGCGTAACCCCGAGCTGAACGTGCTGTATCTGTCCGCAGAACAGTTCATGTACCGCTTTGTGCAAGCGCTGCGTGACCGCAAGATGATGGACTTCAAACACCTGTTCCGCTCGGTCGACGTGCTGATGGTGGATGACGTGCAATTCATCGCGGGCAAAGATTCGACCCAAGAAGAATTCTTCCACACCTTCAACGCGCTGGTGGATCAGAACAAACAGATCATCATCTCTGCCGACCGCGCGCCGGGCGAGATCAAGGATCTGGAAGACCGCGTGAAGTCGCGCCTGCAGTGCGGCCTCGTCGTCGACCTGCATCCGACTGACTACGAACTGCGTCTCGGCATCCTGCAAGCCAAGGTACAACAGAATCGCAAGAACTACCCCGATCTCAAGATCGCGGATGGCGTTCTGGAGCTTCTGGCACACCGGATTTCGACCAACGTGCGTGTTCTGGAAGGCGCTCTGACCCGTCTGTTCGCCTTTGCTTCCCTCGTGGGGCGCGAAATCGACATGGATCTGACGCAAGACTGCCTGGCCGACGTGCTGCGCGCCTCTGAGCGTAAGATTACCGTTGAAGAAATTCAGCGGAAGGTGTCTGAGTATTACAACATCCGCATGTCGGACATCATCGGCCCGAAACGCCTGCGCTCTTATGCGCGTCCGCGTCAGGTGGCGATGTATCTGTGCAAGCAGCTGACCAGCCGCTCGCTGCCCGAAATCGGGCGTCGGTTCGGCGGTCGCGACCACACCACCGTCATGCACGGGGTGAAGCGGATCGAAGAGCTGAAGCTGATCGACGGGCAGATTGCCGAAGACGTCGAAATGCTGCGTCGCGCTTTGGAAGCGTGATCTGACTGCCGAGGCGGGCCGCGCCTCAGATGAGCCCGCCACTTTGCGGCTCCGGTTGCCCACCGGAGCCGTTTTTCTTTCGCAGGCGCGGCAAAACGGACGCAACCGCGAATGTTTTGTGACTTTGCACGCGGGGGCTGCGCTCTGCTCTTGACGGGGTGAACAATCCCTTGGAGAAATCAATAAAAACCTTGTGTTGAAGGGTGGGAACGCTAATCTGCCGGTCCGGTCGGACCACCCGCCCGAAGAAGACTGCCAGCCGAAGAGGATAGAGGGACATGAAGATCAGCATTGAACGCGCAACGCTTCTGAAGGCTGTGGCCCAGGCGCAGTCGGTCGTTGAGCGCCGCAATACCATTCCGATCCTCGCCAATGTGTTGATCGAGGCCGAAGGCAGCGATGTGATGTTCCGCGCGACCGATTTGGATATCGAAGTGGTGGACAAAGCCCCCGCCCAAGTGGAGCGCGCCGGTGCAACCACCGTGGCCGCCACCACCCTGCACGAGATTGTCCGCAAACTGCCCGATGGGGCGCTGGTGACGCTGACCGCCGATGCGGCCACCGGTCGTCTGACGGTTGAAGCAGGCCGGTCGAACTTCTCGCTGGCAACCCTGCCGCGCGAAGATTTCCCGGTCATGGCTTCCTCTGAGTACCATTCGAATTTCACCGCAAACGCGGCCATGCTGCGCCGTCTGTTTGACAAGTCGAAGTTCGCGATCTCGACCGAGGAAACCCGCTACTACCTCAACGGCGTTTACATGCATGTTGCGACCGGCGAGAGCGGCGGCAAAGCCCTGCGCTGCGTGGCAACCGATGGTCACCGTCTGGCCCGCATTGATGCTGACCTTCCGATGGGCGCCGAAGACATGCCGGGCGTGATCGTGCCGCGCAAGACCGTGGGCGAGTTGCGCAAGCTGCTGGACGATGACGAGATGGACATCGCGGTGTCTGTGTCGGAGACCAAAGTGCGCTTTGCCACCCCAAATATCACCCTGACCTCAAAGGTGATCGACGGTACTTTCCCCGATTACACCCGCGTGATTCCGGTCGGCAACACCCGCCGCCTGGAAGTGGACGCCAGCGAGTTCGCCAAAGCGGTGGACCGGGTTGCGACCGTGTCGTCGGAACGCTCCCGCGCAGTGAAGCTGCAGCTCGATGAGGATCGTCTGATCCTCTCGGTGAACGCACCGGACAGCGGCGCCGCGGAAGAAGAGCTGGCGGTCGCCTATAGCGACGAGCGGCTGGAGATCGGCTTTAACGCGAAATACCTGCTGGAAATCGCCAACCAAGTGGACCGCGAGAACGCCGTGTTCATGTTCAACTCCTCTGGCGATCCGACCCTGATGCGCGAAGGCAGTGACGAAAGCGCCGTCTACGTCGTCATGCCGATGCGCGTCTGACACCTCTGTTGGAACGGGCCTTACGGCCCGGCCCCCGGCGGGGATATTTGAGAAAAGATGAAGCCCCGTGCTGGCACTGACTTCCCTGTTCATGTCTCATTTCCGCTCGCATTTGCGGGCGGATTTGCATTTGGACGCGCGCCCTGTTGCGATCCATGGCAACAATGGCGCGGGCAAGACCAACATCCTTGAGGCCGTATCGCTGTTTTCCCCGGGACGCGGGCTGCGGCGGGCCTCGGCGGCGGATATGGCGCGCCAGCCGGAGGCCTTAGGGTGGAAGCTCAAGGGCGTTTTGCAGACCTCACGGCAGGCTTTTGAGGTCGAAACCTCCTCCGAGGCGGGCAATGCGCGGCAGGTGAAGATCGACAACAAAAGCGCCAGTCAGGTGGCGCTGGGGCGGATTGCGCGCGTGGTCTGGTTGATCCCAGCGATGGACCGATTGTGGATCGAAGGGGCCGAGGGGCGGCGGCGGTTTCTGGATCGCATCGCGCTCAGCTTTGATCCCGACCATGCAGAGACCACGCTGGCCTATGAAAAGGCGATGCGGGAACGCAATCGCTTGCTCAAGGACAATGTCCGCGATGCCGCTTGGTATAGGGTTCTCGAAGGCCAGATGGCCGAGGCGGGCCATCGCATCCACCAGACGCGGGTTGAGGCGGTGGCACGGCTTACGGCCGCGCAGGCGGAGGCCGAAACTGCCTTTCCCGTGGCACAGTTGCAGCTTGTGCAGGCCGAAGGTGAGATGCCGGAAAACGCAGGCGATCTGCGCGCGGCCTTGGATGCGGGGCGCAGCCGGGATCTGGCGGCGGGGCGGACCCTCATTGGGCCACATCGCAGCGATCTTCTGGGGACCTATGCGGCCAAGGGATTGCCCGCCAAGGACTGTTCAACAGGCGAGCAAAAGGCGTTGCTGGTCTCGTTGATCTTGGCCAATGCGCGGGCCTTGCTGGCGGAAGAGGGCGCGGCCCCCATCCTTTTGCTGGATGAGGTGGCCGCACATCTTGATACCGGGCGCCGCGCCGCACTGTATGACGAAATTTGCGCGCTTGGCACCCAGGCTTGGATGACCGGCACAGGACCGGAGCTGTTCCAAGAACTCGGCGCGCGCGCCCAACATTTGACCGTCACGGATCGGGACGGTGCCAGCGAGGTAGAGCAGCAGTGACCCTGACAATTTGGGAGCTTGCGATTTACGCAGGCGGCGTTTTTGCGCTGTTTCTGACCCCCGGCCCGGTCTGGCTGGCCCTTGTGGCCCGCGCCATTTCCGGCGGGTTTCACGCCGGCTGGCCGCTCGCGCTCGGCGTGGCGATTGGCGATGTGTTCTGGCCATTGGTCGCGATCCTCGGGGTGAGCTGGGTCACAGCCGCCTCAGAAGAGATCGCTTGGGTGCTAAAGGGCGTGGCTGTGGTGGTTTTCATCGTGATGGGCCTCACCACGATCCGCAGCGCGGGCACGCCGATTTCCACCAACAGCCGCCTCACAAAGCCCGGGCGATGGGCCGGGTTTATGGCCGGGGTGATCGTCATCCTCGGCAACCCTAAGGCGGCGCTGTTTTACATGGGCATTCTACCGGGGTTCTTTGACCTCTCTGTGGTCAAGGCAGCGGATATCGTCGCGATCTGCGCAGTGTCGATGGCAGTGCCCTTGATGGGCAATGTGATCCTTGCCGGCTGCGTCAGCCGGGTGCGGGTCTTGCTCTCCTCCCCCACCGCGTTGAAGCGGATGAACTTGGGCGCCGGCTATCTCTTGTTGATCGTCGCCTGCATCATCCCCTTTACCTGAGCTACCGCAGGAGCCAGCCCTCGAGGTAGGGCAGCAAGGCCTGCGCCGGGGGCTGCTTGTCGTGTTCCACGCAAAACCCGATGGCCAGAACATGGTTGAGGAAGGCTTGGATGCCTTCTGCCAAAAGGCCCGCGTCTTGATCGGCGCGGATGACGCCTGAGCTTTGCAGAATGGTGATCCACCCTGCAAAGAGGGTGATCTGCCGCAAGAAGCCTTGGGTCACCACCTCGTCCACTTCAGCGCCTGTTGTGCCGGAATAGCGCAGCAAAAGGTCAAAGATCACCCGATCCTGCGCGATGAAATCCAGAAGCGGCGCCAATCGTGTGGCGATGTCTTCCACGCTGCTCGGCGGGGATGCGGCCTCCATGTGATTGAGAAACTCCATCACCCGCGCACCAAGAATCACGGCGAGGAGCCCGTCCTTATCGCCAAAATGCGAGAAGAACGTGCCCTTTGCGACCTCTGCCCGGGCGACGACATCCTCTACACGAAGCGCGGACACCCCCTCGGCAGCGATAATATTTTCGGCCACGGACAGAAGCTTTGCCCTTGTTTCCAAACGACGTTTTTGCGGGGCGCGGGTCATTCTTTCGGATTCTCCATCACACAAATATGACCTCGGTCACTTTTTAAGTTGACCGTGGTCATTTTTAAGGCCAGTAAATTGACCACGGTCACAATTACTCATATGGAGCCCCCAATGTCCACGCGAAAGATCCTCATCTTCAACGGCCACCCCGGCCAGACCTCCCTCAACAAGACACTTGCCGACGCCTATCGTGTCGCCGCCCAAGAGGCCGGGCACGAGGTGCGGTTTCACGACCTCTCTGACATGCAGTTCGATATGGATTACGGGCTGGGCGGCTATCAAAACGCAAAGGCGCTCGAACCTGATCTCGAAGCCCTTTTGAGCGATCTGGAATGGGCCGAGCATGTGGTTTTGACGACGCCGCTCTGGTGGGGCGCGATCCCGGCCAAACTCAAGGGCGCCTTTGACCGCGCGTTGCTGCCCGGGCGCGCCTTTGACACCCGCAACACCTCGATGCTGGGCATCCCTGCCCCGCTGCTCAAGGGAAAGACGGCGCGGGTGCTGATGACTTCGGATACGCCATCTGTGCTGCTGCGGCTGGTCTATGGCAACGCGATCAAGAAAATCCTGTCGCGCCAGATCCTCGGATTTGTGGGCATCAAGCCGGTGCGCTACACCACCTTTGCGCCAGCCTCACATCCGCTCGACTCCAAGGTCCAACAGTGGCGCGAAACCTCTGCCGCACTGGGGGCCCGCGCGGCGTGATTCTGCCAAGAAAAAAGGGGGGTTGCGCGTGACATCCCCCCCCGGAGCGCGTATAAAATCTGAAAGTAAAAATAGGATGGCGGCAATGTCCGAAAACGAGCAAGCTCCGGCAGAATATGGCGCAGATTCCATCAAGGTTCTCAAGGGGTTGGAGGCCGTGCGCAAGCGGCCCGGCATGTATATCGGCGACACCGACGATGGTTCGGGTCTGCACCACATGGTCTATGAGGTCGTGGACAACGGCATCGACGAGGCTCTGGCGGGTCACGCAGACCGTGTGACGGTCACGATCCATGCAGATTCCAGCGTCTCTGTCAGCGACAACGGTCGTGGCATCCCGGTCGATATTCACCCCGAAGAGGGCGTCTCCGCCGCCGAGGTGATCATGACTCAGCTGCACGCCGGCGGTAAGTTTGACAGCAACTCCTACAAGGTGTCTGGCGGTCTGCACGGCGTGGGTGTTTCGGTTGTGAACGCCCTGTCTGACTGGCTAGAACTGCGCATTTGGCGAAACGGCAAAGAGCACGTCGCCCGGTTCGAGCGCGGCGACACGGCAAAACACCTCGAGATCGTCGGCGAAGCGGGCGATTACACCGGGACCGAAGTACGGTTCCTAGCCTCGACCGATACATTCTCCAACCTCGAATACTCCTTCGAGACCTTGGAAAAACGCCTACGCGAACTGGCCTTCCTGAACTCTGGCGTGCGCATCATCCTGCGCGACGAACGTCCTGCAGAGGCCTTGGAAGCCGAGCTGTTCTACGAAGGCGGCGTGAAGGAATTCGTGAAATACCTCGATCGTTCCAAGACCCCGGTCATGGACTCGCCGATCTACATTCTGGGCGAGAAAGACGACATCGGGGTCGAGATCGCTATGTGGTGGAACGACAGCTACCACGAGACGGTTCTGCCCTTCACCAACAACATTCCGCAGCGCGACGGCGGCACCCACGTCGCGGGCTTCCGTGGCGCGCTGACCCGGACCATCAACAACTACGCCCAGACCTCTGGCATCGCGAAAAAGGAGAAGGTCTCCTTCACCGGTGACGATGCCCGCGAAGGTCTGACCTGCGTGTTGTCCGTGAAGGTCCCGGATCCGAAATTCTCCAGCCAGACCAAGGACAAGCTGGTCTCCTCCGAGGTCCGCCCCGTGGTCGAAAGCCTGATGGGCGAAAAGCTGGCCGAGTGGTTTGAAGAAAACCCCAACGTGGCCAAGCAAGTGGTTGGCAAGATCATCGAGGCCGCGCTGGCCCGCGAAGCCGCCCGCAAAGCGCGCGAGTTGACCCGCCGCAAGAGCGCGATGGATGTGAACTACCTCGCCGGGAAGCTGAAGGACTGCTCGGAGAAAGATCCCTCCAAGACCGAAGTCTTCCTCGTCGAGGGTGACTCCGCCGGTGGTTCCGCTCAGACGGGCCGCGACCGGATGACCCAAGCCATTCTGCCGCTCAAAGGTAAGATCCTGAACGTGGAACGCGCCCGGTTTGACCGGATGCTCGGCAGCCAGGAAATCGGCAACCTCGTGATGGCGCTTGGCACCGGCATCGGCCGCGACGAGTTCAACATCTCCAAGCTGCGCTACCATAAGATCGTCATCATGACCGACGCGGACGTCGACGGTGCGCACATCCGGACGCTCTTGCTGACCTTCTTCTACCGTCAGATGCCGGAGTTGATCGAAGGCGGCTATCTCTATATCGCGCAACCGCCGCTTTATAAGGTGAGCCGTGGCAAGTCCGAGGTGTACCTAAAAGACCAGGCCGCCATGGATGATTACCTGATCAACCAAGGGGTTGAAGGCGCGGTTCTAAAGCTCGGCAACGGGGCTGAAATGGCTGGCGCTGACCTCACCCGCGTGGTGGAAGAAGCCCGGCAACTGAAGCGCGTGCTGGACGCCTTCCCGACGCATTACCCGCGTCACATCCTTGAGCAAGCTGCCGTCGCTGGCGCCTTCGTGCCCGGCGCTGTGGATGCAGACCTGCAAGGCGTGGCCGATAAGGTTGCCGCCCGCCTCGACCTGATTGCGCTGGAATACGAGCGCGGCTGGCAGGGTCGTATCACGCAGGACCACGGCATCCGCCTCGCCCGCATCCTGCGTGGCGTCGAAGAGGTTCGGACGCTGGACGGCCCGATGCTGCGCTCTGGTGAAGCCCGCAAAACCGGCAGCTTCACCAAGTCGCTGCAAGAGGTCTATGGCACCCCCGCCGTTCTGGTGCGCAAGGACCGCAGCCAAGTCATCCACGGCCCGCTGGAACTGCTGAAAGCGATCCTGGAAGAAGGCGAAAAAGGCCTTACCCTGCAACGCTACAAAGGTCTGGGCGAGATGAACCCGGATCAGCTCTGGGAGACCACGCTCGATCCCGATGCCCGGACCCTATTGCAGGTGCGCGTGGACGATATGATCGAAGCGGATGACCTGTTCACCAAGCTGATGGGCGACGTGGTCGAACCGCGCCGTGAGTTCATTCAAAAGAACGCTCTCAGCGTCGAGAACCTCGACTTCTGATAAAAAGATCGCGCGAGAGCTCTTGCGCGATCTACTCATAATTGAATTTTGGGCTGCGGCTTTGTCTGATCGTACAGACAGAACCGCAGCCCATTTTCATATTCTGCACCCGCGACAAGCGGCCAGGATCACGACCGATCTTAGCTGCCGGGTTCCAGCTTTTGGCGTCCCTCAACGGTCAGGCACCACGCCTCATCGCCCTCAAACACCACGGGAACGAGGGTCCGCCCGTAGCCCGCCCCACAGTCGATATCGACGCGGTTGCCGTAGTGGACCGGGCGATCTTCAGCCGTATGGCCATGCACGATCAGATGCGGGTGAGTGGTCGGATCTTCCAAGAAACCTTGGCGAATCCACAGTAGATCCTGCTCCACTTGCTCTGCGAGCGGGACACCCGGGCGGATGCCCGCATGGACAAAGAACTGCGCACCAGCCTGATGGCTGAGGGGGAGACCATCCAGCCAATCAAGATGCGCCTCAGGCACTGCCTCACGCGCCGCTGCGTGGACCTCAGACTTCCGATCCCGCGGGCCGCTGTCGATACCGTAGGAGGCCAGGGTCGCCGCCCCGCCGATTCGCTCTTGCAAGTAATACAACTCAACCGGCAGATGAGGGTCCTCGCGTGGGAAATCCTCCATGAACCAGGTGAACATGCGGTCGTGGTTGCCCTTGAGACAGGTCCAATTCCGCCCCTCGGTCTGCCCCGTCATCAGCCGGTCGATAACGCCCCGGCTGTCCGGCCCGCGATCAACGTAGTCGCCAACAAAGACCACCTCTGCCTCTGGTCCGCCATCCGCCGCGATCAGCTCCAAAGCCCGCTCCAGCTGTTCGGTCTGTCCGTGAATGTCGCCTACGGCATAAATGGGCTTGGTCATCTTTCGGTCTCTACTTTCGCTTTTTCTGCACGCCGGAGACATAACCGGCTAAGATCACAGGGCAATAACGTCTTGTCTGGCAACAAAATCAATCAGGGCAAGAGGGGCAAGGCGAAAAGCCTAGAATGTTGGGAAGGGAGAACACAATGAAGGGAATTGCATTCGGATTCATGGTGCTGGGCGTATGTTTCGGCATTTTGGGGATGCTCTGGGGCATCCACATGGCGGCGTCGCATGATCACACGATGGCGGCAGCTCATGCGCACCTGAACCTGATCGGCTGGGTTGGCTGCGCCATCTACGGCATCTACTACCACGTGGTTCCGAAGGCCGCAGAGGGGATCCTGCCCCGCCTGCATCTGGCCCTTGCCGTCTTGGCAGTGGGCTGCATTGCGCCTGGGATCGCTCTGGCGAAATCCGGCGGGACCGAAGCGCTGGCGATCATCGGCAGCTTCTTGACGCTGGCAAACGCGCTTGTGTTCCTTGTGAACGTCCTGCGCAGCCGCGCGCGCTGAACCATATCTGCGGGCCGGCACATCGGCAGGCCCGCAGATTATCTTTTGAACCGCCTCAGGCGACGTCGAATTCAAGCGGCTTGATCTGAGTGAACAGACCGGTTTCCGCCAGTTTCGCCCGTGCTTCGGCCGGAACCGGAGCATCGACGTAGAGAAGCGCAATCGCCTCGCCACCAACATTGGAACGGCCGAGGGTAAAGTTCGCGATGTTCACGTCCATATCCCCCATGGTCTGGCCCAGTGTGCCGATGATACCCGGCACGTCGTTGTTGGTGGTGTAGAGCATATGCGCGCCCACTTCGGCGTCGATGTTGATGCCCTTGATCTGGATGAAGCGCGGCTTGCCATCCGAGAACACGGTGCCCGCAACCGAACGCTCGCGCTTGGCGGTCACCACGGTCACTTTGACGTAGCCATCAAAGGAGCCGGACTTGTCCTGATTGGTGGTCGAAATCTGGATGCCGCGCTCTTTGGCCACAACGGGGGCGGAGACCATGTTCACGTCCGGGTTCACCTTTTTCATGATGCCGGCCACCACGGCGCAGTTCAGCGCCTCAAGGTTCATATCGGCGGCAACACCGTCATAGAGCACGTTGATCGCGGTGATCGGCTCGTCGGTCATCTGACCGGCAAAAGCACCGAGGTGATCCGCGAGCTTGATCCACGGGCCCATGATCTTGGCTTCTTCGGCAGTGACCGACGGCATGTTGAGGGCGTTCTCAACCGCACCGGTCAGAAGGTAGTTTGCCATCTGATCCGCGACCTGAAGTGCCACGTTTTCCTGCGCTTCGGTGGTTGCCGCCCCAAGGTGCGGGGTGCAGACCACATTCGGCAGGTTGAAGAGCGGGTTTTCTTTCGCCGGCTCCACCGAGAACACGTCGAAGGCTGCGCCAGCAACATGGCCAGAGGTCAGCGCCTCTGCCAGGGCTTCTTCATCGACAAGACCGCCACGGGCACAGTTGATGATCCGCACGCCTTTCTTGGTCTTGGCGAGGTTTTCACGGCTCAGGATGTTTTTGGTCTGCTCGGTCAGCGGCACATGCAGCGTGATAAAGTCGGCGCGGGTCAGCAGCTCGTCCAGCTCGACCTTTTCGACCTGCATCTTCTTGGCCTTCTCTTCCGACAGGAAGGGGTCATAGGCCACGACTTTCATTTTCAGGCCACGGGCACGATCACAGACGATCCCGCCGATGTTGCCTGCGCCGATCACGCCGAGGGTCTTGCCTGTCAGCTCAACGCCCATGAATTTGGACTTTTCCCACTTGCCCGCATGGGTGGAGGCCGATGCCTCGGGGATCTGACGCGCGACAGCAAACATCATCGCAATGGCGTGCTCGGCCGTGGTGATCATGTTGCCGAAAGGCGTGTTCATGACGATCACGCCCTTCTTGGACGCGGCCTCACGGTCGACGTTGTCGACACCGATCCCAGCGCGGCCGATCACCTTGAGGTTGGTGGCGGCTTCAAGAATGGTCGGGGTCACTTTGGTCGCGGAGCGGATGGCGAGGCCATCATACTGGCCGATGATCTCGGCCAGCTTGTCCTTGTCCTTGCCCACCTCAGGCAGGAAATCCACGTCGATGCCACGATCACGGAAGATCTGGACGGCGGCGTCCGACAGCTTATCGGAAATGAGTACTTTGGGGGCCATCTGTCTTGGTCCTTTGTCTGCGGGGGCCGCGGGGCGGCCTATAAGGGGAGAGAGGGAAAGGATTGCCCGAGCCTTCACCCGGGCAAATCTATCAACCTTGTGCGGCGATCTCGGCCTCGAAGGCCCATGCCAGCCACGGCAGCATGGCTTCGATGTCGGAGGTCTCGACCGTGCCACCACACCAGATCCGCAGACCGGCGGGCGCGTCACGGTAGGCCCCGATGTCCAGCGCGATATCTTCAGCTTCCAGACGTTTCGCCACAGCCTTGGCAAAAGCCGCGCCATCCACGATCCGCTTGTCGGTGAACTTCAGGCAGACCGACGTGTTGGAACGGGTCGCCGGATCCACTGCGAGGTTCTCGATCCAGTCGTTGGCATAAGCAAAGGCATGGATCGCCTCCGCATTGGCATCCGCACGGGCGATCAGACCTTCGAGACCGCCAACAGAACGGGCCCAATCCAGCGCCAGCAGGTAATCCTCAACCGCCAGCATGGAGGGCGTGTTGATGGTTTCACCCTTAAAGATACCCTCGATCAGCTTGCCACCTTTGGTCAGGCGGAAGATTTTCGGCAGCGGCCAGGCCGGGGTGTAGCTTTCCAGACGCTCAACAGCGCGCGGGGAGAGCACAATCATCCCATGGGCCGCTTCGCCGCCCAGAACCTTCTGCCAGGAGAAGGTGGTCACATCCAGCTTGTTCCACGGCAGGTCCTGCGCGAAGGCCGCAGAGGTTGCGTCGCAGATGGTCAGACCTTCGCGATCGTCAGCAATCCAATCACCGTTGGGCACGCGCACACCAGAGGTGGTGCCGTTCCAGGTGAAGACCACGTCATTGTTGGTATCTACGGAGGACAGATCAACGATCTCGCCATACTCGGCCGTTTTCACTTCGGCATCGAGCTTCAGCTGTTTCACCACATCGGTGACCCAACCGGCGCCAAAGCTTTCCCAAGCCAGCATCTCGACCTTGCGCTGGCCCAGAAGGCTCCACATGGCCATTTCGACCGCGCCGGTGTCGGACGCGGGAACGATGCCGATACGATAGTCTGCGGGGATGTTCAGGATCTCGCGAGTGCCTTCAATCGCGGCCAGCAGTTTTGCTTTGCCGACTGCAGCACGGTGGCTGCGGCCCAGCGGCGCGTCAGCGAGATTTGCAACATCATATGCGGGGGGTTTGGCACAGGGGCCAGAAGAAAAACGCGGATTAGCCGGCCGCGATGCCGGTTGTGCAATAGCCATTTAGCTACCCTTCCAGATAAGCGCCCCTCGTTGGGGAGGGGTGTCCCACCGACACCGATATGCGGGGTCTTGATTCCGCGCAACTGGAAAAATTGCTCGTTTGCGCCGCTTTGGAAAAATTTTGCGACCCCAAATGACGCCGATCGGAAACTTTACACGCGAAGCCCCCTGCCCACTGGTGCGGCGGGTAAGGCCTCGTTAAGAGGAGGCATCCCGATTTTGACCGGAGACACACCATGTTCGTCGCCACGCTGCTCGTGAACCCCGCCACCCCCACTCTGGAACCGACGCTCGTCGAATCCCTCAGGAACGCATGGGGCGGTGGAGAAGCCAACTGGCTCAACCCCGGTATCGCGGCAGAGTTCACGCTAGAGCACCTGCCCGACAACCAATGGGATGTCTGGAGCGACCTGCAGGGCATGGGTGTCGATCTGGTGCTGCAACCCTTTGAGGGGCGTCGCAAAAAGATGCTGCTGGCCGACATGGATTCCACCATGATCCAGCAGGAATGCATTGATGAGCTGGCGGATGAGGCAGGCGTCGGTGAGCGGGTGAAAGACATCACCGCCCGCGCGATGAATGGCGAATTGGATTTCGAAGGTGCGCTGACAGAGCGCGTCGGCCTACTGAAAGGCCTGCCCGAAGACGTCATCACCGAAGTTCTGAACAGCCGCATCACCTTTATGCCCGGCGGGCGCGAACTCTTGGCCACGATGAAGGCCAACGGCGCCTATGCCGCGCTGGTCTCCGGCGGCTTTACCGCCTTTACCGCCCGCGTTGCGGCGGAGCTGGGCTTTGACGAGAACCGCGCCAATACGCTGATCACTGCGGATGGCGCCCTCACTGGCGAGGTGGGCCGCCCGATCCTTGGCCGCGAAGCCAAGGTCGAGGCGCTGGAACAGATCACCGCCCGCCTTGGCCTGACCGAGGCCGAGGTGATCGCGGTGGGCGACGGGGCCAATGACCTTGGCATGTTGACCCGGGCGGGCGCGGGCGTTGCGCTGCACGCCAAGCCCTCGGTCGCAGCGCAATGCGACATCCGCATCAATCACGGCGACCTTACGGCGCTTCTTTACGTTCAGGGCTACAGCCGGGACGATTTCAAAGGATAATTTCATGTTCGAAGTGACCTTCGACGTCCTGCTGCTGCTCTTGGCGGCGGGGTTCGCGGCGGGATTCATTGATGCCGTCGCTGGGGGCGGCGGTCTGATCACCGTGCCCGTGCTGCTGATTGCCGGGGCTAATCCGGTGACCGCTTTGGCCACCAACAAGATCCAAGGCCTGTTCGGCGCGGCCACCGCAGCCATCACCTATGCGCGCGGCGGTCACGTGGATTTCCGCACCCAGTGGAAGTCCGCGATCATCGCCTTCTTCGCCTCGATCTGCGGGGCGCTGCTGGTCTCCGTTCTGCCGGTCGAACTGATCCGCTACGCCCTTCCGGTTTTGCTGGTCGGGATCGCGCTGTTCTTCGCCTTTAAAAAGGGGCTCGACGATGTGGACCGCGCCCGCCGCCTGTCGCCGGTGATCTTTGCCGCGACCATGGTGCCGCTCTGTGCGGCCTATGATGGCCTCTTGGGGCCGGGAGCTGGCAGTTTCTACATGCTGTCCTTCGTCGGTCTGGCGGGCTACGGCATCCTGAAAGCGACCGCCCATACCAAACTGTTGAACTTCGCCTCCAACGCCGGTGCGCTCGCCGCTTTTGCGGTGGTGGCAACGCCGTGGTGGTTCACCGGTCTTGCCATGGGCATGGCGCAGATCGCCGGAGCCCGTGTCGGCGCTGGTCTTGCGCAGAAACAGGGCGCAAAGGTCATCAAACCCCTGCTGGTTCTGACAACCATCACCCTCGCCCTGAAACTGATCTGGGACATGATCTGACGCAAATCAGATCGCGGGAAAGCTTCCCTTGTTGATTCTACCCTGACGGGCATAGCCTGAGGGTCAGATCACAAGGGAAGGGAGACCCAGATGCCTCAGTTCATCTTCGCCTATCACGGCGGCAAACAACCAGAGACCCCGGAAGAGCAGGAAAAGGAAATGGTCGCCTGGATGGCCTGGTTCGAAGCCATGGGCGAGGCGGTCGTTATCCCCGGCAACCCGGTAGGCAAGTCTAAGACCGTCAGCGCGACAGCCGTCACCGATGACGGCGGCTCCAACCCTCTGGCGGGCTATACGGTGGTGCAGGCGGACACAATCGAGGCCGCCTGCGACCTTGCCAAAGGGTGTCCCAGCGTCTCCGACGGCACGGGCACCATCGAAGTCGCTGAAATCATCGAGATGGAGATGTAACCGCCTATTTAGGCGGTGAACACCAGCTCTGCGGCGGGGCGCATCTCGCCGCAGTGGATACCGTTCCAATTGGTGATCGGCGCATTGAGATAGGCCTTGGCCGAGGGGCTGTTGGAATCCAGCGCGCCAAGACTGACTAAAAGCGCTGTGATCGCGCATTCCGAGGCCCGCGTGGCGCCATCCGCGACCTTGAGCGCGATGCCCAGCTGTTGCTCCGGCAGGATCGCGACAAACACGCCTTCGGCACCCGTTTTGACCGAAACCTTGCCGCCCATATCGCGCATCAGCGCGGTGCAGGCGCGGCCCTCGCCCGCCACCAGCTCCGGGTGCAAGGCCATTGCCGTGCGCAGGTCCACCGCCGCCTGATCGGCGCGGGTCGCGCGGGTATGAGCCGAGGCAAACCAGCCCATCGCCCGCGCCAGACCGGTGACAGTGCAGGCAAAGTTCGGCGCCGAGCAGCCATCAATGCCATAGGTCGGGCTGCTCTCGCCTGTAGCTTCCTCAAAAGCCTCCTGACAGGCCTGCTGCACCGGATGGTCGATCTCGTGATACTCCGATCCAGCCCCCAGATGCTGCGAAAGGGTGAGAAAGCCCGCGTGTTTGCCGGAACAGTTGTTGTGGATCTGGCAGGGGCTGTCGTCGGTCTTGATGAGGGCATGCATCACCTCCTCATCCTTGGGCATCTGCGCGCCACAGCGCATATCGCCCTCGCCGAGCCCGAGCTGGTCGAGCCAGTTGCTGACGCGGTCGATATGGATACGGGCGCCATTATGGGACGCACAGGACAGCGCCAGCTGTTCCGTGCTGAGCCCATAGCGCGCTGCAGCCCCCGAGGTCAGCAGCGGTAACGCCTGGATCATCTTGCAGGAGCTGCGCGGATAGATCAGCGCGTCGGGATTGCCCCAGCTTTGCACCACTTCGCCAGCGCCATTACAGATGACCGCATGGCCCAAATGCAGGCTTTCCAAGAGGCTGCCGCGCCAAATTTCGGTGAGAGCAGCAGGAGCGGGCGTGGCATGTGTCATGGGTGCATTCCGGTGTGTTTGTGGTCTATCCGCGCCAGATGATCCCGGAACCCATGCGTTTTCAAGGAAAAGACGGCAAGAACCTGCCAAGCACGGGATTTGCGCATGGCCCTTGTTCCGCTATTATGCTTGTGTCAAGGATCATGACGCATGGGCTAAGACGATGTGTAAAACGTCGCAAAGAGCTCAGGGACAATTGAGGACAAGACAGTCTTGGAGGCGGGACGTATGGCATTGAATCTCCGTCGCCTGGCAGGGGCGCTTTTGCTGGCAGGCATGGCCTCTGGCGCAGGTGCACAGCAGGCAACGACCGAAAATCGCGTGGGCGCGCATGTGGACTGGAGCGTCTTTGAAGAGACCTCGCCGCGCGAATGTATTGGCGTATCGGCACCAAAAGAAACGGTGAACACCCGAGACGGGCGCGTGGTTGCGGTGCGCCGCAGCGAAATCCGCCTGTTTGTGTTCTACCGCCCGGACGACGCCAACAAAGGCCAGGTGACCTTTACCGGCGGCTACCCCTTTGCGCCCGGCTCGACCGTGAACATGAAAATCGGCGATGCGGAATTTGAACTGTTCACCGAAGGCGAATGGGCCTGGCCGGCGACCCCGACCGATGATGCCAAGATCATCACCGCAATGAAGCGCGGCTCTGATGCGGTGCTGACGGCTCGCTCCTCGCGGGGAACACAGACCAAAGATACCTTCTCGCTCTTGGGCTTTACCGCCGCGATTGAAGACGCCGAGAAACGCTGCGCTGGCTAAGGGCCTGCTGCAGACCACCCGAGACAAAGACCGGCAAGGCCTGGCGGCTTCGCCGGTTTTCTTTTGCGAGGCGCTGCCTCGCGCTCCGGAGTATTTGGAGAACGATGAAGCCTATGCGGTGCCTGCATGGCCGCCGCGCGTTTAACGGTATTTCAGAGATTCCTTTTGATCTCGCGCCGATCTCCTATATAGAGCCGCATCCACCTTTCTTTTCTTCCAAGCTTGCGAGTTCCGTCTCATGACTGCCTCAGCGCCGATCACCCAAGATGTTCTGACCCTGCCCCGCAAGGAGCCCGAGGGCGGTAAGATCAACCTTGTGGGCCTGACCCGCGATCGGATGCGTGAGGTGCTGATCGAGAACGGCACGCCGGAAAAACAGGCAAAAATGCGGGTGGGGCAGATCTGGCAATGGATCTACCAATGGGGCGTGCGCGACTTTGCGGCGATGACCAACCTCGCCAAACCTTATCGGGCGCAGCTTGAGGAAAAGTTCGAGATCCGCATTCCGGAAGTGGTCTCGAAACAGGTGTCCACCGATGGCACCCGCAAGTATCTGGTGCGGATCAACGGCGGCCATGAGGTCGAGGTGGTCTATATCCCCGAGGAGGATCGCGGCACCCTGTGTATTTCCTCTCAGGTGGGTTGCACGTTGACCTGTTCCTTCTGCCACACCGGCACCCAGAAACTGGTCCGCAACCTCACCCCGGCCGAGATCATTGGTCAGGTGATGATGGCCCGCGACGATCTGGAAGAATGGCCGGTGCCCGGTGCGCCGAAGGATGAGACGCGCCTTTTGTCCAATATCGTGCTGATGGGCATGGGCGAGCCGCTCTATAACTTTGACAACGTGCGCGACGCGATGAAGATCGCCATGGACCCTGAGGGGATTTCCCTGTCGCGCCGCCGGATCACCCTGTCGACCTCTGGTGTGGTGCCGGAGATTGCCCGCACCGCCGAAGAGATCGGCTGTTTGCTGGCGATTTCCTTCCACGCCACGACGAATGAAACCCGCGACGTCTTGGTGCCCATCAACAAGCGCTGGAATATCGACGAATTGCTGCAGGCGCTGGCGAATTATCCCAAAGTGTCCAACTCCGAGCGGATCACCTTTGAATATGTGATGCTGGATGGTGTGAACGACACGGACGAGGACGCCCATCGCTTGCTCGACCATATCAAGCGCTACAATATTCCGGCCAAGATCAACCTGATCCCCTTCAACGAATGGCCAGGCGCGCCCTACAAGCGCTCCTCGAACAACCGCATCCGGGCCTTTGCCAATATCATCTATCAGGCCGGTTATGCCTCGCCCATTCGCAAGACCCGCGGCGACGACATCATGGCCGCCTGTGGACAGCTGAAATCCGCAACCGAGCGCGCCCGCAAGAGCCGCAAACAGATCGAAGCCGAAGCAGGCATCGGCGAGGGCTGAGACCGCCCTTTCCGTCGAACACGCTTTGAGGCGCTGCGAGAAATCGTGGCGCCTTATTCTTTCCTCATTTTAGTAAAATTTGCGCCACGAGCTGCCGACAATCTCGGAATCAGAAACTGTACACGGAAAAATCCGGGATCAAACACAAGGGCAGCACGATGATTGGACAGCAGATCGCAACAATGGATGACGGTATTCTGACGCTTCTGCGCGAAGAACGCCGCAAGGCACTGAGCGCGCGGGAATGGCAGTTTCGCCTGCGTGGCTATGGATACGCCATCCGGGACGAAGACGGGGCACAGGTGCTGACCCGTTTGCCGCGCGGCGAGGCCCTTGGGGTTCTGCCGGCAGAGCTTGGCTGACCAGTCTGACAGGAGGAAGCAAACCGCATATCCCCATAAGCCAGATGGTCTGACGCAGGCTCCCGACGTTCCCACAAACGTTCCCACCCACCCAAAGGGACACCGAACATCTGACCATAGGCTTTTCCGCTCCTTTCGGAGCGGACCCGCGCGCTGAGCCCCTAGGGCTCGGCGCGCTTGGCATTTCGCCTCAGCCGGTGCGCGCCATCAGAGCGGTCGAGGTCAGCGTTCGCGGCCCGGCAGGTTCTGACGCGCGGGTGTTGGGTTCCAGGCATCGATCACCGCAATCGCCTCCTCCGCGCTTTCGACGAATTTGAACAGATCGAGGTCCTGTTCGGAAATCGTGCCGGCATCTGCCAGCGCATCCCAATTGATGATGCTTTCCCAAAAGGCGCGGCCAAACAGCAGGAAGGGAACCGGCTCCATCCGCCCCGTCTGGATCAAAGTGAGGGCTTCGAACATCTCGTCCAGCGTGCCAAAGCCGCCGGGAAAGACGCAGATCGCCTCTGCCCGCATCAGGAAATGCATCTTTCGGATCGCGAAGTAGTGGAAGTTAAAGCACAATTCCGGCGTCACATATTCGTTCGGCGCCTGCTCATGCGGCAGAACGATATTGAGACCGATAGAGACGCCGCCCGCCTCGACCGCGCCGCGGTTGCCGGCCTCCATCACACCGGGGCCGCCGCCGGTCACCACCACATGGCGCCGCCCGCCGGTGGATTTCGACTTCTCCGTCATCTTCTGCGCAAAGACCCGCGCCTCATCGTAGAAATGGCTGAGATCGGCGAGCGTCTTGGTGCGCGCCTTTGCCTTATCCGCCGGTGCCGGGATCCGCGCGCCGCCAAACATGACAACCGTGCTCTCGATGCCCTTTTCGTCGAGCATCAACTGCGGCTTCAGCAGCTCCAGCTGCAAACGGACCGGGCGCAGCTCTTCCCGGCAGAGGAAGGAGTCATCCGCAAAAGCCAGCTGATAGACCGGAGATTGGGTCTGTGGCGTCACAGGCACATGTTTTACCCGGCTGCTATCGGCCTTGGCATCGGGAAAGCGGCTGTTGCGGTCGTCACTCATGGTCAATCTTGCCTGTGTTACACTAAAAACGAGAGTCCCTTGATAGCCCGCCTCCGTCCGGCAAACCAGCGAGGAAACGGAGGGACCCCTTGTTTCCCATAGGGAATGTCCTAGGGTTCGCTGCAACCGCAAAGAGAAGAGGCAGCATCATGGATTGGCACCGGCAGATTGAGAGCGCGACACATCGGATCGCAGATCACGTGGTACGGACGCCCGTCATGACCGTGCAAAGCTTTGGCCTCGCCTATCCGGTGCAGCTGAAACTGGAACAGCTGCAGCATATGGGCAGCTTCAAGCCGCGCGGCGCCTTCAACACATTGCTGTCCCAGCCTGTGCCAGAGGCGGGCGTTGTCGCCGCCTCCGGCGGCAATCACGGCGCTGCCGTGGCCTATGCCGCCCGCACCCTGGGGCACGCGGCCAAGATTTATGTCCCCGAAATTGCAGGGGAAACAAAGATCGAAATGATCCGCTCCACCGGGGCCGATCTGGAGGTTGTGCCCGGTGCCTATGCCAATGCGCTAGAGGCGGCACAGGACTGGGAACTGCAAACCGGCGCGATGCAGATCCACGCCTATGATGCGCCTGCCACGGTTGCGGGCCAAGGCACGCTCTTTGCAGAATGGGAGGATCAGGGCCTCGACGCGGATACGGTTTTGGTTGCGGTCGGCGGCGGCGGGTTGATCGCTGGCGCGCTGGGCTGGCTGCAAAACCGGCGCAAGGTGATTGCCGTGGAACCCGCCACCGCCTGTGCGCTCAAGGCGGCTTTGATGGCGGGCCAGCCCACCAATGTGGAGGTGGGCGGCGTTGCGGCCAATGCCTTGGGCGCGCGGCGGATCGGCGACATCTGCTTTGAGCTGGCTCAGGATTTTCGCGCTCCCAGTGTGATCGTTCCTGACGCCGCCATCGAGGCCGCGCAACATGCGCTTTGGCGCGATCATCGGCTGTTGGTGGAGCCCGCCGGAGCCACCGCGCTGGCGGCGCTGATGTCCGGTGCCTATCTGCCAACCCGCGGCGAAAAGGTCGCCGTGCTCTTGTGCGGCGGCAATATCGACCCTGAACCCCTGAGCGATCCCGCCACACAGCTCGACGTCTCCTTCACCTGAGGCGCCAAGCCTCTTGCGGGGGGGCGCGCCGCCCCCTATCGAACGGGCATGAGTGAAACCGCAGTCGACAAGATCTTTCGCGCGCTGATGGAGCGGATCGTCACCGGCGACCTGCCCGCGGGCGAGAAGCTGCGGCAGGATCATATCGCCCGCGACTACGAGGTCAGCCACGTGCCCGTGCGCGAGGCCTTCTTGCGGCTGGAGGCCAAGGGGCTGGCACGCTCGGTGCCGCACAAGGGCATGCGGGTCACCGCACTTGAGCCGACCGAAATCCGCGAAGTGATCGAAATGCGGGTGGCGCTGGAGGTGCTGGCCTTGACCCATGCCCTGCCCCGCCACGATGCAGCGAGCCTTGCCGCCGTGGAAGAGGCCCGCGCCGCCTGTGATGCGGCCACCGATATGGTCACCTGGGACCGCTGCAACCGCCGCTTTCACCTCGCGCTGCTGGCACCCTGCGCGATGCCGCGCCTGATAGCCGCGATCGAGGATCTGCACATCACCGCCGCGCGGCATATGTTCGCCTTTTGGCAGGACCGCTGGACCCCGCGCCCCGATGGCGATCACGCCGCGCTGATCGCCGCGACGCAGGCGCAGGACCTCCCCCTCGCCTGTGACCTTCTGCGGCGGCATTTACGCCGCGTCAGCTAGGGTCGCTCTGCCCGCCTCTTGCGGCGCGTTCAGGGCATGACGCAGAGGGGATTTGCGGCTATAAGCGCCCGAATCCAACAGAACCCGGAGCCGAACACATGTCCAACGCGCAGCTGGAAACCGCAATCGAGGCCGCTTGGGAGGCCCGTGACACCATCACACCCGCCACCAAAGGCGAAGCCCGCGATGCGATCGAGGCCACCCTCGCCGCCCTCGACAGCGGCACTCTGCGCGTGGCGGAAAAGCAGGAGAGCGGTGACTGGCACGTCAACCAGTGGGCGAAAAAGGCCGTTCTGCTCGGCTTCCGCCTGAAGGACATGGAAGAGCAATCCGGCGGCCCGCAGGGCTCTGGCTGGTGGGACAAGGTCGACAGCAAGTTCAAAGGCTGGGAAGCCTCCGACTGGCAATCTGCCGGCTTCCGCGCCGTGCCGAACTGCGTCGTGCGCAAATCCGCTTACATCGCCCCCGGCGTGGTGCTGATGCCCTCCTTTGTGAACCTCGGCGCCTATGTTGACGAAGGCACCATGGTCGACACCTGGGCCACCGTCGGCTCTTGCGCGCAGATCGGCAAAAACGTGCACCTCTCTGGCGGCGTCGGCATTGGCGGCGTACTGGAGCCGATGCAGGCCGGCCCGACCATCATCGAAGACAACTGCTTTATCGGTGCGCGCTCTGAGGTGGTCGAAGGCTGCATCGTGCGCGAAGGCTCCGTGCTTGGCATGGGCGTCTTCATCGGCAAATCCACCAAGATCGTCGACCGCGAAACCGGCGAAGTGATGTATGGCGAAGTGCCGCCCTACTCCGTCGTTGTGGCAGGCTCCATGCCGTCGAAAAACGGCATCAACCTCTACTGCGCGGTGATCGTGAAGCGCGTGGACGAAAAGACCCGCTCCAAGACCGGCATCAACGAGCTGCTGCGCGACTGATCGCCGCCATTTTTTGGCAACAGATCTAAAGTTCTGAAAACAGGCGGCTTCGGCTGCCTGTTTTTTTACATATTAAAATATTGTTTTTCTGGAATGTTTTATCTGTTGCGATAGGTTAATGACATGGGTCGTCTTCAAACGCCCGGATGTGTTCTGTGTTGTGTTAGGAGCCAGTCAAATGCCAGCATCCTGGAAGCCTTCGAACTACCCCTCGCTCAGCCCTTATCTCGTGTGTCACGATCCCGAGGGCACCATCGCCTTTCTCGAACAAGCTTTTGATGCGACGGTGCTGCGACGACACAACGATGCCGAGGGCGATTTGAGCCACGCCGAAGTGCGGATTGACGACAGCGTTCTGATGATCGGAAGCCTGCCCGAAGGGGCGGATTGCGATGCCCATATCCACCTCTATGTGCCGGATGCTCAGGCCGCCTTTGACCGCGCCATCGCCGCCGGGGGCCGCATCGTGCAAGAGCCGATGCAGACCCGCGCGGGAGAGGATCTGCGCGCGGGTATCAAAGAACCGAGCGGCACCACCTGGTGGGTCGCCTCCCAACCGGCCCTGCAGATCGCCTGAGGGACGCGCATAAAAAGAGGGCCGCCGCAGCGACCCTCTTCTCACCTTCTGTCAGCCGGATCAGCCGAGGATGCCGGGCAGGTTCAGCCCGTGTTCCTTGGCGCAATCCTTCGCGATCTCGTAACCCGCATCCGCGTGACGCATCACGCCGGTCGCCGGATCGTTCCACAGCACCCGGCCGATGCGACGGTCCGCGTCCTCGGTGCCATCACAGCAGATCACCACACCGGAGTGCTGCGAGAAGCCCATGCCGACGCCGCCGCCATGGTGCAGCGACACCCAGGTCGCGCCGGAGGCGGTGTTCAGCAGCGCGTTCAGCAACGGCCAGTCGGACACGGCGTCAGAGCCATCCATCATCGCCTCGGTCTCGCGGTTGGGCGAGGCCACCGAGCCGGAGTCCAAATGGTCGCGACCGATCACCACCGGGGCGGAGAGCTCGCCGTTGCGGACCATCTCGTTAAACGCAAGGCCGGCCTTGTGGCGGTCGCCCAGACCAATCCAGCAGATCCGCGCCGGCAGGCCTTGGAAGGCGATCCGCTCATCCGCCATGTCGAGCCAACGGTGCAGGTGCTCGTTCTCGGGGAACAGTTCCTTCATCTTGGCGTCGGTCTTGCGGATATCTTCCGGGTCACCGGAGAGCGCGCACCAGCGAAACGGCCCGATGCCTTTGCAGAACAAGGGGCGGATATAGGCCGGCACAAAGCCGGGGAAGGCAAAGGCGTTCTCCAGCCCCTCTTCCAGCGCCATCTGACGAATGTTGTTGCCGTAATCGACCGTGGGCACGCCCATGTCGTGGAAGGCGACCATCGCCTCCACCTGCACCTTCATTGAGGCGCGCGCCGCCTTGGCCACCGCCTTGGGGTCGCTTTCGCGCTTCTCTTTCCACTCCGCCATGGTCCAGCCCTGCGGCAGGTAGCCATTGACCGGATCATGGGACGAGGTCTGGTCGGTGACGATATCGGGACGCACACCGCCCGCTTTAGCGCGCTCAACGAGCTCGGCGAAAACATCCGCCGCATTGCCCAACAGGCCAACGGATTTCGCCTCGCCCGCCTTGGTCCAGCGGTCGATCATCGCGAGGGCCTCGTCCAGCGTCTCGGCCTTCTCGTCGAGGTAGCGGGTGCGCAGGCGGAAATCGATCGAATCCGGGTTGCACTCCACCGCCAGACAGCAGGCGCCGGCAAAGACCGCTGCGAGGGGCTGCGCGCCGCCCATGCCGCCGAGACCACCGGTCAGGATCCATTTGCCCTTGAGATCACCGCCATAGTGCTGACGGCCCGCCTCGGCAAAGGTCTCGTAAGTGCCCTGCACGATGCCTTGGGTGCCGATGTAGATCCAGGACCCGGCGGTCATCTGGCCGTACATCATCAGGCCCTTTTTATCGAGCTCGTTGAAGTGGTCCCAATTGGCCCAATGCGGCACCAGGTTCGAGTTGGCGATCAGCACGCGGGGCGCGTCCTTATGGGTCTGGAACACGCCAACCGGCTTGCCGGATTGCACCATCAGGGTCTGGTCTTCCTCAAGGCCTTTCAGGGTCTCGACGATCAGGTCGAAATCTTTCCAGGTGCGCGCGGCGCGGCCAATGCCACCGTAGACCACCAGCTCATGCGGGTTTTCCGCCACATCGGGGTGCAGGTTGTTCATCAGCATCCGGATCGGCGCCTCGGTCAGCCAGGACTTTGCGGTGATCTCGGTGCCGGTGGCGGGGTAGATGTCGCGGGTGTTCTTGCGGGGATCGCTCATGCGGGCCTCCATTGAGTCAGATCAGTCAGGATTTGGGTGAGATGCGCGCGCATTTGCTCGGCGCGGGCGGGGTCATAGGTCCAAGGCGGGCACTCGTCGCAATAGGTCGCCTGCGCGAGTTCCATTTGGATGGCGTGCCAGCCCTCAGCGGGGCGGCCATAGTGGCGGGTGGTCCAACCGCCCTTGAAGCGGCCATTGAGCACGGAGGAGTAGCCCTCCGCCTGTTGGCACCGCGCGACCACCAGCGCCTCGATCGACGGCGCGCAAGTGGTACAGAGGTTGGTACCGACGTTGAAATCCGGCAGACGCCCCTCAAACAGGAACGGGATATCGCCCCGGATCGAGTGGCAGTCATAAAGGATGGCAAAGCCGTGGATCGCCGCCACCCGCGCCATCTCGCCCTCCAGCACCGCGTGATAGGGCGCGTGGTAGGCGTCACGCCGACGGGCGATTTCCGCCGCATCCGGCTCGGTGCTCCAGATCGGATTGCCGTCGAAATCGGTCAGCGGCACCAGGGTCGTGGTGTTCTGACCGGGATAGAGGCTGACGCCCTCGGGATCGCGGTTCACGTCGATCACATAGCGATGGATCGGGGTGCGCACGGTGGTCACCCCCTCCACCAAGCCCGCATAGAGGTTGTGGATATGCCAGTCGGTATCGGCAAGGCCGCGACCCACCTCGTTCAGATCCTTGGCCACCTCTGCTGGAACCTCGGTGCCGGTATGCGGCAGGCCGAGGATCAAGGGCGAGGAGCCTTGGGTGACCTCGATCATACCGCGACCTCCACGCCTGCGGCTGCGGCCACGCGGCCGGCGCGCACCATGGCGCTTGCGGCTTCGATCTCCGGCGCGAGGTAGCGGTCCTCGCCCAGGCTGGGGATCTCGCTGCGCAGCATCGCCAGCAGGGCCTGCAACCGGTCCGAGGTCTTGAGCGGCGCGCGCGCCTCAACCCCTTGGGCGGCGCAGAGCATCTCCACCCCGAGGATCACCGACAGGTTCGCAGTCATCCGCGCCAGACGCAGCGCGCCATGGGCGGCCATCGAGACGTGGTCCTCTTGGTTGGCCGACGTCGGCGTCGAGTCGGTCACGCAGGGGTTCGCCAGATGCTTGTTTTCGCTCATCAGGGCGGCGGTGGTGACCTCGGCGATCATAAAGCCAGAGTTGAGGCCGGGGTTCGGCGTCAGGAAGGGCGGCAGGTCGTGGCTCAGGGTCGGGTCAACCATCAAGGCGACGCGGCGCTGGGCAATCGCCCCGATCTCCGCCACGGCGAGCGCGATCTGATCGGCAGCAAAACCGACGTATTCCGCGTGGAAGTTGCCACCGGAGACGATCAGCCCCTGTTCGACCAGCACCAGCGGGTTATCCGTCACCGCATTGGCCTCAACCTCCAGCGTGCGGGCCGCCATGCGCAGCACGTCAAGCGCGGCCCCGACGACCTGCGGCTGACAGCGGATGCAATAGGGGTCTTGCACGCGGGTGTCGCCCTCGCGGTGGCTCTCGCGGATCTCCGAGCCCTCCATGATCGCGCGCATCTGGGCGGCAACGTCGATCTGGCCGGCATGGCCGCGCAGCGTGTGGATATCCGCCACCAGAGGCGCGGTGGAACCCATGATCGCATCCGTCGTCAGCGCCGCAATCGCCATCGAGGCCCGCGCCAGCTCCAACGCTTGGAACAGCCCGGCGAGCGCGCAGGCGGTGGAGAATTGCGTGCCGTTGATCAGGCCAAGCCCCTCTTTCGGCCCCAGCACAATCGGCTCCATCCCGGCGCGCTTCAGCGCTTCGGCACCGGACAGGCGTTCGCCTTCAAAGGTCGCCTCTCCCTCGCCGATCATCGCGGCGGTCATATGAGCGAGCGGCGCCAAATCGCCCGAGGCGCCAACCGAGCCCTGCGAGGGCACCACGGGGGTTACGCCGCGCGCCAGCATCTCCTCGATCTGGTTGATCACCAGCCAGCGCACGCCCGAGGCCCCGCGCCCCAGCGACAAAAGCTTCAGCACCATCATCAGCCGCACTTTATCCTCGGCCAAGGGCTCGCCCACGCCGCAGGAATGGCTAAGGATCAGGTTGCGCTGCAGCGTCGCCGTGTCCTTGGCCGCGATCTTGGTCGAGGCCAGTTTGCCAAAGCCGGTGTTGATGCCATAGACGGGCGCCTCACCTGCCGCAGCCTCGGCCACCATGGCCGCCGCCGCCTCCACCGCAGGACGGGCCGAGGCCGCCAGATGGGCCGGGGTGCCCTTGCGCCAGATCTCTTCCAAGGTGGCGAGGGTTACGGTGCCGGGGATCATCTCGATCATGAACGGGTCTCCAGTTTGCCGCTCTGAATGCGGGCGTGAAGGGGATTAAAACCAATGCGATAGGCCAGCTCGGCCGGGCGGGACACGTCCCAGACCGCCAGATCGGCGCGCAACCCGGGGGCAATGCGCCCGCGATCCGCAAGGCCCAGCGCGCGGGCGGCGTGGCTCGTCACTCCGGCCATGGCCTCTTCCGGGGTCAGGCGGAACAGGGTGCAGCCCATGTTGAGCGTCAGCAGAAGCGAGGTCAGCGGCGAGGAGCCCGGGTTGCAGTCCGTCGCCAGCGCCATCGGCACGCCATGGGTGCGGAAATGTTCCATCGGCGGCAGTTGCGTCTCGCGGATCGTGTAAAACGCGCCGGGCAGCAGCACCGCTACCGAACCCGAAGCCGCCATCGCGCGGGCGTCGTCTTCGGTGGCATATTCCACGTGGTCGACCGAAATCGCGCCCCGCTCCGCCGCCAGCTTGGTGCCGCCCTGATGCGACAGCTGCTCGGCATGGAGCTTCACCGGCAGGCCCAGCTCAGCGGCCAGATCAAACACCCGCGCCATCTGCGCGGCGGAAAAGGCGATGCCCTCGCAGAAGCCATCGACCGCATCCACCAGCCCTTCGGCATGGGCGGCGCGCAGGGTCGGCAGGCAGACCTCGTCCAGATAAGCGTCGGCGCGTCCGGCATATTCCGCGGGCACCGCATGGGCCCCGAGGAAGGTGGTTTTCACCGTCACATCGCGCACCTCGCCCAATCGGCGGGCGGCGCGCAGCATGTTCAGCTCGGTGTCGCGGTCGAGCCCATAGCCCGATTTGATCTCCACTGTCGTCAGCCCTTCGGCGATCAGCGTATCAAGACGCGGCAGCGCGCGCGCAACCAAAGCGTCCAAATCCGCCGCCCGAGTCGCCGTCACGGTGGAGACGATGCCGCCCCCGGCGCGCGCCACTTCCTCATAGGTGGCGCCATTCAGCCGCATCTCGAACTCGCCCGCCCGGTCGCCGCCAAACACCAGATGCGTGTGGCAATCGACCAGACCCGGCGTCACCAAACGACCACCGAGATCGCGATGCGGCAGGGCCTGGAACTCCGAAGGCAGCGCGTCAGCCGCGCCGCACCACAGGATGAGGTCTCCACCGACGACAACCGCGCCCTCTTCGATCAATCCATAGGGCGCGCCCGGCTCCATCGTGGCCAGTTTCGCCCCGCTCAGAACGTATTTGTCGCCCATCGCACCCTCTCAGAATCTTCTTGCTCCTCAAACGGTATGCGCTTAATCTCGTTATGTCTATACATAAGAGGGTCAGATGCAGGTAATTTTCGCCGCCACCGCTTGTTTGCCCGAGGGCTGGGCTCAGAATGTCCGCGTGACCCTCGCTGAGGGGGCGATCAGCCAGATCGAGGTGGGAGCCGCCGCGCAGCCCGGCGACACCCATGTCGATGTGCTGCTGCCCGCGCTCGCCAACCTCCATTCGCACAGCTTTCAGCGCGCGATGGCCGGGCGCACCGAATATCGCGCCGGCGGGCAGGACAGCTTCTGGACCTGGCGTGAGCTGATGTACCGCTTCCTCGACCACCTCACGCCCGAGCAATATGAGGCCATCGCCGCCCTGACCTTTATGGAGATGATGGAGGCCGGCTATGCCTCGGTCGGCGAATTCCACTACGTGCACCACCAGCCCGGCGGCGCGCCTTATGACAGCCTTGCAGAGCTCAGCCTGCGGGTGATGGCAGGCGCCAAGGAGACCGGCATCGGCCTCACCCACCTGCCGGTGCTCTACACCTATGGCGGTGCAGGCAAACAGCCCTTGGCGGGGGGGCAGCTCCGCTTCGGCAATGACACCGACCGCTTCGCGCAGTTGCTCGCCGAGGCCCGCAGCGCGGCGCAAGAGCTCGGGCGCGACGCAATGGTCGGCATCGCGCCGCATTCCCTGCGCGCCGTCTGCCCCGAAACACTCGCCCGCGTTTTGCCGCTGGCCGAGGACAAGCCGATCCACATCCACATCGCCGAACAACCGCGCGAGGTGGCCGAGATCAAAACCTGGCTCGGCGCCCGGCCCGTCGAATGGCTACTCGCCAATGCGCCCGTCGATGCCCAATGGTGCCTGATCCATGCCACTCATATGACCGAGGACGAAACCCTCCGCATGGCGCAGAGCGGCGCGGTGGCGGGGCTCTGCCCGATCACCGAGGCGAACTTGGGCGACGGGCCGTTCAACGGGCCGCAGTATCTGGCGGCGGGCGGGCGCTTTGGCGTCGGGTCAGATTCCAACGTGCGCATCTCGCTGGTGGAGGAGCTGCGGACGTTGGAATATTCCCAACGCCTGCGCGACCTAGCGCGCAATGTGCTGGTGCCGGGCGAAGGCTCGGTGGGCGAGACGCTTTACCTCGGCGCAGCCAAGGGCGGGGCGCAGGCCTTGGGCCGCGATGCCGGCCGCATTGCGGTGGGCGCGCTGGGGGATCTGGTGGCGGTGGACCGCGCCCATCCCGCGCTTTTTGGCCTGCCGGAGGGGCAGCTCCTCGATGGGTTCTGCTTTGCCGCCGACGACCACAGCGTCAGCGATGTCTGGGCGGCCGGCCGTCACATGGTGCAGGAGGGGCGCCACATTGCCCGTGACGCCATCCTCGCCAAGTATCGCCGCGCGATCACCGCGCTGCTGGCCTCTCTCTGAGACGCAGCACAAGCACCGCGCCCCCGGTTTCGCCGGGGGTCGCGCCTTCCAGTTGCATCCCCTGACCGCTGGCAAAGACCTCGCCACCAAGGCGCATGCCGCCCTTGATGGCAAAGACCACATCGCCCGCCTCGGCGGTAAAGGCGCCCACGACCACCTCGGCCTCTGCCGTAAGGCGCGCAGGGTCGTAAATCAGGTTCAGCGCCTGGCAGGGCCCCGCAACCAGCCGCGCGCTCAACGCCAGCCCCCCGTCAAACGCCAAGGGCCGCAGGGGCCGCGCCTCCAGCAGGTCGCTTTCCCCATGGAGAGTCAGCCCCTGCCCCTCTATGATGGTGTGAACGCGTGCAAGGCCGGGAAAGGCCGAAAACGGCCCGTCCTTGGCGATATCCGCAAGGCTCACCCGCCACAAAAGGCCCGCCGCATCCGCGACAGTCGCCAGTTCGCGCGTGGTGCCACCGCCGTTCTTCCACGGCTGCGCCGCCACTGTCGCCGCGTCAAAGCGCATGCGCCTCTCCTTTACATCTCGAATTTAATGCAGACATAATGTAATTAAGTCTGAGTTATTATCCACAGTGAGACCCAAGCGTGCAAGCAGCGAAGAAAACCGGTTTTCAAGATGTCCGCGACGAGGTCATGCGCCGGATCGAGGACCGCGTCTGGCCGCAAGGGGCGCTCTTGCCGACCGAGGCTGATCTGGCCGAGGAGTTTGGCTGTGCCCGCGCCACGGTGAATCGTGCCCTGCGCGAATTGGCCGAGCGCGGCATCATCGACCGCAAACGCAAAAGCGGCACCCGCGTTGCGCTGCAGCCGGTCAAGCAAGCCAAGCTGGAGATCGCCACCGCCCGTCGTCTGGTCGAGGAGCGCAACGCCACCTATCGCTATGCCATGGTCTCGCGCAACCTGCAGGCCGCGCCGGGCTGGCTGGTCTCGCAGATGGGCCTGCCCGCGGGCTGTGACATCCTGCATATCGAGGCGATGCATTACGCCGATGGCCAGCCCTTTCAGTTTGAGGATCGCTGGATCAACATCGCCGCCGTGCTGGACTGCCAGGACACGGACTTCGAGACCACCCCGCCCAGCGAATGGCTGCTGTCTGCCGTGCCCTTTTCCAATGCCGAGGTGGGGTTTCTGGCCACCGCCGCCGATGCGACGCTGGCGGAGTATCTGAATTGCGCGCCCGGTGCGCCGCTATTTCAGATGGAGCGTTCCACTTGGTTTCAGGACCAGCCCGTCACCTTTGCCCGGATGACCTATCACCCCGGCTATCGGATGCGCAGCACCTACTAAGGGCCGCGCCCCAGCGCAGCATCCTCAGTGCATCGCCAGAAGCGCGCGGGTCTCGTAGGAGCGTAAGGTCGGACGCTCCATCGCAGTATAATCGCGCCAGCTGTCGCCCATCAGATCGAAAAACTCTGCCCGGGTTGCGTCGTCCAAACCCGCAAGGCTGTCGGCGCCGGGATGATAGCTCTCGCTTTCCAAGCCATTGCCCCAGACGATTTCGTGCTGATCGAACAGGATGTGGAAGTAGGTCACCGGAGTGCCATCGCTGCGGCGTCGAATGCTGTGATCGTTCACCAGCTGATGCGCGGGCACCAGTACCTCTTCTTGGCCAAACATCATCTCGGCCCATGCGGATCGCAACAAAACCCGATGCGCAGGGGAGACCTCGATCTCCTCATGCAGGCCAAGCGCGCCGGCCGCGATCCGAACCGGAGCATCCTTGCCCAGCGCCTGTCGACTGCTGCGCCCGATCCAGCGGATCTTTTGCGCGCCATGGTCGCGGGTCTTGACCTTCATACCCACCTCTAGCGCCTCAACCGGAACCGGCCCAAGGACCGTTTCGATCAGGGTTCCGGCAACAAAACAGGGGGTGGTGGTCAGGTTGACGTAACCAACGTCCGAGTTCCCCTCGCTGTCCGACACGGTATAGGTAAAGACCGTGGTCTCGTCGCTGTCCACATCCTCCTGCCCGGAGATGTCGAAGGTGCCATCCTCGTTCAGCGTCACAACTTCGCCGCTGGAGAGGGTCACCGAGCTGCCCGCCACAACCGGCTGGTTGTTGATATGGGTGATTGTCAGCGAGGCGCCATTGCTCTGGCTGTCGTTGGCCAGAACGTCCACCGTAGTGGTCGAGCCTTCGGCAACCGTCACCGCATCGTCGCCTGCGACCAGCGCGGTCTGTACCGAGTCCCCGGCGATCAGCAGGTTGGAATCGTATTGCGCATCGCCTGTATCCGCGATGCCGATCTTGATCGTGTTCACCTCGCCCGGATTGACTGGAGCGGTCAGGCGCAGCGTGACGGTGAACCCGTCCATCTCCGTATTGTAAGTGTCCGCGCTCGCCGGGTTGTCGACGTAGAGATCAGAGTTGGAGTTGGGGTTGATGTTGTTGATCGTGACACCACCGTCCCCGACCACCAAGGCCGCCTCGACCCCATTGACCCACACAGACACAGCATCGTTGAACCCGCTGCCGACGTATTCGAGATATTCCTCAGAGGAGAACACAAACTGCATCGACAGGGTGGAGCCATCAGGGATGAACTCCGCCTCAAACACCGCCGCGTCATAGGTCTGGCCACCCGCAATCGCTGTGAGATCGGCATCCCCTGCCGTCCCATGCTGGGTGGTGCGGCTGGCCGATGTATTGGTGTCCGAGGAGCCAGAGGAGTTGGTGAAATCCGTCGCCCTGCCGGTCGACAGAATGACCCCGCTATCCGAGGGCGTCACCCCCGGCGCGATCGTATTGCCATCGCTGTAAATACCCGAGGCCGAAGCAGCGCCCGTATAGCTCGCAGAGGTGATTTCGATGCCATTGCCAAAGATAGCCTCCGCCATCTGTTCGGCGGTGGCACTCGTATCGATTGGCAATTCCTGCGCCGTGGCCATTCTAGCCTATCACTTTCGTCAACTGCTGCCCAATCCGGGTGCGCCCCGGCCTCAATGTTACCAAGCGGTTAAGATTGTAGCCATTGCCGGGAGGAATTAAGGAAAATTTGAGGCAATTGGGTTTGACGACCCCCAGCGCCGCCGTCTAATGCAGGCGCATGACACAAAAGAAACCCTCTCGTCAGCAGGTCTACACGCTGCTGGTTCAAATCGGTCGCAAAGAAGGTGACGGGCTGCCCGAAGGGGCCACCGGTGCCGCGCTCATGGTCTATGCCTCCGGCGTGGACGAGGCCGAAGCCGTGCGTGAAACCGTGGCGATCCTGAAACAGGCCGACACCGCGCCTCTGGACGTGACCGGCTATGGCACCCTCGCGGAACGCGAGGCCGAAGGCCACGAGATCGACGATGAGGAACGCGGCCTGATGCAGCGCGCGCTGGAAGAAAACGCCGTGATTGTTGCGCAGATGACGCCGTTCTTTGGCGACGAACTCTCAGGGCTCGACGACAGCGCCACGCCGAACTGATCGCGCCTCCCCCTCGAGAGGGCGAACACGCGGTTGGCGGCCCCACTCAGGGGCGGCTGCCAAACCACTTGCGATAGATGGCATCATAGGTCCCGTCCTCTTGCATCGACAGGAGGGCGCGGTTGGTGGGTTCCAGATACTCGGAGCCCTGCGGGAAGATGATCCCGTAATATTCCGTCAGAAACTTGCGCCCCGTGACCACCCCGAGCCCATCGCCTGCGGTGCGGACGTAGTGGTTCAGAACCGGCGCATCAAAGACCACGATCCGGGTATTGCCCTTCTCAAAATCCTCAAGCAGTTCGTCCAGCCCCGGAAAATCGGTGTAGTCGATCTCGCGACGATCCAAAAATCCCGCCGCGGTAGAGCCTTGAATGGTGCCAACCTTTTTGCCGTAGAGGTCATTCACCGAATTGACCGACCCGTTGATCGCCTCAACCGTCATCGCCGCCGTGATCTTGGCAACAAAGACCGACACGATGAACAGCGAGGACAAGACGAGCAGCACACCAAACAGGCGGCCCAGAATGCTGCGCGGCACCCGCTCTTCGAACCCACCGTTGACCACGAGATTGAGCGCCCACCAGAACGACGGGAACCACGCCTCTTTCAGCGGACGGTCGAAATAGGGCTGGGCGCGGCGTTCAAACAGCCACATCAACATGCCCCCGGCCAACAGCAGGACAAAAGCGATGCCAATGGCCGCGAACAGGTCCCAGGACAGCAAGGCCGACAGGAGGCTCGGCTCCGAGACGTCCTCGGCCTGCAACATGATCTGCAACCCGCTCTCAAAGATCGGCTGCGAGAAGTCCATCACCGCCTCGCGCCCCGCCGTGATGGAGATATTGGCCGCCGCCAGAGTGACCTCGCCTCGCTCCACCCCTTCGAGCATCTGAGCAAAGCTGTCGACCCGGTTCACCCGCAGGTCCCAGCCCAAGCGACGGGCGACTTCTCGCAGCAGATCCATGGTAAAGCCCACGTCCTGCCCGGCCACCGGCATCGAAAAGGGCGGCCGCGTCACGGTATTGACCACCACCTCTTGCGCGCGCACCGTTTGGCCCATGCCCGCGCATAGGCTGGTCAGCAAAACAAAGACGCTAAAGAGGGCGGCACGCAGGGTCATCGGCAGGTGTCTTTCCAGAGGCTTTCGCTCGGTCTGCTTCTGCCATAGCGGGCAAAGTGCATAAGTATCAAGACAATGCGTTACGCCATACGCTGTTCCGCCAGCACGGCTGCATCAAATGCACGCACAACGGGATACCGAGGCTGCGCATGCTCCGGCAGGCTGTTTCGGTCCACCGCGCCCAGAAGGCTCGCTGCAAGGGCGGGACGATCGCGCCGCAACCGCCCCAGAAACAGGCTTTCAACGCCGAGGCCCGACGCCCGCAGAACCTCATGTCCGGGCAGGATCACCTGGCCATAGGTCACCAGTGGGCTTGCGGTGCGCAATTTGCTCGCGGTCTTTGTCCCGGCAAGGGTTTCAGCCGGGGCCAAGACAGCCTCGCTGCCAAAGAGATATTCCACCTCTGACCCTGTCAGCAGCAGCCGCTGGTGCGGCGCGAGCATCAAGTCGCGATCCAGTCCGAAATAGGGCGCCCGCAGGCGGATGGGTTGCCATGCCCCGAAACTCGGGACCTGCCGGCGCAGCACATGCAGCACCGGCACCAAATCGCCCCCCGCGCTGCGCACCAGATCTCCGCGCTGGATCTGCCCCAAAGGCCGCGGCCCCTCTTCGGTTTCGATCAAGGTGCCAAGGCACAGGCCCGGCATCGGGCCGACGGCCTCGGGCGCGCGCGACAGGGCGATCATCTCCACCCCCGGCGCCAGATAGACATCCGGTGCATCTGTCAGCAGCGCCTGAAGGTCCTCCAACCGCCACGGGCGCGGGCTTTGGATCTCGGCGATTTGCGCCCGCATCCCCTCTGGCCGCTCCAACGCAAGACTGCCGCGAAACCCCGGCGCATCCCAGCTGAGGGTGAGGCGCAGTTGATCCGCGCGCCCATCTCGCGACGGGTTCAGCGTCTTGTGTTCGACGGTGCCATAGTGCTCCAGCACAAGGTTGATGCCGCCACCGGGGATCGCGGTCAGCGCCAGCCGTAGGGGCCAATCGCCGCCGCGCTCAAACAGAACCATGGGTTCAGGTCGGCTGAGTTCGGGAAGGCGCAGTTCAAAGACCAGCGCGCCTTGGGGCAACAGGGCATTTGCCTCGCGCAGCAAGAGCGTGCCGCTCTCGCCCGCCTCCGTCAGGCCCGCGCTGTCGAAATAGCGCCCCTGCCGGTGCCAAATCCCAAGCCACCTGCCGCCCTTCTGTGGGGTCTTGCCTGCCATGCCACACCTCGCCACGCGCCTGTTTCAGCGTCTTGCCCAGCGCGCATTGGCTGCGACGCTTGAGAATGTCGTGCCCCGGGCGGCGCGTTGATCGGCCTTTTGTGCCCGGGGCGTCCCTCAGTTCCAGATCCAAGGTTCCGGGGGTCAGGGCTAGGGTCACGACCGGGGCCATCAGACGCAACGGATCAGCGGCACCACACACGGCAAAGCGCGCGGCACGGTCGTCCTCAGTCTGGTCTGGTCCTGCTCGTGACACGCCCGGGCGATCTTGTCGTCGCCGCAACCCGTGCCTCGGTTTGTTATTGCCTTGGACGGTAGCACGGCGCGCCGCCTCTGTCAGTCCCACAATCGCGCCGCCGCGCGCGGCACAAGCATTTCCGCCACAGCCGCCAATTGCACCCGCGCCTTATACGGCTTAAGTCCTTTGTCGAAAACCTGATGTGTCCTGCCCGCCCCGCCTGTCGCGCCAGCGGCAGGCCCGCGTCCGCCCGCCCCACGGCGGGCGCGGTTCGCGCCCACCCGGGCAGACGCTTCGTGCGTTTCCACCGGGGTTGTGGCACATCAGGTTCCAAACAGAGACGCGGCCCAAAGCCCAACAGGAGAGCCCACCATGAGCGCCATCGACCCCGTAGAGCTGACCGCAGAGCTCATTCGCTGCCCCTCGGTCACCCCCGAAGAAGGCGGCGCCTTGGTGCTGCTCGAGCAGGTCCTGAGCGAGGCCGGTTTTGCCTGTACCCGGGTAGATCGCGGCGAGGTCTCCAACCTCTTTGCCCGCTGGGGCGACAAGGGCCATGCCAAGACCTTTGGCTTTAACGGCCATACCGATGTGGTGCCGGTGGGCGATGCCGCCGCCTGGACCCGCGATCCCTTTGGCGCTGAGGTCATCGACGGGGTGATGTATGGCCGGGGCGCGACCGATATGAAATCCGGCGTCGCCGCCTTTGCCGCCGCTGCGATCGACTTTGTCCGCGACACACCTCCCGAGGGTGCCGTGGTCCTGACCATCACCGGCGATGAAGAGGGCGACGCCGTGGACGGCACCACCGCGCTCCTGGACTATATGGATCGCGAAAGCGAACAGATGTCGGTCTGCCTCGTGGGCGAGCCGACCTGCCCCAATCATATGGGTGAGATGATCAAGATCGGCCGGCGCGGCTCGATGACCGCCTGGTTCACGGTGACGGGCGTGCAAGGCCATTCCGCCTATCCGCACCGCGCCAACAATCCGCTGAATGGCATGGCACGGCTGATGGATCGTCTCGGCAGCCACCAACTGGACGAAGGGTCGGAGCATTTCGACGCCTCCACCCTCGCGATTGTCACCATCGACACCGGCAATCCCGCCACCAATGTGATCCCGGCGCAGGCGCGGGCGGCGGTCAACATCCGCTTTAACGAGCTGCACTCCGGCGCGCCGCTGACCGAGTGGCTGCAAGGCGAGGCGGATAAAGTGGCCGAGGAGTTCGGGCTCAAAGTGGCGATGGAGGTGAAAATCTCCGGCGAGAGCTTTATAACCCCGCCGGGCGATCTCTCGGCGCTGGTCTCAAAGGCGGTGCAGACCGAAACCAACCAGGTGCCGGAGCTTTCGACCACCGGCGGCACCTCGGACGCGCGGTTCATCAAGGCACATTGCCCGGTGGTGGAATTTGGCCTTGTGGGTAAGACCATGCACCAGGTGGATGAATGCGTCGAGGTGGCGCAGATCCACCAGCTGAAATCGATCTATACCCGGATCCTGCAGGACTATTTCGCATGAGCCTGACTATTGACGTGACCACGGATCTGGAGACCTGCTACGCCCTGCGGCACGAGGTCTTTGTCGGCGAACAAGGCGTGCCGGTGGAAGAAGAGCGCGACGCGCTCGATGCGGTGGCGACCCATCTTCTGGCGGTGCTGGACGGGGTGCCGGTGGGCACCGCGCGAATTGTCTGGCTCGACGAAACCGCCAAGATCGGCCGCGTCTGCGTGGTGCAATCGGCGCGCGGCACCGGGCTCGGGGCCAAGCTGATCGAGGCCTGCGTGGCGGTGGCGGCCGCGCGCGAGGGGATCACCCGCGCCAAGCTCGGCGCCCAGACCCATGCGCTGGGGTTCTACGAAAAACTGGGGTTTGAGGCCTTTGGTCCTCTCTACCTCGATGCCGGGATCGAGCATCAGGATATGGCGAAAGCACTGCGCTAAGAGCGTTGCGCAAAAGGGGCGAAATGGCAGATTTGGCCGCCCGCCCCGCAGGCAACGCCCACAAAAAGTGGCATCTCTCCTGCCCCATTGTTTCGCGCGCAAAACAACAGGTCAGCTATGCTGACCTGTTGTCCCTCTCACGACCGGGGGGCTCCCGCGCGTTTGCTTTGCTTTAAAAAGCAAAGCCTCCCCTTGGGCCCGGCAGCGCACCTGGCGGTGCGCTGCGCCACCGCGTGCCGCAGCCCTTGTGCCCCCATGCACGCCCCAATCTCGACCTCAGCGGCACGCGCCCGCCGTCCCCGTCAGGGGACGGCGCCGGGCCCAACGGGAGCCATAGCATTTTAATGCTGTGGCGACGGGCGGGAGCCCCCGCCCCTGGTCTTGATCCAACCTTTGCGACGACCACACCCAGCGCCCCAATACGCCTTCTTTTCAGCATGACGCGCCCCGCGCGCCGTGCTACGGCAGGTGTATGGCGCGCATACCGACAAAGGCCGAGATTCTGGATTGGATCTCCGCCCACCCGACCCAAACTTCCAAACGAGACATCGCCAAGGCCTTTGGCATCAAAGGGGCTGAGCGCATCGACTTAAAGCGCGTCCTCAAGGAGCTTGAGGCCGAGGGCAACCTTGAAAAACGCAAGCGCAGCTACGGCGATCCCGACCGTTTGCCGCCCGTCTCGATCCTCGTGGTCAAGGCGCCGGACGACAATGGCGACCTCTTTGCCCAGCCCTTGGAATGGCATGGCGAGGGGATCGAACCCATCGTCATGGTGATCCCGCGCGCCACCGACCCCGCCTTGGGAGAGGGCGACCGCATCCTCGCCCGCCTGACCGTGGTGCATGAGGAAGATCACAACTACGAGGCGCGCCTCATCCGCCGCATCGGCACCAACCCCAAGCGCATCCTTGGCATCTATCGCAAGGGCTCCGAAGGGGGCCGGATCGTGCCGATCGACAAGGCCAATTCCGCCGAATGGATCGTGCCCGAGGCCAATACACATGGCGCCAAGGATGGCGAGCTGGTGGAGGCGGAGCAGGCCGGCCCCAAGGGGCGCCTCGGCCTTGCCAAGGCGCGCATCGTCGAGCGTCTTGGCGATCCGACTGCGCCGAAAGCCGTCTCGCTGATTGCCATCTACCAGCATGGCATCCCCGATCACTTCCCCGACAAAGTGGTCGAGGAAGCCGATGCCGCCAAGCCGATGGGCCTCAAGGGGCGCGAAGACCTGCGCGAGCTGCCCCTGATCACCATCGACCCGTCGGACGCGCGCGACCATGACGACGCCTGTTTCGCCCATGCGGATGATGATCCCAAGAACCCCGGCGGCCATGTCATCTGGGTCGCCATCGCCGATGTGGCCGCCTATGTGACGCCCGGCTCTGCGCTGGACCGTGAGGCACGCAAGCGGGGCAACTCCAGCTATTTCCCAGACCGCGTGGTGCCGATGCTGCCGGATCGCCTATCCGGCGACCTCTGTTCCTTGCACGAAGGGGTGCCGCGTCCCTGCCTTGCGGTCCGGATGCAGATCGACGCCGAAGGCAACAAGATCGACCATAGGTTCGTGCGCGGCCTGATGAAATCCCCGGCCTCCCTAGCCTATGAGGAAGTGCAGGCCGCGATGGATGGCAATCCCAACGCGCGCACCGAGCCGCTGCTTGAGGACGTGATCAAGCCGCTCTACGCTGCCTATGACGCGCTAAAAACCGCGCGGGGGGTGCGTCAGCCCTTGGACCTCGACCTGCCGGAGCGCAAGATCGTGCTAGATGACAAGGGCAAGGTCCTCTCGGTCAACTTCCGCGACCGGCTAGAGGCGCATAAGCTCATCGAGGAGTTCATGATCCTCGCCAATGTCGCCGCCGCCGAGACGCTGATCAAAAAGCGCCAGCCGCTGTTGTTCCGCGTCCATGAGGAACCCAACCAAGACAAGCTCGACGCGCTGCGCGAAACCGCGCGAGCGGCAGGGTTGAACCTTGCCAAGGGGCAGGTGCTGCAGACCCGTCACCTCAATGCGCTGTTGAATGCGGCGGCGGGGACCGATGATGCGGAGCTGATCAACATCTCGACCCTGCGGTCGATGCAGCAGGCCTATTACCACCCCGAAAACTTCGGGCATTTTGGCCTCGCCCTGCGCAACTACGCGCATTTCACCTCGCCGATCCGGCGTTATTCCGACCTGATCGTACACCGCGCGCTGATCTCGGCGCATGGCTGGGGCAAGGATGGCCTCAGCCCCGAGGAAGTCGAGCGGATGGAGGATACCGCGATCCACATCTCCGCCACCGAGCGCCGATCGATGCTGGCGGAGCGCGACACCACGGACCGCTATCTGGCCTCCTATCTCGCCGAGCGGGTGGGCAATGAGTTCACCGGGCGGATCTCCGGCATCGCGCGCTTTGGCGCCTTTGTGAAGTTGGACGAGACCGGCGCCGATGGTCTGGTGCCGATCCGCTCGATCGGGCGGGAGTTCTTCCATTTCGACGCCCAGGCCGGCACGTTGATGGGCTCGGACAGCGGGATGCTGATCACCATCGGCATGCGGGTCACGGTGCGTCTGGTGCAGGCCGCGCCCGTGACAGGTGGGCTCGAGCTAGAGCTCCTCGCGCTGGAAGATGCCGAACTGCCCAAAGGCGGCGGCTCGGGCGGGCGTGGGAAAGGTCGGCGCAGCCCAGCGGGACGCACCGTGGTGCGGCGCAAGGCTGCCAAGGCCAAGCACAAGGCGGCCAAGGACAAGCGGAAGGTCACCCGCACCCGCAAATAAATATCGACGTAAGCCTTTGATCGCAAAGACGGTCAGAAAGGTTGCGCTTTGCTTCGCAAATCGCCGGGGGGCAGGCCGCGCCTATGGCGCGGCCTGCCCGGCCCAACGGGAGCCATTGCATGTTTCATGCAAGGGCGACGGGCGGGAGCTCCCCCCCTTGCCCCAATTTCGCGCTTTCCTTTTTGGTTTAGGCGGCTTCTGGCAGAACAAGGGCTGCCTGATCCATCACCCGCGCCACATAGGCCATGAGAGTGGGATAGGACTGCGCGACCTCCACCACCTGCGGCGCTGCGGGCGCACGGGACAGAGCCTCAAGCATCGGCGCAGCGGAACAATCCGCGGCCGTCATCGCAGTCCCAAAGAGGAAGGGCTGATCGCCTAAAATCCCCGCAAGTGCGCCGAGGTCTTGGTGCAGTCGCGCCATACGCTCCGCCCGATCAAACCGGCCATGACCGGCAAAATGCAGCCCCTGCAGAACACCTGCGCGGAAACCTTCGACCGGCTCTTCCGGTACACCGGCAAAGACCGTAGCGCGCATCTGGGACCAGCCGTCGTCCTCCAGCCAGCGGGCGCACATCAGCTGCAGCCACAGTGCCTCATCCACCATGCGGATCACGAGGCGCGATTGCGCCTGCTGCACCGAGTCTAGGCCTGCGTCAAACACCGCCCCGCGCGCCTCAAGGAATTGGCGAATACCCTCGCTGTCCGGTACCAGCACCCCGGCCTCGTCCCGCAGAACCGGCAACTTGCCATGAGGCATCGCCGCCAATTCGCGCGGATCGATCACATCCTGCCGCTGCCACGCCTCTCCCGACATCTGCAGCAAGAGCGCCGCCTTGGTGCAAAACATGCTGTAGCTGAAAAAGCCAAAACCGCCCGAGTGGGTCAAAAGCGTTAACATCATCTCTCTCCGTTTCTTGGGATGTGATGCCTGTTGTGTTATGCCCCTCTCATGCCAGTTTCTGTCATCAGCCGACGCCAAGCTGACCGCGAAAGGAAGATCGCACGATGACCAAGACCGAACGCCTGTTTCGCCTGATGCAAAGCCTGCGGCAATTGACCCCGCCCGTCACCGCCGAGCAACTGGCACAGGAGATGCAGGTCTCTGCCCGCACCATTCACCGCGACATTGACGCGCTCCGCGGACTGGGAGCGGTAATCGACGGAGCCGCGGGCTTTGGGTTCACCCTGATTGAGGACGCCACCCTGCCCCCTTTGGGCTTTGGCGCGACAGAGCTCGAAGCGCTGGTTCTGGGGCTGTGTGAGGTGCAGCAAAAAGGCGATCCTGACCTTTCCGACGCCGCGCGCACCGCCCTGCGCAAACTGCGTGCGCGCTTGCCGCAGAGCCAAGCCGACCGCCTGCAACATGCGGTGCTGTCGTCGCATAGCTTTGCTCCGCCGGTGCCGCCCGGCATTGATGCGGGCACGCTGCGGCAGGCCACTTGGGACGAGCGCGAGGTGCGGTTCACCTACACAGATGCCAAGCAGGCTGAGACCGAACGGCAGGTCAAACCGCTCGGGCTGGTCTATTTCGACAGCTCCTCTGTCCTCGTCGCCTGGTGCTATTTGCGGCAGTGCTTTCGGGTCTTTCGCCTGGACAGGATGCGGGATCTGGTGGTCACTGACACCTCCTTTCGCCCCGCCCGCGTGCCGCTTTATCGCGATGCGCTGGATCACTTGCGCGCGCAGAGCCAGCCGAATGAGCAAAGCCGCGCTGAGGCACCCGCCTCTCGGTGAGACCACTTTTGTGGCGCCGCGTTCCGCGATAGACTGGAGGCAATGAACAGAGCAGGTGTTGAGGGTAAAATGCGCAGGTGGGTACAGACAGCGTTCTGTCTAGGAGTCGTCGCTCAGGTCGGTATGGCCGAGGCAAACACGGGGCAATCAACCGCCCCGATAGAAGCGCCACGACCGCTGCTGCGGCCAGAGGCGGCGCTGGCGTCGACTGCTGAGGCCGCGAAGCCGCTGCAACTCGCCTCCGCGACGGCCCTACGCCCTGTGGCCCGCACCGCTGTCCGGGCTGCCGTGGCCGAAGCGACAACACCCGCCCTCGCCACCCCGACAGATGCCGCCGCCAACAAACGGTTCGAGGCCTGGATCCAAGGGTTTCAGGGGCGCGCCCGTGCGCAAGGCATCAGCCAGCGCACGTTGAACGCAGCGTTTCGCGGGGTGACCTATGACCCGGAGGTCATAAAGCGCGACCGCAATCAATCGGAATTCACCAAGACCATCTGGGAATATCTGGACAGCGCGGCCTCTGACAAACGGGTGAAAAACGGCAAGGACGCGCTGCGCCAACAGCGCCGCACGCTTGACCGGATCGAAAAGACCTATGGCGTCGAAAAAGAGGTCGTGGTCGCGGTCTGGGGTCTGGAAAGCAGCTATGGCACCTATCGCGGCAGCATGGACATTGTCCGCTCGCTTGCGACGCTAGCCTTTGATGGGCGGCGCGGTCGGTTCTTTGAGGCGCAGCTGATCGCCGCCCTCAAGATCCTGCAAGCCGGCGATGTTGACCCCCGCCATATGACCGGCAGCTGGGCCGGGGCGATGGGGCACACCCAGTTTATCCCCACCTCCTACCTCGCCTATGCCGTGGATTTCACCGGCGACGGCAAGCGTGACATCTGGTCAGATAACCCTGCGGATGCCTTGGCCTCCACCGCGGCCTATCTCAAACGGTTCGGCTGGATCAAAGGCCAACCCTGGGGCGTGGAAGTCACCCTGCCGCGTGGGTTCAACTATGCGCTGGCCAGCCGCAAGATCCAAAAGAGCCCGGCAGACTGGGCGAAACTGGGCGTGCGTGGCGTCGATGGCAAAGCGGTCCCGAACTACGGCAGCGGCTCGATCCTGCTGCCAGCGGGCGGTCAGGGCGCGGCCTTTATGGTCTTCAAGAACTTTGCGGTGATTGAGCGTTACAACACGGCAGATGCCTATGTGATCGGTGTTGGCCACCTGAGCGATCGTTTGAAAGGCGGCGCAAAAATTCAAGGCGATTGGCCGCGTGGCGATCGCTCCTTGACCTTTTCGGAACGCAAAGAGCTGCAACAACGCCTGACCCAAGCGGGGTTCAACACCCAAGGGGTGGACGGTCGCATCGGTCCGATGACGATCAACGCGATCCGCGCCTATCAGAGCGCAAAGGGCCTTGTGCCCGATGGCTATGCCTCCTTGAGCCTGCTGAAGCGGCTGCGCTAGGGCCAGCTACAGGCAGCTCCCGACCTTCAAACAAAAAGCCCCGCTGCATTGGCGGGGCTTTTTCAATTTGATGCGGGGCTGATGTCAGCTGGGGCTCATGCCGCGCAGCCGTTCAGAGCGGCGGCGCAGCATCTCGACCGTCGTCAGCAAACAGATCGAGATCACCACGAGGATGGTCGCCACCGCAAGAATGGTCGGAGAGATCTGCTCGCGCAGGCCGGTAAACATCTGCCACGGCAGCGTCTTTTGGCCGGCTGAGCCGACAAAGAGCACCACCACCACCTCGTCAAAGGAGGTGATAAAGGCAAAGAGGCCACCGGAGATCACCCCGGGCAAGATCAGCGGCATCTGCACCCGAAAGAAGGTGGTGACCGGACCTGCACCCATATTGGCAGCCGCGCGGGTCAAGGAGCGGTCAAAGCCCACCAGGGTCGCTGTCACAGTGATGATCACAAAAGGGATGCCGAGGGCCGCATGCGCCAGCACCACGCCGAAGTAGGTGCCTTGCAGACCGATCCGGCTGTAAAAGAAGTACATCCCCGCCGCCGAGATGATCAGCGGCACGATCATCGGCGAGATCAGGATCGCCATGATCGCGCGCCGGAAGGGCACATGCGGCTGGCTAAGGCCAATCGCCGCCAACGTGCCAAAGCCCACCGACAGAAGCGTCGCCATCGGCGCGATGGAAAGCGAGTTCCACAGCGCCTGCTGCCAATCCGCATTGGTGAAAAAGTCGCGGTAGTGCTTCAGCGAATAGCCTTCGGGATCAAACTGCAGCATCGCAGGCGTGAAGGTGAAGAAGTTCTCGGCGTTGAACGAAAGCGGCATCACCACGAGGATCGGTGTGATGAGGAAGACGAAGATCGCGCCGCAGATCACCCGGAAGGTATAGTGCCAAAGCACCTGACCGGGCGTCAGATAAGGCGCGAGCGTCGCGCGATACTGCGAAGTCGCCAGCCAGAATATGAACCAGCCCGCAAAGGCGCCGAACAGCGCGCCGACCACCATGGCGGGCAATCCGCCCAGCAGCAGACCCGCGACCGCAAAGGCCACCAAGAGACCGAGACGGATCACTTTGGCTTGCGCCGTCATGGAGGTGAGGACAAAGCCCAAGCCGCCCAGGAGCACCGCCCCGATCAACAGACCGAGGAAGCCAGAGCCCTGCGCCGTGCCCACGAAGAGGCCAAAGAAGCCCCCCGCGCAGGCCGCCACACCGGCGGTAAAGGCGGGGGTTTGGTTTTCAACAGGTGTCAGTGCCATCGTGCCTTACCCCAGCTTCACGTTGTCGATGCCGACGATCTTGTCATAGGCCCAATAGAGACCCAGAACGATCACCAGCAGGATGGTGCCCAGCGCCGCGGCCAGACCCCAGTTCAGCGACTGGGAAATATGGAAGGCGATCCGGTTGGAGATAAAGACGCCTTTAGTGCCGCCCACCAGTTCGGGCGTGATGTAGTAACCAATGGCCAGGATGAAGACGAGGATCGACCCCGCCCCGATGCCCGGCACCGACTGCGGGAAATAGACCCGCCAGAAGGCCGTCCAATTGGTGGCGCCCAAGGATTTGGCCGCCCGCAGGTAGGAGGGGTTGATGGTCTGCATCACAGAATACATCGGCAGGATCATGAACGGCAGCAGGATGTGGGTCATCGCCACGATGGTACCGAACTGGTTGTTGATCATCACCAGACGCGCGTCATCCGCCACCAAACCCAGCCAAACCAGCACGTCGTTGATAACGCCTTGCTGTTGCAGCATCACTTTCCACGCCGAGGTCCGCACCAGAAGCGAGGTCCAGAAGGGCAAAAGAACGAGGATCATCAACACGTTAGCCGTGCGAGAGGGCAGGTTGGCGAGGATCCACGCCACCGGATAGCCCAGCACGATGCAACTCATGGTGATGGCCAGCGACATGATCATGGTGCGCAGGAACAGCGTGCCATAGATCCGCTCCAGCTCCGGGCGCAGCTCTGGGCCGTCATGGCCTTTTTGGAAGTCCGCCGCGTTCAGGAAGTAGCCGTTGGTGTATTTGCCGGAATAGGTCTTGATCGTGCGCCAGACCTCGGGGTCGAGCCAATCTTCGTCGATATCGGCAAAGGCCTCGCGGGTGGTCATCGTCTCCCACTCGGAGGATTGGATCGCGGTCACCGCCGCAGCCAGCATCGCCGCGCTGTCGCCGCTAAAGGCGGCGGGCGCCTCCGGGTTTTTCACCAGATCATTGTAGAGCGCCATATAGATGGGCGCCCAAGGCTTTTCCTTGGTCGGGCTATCGCCATCCTCTTCTTGGATGGTGCGGGCCCATGCAGTGTAAGCATCCGTCGCGTTCGGCAGCGCCTCGGCGGCGGCATCGGAATAGGAGAAGCGCGCCTCATCCTCACCGCCTGCTTTTGCCGCCCAATCGGGATCGGCAAAGATCGCAACAAACGGATCGGGTTTCTTCCACGCTTTGTCGAGGTCGACGAATTGGTCGAGGTACACCTCGCCCATATCATCCACCTTTCGACCGGCCTTGCGGAAGATCGAGGAGATACCGGCGTTCTCGTAGTTCAGGCGGGAGCCAACACGGGTGTGTTCCTTGCGCTCGGCCGCAACCACGAGGTCATAGGCCAGCGCATCAAAGACAAAGTCTTCGGGCGGTTGGCCATTGTCCGCGTCGTAGGATTGGATTGCCGCCGTGGTGCGCGGCAGTGTCTCGGAAACGATGCTGTTCTCGACCGAGCGGAACAACATGTCCGCAATCGGGAGAATAAAAGTCAGCAAAACGAAGAGAAGCAGGGGCGCGATCAAAGCCAGCGCGCGCATCTTCTGCATCCGGAGCGCCCGGGCGAGGCTGCGCTTTAGCGGCGTGCCATCTGCGGCCAGAACCGGTCCGGTTTGGGTGTTGTCGCTCATGTAAGGGAGCCCCCCGTCGGGTGTTGGTGCGGGAATTTTTATCTTTTGTGGAGAGGGGGCCAGGCAACCCGGCCCCTTCCCAATCTGTCTCTTACGTCAGAGGCGTAAGATTATTGAGCCAGCCATGCCTGGAATTTTGCGTCCAGATCATCGCGGTTATCTGCCCACCATTCGTAGTCATAGATGTGCACGTTGGTCGCGTTGGCCGGATCGGTCGGCATATGCGGCGCCATGTCGATACCCAGATCGGCGTGCTTGCCCACCAGCGGAGCGGAGGAGGCACGGGCCGGACCGTAGGAGATGAACTTCGCCTGATCTGCCAGACGCTGGGTGTCGGTCGCGAACTTCAGGAAGTCCATCACGCGGGCTTTGCGGTCAGCCGGCAGGCCTTCCGGAACAACCCAACCGTCAAGGTCAAAGGACTGCATGTCCCAGAGCATACCGATCGGCTGGTTCTGTTCTGCGATGGCAGAGAACAGACGGCCGTTGAAGGTGGAGCCCATCACGACTTCGCCATCGGCCAGCAGCTGCGGGGTTTCCGCACCGGCAGTCCACCAGACAACGCTGTCTTTGATGGTGTCGAGTTTGGCGAGCGCGCGCGCAACGCCTTCGTCGGTGCCCAGAACGTCGTAGATCTCGTCCTTGGCGACGCCATCACAGAACAGCGCCCATTCCATGTTGTCGATCGGGCGCTTCTGCAGCGCGCGCTTGCCCGGATAGGCTTCGAGGTCGAAAACGTCGCAAACGGAGGTCGGCGGGGTGTCGCCAACCATGTCGGTGCGATAGCCGAAGGTGGTGGAGTAAACGATCTGCGGCACGAAGCAGTCAGACACGATCAGGTCGCCAAAGTCCTCGGACGCCGGGGTGCCATCGGGCGCGGCTGCGAGATCTTCGTCGTGGTCGATTTCCATCGCCAGACCTTCGTCGCACAGGCGCATGGAGTCGGAGGCCACAACGTCGACCAGATCCCAGGTGATGTTGCCCGCTTCGGACATCGCGCGCATTTTCGCGGTCGCTTCAGCGGAGCTTTCGTCCCAGATCACGGTGACTTCGGGGTGCATTGCCAGATAGGGCTCGACGTAGGCCTTAACTTGGCTCTGCTGGTAGGCGCCGCCCCAGGATACGAGAGTCATCTCGTTGGCCATATCTTCGGCCATCGCCATGGGCGCGCAGAGTGCGGTCGTGGCGGCCAGGGCCGTCAGTTTACGCAGTTTCATAGTGTATTCTCCTTGTTGAGACACTGAATCTTGACGTTTCCAGTTCTGATCATTGGTCCCCCGATCCTTTTGTGTCGCCGGGGGTTCCGGGCGCGCGGCGGGACGTCAGGCGTCCAGCGCGCGGCAGTCTTCGGGCAGCCAGCCGATTTCGATCTGCTGGCCGGGCTGAAGACGGGTCTGGTCGGGGGCGTTGCGGGTTTTGATGATGAACTCATCATTGCCGGCAACCCGAAGGCGCGTGCGGAAGATGTCACCCATATAGATGAACTCCAGCACCTCCGCCTTGAGGGTATGCGCGCCCTCTTGCAGACGATCCTTGTTGTATTCCACCCGCTCGGGGCGGATCGAGACGCGAGTCCGTTGACCCGCCTCGGAGACGTTCACTGGCGTGGCAGAGATCAGCTCGCCGCCGTCCAGCTGGACCAGCGCACGGCCGTTGTTGATCTCCTTGATGGTGCCTTCCAGCGTGTTGTTCTCGCCGATGAACTGCGCCACGAAGCTGTTCGAGGGTTCCTCGTACAGTTGATCCGGCGGGGCGAGCTGCTGAATGCGGCCATCGTTGAACACCGCAACACGGTCCGACATGGTCAGGGCTTCGGTCTGGTCGTGGGTCACGTAAACCGTGGTAATGCCCAATTGGTGCGCCAGATGGGTGATCTCAAACTGCATCTTTTCGCGCAGCTGTTTGTCGAGCGCGCCCAGCGGCTCGTCCATCAGCACCAGCTCAGGTTCGAACACCAGCGCACGGGCCAGAGCCACACGCTGCTGCTGACCACCCGAAAGTTGAGCGGGACGACGGCCACCGAAGTTGCCCATCTCCACCATATCCAGCGCGCGTTTGACTTTCGCCTCGCGCTCGGACTTGCCCATCTTGCGCACCTCAAGCGGGAAGCTGAGGTTCTCGGCAATGGTCATATGCGGGAACAGGGCGTAGTTCTGGAACACCATCCCGATGCCGCGCTTGTGCGGGGGAATGTTGTTGATCGACACGCCGCCCAGACGGATATCCCCGTGGGTGGCAGTCTCGAACCCTGCAAGCATCATCAGGCAGGTGGTCTTGCCCGAGCCCGACGGCCCAAGCATGGTCAGAAACTCGCCCTTCGGCATGGTGAGGTTCAGATCTTTGACGACGAGTGTCTCACCGTCATAGCTCTTTTGAACGCGTTCGAATTCAACGAACGCGTCAGAGGTCGACGCATCAGCCAAATCAGGCTCCCCGTGTTTGTTCTTATCGCGGCAGATTGATCTGCTCTTCGTTCCTTAGTGTAAGCACAGCCGCCTTGCCCTGTGCAACCGGATCGCATGAGTCGGGATCAAACTCCCTCAGCGCAGACGAACTGTCTCGGACAAATTAATTCAACGCCGGACGACTTTGCGACACATGCTTTCACATATGCGCCACCATGAGACATTTTCCGCCCCAAGCACAACAGGAGCGCCGATTAATTTTTTCGCCTCTGCACAAAAAAGAGGCCGTTTCCGGCCCCTTTTCTCGTTCGAATCAGTGATGTGAGGATCAGGAGGCGGCGTGCAGCAGGTCCTGTTCCTTGAGCGCGGCATAACATTCGTCGAGCGATATGCGGGCGCGCGCGATCAAAGTGTCGATCTCTTCCGGGGTGATGACCAGCGGCGGAGAGATGATCATCCGGTCGCCCACATGGCGCATCACCAGGTTATTGGCAAAACAGCGCTCGCGGCAGATGTAGCCCACGGTGCCCGCCTCCGCGGCAAAGGCCGCCCGCGTCGCTTTGTTCGGGGTCAGCGCGATGGAGCCCATCATGCCGACGATCTTCGCCTCGCCCACCAGCGGGTGATCGGTCAGCGCCTCCCATTTCTCTTTGAGGTAGGGCGCCGCAACGTCCCGCACGTGACCGAGCACGTTTTCTTCCTCAAGAATACGCAGGTTTTCCAGCGCGATGGCCGCTGCCACCGGGTGACCAGAATAGGTATAGCCGTGGTTGAATTCGTCCTGCGCGATGACCCCGGCCACCTCGTCAGAGACGATCGAGCCGCCAATCGGCGCATAGCCCGAAGACAGGCCCTTGGCGATGGTCATGATATCCGGGCGGATCCCCATGGTTTCAGAGCCGAACCAATTGCCGGTGCGACCAAAGCCACAGATCACCTCATCCGCGATCAGCAGGATTTCGTATTTGTCGCAGATGCGCTGAATTTCCGGCCAATAGGTCGCGGGCGGCACGATCACACCACCGGCCCCCTGCACAGGCTCGGCAATAAAGGCCGCGACGCGGTCTTCACCCAGCGCCAGAATCGCCTGCTCCAGCTCTTGCGCGCGGGCCAGACCGAACTCTTCCGGCGTGCTGTCGCCGCCCTCGGACCACCAATGCGGCTGGTTGATGTGGTGGATATCTGGAATCGGCATACCGCCTTGGGCGTGCATCCCAGACATGCCGCCCAGCGAACCGGACCCAACGGAAGAACCGTGATAGGCGTTCTTGCGGCTGATGATGATCGACTTGGTCGGCTTCCCCTTCAGCGCCCAATAGTGGCGCACCATGCGGATATTGGTGTCATTCGCCTCCGACCCGGACCCGGCGAAGAAGACATTGTTCAAATCACCCGGCGCCAGTTCTGCGATCTTGGCCGCAAGGGCAATCGCGGGCACATGGGTGGTCTGGAAGAAGGTGTTATAATAGGGCAGCTCGCGGATCTGCCGGGCCGCAACCTCGGCAATTTCCTCGCGGCCGTAGCCGATGTTCACACACCAAAGGCCGGCCATCGCATCAAGGATCTCATGCCCTTCGCTGTCAATCAGCGTCACGCCTTTGGCGCGGGTGATGACGCGCGCGCCCTTCTTGGCCAGAGCGCCGTTTTCGGTGAACGGATGCATGTGGTGCGCGGCGTCGAGCGCCTGCAGCTCTGCCGTGGGCAGATGGTTGGTAATGGCGGTCATATGAGACACTCCTGAGCGGGAACGTTTTGCTCAGAATATGATCAAAAATCCGCGTGTCAATCGAATCAGATGAGGGGTGTCAGACCCGCACGAACCTGTTCCATGCCCTGCAGGACGTCACGTTCCATGGCCAAAGCCACCAAGTCCGCATCCTTTTTACGCAGCCCCTCAAGGATGTCTTTATGACGGTCCGGAAAGCTCTGGGTGCCGAAGCGTCCGCAGACCACCCGCAAGGAGGGGCCAAAGCGCAGCCACAAGCGGTCGGCGAGATCGGCCAGAATGGGGGCATCCGCATGGAGATTGAGGGCGGTGTGAAACTGGTAGTTCAGCGCGAGATACCCCGCCACATCTCCCCCGGCGATGGCCTTATCAAGGGTCAGGTCGATCTGCTCTAGCGCATCAATCTCCGCTGCAGGCATCCGAGTGGCCGCACGGCGCGCAAGCTCACACTCAATTGTTTTTCTTGCGTAAATCAGCTCATCAATATCCTCGGCGCGCAATTCCGGCACCGAAACGCGGCGGTTGCCCTGAAACATCAGCGCCCCGTCAGAGATCAGGCGACGGATGGCCTCGCGCACCGGTGTCATGCCGCTGTCGAGCGCCTCGACCAACCCCTGGATTGTCACCGCCTGCCCCGGCGCCAATTCGCCAAACAAAATCTGCGCCCGCAAGCGCTGATAAACCTGCTCATGCGCAGGCAGTTTTCCGGCCCCCTCGGGCGGTGAAACAGATGGCGGATTTGGCACATTCACCGGAGCGTGATCCTTCTAAATTTTGGGCAGCTTGCACGATGGAAACACAGATGAAAACATAAAGTGTCTTGCCGGATGAGGCAAAACTTGATCAAAATAACCCATAGCCGGTCAAAAAGACTCCGGCATCACAGGGGAGATTCTCATGACATTCAAAACGGCCACACTCGTGTCCGCCATCGCGCTTGTCGCGTCGGCTGCCTCCGCCGAGGAAGTCCGCGTCTACAACTGGTCGGATTATATCGACGAGGCGCTGCTGGAGAAATTCGAGACCGAAACCGGTATCGACCTGATCTATGACGTGTTCGATTCCAACGAGCTGTTGGAAACCAAAATGCTGGCGGGTGGCTCCGGCTACGACGTGGTGGTGCCGACCGGCTCCTTCCTGCAGCGCCAGATCCAAGCCGGTGTGTTCCAAAAGCTCGACACCTCCAAACTGTCGAACTACGGCAACGTTTGGGACGTGATCCAAGACCGCACCGCACGGTTTGACCCGGAAAACGCCTATTCCATCAACTACATGTGGGGCACCACCGGTATCGGTGCGAACCTCGGCAAGGTGAAAGAGGCGCTCGGCGACGACGCTCCGATCGACAGCCTCGCGCTGGTCTTTGATCCGGCGAATATGGAAAAGCTGTCCGCTTGCGGCGTGCATTTCCTCGACGCACCGGACGAGATGATCCCAGCCGCCCTGACCTACCTCGGTCTGGACCCGAACACCCAAGACAAGGATGAGCTGGAACAGGCCGCAGCCGCGCTGGAAGCCGTGCGTCCCTACATCCAGAAGTTCCATTCCTCCGAGTACATCAACGCATTGGCCAATGGCGATATCTGCGTGGCCTTCGGTTGGTCCGGCGACATCCTTCAGGCCCGCGATCGCGCCGCCGAAGCCGATAACGGCGTGGAAATCGCCTATAACGCGCCCTCCGAAGGCGCGCTGATGTGGTTCGACCAAATGGCGATCCCGACCGATGCGCCGAACCCCGAGGGTGCGCATAAGTTCCTGAACTTCATCCTCGACGCCCACAACATGGCGGCGGCTTCGAACTACGTTTACTACGCCAACGGCAACAAGGCCTCGCAAGAGTTCCTTGAGGAAGACGTGATCGGCGATCCGGCGATCTATCCGACCCCGGCAGCGATGGAAAACACCTACATCAAAGCCCCCTACCCGCAGAAGGTTCAGCGCGTTGTGACCCGTCTGTGGACTCGCGTGAAATCCGGCACCTGATCCACTCAGGCTGACCGAACCGGCAGGGCGCACCCCAATGCGCCCTGCTTTCACACACAAGAAGACGACGGGCAGGCACTGTGCCGCCCGCTTGGGGGCAGACGTGGCAATACCGGTATTTGAACCCTGGACCGATCCGCAGGCGAAGCCGCTGATTCAGTTCAAGAATGTGACCAAACGCTTTGGCGACTTCACCGCAATCGACGATTTAACCATCGACATCTACGAGCGTGAGTTCTTTGCGCTTTTGGGTCCTTCGGGCTGCGGCAAGACCACCATGATGCGGATGCTTGCAGGTTTTGAAACCCCGACCGAAGGCAAAATCTTCCTTGCTGGTCAGGACATTGCCCCGGTGCCGCCAAACCAGCGCGCAGTGAACATGATGTTCCAGTCCTACGCGCTGTTTCCGCATCTGAGTGTCTGGGAAAACATCGCCTTTGGTCTGAAACGCGAAGGTATGCCCCGCAACGAGATCAACGCCCGCGTCGACGAGATGCTGCGCCTGACGCGGCTGGAGAAATTCGCCCGCCGCAAACCGCATCAGATTTCCGGCGGCCAACGCCAGCGTGTGGCGCTCGCCCGCAGCCTCGCCAAGGCGCCAAAGCTCTTGCTGCTCGACGAACCCCTTGGCGCGCTGGATAAAAAGCTGCGCGAGGAAACTCAGTTCGAGCTGATGGACATTCAGGAAAAGACCGGTACCACCTTTGTGATCGTGACCCACGATCAGGAGGAGGCGATGACCGTCGCCAGCCGCGTGGCCGTGATGGACAACGGCAAAGTGATCCAGGTGGCCACGCCCGCCGATATCTACGAGGCGCCGAATTCCGTCTATGTCGCTGATTTCATTGGCGACGTGAACCTGATCGAAGGTCCGGTGACCGCAACCGGCGAAGGCACCTATGCGCTGAACTGGCGCGAGGGGGCCGCGCCGCTGACCGTGAAATCCTCGAATGTTTTTGCCGATGGGCAAACCGCTCATCTAGCGATCCGCCCCGAAAAAGTGACGATCAGCTCCGAAAAGCCCGCCGAGGCCGCCAATGCGGTGCAGGGCAAGGTGTTGGATATCGCCTATCTGGGCAATCTCTCCACCTATCACGTGGAATTGCCGACCGGGGATATCATCAAGGCACAGACCGCCAACACCCGCCGCATTTCGCGCCGCGCCTACACGTGGGAAGACACCGTCTGGCTGTCCTGGACAGCCACCGGCGGCGTTCTGCTGGCTGACTGATGCGCCGGTTTTTCCTAATCGCTGTTCCCTACGTTTGGTTGGTGGCGCTGTTTCTGGTGCCCTTTGCCATCGTTTTGAAAATCTCGCTGTCGGATGCGGCCATCGCGCGTCCGCCCTACTTCCCGCAGTTCGACTGGGCCGAGGGCATTTGGGCCTTTCTGTCCGAGTTGGATTTCGAGAATTTCACCTGGCTCATCGAAGATGACCTCTATTGGAAAGCCTACCTCAGCAGCCTTCAGATCGCCGCAACCTCGACGGTTCTGACCCTGCTGGTCGGCTACCCGATCGCCTATGGCATGGCCCGCGCGCCCGAAGAATGGCGCCCGACCCTGATGATGCTGGTGATCTTGCCGTTCTGGACCTCTTTCCTGATCCGCGTCTACGCGTGGAAGGGCATCCTCGCGAACGAGGGCTTCTTGAACCAGTTCCTGTTGTGGACCGGGATCATTTCTGAGCCTTTGCTGATCCTGAACACCACGACCGCCGTCTACATCGGCATCGTCTACACCTATCTGCCCTTTATGATCCTGCCCATCTATGCCGCGCTGGAGCGTATGGACGACAGCCTGATCGAAGCCGCCGAAGACTTGGGCTGTTCGCGCATGTCCGCCTTTTGGCTGGTCACCGTTCCCCTGTCCAAGGGCGGTATCATCGCGGGCTGTTTCCTCGTATTCATCCCCGCCATGGGTGAATTCGTGATTCCCTCGCTCTTGGGCGGGTCGGACACGCTGATGATCGGCAAAGTGCTGTGGGAGGAGTTCTTCTCCAACCGCGATTGGCCAGTGGCCTCGGCGGTGGCAGTGATCCTGCTGTTGATCCTCGTGGTGCCCATCGTGCTGTTCCAGCGCAACCAGCAAAAGGAACAGGAGGCCGACCAATGAAACGCCTAAGCGCCTTCAACGTGGTCTCGCTGACCCTCGGCTTTGCCTTCCTCTACATCCCGATGCTGATTTTGGTGATCTTCTCGTTCAACGAGAGCAAACTGGTCACTGTCTGGGCGGGCTTTTCGACCAAATGGTACGGCGAGTTGATGCAGAACGACGCCATGCTGCAAGCGGCCTGGGTCACGGTAAAGGTTGCGGTCTTCTCCTCAACCATCGCCACCGTACTGGGGACAATGGCGGCCTATGTGCTGGTACGAAGTGGCCGGTTCTTGGGCCGCACGCTGTTTTCCGGCATGATCTATGCGCCCTTGGTGATGCCCGAGGTGATCACAGGCCTGTCGCTCTTATTGCTGTTCATCGGCATTGGTCTGGATCGCGGCGTGCTGACCATCGTATTGGCCCATACCACCTTCTCCATGTGCTATGTCTCGGTGGTGGTCTCCTCGCGTCTCGCGACCTTTGATCGCTCGCTGGAGGAGGCCGCGCTGGATCTGGGCTGCTCTCAGGCTCAGGCGTTCCGCCTTGTGACCCTGCCGATCATTGCCCCCGCGGTGGTGTCCGGCTGGCTGCTTGCTTTCACCCTGTCGCTGGATGATCTGGTGATCGCGTCCTTCAACACCGGTCCCGCCGCAACGACTCTGCCGATCAAGATCTTCTCGGCCGTGCGACTCGGCGTCAGCCCAGAGATCAACGCGCTCTCCACCATCATGATCGCTATCGTGACAGTCGGCGTTATCGGCACCTCGCTGGCCAGCAAACGGGCGCTGGTCAAACAACGCCGCGAGGAACAAGAGGCCGTGCGAAGCGCATGATGCGTCGGCGCATCTTTCCCGATTACGCCTATGGGTCGGGGCCACGACAGGGCTGCTGGTGGGATGACACCATCCCAGCCCCTGTCTGGCCGCGTCTCGAAGGGGCGCGCCGGGTGGATGTGGCGGTGATTGGCGGCGGCTTCACAGGCATCTCCACCGCGCTTCATCTGGCAGAGGCCGGGCTGGAGGTCGCCGTACTGGAGGCGGAAACGCCCGGCTGGGGGGCTTCGGGACGCAATGGCGGGTTTTGCTGTCTCGGTGGTGCCAAACTCGGAACAGGCGCGATGACACGCTTTTTCGGGTCCCGCGAAACGCAGGTCTATCGCGCGGGCGAAGAGGCAGCTGTCCATCTGGCGGACCAGTTGATCGCCCGCCATGGGATTGAGGCTGACACCCATTCCGATGGCGAAACGATCATGGCCCATACCGCCAAGGCTCGCCTTGCTCTGCAGCGAGAGGCCGAAACAGAGGGCGGCACCTTCATTGATGGTCCGGACCTTGCCGATCATGGCCTCAATGGGCGCTTCCATGCTGCCCTGACAACGCCCGTTGGCTTTGCGCTGAACCCACGCAAATATCTCTTTGGTCTTGCCGCCGCGGCGCAATCTGCGGGCGCGACTCTCTATCAAAACAGCGCGGCGCAAGAGGTCGCTCAGGATGAGACCGGCTGGCATCTGACCACCCCCACGGGGCGCCTATGCGCCGAAAAATTGGTGATCGCGACCAATGGATATTCCAGCGAGAACATCCCCCAATGGCTCGCCGGTCGCTATATGCCTGCGCAATCCACCGTGATGGTCACCCGTCCGATCTCAACAGACGAACAAGCGGCGCAGGGCTGGTCTAGCGCTCAGATGGCCTATGACACCCGGCATATGCTGCATTATTTCCGCCTGATGCCAGACGGGCGCTTCCTTTTTGGTATGCGGGGTGGCCTGACAGCTTCCCCCAAGGCAGAAAGCAAAATTCGCGCCCTGCTGCGCCAACACTTCGAAGACCTTTTTCCCAGCTGGCGCCATGTGGAAGCGACGCATATGTGGTCCGGCATGGTCTGCCTTTCCCGCAACTTGGTGCCCTTTGTGGGGGCCGTGCCCGCGCATCCCACCCTCTTTGCCGGGCTGTGCTATCACGGCAATGGCGTGGCGATGGGCAGCTATGCAGGCGCGCTTTTGGCGGATTTGGTGCAGGGCAAGCAGCCCGATGCCCCCTATTCTAAGGTCATGCAAAGCCTGCCGAAATTCCCACTGGGTCGAGCCAGACGCCTACTGATGCCGCCCGCCTATGCGGCCCTCGGCCTGATGGACTGAAGCGCCGAAATCTCCAGATTTCGCGCCGCCTCATCCCCGCGCCATTGGCAATAGGCCGCCATGCGCCAGTGATACCAAGGCCGCAGCGCAAAATACCGCGCCACGACTCGGCGATCCGGATAGGCCGCCACAAATTGCGCCTCTTCCGCCGCATCCAACGGCCGCCCCCGGTACAAAAGCTGCATCGCAGGAGACAGGAACAGGGCAAGATCCTCGGCCGGATCGCCACGCTGTGGACATTGCCAATCGATCAAGGCCAGCGTGCCGTCATGCGCCATCAGGTTGCCCGGCACCGGGTCGCCGTGAATAAGAACCACTTGCGCCACCGGGGGCACCAGCCCCTGTGGGCGATACTGGCTCAATGCGCCAGCCTTCGAACACCGCGCCAAAATCGCATCGGTCTGTCTCTCAAGCGCTCTTGAGCCATTGACCCCTAAAGGTACGCCCTCGAACCCGATCTGGTCATGCACGATCCCCAAAAGCCGCGCGACATGGCCCGTGTCTTCCTGCCAGGCAGCACCGCTCAGATGGCCATAGATCAGCCAAGCGCGTCCTTCCCAGACCCCATGATCGAGATATCGCGGCACCATTCCCGTCCCGCTGAGCGCCTGCAGGGCTTTGCGTTCTCGGGCTGGATCATTGGCAAAAAGCGGGTTTTCGCCCCCTTCGCGATATAGTTTCACAACCACATCCCCGGCGCGCCACACATGATTGCTGCGCCCGCCGCTCAGTGCGATGGGTTCAGAAAGGCGCCAGCCCCGCTCTGCCAAATGGCGGAACAGGGCTGCTGCAATATCTGGGGTCGCCTCGATCAGCGCACCGCTCCGGAACCGGATCGCCGCCACTCCCCGGCGATCATGGGGATCGGATCAGCCTGCGCGTCAGGACGAACTGGAAGAGCTCGACGGGTCGCGCAGCGCGGTAACCGAGGTGGCAAGGATGGCGGTTCCGCTCTCCAGGATCAAGGCCACCTGCCCATCAACGCTCTGAGTTTCTTCAACGCGGTTATAGACTTCGGCTACCTCGGAGAGGATCACCTCATCGTTGGAGTAGCTTTCAATGACGAAGGTGTAATTGCCTTCGCCCAGCTGGTTGCCTTCGCCGTCGGTGCCATCCCATTCGTAGGGTTCAGCCGAGACCGGCAGCGAGACGCGACCCACCTCGGTTTCATCCTCGTTATAGATCACCATTTGCACGTCATCGGCCAGCAGAGCCGGGTTCGGCGAGACGGTCACCGGGTTCACCCCGTCAAAATGCGCCGCAGCCTGTGCCCGCACCTCGCGCCCGACCCAACCGGTCAGTTGCGACATATTGGTCAGCGCCAATTGCGACAACATGCTGGTCAGCGTGTCATTGGTCAGCACCTGTTGCTCCACCGAGGAGAACTGCGCCAGCTGCGCCGTATAGTCCGAGGAATCCATCGGCTCCAACGGGTCCTGATACATCGCCTGCGTGGTCATCAACTTGAGAAACGTCTCAAAATCCGATGTCAGCGCTGATGTTGCGGTTTGTGTCGCCGCTGAGCCTGAGGTGCCCAAGGTCGACGTGTTCGTACCGTAATTCGTTACTGCTGTAGTCATGCTCTTAGATCCTCATATCCAGCCCGTCGGCCGCAATGTTCAATTCCTGCCCGAGGGGCAAAGACGAAATACTCTCTTCCACGGCATCGCCGCCGCCGGACGCTCTGTCGCCACGGGAGGCACTCTTGCCGTCGCCCCCGTCGGTCTGATCGCCCTTCGCGCCCGAGCCGAATTCGAAGTTGATATCGGTGAAGCCCATTTCCTTGAACTCGCGGGCGAGCTCCTGAATGTGGCGACGCATCAGGTCCTCGGTCTCAGGCCGTTCCGCCTGAATGACCACCGTGACCCCAGTGTCATGGGTTGCGAGCTTCATGTTCACCCGACCCAACTCCTGCGGGTTCAGAGAGACATCCACGTTGCGTTTGCCCGCAGTCGCTACGGCCTCGGCCAGTTGTTGCGCAACATGGCGTGGCGTTTCCGCACGATAGGTCGAGGCCCCGGAGCGCACCGAGGCTTCCGCCAACATCTGCGGCAGGGCAAAGCTGTCCACTCCACGTTGGGTCAGAACATCATCGCCAATATGAGCGGCCTCGCCCATCCCAAAGACGCTGGCCACGACTGACGCAGTGGAGACCTGAACGGCTCCCGTCGCGACGGATTGTGCGGCCGTTGTGCCAGACAGTCCTGTCATGGCAGCTGCGCGGCTGGCCATATTAACCTGCGCCTTGGCGTTTGGCTGAGGGGCCATTTGTGGCGCGACAGCCTGCGGCATTGGCATGGTGCCCTCACGGCCCTGTGCAGGCTCCGTTTCAGCTGCACTTTTCACGGCACGCGCTTCCAGCGAGGTCTCCGCCAGATGCTCCTGAGCAACGAGCGTTGCAGATGTCGTTGCCGGTTTTGTCGCCAAGTCGGTGTTTTGCTGTCGCAGCGTCGCGCGGTGGGCGTCAAGAAGAGCAGAGACGCCGCTACGCGCTCGCTGCTCCGCTTGGAGCTCAACGCGCCCTTCTTCAACAGGATCTTCAGCTGGAGTTTCTTCTCCCTCAACAGGAATCGAGACGACTTCTTCCTCACTCGGGGCGGAATTTGCTGTCGTTGGAGTAGCTATCGTAGACGTCGTTGGCGGCGCACTCGCCTGTGAAGCCGCCGTTTGTGCCGCATTCGCGTCACCACCCTGAGTTGACGTCGCAGTCGCCCTAGCGGTCTTTGTTTTTGCGGCACTCGCTTCTTCAGCCTGTGGTGGTGTTACACTGCGGGGTCCTCCGGCTTCTTCTTCGTCGGGCTTAAACGGTATTCCCCCGTTACCGGCTGACCTTTTCTGTTCCAGAGCGTGATCGCCGAGGCTACCCGTCACTTCCCTAGCGCCGATCTCGCGGTCAATTTGACCCACAGTTGTTCTGTCCTTGCCTTCTGGACTTGAGGCAACCAACTGCTCTTCGACCGTTTCGCTATCCTGATCTACAGTCAGCCCGTCACCAGTCGCCGTCATAGCCTTGGGCGCCTCAGAAGGCTGGGGCGGAACGTCACTATAGAGGAGGCCTTCCTCCTGTGACACCTCATCGCCCTTCTCAGCGAATTCACTCTCTGCGATCAGCTCCTCAGCAGGAACATCTTCTTCCGCGATCTCGGCCTCTAGCGTCCCGCCCTCAGCACTCGCTTCAGGATCCGCTGCATCAACCTCTGCTTCAGCCACGATCTCTGCATCTGCCAAGTCAGTCTTAGGGTCGATTTTTGTGAGATCCTGCGACTTAGCCTCTGCTTTTTCCGCCGCCTTCTCCAAGACGGCTTCAAAAGAATCGCCAGACCGTTTGGTCGGAGAAGTGCGCTGATGCGACTCGGTTGACGTGCTGCCAACCCCTTGAGTCGTAAGGAAGTTCGTAATCATGATCCACCGGATGTTCTATCTCGTGTGACTCAGAACTACCTGAAATCGGTTACGGCATTTTTAACCGCTTTTTGCGCAAACTGTCCAAATCGAAGAATTCGACCCGCAAAAAAGGACAGAGGCCAGAATGCCTGTATCCCATGTTACAACGCCCTCTGGGGCGACGCTCGTGCCGCAGGCTGCTGAAAAGCAGGATGCCGTACTCCGCAAGGCTGCGATTGATCTCGAAGCCTCTTTTCTCTCGGAAATGTTGAAAGCAGCCGGTCTCGGCAAATCCCCCGAAGCCTTTGGTGGCGGCGCGGGCGAAGAGCAATTTGCCAGCCTTCTCGTCAATGAACAGGCCCATGCCATCGCCGAAGCAGGCGGCATCGGTCTCGCCGAATCAATCTACAACTCGCTGAAGGACTCCTCGAAATGAAAGCTCTGACTGATCAGACCCCGCAGGCCCTCATTGATGGGCTCGATTCTCTGCTCGAAGAGGAACGTGCCGCCCTGACGGCGGGCGAATTGCACAAGCTGGAGGGCATTCTTGAACGCAAGGAAGTGCTGTTTGACCAGTTGAACAGCCTGACGGACCTCGAACCCGAAGCCCTCGATGGCGTACAAGGCAAAGTCACGCGCAACCAGGCGCTGCTCGGGAGCGCCATGCAGGGCATCAAGGCAGTGGCGGTCCGCATGTCCGAATTACGCAAGGTTCGCAAAGGCCTGGACGTCTACGACCGTTCTGGCCGTCGCGCGACTTATTCAACCATAGGCAGTTTAAAGCTCGAGAAGCGCGCCTAAGCCTCGGGGAATTGGAGACAATTTTAAAAATGCAAATTGCGCCTTTAGCACTCTCTTAGCACATATCGGGCCAATGTCGCCTTGCATCTCGGGTGAGGTGGCGCGGATACCGACAGGTGAAGCAAGGTCAGAAAGACGACAGAGAGAGCTCCGGGAACGGAGCTGGGATTACCATATCTGGGGCTAAATTGCCCTAACGCAAAGGAACTCATGCTATGTCCAGCATTCTGACGAACAATGGCGCAATGGTTGCATTGCAGACCCTGAAGTCTGTGAACGACAACCTGACCGAAACCCAAAACGCGATCTCCACCGGTAAGGAAATTGGCACCGCTAAAGACAACTCCGCAGTCTGGGCCATCTCCAAAACCATGGAATCCGACATCGCTGGCTTTGAAGCCATCGAAGAGGGTCTCGCCGTTGGTGAAGCTACTGTTGCCGTTGCCTCTGCAGGCGCCGAGCAAATCGTGGAAAAACTGACCGAAATCAAGGAACTGATCGTTTCCGCTCAGTCCGAGAACGTTGACCACGGCAAAATCCAGACTGACATCGACTCCAAAGTCGCACAGGTTGAGGCCATCATCTCCGCTGCACAGTTCAACGGTGCAAACCTCCTGGCCAGCGACATTGACGGCAACACCACCACTGAAATGGGTGTTCTGGCGTCCCTCGACCGTGAAGGTGCCGGCGGCACCGTGACCGCGGTTGAGATCACCATCGCAACCGTCGACTTCGAATCCAGCCTGGATCTGACCGCCGACCTGACCTCGATCTCCGACACCGATACTGCGGCTTCCGCACTTGGTGAAATCGAGACCTTCCTGCAGACCGCAATCGAAGGTGCAGCATCTCTGGGTGCCGCAGCTGCGCGTCTGGAAGATCAGTCGATGTTCGTAGGCAGCCTGGTCGACTCGATGACCCTCGGTGTTTCCACAATGACCGACACCAACATGGAAGAAGCCTCCGCACGCCTGAGCGCGCTGCAGACCCAGCAAGAACTCGCGGTCCAGTCGTTGACCATCGCGAACGAAGCGCCGGGCTCGCTGCTCCAGCTCTTCCGATAACAGCATCCTAGCCGGGGCGGCCTAGCCCGCCCCGGCTTACCGTACTTCTCTGAGAATCAGTGATAATAATACGTTAGGATAACACGTGAATGCCCTTCTAAAGGCGAAGAGCGCCTATGCGGCGGCAAAAGCCCCGACCCGTACAGCACGGAATATCGAATACGAGATTCTTGCGCGCATCACGCATCGAATGATCGTGGCGAACAGCAAGGGTCCCGATGGATTTAAGGAGCTCGTCGCGGCGGTTTCCGACAACCGCAAACTCTGGACGCTCTTCACTTCAGATCTGGCCAAGGAAGGCAACAAACTGCCGACCGAGTTGAAACAGCGCCTGTTTCATCTGGCTCGCTTCACGCGTGAGCACAGCAGCAAGGTCTTGGCCCGCAAAGCCACAGTCCAGCCGCTTGTAGAGATTAACACGGCCATCATGCGTGGCCTCAGAAGCGGAGCGTCCTGAATATGAGTGGATTGGTCCTTAAACTCGCGCCCAAAGAGCGCGTCCTGGTGAACGGTGCAGTTATCGAAAATGGTGACCGCCGCAGCCGCCTGTCGATCGTAACCCCCGATGCGCATATCCTGCGTCTTCGTGATGCGATCCACCCCGAGCAGGCGAATACGCCAGTGCGTCGGGTGTGCTACGCCGCACAGCTTGTGCTGTCTGGCGACGTCAATCCGGAAGAGGATCGCTTGCCGATGCTCCGTCGGATCGAAGAGCTGAGCCAGGTCTTTACCGACCCGGACAGCCGTGCCGCCCTGGCCGAGGCCACCGAAGCGGTAATCAGCAACAATCACTATCGCTGCCTCAAGGCTCTGCGTGCCTTGCTGCCGCGGGAGGAGCGGCTGATGGCCGTCAGAGCGCAATGACCTTCACGCCCTATATTCCCTCTTCAGGGGTCGCGGGCTGGAATTTTTTGCAAACGACCTATGACCGGCAATATGACGCTTTCGTCAAATCCGGATCGCTCAAAAACGATACAGAGTACTTTGCCGAGAATATCGGCAAAGTTACCTCCAGCGAAGATTTGCTCAACGACCGTCGCCTGCTTCAGGTGGCGGTTAAGGCGTTTGGTCTGGAAGAAGAAATCAACTATCGCGCTCTGCTGCAACGCGCCCTGAACGAGGGCACTGCGGCGGATGACGCTTTGGCCAACACGATGAACGACGACCGCTACGTGAAGTTTTCCGAAGCGTTCGGGTTCGGCCCCGGCCAATCCCCGCTGACCAGCGACACCAAAGCCATGAAGGCCGTGATCGACAAATTCCAATCCGCCAGCTTTGAAGAAGCCGTGGGTGAAGTCGATGACACCATGCGGACCGCACTTTTTGCCAAACGCGCCATGATTGAGGTGTTTGGCGAGCCCGACGAAGACGACGTTTCGCAACTCTCGATGAAAGAACGCGCGTTGAAAGAGTTCAACGACGCGCTTGAAGAGATCAATGGCGATGACGACGACGCCCAGGGCGTGACCTCGGTCGAGGATCAGTGGGAAGACATCATCAAACGGGATGTTCTGACTGAATTTTTTGACACAGCCCTGCGCATGCCGGCCAATAGCGCTGCCATGGATGAAGAAGAGCTGATCGAAACCTATCGCAGCCGCGCCCAATCGGTGTTTGGAAGCGATGATCCGACCGTGTTCTTCTCGGCTGAAAACAAAGCCGACACGATGGCAACCTATCGCACGCGGGCCACTGTGAACGGCGACACCAGCAGCGATATCGCCAAGACGCTGACGCTGACCGAAAACATCATGGACCAGCTGGTTGAGCGCGATGCGGCCCTCAACGAAGAGTGGCAGTATATCGCCAGCCAAGAGCCGCTGGCCAATTTCATGAAAATCGCGCTGGAGCTGCCGGAGAACATCGACGACCGCGACACCAGCGAGCAGATGCGAATCTATCGCGAACGCGCCATCAAGTTCTTTGGCTCTGACGATCCCAACGTCTTTGCCAGCGGATCAAAGTTGGATCAAACGCTTGAGATCTATCGGGAAAAAGCTGCTGAAACCGAAATGACCAGCCGCGAGATCACCTCCAACCTGCGCACGGTGGAGACGATCATGAAGTTCTCGTTCAGCGGGGATAATGCGCCAACTGCGGAAGAAACCGCCGCCGCCAAGGCCGCGGAAATTGACGCAGGCTGGTATAGCGCGATGGGTCAAAGTGGCGTGCCGCGTGTGCTGAAAACTGCACTTGATGTGAATTCTGCACTCGAGGCTGGCGAGGTCTTTGACCAGTTGACCATCGACGAGCAGTTGGAAATCTACAAAACGCGCGCCTTTGAAGTCTTTGGGACCAACGACCTGAGCGAGATCACCGACGACTATCAGATCGGCCCGTTGATGGACGCCTATCGCACCAACGCCAGCGCGGCAGGCGAGAGCGAATTTTTCATCAACTACTACTCCAACATCGCGGAACGCGAGCTGACGAATATCTTCCACAATGACGGTATCGACGAAGAAGCCGCCTTTAAGGAAGCGCTAGAGCGGCTCAAGAAGATGCATGAGGACGATGAAGGGCCAAGCGCCAATTCGCAGTGGTTTACCATCATGGGTCAGCAAGCCATGACAGACTTCATGCAGACCGCGCTCGGCCTGCCATCAGAAGTCGGCCAGATGGACATTGACCAAGCTGTGGAAGTCTACAAGCGCAAGGCGAAGGCTGTGATGGGCACTGACAAACCGTCCGAAATGATTGCCGCAGGCAAGATGGACGACCTTGTGAACCTCTACCTGACCCGGTCGCAGATGATCAACTTCAACAGCGGCGGCACCAGTGGCAGCAGTGCTGCCTTGCTCATGCTACGCAGCTAAACATCTGAAGATATGCGAAAAAACAGACGGACGCTTCGACATGAAGCGTCCGTTTTTTCGTGTATTCAGGGTGTGCGGCGCGGTATCGAGCAGGTTTCAACGAAAAAGGGAGGCTAGCGCCTCCCCTTAATGTCGATGTCGCTCAACCCTAATGTCAGCGCCCTTTGCCACCTGCACGGCGCAAGAGCAGCGCAAGGCGATTGAAACTCCCTTTGATCCCATCGGGTTCCGCACGCCCAAAGAAACCATCGAGCTCCGGCCAGACCTTCACCGCTTGGTCGAGAATCAAGTCGTTGCCTTCGGAATAAAGACCCGCACGGATCATCACTTCGGACTGTTCATAAGCGCCGAGGAAACGACGCACGCGGAGAATCATTTCGTTTTCTTCCGGCGTGGCGGCCGCTGGCAGGCTTCGCGAAACGGAGCGCGACACATCAATGGCCGGGAACCGTCCGCGTTCCGCGATTTCCCTGTTCAAAACAATGTGACCGTCAAGCACCCCGCGCAGAATATCCGCGATGGGTTCGTCCATATCGGAACCGGCCACAAGCACGCTAAAGACCGCGGTGATGTCGCCCTGCCCGTCGCCACCGGGGCCCGCGCGTTCACACAGGCCGGTGATCAGTGGAGTCACAGACGGGGGAAAGCCGCGCAATGCTGGCGCCTCGCCAGAGGCGACCGCGATCTCGCGATGGGCTTCGGCGAAACGGGTGATCGAGTCGGCCATAAACAGCACGTTCAGGCCCTGATCGCGGAAATGTTCCGCCACGGTCATCGCAGCCCAGGCACACCGCCGCCGCACTAGCGCGGATTGGTCAGAGGTCGCCGCGACCACAATCGCGCGCTTCATCCCTTCGGGCCCCAGAACCTCTTTGACGAAGTGGTTCACTTCCCGGCCACGTTCGCCAATCAGCGCCATAACCACCACGTCCGCGTCCATATTCTGCGCCAGCTGCGCCATCAGAGTGGATTTCCCCACGCCAGAGCCCGCAAAGAGGCCCACACGCTGGCCGGTCACGATGGGCAGAACCGTGTTGAGAATCGACAGCCCCGTGTTCAGGCGCTGGCCCAGGCCGCGCCGTGCAGCGGCCTTTGGCGGGCTTGCCATCAAATCCCGGCTCTGGATGCCGCGCAACATCGGCTTGCCGTCCAGCGGCTCTCCAAACGGGTCTATGAGGCGCCCGATCCAGCTGTCATCCGGCGCAAACTCCGGTGTCGGAAATAACAGCACCGCATCCCCGATAGAGGCCCGCTCTGGCGCAGTATCAGGCAGCATACGGATGTGATCCGGCCCGATGGCCAGCACCTCCCCGTGCAAATCGTCCTTTTTGCCCCGTCGCAGCAACAGGCGATCACCAATCCGCGCCTGTCGTTCCAGACCGGACACTTCGATCTCCCCTCCGGCGATACCGGTCACACGTCCCATAGGCGCGGCAAGCCTTGTATTGGCCAGTTCCTGACTGAGCGCCTCGATCGATTTCAGCATCTGCGGGTTCTCCAACATTCCTCTGAAAACAATTTCTAAAGGAATCAGGGTTAAGCCTTGATTGAAATTGATCGAGGGAGAAGCCCCGGTGTTCGAAAGACTGAATGTTTTTAACATCGCCTATTCAATGGCGACTCATGCAGGCAAGCGTCAGGCGCTTGTCTCGGAAAATATCGCAAACGCGGATACTCCCGGGTATCACGCGAAGGATCTCAAGCCGTTTACCGAAGTCTATGCTGCGGGGAAAACGCAAGGCGACATGATCGCCTCGCGCGGGAACCACATGAACAGCAGCGACGGGATGAACTGGGCGGTGACCACAGACGACAGCTCTGTAGATCCCAACGACAACTCCGTTTCGATTGAAGAAGAAATTCTGAAGGGCGTTGAGGCCAAGCGACAGCACGACCGTGCGTTGGCCATCTACAAGTCCTCCATGAATATCCTACGCGCTGGCCTCGGCCGCAGCTGATCGGAGTGTGAACCATGAGTGATTTTTCCAAAGCCCTGTCCGTCACGGCAAGTGGTCTGCGCGCCCAAGCGGCCCGTCTGACCCACGTTTCTGAAAACATCTCGAACGCAGACACCCCCGGCTTTCGCCGGAAAACGGTGTCGTTTGAAGCGGTCCGCGATCTGGACTCCGATGTGAGCCAGGTCCGTGTCGGCCGCGTCGCGCTCGACCAAACCGAACTCGAGGACGTCTATGACCCCTCGCACCCTTTGGCCGATGAATCCGGTCATTACCAAGGCTCCAACGTCAATCTGATGATTGAAATTGCGGACGCGCGCGAAGCGCAGCGGACCTACGAAGCCAACCTGAAGATGTTCGATCAAACCCGGCAAATGTCGGCGTCCCTGATGGAACTTCTGCGTCGCTAACTTTGAAACGAATGGAGATCCAGAATGGATATTCGTGCAATCAACGCCACCTCCGGCTATGCCGCAGCTCGTCCCGCCACGCAGGTGGATCCGGAATACACCTCCGGCTCCTTTGTCGAGCAGGCAAAAACCAGCTTTGAAGACTTCACCAACACGCTGGTGAGCAGCGAACAGATTTCTGTTCAGGCGATGACCGGCGATGCGGATCCGCATGCTCTGGTGCAAGCGCTGGCCCAGACGGAACTGGCGGTGGAAACCGCAGTGACCGTCCGCAACAAGGTTGTTGAGGCCTATCAAGAAATCCTCCGGATGCCGGTCTAAGGCCATGATGACGGAAGGAATGTTCTACGACACGCTGCGTCAGGCCATCCTGACCGCGATCTCCATGGCGCTGCCGATCCTTGCGGCAGCCCTGGTGATCGGCCTGATCGTAGGCCTGTTTCAAGCATTGACCTCGATCCAGGAGATGTCGCTGACCTTCGTGCCGAAGCTGACCGCGGTTTTGATCATCGTTTGGATGACGATGGGCATCATGACGCAATCGCTCGTCACCTTCTTTGCGGGTCACATCATCCCCATGATCCAAGGAGGCTAAATTGAGCTCCATTGGCTACACAACGTTGTCGCGCCAGTCCGGTCTGTTGTACGAGATGCAGGTGGTTGCGAACAACATCGCGAACTCCGCCACCACGGGCTATCGCTCCGAAGGGCTGATTTTCTCGGAATACGTGAAATCTGCCCCCGGCGAGGAAAGCCTCTCCATGGGGCGCGCGAATATCCGCAACACCTCGCTGGAGCAGGGCTCGGTGACCCAGACCGGTGGTTCTTTCGATCTGGCGATCGAGGGCGACGGGTTCTTCATGGTGGAAACGCCAAACGGCAACCGCCTGACCCGCGCCGGTAACTTCACGCCGAACGCGGCAGGCGATCTGGTGACCCCGGATGGGTATCGCGTCCTCGACGCGGGCCAGGCTCCGGTCTTCATCCCCGGCGACGCCCAAAGCATCGCTTTTGGCAATGACGGCACCGTAAGTGCGGATGGTCAGCAGATCGGCCAGGTTGGTCTGTTCCTTCCGGAAGAAGACGCGCAGATCCTGCGTGAAGATGGGGTGATGTTCCGCGTGGAGGGAGAAACCATCCTCGCAGAAGACGCTCAGGTTCTTCAGGGGTTTTTGGAAAGCTCCAACGTCAACACCATCCACCAGCTGGCCCGCATGATCGAGGTGCAACGCGCCTATGAGATGGGGCAGAGCTTCCTCGACAACGAAGATAAGCGCGTCCGCGCCGCTATCGACAACTTGATGAAATCATAGGAGATAATCATGCGTGCACTCAAGATCGCCGCCACGGGGATGAGCGCGCAACAGCTGCGCGTCGAAACCATCTCCAACAACCTCGCCAACATGAACACCACCGGCTATAACGCGCGCCGAGCGGAGTTTGCCGACCTGCACTATCAGCAAGTGTCCCGTGCTGGCACCGTGAACGCCTCTGACGGCACTGTGCTTCCGACCGGTGTGCAGGTTGGTCTGGGTGTTCGCCCCTCGGCTGTCTCCATCTACCTGAAACAGGGTGCGCTGTCGCAGACCGGCAACGATCTCGACGTCGCCATCGACGGCAACGGCTACTTCGAAGTCACCATGCCCAACGGCGACACCGCCTATACCCGGGACGGGTCGTTCAAACGCTCCGCCGACGGTCAGGTTGTCACCAATGACGGCTATCCCGTCTCGCCCGAGATCACGATCCCAGATGACGCGACCTCGATCTCGATCAACGCGCAGGGTGAGGTTTACGCCTATTTCAGCGACAGCATTCAGGCCCAGCAGCTTGGCCAGCTGACCCTGTCGAACTTCACCAACGCCAAAGGTCTCGAAGCGATCGGCTCCAACCTCTTCAAACAGACCGAAGCCTCTGGTGCTCCGGCCACTTCTGAGGCAGGCATCGACGGTCTTGGCACGCTGCGTCAGGGCTACCTGGAAGACAGCTCTGTCGACGCCGTCCGCGAAATCACCGAACTGATCGAGGCCCAGCGCGGGTACGAGATGAACTCCAAGGTGATCTCCGCCGTCGACCAGATGATGTCTGCGACCACACAGGTACGGTAAATGAAACTCCTGCTCGCCATCATCGGGATCCTCTTTGCCCATTCCGCGCTGGCCGACATCATCGTGCCGGTCCGGACCATTCGGGCCAAAGAGATCATCAACGCCGAGGACCTCGTGTACAAAAACATGGAGTCCCCCGGCGCGCTGGATCAACCAGCCGATATCATCGGGCAGGAGGCACGGATTGCGCTTTATGCAGGCCGTCCCATTCATCTCGGTGACATCGGCGCGCCGGCAATCGTCGACCGCAACGACTTGGTGAAGCTGGTCTTCAACCACGGCGGTCTTGAAATCACAACAGAAGGCCGCTCGCTCGGCCGTGGCGCGGAAGGCGAATATGTCCGTGTCATGAACCTGTCTTCGCGAACCACGGTCACCGGTCGCATCCGGGCAGACGGAACTATTGAGGTAGATTGATGAAATCCCTTCTCGCAGCAAAATGTGCAGTTGTTGGCCTTGTTCTCCTTGGCGGCTGTGCCCGCATGGATCACATTGGCAAACCGCCGAGCTTCACGCCCGGCAATGAAACCGACGAACACGTCGCGATGCTCTATCAGGGTCTGCCCCTGACCTCGCAGCCGCAGCGCGCCGTTGATGGCTCGTCCCTGTGGAGCGGGTCGCGCCAGTCCCTGCTTGGCGACCGTCGCGCCACGAAGAAGGGCGATATTCTCACTGTGGTGATCGAGATCGACGAACAGGCCTCGATCTCCAACGAAACCGACCGGTCGCGGACCTCCTCGGAGAGCATGCAGCTGCCGCAATTGTTCGGCCTGCCCCAACGCCTGGACGAACGTCTGCCCACCGGTGCCAGCAGCTCAGAGCTGGTCGATCTCGGCTCCTCCTCCTCCTCCGGGGGCAGCGGGTCTGTGAGCCGCAGCGAAAAGCTGGAGCTGCGCGTTGCTGCAACCGTGGTCGACGTCCTGCCGAATGGCGTGCTGGCGATCAGCGGCTCGCAAGAGTTGCGGGTAAACTTCGAATTGCGCGAACTTCTTGTCTCCGGCTACGTCCGTCCCGATGACATCAGCCGCCAAAATGAGGTAACCTACGACAAGATCGCCTCGGCGCGTGTGTCTTATGGCGGCCGTGGTCAGATCACCGATGTGCAACAGCCCCGCTACGGTCAGCAGGTGCTGGACGCGATCCTGCCCTTCTAAGGAGCTTGTGAGATGAGGAAACTCCTCCCGATCATCATGTTGATCCTCGGTGTCGGTGGCGGAATTGGAGCGGGCATCATGCTCGCTCCGGCGCCTGAAGAGACCATGGATCACGCCGCGGCCGAAGGGGCAGAGGGCGATGCCCATGCCGAAGAAGAGGCGCATGCCGAGGAAGAAGAGGACCACGCGGAGGCCGACCCCGAGACACCCAACGAGTTCATCAAGATCAACAACCAGTTCATCATTCCGGTGATGGAGCGTGAGCAGTTGACCTCGATGGTCGTGGTGTCTCTCAGCCTCGAGATGAAACCGGGCATGGCTGCAAAGGTGCATTCCTACGAGCCCAAGATCCGCGATGTCTTCCTGCGTATTTTGTTTGATCACGCCAATATGGGGGGCTTTCGCGGTGCCTTTACACGCTCCGAAATCCTCGACCCGCTGCGCACTGCACTGCGCGAAGAGGGCAAGCGATATCTTGGCAAGGACCTGATCGACGTTCTGATCTTGGAAATCACCCGCCAGGACGTCTGACCCCTCACTTCGATACCTACAAAAAAGACGCCGCCCAAAACTCGGGCGGCGTCTTTTTTCGTGTGAGGAGCGGGAAACCCCGCCTTCAGTCCAGGTTCATCAAACGATCAAACAGCATCTTGGCGCGCTTCTCTTTTGCGTCCGATTTGTACTGGTTTTCCATCGTCTCCACCGCGTGCTTGCGGCCAAAGGCGTGGCGCAGCTTGTCCATGGCGCGCAATTTTTGCGCTGTGACCTGCGCGAGCTCTTGGTTGATGTCCCGGCGGGCATTGGTGTGCCACCGCTGCCATTGCAGATCGATGCCCAAGGCCTTCATCTCATGGCTTTGGTTCAAAATCTCACGGGACTCTTCCACCTGCTGTTTGAGCATTGAAAGCTTGCCGCGCAGCTGCGCTTCCCGGTCAAGGATCGGCTTCACCTTTGCATGCTCCCGAAGATAGACGGCATTGGTGACCGACTTCATCTGGGCAAGCATCTTGTCCTGTTTCATAGCGCACTTTCCTTCGCGCGTTTGCGCATTGCTTCGGCAAACCGAATGGCTGCCGCAACCGGAGCGTAGTGATGCTCCTCAATTTGTTGACCTACTTCAACGGTGGCATAAAGCGCCCGTGCGGTGGGCGGATCGCTGTGGATCGGAACGGCATGTTCCTGTGCTGCCTCACGAATGACGGCCGCGACCTCATCCACCCCTTTTGCCACACATTCCGGCGCACTGCCGGGGGTGCGGGTCCATTTCAATGCGACCGCATAGTGGGTCGGGTTGACGATCACCACATCCGCCGTTTTCACCGCCGCCTTGATCTGCTTGGCCACGATTTGCCGGCCCTTTTGCTTGCGCTGGCCTTTGGTGTGCGGATCGCCTTCCGACTGTTTCATCTCATCCATGATGTCCTTGCGTGACATCATGTTTTTACGAATGAATTCAGACTGTTGAAATGCCGCATCCACCGCGCCAATCGCAAAAGAGATAATCAGCGTGATGATCAGAAATTGCATCGCCAGCTCGACGATGTAGGGCACAACCGAAACCGCGCTCGATCCCACAGAGGCGATCATATCCGGCATCTGCCAAGACAGATATATCCCGAGCGAGACAGCATAGAGCAGCATTTTGCAAAAACTTTTGGCGAACTCGAACATATTGGCGCGGCCGAATTTGTTCTTGATGCCTTTGATCAAGGAGATCCGCGACAACTTGGGCTCGATACGCTTTGGCGCGACCACCATCGCTTTTTGCGCGAAGACCGCCAAAAGCACGAGGGATGCAGGCAACAAGAACCACGGCAGGATCGGGATCAACGCGCCCATGAACAATTCCCAGGCCGCGGGCGCCGCGCTTGCACCGCCGAAAAAGGCAGGTACCAACCGATCGGGCTGGTCGATCATCGTCATCAAATGACTGCCGAGCCGCTCTACCGAGCTTTTCCCCACAGTATAAAGCGCGATAAGCAGCCCCATGTAAGAGGCCGCTTGCAGCAAATCTACTGACTTGGGAACATCGCCACCTTCCCGCGCTTTGCGCAGTTTTTCTGGCGTTGGGTCGAATGACTTTTCTGAGTCGTCGTCGCCACCGTCGCTCATTACATGCCGCTCCCCGGATCAGCAAAGAACATCAACAACTCACGTCCCCAAACCTGAAGGATCATCGGGGCACCAATCGCCATCAAGGCCAAACCACCAAAGGTGATGATCGGAGCACCAATGAACACGACCATCAACTGGGGCATCGCCCGGTTGATGATCCCAAGCGTCAGGTTGTACATCACCGCGGTGATGACAAAGGGCGCCGCGAGCGTAAACGCCATCGAAAACGTCTTGGACACGCGGTGCACGCCCCATTCGGACAGCATCGCCCCGTCGGGAAACCGCCCAACGGGAAACAGGTCATAGGATCGGATCATCAACTCCACCGCGCGAATGTGCAGATCCAGCAGGATGGCCAGCGCAATCCCCGAAATCCACAACACGGCGCCGATTGCCGGCATAGGATCAACCCCTGCCCCGCCAAGGACCTGGCTGAGAGAGGTGCTTTGTGCGGCGATCGAGCCGGCCGTCTGCAACGCGTGGATAAACATGCGAATGCCCAAACCAAGCGACAGGCCGATGACCACTTCTGTCGCCATCAAGCCCGCATATTGCATGATCGTTGCAGGGATTGGCATCTGCGGGACGGCCGGTGCCACGATTGCCGTGAACACCAGACCGATTACAAGTCGCACCTGGGTTGGGACGAAATTTTCGCCAAATGCCAACATGATAGAGCTCATCGCCCCAATCCGCAGGAAGACAATCGCCGCATGCCAAAAGCCGATGCCAAAAAGGGCCACCAGCTCTGGTGTCAGCCCTTCGAGGTTCATGCGTTCACCATACCCACCAGAGCAGGCCGTGCCTCCAGTCCGATCTCTTCAAAAGACAGAACCGGGTTGGAAATGCCACGCGAGCGCAGGATGGTTTTCAGATACCGGCGACGCCGGGTCGAGGTTACAATCGCGGCAAAGATACCCTGTTCGGTCACCTGATTGATCTTCGAGCTCATCGCCTCAACCAGTTTGTTGAACGTGTCCGGCGGCAAGGCAATATCAAGCCCGGTTTGAGTTTCCACCTGATAGGTGTTGAAGGCGTCTTCCCATTCCGGTGCGAGCTGAACCAGCGGGATGGTGCCATCCTCGCGCTTCATCTCTGCCACCAATTGGAAGCCAAGACGCTGGCGCACATGTTCGGTGATCAGCTCTGGCGAAGTGGTGCGCAGGCGCGCTTCGGAGATGGATTCAAGGATCAGCGGCATGTTGCGGATCGATACACGCTCTTCCAGCAGAAGACGCAGAACCGCATGCAAAGTATCGATCGGCACCTTATCCGGGATCAACTCTTCGAGCAGCTTGCGGTTGGCATTGGCGCGGAATTCATCCGTCAGCTCGGTCATTTCACGCAGCAAGCGGCGCAGCGATTTGAGGGTGAGAAGGCGCGGGAAGCTTTGCTTCACGACTTCCAAAAGATGGGTCGCCAAGATCTCCGGCGGAGACACGACAGTCGCCCCCATCAAGGCAGCATCTTCTTGATTTTTGGTCGAAATCCAACGCGCCGGGGCCCCGTATACCGGCTCGGTAACATCGGTCCCCTTGGGCAGCGCTGCATGATTGTCGGGCATCAGAGCCAAAACCATATCCGGGTGCAAAGTCCCGCGTGCCTGTTCAACGCCCTGGATGCGGATCACGTATGTGCCATGGTCCAACTCCGCCTCATCCGTCAGACGGATTTCTGGCAAGATCAGGCCAAAGGTCGTCGCCACATGGGTCCGCATATTGGCAATCCGCGCATCAAGGCCGGTGCCGGGATCCAGAACCATCGACACCAGATCCTGCGAGAACTCGAGGTGCAGGTCATCGAGATCCAGAATATCGCCCAGCGCTTTCGCTTTTTCCGGCGCCTGAACTTCGTCCAGTTTCGCATCCAACTCTTTTTGCGCCTCAGCCGCGTTCTTCATGTAGGTGCGATAGGCCACATATCCCAAGGCACCGCCACCGGCGACGAAGGGAATAAACGGCAGGCCCGGAACCAAGGCGAAGAGGATCATCAGAATGGCCACCGCCGCCAGAGCGCCCGGGTATTTGCCAAACTGGGCGACCAGCGCCGTGTCAGTCGCTCCAACTGCACCGCCACGGGCCAGAAGAAGCGCGGCTGCGATGGAGATGATAACCGACGGGATCTGCGACACCAGACCATCGCCAACCGTCAGAATGGCATAGGTCTCAAAGGCGGTCCCGATCGGCATCCCGTGGATGACAATCCCCATGACCAGGCCGACCACAAGGTTCAAGAGCGTAATCAGAAGACCCGCAACCGCATCGCCCTTCACGAACTTTGACGCACCGTCGAGCGAGCCGAAGAAGGTCGTTTCACGCTGTTCGATCTCGCGACGGTGTTTTGCAGTTTCGTGGTCGATTGCGCCAGCGGACATGTCACTGTCGATCGACAGCTGTTTACCCGGCATCCCATCAAGAGCGAAACGCGCACCCACTTCGGCCATACGCGCGGCACCTTTGGTGATCACCATGAAGTTCACGATGAGCAGCACACCAAAAACCACGAGACCGAGGAAGACGCTGCCCCCCATCACGAAGTTCGCAAATCCCTCGATCACGTTCCCGGCGGCATCAGTCCCGGTATGGCCCTGGCCGATGATCAGCTTGGTCGAAGACACGTTGAGCGACAAACGCAGCATCAGCGAGGCGAGCAGGATCGTCGGGAACGACGAGAAATCCAAGGGTCGCTCGATAAACAAAGTGATCGTGAAGATCAGGATCGCAAGCGCGAATGATGCCGCAAGACCGACGTCCAGCACCCAGGCTGGCATCGGGAGGATCATCATGACAATGATCGCCATAAGCGCCATGGCGAGGAGAATTGTCGGGCTGAAGATCTCTTTGACAGATAGTTTCGGCACGGAGATTTCTCTTATTGATAAGGGGTCTGAGACAGATCGGACGACCGCACATCACAAAGGTGCCACCGGGTGGTGACCTCCGCGAACATGCAAATCGGTATCCAAAGAGAAGCTCTGCTGAAACAAGCCCACAGGCGGCCCTCCCTGTCGGAGGTCCTCATCGCCGAAAGCGTATTGAAACGCTCGGCCAAAGCCGTCCGGAACGATGTTCCGGGTGTTTTTGTCGCTATCACTGGCATTCTGCCTGTTCCAAATCAGGATTCTTCCCTGATCTTCAGGCTAGGCAATCATGCTTTACAAAGTGTTATCACCGTAAACGAAATGGCCGCCCCAAATAGGGCGGCCAATCTCTGTCAGACGCTGGATTTACTGGCCGTCCGGTGGTGTCCGTTCCACCTGGCGGAGCAGCTCCTCGATGGAGTTTCGCGCTCCGATGCTGCTCTCTACGAGGGCACGCGCCTCTGCCAGGGGGGGTAAACCCGTGGGTTCCTGCACCGCAGTCCCGATTTGTGTGGTCAGATCTGCGACGGCGCGGAAGGGCGCTTCTTGCGCATCAAGGCTTTCTGCCGCCTGCAGGTCCTCAGAGTGCCAGAACCCACGGGCCGCTTCATTCGGCTCTTGTGCAGACAGCATATATTCGCTGGCGCGTTCGTATTCTTTATTGAGCCAAAGGGCTTGCGCTCTCATACGATCCGCTTGCTGACCCTCCAACCCCATCAATTCCACGAGCGCCCGTTGCGGTTGCTCCATCGCCAAATGCGCCTCGGCACTCATCATTCGGCGGGTCTCATTCTCCGGCTCAAGGCTCATCTTCCGCAGCAGCATCTCGGCCTGTTCTGGGAACCCGAGGTCCAGCAGACGCCGTGCAACCATGTCACCAACTTGCCCTGCAAGAGTGGCGCCTGCCTCTTCTGCAAAGACCAGCGCATATTTGAGGAAGGTCACATCGTCGGAGTTCTCGGTCAAAAGAGTCATCAGCGGCACATTGGCCCGATTGCGTGCGCCTTGGCCATCGCGGATCTCAAGCCGTGCCAGACGGGTGAAGGATTCGTTGAAGCGACCAGCCAGAGCGAGTGCAAGAACTTCGGCCTCGCGCAACTCCGCGCCAAGGGCCGTCTCGCGGTTTTCAAGCTCGTAAGAAGCCGTCAAATCAGGCACATCCGGGGACAAAGCACGGCGTTCGCGATAGGTCAGGTTGATCAACTCGATCAGGGCGCGCGGCGTGTTTTCGCTTTGCTCGGCAACCTCTTCGGTCAGGTTGCGCGCCACTTCATCCGTGTCGCCTTCCAATTCGGCAATGGCCGCTTCAGCAAGGTTACGGTCCGGAATATGCTCGACCCCAGTCCGCTCAACCGCGCGCATTGCGGTGGTCGCGACGTGATGATCGCCTGCCTCAGCAAAAAGCGTACTCATCCGCGGCCCCAGTTGCACCCGCAGATGCGCAGGCAGTTTGGCAAAGGTCTGCTGGATTGCGTCGGAATTCGCGCTCGATTTCACAACACCGTCCGCCATAGCCGCCCAAAAGGCAGAATCGCCGCCACAGGTCTGCTGGCCGGTAAACACGGTGTTCACAGGCAACTCATCCGAGTCGAGGATGCGCCCCATGGTCGTCATCACGTCACGTGCGCGCTCGCTCAGAGCCGTTTCCGGGATCATGTGCAGGGTCGCCGACGCTTCAGCTCCGAACCCGAAGAAGAGATAGGTACGCGCCATTTTCAGGGCGACATCCTTGTTCACTTGGTCGAACTCGCCCAGAATTTGATTTCGAAGCAGACCAATTTGGGTCGAGAACGGCTCCTCCGTGCCCCACTTGTGCAGGGCCAATTCGTGATCCGGGATGCAGTGCGTGTCCTTAGTCCCCTCTCCGCCGATCACCAACAAGCCGGTTTCACGGTCAATGGCTGAGGTGACAGACATGTTGTCGAGCGGGTTCAAAGGACGGTTGTCATTGCCCAGCGGGTCAAGATGTCCGCCAGCATTGGCCTGTTCCGTGGGCTGCAGCAGGCCCTGATTGCTTGCGCGCCCAATCTGCTGAAGCAGGCGGGTCTCGGTGTCATTTACCATTGCAGCGCGGCGGTTTTCGTCGAAATCCATAAGCAAACTGGCATCGGCATCCAAACGCGGCGGTTCGGATTTACCATCTTCGCTCTTATCGTCTTCACGTTCGCCCTGCGTGCCCTCGACAGTCATTGCCGCCTCGGCTGAGGCGATGGTGTCTTGCTCCGGTTCGGACAGCAGTGGCAGCTCAAGCGGGCCGGTCTGGCGCACTTGCCCCTGGGACGAGCCAAAAGTCTGCTCGACGGCATCGGCCAAGTCCAACGCAACCCGCGCACTGGCAAGGTTTTGGCGGCTGGGATTAAACCCGAACCCGCCCGGCGTAGAGGGGAAGGTCAGCGGCAGGCTTGTAGAGTCTGACGGCGCGGCCAGCGTAACCGGGCGCCCCTCCCGGACATCCACGACCAGATAGCCGTCTGCCTGTTGATAATAATCGACCGTACAGTCGCACCCGAGCTCGATTCGCAATGGTTGACCTGGGCCCGCTTGGCTCACCGCTTGAATGCGGGTGCGGGGGATCAGATCGAACACGCTTTGCGTGTTGAACTCGGCGGTCGGCGAGCCGACGTTCACCGTGGCGGTGCGGTCGCTTTGTGTCAGCGACCACTCCACACCGTTCGGGATTCGCATGACCAGACGGGTAAAGTCACCATGCTCACCCGAGCGCGTGACAATCGTCTGGGCTTCTGCGTATCCGGCCACAACTACTGCCGTGGCAATTGCGATCGCTCGCGAAATCATGCTGCGTCCTGTTTCACCGAATTCAAGGCTTCTTCCAGCTCGGAGAACCCGGGCCGAATGTGGGAAGGCGTATTCTGACGCCCCACTTCAATGCAGATTGCTGCGGCGTGATTGTGAAGGTTCGCCACAAGAACCTCGCGGATCAGCTGGTAGAAATGCGCGTCTTCTTCGACGACAGCTTTCACCTTGCCCGCAAAAGGCGCCACCAGACCGTAAGACAGGAACACCCCGAGGAACGTCCCCACAAGCGCGCCACCGATCATCTTGCCCAGAACCTCTGGCGGCTGGTCGATAGAGGCCATGGTCTTAATCACACCCAAAACCGCGGCCACAATCCCAAGAGCGGGGAGACCGTCTGCCATGCTCTGCAGCGCGTGGCTGGAGTGCAGCGCGTGGTGCAGGTTGGCTTCGATTCGCTTCTCCAGAACCTCTTCCACCTGATGCGGATCATCGTAGTTCATCGATGCAGACCGCATGGTGTCAGAGATCAGGTTCACCGCTTCCTTATCCGCGAGGATTTTCGGGTATTTGCCAAAGACCGAGGAATTTTCCGGGTCTTCGATATGCTGTTCCACCTCAACGGGGTTCGCACGGGCGATCCGGATCAGAGCAAACAGTAGACACAGGAGGTCTTTGTAGTCCTCGGGTTTCCACTTGGGTCCCTTGAACACCTTACCCACGTCTTTGATGGTGTGCTTCACGCCGCCCATATCGTTGCTGATCAGGAAAGCCCCGACAGCAGCGCCGCCAATCATCATCATCTCGAAGGGCAGCGATTTGATGATAATGCCCAGCTTACCACCCGCAAGCAGGTAGCCACCGAACACCATGGCAAAGATCACAATGATCCCTACAATACCGATCATAGGTCAGCTCCAAAAAGTCGTATCGCTTAGGAGGGTAGGCCAGTCTTATTAAGAAAGGCTGAGTCAGGCGGAGCCCAAGTTATTCCTTGGGCACCTCGCCATTGCGGCCAGCAAGAACAACGCTGATCGTATAGGCCGCTTCGGGGCTCAAACCGGCCATCACACCAGCTGCAGCCTCAGGCTTCATGCGTGCCAAGAAACCAGCGGCAAAGGTCGGATCCATCGTTTCAAACAATGCGGCCGCGTCTTTGGGCTTCATTTGCTCATAAACCGTGGTCAGACGGGTCACATCTGCCTCGGCCGCGCCATCCGCGAGAGCCAGCGTCGACAGAAGCTTTTGCTCCGCTTGCTGAAGATCCGCGAGCTTTTTCTGGATTGCCTGATCCGCAATATCGAGCGCCTTCATACGGTCTTCGATTTCGGCTTCACGTTCGTCCAGCATCTCTTCGCGCTTCTTGAACGCGGCCAGCATTGCCTGCATCTCCGCCGAATCGGGAGTTGCGGCATGGGTGCCAGCAGGCGCGTGGGTGTCTTCTTCATGCGACTTCATCGCCGCCACTTCACGCGCGATTGCAGGCCCAGCTTCAAGACCGATCCGCACAAGAGCGGAGCCGATCAGAAAGACAGCCAGCAGCATCAAAGTGCCACGTTTGGCCTTGGCGGATTTCTTGGGCTTTGCAGCCTTTGCCTCTGCCTTCGCCATCACGCCACCCGATTCTGATTACGGTTGTGACGCACGAACATCAGACCAGAGGGTTTCGCCTCTTCCTGAACTTCAGGCTGCGTCTCCTCGGCGACGGGCTCCTGCATGTCGGCCTGATAAGCCTCTGCCAAAGCGTCATTTTCTTCGGTGCGCGCAGGTGCGGCTTCTTGCTGAGGCGCGATGTCATGCATCGAGGCCATCATCAGTTCCAGCTTATGCGCCACAGATTCGGCGCGGCCGGTCAGTTGTTCCAGCGCCTTGCTGGAGCCATCAGACATCTGGCGTGCCGCCACCAGCGATTTGTTCAGGTCATCTACTTGCGAAGACAATACTGCCACTGCGCCCCCGACCCCTTTCTCAAGGTCGTTGAACTTTTTCAGTCGGCGCGCGAGCACCAAGCAATAAAATCCGGCCCCAAGGGCCCCAGCTGCAAGCAGGATATCAGCAATAAGGTCCATCCTGGCCTCCTAGTTGAGTACGAAATCCATGATCAGCAAATCACGCACGCGACCTTGACCGGTCGCAATGTTGATCCGCCGCAACATCTGTGCGCGTATCTTGGGCAGCGCCATCGGATCGGTCAAATCCTCCAGCTCAAGCGCCCGCAGGTAGCTGTTCAGAACATCGACAACCCGGGGGAGGACTTTTTCGACTTCGGCCTGGTTGACCTGGTCGACCTCAAGTTGGGCTCGGAACCGAAGTTGGTTGATTCCGCTGGCCTTGCGCAGCGTAATCACGATCGGTTCCATCTCGATAAAGGCAAGCTTGGCGATTTCCTCCGCCGACTCACCCTTGTCCACGCCTTCTGGCGCCTCTTTGGCTGCGTGCTCAGCAGGCTGAGCACCCGAATTACCAAAGGGAAGAAGGCCTGACTGAACGGCATAAAAACCGCCACCTGCACCAGCAATTGCGAGTACGAGCCCAATGATGAGGGGCATCTTACTCTTCTTCGCCGGCTCTTCTGTTTCTACATCAGCTACAGCGTCTGTCATGGCTATCCCTAAAACGTCGTGCCCCCTGTCTATAACGCGACAGGAACTAACCGAATGTTAAGGCCAATCGGAGAAAAGGGTTGCACGCCGGAGAGAACGCCGGTGCGACGGAGGTTAATGTGCAGCAGATCAAGAATGTCTGGGCAAGTTTGGATACGCGGAAGCGGTTGATGGCGATCGGGGCGACTCTCGCCGTCATCTTTACCTTCTTCCTCATGTCCTTGGTGGCCAATAAACCCACCATGCAGCTCTTATACGCCGGGCTGGAGAGCAGTACGGCAGGAGAAGTCGTCAGCGCTTTGGAAGCGAGCGCTGTCGAATATGAAGTACGTGGCGGGTCTATCTATGTCCCGGCCGAAAAACGCGATGAATTGCGGATGACTCTCGCAAGCCAAGGCCTGCCTGCAAATGGCGGCAAAGGTTACGAGCTCCTCGATTCGCTGAGCGGGTTCGGCACCACATCGCAAATGTTTGACGCCGCCTATTGGCGCGCAAAAGAAGGCGAATTGGCGCGCACCATTGTTGCCAACCCGCATATCAGTCAGGCACGCGTCCATATTGCCAACACCGGCAATAACCCGTTCCAACGCACGATTGAGCCGACGGCTTCGGTTTCTGTGACACCCATGGGTGGGCAGATTACCCCGTCGCAGGCCAATGCGATTCGGTTCCTCGTGGCCTCTGCGGTTGCAGGTCTGCCGGTCGACAATGTGGCTGTGATCGATGCAAACGGCTCTCTGATCGGCTCGCCAGAAGCGGCAGCCGCAGCGGGTGCGGGCACCGATGATCGGTCCCAAGCGTTGCGCGAACGGGTGCTGCGTCTGGTCGAAGCGCGCGTGGGCCATGGCAACGCCGTGGTGGAAATCAGCGTCGATACTGTCACTGACACCGAATCCATTCGCGAAAAACGTGTCGATCCTGCAAGCCGTGTCGCCGTCAGCACGGATATTGAGGAACGCATCGACAGTTCGCAGAATCAGGCCGGTGAAGTCACCGTCGCCTCCAACATTCCAGATGGGGATGCGGGCACTGGAAACGGGTCCAAGGCGAACACCAATGCCACGCGGGAGCGGATCAACTACGAAATTTCCGAAACCGAAAAGGAAATCGTCCGCGGTCCTGGTGCCATCAAGCGCATGACCGTCGCGGTTCTGGTCAACGGGGTCACCAATACAGCGGCCGATGGTACCATCTTGTTTGAACCGCGCCCGGATGAAGAGCTGGATGCGCTGCGCGAACTGATCTCCGCCGCCGTTGGCTTTGACGCTGAACGTGGGGATATCATTACCCTGAAGTCCATGGATCTGCCGAATGTAGAGCCGCAGGGGACCACCGTGACCTCCTCGATCTTCGACAATCTCTACTTTGATGTGATGTCGATGATCCAAATGGCCGCCCTGGCTGTAGTCGCTCTGGTGCTTGGCCTCTTCGTGGTCCGCCCGATTCTCGCTGGAAATGGCGCGAGCGTGGCTGCCCTTGCAGGTCCGAACGCACCGGGTGCCGCCGATCTTCCGGCGCTTCCCGATATGTCCGGCGGCAACGCAGGCTTTATGACCAACCCGAATCTCGGGTCGAATATCGCGCTTGATGGCGAGATCGATAATGGTGAGGACGGCGGCTTTGCCCCAATGGGTGACTTCGGTGGCCTTCCGGGCATGGGCGATGGCCTTAATAGCTTCGGCGGCGGCGGCGGTTTGAGCGATGATCCAGTGGATCGCCTTCGCTCCATGATCGGCGAACGCCAGGAAGAAACGGTCCAAATTCTGCGTGGATGGCTGGAAGAAAACAATGAGGAGCGCGCCTGATGACAATCGCACATCTTCTTGAAGACTTTGGCATCAAGACCCCCGTAGAGCCGGTCAGCTCTTTTTCGGAGGAAGTGATCGAGGAAGCCAAACTCGTCTCTTTCGAAAAGGGTTACACCGCCGGTTGGGACGATGCGATCGAAGCAAAGGACAAAGAGACCACGCGGATCTCTGCCACCCTTGCAGGCTCGCTCGAAGATCTGAGCTTCACCTATCACGAAGCCCAGACCCAATTGATCGAATCGCTCGATCCGATGTTCAAGGTTCTGACCTCGGTGATCTTGCCGGACACGATGGCAGCCACCTTCGGGCACCACATCATCGATCACCTCAATGAAATGGCCAAAGGTCAGATCAACGAGCCGATGGAAGTAGTGGTAGCCGCCGGCGAAGGCAATGCTGTGCGCGCCCTTCTTGGCGAAGAATCGAACGTCGAGGTCCGCGTGCGTGAAGATGCTGGCCTATCCGCAGGACAAGCCCAGTTGCGCGTCGGCATGAGTGAGCGTGAACTAAACTCCGAGGCCCTGATTGAATCCATCCGCGATTCGATCGACGCCTTCTCCTACCAATTTAAAGAGGAAAGCAACTATGGATGATAACGGCGATCTGTCTCACAAGTCGGCCGATGCCGGAAATCCGTTTGTCTCGGTTCCGGTAGAAGTGATCGTCTCGGTCGGCAAGGCCCGACCGCTGATCCGCGATCTGGTCAATCTTGGCGAGAATGCCATCCTGACGCTCGACAAAAAGGTCGAGGATCCGGTGGATCTCTATGTGGGCGACCGTCTGGTGGCCCGCGGCCAACTGGAAGAGATGGAAGGCGACCAGGCTGGTCAACTTGCCGTCCGTCTCACCGAAATCGCAGATTTGCAAAGCGGGCTGGGATGACACGGAAATTTCTCGCTCTGGGGGCGCTGACGGTACTCGTACTGTTGGCGCAGCCTCAGGTAGCGCTTGCTCAAGAAATGAGCATCAATCTCGCCGATGGTCAGTCCATTTCGGCCCGTACCATCCAACTGATCTTGTTGATCACCGTGCTCAGCGTGGCCCCCGGCCTGCTGATCATGATCACGTGTTTCCCATTCCTCGTCACAGTTTTGTCGATCCTGCGTCAGGCCATTGGTCTGCAGCAGGCTCCGCCAAACATGCTGATGATCAGCCTCGCCATGTTCCTGACCTACTTTGTCATGGAACCTGTATTTAACGAGGCTTGGGAGACCGGCATCGCGCCCCTCTTGGACGAGCAGATGGAAGTAGTACCGGCGCTGGAACGCGCCATCGTGCCCTTCCGCGGCTTTATGGCGAACCGGCTTGATCCGGACACGTTCTACGCCATCGCGGATCTGCGTCCTGGAACCGAAGGCATTGATCCGACCCCCGAGGCGCCGCTGTCCGTTTTGATCCCGAGCTTTATGCTGTCAGAGATCACACGCGCCTTTCAGATCGGCTTCCTTGTCTTCCTTCCGTTCCTGGTGATCGACCTCATCACCGCGACGGTGCTGATGTCGATGGGGATGATGATGGTGCCGCCTGCTCTGGTGTCCCTGCCGTTCAAACTTGCGTTCTTCGTGGTTGCAGACGGTTGGAGCCTGATCGCCAGCGCCTTGGTGCGCAGCTACTACCCAAGCTGATCCACACCACATAACCTTCTGGAAATGTACCCCCGAACCGGCCCTCGGTTCGGGGGTTTTCGTTTGCCGGCCTTATTCCGTGCCGTACACCAGAGCCCCCATTGCCTGTGTAGATGCCCGCCAGCTTTCTCTTGTGATTGCTCGAGTGTTGAGGCGTTGAGGCGTTGAGGCGTTGAGGCGTTGAGGCGTTGAGGCGTTGAGGCGTTGAGGCGTTGAGGCGTTGAGGAACGTGATCCGGCCTCCACATTCGATGCAAGCCCCAGCCCTCATATTCGCCGCGCCCAGCAGCGAGTTCCCCAGCCGAACACCCGCAGCTGCATCACCATCGCACCACACAAAAAAACACCCCAGGCGCGAAACCCGGGGTGTCTTCGGAGGGGGCTGTTTTTACATGCAGGTCAACGCACGACGAACTCCGCATGCAGCGCCCCTGCAGCTTTCAGTGTTTGCAGGATGTCGATCATATCCCGCGGCGCGACGCCCAGCGCGTTCAGACCGGCCACAACATCCGACAGAGAGGTGGTTTCCGGCACTTCCGCCAGTTTGATCCCGTTCTTGTCGATCGCAGCAGTCGTGCGCGGCACCACAACGGTTTCGCCATCCGCAAAGGGGTTGGGTTGCGACACCAGAGGGGCTTCTTCAACACGCAGGGTCAGATTGCCCTGCGACACGGCCACACGCGAGATCCGCACGTCGCTGCCCATCACGATGGTACCGGACGCCTGATCGACCACCACCCGCGCTTTGCGCTGCGGCTCTACCAGCACGTTCTCGATGCGGCCCACAGCATGGGCGGTCGATCGTGCATTGGTGTTGCGAATATTGACCTCAACCGTGCCGGAGTCCCGCATCAAGGCAACGTTGCGACCAAATTCCGAGTTGATCGCCTGCTCGATACGGCCAGCTGTGGTGAAATCCGGCTCGCGAAGCGCAAGACGCATGGTGTCCAACGAGGAGAGATCAAAGTCGATCTCACGCTCAATTCGGGCGCCAGAGGGGATCACACCAGAGGTCGGCACACCTTCGGTCACTGTAGCCGCCGCGCCCTGTGCCACGGCGCCGCCCGCAAGGATCGTCCCCTGTGCCACAGCATAGATCTGACCATCCGCCGCATTCAGGGGCGTCATGATGAGCGTCCCGCCAAGGAGGCTGCTGGAATCGCCGATGGCAGAGACAGAGGCGTCAATTGTGCCCCCAACCCGACCAAACGGCGGCAGGGTCGCGGTGACAAAGACCGCAGCCACGTTCTTGGGCCGGAACTGTTCGCCACTGACGTTGACCCCGAGCCGTTCGAGGATGTTGGTCATGATCTCTTCGGTAAAGGGCGAGTTCCGCAGACCGTCGCCTGTTCCGTTGAGACCAACAACCAGACCGTAACCGACCAGATCGTTGCCGCGGACCCCGTCGAATTCGACGAGATCCTTGATGCGGATGGAATTGGCCTGCACCAGCGTCGGCAGCAGCAGGCAGCTCATGAGGATATAGAGATACTTACGCATTACATGTAGTTCAGCAGGTTGAGTTGCGAGGAGCGGACAGTGATCGAGTAGAGCGCTTCAAGTTGAAACTGCACCTCTTCGATACGGCTCGCGGTTTCGGCCGGATCGGCGAGGATCAGGTCGTTCAGCGTGGTGCCCATGGAGGTCAGCGCCGCAGTGTTGCGGGTCCGGGTCTCCTCAATCCGCGCCTCGACAAAGCCAAGGTCGGACTGCACGTCGGTCAGCTGAGACTGCGCGTTCATCAGCTCGGTCCCTGCGCGCTCCACAAGAGCAGAGGACTCAACCGAGGACAAATGGCCAAGGTAGTCTGTGCTTGCCAGTGCCCCCAGCGCAAAGCTCTTCATCGCCTGTTTGAAACGGTCGTCATCCGCACGCAGGGCGAAATTCACCTCTTCATTTGCGCCGATCCGCACCGCGCTCATGTTGCTGGTGGAACCATTGTACATGATTGCGTCAAACCCAGATGGATCATCGAACCACGTCTGCACCGCATTGGTGATGTCATCCACATCGGTCAGAGTACCCACTGCGGTCACAAGCGCGGCCATCATGGTGTCAGCACTCTCCAGCGGGGTGGTGCCGGTGTCCGTGCCGGAAAACAGGCTGCGGCCGGAGAGCTGACCATTCAGGTTGGAGATCGTTTCCTTGAGGAACGTATAGGACTGAGATGCCAACTCCTGCGAGGTCGTGGAATTCGAGGTGCTGGTCAGCGCCAGAATATCCGAGCCAAGGTTCAGGGCGTTGTCGTTGATCCGCTCCAGATAGTCCTGCGCAGTGGAGGAAAACAGCGCAGCCTCCTGCGCAGCAACCTGGTAACTGTCCATCCGGTTGATCGACCGCTCCAGATCCGCGACGAAGCCCAGATCGCCGCCCAGACGTTCCGGCAGGTTGGAGGCGATGCCGGTGCTCATTTCCTGCGTCAGCGTATCGAGCGTTTTGTTCAGATCGACCGACCGGTTGCGCAGAAACAGGTACTGCGCCATGTCACCAAAAGACGTCACATTCATAGCTTAGAGCCTCATCAGTTCCTGCATCATCTCGTCAATTGCCTGGATCATCCGGGCATTTGCCGCATAGACGGTTTCAATCATCATCAAGGTTTGCAGTTCGGAGTCCGTATCCACCCCCTGCTCCAATTCGCGCGACTGAATGTCGGAGAAAATCGCAGAGGAGAACGCCATCTCCTGCTCGGACCACGTGTACTGCTGGGTAAAGCTGGTCATCAGGTTCGAGGCGACGGAATAGGCGGAGAAATCTCCAGACCCAAGACCGGCAGAGCTGAGGGTGTTTTCTTCCTCCAGCGCAGACCCGTAGTTGTTCAGCAGTGTGGTATCGCCACGCTCGCCCTGTGTGGCCGCGTTGAGACCATCGCGCAGGCGCCATGTCTCGGCATCGCCGCTCATCGCGATGGTGCTGTTGATCTGAATGCGGTTGGAAATGCCCAGCAGGTTGGCGGGGTCATAAAACGCACCCTTGTCGGTAAAGATACCGGGATCCGTCGCGCCCAGCGTGGGATCCACAGCCGGATCCTGGAAGCGCGAGATCAGATCGCCAGCCATCGTATCGAGGTCTTCTTGGGCCCCGACAGCCGCCACATCGCGCACGTAGAATTGCGCGGCGAGGCTACCGCCACCGATTTTGCCGTTGATCGATGTGTCGATGGACTTGCCATCAATCTCCAAGCCGGACAGCTGACCATTGGCGAGCGTCATATAGGGCGTGATCGTGCCGGTCTCGTTGAAGGTGAACTCCGCCACGGAGCCCCCATCCAAAAGCTTGATCCCGGAGCCCGTGTAAAGCGCCACTTGGTTGTTGTCGCGGTTGTAGATTTGAACCGGGATCACCTCGTTGATGGCGTCGATCAGATTGTCGCGCTGATCCTCAAGGCCAGAGGTGTCTTGCCCCTGGATTTCAGCCGCCAGGATCTTTTTGTTCAGATCATTGAGGTTAGTGAGGTTCTGCTCCAGCCCCTCGACCAAAGATCCGATGGAATCCTCGGCCTTGTTCCGCAGGGAGGACAGACCGTCGGCGGCCTCTTTGATCGACACTGCAAGCTCTTCCGCCTGCATCGACAGATCGTTCAGGCGCGCATCGGAATCCGGCAAAGAGGTTGCCTCGATCAATGCGGACTCAAGATCGGTAAAGCGCTGAGAGATCGAATAGGGATCATTGACGGTGCCCACCAGATCCGAAATCCCGGAATAGAAATCCGAAGTGACGGTAACGGCGGCATAATTTGCTTCAGCGGATCGCACGCTCTTTTGCAGAGCCGGATCGATGTTGCGCTGCACCGAGCCGATCTGTACCCCGCCGGTCTTGCCGGCGGAGGTAAGGTCGAGCGAACGGCGATAGTAGCCCTCGGTGAGGGCGTTCGCGAGGTTGTCAGAGACGACGGAGGTCGACCGACCTGCCGCCGAAATGCCGGACATCGCGCTATTGAGGGCGGTCGAAAGAGACATCCCGGATCACCTTCTGTGACTACGTTTCGTAGGGTTTTAAGCGCTGATTTTATCAGCGCTTGATGTTGGTGGTTTCCTGCAGCATCTCGTCGACGGTCTGGATCACCTTGGCGTTTGTGGAATACGCACGCTGGGTCTGGATCATCGCGGTCAGTTCGGTCGCCACATCAGTGGTGGATTCTTCCTGACGATAGCCAGCCACGCTGCCGGTCGGACCAGTGCCCGCGTCCCACAGGTAGTAGGCGCCGCTCGCGGTCGAGGGCATGAAGGTCTGGCTGTCCAGCGACTTCATCCCGTTCGGGTTCGGCATGTCAGCAAGCGGGATCTGGTAGACGATGCGGCTGCTGCCATTCTCGTAGAGCGCATGGACATAGCCACCCTCATCCACTTCAACGCCAGCAAAGCTTGCTGCCTCATAGCCATCTTTTTCGATGGTGGCGGCAGTAAACGCCGACGAAAGCTGCGTCATAACGCCGATTTCAATTTCGATCGGACCACTGTCTGCAGACACGATGATCGTACCTGTGGATGAATCATAGGCGCCACCTGTGGTGGTTGCGACAGACGCAAGAGTACCCTTGCCGGTCTGGGAGTCATCGAAGGTCAGCGTATACTCACCCACAACGGTGCCGGTCGCGCCATCCGTGATCTCCATGGTCCATTCGTTATCGGCCAAACCCGTCGGGGTGTAGACGATGTCGAGATCCTGCTGGCCACCAAGATTGTCGAAATACTGAATGGTGTTTTCTTCAGCAGAACCCGCCGCACCGGTCACTGCGCTATCGGACGGCAGGTTTACACCTAGGCTCACGTAAGTGGTCGGCGCAGCACTCAGCTGAGAGGTGTCGAATTTGATCGGCACCAGCGGATCGTCGGTGTCGCGGGCAACGGTCGGGAAGGTTTCATCTGCGTTGGCTTCCCACCCCAGCAGAACCAGGCCGGAGGAGGTGGTCAGATAGCCTTCTTCATTGGTTCGGAAAGATCCGGAGGTGGTCAGCAGCATATTCGGCTGCTCGCCCGCCTCAACCTCTGCAAGGCTCGCAACCGGGATGAACCCACGACCATCGACTGCGAGGTCCGTTGCGTTGTTGGTGGAAATTAGCGAGCTGCGCTGGTCAATCATACGTGTGTTGCTGACCGAAACCCCACCTGCGGCGTAAGTGCCACCAGACTGGGAGATGACCATCGATTCAAAGGAGGTCACAACCCGCTTGTAGCCTGCGGTAGAGGAGTTCGCGATGTTGTCGGAGATAGCCGCCAGTCGGCTTGAGTTCGCGGCAAGGCCGGCAACACCAGCGTTCAGCGAAGAGGAAATAGTCATTAGATACGCCTTTCTGCTGCATCTTAATTTTCTTCACGCTCAGGCTTAGCCCAGTTGTGCTTAACGCGCGGCTAACAGATAAAATCCAATCTATCTGTTAGCCGCATTTATCCTTGTTTTATGGGGCGATCACTTCCGCAGGAGGGTGATCTGGATCCGGTTATTGCGCACCGACATCGGATTCTGAGAGGCCAGATCGCGGTCAGCGTAGCCGGTCACTCGGGAGATTCGCTTGGCCTTCAGACCACCGGTCTCCAGCAGTTCGCGGGTCGCATTGGCGCGGTCTTGAGACAGGGCCCAAACCGGGTTGTTGGCAAAGACCACCGGAGCCGAGGCGACGTGCCCACCGATTGCGGCGTTGTTCTCGACCGAGGCGGTCACACGGGCCACCATCCGCAACAGATCCCGCATCAGAGCCGTCGGACGTGCCGAACCGTCGTCAAAGAGCTTGGCGTCTTCGGTCTCAAAGAGCTCGATGATCAGGCCTTCGTCGGTGACGCGGGTCACGATGTGACGCGCCATATCGATGCTGACCATGCTCTCCCCACCACGGCCCATCAGCTCTTCGGCGATCTGACGGAAGCTGGCTTCCTCAGCGCTGTCGTTTTGCTGGTTGTCGGCCACACCGGTGTCCCCTTCGGCGCGGGACGCGTCGGTCGGGTTTTCCTTGGTCGCGCCAATGCCGTTCTGCGGCTTCACGTCTTCGGTGAACATAGTGTCACCCTGGAAGGCGCCATTGCCACCGCCGGAGACGCGGCTGAGCGGAATGGACGGCGAGAAATAATCCGCCAGACCCTTGCGCTGTTTTTCCGTCGTGGCGTTCAACAGCCACATCAGAAGGAAGAAGGCCATCATCGCAGTCACGAAGTCGGCATAGGCGACTTTCCACGCGCCACCATGGTGGCCGTCACCGCCACCCTTCTTCACTTTCTTGATAATAATAGGAGCTTCGTTGCTACGAGCAGTCATGTTCCCACCACCTTTTCTGTTCACCCAAAACCGGGATACAGAGGGGTTCCTTAACCAGGTCTTAACAGATAAAATTGCCCCGGTTAACACGCCTAAACGTATGGTTTCTAAGGCAAAATTGGGGCCATCCTGGCTTTTCGGAGGTGAGCTTGCGGCAAGCTCCGGGCGGGAATGTGGCCCCTTTAAGGCGGGGCCTGAGGCGGGTCAAATTCCCGCCTCTTTTGCCCCTCTCAGAGGAGCATCTCACCATACGATTCGCGGAGCTTGTTCTTCTGAACCTTGCCGGTTCCACCGAGCGGCAGCGCATCCACGAACACCACAGCGTCGGGGATCTGCCACGAGGCGACCCTGCCATCATAGTGTTTAAGAAGCTCTACCTCGCTCAGATTATCGTCAGACCTCACGACAATGAGAACCGGACGCTCGTCCCATTTGGGGTGACGGGCCGCGATCGCGGCGGCTTGCGCCACCTTGGGATGGGACATTGCGATGTCTTCGAGCTCCACGGTGGAGATCCATTCTCCGCCAGACTTGATGATATCCTTCGAGCGATCCCGGATGATCATGTACCCGTCGGCATCAATCGTGGCGACATCGCCGGTATCAAACCAGCCATCCTCAGTGAGGGCGGGTTGCTCCTGGCCAAAGTAGGTGTCGATGATCCAATGCCCGCGGATCTGCAAATCGCCCTGCTTCTTGCCGTCATTGGGCAGGACGGAGCCATCTTCGCCGATGATGCGCAGTTCCACCCCATAGGGAGGACGCCCCTGCCCTTCGCGGATCTTGCCTTTCTCCGCATCACTCAGATGCGCGTGTTTCTGCAAAAGCTGGTTCAGCGTGCCCAAGGGGCTGGTTTCGGTCATCCCCCATGCGTGGATCAGGTCAACACCATAGGTGTCGCGGAAGGTTGGGATCATGACCGTCGGTAGGGCCGAGCCGCCGACCACCGTCCGCTCAAGACTGGGAATTTTGCTGCCTGTGGTCTTCAGCGCCTGCAAAAGGCCCATCCAGATTGTCGGAACGCCCAGCGCAATCGTCACCTCCTCAGCGTCGATCAGCTTCACCAGGCTTTCCCCATCAAGGTTCGGCCCCGGCAGCACCAGCTTCGCGCCAACAGCGGCCGTAATATAGGGAACACCCCAGGCGTTCACATGGAACATCGGCACCACCGCCATCACGCTGTCGCGCGCCGCCAGTGCCAGACCATCCGGCTGGTTGCCCCCCATCGAGTGCAGCACCGTGGACCGGTGGGTATAAAGGACACCCTTGGGGTTGCCCGTGGTGCCAGAGGTGTAGCACAGGCTGGACGGGGTGTTTTCATCCAGCGCGGGCCAAGTGTACTCCCCCGTCTCTGCCGCCAGAAGCGTGTCATAGAACAACAGCCCCTCGATCTGCGCCGCCGCATCCGGGTTCTCTGGTCCCATCAGCACGATATGGCGCAGCTTCGGCAGATGCGCGCGCAGCTGTGCGACCGCCGGGACAAAGGTCTGATCAATAAAGAGCACCTCATCCTCAGCATGGTTGAGGATATAGATCAGCTGCTCTGGTTTCAGACGCGGGTTCAGCGTGTGACAGACAAAGCCAGCCCCCGCGACACCAAAGTAAATCTCCAGATGACGTCGGTTGTTCCAGGCAATCGTGCCACAGCGCGTGCTGGGCGCAATGCCGAGCCGCTCCAGCGCTTGTGCGAGCTTTCGGGCATTCTGGGCCACCTCACCCCAAGTGGAGTGGCTGATCCCACCTGTTGTTTCAACCGATGCGACCATCGTGCCTGCGTGGTATGTCCCGGCGTGTTCGATCAGGGAGCTGATCGTCAGGGGCTGCGTCATCATCTTGCCCAGCATGGGGGTGTCCTCCTCAAATCTGTTTGGCCCAAATCGTCCGCCGACAGCTTGAACGCACCACAAAAAGGAGGTGTCGCGGCTGGCCTGAGTGGGTCGTCTCAGTCTGCCAGATCAGCGCCGAGAACACAGGGCCTGTCCACTTTTACGGTGCGTCAGACGGACTTACGCGCTCGGCGCCCGCATCTTTCACTTTATCAAATTTACGCGCGGAAAGTTTTTCCACGATATCGCAAAAGAAGCGTAATTTGACACATCCAAGCCTGATAGGGCGAACCACAACTGCACCATTGCTTAACTTAATGCATGTATTCAGGGCAGGAAACTCTGCTCTTACGTGGTCCTATGTCTGTATCTATCTCGATCCGCACCGCCATCCTGTCCATCGTCGGCCTCGCCAGCCTGATGATCCTCTCCCTGATCGGCATGTCCTTCTATACGCACAGCGCGAGGGATGCGTATCAGGTCGAAGCAGAGAGGATGGAGCACCTGGACAGAACCATCGCAGATATGGAAACGAACTTTCTTCAAGCACGACGTGCAGAAAAGGACTTTCTCCTGCGTCTGGACGAAAGCTACGTGGACCGTCATCGCGACGTGATCCAACAGCTTATTGGGCAAATGACCTCCGCGCATGAACAAGCGGCGGACATCGCCGAGCTGACCATGATGGACGACGAACTCGACGCGCTGCAGGTGGCGATCACCAGCTATGCGGACAGTTTCTTGGCCGTTGTAGAAAGCAATCGCACCCTCGGCCTCGACGAGACGACCGGCCTGCAGGGGCACCTGCGCGAGGCAGTGCATCAGGTGGAAGAAAGCCTGAAGTCGACCAGCAACGCGGAACTGCAAGCAAAGATGCTGATGATGCGGCGGCATGAGAAAGACTTCATCATGCGGGAGGACCCGAAGTATCTGGACCGCCTGAATGCGCGGGTCGAGGAATTCAAAGCGTTTCCAGTCGACTATTTCAACGACGCGGCGCAGCGGGACACGATCCTCGCCCTGCTGGACGAGTACCAAGCCTCCTTTACCGCTTTTGTGGCGGAAACGTTGCAAGAGCAGGACCGCGTAAAGACCCTGTCTGACCGCTACGCTGCCGCCGAACCGGAACTGCTGCGCATTCGCCAGGAGATTGACCAGCAGCGCAAGGATATCGTCGCAACCGCCAAGGCCGCGCAGAAACGTCTCGTCGAACGCGCAGCCACAGGAGGCGCGATTGCGCTCGGCATCTTCGTTGTTTTGGCTGCCCTCCTTGCTCACCGGATTGCGAAGCCGCTGCTGCGCGTCAAAATCGTACTTGAGGATATGCTGCGCGGCTCCTTCGAAGCAGAAGCCCCGAAATCCGCCATCTCGGAGGTCAAGGCGGTCTGCACCGCGATCGAGAACTTCCGCCAGTCCGCCCGCGAGAAAGAGCGCCTGACGAGTGAGATCAACAAGGTCATCATGGCCTGTACCGAAGGGGATTTTTCGCGCCGCATCTCGATTGAAGACGAGGCCAGCGATTTTGCGGCCCTCAGCCATGGCGTGAATACCATCGGCGACGTGGTTCAACGGGGATTGGGCGACGTACGCTTTACTCTGGACGCGCTCTCGCAGGGCGATCTGACCGAACGCATGCCCACCACGCACAAGGGTGTCTTTGCCGAGATCTCGGCGGCCGTGGACACGCTCAGCGCGACGCTGACGGAAATCGTGAAACAACTGGTTGAGAGCAGCATCACGCTGAACAATACCGCGAACGAGATCGCCACCGCCACCATGGATGCCTCCAAGCGGGGCGAGGGCTCTGCAGCCTCTTTGGAGGAAACCGCAGGCGCCATCCAAGTCCTGAGCGACGCGGTGAATGACACGGCGTCCAACTCGCGCAAAGCGAATGAATTTGTACAGGACGCGCAGACACGCGTGACCTCCACCCTCGCCGTGGCGGAGGAGACAACGCGCTCGATCACCCGCATTCAAGAGGCCTCTGAAGCGATCAGCAAAATCACTGATTTGATTGAGGGCGTGTCCTTCCAAACCAACCTTTTGGCTCTGAACGCAGGCGTGGAAGCAGCCCGCGCAGGCGAGGCTGGCGCAGGCTTTGCCGTCGTCGCGTCAGAAGTCCGCGCCCTAGCCAAGAGATCAGCCGAGGCCACCCGTGAAATCAACGAGTTGATCCGCCACAGCAGCAGCGAAGTCTCGCAGGGCGTCGATCTGGTGGGGCGTACCGGCAGCGAGTTGGATGCCATTCGCGAAACGGTAGCGGGCATGGTGACAATGATCGACCAAATCGCCGCCGCAGCCGTCGATCAGTCGCATAGCCTGAAAGAGGTTAACACGGCCGTGACCGATCTAGACAAGAGCTCATGATCAGCCCCACTTAAGCGGTCCAATTTGAATGTTAGTGCATGATTGGCCTGAGTTCCATCGGGGTGAAGGTTTCCGGAGCCGGTGGGCGGTAGCCCAGAGCACTGTGAGGTCGTTTGGTGTTGTAGTGTTTTCTCCATTGTTCGATCAGGATTTGAGCC
>JBLXDQ010000006.1:212345-232551 GCA_048263945.1 Epibacterium sp. | reverse complement strand
TGTGTCGCTTGATTCCCATTTCTGATCCTCCGTTTCCTAACTATAGGGGCGGACCACTTCAGTGGGGGAGGATCACAGCCAATCGGTCACGGGTGCTCGACAGATGTGGTACGGGCTTGCCGTGATCGGCAGCATGGTCGTGGTGATCTCCTTCGTTCTGGAGCTGGCTTTTCCAGACACCTTCTTCTTCTCGAAGTATGAGGTCGGCTACGGAACCTTCTCTGGCGTCTTCGTGAACCGGAACATCGCCGCCAGCGCCTTTGTCCTCACGGCTTTCGCTTTGGCTGGGGTGCGCTATTTCCAAGCAGGCGGCCAGCGAAGCAAGAAAAAGAGCGCAAAACCGCAGCTGACGCGCAGGGCCGGTCTCAGTCTCCTCATGTTGCTTCTGACCGGAATTGCCATTCTGGCCACCCAATCTCGCGCTGGCACTCTGCTGTCCTTTCCCTTGTTGTGCCTGTGCCTTGGGATCAGTGAGGCATCAAAGAGAGGCCAGCAGAAGCTGGTGACCATACTAACCGTCCTCGCCGTTGGGTCGCTGATCGTGGCCCTCTTTGGCGAGCCGGTGTTTGGGCGTCTCGAAGCTGCGCGCCCAGACGCACGGTGGTGCGCATGGAGCGCGACGATGGACGGCATCCGCAGCAATTTCTGGACCGGAACAGGCTATGGCACATTCATAGATGCCTTTCCGGCCCATCGCGATCCGTCCTGCCTGACCGCAGCCGGAACTTGGCATCGGGCCCACAACGGGTTTTTGGAACTTGCCTTTGGCTTTGGAGTGCCGGCGGCCTTGCTCTTTTTCGGTGGGGGCTACGCCATATTGGGTCACAGCCTTTTAACAGGTCTGCGGCGCCGCAAATCCTTGCGCGCCATTCCGATCCTATGCCTCGGCTTGCTCGCTTATGTCAGCGCCCATTCCATGGTCGACTTTCCGTTGCAAATCCCGGGCGTCGCCTGGTACTTTGCCGCGCTGATGGGCGTTGGCTGTGCCACCTCCCTTCAATAGTTTTGCCCCGAGTCCTCTGCGTGTCAGATCGGTTTCAATTTGAGGGAAACCCTTAATAAATTGAGGATAAGAGCCACTTTCTGGCCATAGCATCCCCCCGCTGCTTCACGCTTCACCGCTTAGGCCTTGTCTCCGTTCAGATGTTTCTGTGGGAGCAAGGAAATGGCACTTGGGGGTGTTCAGGTACTAAGCCATTTGGTCAGCAGACCATGGTTGAAATCCGCGGGTCGCGCCAAGCCTCTGCTGGCGGCCTGTGTGGCACTTGGCCTCGCGGGGCAGGCCGACGCGATTCAAGTCCGGCAGGCACCACAAGGAGCAGGATCAGCGGTTGTCCCTGTGACCAGCCAAGCCCTGCCCCCCTTGGCGCATGTCCGTTTCTGCATGGCCTATCCCGGCGAATGTGCGCCAACCCGCAACCGAAGGGCCCTGCGGCGCTCCGAGCAGGACCTGCTGTCCGAGCTCGTATTGGTCAATCTGAGCGTCAATCGCGAGATCACCCCGAAGGCAGACAATGACGCGGCCTTTGGCGGCGACGATTGGCAGCTTTATGCGCAGCAGGGCGATTGCGAAGATTACGCCTTGATGAAGCGCAAGCTGCTGATCGATCGTGGGTGGGACAGCAGCCAGTTGCGCATTGCCACCGCTCTCACACCAGAGGGCATCGGCCATGCCGTTTTGGTTGCCCGAATTGGGCATCGCGATGTGGTCTTGGACAATCTCTCTTTGTCCGTCCGCCCCTGGCAAGAGACCGGCTATCACTTCCTCAAGATCCAGTCGGACCGCGATCCAACCGCTTGGTTCAACGTCGCTGAGACCGTGATCGGCGGGCCGCGTTTGTCCTGATCCGACGGGCCACCCGCAGGATGAGGTGGCCGACTGCAAAAGAGACCTCACCCTAACACGCTGATGTTATTTGAAATTCTCGCCGCGCATATCTCTGGTGTGTGCGGCGCATACCCTATGCGATATCGGCATTTCACTCCTTGTGACGCAACGGATAGCGTTTTGCGAATAATCACAGGGAGATTATCTCATGACGAAATTTGTCAGAAACCTCGCGGCAGCTGCCGTTGTGGTCGCACTGGCACCGGCTGCTTTTGCCGAGACCACCGTGCGCGTCGCCTATGACGCGGATCCAGTGTCGCTCGACCCGCATGAGCAGCTGTCCGGTGGCACTCTGCAGCTGTCCCACATGGTCTTCGACCCGCTGGTGCGCTGGACTCAGGACCTGCAGTTCGAACCGCGTCTGGCTGAAAGCTGGGAACAGATCGACGACACCACCATGCGCTTTAAACTGCGCAGCGGCGTCACCTTCCACAGCGGCAATGCACTGACCGCGAATGACGTGGACTGGACCTTTGACCGCCTGAAAGAAAGCGACGACTTCAAAGGCATCTTCGCGCCCTTCACCGATGTCGAAGTGGTTGATGACCTGACCTTCGACCTGAAGACCGCTGCGCCCTACCCGCTGGTTCTGCACACCGCGACCTACATCTTCCCGATGGACAGCGCCTTCTACACCGGCACCACCGATGACGGCAAAGACAAGAGCGAGATCGTCAAGCACGGTGACAGCTTTGCCTCCCGCAACGTTTCCGGTACCGGCCCGTTTGTCGTGACCGAGCGTGAGCAGGGCGTCAAAGTCGTGTTCGACCGTTTCGACGGCTACTGGGACAGCGAAAGCAAGGGCAACGTTGACCACATCGTTCTGACCCCGATCAAAGAAGACCCGACCCGCGTGGCAGCCCTGCTGTCCGGCGACGTCGACTTCATCGCTCCGGTTCCGCCGACCGACCTGAAGCGCGTGGATGAGGCCGAAGGCGTCAATCTCGTGACCATGCCCGGCACCCGGATCATCACCTTCCAGATGAACCAGAACCGTGTGGAAGCGTTCAAAGACGCCCGCGTCCGTCAGGCGATCGACTATGCCGTGAACAACGCAGGCATCGTGGACCGCATCATGCGTGGCTTTGGCACCGTTGCTGGTCAGGCGAGCCCCGCAGGCTACCTCGGCTACAACGAAGCTCTGGCGCCGCGCTATGACCTCGAAAAAGCCAAGACTCTGATGGCCGAAGCAGGCTACGCAGACGGTTTCTCCATCACCATGATGGCGCCGAACAACCGCTATGTGAACGACGACAAGATCGCACAGGCCGTTGCGTCCATGCTGGCTCAGATCAACATCAAAGTTGACCTGCAGACCATGCCCAAAGCGCAATACTGGCCCGCGTTCGATGAGCGCGCAGCAGACATGATGATGATCGGCTGGCACTCTGACACCGAGGACTCCGCGAACTTCCACCAGTTCCTGAGCGCCTGCCCGAACCCGGACAACGGCAACGGTCAGTACAACTCCGGCAACTACTGCAACGAAGAAGCAGACGCGCTGATGGAAGCCTCCAACTCCGAAACCGACCCGGAGAAGCGCGCGGCAATGCTGCAGAAGCTCGAAGGCATCCTCTACGAAGAAGCCGCCTTCATCCCGCTGCACTGGCAGAACCTCGCATGGGGCGCAAAGGACGGCATGAACGCGTCCGAGATCGTCAACGCGCTGGACTTCCCCTACTTCGGTGATCTGGTGGTCGAAGCCAACTGATCCCCGTGATTGATCCGGGCCGTCCCTAACCGGACGGCCCGGTGACCTCAGGAACGGCGATCCTGTCGCCACGCTTGCAGGCCAGGCTGTTTCCCCGGAAAATGCCGCCCAAGCTGTCATCATAAAAATAAAAAGGTCAGGACAATGTTTGCCTATCTCGCCAAGCGAGTGATTCAGGCAATTGCGGTGATGTTTGCCATCTCGCTGATTGCTTTTGCCATCCAGGGTAACCTGGGCGATCCCCTGCGCGAGTTGGTCGGGCAGTCGGTTTCCGAAGAAGTGCGCCAACAGCTGCGCGACGAGTTGGGGCTGAACGACAGCTTCGTGACGCAATATCTGCGCTTTGCAGGCAATGCGTTGCAGGGCGACCTCGGCACCTCGTATTTCTTCAAAGAACCCGCGCTCGAAGTCATCCTGAAAAAGCTCCCCGCCACGCTGGAGCTGGTGTTCGGCGCCACGCTGATCATCGTCGGCTTTTCCGTGCCGCTGGGTGTCTATACGGCGATCAAGCCGAACAGCATTCTGAGCCGCATCATCATGGGCCTGTCGATCGTGGGGATTTCGATCCCAGTCTTCCTCACAGCGATCCTGATGATCTTTGTCTTCTCTGTCGAATACGGCTGGTTCCCGTCCTATGGGCGCGGCGACACGGTGCATGTGTTTGGCTATTGGGACACCAACTTTGGCACCGCTGATGGCATCATGCACATCATCCTGCCCTCCATCGCGCTGGCGTCGATCATGCTGCCGCTCTTCGTGCGCCTGATCCGCGCCGAGATGATGGAAGTGCTGCAGTCCGAATATGTGAAATACGCCAAAGCCAAAGGCATCCGTCCCTGGCGCATCTATTTCGTCCACGCGCTGAAAAACACGCTGCTGCCGGTGATCACCGTGGGCGGCGTGCAGATCGGCACCATGGTGGCCTATACGATCCTGACCGAGACTGTGTTTCAGTGGCCGGGCATGGGCTTCATGTTCCTGGAGGCTGTGAACCGCGTCGACACACCGCTGATCGTGGCCTACCTGATCGTCGTCGGCTTTATCTTTGTGGTGACCAACACCATCGTGGACCTGATCTACGGCCTCGTTAACCCGACCGTGAATATTGCGAGGATGGGCGCATGAGCACCGAAACCCTCTCCCCGAAAACCGAACCCTCGCGCTGGTCAAAGGCCTGGAATTCCAACATGGGATATAGCTTCCGCCGCAACCCGGTGGCCGTGATTTCCATGATCGTGTTCCTGACGATCTCCATTGCAGCCTTTCTGGCCCCGGTGATCGCGCCCTATGATCCCTATGATCCGGCGCAGATCGACATCATGAATTCGGAATACCCGCCGGTGTGGATCGATGGCGCCCTGCCCGAATATATGCTCGGCACCGACGACCAGGGCCGCGATCTGTGGTCGACCATCCTCTATGGCACCCGTCTTTCACTGGTGATCGGCATTTGCGCGGTGGCTTTGCAGGCCTTCCTTGGGATCTCCATCGGCCTGCTGGCAGGCTACATCGGCGGTCGTGTGGACAGTCTGCTGATGCGTCTGGCGGATATTCAGCTCTCATTCTCCACCCTGATGGTGGCGATCATCTTCCTTGCGGTGACGCAAGCGATGTTTGGCTCTGACACCTTCAACCGCTTTGCCGTGATCTTTCTGGTGGCGGTGATCGGTGTCGCCGAATGGCCGCAATATGCCCGCACCGTGCGCGCCACCGTGCTGGCGGAGAAGAAGAAAGAATACGTCGACAGTGCCCGTGTCCTCGGCTTTGGTCCGATGCGGATCATGGTGCGGCACATCCTGCCGAACTCGCTCTCGCCGATCTTTGTGATCTCCACCGTGCAGGTCGCCAATGCGATCATCTCCGAGGCCTCGCTCAGCTTTCTCGGCCTTGGCATGCCGCCGAGCCAGCCGTCGCTTGGTTCGCTGATCTCCTCCGGCTTTGACTATATCTTCTCCGGCAGCTGGTGGATCACCGCCATTCCCGGCGTGGTGCTGGTGGTTCTGGTCCTTGTCATCAACCTTCTCGGCGACTGGATGCGCGACGTCCTGAACCCGAAACTCTACAAGGGGTAACGCGATGAGCCTTCTTTCCGTTCGCGACCTCACCGTCAAATTCGCCATGCGCGACCAGACGGTGACTGCCCTCAACGGCATTTCCTTTGACCTCGCCAAGGGCGAACGCCTAGGCATCGTTGGCGAAAGTGGTGCTGGCAAGTCCATCACCGGCTTCTCGCTGATGAACCTCCTCAGCCGTCCGGGCTATATCGACAGCGGCCAGATCCTCTTTGAGGGCGAGGACGTCGTTCAGATGAATGAAAAGCGGATGCGGTCCCTTCGCGGCAACCGCATGGCGATGATCTTTCAGGACCCGATGGTCACGCTGAACCCGGTTTTGACCATCGGCCAGCAGATGATCGAAACGCTGATGGCGCACCGCCGCCTTAGCCGCGAAGAGGCCCGCCAAATCGCGATTGTCAAACTGCGCGAGGTCTATATCCCCTCCCCCGAGGAGCGGCTGGACCAATATCCGCACGAGCTGTCGGGCGGTATGCGTCAGCGGATTATTATCGCGATTGCGCTTCTCTTGGACCCGCAGCTGATCATCGCGGACGAGCCGACAACAGCGCTCGACGTGACCATTCAGGCCGACATCATGGAGCTGCTCCTTGAGCTGTGCCAATCCAACCAAGTGGGCCTGATCCTGATCACCCACGATCTCGGCGTCGTCAGCCAAATGACCGAGCGCACGCTGGTCATGTATGCGGGTCGCATTATTGAGAGCGGGCGCACCCGCGAGATCATCAACGATCCGCAGCATCCCTATACCCAAGGGCTGATCAACGCGCTGCCGCAGCAAACCCTGCCCGGCCAGCGCCTGAAGCAGATTCCGGGCAATATGCCGGGTCTTGCCAGCATTCCAAACGGCTGCGCCTTCAACCCGCGCTGCACCTATGCCACCGACCTCTGCCGCAGCCGCGTGCCTGAGATCGTGCAGTACGGCGATGTCCAAGTGGCCTGCCACGAGGTGCAGCACCTGCACAACGACCAAGACCGCCAGGAGGAACGGGCATGAGCGAGACCCAAACCGACCGCCCAATCCTCGAGGTCAAGAACCTCGAAAAGCAGTTCGACCTCGATCAGGGCTTTCTTGAGACGCTGAAGTTCAAGCAGGGCAAATTCGTCCGCGAAAGTCGCTCTGTCCACGCGGTGAACAACATCTCGTTGGGTGTGAACAAGGGCGAGGCGCTGTGCGTCGTCGGGGAATCCGGCTGTGGTAAGTCGACCGTGGCGCGTCTGGTGGCGGGGCTTCTGACCCCCACTGCGGGCGAAATCCACTATGACGGGCAGCGCATCGACAACCTGTCGCGCGCCGAAATGCAGCCGCTGCGCAAGAAGATCCAGATGATCTTCCAGAACCCCTATGCCTCGCTTAATCCGCGTATGACCATCCGTCAGGCGCTGGAGGAACCGGTGCGCTATCACTATCCCAACGCCTCGGCGGCGGAAGTGCGCGACAAGGTGACAGAGGTGATGCTCTCGGTCGGTGTCGATCCCAGCTGGGCGAAACGCTACCCGCATGAGTTCTCCGGTGGTCAGCGGCAGCGGATCGCGATTGCGCGCGCCTTGACCGTGGATCCGGAGTTCATCATCGCGGACGAGCCGATCAGCGCGCTTGACGTGTCGATCCAGGCGCAGGTGCTGAACCTGATGCTGGAAGCCAAGGAAAGCCGCGGCCTGACCTATCTGTTCATCACCCACGATCTGTCGGTGGTGGAGCATTTCGGCACCCGCGTCGCCGTGCTTTACCTCGGGTCTGTGTGCGAGATTGCCGATACCCGCACCCTGTTCTCCAACCCGAAACATCCCTATACTCGGGCTCTGTTGTCTGCGGTGCCGCAGCTCAAGGATGACCGGCCAAACCATATCCGCCTCAAGGGCGAGATCCCGACGCCGATCAACCTGCCGAAGGGCTGCCCCTTCCAGAGCCGCTGCGCCTTTGCGGATGCACGTTGTAAGAGTGAAAAGCCGAAAGCCATTCACCAGCCTGATGGAAGCACCGTGGCCTGCCACGCTGTCGAAGAAGACCGGTTGGGTGAGGCTGTATTCGGCTAGGACGGGACGCCCAGTTGGACATCATCTGGCTCAGAGACTTTGAAGCCTTGGTCGCGTGCAAGAATTTCTCACGCGCGGCCGAGGACCGCAACGTCAGCCAACCCGCCTTCTCCCGCCGCATCCGTGCGCTGGAGAATGAAATCGGCGTGCGCCTCATCAATCGCGAGACCCTGCCCTTGACACTGACCCCTGCGGGCGAAGTGTTCCTGTCGCAGGCCCGCATCATGCTGCGCACCTATGAGGAAACCATCGAGCGCTGCCAGACCATCGACGCCGCCAGCGAGAACGTAATCCGCTTTGCCGCGTCGCAGTCGCTCTATATGACCCATTACAAATCGCAGATCGCCCCGATGGCCAGCGAGGGCGGTCTGGATACCGATCTCAACTCCACCTCCTGGGCCGCAGACCAGTTCGTGAGCGCCTTGCAACAAGGCTATTGCGACGTGATCCTGACCTATTGGCACCCCTCGATGGATTTTCTTGGGCCGCTTGAAGTGGCGAATTTCGAGTATCTGACCCTCTCAACCGACCGATTTGTCCCCGTCTCCCGCGCAGGTGCGGATGGGGCGGCGGAGTTTGCCTTTCCCGCGAATGGCAAACAGGCGGTGCCGCTGTTGTCCTATGGCGCGGTTTCGGCCCTGCGCTCGGTTCAGGATTTCTCGCTCACCCAGCTCCTGCCCTCGCAAAAGGTCTTTGTGGTCAATCAGAACGCATTGGCCAACAGTGTGAAGGCCATGATCCAAGAGGGGTTTGGTATGGGCTGGCTGCCGCAAAGCCTATGTCACCGAGAGATCACGTCTGGGCAATTCCTCGTTGTGGATGACCGCCTCGCCACCGATCTCGAAGTGCGCCTTTACCGTGACCCGCGCCGCACCAAGCCAACCTTGGACGCCCTGTGGAAGACGCTGACAGCACGCGCTTTGCCCATGGCGGATTAAGTCGGGCGATCTTGCGCCTTTTCAGCAAGATAGGCCTCGCGGCGCCCCTCAAAATCACGGCGAATGTCGGACAGTTTGATCTGGGAAAACCGGTCAAGAATGGCCTGCCGCGCTGCTTCCACCGTATCGCTGAGGGTGGCATTTACGGCTTGCTCCACGAGGCAGTCTGGCGTCGGATTTGACAGCCCAAAGGCAAACAGCTCTGGCGTGCCGAGGCAGGCATAGACATCGCCCAGGGTGATCTCTTCAGGTCGGCGCGCCAGTCGCCAGCCGCCGCCATGCCCGCGATCCGCGCTCAGGTACCCGCCTTCTCTCAGCCCCGCCATGATGCGGCGCACAACGACTGGGTTGGTTTGCAGCATCTCGGCAATGTCTTGCGAACGCATCGGCTGGTCCGTTTCCGCCATATGCAACAGCACATGGAGAACCCGCGACATTCGGGTGTCTTGTCGCATCAGATATCTTTCATAACTTTTGTAGTTACCTACTCTTGACGTAGGCCTCCCATCAACACACTTATGTTGTTACATGACCAAGTCAGAGGACCAAGGATGACAGATGTAACCGCACAGGCGCATTGGGATGAAATCTATCGCACACGCCGCAAAACCTCCTCTGGGCAGCCCAGCAAGGTGTTGGTCCGCGTGACCGAAGGCATGACACCGGGGCAGGCGCTCGACCTTGGGGCGTCAAACGGCGACGATGTGATCTGGCTGGCACAGCAGGGCTGGCAGGCGCTTGGCTGCGATATCTCGCCCGTGGCCTGCGACAGAGCCGCAGCCCGTGCCGCAGACCTCGGCCTCGCCAGCACCGCGCGGTTCGAGGCCCGCGATCTGGGACAGGGCTTGCCAACGGGCGCCTTTGACCTCGTGACCGCCCTGTTTTTCCAAAGCGATGTGGATTTGGCCCGCGATGCGATCCTTGCTGCCGCGGCTAAGGTCCTTGCGCCCGGCGGGCATCTTTTGGTGGTGTCCCATGCCTCTGCCCCGCCCTGGGCGAGCGAGGAAATGCGGGCCAAGGCCGCTCTGTTTCCAACTGTCGCGGGAGAACTGGCTGCAATCGGCAGCGATATCGACTGGATCGTGCATCAGGCAGAGGTGGTCGAGCGCATCGGCAAGGACCCCGATGGCACCCCAGCCCCGCTAGAGGACAACGTCATCTGGCTGCAACGACCCGCCTAACGCGCCCCTTGCCCCAAGGCCGCAGATCATGTCTATCTGAGCGCCCGATCTTACCGGGGGACCCTGCACCGAAGGTCCCCCTTACGAAAGGCGCCCCGATGGCACGATCCCCTTCCACGCCCTCGATCCCTCGTGATGAAGAAGCCTATGACGCGCTGTTGGAGGAGGTTCTCGCCAGCCCGCACCTCAGCCCGGTGGAGCGCGCCATGCTCGCCCGGATGCATGGGCGCGGTGAAGCGGAGCCCGCCCCCGCCGCGACACCCTCAACCGTGCCGCCCCTGCCAGACGGGCCGTTCCGCTTCTTTGCGCTCGACGTGGAAACCGCGAACCATGATCGCGGCAGCATCTGTCAGGTCGGTGTCGCCTGTGTGCGGCCCGACAATCAAATCGAGACTTGGGTGACCTTGATCAACCCACGTACCTCCCATTGGGTGTTCAGCGGGTTGCATGGCATCACTGGCGCCATGGTGGCAGAGGCCCCCAGTTTTGACGCCGTGCTGGCCACGCTGGAACAGCGATTGGAAGGCCATGTCATCTACCAACACTCCGGCTTTGACCGCAGCGCCTTTCGCGCGGCCTGCCAGACGATGGGGCGACCAGAGCCCGCGTGGAACTGGCAGAACTCCGTCAGTGTCGCCCGCCGTGCGTGGCCAGAGCTCAAAGGCAACGGTGGCCATGGGCTTTCCTCGCTCAAGACCCATCTGGGCCTGCAATTCGAACACCACGACGCCGGCGAAGATGCTCGCGCCGCCGCCGAAGTGGTGCTCCATGCGGAGGCTGTGTTCCGCGCCTAAGCGCGCGTGTCAGAGGTCTCGCGCCCAGACCTGCCCCACCAGATCCTTGCCAAAGCTGTGGTGGTGGTTTTCCTCGACCAGCTCAAACCCGGCCCCCTCGTAGATACGGCGGGCCGCTGTCAGAATGTCGTTGGTCCAGAGCACCATCCGGCTATAGCCGCGTGAGCGGGCAAACCGGATGGCTTCTTCAACCAACCGCCGCCCCAGACCGAGACCCCGTGCCGCCTCATCCACGTAAAGGATCCGCAGCTTGGCCGTCTGTGCATCCTCCCGCACCACAAAGACCGATCCAACCACCTGACCTTCGCGATCTGCAACCCAGCAGCGTTCTCCGGTCGGGTCGAAGTTCTGGATGAACTGCGCCACGATCTCGGACACCAGCGCCTCAAACGTCCAGTCCCAGCCGTATTCCTTGGCATAGAGCCGTGCGTTTTGCTGGGCGATCAAGGCGAGGTCTCCGGGTTCGGGGTCACGCAGGATAAAGGTCGCCTCGCGCGAACCGCCGCCCAGCAGGCGTTCGATCTTGGTCATGGCCCCGACAAGTTCCGCCTGTTCTTGCGGGCTAAGCTCCGCCAAAAGCGCTCCGGCCTCTGCCGCTGAGGTCGCATCCAGCTTGGCAAAAACCGCCCGCCCCGCCTCTGTCAGCCGCAGGGTCAGGCGTTTGGCGTTCTCAGGGCTCGGTTGGCGGTCAATCAAACCGGCCTCCACCAAGCCCGTCACCAACCGGCTGAGGTAGCCTGCATCCATCCGAAGCGCCTCGCCCAAATCGCGGGCCGAGGGCGGTTTATTTTGCGGCGCATTGGCGACCTCGTAGAGGACCCGGACCTGTGGCAAGGAAAAGTCAGAGGCGAGAAGATGCTCGTTCAATGCCCCGACAAGGCGGGTGTGAAACCGATTGAAACCACGGAAGGCAGCGACGGGATCTGTCATAGCGTTGCTCGAATCTTGTATATGTTGCTTTTGTCAACATATGAGAAAGACGCGCCTCAGCGCAAGGGGCAACCCACCTAGCCGATGCCGTAAAGCCGCCGTGTGGCCGTGACATCCGAGAGATCACGCCACGCCTGCGCCTGATCCCATACGCCCTGATAGCACGCGCGCTCCTCGTGCTGGGTATGCGGCCAATCGCTGCCCCAGACCACGCGATCCGCAGAAAGAAGCGTCAAAAGCGCCTCTGCATGGGGTGTCAAGTCAAAGGGGCTGCGATAGGCGGCCGCGAATTTCATGTAGAGGGCGCTAGCATCCGACAGACCGCGTAGGGCGCAGATCATCGGGTCGTCCTTCGGCTGTACCTCGGAAGGTAGACCAAAGTGATCGATCACCACATCCAGCCCCAAATCTGCCAGTTGAGGCAACAGAGGCGCCAGCCTCGGCCCCTCAAGATGCAATTCCAGATGCAGGCCCCGGCGCCGCAACTTCGCAAGAAACGCCTGCGTCGGGGCTGCGGCCAAGTCAGGCACCTGCGCGCCACGGACGAGGTTCCACCGCAGGCCGCGCACGCCCGACGCCACCAGCGCATCGAGCTCTGCGTCCGTCACATCCAGCGGCACCACCCCGACCCCAGCAAAGCGGCTCCGGTCCAGTTTCGCCAAGGCCGCACACATCTGAGAATTATCCGTCCCGAGAAAGCTCACCTGCACGATCACGCCGCCCTGCAAACCGCTCTGCGACTGATGCGATAGCCAAGCCTGCAAGGGCGCGGGGGCCTTTGGACAATAGCGCGCACCGTCCACAGCGGTGACCGTTTCATAAACATGTGCGTGGCAATCGAAATGGATCATGTCGCCTCCCTGGAGCAATTCATATATATGACTAGTTGACTGAATGGGTCAATACGGCATAGGGTCTGTCTCGGGAGGAACGACATGACCAGCGGATTCACAACTTCGGATGCAAGACTGCCTGCCTATGCCCGTCTGCGCGACGAGCTGACCGGGCGCATTGCGCAGGGCCAGTGGACGCCCGAACAGCCCATTCCGTCAGAAGCACGGCTCGCCAAGGAATTCGACGTCTCGGTTGGGACAGTGCGCAAGGCTGTGGATGGTCTGGTCGAAGAAGGCCTGTTGGAGCGCCGTCAGGGCTCTGGCACCTATGTGCGCGCGCCGTCCTTCAATGCCTCGCTGTTTCGGTTCTTTGCGATGCGCGACAAGGCGGGTGCAAAGGTCGCCATCCCGCAAAGCCATATGCTGAGCCGAACCCTCACCTCCGCGCCGGATGAGGCGGCAGAGGCGCTTGGCACCCGCGATGTGGTGCAAATTCTGCGTCTGCGCACCCTCTCGGACGAGCCGGTGCTCTATGAAGAGATCTACATTCCCACCACACGCTTTGAGGGGTTCGATGCCCTGCCCGACAGCGCCTTCGGGCCGCTGCTTTATCCGCTCTACTTCGAGCGGTTCGGCGTGATGGTGAAACGGGCGACGGATGACGTGGCCTTTGGACAGGCGACGACTGATGTGGCCGCCCGGCTCCAGATCGCGGCGGGCGATCCGCTCGCTGTGATCCGCCGCACCGCTTTTGACATCGAAGACCAGCCCGTGGAGTGGCGCATCGCCAGCGGCAGCGCCACCGGGTTCCGCTATCGCAGTGAAATCAACTGACGCGACAGATTTTCTAGGGAGAGAGACTATGACCATCAAAACCATCCTGCTTGGCCTGACGGCTGCCAGCGCGCTCGCCGCGCCCGCCTTCGCCGACTACCCCGAGCGCGCCATAGAGCTGACCATCCCGGCCGGCGCCGGCGGCGGCACCGACACCAGTGCCCGCAAACTGGCGCTGCTGCTGGAGGAAAAACTCGGCACCTCCATCGCGATCCTGAACGTGGGCGGCGGTGGCGGCTCTGTTGGGGCCTCGCAGTTCATGCAGGCGAAACCGGACGGCTATTCGCTCTTTGCGACCTGGAACAGCCCGCTGACCACAGTACCGCAGGTGCAGAACGTCGCCTATTCTCTGGCCGATTTCACCCCCATCGCCTCCACCTCGGAAACCGCCTATACCCTTTGTGTCAAAGCGGATTTCCCTGCCAACACCGGCGCAGAATTCCTCGCGGAGCTCGAAGCCAACCCCGGCAAATACACCTATGGCAATGACGGCATCGGCGGCACCATGCAGCTCGCAGCCGAGCGTATCTTCCAGTCCAAGGGCATCTCCGCCATCGCCATCCCCTTTGGCGGCGCGGGCGAGACGCTGCAGAACTTCCTCGGCAATCACGTCGATATCTACGGCGGCTCCATCTCTCCCGTGTTGCCCTATGTGCAAAACGGCGAGGCAAAGTGCCTGCTCGTGACCTCTGCCGTCTTTGTGCCCGCTCTGCCGCAAGCCTCCGGTCTGGAGACATTGGGCCTCGCGGATAAGGAAACCCTGCTGTGGCGCGCGATCCTCGGCCCCAAAAACCTCGACCCGGCGATTGCCGAAAAGCTCGCGGATATCATCGATAAAGCGGTGAACGATCCCTCCTATGTGGAGTTCTTGAAGACCAAAGGTGAGGTTCCCAATGTCGTAAAGGGCGAGGCTCTGCAGGACCGGTTGCAGTCGGAGTTTGACGCGCTGGCCGAAGTCTCCAAGAGCCTCGGTCTCTGATCCATGCGCAAGCGTCAGGATATTGTGCTCGGGCTGTTCTTTGTCGCTCTCGGCCTCGCGGCGGCGACAATGGCGACTGAATACGCCGGTGCCAGCGGGCGGTACCCGATGGTGCTGGGTCTGATCTTGGCGCTGCTTGGTGGGACGGTGACCTTCAGGGCCCTGCGGCCCGTCTCCGCTCCGGCGTCTCCCGGTGCGTCTGTCTCCTCCTCAGACGCGCCGGGGGCCGCCCCCCGTCCTTTGCTCGACGCGCCACGACAGATGATCACGGCCACGATCATCGCCACGCTCTATGTGGCGCTGGTGGTGCCGCTTGGCTTCTTTACCGCCTCAGCCCTGTTGATGCTTGCAATGCCCTTTGCGCTGGGGTTCCGGCGCTGGGGGTATTCGGTCAGCGTTGCCGCGGTCTTTCTCACCCTCGTCTATCTCGTCTTCGCGCTGCTGCTGAAAAAGCCGCTGCCGCATGAGGCGATCCTGACGCTCCTGTCGGCAGGAGGCTGAGATGGAGTTTTACACAAACGCAATCGCCCATGTGATGGCCTTTGGCCCGCTCACTGCGATGATTGGCGCGACCCTTTTGGGGGTGTTCATTGGCGCGCTGCCGGGGTTGAACCCCGTGATGGCCATCGCGCTGTTGTTGCCGCTGACCTATTCGATGGACCCGCTCGTGGCCTTGGCCATGGTCGCGGGCATCTATAACGGGTCGATGTATGGCGGCGCGATCCCGGCAATCCTGCTGCGCATTCCGGGCACGCCGGCCTCCATCGCGACCACCTTTGACGGCTTTCCGATGGCGGATCGCGGCGAGGCTTCTAAGGCGCTCAAGATCGCCTGTTGGTCCTCGGCCGTGGGGGGCATTGCAAGTGCCTTGGCGTTGATGACCATGGGACCGCTTCTAGCGCGGCTCACTCTGTTCTTTGGCCCTGCGGAATATTTCTGGATCGCCATCTTTGGCATGGCCTCGGTTGGGGTCATGGTCGGCTCTGACCCGGTCAAAGGGATCATGGCCGCGGTTCTGGGCCTGTTGATCGGCACCATGGGGATCGACAACCTCTCCGGTCAGGCGCGGTTCACCTTTGGGCAGCCTTGGCTCTTGGGCGGGCTCGATCTGATCGTGGTTCTGGTCGGGCTTTACGCGCTGCCACCGGTGCTACAGCTGGCTGAAAAAGCCGACCTCAAAGGTCTGTCGGCAGCAGAGCTGAAACTCTCCAATGTGCCCTTCGCCAAGGGAGAGTTGCGCGGCCTGATCCCCACTTGGCTGCGCGCCTCGACCATCGGGATCGGCGTCGGCATTCTGCCCGGAGCCGGAGGCAATATCGCGGCCTTCCTCAGCTATAATGCGGCCAAGAACGCCTCGGATGATCCCGACAGCTTTGGGCGCGGCAATCCGCAGGGCGTTGCGGCAGCCGAATGCGGTAACAACGCTGACAACGCTGCCTCGATGATCCCGGCTCTGGCGCTGGGGATCCCCGGCAACGTCGTCGCGGCGCTGGTTCTGAGCGCGCTGACCATTCACGGCCTGCAACCGGGCCCGCAACTGTTCCATCAGAACCCAACGCTGGTGGGTGGTTTCATGATGGAGATGCTGATCACCTCGGTGCTGATCTTTGCCTTTGGCGGCGCAGTCGCCACCCGGGTCTTTGCCCAGTTTCAGCGCCTGCCCGGCGTCCTGCTAGTGCCTGCCATTCTGATCCTGATGTGTGTGGGCGTCTATGTGATCAACGGCCGTGCAGTGGACCTCTGGGTGATGCTGGCGGCAGGGCTCATCGGCTATTTCCTCGAAAAGCTCGACGTGCCCTTGGCGCCGATCATCCTCGGTATGATCCTTGGCCCCATGGCCGAACAAAGCGTACGTCGCGCATTGCTGATCAGCCGAGGCGACGCGACAGAGTTGCTGACGCGCCCGATCTCAGCCGTTCTTGCCGTCGCCACAGTCTTGGTCATCCTCTGGCCGTTGATCAAAGCGGTGCGGCGTCGCAGAAACGTCTGACACGGGCTCAGTGAGAATTGAAAGGGGTGGCGAGCGACGGGCACGCCACCCTTTTTTCATGGCAGAAAAACGCCCCAATAGGCCGCCAATTGCGCCTTTTCGGCAGGGGTCAAAACGCCTGCAACAACAACGGCGCCGATGAAGCCATCCCGCAAGATGTTATAGTCCGACGCCATGGAGGTGGTCTCATCTGCGATCAGAACGCCATCCGCCGCAATATAGGCGCTGAAAGTACCCGTCAGCGGCAGGATCATCGCGTCGTCCCCATCAGCCGAGAGGCTCCCATCGGATTCCAGCACGGGGCGCGCCGATGCAGAGGGCGCCTGCGCGTGAACCCCCGGAACCTCCATGACCGTGATCCCGGACAGGGTGAATTGGCCCGCTGACCCTGATCGATCAAACCGAATGTCATCCCCGTTTGTGGCCGTGACCAGAACGGAAAACGTGCCGTTGGAGTTGTGGGTTCCACCATTCTCAAAGGCCTGCAACGACACTGCGAGGGACCCGCTCACCCGGTCGCTCAGCGAGAAGGACACGAGATAAAGCGCCCCAATCGTGAGAACATTCGGGACAACGACCGAGGCCGGCGCGCCTGAGGTCCAATCAAATGTGTAGGCCCCGCCCCCCGCATCCGAAACCGCGCCTGTCATGACAGGAGAGACAAACAACTCCTCCCCCAGACCCGCAAAGGAACCACCCAAGAAGGATGCCCCTTGCGCGCTGTCGATCAGAATCCCAACCGGATCGCCTGTGTCGACACCCACAACGGATGCGCTCTGGAGGAGGCCACCGCCATCATACAAGGCTACTGGATTGAGGTCGCGCGGGGTGAACCGTTGCACGGCGCCCGCAGACATCGCTGTTGAGAAAACCGAGACATCAACGCCGATCATCAATAAAGCCCCACGATGCCGCCCGCCCCGGTTCCCGTCGCCAGCACGCGTTTGACGCGCAGCGGATAGACCACCCCCGGCATCAAGGCGGGCAAAGTGGCCGTACTGCCATCCTTCATCACAACCGCAACGTCGCCAACGGTCGCCACCATCAAGGCACGCGGCATCAACGCGAGGTCGCTGCCATCATTCGGGGTGATCGCAAAAGCGCCAACAGCAGGCGACGACAGTCCGGAGGACATGTGGGAATAGGCGTCAGTGATCGGCATAGGCTGAACTCCTCTGTGTTTTGCGGACTATCGCAAAACAACAATAAGGCGGCGTTCAGCGGGCGTACGCTGCGGGCGCAACGGGCGCGAAAAACGGAAGCGAATATGTGTTCTGGAAAGTGGTGCCGCTGAAGGGACTCGAACCCCCGACCCCATCATTACGAATGACGTGCTCTACCAGCTGAGCTACAGCGGCGGCGCATTTGCACGCATGTTACAAATGCTCCTGCCGCGCGCTTTAGCATTCACGCGCGGCGCAGAAAAGACCTATTTCGCGGTTTGCGCGGGCTTCTCTTGGTCCTCAATCCCCTCGTCCATCAAGGGTTCTTCCGCGACATCGACGATCTCAGGATCGACAACAACGGGCGTCTGTGCCGTCGCCCCGGCCGCAACGCCGGTCAGCAAAGGCAGCATCGCAGCACTGGCCGCGCTGCTGAGACCGGGGGTCTCCGGACGCTTCCAGGTCAGCGTGTCAAAGCTGGCGCAATGCTCGCAGGTGGGCGCCCATTCCGCGTGGATGTGGTTGCAGTTGTCGCAGACCCATTGCGGCCCGCGCGGCGCAGAGAGCGCCTTGGTCAACCAGCCCTGCACCATCGCATCGGGGCCGCCTTGGCCCTTTTCGATCGCCGCCATCAAGGTCAGGGCACGGGCATCCGGCGCACGTTCCACCAGATCGCCCAGCGCGCGGCGCGCTTCGGGGAAATCCTCGGCAACGATCAGCAGTTCCGCTTTCACCAGACGGGTTTCGTCGTGATCCGGTTTCAGCCGCAAGAGCTGTTCAAACCGTTTCACGCGGTCCTTGGCGCTCTCATTCGGTTCGATCTCAGCAAAGGCATGGGCCAAGTCCGGATGCGGCTGTGCTTCCCAAGCCTTTTTCAAGATCCGCACTGCGTTCCGCGGCTTGCCCTTGGCAATATAGCCCCGTGCGGCCAATGCGGCAGCCGGCACCAGATCGGGCGAAAGGCGATTGGCCTCGATGGCCTGCTCTTGTTGCTCGGGCGTTGCATCCTCAGCCAAAAGCGCCTTGGAAGAGGACAGAGCCAGCACGGCGTCGCGGCGTTTGAACACCTCGCGCGGCAAGGTGCCCGTCTTGAGCTTGGTCGCCAGCGTCTGCCGCGCGCCTGCCCAATCCTGCGCCTGTGCCTGCAGTTTCAGCAGCGTATCCTGCACTTCCTCATGCTTGGGCCGCAGCGCCAGCGCCTTTTCAGCGAGCTGGCGGGCGGTCTCCGTATCCCCTTCGGAGAGCTTCTGTTTCATGATCCCGCGCACCCCGACAAAGCGGGTTGCGTTGTCGGCCAGCAAACGCTTGTAGGCCTCAGAGGCCTTTCGCGTGTCGCCCGCCATCTCCGCCGCTTGCGCAACCACGAGATCGGTCAGAGCGGGGTTTTGCAGGTATTTTTCCGCCCGCGCCGCTTTGGCCATCGCGGTGCGGCCTTCGCCCACCGCCAGCGCCATCAGGCTATCGGCCAGCGCCTGATACCCGCGCCGCTCGCGCCCCTTGTCAAAATAGCGCGACAGGGCGGTTTCATCGCCATTGAGGAACCGCAGCGTGGCAAACAGCAGCGACACCAGTTTCAAGAACAGCCACGTCAGCAGCATCAGGACCAAGAGCGCGATCACCGATTGCAGCGCGCCAAGCGTATACTCGGTGCCTGCCACGGTAATCTGAACGCCCCCTGCCGTTTCCAGCAGGATATTTGCGCCAAAGGCCAAGACAGCCACGGCAGCAACAAAAACGAGAATCTTCAACAATGACCAGAGCATGGCGACGTCCTTAGTTGGCGTTCAGGCTTTGCGACAGCGCATCCAGCGCGGCCTCGGCATCGAGGCGAGTCTGAGCGCCTCCCTGCCAAGTCGCCAGCGCGGGTTGTGCGCTTTCCGGCAGCGCTTCGAGTTCGGTGAGGGCGGTGGCGATGTCGCCAGCCTCGACGGCGGCCCCAGCGCGCGACAGGATCGCATCGGCATCGTCCCCATCCCGCGGTGTGACAGAGCGCGCCCCCAAGTGACGGTTCACATAGGCCATGAGACCCCCTGTGCCCTTTGTGTCTTCGCGCGCGGCGGCCAGAGCCTCCCGCGCTGCGGGAGCAAAGCTGTCCCGCAATGTGGCAATGGTAGCCACGCCGGTGTCAGCTGCCGCTTTGAGGGCGTCAGGCGCCTCCACGTTTTGCGCCTGCAACTCGCCCAGAAGACCCGCATAGGGCACTCCTGCATCAAGCGCCGAGCGCAAACGAGAGACAACGGTTTGCGCGGCAGCAATCCGCGCGGCCTCAGCACTTGCCTGCTCCATCGCTTGCGCTTCTGCGACCATGCGGGTCACATCCGCTTGCTGCGCGCTGAGGCTGTCCCGCACCCGCTGCAACTCCGCCTCAAAGGCCGCAACCGCCTCCGAGGAAGCCCCTTCACTCAAGGGGCGGGCTTCCAATGCAGCCACGCGATCGCTGAGGGCCTGAAGACGCTGGGCCATCTCTGGCGACGCTTCGCCTGCGGATTGACCGATGCTGACCTCCTCGATCGAGGCCTCCAGCTGATCCATCCGGGTTTGCAGCGGCTCAAGATCGGGCACAGCGATTTCCGCAACCGTGCTGCGCAACCGCGCGACATCCGATTTCAGGTCTGCTTGGGTGGATTTGATCGGTTCCAGAACCGCAGCGCCTTCGTGCATCGAAGGCGGCAACAACGTGTCCAACATCCCGCTCTTGCCTGCCACAAAGCCAATCACCGCCGCGACGGCACCGCCCAAAAGTGCCGCGCCAAAGCCACCGCGTTTTTCCACGATCCGTTCCTGCACAACCGGGACCGGCGCCTCGGAAACGGGTTCCTCCGGCTCTACTGGTTCAAACACGGCATCTTCGGT
>JBLXDQ010000006.1:0-212245 GCA_048263945.1 Epibacterium sp. | reverse complement strand
CTCGGTCTCGGTCTCGGTCTCGGTCTCGGTCTCGGTCTCGGTCTCGGTCTCGGTCTCGGTCTCGGTCTCGGTCTCGGTCTCGGAAAGAGGCACTTCTGTTTCCGCGAAATCGTCAAGCTCTTCGGTGGCAAGACGTTCTTCAACAACCTCTTCGGAGACTGCGCCCTCAGGCGTCTCCGTCGACGCCTCTACCTTGTCCTGTTCACTCTCCGGAACCGGTTTTTCGGCCTCTTTGGATGTCTTGTCTTCAGCCACGTTGGCGTCCCCCCGATTCCCAAACCATGCGCGTTCCAATATAAAATGACCCTAATCGCCGGGTCGGTCGTCCTCAACCCGCACCAAAGGCCATGCGACATCGCGCAGCATATCCGCCATGGCCTGTGCGGTTGGAGCTTTACTTACGTGTAGCGCCTCACATTGCAAGCGCGGCAATGCGCGGACAACCGCCTCACTCATCGCAATCAGCGTTAAATGCGCCACATCGGGACAAAGGCTCGCAAAATGAGCAGCCGTGCGCGGTGAAAAAAGCGGCACGAGGATGGGCGCTTGCGCCCTAAGCACCTGTTTTGCCTCATCTGTCAGCGGCAAGAGGTCCTGTCGATACAGGGTTTGGCCGCTGCATTTGAGGCCCGCAGCGCATAGCCGTTCCACAATTGCGCCGCGCGTATGTTCGCCGTGCAGATGCAGAATGGGCCCTTGCGGCGGCGCGGCACAAAGCTGTGCAACCAACTCATCCGCCGCCTCTCCAGCACAATGGGCATCCCACCCCGCAGCGCGGGCCGCAGCGGTTGTCCGCGCACCAACGCAGAAGGCCGGTCGACGGGCTGTGGCCTTGGCCGACGCCACCCTAACACCCTCGCCAGAGGTGAAAATGACGGTCGCGATGCCATTCAAGTCCAGCGGCTCAGACAGCGGAATGATGTCCATCAACGGCGTATGCACCACCCGAAGGCCGCCGAGGACGTCCGCCGACAACAGCTCTTCAAAGCGGCGAGAGGCTGCTTCGGGCCGTGTCATCAGCAAGACTGGAGCAGACGTGGCGCGTGGCACTGCTGCGCTCCCGGGATTGTTTGCATCACCTCTTGGTGGTAGCCCCCAAGGGGAATGGATGCAACGGGTTGGCAGATGACGCAAACGCTCACCTTTCTAGGGCTGGAAAGCAGCTGTGACGACACCGCCGCCGCCATTGTGCGGCAGCGCGAGGGCGAGGCGGCGGAAATTCTCTCCTCGGTGGTCTTTGGCCAGACAGAACTGCACAGCGCCTTTGGCGGTGTGGTGCCGGAGATCGCCGCCCGCGCTCATGCGGAAAAACTCGACACCTGCGTGCGTGAGGCGCTGGCCGAGGCGGGGATGCGCCTTGATGACCTTGATGCGATTGCGGTGACGGCGGGGCCGGGGCTGATCGGCGGCGTGATGTCGGGTGTGATGTGCGCCAAGGGGATCGCGGCGGCGAAGGGCCTGCCGCTGGTTGGGGTCAATCACCTCGCGGGCCACGCGCTGACGCCGCGGCTCACCGATGGGATCGACTACCCCTATCTGATGCTCTTGGTGTCGGGCGGCCATTGCCAATACCTGATTGCGCGCGGACCAGAAGAGTTTACCCGCCTTGGCGGCACCATCGACGACGCCCCCGGCGAGGCCTTTGACAAGACCGCGCGCCTGTTGGGCCTGCCGCAGCCCGGCGGCCCTTCGGTGCAAGCTGAGGCGGAACAGGGCGATCCCAAACGGTTCCGCTTTCCGCGCCCGCTGCTGGATCGGCCCGACTGCAACCTGTCCTTCTCTGGCCTCAAGACCGCGCTGATGCGGATGCGGGATCAGATCGTGGCAGAAAAAGGCGGTCTGACCCGTCAGGACCGCGCCGACCTTTGCGCTGGGTTTCAGGCCGCCATCGTGGACACGTTGATCGAGAAAACGCGCCGTGCGTTGGTGCTGTACCTCGCGGAAAATCCCGCCAAACCGACGCTGGCGGTGGCCGGCGGTGTGGCCGCCAATACCGCGATCCGCGCCGGGTTGATGGGGCTTTGCGCCCAGTTAGAGACTGATTTCCTCGCGCCGCCCCTGCAGCTTTGTACCGACAACGCCGCGATGATCGCCTATGCTGGGCTGGAGCGTTACCGCGCCGGCGCACGGGACGGAATGGACCTTACGGCCCGGCCGCGCTGGCCCTTGGACAAGACCAGCCCAGCGCTGCTCGGCAGTGGCAAGAAGGGAGCCAAGGCATGAGCGTCGCGGTTCTCGGCGCCGGCGCCTTTGGCACCGCTTTGGCGATTTCTCTGGCGCGCAAGGCCCCAACAACGCTGTGGTGCCGCGACGAAGGTCACGCGGCAGAGATGAAAAAGACGCGGGAAAATGCCCGGCGTCTGCCCGGCGCGAGCCTGCCCGAAACCCTGCATATCACTTCCGATCTTACAGAGGCCGCGCAGGCCGAGACGATCCTGCTCGCCGTGCCGATGCAAAAGCTGCGCGCCTTTGTGATGGATCTCCAGACCGCGCTGTCCCATGCCAACCTTGTGGCCTGCTGCAAAGGGATCGAGCTGGACACTGGCCTCGGCCCCGTCGCGGTGATCCGCGATGTGCTGCCAGAGGCGACGATTGCCCTCTTGACCGGCCCCAGCTTTGCCGCCGATATCGCACGCGGGCTGCCGACGGCCCTGACCCTCGCCTGCACGGAGGCCGAGGCTTGTCACACCCTGCAAGCGCAACTCTCAACCGAGAACCTGCGCCTTTATCGCACTACCGATGTGATTGGCGCCGAAGTGGGTGGAGCCCTCAAAAACGTCATCGCCATCGCTTGCGGGGCTGTGATCGGCGCGCAATTGGGCGACAGCGCTCGCGCCGCGCTGATGACCCGTGGCTATGCCGAAATGCAACGCCTCGCGGTGAGCCGTGGTGCGCGGCCCGAGACGCTGGCCGGCCTCTCTGGCTTTGGCGATCTGACCCTCACCTGCAGCTCTGAACAATCGCGCAACTTCCGCCTTGGCCTCAGCCTTGGCCGGGGCGAGGTCTTTGACCCCACAATCACCGTGGAGGGCGCTGCAACCGCGCATGCGACTGCAAAGGCGGCCAAAGGGATGGGGCTCGATATGCCGATCACACAAACGGTAACCAATTTGCTGGATCAACGGTTGACGATTGGTGAGGCTGTGGCTCATTTACTTAAAAGGCCACTAAAAGAGGAATAAAATGCTCATTGCATTGATCGCCCGCGATAAACCGGACCACCTGCAAACCCGTCTCGACAATCGGGAGGCGCATCTCGCCTATATCAACGAGACCGGCGTGGTCGCGCAGGCGGGCCCTCTTCTGGATCAGAACGGTGATATGGCCGGCTCGCTGGTCATCCTCGACGTTGAGGATATGGCTGCGGGCGAGGCCTGGGCCGCCAATGATCCTTACAACAAGGCGGGCCTCTTTGAGGCAGTCGAGTTGATCACCTGGAAAAAGGTCATCGGCTGATGGCCTACTGGCTGTTCAAATCCGAACCCAACACCTGGGGCTGGGACGACCAGCTGGCCAAGGGGGACGTGGGCGAGGAATGGAATGGCGTGCGCAACTATCAGGCCCGCAACTTCATGCGGGCCATGAAACTGGGCGATCGCGGGTTCTTCTACCATTCACTGAAAGAAAAATCAGTCGTCGGCATCGTCGAAGTCTGTGCCGAAGCGCACCCAGACAGCACGACGGACGATCCCCGCTGGGACTGCGTGGACGTCAAGGCCGTGCGGTCCTTCACCCGCCCCGTCACTTTGGACCAGATCAAATCAACGCCTGCTTTGGCCGAGATGGTGCTGGTCAAAAACTCCCGCCTCTCCGTCCAGCCCGTCACCGACGCGGAATGGCACGAGATTTGCAAAATGGGGCAGACCGACGCGGAGTGATCTGGCATTCTTTTCCTAACGACCCAAAGGATTTAGGGAGAGAATGATGGAATTTCTGAACGTTATCGCGGCAACTGCCGCCGCTTTTGTCGCGGGCGCTGTGTATTATAGCGCTTTGTCTGAGCCTTGGATGCGGGCCTCCGGCGTGCCGCGCGACGAGAATGGCAAGCCTGCGGGCGGTCAGAAACCTTCGATCTTTGCCCTCGCCTTTCTCTGCCAGCTGCTGGTCGCAGGTATGATGCGGCATGTGTTCAGCCTGTCTGGCATTGACGGCCTTGGGCTGGGTCTCATGGCGGGCGTTGGCATCGGTCTGTTCTTCATCACGCCTTGGATTGCCCTCAACAACCTATACGGTATGCGCCCTGTCGCGCTGACCGTGATCGACGGAGGCTACGCTACATTGGCCTGTACCATCATGGGCGCGGTTCTTGCGGTGCTCTAAGCGCCAAGCCCCTGAAAAAGCAGAAAGGTCGCAGCGCTCTCGCCGCGACCTTTCACACCCAACGCCCACTCCCACCGTGTTCGTTTGAACCATTGCGCAATAGGTGCGCTTTCTCCCTGAATAGCCGACTTTTCCTGAAGCAGGCAAATTCTATGCACCGACAATTCCGTTAAAACCTGACTGACTGGTCAATCTGGCGGATGCGGAATTTGGAGAGGGACAAATCGTCCAGCTGTCAGCCGTAAACGGCCTCTTTGCCGAAATGCTTGGTCAGCATGTAGTAGACGACAGCGCGGTATTTGTTGCGCTCGGACTTGCCATAGGTCTCGACCACTTTGTCGATCGCCTCCATCAGTTCCGGCCCATCCGACAGACCCAACTTCTTGATCAGGAAGTTGTTTTTGACAGTTTCCAGCTCACCCGGCTGGCTGGAGGCCACGGTCGAGGCATCTGCGTTGTAAATCGCCGGCCCGCAGCCGATGGTCACTTTGGTCAGAAGATCCATATCGGGCTCCATGCCGCATTTGGTCTTCAGGTCGTCTGCATATTGCGCAATCAGATCTTCACGCTTTCCCATAGTCGAGTTCTCCCGTCGTTGAGCGGCCAAAGTCCTAGCCTCAAAATTGCTGTGACTTGACGGTAAGTCGCATTCCCCAAGCCACAAAGGGTTTTTTCCAGCCTCCTCACGTCACATTCGACGCGTTTGGGATGGTGGGCGGGGCGAGGTTCCGCAGGAACCAGCGTCCGTCCCCCCATCCGCATACGAAAAAACCCGGCACAATGGCCGGGTTCTTCCAGTAAATCTGCAAAGAGATCAGTAGCGGTAGTGTTCCGGCTTGAACGGGCCTTCCGGCTTCACGCCGATATAGGCCGCCTGCTCCGACGTCAGCTTGGTCAGCTTCGCCCCCACACGACCGAGGTGCAGCGCTGCCACTTTCTCGTCGAGGTGCTTGGGCAGGATGTAGACCTTGTTCTCGTAGTTGTCGCCACGGGTCCACAGCTCGATCTGCGCCAGCACCTGGTTGGTGAAGGAAGCAGACATCACAAAGGACGGGTGGCCGGTCGCGTTGCCAAGGTTCAGCAAGCGGCCTTCGGACAGAAGGATGATCCGGTTGCCCGAGGGCATCTCGATCATATCCACCTGCTCTTTGATGTTGGTCCACTTGTGGTTCTTCAGCGCGGCAACCTGGATTTCGTTATCGAAGTGACCGATGTTGCCGACGATGGCCATGTCCTTCATCTCGCGCATATGCTCGATGCGGATAATGTCCTTGTTGCCGGTGGTGGTGATGAAGATGTCCGCATCCAACGATTCTTCCAGCAGCACCACTTCAAACCCGTCCATCGCCGCCTGCAGCGCGCAGATCGGGTCGGCTTCGGTGATTTTCACCCGGGCACCAGCGCCCCGCAGAGACGCAGCAGAGCCTTTGCCCACGTCACCATAACCGCAGACCACCGCGACCTTGCCGGCCATCATGGTGTCGGTGGCGCGGCGGATGCCGTCCACGAGGCTCTCTTTACAGCCGTATTTGTTGTCGAACTTCGACTTGGTGACAGAATCGTTCACGTTGATCGCCGGGAAGGGCAGCTGACCCTGTTTCACCAGATCATAGAGACGGTGCACGCCTGTGGTGGTCTCTTCCGAGACGCCAACGATCTGATCGCGCATCTTGGTGAACCAGCCCGGCGTTTCCGCCATACGCTTCTTGATCTGCTCCTTGATCACCGCTTCTTCTTCCGAGGTCGGCACCGGGATGATCTCTTCACCGGCTTCGGCGCGCGCGCCAAGCAAGATGTAGAGGGTCGCGTCGCCACCATCGTCAAGGATCAGGTTCGGCCCCTCAGGGAACTGGAAGGATTTGTCGAGATAATCCCAATGCTCTTCAAGGCTTTGCCCCTTGATCGCAAAGACCGGGATACCGGCCTCGGCAATCGCGGCGGCCGCGTGGTCTTGGGTCGAGAAGATGTTGCAGGAAGCCCAGCGCACATCCGCACCCAGCGCGACGAGGGTTTCGATCAGAACAGCAGTTTGGATCGTCATGTGCAGCGAGCCAACAATGCGCGCGTCTTTCAACGGCTTCGCCGCACCATATTCCTCGCGCAGCGCCATCAGGCCCGGCATTTCGGTTTCCGCGATATCCAGCTCTTTGCGGCCAAAGCCCGCCAGCGAGATGTCCTTGACGATGTAATCTCCGGCCATTTTCTGCTCCGTTTGAGATGTCCACAGGTAACTTGGTTTCGGGAGGTAGCACCGCAATGGTTGATAAGCAACGAAGATGCAGAGCGGAATTTGGCCGGAATCCGGCTCAATCGCATTGTTTCAACATTTGCACCTCTTCTGCCGGGCGGTTAGCTAGGGTCACACGCGCAAAGAGGACCCTTACACTCCATGCCCCCCAAAGCTCCCCGTGCCTGGCAACGTATGCTTTCTGGTCGCCGCTTGGATCTTCTGGATCCGACGCCGGTTGATATTGAGATTGAAGACATCGCGCATGGCCTGGCCTTTGTGGCGCGTTGGAATGGCCAAACCCGCGGGGATTTTGCCTATTCAGTGGCGGAGCATTCGCTACTGGTCGAAGAATTGTTCGGCCGCATGAATCCCAAAGCTCCGGTGAAATGGCGCCTGGCGGCCTTGCTGCATGACGCCCCGGAATATGTCATCGGCGATATGATCTCCCCTGTAAAAGCCGCCGTAGGGGCCGGCTATGGCGAGCTGGACGCGCGATTGACCGCGGCCATTCATATCCGCTTTGGCCTGCCCGCGGCGCTGCCGAAGTCGATCAAGGCGCAGATCAAACGCGCAGATAAAGTGTCGGCTTGGATGGAGGCGGTGCAGATCGCAGGGTTTTCCGAAGCGGAATCGTCGAAGTTCTTCGGTCGCCCCGCGCCAGATCTGATGGAAGGCCTCGACATTCGACTGCGCCCACCCGTGGAGGTGCGTCGCGATTTTATCGCCAGACACGAAGCACTGCTGGCTGCGCTTTAACCTCAGAACTCCACACTCAGGACTGTTTCGCGGCCTCCGCAGCTTCGCGCGCGGCGCGACGGGCACGGCGCGCCTGACGGGCTTCTCGAATCTTCTCACGCTCTGGGTCAGGCGTGGGGGTCGCTTCGACAAAGCGGCGGGTCTTGATGCCCTTATCTTTCAGAAGCTGCTTGCGCGCGTCTTGGTCCAGCAAAGGCCAATCCAAGCCCCCGTCGATGAACCCACCCTCATGCAGGGCACGGCCAATCACCTGATGATTAAGCTCGCCAAAGCTCAGACGGCTGGAGCGTTGCTTCTCCTTTGGCAGCCATTCTGTGCGCAACGCCCCGATCACCAAGGGATCGCATTTACAGAAATGGCGAACATTCTCTGTTAGGAGCGTATGCGCGGTCGAGTGACGCCGCAGGATCATTGCCACCTTCTGATCCGGGCGACCAACCATGGCAAAGAGATGCAGCGCCGATCCATCCGCTGCAATGACCTGACGCGCCGCTTTGTAGACCGCCAGCTGGTCCGACAGGCTGTGGTCCTGCGGGTGATAGATCTCGTAGCCTTCTTTTTCCAAATACGCCTCGAGCAGCTCTTCTCCCAGCAATCCGCCTTTGCGCAGACCGAGTTTGGAGCGCGAGATATAGATCTTCTCCGGCCCTTCGGGGGCAACGTCCCGGGCGAACCGCGCATGGATCGCATTTCGGTATTTCGGCGTGCCCTCGATAATCTCTCCCAGACCAAATCCTTGGCCGGGAACGACCAATTCCTCGACCTGCGTTGGCGCTGCCGCAACACGAATGGGCAAATCCCTTTGCAAAAGATGTACAAACTCACGCTGAAACCCGCGGGTTTCGTCGCCAACGGCGGGGCGTTTGGGAATGAACAAGACGCCTTCGATGTATGTGTCCAACTCCGCCAAGGCCCAAAGACGCGAGGTGCTTTCCACCAGGAAATGACCAAAATGCGCCCAAAGCACGCCGCCCCAAAGCCAGCGACCGGGCAGCGTCTCGGTGATATCTGCGGGCGCTTGAGGCTCCACCGTGATCGCGCGATGGCGCCGCCACAGAGCCCCTTGCGGGACATAGCTGCCCTCTGCCGTCAAAAGACCCGCCTCTTGGACCATATCGCTTTCGACCGGGGGAACGACCACCGCATGATGCAGTGTTTCCATGGTTTCCGACCAGCCGCCCTTGGGCGACGGTCGGCTTGTCGGGTCGAAATCGATGGAATCGGTCATCGGCGCGGTGCTTACTTTGGGCTGCGTTTGGCGAGGATGCGTTGCAAGGTACGGCGGTGCATGTTCAGGCGACGAGCAGTTTCCGACACGTTGCGATCACAGAGCTCGTATATCCGCTGGATATGTTCCCACCGCACGCGATCCGCGCTCATCGGGTTTTCCGGCGGAGGGGGCAGTGCCTCGCCATTGGCCAATAGCGCATTGGTGATATCCGTCGCATCTGCCGGTTTTGACAAATAATCGGTGGCGCCGATCTTCACAGCTGCCACGGCAGTGGCAATTGCCCCATACCCGGTGAGAACAACCACCCGGCTGTCGGGCCGAGTTTCGCGCAGCACCTCGACCACATCGAGCCCGTTGCCATCTTCCAAGCGCAGATCCACAACCGCAAAGGCCGGCGGGCGCGCCGTGGCAATCGCACGTCCCTCTGCGACGGAGCCCGCTGTCTCGACCGCAAAGCCACGCTTTTCCATTGCTTTGGCAAGACGGCGCAGAAACGGCTCGTCATCATCCACCAACAGGAGTGAGGGGTCGGGTCCGATCTCGGGCTGGGCTGCTTCGGCCATATCTTATCCTTCCAGCGTCAAGCGCATGTGGGTTCCGCAGATATTACGTCGCGCGCGGGAAAGGTCAAATATCCCACGCGCCGACGCACCTCTGCGCGGCAAGGGAGTTAGCTATTCTCGATGAAACAGGCGACGCGATCTGCCATTTGCTCTGGTGTCACATCGCGGCGAAAGAAGTCGACAAAGCCAAGGTCGGGCAACACCAGATAGGTCATCGTGGTGTGATCAACGAGGTAGTAATCCTCATCACCGTCCTGCGCCTTGTAATAGGTCTTATAGGCCTGGCTGGCCGCTTTGACCTGTTCCGGCGAGCCGGTCAGACCGATCATTTTCTCATGCAGGTTATAGGCGAAATCGCCCACCACTTCGGGCGTGTCCCGCTTGGGGTCGATGGAGATGAACACCGGCGTCGTGGAATAGCCACGTTCCGCCAGAACATCCACGGCCTCGGCATTGCGGGCTGTGTCGAGCGGGCAAACATCGGGACAGAAGGTGTAGCCGAAATACACCAGCGACGGTTCGGTGATGACATCCTTGTCGGTAACGGTTTCGCCCTTGCTGTTCACCAGCTCAAACGGGCCACCGATGGCATCCTTGCCGCCAGCAATCGCGCTGCTGCGACATTGCGCATACTCATCCCCCGATCCGTCCCGCAGGGTGATGTACCAGATGCCACCCAAAAACGCGACAATGGCGGCAAAGGCCGCGATGGCAAAATTTCGGATCATCTCTCTCATCCTCTTCGGTTCAGGTCGGGTCTGATCCACAGCTCATGTGCCGCAGTTGATCCCGGTTGGCGGCAGACCTATCAAGTATTACCGACGATGCAACGGGAGCAAACGTCACATGAGCGAGACCACCCTAGGCCTGATGAGCGGGCAGGAGCGCAGCCATTGGATTCGCCTGCGGACCTTGATCCTACTGCGCTGGGTCGCGATCGTCGGTCAGGCCACAGCGCTTGGCGTGGCGCAATCTCAATATGACCTGCAGCTCTCCCTGTTGCCGTGCTATTTCGCCATCGGGATTTCAGCGCTGGCCAATCTGGTCGCGCTGATCGTCTTTCCCGAAAACAAGCGCCTGTCGGAGTTTCAGAACTTTCTGATGGTGCTGTTCGATCTGCTGCAGCTGTGTTTCCTTCTTTATATGACCGGGGGCCTCAACAACCCCTTCGCGCTGCTGATCCTCGGCCCGGTCACGGTCTCGGCCAGCGTGATGGGGCTGCGCTCCTCGCTCTTTATTGGCACCAGCGCGATCCTTTTGACCACGCTTTTGGTGCCCTTTCATATCCCACTGGAGACCGGATCGGGCGAAATCCTGAGGATGCCGACCTTGTTTGTCTTTGGCCATTGGTGCGCGCTGGTGATCGCGATCCTGTTCCTTGGGGCCTATTCCTATCGCATCAGCGCTGAGATCCGTTCGATGTCCGACGCGCTGGCCGCGACGCAATTTGCGCTGTCTCGCGAACAGAAACTGACCGATCTCGGCGGCGTGGTGGCAGCGGCAGCCCATGAGTTGGGCACGCCCTTGGCTACGATCAAACTGACCAGCTCTGAACTGATCGAAGAATTGGACGATTTCCCGGAACTGCAGGAGGACGCGCGCTTGATTCGTGAGCAGGCGGACCGCTGTCGCGATATTCTGCGCAGCATGGGGCGCGCGGGCAAAGACGACCTGCATCTGCGGCAAAGCCCCTTATCGGCCCTCGTCCACGAAGCAGCTGAGCCGCATTTTGATCGCGGCAAGGAGATCCGCTTTTCCGAGCACCCTGCCAACAAGGACGCTCTGAACCAGCCCAGCGTTCTGCGAAAGCCAGAGATTATCCACGGCCTGCGCAACCTCGTGCAGAATGCGGTGGATTTCGCCCAATCCTGCGTCTGGATCGAACTGCATTGGTCTGATGACCGCATTATCGTCCGGATCAGCGATGATGGCGAAGGCTTTCCCGGTCATCTCTTGGGGCGTCTCGGCGATCCCTTCATGCGCCGTCGTGCTGCGCCAGCGGATCGCGGCAAGCGCCCCGAGTACGAGGGCATGGGTCTTGGCCTCTTCATTGCCAAAACCCTGCTGGAACGCACCGGCGCCCGACTGACCTTTGCCAATGGGCATGACGTTCGGATCAGCGAAAAACTCGACCCCGAACAACAGGGCGCCTTGGTCATTGTCAGCTGGCCCCGTCGTAAAATCGACGCCGTAGAGGGGGACAGCCCCGTCCCCACCGGAAAAAATCAGCCGATAGAGTTTTAACTATTCACTTTTAGGAAACCAATTAAACTTCGTTTAACCATTGTGAACGAACATATAATCCAAGGAGAACAAGCGAGGCGCGTGTCCATGCAGTATTTCATGTCCGTAGAATGGTTCGTTCTGGTGGTGCTTTGCATTGCGAGTGCTGCTGTTGCGGTCTGGTTTCTTAATCCCAAAGCAGAGCGCAAAGGGATGGAGCATGACCTGTTGGTCGCAGATGGGCGCACCGACGCTGTGTTTCTCTTTGACGACCAAACGCTGATTGCGTGGTCCTCGGGGGCACGAAAGTTCCTTGGCGAAAACACCGATGATTTCAGCTGGGCAAAACTGCGCGACAAGCTGTCTCGCAGCTATCCCGGCCTGCCGCAGTCGCCGGGCTTCCTACGCGATGTTGGCGCGCTGACGCTGACCGGCACGGCAGAGGCAGATAATCGCGAGGCGCATTGCGAATGGATCGACGGCATCACCCGCGTTCAGCTGCGCCGCACCAATACTGAACTTGGACCCGTGGGTGAGGATCAGGAACTCACCACCCTGCGCGCTGCGGTGCATCAGGCGCCCTACCCGGTCTGGCTGCAATCCGATGACGCCCGCGTCACCTGGACCAACCTCGCTTATGACAAGCTGAACCAAAAGATCCGCGGCCGGGCCACTGATATCTCTGCCCCGTTGTTTCCGAACCTTGACGCGCCGATGAATTCCGGTCGACCCGAGCGGGTGTCGATCGAGCTGCCCGACCTGCATAAAAAGCTGTGGTACAACGTGTCGACCACCGAAACCGAGGCCGGCTGGCTCTGCCATGCGATGGATGTAAACGCGGTGGTGGATGCCGAAGTCGCCCAGCGCAACTTTGTGCAGACCTTGGCCAAGACCTTTGCCCAGCTCTCCATTGGGCTCGCGATTTTTGACCGCAACCGGCAGCTGGTGCTGTTCAACCCGGTGCTAATCGACCTGACGGCCCTGCCCGCAAGCTTCCTCAGCTCGCGTCCCAATATGATGTCCTTCTTCGACCGCCTGCGCGACCAGCGCATGATGCCGGAGCCGAAGAACTATTCCAGCTGGCGTCACCAGATGGCCGACCTGCTGGAGGCCGCTGCCGAAGGTCGCTATCAGGAAACCTGGTCGCTGCCCTCTGGTTCCGTCTATTCGGTCTCTGGCCGTCCGCATCCCGATGGCGCCATCGCCTTCCTTTTTGAGGATATCACCGCCGAGATCACCCTGACCCGCCAATTCCGCTCGGAACTGGAGCTCGGCCAGTCGATCCTCGACCATATCGACGATGCTTTTGCGGTCTTTGGCACCGATGGCAGCATGATCTACTCGAACACCGCCTACCACCACATGTGGAAAACCGACCCCGAGGCGAGCTTTGCCAAAATCACCGTGAATGACGCCTGCCGCACCTGGCAGGAACTCTCCGGCCCGACCCCGGCCTGGGGCGAGGTGCGCGATTTCGTCGGTGGCGGCACGGACAGCCGCGAATCTTGGTGGACTCGCGTGATGATGCGCAACGGCGAGGAGATGATCTGCCGCGTGCAAGCCTTGCAGAACGGCTCCACCATGGTGCGCTTCCAGAAAATGGGTGTGCCCCTCGCACCACCGGAAGAAGAACGCTTCACCGCCGCGCGGGAGGTCTGATCCCGCTTGCGGCCACCCTGCCGGACCGCCATTGTGGCGCCATGACAGATAGCCGCATCACCCGCCGCCTGAGTGGCAGCGACGCCACGACAGAGCTTGCAGAACATATCGCCCGGATCCTGCGTCCGGGCGATGTTCTGTTGCTGGAAGGTCCCATCGGCGCCGGCAAGACCCATTTTGCCCGCAGCCTGATTCAATCCCTGATGGAAGAGGTGGAGGACGTCCCCTCCCCCACCTTTACCCTCGTGCAGACCTATGATCTGCCGGGGAGCGAGCTGTGGCACGCCGATCTCTACCGTCTCAGCCATGTGGACGAGGTGGAGGAACTGGGCCTCACCAGTGCCTTTGACGAGGCGATTTGTCTGGTGGAGTGGCCCGATCGGCTGGAAGATTTGCGCCCCCAAACCGCGCTGACCCTGACCCTCTCGCTCGACCCCGATGAGGAAGACGCGCGCCTACTAGAGGTGCATTGGACCGACGCAACCTGGACCAGCCGCCTGAAAGAGATCACCGCATGAGCCGCCAAGACGAGATTTTCACCTTTCTGTCTGCCGCAGGCTACGGCGCCTGGTCTGCCGCGCCCCTCGCCGGCGATGCCTCCGCCCGGCGGTATCAACGCCTGACCGGCCCCGAGGGGCAAAGCACCGTTCTGATGGATTGGCCGCCGGAAGAAGGCGGCGATACCGCGCCTTTTGCGCGATTGGCGGACTATCTGCGCGACCTCGGCGTCTCGGCCCCCGAGACATATGCGCAGGATCACGCGCGCGGATTGCTGCTGATCGAGGATCTCGGCGACGCTCTCTTCACCTCAGTCATCGCGCAAGACCCAGCGCAGGAACGCCCCCTCTATGAGGCCGCAACGGACCTTTTGATCCACCTTCACCGCGCCCCCGTGCCGGACCTCGACCCCCTCGGCCCCCGCGTGATGGCAGAGATGACCGCCCTCGCCTTTACCGAATATCGGCAAGCGATCATCGGCGATGGAGGCGAGGCCGCCCGCGCGCGGTTTGAAGATCGGTTCGAGGATGTCCTGCGCCAATGCCTGACTGGCGACATGGTCTTTGTGCACCGCGATTTTCACGCGCAGAACCTGTTGTGGCTGCCCGCGCGCGACGGCATCGCCAAGGTCGGCGTGATCGACTTCCAAGACGCCAAGGTCGGCCATCCGGTCTATGACCTCGTCTCGCTGCTGCAAGATGCGCGCCGCGATGTGCCGGCTGGGATCGAACTGCAGATGATCAACCGCTATATCGCCGCAACCGACGTCGACGAGGCCGCCTTTCACCGCGCCTATGCGGTGACGGGCGTGCAGCGTAATATGCGGATTTTGGGCATTTTTGCCCGGCTCTCGCTGCAATTTGGCAAGCCGCATTACATCGACCTAATCCCCCGCGTCTGGACGCATTTTGCGCGCGGCCTCAACCACCCGGCCCTTGCCCTGGTGGCGGAAGAGCTGCTGGAGGCGCTGCCCGCGCCCACTGCCGAGGTCTTGGAAAGGTTGCGCGGATGAGCATGCCTGACGCTGTGATGATATTTGCCGCCGGCTTTGGCACCCGGATGGGCGCGCTGACGGCGGATCGCCCGAAGCCGATGGTCGAAGTTGCAGGTCGCCCGCTGATCGACCATGCGCTGGACCTCGTAACAGCTGTCGCCCCGGCCCGGATCGTGGTGAACACGCACTACAAGGCAAAGGTCCTGCATCGCCACCTTGAAGGGCGCAATCTGCTGATCAGCCATGAAGACGAGATCCTCGACACTGGCGGCGGGCTGAAACAGGCCGCACCTTTGCTTGCGAGCGAGAGTGTCTTCACCCTGAACCCGGATGTGGCCTGGCACGGCCCAAACCCGCTGCGCCATGTCCAATCGGCTTGGAACTCGGCAGAAATGGACGCGCTCTTGCTCTGCGTCCCGACGCAACGCGCCATTGGGCGGCTCGGCGGCGGCGATTTCTCGGTGGACGCTGAGGGGCACATCAGCCGGGGCGGTGATCTCGTCTACACCGGGGTGCAGATCGTCAAGCCAGCCCTGCTGGAGCGCATCTCTGAGCGGGTCTTCTCCCTCAACCGCCTCTGGGATCTGCTGATCGCCGAGGGGCGTGCCTTTGCCATTGAATACCCCGGTTCGTGGTGCGATGTCGGCCGTCCCGAAGGGATTACCCTCGCCGAAGACCTGATGGCCCGCTGATGTTTGACACCTCTACCCCCACGCCTCGCCTCTTTGCCGTGCCCTGCGGCGTCGATTTCCCGCGCGCCTTGGTCGAGGGGCTGACGGCGCGATTCGCCGGTCGCCCGCCCGAAGACCTCGCCCGCGTCGAATTGATCCTCAACACCGAGCGGATGCAGCGCCGGGTGCGGCAGCTGTTTGACGCCGGGCCGGCTGCCCTTTTGCCACGGATTTCCCTGCTCACTGGCCTCAGCAAGCAGGCGACCTTACGAGGTTTGCCGCCTGCCCTGCCCCCCTTGCGGCGACGGTTGGAATTGTCGCAGCTGATCGCTCGGCTTTTGGATGCGCAGCCTGATCTGGCGGCGCGCTCTTCGCTTTATGACCTATCGGACAGCCTTGCTGAGCTGATCGACGAGATGCAGAGCGAGGGTGTGACCACCGACGATATCCGCGCGCTCGATGTGTCGGATATGTCCGGCCACTGGAAAAGGGCGCAGGATTTCATCGGCATCGCGGATCAGTTTGTCGACCTGCACGAGGACGCGCTCGACGTGAACGCGCGGCAACGGCAGATGGTGCTCGACCTGATCTCGATGTGGCAGGAGACCCCGCCGCAACACCCCGTCATCCTCGCCGGCTCCACTGGGTCGCGCGGCACCACGCTGTTGCTGATGGAGGCGATCGCCCGCCTGCCGCAGGGCGCCGTGGTGCTGCCGGGGTTTGACTTTGACCAACCCGAGGCGGTCTGGGACAGCCTGACCGACGGCTTGGTGGCGGAGGATCATCCGCAATATAGGTTCTGGAAACTGATGCGCGATCTGGAGCTTGGCCCGCGGGATATTCGCCCTTGGGTCGAAGCTGAGCCCGCCTCGCCGCCCCGCAATAAGCTGATTTCACTGGCTTTGCGCCCTGCCCCGGTCACCGACGCCTGGATGAGCGAGGGGCCGCATCTGCGCGACCTCGACAAGGCCTGCGCCGCGCTGACCCTGATCGAAGCGGATAGCCCCCGGTCCGAGGCTCTCGCCATCGCCCTTCGTCTGCGCCAAGCGGCAGAGGACGGGCAGACCGCTGCGTTGATCACCCCGGACCGGATGCTGACCCGGCAGGTCTCCGCCGCGCTGGATCGCTGGAACATCCTGCCGGATGACTCGGCCGGCCTGCCCTTGCAGCTGTCGCCACCGGGCCGTTTCCTGCGCCATGTCACGGATCTGTTCTGCCGCCCGCTGCAGGCGGATATGCTGCTGACGCTGTTGAAACATCCGCTGACCCATTCGGGCGAGGCGCGCGGCCAACACTTGCTGAACGCGCGCGAATTGGAACTGCATATGCGCCGCAATGGGCCGCCGTTTCCGGATGCGGACTCGCTGCGGGCCTTCGGCACAACGCGGGAGACGATGCCTGGCTGGGCGGACTGGCTGGCCAACAGTTTCGCAAGCCGTGAGGTCACAGGCGCCCTCCCCCTCACCGAATGGGTCGCCCTCTTGCGCCAAACCTCCGAGGCCATCGCCGGCGGGTCGAAAGACATCGGCGCGGGCGAGCTTTGGGACAAAAAGGCCGGCATCGCCGCCCGCAAGGTCATCGACGAGTTGGAGGCCGAAGCGCCCCATGGCGGCGAGATGTCGGCGCGCGACTTTGCCGACCTCCTCGGCGCGCTGCTGTCGCAGGGCGAGGTACGCGACCGCGATGCGCCCTATGGGTCGATCATGATCTGGGGCACGCTGGAGGCGCGGGTGCAGGGTGCCGATCTGGTCATCCTTGGCGGCCTCAACGAAGGGTCCTGGCCCGAAGCCGCCCGCCCCGATCCCTGGCTCAACCGCAAACTGCGGCATGAGGCAGGGTTGCTACTGCCCGAACGCCGCATTGGCCTTTCAGCGCATGACTTTCAGCAGGCGATTGCCGCGCCCGAGGTCTGGCTGACCCGCGCCGTGCGCTCGGACGAGGCGGACACAGTGCCCTCGCGCTGGCTGAACCGGATGGTGAATCTGCTCAGCGGTCTGCCGGATCAGGGCGGCCCGGCCGCGCTCTCTGCGATGCAAATGCGCGGGCAGGTCTGGCTCGACTGGGCCTCTGTGTTGGATGCGCCAATTGTCACCGCCCCCAGCCCACGCCCCTCGCCGCGCCCGCCGGTCGCCGCGCGCCCGCGTCGCCTGACGGTGACCGAGATCCCACGCCTGATCCGCGACCCCTACGCGATCTACGCCAAACATGTGCTGCGCCTGAAACCAGTTGATCCCTTGCTGCAGGAACCCGATGCTCTGCTGCGTGGGACGGTGATCCATAAGGTACTGGAAGAGTTCATCAAATCCGCGCAACAGGATCCTGATACTCTTTCGGCGGAGACGTTTATTGAACAATCACGTCGCATCTTGGAGAAAGAGGTCCCTTGGCCCGTGGCCCGAACCCTTTGGCTGACACGCTTGCGCAAAGTGGCGGAAGATTTTGTGCGGGGCGAACACGAACGGCAGTCCCGCGCGCGTCCCTCCGGCTTTGAGAAATCCGGCGAGGTCACCCTCGCCCCGCTCGATTTCCGCATTGCGGCCAAGGCAGACCGGATCGACGTGGACGAGCGCGGATTGCTGCATCTTTATGACTATAAAACCGGTGATCCGCCCTCGGAGAACCAGCAAAAGGCCTTTGAAAAACAGCTGTTGATCGAGGCTGCGATGGTCGAGCAAGGCGCCTTTAGCGACTATGGCCCCGCCCGCGTCGAACGCGCGCTTTATATCGGGCTGAAACCCCCGGTGAAGGAGGTCATGGCGCCCCTGCAGGATGAGCCGCCCGAAAAGGTCTGGGCAGAGCTTAAGACGCTGATCGAGGCATATTTTGACCAATCGCAGGGCTACAGCAGCCGCCGCATGGTGCATCGTGATGATTTTGCAGGCGATTATGACCACCTCGCCCGCTTTGGCGAATGGGACCGCTCCTCCGAGCCGGAACCGGAGGACCTGACATGAGCCGCAACGCCGCCTCCGAGGCGCAGTTCCGCGCCGCGCGCCCCGATGCCTCCACCTGGCTGGCGGCCAATGCCGGCTCGGGCAAGACCAAGGTGCTGACTGACCGGGTGGCGCGACTGTTGCTGCGCGGGGTCGAGCCGCAACATATCCTCTGCCTCACCTATACCAAGGCCGCGGCGAGCGAGATGCAGAACCGCCTGTTTCAGCGCCTTGGCGAATGGGCGATGCTGCCGGACACAAAGCTGCGCGCCGCTCTGGTCGATTTGGGTGCCGAGGACGCGGCGGAAGAGGGGCTGGCGCAGGCCCGCACCCTGTTTGCGCGTGCGATTGAGACGCCGGGTGGTTTGAAAATCCAGACCATCCACTCCTTCTGTTCCTCGCTGTTGCGCCGCTTCCCGCTGGAGGCCGGGGTCAGCCCGCAGTTTTCCGAGATGGAGGATCGCGCCGCCACCCTGCTGCGGGCGGAGATCGTCGAGGATATGGCCATGGGGCCAGAGGCCCATGTGGTTGAAGCGGCGGCGAATTTTGTCGGCGGCCTCGATTTTGATGCGCTAACGGCGGAAATCTGTCGCCAGCAAGCCGGCTTTGATCCCGATGCGGACGCCGCCCATCTGGCCGAGGTCTTTGGCCTGCCGGAAGGCTATAGCCGCGCCGCTTTGATGGCAGAGGTTTTCCTCCGCAATGAGGCGGAGATCCTCTCGCGCACCGTCGAGATGCTGCGCACCGGTGGGACGAATGACAATAAAGCTGCGGATAAGCTGGCCCGCATCACGGAGATCACCGCCGCGATACTGCCAGTGCTGGAGGATGTTTTCCTCTCCGGCAAAGGCGCCAAAGAACCCTTTACCGCCAAGATCGGCAGCTTTCCCACCAAGAAACTGCAGGCGAATTTCCCCGATTTGATGGACCAGTTGGAGCCTCTGATGGCCCGGGTGGAAACCGCCCGTGCCCGGCGTCTGGCGTTGGAAGCGATGGGAAAATCCCTTGTCCTGCATGACTTTGCCCGCGTGTTCCTTCCGGAATACGAGCGACGCAAACAGCTGCGCGGCTGGCTCGATTTTGACGACCTGATCGTCAAGGCGCGTAATCTGTTGAACGATCCCGCCGTGGCAAACTGGGTTCTCTATCGGCTTGATGGCGGCATTGACCATATCCTCGTGGACGAGGCACAGGACACCAGCCCGGTGCAATGGGACGTGGTGGAAAAACTGGCGCAGGAATTCACCGCTGGCGAGGGCGCACGGGCCGAGGTGGAGCGCACCATCTTTGTGGTCGGCGACAAGAAACAATCAATCTATTCCTTCCAAGGCGCGGACCCCGATGCCTTTGACCGGATGCAGGCCGAATTTGGCCGCCGGCTGGAGGACAAGGGCGAAGGGCTGCAAAACGCCAGCCTTGCGTTTTCCTTCCGCTCCTCTGCCGCGATCCTGGGCTTGGTCGATGTGGTGTTTGACGGGCAGGTCCGGGCCGGCTTTGCGCCGGATGCCAAACATCAGGCGTTTAAATCCGACCTGCCGGGGCGGGTAGACCTCTGGCCCTTGGTCGAGAAAACCGAGGACGAGGATGACGGCGATTGGACCGATCCGGTCGACCGCCCCAGCCCGCGCCATCATGCGGTGATCCTGGCCGAGCGGATCGCCGGGCAGATCAAGGAGATGATCGACAGCAGCGTGACCATCCCCGAGGATGGCCCCGAGCGCGGCACCTTTCAGCGACGGCCGGTCCATGCGGGGGATTTCCTGATCCTGGTGCAGCGACGTTCTGACCTGTTTTCCGAGATCATCCGCGCCTGCAAAGCCGCCGATTTGCCCATCGCCGGCGCCGACCGGCTGAAGGTCGGCGCGGAACTGGCGGTGAAGGATATCGCGGCGCTGTTGCGGTTCCTTGCCCTGCCGGAGGATTCCCTGTCGCTGGCCGAGGCGCTGAAATCGCCGATCTTTGGCTGGAGCGAGCAGCAGCTCTTCGACCTCGCGCATCGTCGGCTGGAGACCCACCTCTGGCCCGCTCTGCGCAATCGGGGCGACGATTTCCCCGAGACCATGGCGATCCTGAACGACCTGCGGGGGCAGGCGGATTTCCTGCGGCCCTTCGACCTCATTGAACGCATTCTGACCCGCCACCAAGGACGCGCCAAATTGCTGGGTCGTTTGGGTGTCGAGGCTGAGGATGGGATCAACGCGCTTTTGTCCCAGGCCCTCGCCTATGAGCGGACCGACGTGCCCAGCCTCACCGGCTTTCTCGTCTGGATGCAGACAGATGAGCTGGAGATCAAACGGCAGATGGGCGCGGCCAGCTCGATGATCCGGGTGATGTCGGTGCATGGCTCTAAAGGCTTGGAAGCGCCCATCGTGATCCTGCCGGACACCACCAAACGCCGCCCCTCGCCCCCTTCCGAGGTGATGGAGGTCGAAGGCACCCCGCTGTGGCGCGTCTCCAGCGACCAGATGCCACCCGCGATGGAGGCTGCCAAGGCCCTCGGTCAGGAAAAGCAGGCAAACGAGCGGTTGCGCCTGCTTTATGTGGCGCTGACCCGGGCGGAGAAATGGCTGATCGTGGCCGGCGCCGGCGACCTCGATAAGGAAGGCGACAGCTGGTATCAGCGGGTTGATAGCGCGATGCGCACCATGGGCGCCCTGCCCTTTGACGCGCCGGGCGGCGAAGGGTTGCGGTGGGCGCATGGCGATTGGACCGCCCTGCCCTTTGTGCCCTCGGACACCACCGAGGCGGAGGAAATCACCCTGCCCGAGGTGTTCCAGCGCCCTGCCCTGCCCTATGTCGCGCCACCGGCCACGCTGCGCCCCTCCGAAGACCTCGGCGGCGCCAAGGCCCTGCCCGGGGACAGCGGATTGGATGAGGAGGCCGCAAAGGCGCGCGGCACCGCCCTGCACCTGTTGCTGGAGCATCTGCCCCTGCTTGATCCCGCAGACTGGGACAGTCGCGCGGAAGCGATTGCCGCGCATGAGGATTGGGCGAACCTGCTGGATGAAGCCCGCCGGGTGCTGCAATCCCCGGTGTGCGCCGAGGTCTTTGCTCCCGAGGCGCTGGCTGAGGTCACAATCAGCGCGCCCTTTGGCGAGGGACGCTTGCATGGGGTCATCGACCGGCTGGTGATCACGCCGGACCACGTGTTGGCGGTAGATTTCAAATCCAACGCCACCGTACCCGCGACGCCGGAAGCCTGCCCCGAAGGTCTCTTGCGGCAAATGGGCGCCTATGCCGAGGCTCTGCGGCAGATCTACCCGGATCGCACCATTAAAACCGCCATTCTCTGGACTCGCACCGCGCAATTGATGCCCCTGCCAGACACGCTGATCACACAGGCGCGTGAACGGATGAGTTTCCAGCGACTGGAACCTTGACGCGGCGGGGCCGGGACCATACGTTCCGTGTCCAGTTGCCATTCATCTCAGGAGACATGAAGATGTCCACCGTAGCCGTCACCGACGCCACCTTTGACGCCGAAGTCAAAAATTCCGATGTCCCCGTTGTTGTGGACTTCTGGGCCGAATGGTGCGGCCCCTGTAAGCAGATTGGCCCGGCTCTGGAAGAGCTGGCAGCCGAATACGGCGGCAAGGTGAAGATCGCCAAGGTCGACGTCGACAGCAACCCGAACTCCGCCGCCGCCATGGGCGTGCGCGGTATCCCGGCGCTGTTTGTCTTCAAAAACGGTCAGGTTGTCTCCAACCGCGCTGGCGCTGCCCCGAAAGCCGCGCTGAAAAGCTGGATCGACGAGTCCATCTAAGGGCCTCACGCCCAACCGAAATAGAAAAAGGCGCGTCCCCCGTGGGATGCGCCTTTTTTCTTGCAAGGTGATTGGTGAACCCAACCCCCTGAAATAGCGAAAGCCGCCCTGATCGAGGACGGCTTTTACTTCAGCAGATATGTCATCTGGGCTTACATCGATTTGATGTCAGCGCGGGACAGACCGATATCTTCCAGCTGTGCGTTGGTCAGCTCGGACAGGGCTTTGCGGGTCAGACGTGCTTCGTTCCAGTCCACCAGTTTGGTGCGCAGGTTGAAGAAGAAATCGACTGCGCGCAGAACTGCGACGGAGCCGGCCGGTGCAATAACGTTGCTTGCGTTTGCCATGATCGTGTTCCTAGAAAATTCAGCCGACACCGTGTCGGTTGTTAAGGCTGATGTACGTCTGTGCAGTGAGTCTCACAATTGCCCATTCTTCAGCCCCGATTTGCGCTGCGTGCATAGCAAATGAGCAGTTTGTAAACTTTCTGTCATACGAGTCGGTCAGAGCCCTGCCCTTGTGCCCCTAAGCCGTTGCTTCCATATAGGTCAGCAAAGGAAACGGAGGCTTTTATGGCAGAGGATCAATTTCCCGGCTGGCACGGCACCACCATCATCGGGGTGCGCAAGGGCGGCGAGGTCGTGGTGGCCGGCGACGGGCAAGTGTCGCTGGGGCAGACCGTGATCAAGGGCACCGCCCGCAAGGTGCGCCGCCTCAGCCCCGGGGGCTACGACGTGGTGGTGGGCTTTGCCGGCTCGACCGCCGACGCCTTCACCCTGCTGGAGCGGCTGGAAGCAAAGCTTGAGGCCACCCCCGGCCAGTTGCAGCGCGCCAGCGTCGAGCTGGCCAAGGACTGGCGGACCGATAAATACCTGCAAAAGCTGGAAGCGATGCTGATCGTCACCGATGGCGCCGAGCTTTATGTCATCACCGGCGCCGGCGACGTGCTGGAGCCCGAGCATGATGTGGCCGCGATCGGCTCTGGCGGCAATTTCGCGCTGGCTGCGGCGCGCGGCATGATGGACAGCGCCCGCGATGCAGAAGCGGTGGCGCGCGATGCCATGGCGATTGCCGCTGACATCTGCGTTTATACCAACGGCAAGCTGACGGTGGAGAAGATCGCAAAATGATCTCTCGCGACGATCTGCGCGCCGCTGTGGGGTCTGGGTTACTGTCAGAGGCGCAGGCCGCGTCCTTGACGGCCCTCGCCGACAGCCGCCGTGGCGCGCGCGAGGATCTGGCCCCCGGCGATGAACCCTTTGAGCTGTTCAAAGGCTTCAACGAGATTTTCATCGTCGTCGGCCTGTTGATCCTCGCGATGGGATGGGTAGCGGTGAACACCGCCTCCATGCTGACCGAGATCGTCAATTATCGTACCCAGGCCACCTCGGCCGCGCTGATCGGGGCGGCGGTGATCTGGGCGCTATCCGAGTATTTCATCCGCCGCCGCCGCATGGTCGCCCCCGCCATTGCGCTGTCGATCCTGTTTGTCGGCAATGCCGCCACCGGGTTCACCGCGCAATATGCGCAGCCTTTTATGGTGGCACAGCAGGACTATTCCTCGCTGCCGATGGGGCTGACACTATCGACGCTGGCGCTGGGGATCTATTGGTGGCGCTTCCGGGTGCCCTTTACCATGGCGCTGATCGCGCTTGGCCTGTTTGCCGTGGCCCTGATCGTCACTGCGGATCGCTCTGGCGTTCCCGCCGAAATTGGCGATCTGTTTTTGCTGAGCGCTGAGGGACCTTTTGCCTGGGTCACCCTGCTGCTGGGGCTTGCAGTCTTTGCCGTCGCCATGGCCTTTGACCTTAGCGACCCGCATCGGGTGACGCGGCGGTCGGCGCAGGGCTTTTGGCTGCATGTGGTCGCCGCGCCGGCGCTGGTCAATACCATCGCGCTGTCGCTTCTGACCAATGAACGCACGCTGACGCTGGCCTTGGTGCTCGGCCTTTTTGCGCTGATTGCCATTATCATCGACCGCCGGTCTTTCCTGATCACCGCCATCGGCTACATCGTCTCGCTCAGCAGCACGGTGTTTGACGTGAAAGGCGCCGGCTTCAGCATTCTCGCCCTTGGCATCGCCCTTGTGGTCCTTGGCGCCTTTTGGGCGCGGATCCGGGCGGCGCTGCTCTCACTCCTCTCTGGTGTGCTGCCGCTGCATCGGCTGCCGCCCTCTCACTGACTGAAAGGGATAGACATGACGGATCTGACCCCCCGCGAAATCGTCTCCGAACTGGATCGTTTCATCATCGGCCAAAGCGACGCGAAACGCGCGGTGGCTGTGGCTCTGCGCAACCGCTGGCGGCGCAAGCAGCTGCCCGATGACCTGCGCGACGAGGTGCACCCCAAGAACATCCTGATGATCGGCCCCACCGGCGTCGGCAAGACCGAGATCAGCCGCCGCCTGGCGAAACTTGCCCGCGCGCCCTTTATCAAGGTCGAGGCGACGAAGTTCACCGAGGTCGGCTATGTCGGCCGCGACGTGGAGCAGATCGTGCGTGATCTGGTGGACACTGCCATCGTGCAAACCCGCGAACATATGCGCGAGGATGTCAAAACCCGCGCCCATAAGGCCGCCGAAGACCGCGTCCTGCGCGCCATTGCCGGCGAGGATGCCCGCGACAGCACCCTCGACATGTTCCGCAAAAAGCTCAAATCCGGCGAGCTGGATGACACGCTGATCGAGCTGGATCTCACCGATACCTCGAACCCAATGGGCGGTATGTTTGAGATTCCAGGCCAGCCCAACATGGGCATGATGAACCTCGGCGAGCTGTTCGGTAAAGCGATGGGGGGCCGGACCACCCGCAAAAAACTGACCGTCGCCGAAAGCTATGACGTGCTGATCGGCGAGGAGGCAGACAAGCTGCTGGATGACGAAACCGTCACCAAAGCGGCTCTTGAAGCGGTGGAGCAGAACGGCATCGTCTTCCTTGATGAGATCGACAAGGTCTGCGCGCGTTCGGATGCGCGCGGTGGCGATGTCAGCCGTGAAGGGGTGCAGCGCGATCTTTTGCCTTTGATCGAGGGCACGACCGTCAGCACCAAACATGGCCCGGTGAAAACCGACCATATCCTGTTTATCGCCTCGGGTGCCTTCCACATCGCCAAACCTTCGGACCTGCTGCCGGAATTGCAGGGGCGTCTGCCGATCCGCGTCAACCTGCGTGCGCTCAGCGAGGAGGACTTTGTCCGCATCCTGACCGAGACGGACAACGCGTTGACCCGTCAATACGAGGCGCTTCTGGGCACCGAGAAGGTCAAGGTCACCTTCACCAAGGACGGCATCAAGGCGCTGGCGCGTATTGCAGCCGAGGTGAACCACAGCGTTGAGAACATCGGCGCGCGGCGGCTTTATACGGTGATGGAGCGGGTCTTTGAGGAGATCTCCTTTGCCGCGCCGGATCGCTCGGGCGAAGAAGTGGTGGTTGACGCCGCGTTTGTGAACAAGAACCTCGGCGAATTGACGAAATCCGCTGATCTCAGCCGCTACGTCCTGTAAGTCTCAAACACAACGGGCCTCTCTCCCCTGCGAGGGAGGTCCAAACTGTGGAGAGTGTGCGGGTTTGATATCGGTGGACGTGACATACCTTGGGCGGGTGATGGCTGCTGTCCTGCTGTTGACGGGACTTGTCGCCTGCGCTGATCGCAATCAGATGCCCATCGTGCCCGACGCCACAGAGGTCGGGACACCGCAGACCATCTTTGCCACCACGACACGGGCGATAGAAGACGATGGCAGCTATGGCTTCCGACGCGCGTCCGAACTGCATATGGCCGAGCTCACCGTTACCGTTCCGCCATCGCACACGATCGGCAATCTCTCCTATCGCCATCGCAACCCCGATCCCGCCCGTGATTTCACCATCGCGCAGGAGGAACCCATCCCTTCGGTCGCTGACCTCCGCGCACGCTTTGCGCGGGAACAGCGCAAGCATGGCTGGGACCAGCGGGAAGTCACGATTTTCGTGCATGGCTATAACAGCTCTTTTTCTGAAACCGCCTATCGAGCAGCGCAGATGGCCTATGATGTCGATGTTCCCGCCTCTCTCGTGATCTATTCATGGCCCAGCAGAGGCACGACCTTTGGCTATGCCTATGATCTCGACAGCATGCTCTTTGCCCGGGATGGGCTGGAAGAGACGATACGGCGGGTCAAAGCTGCCGGCGCTGAACGGATCATTCTGGTCGCGCATTCCATGGGAACGGCCCTGACGATGGAGATGCTGCGACAGGCTGAGTTGAAACACCCCGGTTGGGCCAAGAGGACATTAAACGGCGGGGTGATCCTGATGGCGCCCGACATTGACGTTGACCTCTTTGAAAGCCAGTTGCGCGGCCTGGCACATTTCCCGCAGCCCTTTGCCCTTATGGTCTCGGAAAAGGATACGATCCTGAACCTCTCCGGCCGTCTGCGCGGCACCAACAAGGGTGAGCGATTGGGAAATATCAAATCAGCGCAACGCTTTAAGGACTACCCCATCGAAGTCATCGACCTGACGGAGTTCAACAGCGATGCCGCCTCGGGACACTTTCTTGCCGCGACATCCCCGAGCTTGCTCGCGATGATCCGGGCGGCCAATGAGGTGGATCAGGCGCTTGGGGTGGAGGAACCGAGCTTGCTTGAGCAATTTCTACCGCAAGCCAATGCCGTGGTCCTAGACGCTGGCAAACTTCGCTTGGAACGGCAGAGCCGACGGTCGGAACGCTGAACCCTTAGCGGGTGCGACGCAAATAAACGTAGTAGGCGCCATCGCCACCGTGGCTGATATGGGCCGGCGTGACCTGCAACACCGCCTGCGCCAACGGTGCGAGCGCCAGCCATTGCGGCACCTGATGACGCAGAACCCCGCGTGGCACTGGCATCGGGCCCGGTTCATCCCGATCCTTGCCCTTGCCCGTGATCACCAGCACCAGCCGTTTTTCCGCAGCCTGCGCGGAGAGGATAAACCGCACCAAGGCCCCATGGGCTGCATCAATGCGCATCCCGTGCAAATCCAACTTGCCCTCGGGCTTCAACTTGCCGCGCTTCATCCGGCGAAAGGCTTTTTCATCCATCCGCAGCGGATCAGACGCCAATTTGCGTTTTGGAGAAGGTTTGAGGTCGTGCCCCGGTAATTTCGTCCGCGCATTACTGCCCACCTCAAAGTGCGGCAGGGCTGCGTTGGGGGCTTTATGCGGTTTGGGTTTCGGTTTTGGGACAGGTGGCGTGCTTGCGCCCTCGCCCTTGGCCGCGCGCACCTCTTGCAGACGCTCCGTCGTCTTCACGACCTTTTTCCAAAGGTCGATTTCCTCTTCCGTCAGCTTCCTCCGGGTCATCAGTACCCGTCCGGCAATAGGGCATAGGCCCTCTGAATAGGCATCAGGACCATCATCCGGCCCGGATCTTTGAGTTGCCCGGCTTCCTCGCCGGCTTCATCCCCTGCGCCAAAGAAGATATCGGCGCGTTGAGCACCCTTGATCGCGGAGCCGGTGTCTTGCGCGATCATCAAACGATGCATCTGATTGGCGCCGTTTTTTTCAATCCACACAGGCGCACCAAGGGGGGTAAAGACCGGATCCACCGCCACGCTGCGCAGCGGTGTGATGGAGCGGTTCATCGCCCCAAGCGGGCCACGATGCGCGGCCACCCGGCGGATTTCCCGGAAGAAAACATAAGAGGGGCTGTGCATCAAAAGTTCCGCGCCGGCTTCTGGGTTGCGACGCACCCAATTGCGGATCACCTGTGCGCTGACCTGATGGAGATTGTAAACGCCACGCCGCACCAATTCCTGCCCGATAGAGCGGTAGGGATGCCCGTTCGCCCCAGCATAGCCAAGCCGAATGGTGGAGCCATCGCTCAGCTTGATCCGCCCAGAGCCTTGGATTTGCAAAAAGAACAGCTCCACCGGATCATCAACCCAGGCGATTTCCAGCCCGCGCCCTTCCATGACGCCGCTCGTCAAGATTTCGCGCCGTGTGTACCACAGGCTGGTCTGCTTGGCCTCTGGTGGCATCCGATAGACGGGAAAGCGGTACCGCGCCGTTCGGACCCGCGAGCCGTTCAGCTCGGGTTCGAAATAGCCTGTAAACAACCCCGCCTTGCCGTCTTCGATCAAGACGGGGCGGAAGAACAGTTCGAAAAATGCTCGCGCGCCGCTGTCATCCGCGTTTTGGGCCATGGCGCAGAGCGACTGCCAATCGGCCCCGTCCATATCCATGCAGGTTTCCCTGAAAACGCGAAGGGCCTCGACATGGTTGTCGAGGTCCCAATCCGATAATTCGCTAAAGTCCAGAATGCGGTGTGTTGGCTCAGAGCCGCTTTGCGCTCCGGCACCGGAACACAGAGCTGCGACAGCAAAGGCCGCGCCCAGTCCCCGCCGAAGCGCCCCGATCATGCGTCCGTAGCGACGAGGAGCCAGTTCGGATCGTCGCGGCCCATCTGACGCGAGAAGGTCCACATGTCCTTCTGACGCTTCACAGATTTTGCATCCCCCTCGACGATCTCGCCTGCGCGGTTGCGCACCACCGAGGTCAGTTCACCGACAAAGCGCACGGTGATTTCCGCGGTTGCAGTCGCCTCGTCAAAGCTCGCATCGGCAATCGCGGTTTCGCGCACGCCAATGAACTCCGCCTCGATGGTCAGACCTTGGTCTTCCCGTGCGGACACAGCATCAACAAAACTTTGGAAGATCTCGTCGGAGATGAAGGGCTGAATGCCATCCAGCTCACCGGTTTCAAACCCCATGAGGATCATCTCATAGGCGCCGCGTGCGCCTTGCACGAACTCTGCAACGTGAAACGACGGTTCCGCCCGCTTCATCGCAGCGAGCGCCTGCGCCTGCGGGCTGCCTTCGTCGACATAGGCGACAATATCGTCGTCCGGGCTGCCCTCGATCACCTCGAACTTGCGCTCGGCACGACGGGGTTCCGGACCCGCAAGAGGGGGCTTTTCGAACCCTTCTCGGGTGCCCAGAACGCTTTTCAGGCGCAGGATCAGAAACACCGCGATACCGGCCAGAACCAAAAGCTCAATCAAGGTCGACTCCATCTATACCTCTTTGTCCGTCAGGACCTGTCGGTTTGAAACCGACGTGTTCTGCTCTTATGTAGGTGACAGGCGGAACCAAGTCCACCGTTCTGCCCCAAGGAGAGTTGACGCATTATGCCCCTTTTTCTGGCCTTTCTGCTGGTCCCGATCATTGAAATTGCCCTGTTCATTCAGGTGGGAAGCCTGATTGGCCTGTTCCCGACACTTGCCATTGTGGTGCTGACAGCCGTGTTGGGCACCTGGCTGGTGCGGACGCAGGGCCAACTGGCGTTGGGCCAATTGCGCGGATCCTTCGAACAGCTGTCCGATCCGACGGAGCCTCTGGCGCATGGGGCTATGATCCTTTTGGCGGGGGCGTTGTTGCTGACGCCCGGCTTTTTCACCGATGCCTGCGGCTTTTTGTTGCTGGTGCCCGGATTTCGTACAAGGGCCTTTGCCTGGCTTAAATCCAAGGTAACTGTGGCCAGTTTTCAAATGGGTCCCGGACCTCAACCCGGCGCCCGCCATCCGCATCAAGGCGGACAAGGCGACATCATTGACGGCGATTTCCAAGACGTGACGCCGCGCCCGCGCAGCGAGGAACCCTCTGGCTGGGTCGAAGGCCCCAAATAAGACTTTGAGGATATGATCCCAAGCTGGTAAGCACTCTGCGACACTAGGATTTAAGGAGATTTCCATGGCCGAAAATGGCGCAGCAGAGGGCGCGGCACAGCCGCAAGTCCAGATGAACATTCTCGGACAGTTCATTCGCGATCTGTCTTTCGAGAACGTGATGGCGCAAAAAGGTGTTGGTGGCGAAGTGCAGCCGGACGTCAACGTTCAGGTCGCACTGGACGCAAAGAAGCGCAGCGCTGAAAATCAGTACGAAGTCATCACCAAGCTGACCATCGAATCCAAGAACAAAGCCGGTGGCGAGACGCTCTTCGTGCTCGAGCTGGAATATGTCGGCATCTTCAACATCGTCGGCGTGCCCGAAGATCAGATGCACCCCTTCCTGCTGATCGAATGCCCGCGGATGCTGTTCCCGTTCCTGCGTCGCATCGTTTCCGACATCAGCCGCGACGGAGGCTTCCCGCCGCTGAACCTCGACAACATCGATTTCGTCGCGATCTACCGCAACGAACTGGCCCGTCGCCAGCAGGCCGCAGCTCCGGAAGTTGCGAACTGATCTCGGCTTTTACAGTCCGAAACACCAAAACGCTGCGACCTCAGGCCGCAGCGTTTTTTCATTCAGAATCGGCTTTCCACAGCGCGCCATCGCCCATCTTGTCGACAAAGGCGTCATGGGCTGCCTTTTCCTCGGCCGTGAGACGCGTCGGCAAAGGGGTCGGGCGCGGCGTCGGACGCCAATTACTGTCCACTTCAGAAGGACCGCTGCTCGATTGCGTCGACAGGCCAAAGTCTGGCTGACGACCACCAATCAGCTCCAGATAAACATCTGCAAGGATTTCGGAGTCGAGCAAAGCGCCGTGCAGCGTCCGGTTCGAGTTGTCGATGCCAAACCGACGGCAGAGCGCATCGAGCGTCGCCGGCGAGCCGGGAAAGCGTTTGCGGGCCATCGCCAGCGTGTCGATCGCCTGATCCAGCGGCAATTGCGGCAGGTTCATCCAACCGAGTTCGGCGTTTAGAAACTTCATATCAAAGCTGGCGTTGTGGATCACCAGCTTGGAATCCTTCACAAAATCAAGAAACGCTTGCCCCACGGCGGCAAACAGCGGCTTGTCCTTGAGCGTGACCTGACCCGGCTCCGCCGGTTGCGGCGGTTCCAAAAGATCAGGGCCAATCCCGTGCACGCCGAAGGCCTCATGCGGCATGGAGCGCTGCGGGTTAATATAGACGTGAAAGGTCTCGCCCGTCGGCATGTGATTGAGCAGCTCCACCGCCCCAATTTCGACGATCCGGTCGCCGGAAAACGGATCAAACCCGGTGGTTTCCGTATCGAGTACGATCTCACGCATGGGACATCCTCCGTCTGATATCTGCCAAAACTTCCTCGACCTGCGCCGCCGCATGTTCGAGCGTGTCGGTTTCTATCTTGTAGTCGCTTTTGGCAAGCTTTTCGGCAATCGGCATTTGCTTGGCGCGAATTTGCGCGAATTGCTCTTCGGTCATCGTGCCCCGTGCCAAAACGCGGGCGCGCTGGGTTTCGGCATCGACAAAAACGCAAGCCACCGCATCCATCGCACTCTCGCCCCCAGTTTCAAACAAGAGCGGGATATCAAAGACCAGAATGTCCGAAGTTGCCGCCGCGCGAAACGCTGTCCGATCCGCCTGAACCAGCGGATGAACGATCTTTTCGATCTCAGGAAGAAGTGTTTTATCCTGCGAAATCAACTCTTTAAGAACTGACCTATCGACAAATCCCTCTGCCACCGCCGCCGGGCATAAACCCGCCATGGGTTCAACCGCAGCACCGCCGGTTTGATACAGACGATGCACCGCCGCATCCGCGTCCCATACGTCGCAGCCCGCTTCGGCAAAGAGTTTCGCCGTCGTTGACTTGCCCATGCCGATGGAGCCGGTGAGCCCGAGGGCAAAGCTCATTTCAACGCGGCCGCGCGGGCGGCCTCATCCACCTCGGGGCGCTGGCCGAACCAGCGTTCAAAACCGGGCACCGCCTGATGCAGTAACATGCCAAGCCCGTCGACCACAGTACAGCCCGCCGCCTCGGCCGCGAGCAGGAGATCGGTCTTGAGCGGGGTATAAACGAGATCCGTGACCACAGTGCCGGCCTGAAGCCCATCCAAAGGCACCCGCAGCGCCCTTTGCCCGACCATGCCAAGCGATGTGGTATTCACCACCAGGGCTGCATCTTCGATGATATTGCCGGCCTGCACCCAGTCGATAACCTTGATCTTTTTCCCAAAGGTCGACGCCAGCTCCTCTGCCCGATCACGGGTGCGGTTGGTCAGGCGAATTTCGGGAACACCAGCCTCAACCAGCGAAGCCACAACAGCACGACTGGCGCCACCTGCCCCAAAGACGGTTGCAGGCCCAGAGCTTGGATCCCAATCCGGGGCACCCTCATGCAGGTTGGTGATAAATCCGTAACCATCTGTATTGTCAGCAACAATCGACCCGTCTTCGCGGAAGATCAGCGTGTTTGCTGCCCCCATCAGCTTGGCCCGGTCGGTGACCTTATCTGCGATCTCCATGATCGCCTGCTTATGGGGAATGGTGACATTGGCCCCGACAAAACCCATGCGCGGCATCATCCGCACCACCGATTTCAGGTCCTCGGGCTCCACATGCATCGGCATATAATGTCCGGCAATCCCATAGGTGCTCAGCCAATGGCGGTGCAACAGAGGCGATTTCGAATGCGCGATGGGGCAGCCAATCACGCCGGCCAGAGGGATCTTGTGGTCTGTCATTGTGCGATGATCCCTTGTAGCCCTAGGTAGTTCAGTAATTCCAACATCGGCAATCCCAAGACATTAAAGTAGCTGCCGTCAATCATTGTAAACAGGCGGACGCCTTCTTCTTCGAGTTTGTAGCCGCCCACCGCATGACGAATGCTGTCCCAGTTACGGTCAACATAGTCCTGAAGATAGGCCTCACTCGACTGGCGCATCACCATGCGGACCTGTCCCACGTGCCGCCACAGGGGCTCGCCATCCCGGTAAATCACCGCCGCTGACAGCAGCATATGGCGTTTGCCCCGCATGTCCATCAGCTGGCGCAGCGCATCTTCGGGCGTTTCTGGTTTGGACAGCAAACGACCTTCGAAATCCAGCACCTGATCGCAGCCCAAAACCATCTCGCCGGGATGCTTGCCGGAGACTTTCCGGGCTTTCGCCTCTGCCAAAGTGTCGGCAATATCACGTGGCGTGGCCCCTTCGGCCAGAAGCGCTGCCTTAATTGCGCCTTCATCGACACGGGCAACTTCGGTCGAAAAGTTAACACCCGCCTGTCGCAGGAGCTGAGCGCGGATCTCCGATCCAGAAGCCAGCAGGATGTGGGTACTCATGTGGAAAACCCTATGGGAAAACGTCTGATCATTCTGGGACGTTTTGTATGATTTTAGGGCTTGTACGCAACCCCGCGGAAAACCCCGAAATTTGAACCGATTCCTTCACGATTCCTCCAACGGGGATTGGGATAACTTTACACTCGTGGATAAGTCTCTCTCTCCCGGATTGTCCCCGATTTATCCCCACAGCCGGCAGAGTAAACATATCCTTAACAGCCCTATTTTTACAGGACGTTAAGGAGTTATTCACCTCTATGGCAAGACTAAGGCAGGAAACTTGTCCACCCTGTGTAGAAGCCCGGTGAAGACTCAGTAATCCACCGATTTGAGGGTGCACTACAAAAACATCATCCTTATAAAACTTATTAATATTTAAGGGTGGCCCCCGAACCCGTACTCCAAGAGGATCCCACGCATGGACCTGACTGACCTGATGTTCACGCTCTATCCCTACGTGAAATCTCTACACATCATGGCGGTGATCAGCTGGATGGCCGGTCTCTTCTACCTGCCCCGTTTGTTCGTGTATCACGTGGAACAGGCTGAGAAGGTTGAGGAGGTGAAACCGATCTTCCTCCTCATGGAGCAGAAGCTTTTGAAAGTAATCATGGGCCCCGCAAGCCTGGTCACCTGGGCCGCTGGTCTCTTTATGGTCTTCACACCGGGTCTGGTGGACTGGTCCTATGTCTGGCCTTGGACCAAGGGCGCCTCAGTGATTGCTATGACATGGTTCCATCATTGGCTGATGTTCCGTCATAAAGACTTCAGAGAGGGCAAAAATGGCCTCACAGGACGCCAGTATCGCATGATGAACGAGGTCCCCACCCTTTTGATGGTGATCATCGTCGTCTCGGTCATTTTCAAGTTCTGAGCCGGATGGCATCGCGGGGTTTGACTCGCGCCTCTGGACTCACTATCTGGGGATAAAGCGGCCCCGTCCGGGGATTCCCGCGTCTTCCGACTTTGATACAGTGACACCCTCTGGTTTCAGGGGGAACAAAGGCTCCGTGCGTATGACCGAATTCCTGAACCTTTCCGATCTGAAGGCGAAAAGCCCGAAATCCCTGCTCGCGATGGCAGAGGAGCTGGAGATCGAGAACGCCTCGACCATGCGCAAAGGCGAGATGATGTTCCAAATCCTGCGCGAACGCGCGGATGAGGGCTGGGACATCGGCGGCGACGGTGTGCTGGAGGTCCTGCAGGACGGTTTTGGCTTCCTTCGCTCGCCTGAGGCGAACTATCTGCCGGGTCCTGATGACATCTATGTCTCGCCCGACATGATCCGCCAGTGGTCGCTGCGCACCGGCGACACCGTGGAAGGTCAGATCAAAGCCCCGCTGGAGAATGAGCGGTATTTCGCGCTGACCGCGGTCACCAAGATCAACTTTGAAGAGCCGGAAAAGGCCCGTCACAAGATCGCCTTCGACAACCTGACGCCGCTCTACCCGGATGAGCGTCTGAAAATGGAGATCGAGGACCCTACGGTCAAGGATCGTTCCGCCCGCGTTATCGACCTAGTGTCGCCGATCGGTAAAGGCCAGCGTTCGCTGATCGTGGCGCCGCCGCGCACCGGTAAGACCGTGCTGCTGCAGAACATTGCCCATTCGATCGAACGCAACCACCCGGAATGCTATTTGATCGTTCTCCTGATCGACGAACGCCCGGAAGAGGTGACCGACATGCAGCGCTCGGTGAAAGGTGAGGTTGTCTCCTCCACCTTCGACGAGCCCGCAACGCGTCACGTGGCGGTTTCCGAAATGGTGATCGAAAAAGCCAAGCGCCTTGTGGAGCATAAGCGGGACGTGGTGATCCTGCTCGACTCGATCACCCGCCTCGGCCGCGCCTTCAACACTGTGGTGCCGTCCTCTGGTAAGGTTCTGACCGGCGGTGTGGACGCCAACGCCTTGCAGCGCCCGAAACGCTTCTTCGGTGCGGCGCGTAACATCGAAGAGGGTGGCTCGCTCACCATCATCGCTACCGCGCTGATCGACACCGGCAGCCGGATGGACGAGGTGATCTTTGAAGAATTCAAAGGGACCGGTAACTCTGAGATCGTTCTGGACCGTAAGATCGCCGACAAACGCGTCTTCCCGGCCATCGACATCCTCAAGTCCGGCACACGGAAAGAGGATCTTCTGGTCGACAAGGTCGATCTGGCGAAAACCTTCGTACTGCGGCGCATCTTGAACCCGATGGGTACCACCGACGCCATTGAGTTTCTTTTGTCTAAGCTTAAGCAAACAAAGACAAATTCAGAGTTCTTTGACTCGATGAACACCTAAACGGGGCAGGCGGAGTAAAGAGGCCATCCCATGGATACGATCTTCGCGTTGGCCACCGCACAAGGGAAGGCCGGAGTCGCAGTTATTCGCGTCTCTGGTCCCTCTGCGCATTCCATTTCCGCTCGATTGTCTGGAAAGACGATCCCCTCGCGGGGGATGATATTTTCAGAAATCAAAAAGGACTCAGGCGAGGTTCTGGACGAAGCTTTGCTGTTGAGTTTCTCTGCGCCCAACAGCTTCACAGGCGAAGACGTCGTTGAGTTGCAGTTGCACGGCAGTACAGCCGTCGTGTCTGCTGTTCTTACCGAACTCTCTTCTATGACAGACGCCCGTCTGGCCGACCCCGGTGAATTCACGCGTCGTGCGTTGGAAAACGGAAAACTCGACTTAACCCAGGTCGAAGGTCTAGCGGATCTGATCGACGCAGAAACCGATGCACAACGTAAGCAAGCACAGGCCGCCCTTGCCGGCGGCCTAGGGAAGTTGGCAGAGCGTTGGCGCCAAGATTTGATCCGCGCCGCCTCATTGATCGAAGTGACGATTGATTTTGCGGACGAAGATGTCCCCGTTGACGTCACACCGGAAGTGACCATGCTTCTGCAAGGTGTTCTCAATGACGTGCGAAACCAATGTGATGGCTTGCATATCGCAGAGCGTATCAGAGAGGGGTTCGAAGTCGCGATTGTTGGTGCTCCAAACGCAGGAAAATCAACTCTTCTCAATGCGTTAGCAGGTCGTCAGGCGGCTATTACGTCAGAATATGCCGGGACGACGCGGGACGTGATTGAGGTTCGAATGGACCTTGGTGGCTTGCCGGTAACGCTCTTGGATACAGCTGGTCTTCGGGAAACGGAGGATCACGTCGAAGGAATTGGTATCGCATTGGCGCGAGACCGCGCTGCAGCGGCTGATATACGTGTTTTCTTGGCAGAGCAGGGGGAAACACTGGATGTTGCCTTTTGCGAGGGAGATGTCCAGTTCCTGCCAAAAGCAGACTTGCGGGATGATCCTACAGGGGCAATTTCAGGAAAATCTGGCTTTGGTGTCGATGTTCTAATCTCTCATGTTGCGTCAACATTGAAGAATCGAGCGACTCATGCTGGACTGGCCTCACGGGCGCGGCATCGTGATGCGCTGAATTATGCACTGTCTAGTTTGTCTCAAGCTCTGTCGGTTCTATCGCAGGGTCCTGAGTTTTATGACCTCGCTGCTGAGGACATGAGATCCGCTATACGCGCCCTTGAAATGCTTGTAGGGCGTATCAACGTCGAGAACCTTTTGGATGAGATCTTCTCGAGCTTTTGTCTTGGAAAATAGGGAGTGTTTCACGTGAAACATTCGCAGTATGACGTGATCGTCGTTGGTGGTGGCCACGCAGGAACTGAGGCCGCCCACGCTTCTTCGCGAATGGGCGCGAAGACGGCGTTAGTGACGCTGACCAAAAGCGGGATCGGTGTGATGTCTTGCAATCCGGCTATTGGTGGCCTGGGTAAAGGACACCTCGTGCGCGAGATTGATGCCATGGATGGTGTCATGGGGCGACTTGCGGATATGGCTGGCATTCAGTTCAGGCTGTTGAACAGACGAAAAGGGCCCGCAGTTCAGGGCCCACGCGCCCAAGCTGATCGCGCTATCTATCGTCAAGAAACCCTTAAGCTCACCGAAGAACAAGAAAATCTCGATATCATCGAAGGGGAGGCCACGGACTTCATCCTTCAAAGAGACAATATCGTTTCGGGTATCGTCTTGGCTGATGGATCTGAAATTCGCTCAAAGGCGGTGATCCTGACATCCGGCACCTTTTTGAACGGTGTCATTCATATTGGTGATGTATCTCGACCGGGCGGGCGTATGGGCGACAAACCCTCGGTCAAACTCGCCGAACGCATGCAATCTTTTGACCTTCCTTTGGGGCGTTTGAAGACAGGGACACCACCACGTCTGGATGGTAAAACGATTGCCTGGGATCTGCTTGATGAGCAAGCCGGGGACGATGACCCGACACTGTTTTCTTTTATGCACAGAAAGCCATTTGTGCGCCAAGTGTCCTGTGGCATCACCCACACGAATGAACGAACCCATGAGATTATCCGGGAGAATCTAGGGCGTTCCGCGATGTATGGCGGGCACATTGAAGGCATTGGGCCGCGATATTGCCCGTCCATTGAAGACAAAGTGGTGCGGTTTGCGGACAAAACATCTCATCAAATCTTCTTGGAACCAGAAGGGTTAGATGATTCCACGGTGTATCCGAACGGGATCTCGACCAGTCTTCCTGAAGATGTTCAGCTTGATTACGTACGATCAATCTATGGTCTTGAAAATGCGGTAATCCTGCAACCTGGCTACGCGATCGAATACGACTACGTTGATCCCAGGGCTTTGAAAGCCAGCCTAGAACTCCGTCAGGTGCAAGGCGTGTTCTTGGCGGGACAAATCAATGGGACAACAGGCTATGAAGAAGCTGCAGCCCAGGGTTTGGTTGCGGGCATTAACGCAGCTCGCAAGGCGACCGACCAAGATGAAATTCACTTCAGTAGGGCGAACTCCTACATCGGTGTGATGATCGATGATCTCATTTCCAATGGCGTCACCGAGCCATACCGGATGTTCACCTCGCGCGCAGAATTCAGATTGTCCCTTCGTGCGGACAACGCAGATCAACGGCTAACACCGCTGGCGTTGGACCTTGGATGCGTATCAGATGAACGTCAAAGGGTTTTTGAAGACCGTATGGAGGAGTTGACGTTAGCTAAGACGGTGTTGGGTGAACGAACGTATTCGCCTAAGCAGCTCAATGAAGCTGGGATCAAAGTCAACCAAGATGGAAATATGAGAACTGGGATCGACGTGTTAGCATTCCCTGATGTTCAGTTTGCAGATATTGTGCCCTTGTTCCCGGAACTTGAGGCAGTATCCAAGGACGTTCAACTTCAAGTCATGCGAGATTCGCTCTATGCGAACTACATTGATCGGCAGGCCAAAGAGGTTGCAGCGCTTAAACGTGACGAGCAACACGTCATTCCTAGTGACTTTGACTATCGTATTGACGGTCTCTCGAACGAGCTTCGAAATAAGTTGGAGAGCTCACGGCCAGTGAACCTTGCGCAGGCCGCGCGCATCAACGGAATGACACCTGCGGCGCTGGCGCTTTTGCTAGCGACCTTGAAGCGTCAGGCCAGAGCACAGGTGCGCGAGGCATGAGTTCGGACCTGATTTCCAAACAGTACGATGTTTCACGTGAAACAAAAGAACGCCTTGAGACTTATGCTGCGACGCTCATCAAATGGAACCCCAAGATCAACTTGGTGTCCAAAAAAAGCCTAGAGGACCTTTGGACACGACACATTTTGGACAGCGTTCAAGTTTTTGACGCCGTTCAACCGACCGGAAAGTGGTTGGATATTGGAAGTGGGGGAGGGCTCCCAGGGATCATTGTTGGTATTGTGGCTGCAGAGTTCGCGCCAAACCTAAATGTTACGCTCATGGAAAGCGATCAGAGAAAGTGCGCGTTCTTGCGAAATGTCGCGCGGGAATGCGGTATCTCTGTCAGTGTGACTAGCGATAGGATTGAAAAAGCGACGCCACAAGCGGCGGACATTCTTTCCGCACGTGCTCTTGCCGATCTTGATCTTCTGTTGGAATTCGTTGACCGACATATGGTCAGTTCCGGCACAGCAGTGTTTCCAAAAGGGGCAAGTTGGAAAAAAGAAGTGGATAACGCACGCAATCATTGGCGGTTCGATCTAGAAGAGATTACAAGTTTGACTGAGCCTGAGGCCGTCATTCTAAAAATCAAGGGAGTTGAGCGTGTCTGATCTGTCCCGTTCGGGAAGCCCCCGCATTATTGCCATAGCCAATCAAAAAGGGGGCGTGGGTAAAACCACAACTGCGATCAACTTGGCGGCTGCCCTTGTAGAAGAGGGGATGCGCGTTCTGCTCGTTGACCTCGATCCGCAAGGGAACGCCTCGACAGGCCTCGGTATCGAGGCGGACGAGCGAGAACATACCACCTACGATCTTCTGGTTGAGGAAGCGGAGCTGACAGACGTCATTCGTCAGACCGAACTGGAAGATCTGTGCATCATTCCAGCTACCGTCGATCTCAGCTCTGCCGATATTGAACTGATCTCGAATGAAAAGCGCAGCTTTCTTCTTCACGACGCTTTGCGTCAACCGGCGATGAGCGAATATGATTGGGACTACATTCTGATCGATTGCCCTCCGTCGTTGAACCTGTTGACGGTCAACGCTATGGTTGCAGCGCATTCAGTGCTTATCCCACTGCAAAGTGAGTTTTTTGCCCTTGAAGGTCTGTCTCAGTTGATGTTGACCATTCGGGAAGTGCGCCAGGCTGCAAATCCGACGCTTCGGATCGAAGGGGTTGTGTTGACAATGTATGATCGGCGCAACAACCTGTCCCAACAGGTGGAGTTGGACGCGCGAGAAAACCTGGGTGATCTGGTGTTCCGGACTAAAATCCCACGGAATGTCCGTGTCAGCGAGGCGCCGTCCTACGCCATGCCGGTGTTGAACTACGATTCAACATCTCTGGGTGCGAAGGCTTATCGTCAACTTGCGGCGGAAATGATCGCAAACCACCAGAATATTGCGGCTGAATAACAATAAGAGGGGCGTCCCATGGCAGATAAGAAACCCAAACCGCGTGGTCTTGGACGTGGACTGTCCGCGTTGATGGCGGATGTAACCGCGGAACCAGTCAGCACAGAAGGCGCTCGCACGCCTCGGAATGCAGAGATCCTCGTTCCGATCGAAAAGGTTCAAGCAAACCCGGATCAGCCGCGACGCCAATTCTTGCAGGAAGATTTGGACGATCTTACAGCGTCGATCAAAGAAAAGGGCGTTTTGCAGCCTTTGATCGTGCGTCCGCGGGATGGTGGGATGTACGAGATCGTAGCAGGGGAGCGTCGTTGGCGCGCGGCCCAGGCGGCGCAATTACATGAAGTTCCCGTTCTCATTCGCGACTATTCCGATCTGGAAATGTTGGAAGTTGCGATCATCGAGAACATTCAGCGCTCTGATCTCAACGCGCTGGAAGAAGCCCAGAGCTATAAGCAGCTAATGGATCGGTTTGGACACACGCAAGAAAAGATGGCTGAGGCGCTCGGCAAAAGCCGGAGCCACATTGCGAACCTCGTCCGCTTGCTTCATTTGCCGCAAGACGTTCAATCCTTGGTTCTAGATCGCAAATTGTCTGCTGGTCATGCGCGGGCTTTGATTACGTCGGACAACGCGTCTGAACTCGCAAAGAAGATCGTGAAGGGCGGGCTGTCCGTTCGCGCGACGGAAGCGTTGGTGAAGAAAGACGCCGCAGGGATCACGACCTCGGCGGCTCCGAAAAAAGCCAAAACAGAAGCTGAAAAGGACGCTGATACACGTGCGCTCGAAGGTGATCTGTCTGCGATGCTCCGCATGAAGGTCTCGATTGATCACAAGGCAGGCGGTGAATCCGGCACTGTGACCATCTCCTATGAGACGCTCGATCAGCTGGATGAGCTCTGCAATATTCTCAGCCGTTAGGGCGCGTCCAGATAAAGAGCATCACGCCACCAAGGGTTATGGCTTGAATGACAAGGACGTGGCTGGGGACGCTCAGCAGTAAAGAAATGGTAAAGACGGCGGCGACGGAGACTGTTGCCGCCTTTTTTGCATTTGGTCGAATGGCACCATGTTCGTTCCAGTCCAAAATCATCGGGCCAAAGGTGCTATGATTTAGGAGCCAGGTGTGCAGCCGGTCTGATGATCGGGCGAAGAAGAACGCGGCCAGCAATAGGAACGGGACGGTTGGAAGGAGAGGGAGGATCACCCCTGCCAATGCCAGCGCAACGCTGATGAGGCCCAGGCAGAGGTAAATGACTCTCATTTCGTCAATCCATCAGAAGGTCACGTAGGACGGCGTTCAATACGGCGCGTCCCTCGGAGGTAGCACGGAGGCGCGTTCCGTCCAACGTCACCATCCCAAGCGACAGAAGATGCGACAGACGCTCTTGGTTGATCGGTGCGCCAGCAAGTTGCGCGTGACGTTCCAAGTCTAGGCCTTCGTACAGGCGCATCCCCATCATCATGTGTTCGGCCACTTGATCTTCCTGTGTCAGAAGGTCGAAGGGCAGGGTGCCACTGCCGTTCCGAACCGCCTCGAGCCACGCACCGGGGGCGCGCGGCGCCTCAGTGGCGTAACGTTGACCGTTCAAGGTGACACGCCCATGCGCGCCCGGACCGATCCCCACATAATCACCATAGCGCCAATAGATCTGGTTATGACGGCTTTCCGCACCTGGGCGCGCGTGGTTGGAGATCTCGTATCCGGGAAGGCCATGCGCGGCGCAAATGTCCTGCGTTGCCAAATACATGTCGGCGGCATTGTCATCAGAGGGCAGGTCGCGCAGCTTGCCGCGCGCATAGCGGTCGCCAAAGGCGGTGCCTTCTTCGATGGTCAGCTGGTAGAGTGATAGATGATCAATCGCCATGCTCAGCGCCTCCGCCAGTTCGGCTTCCCAGGCGGCGAGGGTCTGGCCCTGACGCGCGTAGATCAGGTCAAAGCTGACCCGGTCAAAGCAGGTGCGGGCGACGTCGAAGGCCTTCTTCGCTTCGGCAACCGAATGGATGCGACCCAGACGACGTAGGTCGTCATCGTTGAGCGCCTGTATCCCCATGGAGATCCGATTGACTCCGCCATCGCGATAGCCGGCAAAGCGACCGGCCTCGACCGAACCGGGGTTGGCCTCAAGCGTGATTTCGATGTCATTGGCAAAGGGCCAGATCTCGCGGGCGGTTTCGATCACCGCCGCCACAGTATCCGGGTGCATCAAAGAGGGTGTTCCGCCGCCAAAGAAGATGCTGTTCAACAGGCGGTGTGGCAGCAGATCGCCCATTCGGCGCAGCTCTGCCTGATAGGCGGTCACCCAGTCGGATTGATCGATCCGGGAGACCACATGGCTGTTAAAGTCGCAATAGGGGCATTTGGCCTGACAGAACGGCCAGTGCACGTAGAGGCCAAAGCCACCATTGCGCCAATCATCCACCGAAGCAGCCCTGCACAAATTGCGCGACCGCGCGACCCCGGTGGCTGATGCGGTTTTTCTCGGCCTTGTCCATCTCGGCGCAGGTGATGTCGTAGCCGTCGGGCATGAACATCGGATCGTAGCCAAAGCCGCCAGCGCCACGGATCGGCCAGACGAGGGTGCCGGGCATCACGCCCTCAAACACCTCATCATGGCCATCGGGCCAGGCGAGAACCAGTGTACAGCGGAACTGGGCCGTGCGCGGGGCCTCGGGGCCCTTTGCGGTGATTTCATCATTGGCCCGGGTCATTGCCATCATGAAATCACGGCCCTGACCTGTCTCCGCCCAATCGGCGGTATAGACCCCCGGCGCGCCGTCGAGCGCGTCGATGGTGATGCCGCTGTCATCAGACAGAGCCGGCAGGCCGGTCGCCTTGGCCGCGGCATGGGCCTTGATGCGAGCATTGCCGACAAAGGTATCTTCGGTTTCATCTGGTTCAGGCAGGTTCATCTCTGCCGCGCCGACAACCTTGACGCCAAAGGGGGCGAGGATCTCGGTGATCTCGCCCAGCTTGCCTTTGTTATGGGTGGCGACCAGCAGCGTGTCGCCCTCGAATTTGCGGGTCATGCGCAGGCGGCCTTTTGCATTTCGGCCAGCTGCGCTGTGCCGTCGGCCGCGAGGTCCATCAGCTGATTCATTTGATCGCGAGAGAAGACAGAGCCTTCGGCGCTCATTTGGACTTCGATCAGTTTGCCAGAGCCGGTCATGATGAAATTGCCATCTACGCCCGCTTCAGAGTCTTCTGGATAGTCTAGATCGAGGATCGCTTGACCCGCATAGATCCCGCAAGAGATCGCAGAGACGGGGTCAACAAGCGGGTCGATTTTCACCGCGCCGGATTTCATCAGCTTGTTGACGGCCAGACGCAGGGCCACCCAGCCGCCGGTGATCGAGGCGCAACGGGTTCCGCCGTCCGCTTGCAGAACATCGCAGTCGACGGTGATCTGACGCTCGCCCAGGGCAACACGATCCACACCTGCGCGCAGCGCGCGGCCGATCAGACGCTGGATTTCGACAGTGCGCCCGCCTTGCTTGCCCGATGCGGCCTCGCGGCGCATGCGGGTGTTGGTGGCGCGGGGCAGCATGCCGTATTCGGCCGTCACCCAGCCAAGGCCGGAGCCTTTGATAAACGGCGGCACGCGGTCTTCGATGGTGGCGGTGCACAGAACATGGGTGTCGCCCATTTTGATCAGGCAGGAGCCTTCTGCATGTTTGGTGAAGCCGGTTTCAAAGGAAACGGCACGCATTTCATTCAGGGCACGTCCGGAGGGTCGCATGTGGATATCCTTTTGCTGTTGCCCCGTCGATACCGCTCGGGGGGTTGGCAACGCAAGGGTCATTGACCATATCTCAGGATGCGCTTTAGTGACAAAGAGAGGGAGATATCGCCCGAAGGGCGGATAACAACCGGGATCAAGATGACTGACGCGAAATCCATTCTGCAGGACATGAACGACCGCTCGCGCGAGGTGTTTCGGCTGCTTGTGGAAAACTATCTGGAAACCGGTGGTCCTGTGGGCAGCCGCACGCTGACGCGATCGCTGAGCGAAAAGGTCAGTGCGGCAACCGTGCGCAATGTGATGCAAGACCTTGAGTATCTGGGATTGCTCGACAGCCCGCATGTGAGTGCCGGGCGGATCCCGACCCAGATGGGGCTTCGGTTGTTTGTAGATGGGTTGCTACAGATGGGCGATCCCAACGCGCAAGACCGCGAGCGGATCGACAGCACGCTGGGCCAAAACAACAGCGACGTCAGCGGAATGCTGGACCGCGTGGGCGCGGCCCTGTCTGGGGTGACCCATGGTGCCTCGCTTGTCCTTACGCCCAAACACGAGGCGGAGCTGAAGCATATCGAATTCGTCTCGCTGGCCCATGATCGCGCGCTTGTTGTGCTGGTATTCTCGGATGGCCATGTTGAGAACCGACTGTTCACGCCACCCTCCGGGCAAACGCCCAGTTCCATGCGCGAGGCGGCGAATTTTCTCAATGCGCTGATCGAGGGGCGCACCCTGAGCCAAGTGCGTCGAGACGTTCAGGTCGAGATCGACAAGCGCCGTCAGGAAATTGACACGCTGGCCAGCGATATGATCGAGAGCGGTCTGGCGGCTTGGGAGACGGACGGCAGCGAACAAGCGCGCCTGATCGTACGCGGGCGGGCGAATCTTTTGTCAGAAGATGGCGCGCCCGACGAATTGGACAAGATCCGTACGCTGTTCGATGACCTCGAACGGAAACGGGACATTGCTGAATTTCTGGAACTGACCGAAGAAGGCGACGGTGTGCGCATTTTTATCGGCTCGGAGAACAAACTTTTCTCACTTTCGGGTTCCTCTTTGGTGGTGTCTCCCTATATGAACGCGGATCGAAAGATCATCGGTGCGGTGGGGGTGATTGGCCCCACGCGCCTGAACTACGGACGGATTGTGCCGATCGTGGACTACACGGCACAACTGGTCGGCAAGATGGTGTCCGACCGGAGCTAGAGGTGGATTATGGCAGAGCCCAAGAACGAAGATTTTTTGGACGATATCGAGGCAGCCGAAGCCGAGGAGCTGTCGGCGCAGACCGAGGAAATCGACGAAGACGCGTTGGAAGTCGAGACCCTGCGGGCAGAGCGTGACGAATACAAAGACCGCTTTATGCGCGCTCTGGCGGATGCGGAAAACGCCCGCAAGCGCGGCGACAAAGCGCGTCGCGAGGCGGAGCAATACGGTGGCTCGAAACTGGCACGCGACATGCTGCCGGTGTTCGACAACATGAAGCGCGCCGTTGAATCCGCAACCGAAGAGCAGAAAGCAGTGTCTGCCGCGCTGATCGAAGGCGTGGAACTGACCATGCGTGCGCTGCTTGATGTGTTCAACAAACACGGCATGCAGGTGATTGCGCCGCAAGTGGGTGACCGCTTTGACCCGCAGGTGCATGAGGCGATGTTTGAGGCCCCGGTCCCCGGGACCAAAGCCGGCGACATCATTCAGGTCTCGGCCGAAGGCTTCATGCTGCACGACCGTCTTCTGCGCCCGGCGCAGGTTGGCGTGTCGTCTATGCCCGCGTCCTAAGGGGAAACGGACCCTGACGGGTCCGTGCCTCCGGCGGGAGTATTTTTCGAAAGATGAAAGGGCGGTCTCTGGTGAGGAGGCCGCCCTTTGTCATTCCTAGGTCTTGCTGGCGTCTTTTAGACGATAAAGCGCATCAAGGGCTTCTCGGGGCGTCAGATCATCGGGGAAGATCTCGGCCAAGAGCTGTTCGACCGGAGAGGGACCTTTTGGCGCCTTGGGCTGCGGTGGCGGGGCGGCTGCAAAGAGGGGCAAATCGTCGATCTGGATCTTGCCGGCGCCACCGCCTTCGCGGCTGCTTTTCTCCAGCATATCGAGCACGTCGCGGGCGCGGGCAACCACTGTCGCAGGCAAGCCCGCGAGTTGCGCGACTTGCACCCCGTAAGAGCGATCCGCAGCGCCTTTTTTGACCTCGTGCAGGAAGATCACTTCGCCTTCCCATTCCTTGACGGAGACCGTGGCATTGTCGACGCCGGGGAGTTTTTGCGCCAGCTGTGTCAGCTCGTGATAGTGGGTCGCGAACAGCGCGCGCGAGCGATTGACCTCATGCAGATGTTCCAGCGTTGCCCAGGCAATCGAGAAACCGTCGTAGGTTGCCGTTCCACGTCCGATCTCATCCAGAATGACCAGCGCCCGGTCATCGGCCTGGTTGAGGATCGCGGCGGTTTCCACCATTTCCACCATAAAGGTGGAGCGTCCCCGCGCCAGATCGTCCGAGGCGCCGACGCGGCTGAACAACTGGCTGACCATGCCCACATGAGCCTGTTCTGCAGGAACATAGCTGCCCATCTGAGCCAGAACCGCGATCAGTGCGTTTTGCCGCAGGAAGGTCGACTTACCGGCCATGTTGGGGCCGGTCAGCAGCCAGACGGCAGCGCCCTTGTCAGTGCTGAGGTCACAGTCGTTGGCCACAAAGCTCTCGCCGCCTTGCTGGCGCAGAGCTTGTTCCACGACGGGATGGCGGCCTCCGTCGATCTTAAACGCACGTGACGTATCGACGCGCGGGCGGGTCCAGTTCTCGCCGCGGGCCAAATCGGCGAGGGCGGTGACCAAATCCAGCTCTGCAAAACCGCGGGCGGCTTGGTTGAGACGCGCTGCAGAGTCCAAAATAGCGCCTGAAAGCCTTTGATAGAGCCGCTTTTCAATCTCGAGCGCCAGATTTCCGGCATTCAGGATCTTGGTCTCGATCTCGCTGAGCTCTACCGTCGTAAACCGCACCTGATTGGCCGTCGTCTGGCGGTGGATATAGGTCTCTGACAAGGGCGACGAGAGCATTTTCTCCGCATGGGTCGATGTTGTCTCAATGAAGTAGCCGAGCACGTTGTTGTGCTTGATCTTCAACGAGGAAATCCCGGTATGTTCGCTGTAGTTGCGTTGCAGACCGGCAATCACCGAGCGACCTTCGTCCCGCAGGGTGCGCGCCTCATCCAATTCGGCATCATAGCCCGGCGCGATGAAGCCCCCGTCGCGCGCCATCAGCGGTGGTTCTGCGACCAGTGCGGCATCAAGCAAGGACAGCAGATCGTCAAAGCCAGCAAGAGACTGCGCCGCATCCTGCAACAGGGCGGGCAAATCCAAACCGGTCACTTCGCGTCCGATCTCTTCCCCCTGTCCCAAGGCATTGCGAATGGCGGCAAGATCGCGCGGACCACCCCGTTCAAGCGCGAGGCGAGAGAGCGCTCGATCAATGTCGGGGGTTTTGCGCAGCATTCCACGCAGGACGTCTGCACGGGTCGGGTCTTCGACTGCGAAGTCGAGCGCGGCGAGGCGTGCCGAGATCACATCGAGATTGCGCGAGGGGCTGGAGAGCCGCTGTTCCAAAAGGCGTGCGCCGCCGGGGGTGACGGTGCGATCCACGACGGACAAAAGCGATCCTGCGCGCCCTCCGGACAGAGATCTGGTCAGCTCCAGATTTCGGCGCGTGGAGGCGTCGATTTGAACGGTGCGATCCTCGGCTTCTTGCACGGGGGGCTGCAAGAGCGGGAGTTTTCCCTTTTGCGTGATTTCGAGATAATCCACCACGGCGCCCATGGCGGAGACTTCGGCGCGGGTGAAAGTGCCAAATCCGTCCAGAGCGCTGACATTGAACAGCGCGCAGAGCCGCTTTTCCGCAGCTGTGCTGTCAAAGCTGGCTTTGCCAAGCGGCGTGAGCGGAATTTTATATTCATCGGCGAGGGGGCGCGTGGCGTCAAAGACCGCGCCATCGGTGACGATCAGCTCCGACGGCGCAAGACGTGCCAGTTCCGGGCTGAGGCGCACCTTGGCGATAGGCATCACGTGAAACGCGCCGGTGGAGATATCAGCCCAAGCCAGCGCCGCCTGATCCCGCAGTTCGGAATAGGCGACGAGGAAATTGTGGCGGCGCGCCTCAAGCAGGGAATCTTCGGTCAGGGTGCCAGGTGTCACCAGCCGCACCACATCGCGTTTCACAACCGATTTGGCACCGCGCTTTTTAGCCTCGGCGGGGCTTTCCAGCTGTTCGCCCACGGCGACGCGAAATCCTTTGCGGATCAGCGTCAGCAGATAGCCTTCGGCGGCGTGAACCGGCACACCACACATGGGGATGTCTTGATCTTCGTGCTTGCCCCGTTTGGTCAGCGCGATGTCCAAAGCCTCGGCGGCGGCCACGGCATCGTCAAAGAACATCTCGTAGAAATCGCCCATACGGTAGAAGAGCAGCGCATCCGGGTATTGCGCTTTGATCTCGAGATATTGCGCCATCATCGGCGTAACGGACATGCGGGCCCCCATCAGTTGTTCTGACGGTATTTACATGTCTCGAGTCGCGAGGAAAACCCGGCAATCGGGGAACCGAACCCCGCCAGCGGCGGAGTTCGGTCAGAGGTTTAGGCGTAGAGGGACCGCAGCGAGCCAGGGGAGGCATTTGCGATCGACAGGGACAGACCGGACAATTGTTCCTGTGCGCTGAGTGCCTCGTAGCGGGCGGCTGCATCTTCCATGTCCGTATCGGTCATGTCGCTGATGCCCATTTTAACCGCATCGCTCAGCTTCTTCATGAAGTCGTCTTGCTCTGCCATCTGCTGACCGCTGGCGCCAAGGGCGGCGGCACTGTCGGTTGCATAGCGCAAGAAGCCTTCGATCTCGGCCAAAGCGGTGCGCGCGGAGGCGGCATCGGTCACCGTGGTACGGTTGTTGATGTCAAAACTCGCGCTGCCCTCAAAATCGACGCCGCTGGTGGTGATGGTCGACAGGGTCGGATCATCGTCACCAGAACGATCTTGCGAGGCCGCCACAGTGAGACCCGTGCCGCCATTGCCATCCGTGTCGGTCGCCAGAAGGTTGACGCCGTTGAAGCTGGAGGCGGAAATGATCGTGTTGATTTGCTCGGTCTTCTGCGCCAGCTGTGCTTCGATCGAGGCATAGTCGGCCGTGCCGGAGGAGGCGCGGATCGACAGCTCTTTCATATCCGTCAGGATCGATGTGATCTGTTCCGCGCCGGCAGAGGCGACGGCGACGGTTGCTTCGCCGACGTTGAGGCCGGTGGAGGTCGCTTCAAACCCAGCAAGATCGGAGCCCATCACTTCGGAGATCGCCCAGAGGGCGGCATTGTCCTTGGCGTGATCGACTTCCTTGCCGGTGGAGACGTCTTCCTGGACCTCTTCCTTCTCCACTCGTTTTTCGGTCAGAACTCGGAGGGCAACTTCGGCGCCCGAGTTGTGGTTGATACTTGTCATATATGCACCCCTAAATAACCCAGTACTTGGTATGCGTGTTTCGATTGGCCCCATCAGTAGCCCCCGATAGGGCGGGGAAGCCATTCTGACACGTGCAGCGACTGCATCTATCGCTGCGCCGCCTGACTCGCAGGCGCAGTTAAGAAACACCAAACAAATGTAGCAGGGCAGGGTCCGAAATCGGGCAGAACTTTGACAAACCCTTTCATTTTTAAGCCACGATTTGAAAGAAATGCAAAATACTGAATCGTGAAAGCGGTGGATTGAGAGGGCGCGCCGGCTGGGTTAAGACGGTTTTCGACTAGGAGAGGATGCAAACCGACATGCCCAAAGCGAAGATCACCGACGAGGAAGCCCTGGCCTTTCACCTGGAGCCCACGCCGGGCAAATGGGAGGTCACAGCCACGGTCCCGATGACCACTCAGCGCGATCTGTCGCTGGCCTATTCTCCGGGTGTTGCCGTGCCGTGTGAAGCAATCGCGGCCAATCCGGAAACCGCCTATGACTATACAAACAAGGGCAACCTTGTTGCGGTGATCTCAAACGGCACTGCGGTTCTGGGTCTTGGCAATCTTGGCGCGCTGGGCTCCAAGCCGGTGATGGAGGGCAAGTCCGTCCTGTTCAAACGCTTTGCCGATGTGAACTCCATCGACATCGAACTCGACACCGAAGACCCGGATGCCTTCTGCCAAGCGGTCAAGCTGATGGGGCCGACCTTTGGCGGCATCAACCTCGAAGACATCAAAGCGCCCGAGTGCTTCATCATCGAACAGCGCCTGAAGGAAGAGATGGATATCCCTGTCTTCCACGATGACCAGCACGGCACGGCCGTGATCTGCGCGGCGGGCTTGCTGAATGCGCTGCATATCTCCGGCAAGAAAATCGAGGACGTGCGGATTGTCCTCAACGGGGCAGGGGCCGCAGGGATCGCCTGTATCGAACTGCTGAAATCCATGGGTGCGCGGCACGAAAACTGCATCGTCTGCGACACCAAAGGCGTGATTTATCAAGGTCGTACTGAGGGTATGAACCAATGGAAATCGGCGCATGCAATCAAAACTGAGCTGCGCACGCTGGAAGAGGCCATGCGCGGCGCGGATGTCTTCCTCGGCGTGTCCGTCAAAGGGGCGGTGACCCAAGAGATGGTGAAATCTATGGGGGACAACCCGGTGATCTTCGCCATGGCAAACCCGGATCCGGAGATCACTCCGGAAGAGGCGCATGAGGTCCGTGTGGATGCCATCGTCGCAACCGGGCGGTCTGACTACCCCAATCAGGTGAACAACGTTCTGGGCTTTCCCTACCTGTTCCGCGGTGCGCTCGACATTCATGCCCGCGCCATCAACGACGAGATGAAGATCGCCTGTGCCCATGCTCTGGCCCGTCTTGCCCGCGAAGATGTGCCGGATGAAGTGGCGTTGGCCTATGGCAAGTCGCTGACCTTTGGCCGTGACTATATCATCCCGACCCCCTTTGACCCGCGCTTGATCCACCGCATCCCGCCGGCTGTGGCACGGGCCGGGATGGACACTGGCGTGGCGCGCCGTCCGATCATCGACATGGACGCCTATGAGCACGGGTTGCGCGGTCGGATGGACCCGACCCAATCCATCCTGCGTGGCCTGAATGCCCGCGCCCGCGCGGCGCAGTCCCGTATGATCTTTGCCGAAGGCGACGATCCGCGCGTTCTGCGGGCGGCGGTGACCTATCAGCGCTCTGGCTTCGGCAAGGCTTTGGTGGTTGGACGTTCCGATGACGTCAAAACCAAACTGGAAGAAGCAGGTCTGGGTGACGCGGTACGCGAGTTGGAGGTCGTCAACGCGGCCAACACCCAGCATTTTGAGACCTACAAGGATTTCCTCTACAAACGTCTGAACCGCAAAGGCATGGACCGCAAGGACATCCACCGCTTGGTGGGGCGTGACCGTCACGTGTTCTCCGCCCTGATGCTGGCTCATGGCCACGGCGACGGTTTGGTCACAGGGGCCACGCGGAAATCGGCACATGTGCTGGACCGGATCAATCACGTCTTTGACGCAGATGCCGAGCATGGTGCTGCGGGGGTTACCGCATTGCTGCACAACGGCCGGATCGTCTTGATCGGGGATACGCTGGTCCATGAATGGCCGAACGAGCATGACCTCGCCAATATCGCAGAGCGGGCCGCCGGCGTGGCGCGGCACATGGGGCTGGATCCCCGTGTGGCCTTTGTCAGCTTCTCGACCTTTGGCTATCCGGTGTCCGAGCGGGCGGAAAAGATGCACATCGCACCGACCGTTCTGGACAAGCGCGGCGTGGACTTCGAATATGAAGGCGAGATGACCGTGGATGTGGCCTTGAACGCCAAAGCCCAGGAAAACTATCCTTTCCAGCGTCTGTCCGGTCCGGCCAACATCCTGATCGTTCCGGCCCGTCATTCGGCGTCGATTTCGGTCAAGTTGATGCAGGAAATGGGAGGCGCAACTGTCGTTGGTCCGATCCTGTCTGGCGTGGATAAGCCGATCCAGATCTGCTCGACCACGTCGACGGCGAATGATGTGCTGAACATGGCCGTTCTTGCGGCCTGCAACATCGGCTGAACCAAAGGGGGCGCGTATCATGGCAATTTGGAACCTTGGCTCGATCAACATCGACATGGTCTATGCGTTGCCGCATATGCCTGCCCCCGGTGAAACGCTTGCCGCCACCTCCTTTGATCAGGGGCTTGGCGGCAAGGGGGCGAATATGTCCGTGGCCGCGGCCCGCGCTGGCGCACATGCCTGCCATATCGGCGCGGTGGGGCCGGAGGGCAAATGGTGCGTCGATCGGTTGACGGAATATGGCGTGGACACGCGCCATATCCTGATCGGGGACATAGCGACGGGTCATGCAATCATCGCGGTCGACCCGGCGGGTGAAAATCAGATCATTCTGTTTCCGGGTGCCAACCGTGCCCTGACCATGGATCAGATCGGTCAAGCGCTGTCCTCCGCCAATGCAGGGGATATTCTGCTGATGCAGAATGAAACCAACATGCAGGCCGAGGCTGCCAAAATCGGTCGGGACCTTGGTCTGCGCGTCGCCTATGCGGCGGCCCCCTTTGATGCGGTGGCTGTTCAGGCGGTTTTGCCCTACATTGATCTTTTGTTCCTCAACGAGGTTGAGGCCGCACAGTTGCAAGAGGCGACCGACAAGGCGCCACAGGATCTGGGCGTTGCGGATGTTATCGTCACTTTCGGGGCAAAAGGCGCGCGTCATTTCAACGGGCGCGATGGATCGATTGCTGATGTGCCAGCGTTGAAAGTGACACCTGTGGACACCACCGGCGCAGGCGACACCTTTACGGGTTATGTTCTGGCCGCGCTGGATCGTGGATTGCCCATGCCTCAGGCGATGGCCCAAGCGGCGCGCGCAGGCGCGTTGATGGTGATGCGGCACGGGGCGGCAGATGTCATTCCTGACCTAAAAGAGGTGCAGGACGCGACGTTCTGATCCCGTTGGAAAAGACATCAGAAAAGGGCCGTCACGGCCCCTTTTGCGTTACAGATAGGCCGGGTTCGCCAGTGGGGCCGCCTCAACAGGCGGGGCATCCCGAAGGCATGTTACGCAGGCCTCAGCCTCCATCTGCGGATCGGGGAGATAGGCGCCCAGATCAACGCTTTTGACCAGACTTCCGGCGACGATGACAGCCGCCAATGCGATGTGCTTCCACGTGTCCATACGTGCCATGAGTGTTCTCCTATGTGCACAGGTCATCCCCCGATACCACCAGCATTGCCGCATCACACAGAGTCGCTAAAGCCCCTGTCATCAAAGATCACACAACGGTGACGGTAGTTTACCGGTTGGAACCGGAGGGGCTTTCTTCTAGCGTCGGCACCAACCCAGAAGACAGGGAGAAGACAAATGCGGATTGCCATGTGGTCCGGCCCCCGGAACCTCTCGACCGCGATGATGTATGCCTTTGGCGCGCGCAGCGATTGTGCGGTCGTAGATGAGCCGTTTTACGCGGCCTACCTCGCCCAAACCGGCCTTCACCATCCGATGCGTGATGAGATCATGGAGAGCCAGTCTCAGGACCCTGCGGTGGTCGCGGAGGCTTTGCTTGGGCCGGTGCCCGGCGCGAAACCGCACTTTTATCAAAAGCACATGACGCAGCATATGATCGACGGCGTGCCACGCGATTGGATGCGGGAGGTGACCAATGTCTTTCTCCTGCGTCATCCGGCGCGGGTGATTGCCTCTTTTGCCGCGAAATACGATGCGGTCGGGATCGAGGATATCGGATTTCGCCAACAGGCAGAGCTATTTGCCCAGGTGCGGGACTGGGGCCATCGTCCGGTGGTGATCAACAGCCATGATATCCGCGAAGACCCAGCGCAAAAGCTGGAACAGCTGTGTGATGCGATAGGTTTGCCGTTTTCCCCAGAGATGCTGAGCTGGCCCAAAGGCGGCCATAAGGACGATGGTGTTTGGGCGCAGCATTGGTACGGCGCGGTCTGGAATTCCTCGGGCTTTGCTGGCCCCGAAGGGCCGCTGCCAGAGGTGCCAGAAGCCCTGCGCCCCGTGCTGGACGAGGCGATGGGCTACTACGAAGAAATGAAAGCGCTGACCCTATAGAGGCGAGAGAGGCGCGCGCTGGGCAGGTTGATCAGCCGATCAGCTTGCCCAGTTTCATCGCCACGCTCATGTCGCCGGAAATCTTGATCTTGCCCATCATCACCGCCGTCATCGGGTTCAACTGGCCACGCAGCAGCTTTTTCAGGTTCTCGGTGCTGAGGCGCAGGGTGCAATCCGTTTCTTGATCGGTGGTTTCGACCGCACCATTGTCGAGGATGATCACGCCATCGTCGCCGCAGTCGAATTTCAACGAGCCGTCAAAGCGCTTGCCATCCAATCCCTTGCGGATGTCCGCTGCGATGTCGTCCAGCATGATACACTCCCCTTTGCAACGCAGAACGCCCTCAGCCTTAGGGGCGGAGGGCGCAATGGAGCAAGCATGACCACAGGGCAGCCTGTGGATGTCGGCGATCAGTTGGTCAGGTTTTGGGTCCAGTCGAGGGAGTTGCCTGTGTCGACTTCAAAGAAACCGCCGGTCTTGTAGCCGCGCGCGGTGCAATTCTCATCGCCGCGAATGGTGTAGGCATCGTTGATGTAGCAAAACGAATAATCGCCGGTCCAGTTGCCCGTGTCGCTTTCGGCACGGATGTAATAGTAGCGATTCTTCAGGTCCCCCACGACCGGAATGCTGCAGTCGCCGGGCTGAATGGTCCACCAGCCTTCGGACACCCACTCCTCGTTTTCCTTGTAACCGATGGAGACGAAGGTTTTGCTGCCGGTCTTATTGCAGACTTTGAAATCTGCCAGCGCGGGAGTGGCCACACACAACAGCAGGCCGCTCAGGATCATTGGCTTCATAGTGCCCTCCTGCAAATAGTTCACTGTTGAGGGCAGCTTAGCAAGAAATCCAACCCGGAGGACAGGAGATTTCAACGCAATTTTCCCCGTATCCCGGGGAAGAATTCCAATTTTATGAAATCTCAGCCAGTGTTTTTGCGCAGGGCTTACCATCAAAGAAGGCTTTGAGGACGGCGGCACACTCAGCCGGTGCACCCTCCGCAGCCCCAAAGAGCGTCATCGAGGATTGCAGCTTTTGCGCGTCCACATCGCCCAAGATCGCGCTGGCGCTCTGGTCTGTGTGTCCCAGCATCAGGGTGCAAACTTCGATCAATCGGGCGCGCAGCGTGTCGTGGCCCAGGTAAACCCGCGCCTCGTCCAGATCCTCAAGACCGTAGAGCTGGGACATATGCGATTGCCCCAAACTCGCCAGTTGGGGGAAGACGAACCACATCCAGTGGCTCGTCTTCTTCCCGGCTTTTAATTCGGCGACGACATCGCCCCAGACCGCATCCTGAGCTTCAACAAACATGTCGAGCTCTTCTTCCAGATCTTCCTCCGGAAAATCCTCGTCGAAGTCGTCGTCGATGCTCATTACTTCACGCGACGGTTGCGAGCGGCGAGCAGTTTCAGGCGCAGCGCGTTGAGCTGGATAAAGCCCTGTGCGTCTTTCTGATCGTAGGCGCCTGCGTCCTCTTCAAAGGTCACATGGGCCTCGGAATAGAGCGAATGCTCGGACCAGCGGCCCACGGTTTTGGCGGAGCCTTTGTAGAGCTTCAGACGGACGGTGCCGGTGACGTGCTTTTGGCTTTCGTCGATCAGCGCCTGCAGCATTTCACGCTCCGGGCTGAACCAGAAACCGTTGTAGATCAGCTCTGCATAGCGCGGCATGATCGAATCCTTCAGGTGGCCCGCGCCGCTGTCCAGCGTGATCTGTTCGATGCCGCGGTGTGCCTCGAGCAGGATGTCGCCGCCGGGGGTCTCGTAAATGCCGCGGGACTTCATGCCGACAAAGCGGTTCTCGACGAAATCGAGACGACCGATGCCGTGCTTGCGGCCATATTCGTTGAGCTGGGTCAGGATCGTTGCGGGAGACAGGGCCTCGCCGTTGATCGCAACCGCATCGCCTTTTTCAAAGGTGATCTCGATGAACTCGGGCTCGTTCGGCGCATCCTCGGGGTTGACGGTGCGCTGGTAGACGTAATCGGGCGCCATTTCCGCCGGATCTTCCAGCACTTTGCCCTCGGAAGAGGTGTGCAGCAGGTTGGCGTCGACCGAGAAGGGCGCTTCGCCACGCTTGTCCTTGGCGATCGGAATCTGGTTCGCTTCGGCGAATTCCAACAGCTTGGTGCGCGAGGTCAGGTCCCATTCCCGCCAGGGCGCGATCACCTTGATGTCGGGGTTCAGCGCGTAGGCGGACAGCTCAAACCGCACTTGGTCGTTGCCTTTGCCGGTTGCACCGTGGGACACCGCATCGGCCCCGGTTGCAGCTGCGATCTCAACAAGACGCTTGGAGATCAGCGGGCGCGCGATGGAGGTGCCGAGCAGATAGAGGCCTTCGTAGACGGCATTGGCACGGAACATCGGGAAGACGAAGTCGCGCACGAACTCTTCGCGGATGTCTTCAATGTAGATGTTTTCCGGTTTGATGCCGAGCAGCTCGGCCTTTTTTCGAGCCGGCTCCAGTTCCTCGCCCTGGCCGAGATCGGCGGTGAAGGTAACAACCTCGCAGCCGTATTCGGTCTGCAACCATTTCAGGATGATCGAAGTATCAAGGCCACCGGAGTAGGCCAGCACAACTTTCTTGGGCGCGGACATTGGGGTTTTCCTCTTGGTCAGAACGACAAGCGCCGTATCGCCTTTTGATCGGAGACGCAAGGTTTTCGGGGGTTTTCGCCAAGAATCCTTCCGTTATGAAGGGGGCTGATAGAAAGACGTGCATTTGCAAAGGAGTTTCTCATGACAGCTTGGAATTTGTTCTCGCACGCAGTGTCGATGCTGGTGCGCAACCGGACGGAGGTCGTGCGGATATTCCTTTTCCCTATGATCTTCGCGGTCGGCATCTTTGTTGTCGCGCTTGGACTGCTTGGCGGTATCGGGGCAGTGTTCGCAGGGATCGCAGCTGTGCTGGTGTTTTTTTGGCCCATCGTCGCCTGGCATCGCTATGTCCTGAACGAAGAGCCGGTTGCAGGGTTCCTCCCGCCTCTGCGCATGGATCGCATCGGTGGGTACATTTTGCAGAGCCTTCTTCTGGGTCTGCTGGTCGCTTTGGCGATGATTCCAATCATGATTGTGGTGTCGATTTTGCTAGGCGTTATGGGGCCAGCTTTTGTGCAGGTGATGCCGATTTTGCAGCCCGGCCTTGCCCTGCTGCCCGCATGGATTTTCATGCGATTGTCTATCACGCTTCCAAATGTCGCGCTGGGTCATGGCGGTCTCAGCCTGTCAAAGGCATGGAAGGCCACGGATGATTTTGGCCCTATTTTCGGTCTGACGGTCATCAATGTGGTTGTCCAATTTGTGATTGAGCAGGTGGCTTTGATCCTCGATGGTATGGCGGCTGATCTTTGGTCCATCGTAGCCGGCGTCGCATTTGCTTTGGTGCAAGTCAGTCTCTTGACCACACTTTACGGCGTGTACGTCGAAAAGCGGCCCATCTAACCGGTCTGGTTTGGCATACCAAGGAATGCTTTGTCGCGCCCTCTTGCCTTGGGCGCGGCTTTGGGTCACCAACCTTTTATGACCCACTTCCGGACCCAGGCCAAAGCGGCCGAGGCGGCGATGCGCGATGTCTTCCCGCCCACGCCGCTGCAACGCAATGAACTTCTGTCTGCGCGGTTTGATGCGGACATTTACCTCAAGCGTGAGGACCTAAGCCCCGTGCGATCCTACAAGATCCGCGGCGCACTCAATGCGATGCGCAAACAGGCGAACAAGGAGCTGTTTGTCTGTGCCTCGGCCGGCAATCACGCGCAGGGCATGGCCTATATGTGCCGTCAGATGAACAAGAAGGGTGTGATCTTCATGCCGGTGACCACGCCGCAGCAGAAGATCCAAAAGACCCGCATGTTCGGCGGTGACATGGTCGAGATCCATCTGGTCGGCGACTATTTCGACGTGACCTTGGCTGCGGCGCAGAAATGGTGTGCGGAGCAGGGCGGATATTTTCTGTCGCCCTTTGACGATACAGACGTGATTGAGGGTCAGGCCTCGATTGCGGTGGAGATCGAAGAACAGCTTGGCCGCGCGCCGGATCATGTGATCCTGCCGGTGGGCGGCGGCGGCATGTCCTCGGGCGTATCGCAGTATTTCGGCGAAGCGGTCCATGCGCTGTTTGTCGAACCCAAAGGCGGCGCTTGTCTGCGCGCCGCGCTGGAGGCCGGTCATCCGGTGGCGCTGGGCCGGGTCGATACCTTTGTCGACGGGGCCGCAGTGGGCAAGATCGGCGAACGCCCGTTTGAGATCCTGAAGAACATCCCGCTGCCGGACGTGCTGACCCTGTCTGAGGACCGCATCTGCACCACCATCCTTGAGATGCTGAACGTCGAAGGCATCGTGCTGGAGCCGGCCGGCGCCTTGGCGGTCGAGGCGCTGGGCGATCTGCGGACCTGGATCAAGGGCAAGACGGTTGTCTGCCTGACCTCGGGCGGCAATTTCGATTTTGAGCGGCTGCCGGAGGTGAAGGAGCGGGCGCAGCGCTATTCCGGGGTGAAGAAATACTTCCTGCTGCGGCTGCCACAGCGCCCGGGTGCGCTCAAGGAATTCCTGAACATCCTCGGCCCCGAGGATGATATCGCTAGATTCGAATATATGAAGAAATCGGCGCGCAACTTCGGTTCGGTGCTGATCGGGATCGAGACCTCGAAGCCTGAAAACTTCGCCCCGCTTTTCGCCCAGCTGGATGCGGCGGGCTTCACATATACCGACATCACCAGTGACGAAACACTGGCGCAATTCGTGATCTAAGGAAGCAGGTTAGGCGTTGGTGCTGACGTCCGAAAGGAAGGTCGCTTTGGAGCTGTGATAGGCTTCGATGATCTTTGCGACATCAACATCCGCCGCCTGACCGTTTGCAGACATACGCTCACCCTCAAGACAGAGGTTCGAGAAGGTCTCAAACCCTAGGTTCAAGGCGCTGCCTTTGAGGAAATGTAGGTCCTGCTCGAGTTGTGAGCGATCATTGGTGCCCAGTTTCTCGATCACCTCTTCGACCTCTTCCAAGAAGAGCTCGATCACTTCTTCAAAGCCGTCTTCGCCGACTTCGTCCTTCAGTTCCCGTACTCGCGGCCAATCAATCATATCTCTATCCAACATCCTCGCGAAGATGCGCGTAGCCTATGTCAAAGCCAGTAAAAGTATAGTAAAGAAAAAAAACTCTACTAAAATTTTATTCTTCATCAGCTATTAAGCCGATCAGGTGTTTTCTAGAAAGGTCACGAGGGGACACGCCGCGTTTATGAGGGATTGTCGGTGCTGCCAGAGCATTCAGTTGAAGGCGAAGAGTTGCCTGTAAGCGGATCCATCCGGCGCGTGCTGGTTGTGGATGACAGCCGCTTGCAACGCCGCATTCTTGTGGCCTCGCTGAAAAAGTGGGGCTTTGAGGTCGTGGAGGCCGAAGGCGGCGAAGAGGCGATGGAAATTTGCCGTGCCGATCCCCCGGATCTGATCCTGTCTGACTGGATGATGCCCGGCATGAACGGGATCGAGTTTTGCCGCGCCTTCCGCGAAGAGGCTAATGAATCCTACAGCTACTTCATCCTTCTCACCTCCAAGAGCGAGAAAAATGAGGTTGCAGAGGGTCTTGATGCCGGCGCCGATGACTTCCTGACCAAACCTGTCAGCTCCGACGAGCTGCGCGCGCGGATTTCTGCGGGCGAGCGCATCCTGCGGATGCAGCGCGAGCTATTTGAGAAGAACCGCATTGTCTCTGAGACACTTGATGAGCTGCAGACGGTCTATGACGCGATCGACAAGGACCTGATCCAGGCCCGCAAGATCCAAGAATCGCTTGTGCCGGAGCTCACCCGCTCCTTTGGCGCATCTGAGGTGAACCTGCTGTTGAAGCCCTGCGGCCACATCGGTGGCGACCTTGTGGGCATGTTCTCTCCGGGTATCAACCGGCTTGGGTTCTATTCAATTGACGTCTCCGGCCACGGCATCACCTCGGCGATGATGACGGCGCGTCTCGGGGGCTATCTGTCGTCTACCTATTTCGACCAGAACGTCGGCATGGAGAAGAAATTCAACCGCTTCTACGCGCTGCGTCCGCCTGAAGAAGTGGCCAGCGTTCTGAACGCCCGTCTGATCGCGGACACCGGGATCGAAGAATATTTCACCATGGCTTACTGCATCGCCGATCTGCGCACCGGCGTGGTCAAAATGGTGCAAGCCGGCCACCCGCATCCGCTGTTGATCCGCGCGGACGGCTCGATGGAGTTCATCGGCAAGGGCGGCGTGCCGGTCGGTCTTGTGCCTGATATCGGTTACGATCAAGAAGAGTTCGTGATGGAGCACGGCGACCGCCTGCTGCTCTATTCGGACGGCTTTACTGAAGCGCATCTGAAAGATGGCTCCATGCTCGACACCGATGGTCTCTTGGACCTTGTGAAGCGCTGCAATCCAAAGCAGAGCGGCAAGGAATTCCTCGACGATCTGTACTGGAACCTCACCCAAGTTATGGGCGACGACAAGGGGCTGGAGGATGATATCTCCGCCACCTTGTTCGAGTTTCAGGGGCCCTGACGGTAGCTCAGCGCGGTCGCCAATTCGCCTTGTCGCGCACTCAGCCGAAATCAGCCAGCAACTGAGCGAAATGCCGATCGCCGGCATTGCCGAGGATTTGCGCTGCGTCTTGCGGCGGCATCCAGAGCACGCTGTGGTCTTTCTCCACCGGATCGCTAAGGCGCATCACCGGTCGCGCAACATAGATGTGGCAGATCTTTTCCGCCATCAGATCGTATTCCGGCATGTAGACAAAGCGGCGAAACGCACCGATGCGGCGCGGCGCTGCGATCTTCCAGCCGGTCTCCTCATAGACTTCGCGGTGCAGCGCCGGGATCGGCGATTCGCCGGGATCAATACCGCCACCGGGCAGCTGAATATCCGGGGCATCCGCGTATTGCGCCGTCAGCAACAACTGTCCGTCGAGCGGTAGCAGGGCATAGGCACCGGGCCGCAACCGATACTTTTGATCCGCCCGCGGGACCTCTCCGAAACGTCTGATCACTGGTCTGCCCTTCCCTCTGATGCTGAAAAGCCTATATAGCGTCGGTATGCCAATAGCCGGCCGTTAAGGAAACCCCATGACACTTGGTTCGAAAATCGCGTGGGACGATACCGTCCTGCCCTTCCAGCTTGATGCATCCGACATGCGGGGCCGCGTGGCGCGGCTGGACGGCGTGTTGGACGGTATCCTGAAACAGCATGATTATCCGCTCGCCGTTGAGGCGCTGGTGGCCGAGATGGCTTTGCTCACTGCATTGATCGGCCAAACCATGAGCCTGCGCTGGAAACTGTCGCTTCAGGTGCAGTCCAAAGGCCCGGTGCGGATGATTGCCACCGATTACTACGCGCCCGAAAAAGAAGGCGAACCGGCTCGTATTCGGGCCTATGCGAGCTTTGATGCCGAGCGGCTGACCGATGGTGCGCCGTTTGATCAGGTGGGCGAAGGCTATTTCGCGATCATGATCGATCAGGGCCAAGGCAATCAGCCCTACCAAGGGATCACACCGCTGACCGAGGGCTCCTTGGCCAAATGTGCCGAGGCCTATTTTGCGCAGTCTGAACAGCTGCCGACCCGGTTCGAGTTGAGCTTTGGCAAATCTTCCGAGCCGGGCTCGCCAGAGCATTGGCGCGCGGGTGGCATCATGCTGCAGCACATGCCCAAAGCCTCGCCCTTCGCGGCGAGCGGCGAAGGCGACGGTGCCATTCTCACGGCCGAAGATCTTGTGCAGGGCGAAGAGGCGGAGCAATGGAACCGCGTCAACATCCTGCTCGCCACGGTAGAGGATCTGGAGCTGATTGGCCCGTCGGTGTCGCCGAGCGAGCTGTTGATCCGTCTGTTCCACGAGGAACAGCCGCGGGTTTATGACGCGCAGGCGGTCCGGTTTGGCTGCACCTGTTCCGAAGAGCGCGTGCGCCAGAGCCTGTCGATCTACTCGGCCAAGGACATCGGCACGATGACCACCGATGACGGTCGCGTAACGGCAGACTGCCAGTTCTGCGGCGCGCATTATGACCTCGACCCAGCCTCCGTGGGCTTTGAGGCCACCAAGGAGTAACGCCGAATGTCAGCGCTTGAAGATCGTATTCTACAGGCGCTGACACGCGCGGGGGCAGAGACGTCGGATTTCGATCTGAACCCCGACACGGTCTTGCCGGAAGGGCGCAAACTCCGGGCGGCCGGTGTTCTGTTGGCCATTGAAACCTGGGGGAGCACGCCGCAAGTCTTGCTCACCAAACGCTCGTCCGCGCTAAAGCATCACCCCGGCCAGATCGCTTTTCCCGGCGGAAAAGTAGATGCAGGCGATCGCGACAGCACCGAAGCCGCCCTGCGCGAAGCCTGGGAAGAGATCGGCCTGCCGCGCGATCTGCCAAAGGTATTGGGCACATTGTCGTGCCACGAAACGGTGACGGGATTTCAAGTGACACCGACGATTGCGCTGGTGCCGGAGCCTTTCAATGTGCAGCCCGAAGCTGGCGAGGTGGCGGAGGTTTTCCGCGCCCCACTGGCACATGTGCTCGACGAAACGCGATATCAGATACAGTCTCGGCGGTGGCGCGGCACAAGGCGACATTATTTTACGGTGCCCTTGGGTCCCTATTACATCTGGGGGGCCACAGCGCGGATGCTGCGCGGCTTTGCAGCCGTGATGAGGGCGACATGAAAATTGACCAACCTTGGCTGCACCTCCCGTCGACCAGGGCAGTGTGCGATGCGCTGACCTCGGGCGGGGCAGAGATCTATTTCGTCGGCGGTTGCGTGCGAAACGCACTTTTGGGCGAACCGGTCTCTGACCTTGATCTCTCCACCAATGTGCGGCCGCAGCGTGTGGTCGAGCTTGCCGAGGCTGCGGGCCTAAAGGCGGTTCCAACTGGGATCGAGCACGGCACCATCACCGTGGTTGCGGAAGGCATTCCGCATGAGATCACCACCTTTCGCAAGGATGTCGAAACCGACGGGCGGCGCGCCGTGGTGGCCTTTGCCGACACGATTGCCGAAGATGCGCGGCGGCGTGATTTCACCATGAACGCGCTCTACGCCCGTCCGGATGGCGAGGTGGTGGATCCGCTGGGTGGCTTACCCGACCTACAGGCGCGGCGGGTGCGATTTATCGGTACCGCAGAGAACCGCATTCGCGAGGATTACCTGCGGATCTTGCGCTACTTCCGATTCCACACATGGTACGGTAATCCCGATGACGGCTTTGACCCAGAGGCCTTGGCGGCGATTGCCAATACGCAGGATGGACTGGACCAACTGTCGCGGGAACGTGTCGGGGCGGAGATGGTGAAGCTTCTGTCCGCTGCGGACCCTGCACCCTCTGTCGCGGTGATGCGGCAGTTGGGCGTTCTGACACATGTCTTGCCCGGAGCGGATGACCGCGCGCTCGCGCCACTGGTGCATCTTGAGGGCGGCTTGCCTGTAGAGGCGGAAGCCCGCCTTGCGGCCTTGGGTGGGGAATCCATGCATAAGACCCTGCGTCTGAGCAAAGCGATGACCGCGCGGATAGAGATTTTGCGCGATCTCGCGAGTGATACGATGGGGCCAGCGGAAATGGCCTACCGCCATGGGGCGGATATCGCGAACCGGGCGATGATCCTGCGATCAGCGCTGCTGGAAATGCCCTTAATGCCTACGTTAGAGACTGAAATCCTGCTTGGTGCGGAGGCGAAGTTTCCCATCGCTGCGCAGGACGTGATGCCAATGTTTTCAGGGGCCGATATTGGACGCGCCCTGAAAAGGCTGGAACGGGATTGGATCGAGTCCCGGTTTGAACTCACCCGCGAGGCACTGCTTCAAAGCCTCAAGACCTGACGCCAAACTTGCTGTCAGAGAAATTTCACGTTTGAAACACGTGACAAACCCAAATTCCCGCGCTACCCCTATGCGTGTGAAAGCAACAGCCGCGCGGGAGGATTTGCCGTTGGACAACAGGATTTCATACGACGCTTGACGTCTGAGATCGTCCTGTGACGTGAACAGGGGGCCTCAGCCGCCGCCATTCATGTGCTCAACGCATTCCTAAATTCTTGCTCATACCTACGGAGCACCCGCATGTTTCGCTTTTTTGAAAACCTCGTTAACCCCTATTGCGACTACCCGGAAACGGATCGCCCGCCGACCCGGCTCTGGCCGTTTATGCGCGATTACGCGCGGCCCTTCACCCGCGTGTTTTGGGTCACTGCGATCCTCTCGGTGATTGTTGCCGCTGTCGAGATTGGTCTCATTTCCTATATGGGGCGCGTTGTCGATATCCTCTCCGGCACCCCGGCAGAGGTCTGGCAGAACCACGGGGTCGAATTGATCCTGATGGCGGTCTTTATCCTGCTGGTGCGCCCCGCGTTGCAACTGCTGGACGTGCTGTTGCTGAACAATACGATCCTGCCGAACTTTGGCACCCTGATCCGCTGGCGCGCGCATAAACATGTGCTGCGGCAATCGGTGGGCTGGTTCGAGAACGACTTTGCCGGACGGATCGCCAACCGGATCATGCAGACACCACCCGCCGCGGGAGAGGTGGTGTTTCAGGTCTTTGACGCGATCACCTTTGCACTCGCCTATCTGGTGGGCGCCGCCGTGCTGTTGTGGAGCGCCGATCCCCGCCTGTTGATCCCGCTGCTGTTCTGGTTTGCGCTCTACGCGGCGCTGATCAAATGGACGGTGAAGCGGGTGGGCCCGGCCAGTCAGGCGGCCTCGGATGCGCGCTCCACCGTGACAGGGCGCGTGGTGGACAGCTATTCCAACATCCATTCGGTCAAGATGTTCGCCCATCACGACCGCGAACTACACTATGCCAAGGAGGCGATCGAGAACACCCGCCAAACCTTCCAGACCGAGATGCGGATCTACACCATCATGGATGGCGTGTTGGTGGCGTTGAATGGTTTGCTGATCGTTGGTGTCGTCGGCTGGGGCATTGCGCTTTGGATGCAGGGCACTGCCTCGGTTGGGGTGGTGGCGGCGGCCACGGCGCTGACCCTGCGGCTGAATGCGATGACCGGCTGGATCATGTGGGCGCTGACCACCTTCTTCCGCCAGTTGGGCGTGGTGGCCGAGGGGATGGAGACCATCGCGCAACCAATCGACCTTGTCGACGATAAGGCCGCAAAACCGCTCGAACTGACCAAAGGCGAGATCACCTTTGACGGGGTGTCCCATCACTATGGTCGCGGGGCAGGCGGGTTGGATCGGTTGCAGTTGACCATCCAACCGGGCGAAAAAGTCGGCCTGATCGGGCGCTCAGGCGCGGGCAAGTCGACCTTGGTGAAGCTCTTGTTGCGGTTTTACGACAGCGAGGATGGCCGCATTCTGATCGACGGTCAGGACATCACGCAGGTGACCCAAGACAGCCTGCGGCAGAACATCGGCATGGTGCAGCAGGACAGCTCACTCCTGCATCGGTCGATCCGGGACAACCTGCTTTATGGCAGACCAGATGCGACCGAGTTGGAGATGCTTGCCGCGGCCCGCAAGGCACATGCGCATGACTTCATCCTGGATCTGGAGGATCAAGAAGGGCGGACCGGCTATGAGGCGCAGGTGGGCGAGCGGGGGGTGAAACTCTCGGGGGGACAACGCCAGCGAGTGACCTTGGCGCGGGTGATCCTGAAGGATGCACCCATCTTGCTGTTGGACGAGGCGACCTCGGCGCTGGATTCCGAGGTGGAAGCCGCCATTCAGGAAACTCTTTATGGGATGATGGAGGGCAAAACGGTGATCGCCATTGCTCACCGCCTGTCGACCATTGCCCAAATGGACCGCATTCTGGTGCTCGATCAGGGAAAAATCGCTGAAGAGGGCACCCATGACGCGCTTTTGGCGGCAGGAGGCTTATATGCACAGTTCTGGGCGCGCCAGTCGGGCGGGTTCCTGAATACAGAGGCAGCAGAATGAAGCTTGGAAATTTGATCGACGCCTTCCAACCCGCGGAAGGCCCGCCGCCACAAACGCTGGGGGCGTTCATCGGCTGGTGTCTGAAGGGCGCCTGGCCGATGTTGATCTTTGCCGCCGTCTGTTCCTCCCTCGCGGGGGGAATGGAGGCGGGCACGGCCTATATCCTCGGGTTGGTGATCGATACGGCTATTTCCAGTGGGCCCGACGGGTTCTTCGTTCAGAACTTCAGCATCATTCTTGTGGCGCTGGCCTTCTTTATGCTGGTGCGGCCGGTGCTGTTTGGCCTATCGGCGGCCTCCAACGCGATAATTGTGCAGCCGAATGTCAGCCCGCTGGTGCTGTCTCGGCTCAACCGTTGGACGCTGGGACAATCGGTGCGGTTCTTCGACGATGATTTCGCAGGCCGCATCGCGCAAAAGCAGATGCAGACCTCGACAGCGGTGACGACGGTTGTGGTCGAGGTGATCAACGTGGTCGCCTTTGCTCTGGCGTCGCTTGCCGGTGCGCTCATCCTGCTGAGTGCGGTGGATCTGCGCGTGACGGCATTGTTCCTGATCTGGCTCGTTGGCTATTTCGCGATGATCCGCTGGTTCCTTCCGCGCATCCGTCAACGCTCTGCCGGGCGGGCAGGGGCGCGGGCGAATGTGACGGGGCAGGTGGTTGATACGATCACCAATATCAAAACCGTTCAGCTCTTTGCTCATGCGGATCACGAGGAACGAGGCGCGCAGGATGCGATGGTCACGTTCCGGGAAAAGGCCCTATCCTTTGGCTATCTCTCCGCCTCGTTCCGCTTCTGTTTGATGACGCTGGCCGGCGTGCTGCCGGTTCTGTTGATCGGTGCGACTCTCTGGCTTTGGCAGGCAGGCATCGCGACCGAGGGTGACATTGTCGCAGCTGGGGCGGTCTCCATCCGCATTGCCCAGATGACAGGCTGGGTCAGTTTCACCCTGATGGGGGTCTACTCGAATGTGGGTGAGATTGAGAACGGCATGAAAACCCTCGCGCGGCCCGATCGGATTGAGGACAACCCGGAAGCAGCCGATTTGCAGGTGACCGCGGGCGAGATTGTCTTCGACGATCTGACCTTTGCCTACGGGCGCGATGTGGGGGGCATCCGAAATGTCTCCCTCACGGTCGCGGCTGGCGAAAAGCTGGGGATCGTTGGGGCCTCTGGCGCCGGGAAATCCACGTTGGTTTCGCTGCTTCTGCGGCTCTACGAGGCGGAAGAGGGCAAAATCCTGATCGACGGGGCGGAGACCGCCACGGTGAGCCAGAACAGTCTGCGCAGTCAGATCGGGATGGTCACGCAGCAAACCGCGATGTTCAATCGGTCTGCGTTGGAGAATATCCTGTATGGGCGTCCCGATGCCACGCAGGAGGAGGTCATCGCTGCCGCAAAAGCGGCCGAGGCGCATGAGTTCATCAAAGACCTTCAGGACGGGCAGGGGCGCACGGGGTATGACGCGCATTTGGGCGAACGTGGCGTAAAGCTCTCTGGCGGGCAGCGTCAGCGGATCGCTCTGGCACGGGCCATTCTAAAGGACGCGCCGATCCTTGTTCTGGACGAGGCGACCTCCGCCCTTGATTCCGAGGTCGAGGCCTCGATCCAGGCCGCGCTGACGCGGGTGATGGAAGGGAAGACCGTTTTGGCCATCGCGCACCGTTTGTCGACGCTGGCAGAGATGGATCGGATCATCGTCATGGACCGGGGCCAGATTGTGGAGCAGGGCAGTCACGAGGCGCTGTTGGCGCGGGATGGGCTATATGCCCAGTTTTGGACCCGGCAGTCCGGCGGGTTTATCCGAACCGAGGATGAGGCCAGCGCAGCGGCGGAATAACGCTGCTTTCTGGGCGAAAGACCTGCGTGCGGCGCGCGTTTCCATCTTTTGCGAAACCGCGCGCCGCGCTAAGGCAGGGGTATGACAGATGCAGCCAGAACCACAGCTACGATAGAACGTTTGGGCCACCAGGGTGACGGGATCGCCGCGGGGCCGATTTTTGTGCCGCGCACCCTGCCGGGCGAGGTCGTTTCGGGACACCTTGAGGGGCAACAGCTCAGCGAGGTGCGGATAGAAACGCCGTCCGAGCATCGCGTGCAAGCACCCTGCCGCCACTACAAATCCTGTGGTGGCTGCCAGTTGCAGCACGCCGACGATGGGTTTGTCGCCGAGTGGAAGACCGAGATCGTGCGCACCGCGCTTAAAACGCGCGGGTTGGAGACGAATTTCCGCCCGATCCACACGTCACCCGCGCAATCGCGCCGACGTGCGACCCTGTCGGTGAAACGCACCAAAAAAGGGGCGATGGCGGGCTTTCACGGGCGTGCATCGGACATTCTGACGGCAGTTCCGGACTGCAAGCTTCTTGCACCAGAGATCATGGCCGCGGTCCCTGTGGCCGAGGCATTGGCGGTGATCGGTGCAAGCCGCAAGGCGGAGCTGTCGGTCACTTTGACCACCTCGAACGAAGGCCTTGATGTGTTGGTGCGTGGCGGTAAACCGCTGGACGGACCGCTGCGCATCGAACTCGCGCAGGCGATCGAGAAACACCATATCGCGCGTTTGACCTGGGATGACGAGCAAATCGGCATGGAAAACCCGCCGACCCAGACCTTTGGCCTCGCCAAAGTCTGCCCGCCCCCGGGCAGTTTCCTGCAGGCGACCCATGACGGCGAAGCCGCGCTGGTCGCTGCCGTCAAAGAGATCGTGGGTAAGGCGCGTCGCGTTGTCGACCTTTTTGCAGGCTGCGGCACCTTCTCTCTGCCGCTCGCCCAGCAAGCTGAGGTGCTCGCCGTCGAGGGCGAACGCGAGATGATGCAGGCCTTGGAATTGGGCTGGCGCAGGGTTGGCGGGCTCAAGAAATTGACCACTCAAACACGCGACCTGTTCCGCAATCCGCTGCTGCCTGAGGATTTGAACCCCTTTGGTGCCGAGTATGAGGCTGTGGTCATTGACCCGCCGCGCGCCGGGGCAGAGGCGCAGGTCGCGCAACTGGCCAAGGCGAAGACACCGATCATCGCCTATGTGTCCTGCAATCCGATCACCTTTGCGCGCGATGCCGAAGTGCTTGTTAACGCAGGCTACACGCTCAACTGGGTACAGGTCGTTGACCAGTTCCGTTGGTCGTCGCATACCGAACTCGCCGCCAGCTTCACACTGTCCTGATCCGCTCGATATCTGCCCTCTGAAGGAACGCCCGATGATCCAACGCCTGCAATCCGTGCTCGACAGCGAAGGCTTCAGCCGCTTCATTACGGCTGTCATTCTGGTGAATGCCATCACATTGGGGATGGAAACCTCAGAATCGATCATGGCGCAGGTGGGCGGCCTTGTGCATCTGATCGATAACCTTTGCTTGATGATCTTTATCCTAGAGATCGCGGCCAAGCTGATCGTGCGCCGGTTGCGGTTCTTCTTGAACGGTTGGAACGTCTTTGACTTCCTGATTGTTGGGATCGCCTTGGTGCCCGGCGCTCAGGGGTTCTCCGTCCTGCGGGCCTTGCGAATCCTTCGGGTGCTGCGCGTGATCTCTGTCGCGCCGAGCCTGCGTCGCGTGGTCGAAGGGTTTATCACCGCACTGCCGGGCATGGGGTCGGTCTTCTTGCTGATGGCCATCATCTTCTACATCGGTTCGGTGATGGCGACGAAGCTCTTTGGGCCCAGTTTCCCAGAATGGTTCGGCAACCTTGGTCTGTCGGCCTATTCGCTCTTCCAGATCATGACGCTGGAGAGCTGGTCCATGGGCATTGTGCGCCCTGTCATGGAGGTCTATCCGCACGCGTGGGTGTTCTTTGTGCCCTTCATCATGGTCACGACCTTTGCGGTGGTGAACTTGCTGGTCGGTCTGATCGTGAACTCGATGCAGGATGCGCATTCGGCAGAAGAGGGAGAGCGGACAGATGCCTATCGCGATCAGGTCATGCAGCGGCTTGAGGCGATTGATGCGAAGCTGAACCAATTGCAGGACAGCTCTACGCAGAAGTGATTGGAAATTAGAAACCAAGTTTGATGTAGTGCGGATTAAAGAGCACAAAGCTTAACGAGCGGACAGAGCACGAAACGATGCACAGGCGAATTTTTGGGGCGGGTCTTCTCGCCGCCCTTGGCACAGCTGGCTGTACCAGCGGTCCCCATGTCTCCAGATACAACGGGCCTCCGGTGACCTCCATCGTGGTCAATAAGGGCGCGCGGAAGCTGTACCTTCTGAATGATGCGACTGTCTTGCGGGAGTATCAGGTTAATCTGGGCTTTGCCCCTGAAGGCCACAAACAGATCGAAGGCGACGGGCGCACGCCCGAGGGCACCTATCTGATCAACCGCCGCAATCCGCGCAGTCAGTTTCACCTGTCGCTTGGGATCTCTTACCCAAACACGGCAGACCGCGCGACGGCGTCGGCGCTGGGCAAACGTCCGGGTGGCGACATCTTTATTCACGGTGAGCCCAATAGTCCGGACGACCGCCGCCGTGCCGCGCGGGTCAAGGATTGGACGGCTGGCTGCATCGCGGTCAGCAACAATGAGATCGAAGAGATCTGGTCGATGGTGCAGGACGGCACGATCATCACACTGCGCCCCTGAGGCGCAGTGATCTCTCAGTAGCAAAAAGGCCGCTTCCCCCAAGGGACGCGGCCTTTTTTATACCGTGTGAAACTGCGTTGACCTTAGTTGGCCATCACCAAGGTCCACCAAATCTTGCCATTGGGTTCTTGGAACCAGGAAAAGCCCATGTTGACCGCTTTGGGGTCCATAATCACCGCTCGGGTGCCCGCATTTCCCATCCATGCGGTGAGGGTCTGAAGCTCGTTCTCATAGGTCTCAGAGATCGCCTCGCCCAGAAGTTCGCCGGAGTAGCCAACCCGCGCGACGCGATCAAGCGGCGACGAGCCATCCGAGCCGAAGTGCCAAGGGCGGTTTTGCACCGACATGTCCCGAGAATGGGTGGCCGCAGCCGCGTTCAACTGCGCGTTCAAAACCACATCCGGGCTGCCGGCGGCTTGACGCAGGGCGTTGATCGAATCCAGCATGCGGAACTGGACTTTCTCTTCGTTGCGTATTCTGTAAACGCCGGAACCGCTCGCTGAACCATCGTTGCCAGTCGTACAGGCCGAGACGATTGTCATCGCCATTGCGGCCAGAATCAGAAATACGCGTGTCATTCTAAACCCTGAGTTTGGACTTGGGAGCCATATCCTCCCTGTGACTTATAGGCAAACCCGTCTGGCTCACAATGATGCGATTTCAGGGGATTGAATTGCGACTGAGGCATTCCGGCCATAAACTGCCGACCAAACCCGCTCATAGATTGCAGAGTAGCTCGTCATGACACGTAAATCCTTTCTGACTCCGAGCCGTCGGCTCTTTCTAGCGGGGACAACCTCGCTGCTTGCTTCCCCTGCGCTTGCGCAAGGGCTGACCAACACCGAAGAAGGCGATGACACCTATGACCCGCTGCGCCCGCCGCCCGAGGCGGAGCCTGCGGTCAAACGCAACATCTCTGCCTTCCGCGCCAAGAACTGGAAGCCGTATTTCGACAACCTGCGCCGTGGGGCGATTCTCGTCGATATCGACAGTCGGGCGCTGCATTACTGGTCGGAGGACCAATCGGTCTACAAACTGTTCCCGTCTTCCGTGCCGCTCAGCGATGATCTGACACGTCGCGGACGGACCCAGATCATCCGCAAGGTTGAGGGGCCAAGCTGGACGCCGACACCCAATATGCTCAAGCGGAACCCGGAATGGCCCAAACACATTCCACCGGGCCCGGATAACCCCCTTGGAACGCACGCTTTGTACCTGAGTTGGCAGTATTATCGCATCCACGGAACCCACGATACGCGGAAAATTGGGCGCAAGTCTTCCAACGGTTGCATCGGGCTCTATAACGAACATATCGCCCAACTTTTTGCCCTGGCCAAAACCGGAACACAGGTGTTGCTTATTTGACGACAACCTTAGGTGGCCCGCTGCGCTGGATTTAACAAGCAATTGCAATCGGCTGAGAATACTGGTTAGAAAAAACCCACGAGGTAAGTCTTGAGTGCGCACATCATATGTGTGCTGTGCGCGTATTCTGGAGGTTAACATGAAAAAACTCGCTCTCGCAGCCGTTCTGGCCGCTTCCGCTTCCGCAGCATCCGCTGGCAACCTGGCCGAGCCGATCGTTGAAGCACCGGTTATCGTTGAAGAAGCTTCCTCTTCTTCTTCCGGCATCCTGCTGCCGCTGCTGCTGCTCGTTGTTGTAGCTGCTGCTGCTGCAAGCAACTAATAGTTGCTTCAAAGAATGTCGAAAAGGCGGCTGGGCAACCAGTCGCCTTTTTGTTTTTCCAAATGTGGAATCAGCTGAGGGCCACCGCGCGTTTTACGTGGCGGCCCGAGAAAAGAGGCAGGCTTAGTCCAGCCAGCCTCCGAGGTTGTTCTGCACAAGTTTGGTCAGTGCTGCGATGTGATCGGCATCGTCATTGAGACAGGGGATATAGGTGAACGACTCACCCCCTGCGTGGACAAAGCTTTCCTGAATTTCTTCGTTGATCTCTTCCAGCGTCTCGATGCAATCCGCCGAGAACGCGGGTGCCATCACGGCGATGTTCTTCTTCCCCTGCTTTGCTAGGTCGGCCACATGCTCCACCGTATAGGGGCGCAGCCATTCTTCCGGGCCAAAGACGGATTGGAAGGTCGTGGTGATCTGGCTCTCATCCCAGCCCAAACGCTCGCGCAGCAGGCGCGTCGTCTTTTGGCATTGGCAGTGGTAGGGGTCGCCCTGCATCAGATATCGCTTGGGCATCCCGTGGTAGGAACAGACGAGGATATCGGGCTTTTTCTCGGCCTTGGCATAGGCGTCTTCGACCGAGCGCGCCAGCGCGTCGATATACTCCGGCTGGTCAAAATAGGGCTCGATGGTGCGCACAGCGGGTTGCCAAGTCTGCTCCATCAGCGCGCGAAAGAACTCATCGTTCGCGGTGGCCGAGGTGGCGCCTGCGTAATGCGGATAGAGCGGCACAAACAGGATCTTGCGACAGCCCGCAGCAATCATCGCCTCGACCTTGGACTTGGTCGAAGGGTTGCCGTAGCGCATGCAGAAATCGACCATCACCTGATCGCCGTAGAGCGCGGCCAGCGACTCGGCCATCTTGGCTGTCTGATCCTTGGTGATCGTCATCAAGGGGCTCTCGCCCTTGTCGTGATTCCAGATCGACTTGTAAGCCTCGCCCGAGGCAAAGGGACGTTTGGTCAGGATGATCAGCTGCAGCAGCGGCTGCCATTTCCACGCCGGGTAGTCGATCACCCGCTTGTCCGACAGAAACTCGCTCAGGTAGCGGCGCATCGGCCAATAGCTGTAGTCATCCGGGGTGCCGAGGTTTGCCAGCAGCACGCCGACCTTCTCCGTCGTCACCTTCGGGTGGTCCGCAGGGGCATGTGCGGGGCAGGTGGCGGTTGGGCGGGCATCAAGCATGGGGCGGAGTCCTGTGTTCTCGGGATCTGACGTGTTGTTAGATAAGCCGATACGCAGGGCGATGCCAATTGGATCACCTGACTGCGACCATTGGCTCAGGTTATCGAGGGCTGCGGTGTCAGCCCTCGGGCAGTTTGGTTTCCGGCACTTTCAGGGCTTCGGCCAAGCGCATCTTGGCAGAGCCGGGGCGCAGGGGTTGCGGCTGCGACTCATCGGGTGCCCAGCCAGTCAGGCAGACCAGTTCAAAGGTGGCATCGAGCTTGCCTTCCGGCGTGGCGAAGTTCTGCGCGTAGATATGCTGCGCTAAGGCGAATAGCTTGCGCGAGGTCGGTTTGCGCAGCCGATTGGCGAGTGCGGCAGTTTCCCCCATCGCACGCAGATCGTGCATCAGATGGGTCAGGTCGCGGTATTGCACGTTGAGCGGCACGAGGTCGGCGACCGGCAGCGCAAATCCCGCCCGTTGCAACAGCGCGCCAAGGTCGCGAATCTCTCCCATCGGCACCACCCGCGGCGAAAGCCCGCCGCTGACATAGGTCTCCGCCTCCGCCAGCGCGCTGCGCAGCTCGTGCAGGGTTTGGCCCCCGAGGGTGATGACCAGCAGCAGCCCATCGTTTTTCAGTGCGCGGCGGCATTGAATCAGCTGCCCCACCGGATCATTGGCCCAATGCAGGCCCATCACGTGAATCACCAGGTCATGGGCCTTGGGCTCAAGGTCCAGAACCTCGGTATCCGTGACGATCTTGGCACCGGGCAGAAGATCTTCGTAAGGCTCCGCAAATGGCGCGATAATCGCGGGGTCGGTAAAGACTCTCTTAACCATGCTGAGCCGATCCTCGATCTCGTCTCTGGCTAAGTCGTGCAGAAACAACGCGTCTGGTTTGCGCCGAGCGCGTCGCAGCCGCAGTGCGTCGTGGTCAAAGATCTGGGGATGAGCCATCGGTTCTTGTGTCATGAGGTGTACCTATGACGTTGCGCGCGCGGATTCAAACGGCAGTTTCACTGGTCTACCCTGCGCGCTGTCTGAATTGCGGCGGGTTGGTGGACAGCGACTTTGGTCTATGTGGCGGATGTTGGCGCGAGACGGAGTTTATCTCAGGCCTCACCTGCGATTGTTGCGGGGCGCCGCTGCCGGGGGAGGACGATGAGCAAGTGGTGCATTGCGATGCTTGCCTTGCGCGCCCACAGGATTGGGAACATGGCCGTGCAGCGCTGGTCTACGGCGGGCAGGGGCGGCGTTTGGTCTTGGCGCTGAAACACGGGGATCGCACCGATCTGGCGCGTCCCGCCTCCGCCTGGATGGCGCGGGTAGCGGAACCTTTGTTGCGAGGAAAACCCTTGGTGGTGCCGGTGCCCTTGCATTGGTCGCGGTTGCTGCGGCGGCGCTACAATCAATCTGCGCTGCTGGCGCAGGCTTTGGCGGCCCGGACGGGGTGCGAGTGCTGTCCAGATGCGCTGATCCGCAGCGTTGCGACCCCGATGCTGGAAGGGCGCTCTCGTGAGGAGCGGGCACGGTTGCTTGACGATGCCATTCGCCCACATCCAAGGATGGCGGATCGGCTGGAGGGTTGTTCGGTTCTATTGGTGGACGATGTGATGACCAGTGGCGCTACCCTGTCGGCCTGTGCGCGCGCCTGTTTCGCCGCGGGTGCTGACGCGGTAAGCGTGGTTGTTCTCGCCCGGGTCACGGCCGCGTGAAAAGACTGGTAAAGCTTGAAAAAACACCCCAAATCTCGCAGAACAGTTACTTCTTCCTGACGGAGCCAAGATCATGAAACCGGTCGAAATCTACACCTCGCCGCTCTGCGGTTTTTGCCACGCGGCCAAGCGCCTGTTGAACGAGAAGGGCGTCAACTATTCCGAGATCGACGTGTTGGCGGATCCTGATCGCAAGGGCGAGATGATCAAACGCGCCAATGGGGGCCGCACTGTCCCGCAGATTTTCATCGGCGAGATTCACGTCGGTGGCTGTGATGACCTCTATGCGCTGGATCGGGCGGGCAAGCTTGATCCGCTGCTGGCGGCCTGAGGCACCCTGAGGATGCGCGCCGCTCTCTTGCAAATCACCTCCTCCGATCAGCCGAAGGAAAACCTCGCCATGGTGCGGGAGATGATCGCCGATGCGGTCGGTCAAGGGGCGGGGTTCGTGCTGACGCCGGAAGTCACCAATTGCCTTTCGACCAGCCGCGCCCATCAGCGAGAGGTGTTGCGGCATGAGGAAGAGGATCCGACTCTCGCGGGGCTGCGTGAAACCGCAGCGCAGCACGGCATCTGGCTCTCCATCGGCTCGCTCGGGATCAAGACGCATGACGCAGATGGGCGGTTTGCCAATCGGCAGTTCCTGATTTCTCCGAACGGCGAGATCAAAGCGCGCTATGATAAGATCCATATGTTCGATGTGGAGGTCTCGCCCGAGGAGACCTACCGCGAATCCGATGGCTATCGCCCGGGGACCCGCGCTGTGGTGGCGGATGCGGGCTTTGCCAAGATCGGCATGACGATCTGCTATGACGTCCGGTTTCCGGCGCTGCACCGGCGGCTGGCCCATGGTGGGGCACAGATCCTGACCGCGCCTGCGGCCTTCTCGCATGTGACCGGTGCGGCCCATTGGCACAGCCTGCTCCGCGCCCGCGCGATCGAGACTGGCTGTTATGTCCTTGCCGCCGCCCAAACGGGCACCCATCCGGCCAGTCAGGGCCACAGTCGGACGACCTATGGTCATTCGCTTGTGGTCGCGCCCTGGGGTGAAATCCTTGCGGATGCTGGCACCGATGTTAGCGCCATCTGCGTTGACCTCGACCTCGATGCGGTCGACAAGGCGCGCAGCCGCGTACCTTCGCTGACCCACGACCGGGAGTTTGACGGACCCTGATGGATGAGAACCATTCCCTTGCCATTTCGCTGTTCAGCGAAATCCTTATGGCCGACCAGCTTGCGCGGACCCGGCTGAGTAAGGCGTTGCCCAAGGGGATGGAACTGTCCCATTTCTCGGTACTGAACCATATGGCGCGCGCTGGGCTGGAACGGTCACCTGCGCAATTGGCCAAGGCGTTTCACGTCACCCGCGGCGCGATGACTAATACGATCAACAAGCTGGAGATGGCAGGCTACGTGCATGTGCGTCCCGATTGGGACGATGCCCGCCGCAAGATGGTCGCGATCAGCCCGGCAGGCCGCAAAGCGCGCGATGCGGCGCTCGCCTCGATCATCCCGATGATTTCCGAAGTGGTGAGTGAGCTTGGCGGCGAACGTGTCCGATCCGCCCTGCCGATCCTGCGTGAGTTTCGAGTCAAGCTTGAGGCCGAAGATTAACCGCGCCTCGTTCCACCCAATGAAACAACAAAAAAGAGCGTCGGATAATGCCGACGCTCTTTTTGTATTGTGGGGCCGTGAGTGGTGTGAGTGCATCCCCATTTTACACATCGGACAAGCCGCTCTCTGCCGGTGGTGTGAACGCGCAGAGAATATGTGTGAGTACACATTATTCGCCAACAACTGTCCGCACAACGCCTCGTAAGGATGTGTGAATATACCAAAGTATAGGTCGTCTCATAAAGCAAGCACTGATGCTGGCTTTTTCGGCGGATACACGATGACGTGAAAGTCTTGATCAGGGTTTTATGCTTGCGGTGACGTAATTTACGCTCAAGTCCCGGTCCGAGATCGACCAACTCCAGAAGATCGGGTTGAACACAAACCCCTTGCGATCCACAGGGTTGAGGCCCGCTTGTGCGAGAAGGTCGAACAACTCATCCGGCGTGATGAATTTGGACCACTCATGCGTTCCGCGCGGCAGCCAGCGCATCACGACCTCGGCGCCGAAAATGGCCATGGCATAGCTTTTGGGATTGCGGTTGATGGTGGAACAGATCTGCAAGCCGCCGGACTTCAGCAAGTCATGTGTCGCGGTCAGATAGCTGAGCGGATCCGCAACGTGTTCTACCACTTCCATATTCAACACCACATCGAATTGCTCGCCGGCGGCGGCAAGCGCTTCGGCGGTGGTGTGACGATAGTCGATGTCCAAACCGGACTGTTCGGCGTGGATTCTCGCGACGGGAAGATTACCTTCTGCCGCATCGGCGCCCACAACAGTGGCACCAAGACGCGCCATGGGCTCGCTCAGCAGCCCACCACCGCAGCCGATATCGAGGATTCGTAACCCGGCAAAAGGCGATGGGGACGCGAGGTCACGGTCGAATTCACCCGCAATCTGGCGCGTGATATAATCGAGGCGACAGGGGTTAAGCATATGCAAAGGCTTGAATTTTCCATTGGGATCCCACCATTCTGCGGCCATGGCCTCGAATTTCGCGATCTCGGAGGGGTCCACCGTGGACTGTTGCGCTTGCATTCCTGTCTCCGTGTGTTTTCTTGTTGCTCAGGTGTTAAGTTAGGTCAGTAATGGACAAATACCCGGATCAAAAGCGCGCTGTGCAGTTTCTCTACCCGCCGATCGAACCTTTCGATCAGCGGATGCTGGACGTGGGGCAGGGGCATCGGATCTACATGGAGCAATGTGGCAACCCAGAGGGTGTGCCGGTGATTGTTTGCCATGGCGGACCCGGTGGCGGCACCAGCCCAGCGATGCGGCGCTACTTTGATCCCAAGATTTATCGCATCATTTTGTTTGATCAAAGGGGATGCGGTAGGTCGCGACCCCATGCCTCATGCGAGGATAATACGACCTGGCATCTGGTGGCCGATATGGAGTTGATCCGGGAGCATCTGGAGATCGACGCTTGGGCGCTGTTCGGCGGCAGTTGGGGCGCAACATTGGCGCTGATCTACGCGCAGACGCATCCGGATCGTGTGACGCATCTGGTGTTGCGCGGTGTCTTCCTGATGACCCAAGAGGAGCTGGATTGGTTCTATGGTGGCGGAGCTGGTAAATTCTGGCCGGAGACTTGGGAGAAGTTCACCTCTCTGATCCCTGAGGACGAGCAGGATGACCTCATCAAGGCCTACCACAAGCGGCTGTTTTCCGGAAACCGCGAGGAAGAGGTGCGCTATGGTCGTGCTTGGTCCGCGTGGGAGAATGCGTTGGCCTCGGTCTATTCCAATGGCCTCACTGGCGAGAGCCCCGGCGATTACGCCCGCGCCTTTGCTCGGCTGGAGAACCACTACTTCATCAATGCAGGTTTCCTGCATATGGACGGCCAGATCCTTGCGAATATGGGGCGGATCGCCCATATTCCCGGCGTTATCGTTCAGGGACGCTATGACATGATCTGCCCGCCGCACTCTGCTTACAGCATTCACAAGGAATGGCCGAATTCGGACCTCGTGATGGTGCGCAATGCAGGACATGCGCTGTCCGAGCCGGGCATCAGCGCCGCCTTGGTCAAGGCGATGGATCAGCTGGCCGAGGATATCTTTGCATGAAGCGCCTTGATCGTCGTGCCCTTTTTGCGACCGGTGCTGCGGCAGCTTTGCTGGCCGCCACGGGGGCGTCGCTTGCGGATCAGCCGCGGCGGGGTGGGACACTGCGATTGGCTCTGCCGCGCGATGGTGATTTGCTGTCTCGGGTGGCCCGTGCTGCGGTCTGCGATCAACTGACCGAGGTCGCACCAGACGGAATTTTGCGCGGTGAACTGGCGACAGGCTGGCAGAGCGACGACACCGCCAGCCTTTGGCGGTTCGAATTGCGCGAGGATGCGGTGTTTCACGATGGGACACCCCTGTCGGGCGCAGATGTCGTGGCGTCGCTCGACGCGCATCTGAGCAAAGGGCTTCATGCGCTGGGCGCTGTCCGCGACCTTCACCTTGATGAGGCGGGCGCGGTGATTTTTGCGCTCGACGACAGCAACCCGCATCTTCCTTATCGCTTGGCCGACGCAGGTCTGATCATTGCCAAAGAGGGCGCGGTTGATGCGGAGCTTGGCGCTCTTATTGGCAGCGGCCTTTATCAGGCGGATCGTGCGCAAGAGGGCCGTCATTTTCGGGCGCGTCGGATGGAGGCGCATTTACGGGATGGCAAGGCGGGCTGGTTTGAGGCGCTCGATCTCATCGTCATTCCAGATGCCAATGTGCGGGCCGAAGCGCTGCGTGAGGGCTATGTCGATGTCGCGGCGCTTCCGGCCGCAGCAGGGCTGAGCGGGCGCGGGAGTTTCCACTATCACCCCTCCGAGGGGGATATGGCTTTGGCTGCAGCGCCGCATGTTGTTTTGCCTGCACGGATTTCGACTCGGGCGCCGCTCGACGATCACCGCATTGCTGAACGCTGGTGGATGGCTTAACGCGACCTCAACCGGGGCGAGCGTTGTCACTTTTCCGCGAAGCATGCCAGTCGCTTAGCCCACATGCCGGGACCTGTCGGAGGAAAGGCTTGCAAAACAGGGCATCCCCGCGTATATCCTCGCTCAACAGCGGCGCGTTGGGCTCTGGACCTGAGGCACCACCGATTGATTTCGACGGGCCGCGCGCCCGTTTTTTTGTGTTTGGAAGTCTGATGACCAACGACCTGATTGCCAAAGCTGCGATTGACCGCCGCCTGGCCGAGATCATCACCCCGGTGATTGAGGATCTGGGCTATGAGCTGGTTCGTATCCGGCTGATGTCTGGCAAAACCACAACGCTGCAGATCATGGCGGACCGTCCCGATGGCGGCATCGAAGTCGATGACTGCGCTGCGATTTCGAATGCCGTGAGTGCGACGCTCGACGTCGAAGATCCCATTCTTGATGCCTATACGCTGGAAGTCTCCAGCCCGGGTATCGACCGCCCGCTGACCCGCTTGAAAGACTTCGACATGTTTGAAGGCTATGAGGCGAAGCTTGAGACCGCCGAGTTGATCGATGGCCGCCGCCGTTTCAAGGGCGAGCTGGCTGGGATCGAAGAGGACGAGGTTCTGATCAACATCGAAGAGCACGGCGAGACCGTGACCATCGGTTTGAAATTCGACTGGCTGAGCGATGCCAAGCTGGTTCTGACCGACGATCTGATCAAAGAGATGCTACGCCAGCGCAAGGCCGCTGGTGTGCTGAACGAAGACGCCTTTGACGACATCGAGACCGAAGGGTCCGCAGAAGGGACCACAGGGTCCGAAGAGGAGAACGAGTAATGGCAATCACCTCTGCAAACCAGCTGGAGCTGTTGCAAACCGCCGAGGCCGTGGCACGCGAAAAAATGATCGACCCCAATCTGGTGGTCGAAGCGATGGAAGAATCCCTCGCCCGCGCAGCCAAGAGCCGCTATGGCAGCGAGATGGACATTCGTGTCTCCATCGATCGCAAGACCGGTAAGGCGACCTTCACCCGCGTCCGCACCGTCGTCGAGGATGAAGAGCTTGAGAACTATCAGGCGGAATTGACCGTCGCTCAGGCCAAGCAATACATGGAAAACCCGCAGGTCGGTGACACTGTCGTGGACGAGGTTCCCCCGGTCGAGATGGGCCGGATTGCGGCGCAATCTGCAAAACAGGTTATCCTGCAAAAAGTGCGCGAAGCCGAGCGGGATCGTCAGTACGAAGAATTCAAAGACCGCAATGGCACCATCATCAATGGCGTCGTGAAGCGTGAAGAATACGGCAACGTCATCGTGGACGTGGGCTCCGGCGAAGCGATCCTGCGTCGCAACGAGAAAATCGGCCGCGAAAGCTATCGCCCGAACGACCGTATCCGCTGCTACATCAAAGACGTGCGTCGTGAACCGCGCGGCCCGCAGATCTTCCTCAGCCGGACCGCTCCGGAATTCATGGCAGAGCTGTTCAAGATGGAAGTGCCGGAAATCTATGACGGCATCATCGAGATCAAGGCTGTTGCCCGTGATCCCGGCTCCCGCGCGAAAATCGCTGTTGTGTCCTACGATGGCTCCATCGACCCCGTCGGGGCCTGCGTTGGTATGCGTGGCTCCCGTGTGCAGGCCGTTGTGAACGAGCTGCAGGGCGAGAAGATCGACATTATTCCGTGGAATGAAGATCAGCCGACTTTCCTCGTGAACGCGCTGCAACCGGCAGAAGTGTCCAAAGTGGTTCTGGACGAAGAAGCCGGCAAGATCGAAGTCGTTGTTCCGGACGAGCAGCTGTCGCTGGCGATTGGCCGTCGCGGTCAGAACGTGCGTCTTGCGTCTCAGCTGACCAACCTCGACATCGACATCATGACGGAAGAAGAAGAGTCCGCACGCCGTCAGAAAGAATTCGAAGCGCGCACCGCTCTGTTCATGGAAACCCTCGATCTGGACGAATTCTTCGCCCAGTTGCTGGTGTCTGAAGGCTTCACCAACCTCGAAGAGGTTGCCTATGTGGAGCTGGACGAACTGCTGGTCATCGACGGCGTTGACGAAGGCACCGCAGAGGAATTGCAGGCCCGCGCCCGCGACTATCTCGAAGCGCAAGCCAAGGCGGCGATCGACAATGCCCGCAGCATGGGTGTCGAGGATAGCCTTATTGACTTTGAAGGTCTGACACCCCAGATGGTGGAAGCACTGGCGAAGGACGATGTGAAATCGCTTGAAGACTTCGCCACCTGCGCTGACTGGGAACTTGCCGGTGGTTGGACCACCGTCAATGGCGAGCGCGTGAAGGACGAGGGTATTCTTGAACCCTTCGACGTGAGCCTTGAAGAGGCGCAAAATCTGGTGATGACGGCACGCATCATGCTCGGCTGGGTGGACCCGGCAGAACTTGAAAACGATGCCGACGACTCCGAAGACGAAGTGGAAGGGGACGAGGAAGCCTGAGGGCTTCCCATCTCCCGGGAGACGTGAATGACGCGTGGTGGTGCAGAAAAAACCCGTGAGGACGGGCCGGAACGGAAGTGTCTCGCGACAGGCGAGACAGAGCCGAAGTCCGGGCTCATCCGTTTTGTGCTGGGGCCTGACAATCAGGTCTTTGCCGATGTGATGGGTAAACTGCCGGGGCGTGGCTGTTATGTCTCCTCAACCCGGGCGGCCTTGGATCAGGCGGTGAAGAAGAAACTCTTTGCCCGTGGGTTCAAGACGCAAGTGACGGTCGCCGAGGGGCTGGTCGAGGACGTGGAACGCCAGATTGTGCGTCGCCTCGTTGATCTGATCAGCCTGGCTCGCAAGTCGGGCGATGCCGTCGGGGGATACGAGAAGGTAAAGGATTGGCTGGCGAAGGAAGAGGCCCGGGTGTTGATTCAGGCCGCGGACGGATCCGGGCGAGGAAAGTCGAAACTGAGCACGCCTCATCGGGGTAAATACATCGGCTGCCTGACGGCAGACGAGCTTGGAATGGCTTTTGGGCGTGAAACTGTGATACATGCCGCGCTCGCCTCTGGTGGACTCAGCCAACGTGTTGTAGAGGAAGCCCAGCGATTGCAGGGTTTGCGCGAAAAGGGCGGCAACGGCCGCACGGAAGGATAAGTAGCTTTATGAGCGATAGTGACGGCAAAAAAACATTGGGTCTGCGTGGCGGCGGGTCTCGGCCCGGGAATGTGAAGCAGAGCTTCAGCCACGGTCGGACCAAGAATGTTGTGGTGGAGACCAAACGGAAACGTGTGGTTGTCCCCAAGCCGGGCGCAGGTAAAGGCGGCGCCGGTGGCGTTGCGGGTGGCGATGCGTCGCGACGCCCTGCAGGGATTTCCGATGCGGAGATGGAACGCCGCCTGAAGGCGCTTCAGGCCGCTAAGGCACGCGAGGCCGAAGAGGCCGCGCAGCGCGAAGCCGAAGAAAAGGCCCGCGCGGAAGAGCGTGAGCGTCGCCGTGCGGAACAGGAAGCCAAGGAACGCGAACAGCGCGAAGCTGAAGAGCGTGCCCGTCAAAAGGCCGAAGACGAAGAGCGCAAGCGCAAGGAGGAGGAAGAAGCCTCCAAACGTGCTGCTGCTGCCAAAGCCGTTGAAGCCAAGGCCGAGAAATCTGCCGCCGCAACCGCAGACACATCGCGTGCCGCGCCCGCTGGTGGCGCGCCGAAGCCTGCTGCAGCGCAACCGCGCAAGGCAGAGCGCGAGCGTGAAGAGCGTGGCCGCAGCGTCAAAGGTCGTGATGATGGCGGTCGCCGTTCCGGCAAACTGACCCTGAGCCAGGCAACTGGCGGTGAAGGCGGACGTCAGCGTTCTGTTGCGTCGATGAAGCGCAAGCAAGAGCGTGCCCGTCAAAAAGCCATGGGCAATGCCGAGCGTGAAAAGGTCATCCGTGACGTGCAGTTGCCGGAAACCATCGTGGTCTCCGAACTCGCGAACCGTATGGCAGAACGTGTGGCTGATGTTGTCAAAGAGCTCATGAAAATGGGCATGATGGTGACACAGAACCAGACGATCGACGCTGACACCGCAGAACTGATCATCGAAGAATTCGGCCACCGGATCGTTCGTGTTTCCGACGCTGACGTCGAGGACGTCATTAAAGAAGTCGAAGACAACGAAGAAGATCTGCAGCCGCGTCCGCCGGTCATCACCATCATGGGTCACGTTGACCACGGCAAAACCTCGCTGCTGGACGCGATCCGGAACGCCAAGGTTGTTGCGGGCGAAGCCGGTGGCATCACCCAGCACATCGGTGCGTATCAGGTGACCACCGATAATGGCTCGGTTCTGTCGTTCCTCGACACGCCCGGCCACGCCGCCTTTACCTCGATGCGCTCCCGTGGTGCTCAGGTAACGGACATCGTGGTTCTGGTGGTTGCCGCAGACGATTCGGTCATGCCGCAGACGATCGAGGCGATCAACCACGCCAAGGCCGCCGGTGTTCCGATGATCGTGGCGATCAACAAGATCGACAAACCCGCTGCTGATCCGATGAAGGTCCGCACCGAGCTGCTTCAGCACGAAGTGATCGTGGAAGCCATGTCTGGTGAAGTGCAGGACGTTGAAGTCTCCGCGCACACCGGTCAGGGTCTCGATGATCTGCTGGATGCGATTGCGCTGCAGGCGGAAATTCTCGAACTGAAAGCCAACCCGAATCGTGCCGCACAGGGTGCCGTGATCGAAGCACAGCTCGACGTGGGCCGTGGTCCGGTTGCTACCGTTCTGATCCAGAAGGGTACCCTGCGTCAGGGCGATATCTTTGTGGTCGGCGAGCAGTACGGTAAGGTTCGTGCCCTCATCAATGACAAGGGTGAGCGCGTTCAAGAAGCAGGCCCCTCGGTTCCGGTCGAGGTTCTGGGTCTCAACGGAACCCCTGAAGCGGGCGACGTTCTGAACGTGACCGAAACCGAAGCGCAAGCGCGTGAGATTGCCGAGTACCGCGAACACGCGGCCAAGGAAAAACGCGCAGCGGCTGGTGCGGCCACCACGCTGGAACAGCTGATGCAGAAGGCGAAGGACGACGAGAACGTCTCCGAACTGCCGATCCTGGTCAAAGCTGACGTGCAGGGTTCTGCCGAAGCCATCGTTCAGGCGATGGAAAAGATCGGCAACGACGAGGTGCGCGTGCGCGTGCTGCACTCCGGTGTGGGCGCGATCACCGAAACCGACATCGGCCTCGCCGAAGCCTCCGGTGCACCGGTCATGGGCTTTAACGTCCGTGCCAACGCCTCTGCGCGGAACACCGCGAACCAGAAGGGTGTGGAGATCCGGTACTACTCGGTGATCTATGACCTCGTGGACGACGTGAAGAAAGCCGCCTCTGGTCTGCTCTCCGCGGAGATCAAAGAGAACTTCATCGGCTACGCCGAGATCAAGGACGTCTTCAAAGTGTCCAACGTCGGCAAGGTCGCCGGCTGTTTGGTCACCGAAGGTGTGGCGCGCCGCTCTGCCGGTGTGCGTCTGCTGCGCGACAACGTGGTGATCCACGAAGGCACGCTGAAGACCCTGAAGCGCTTCAAGGACGAAGTGTCCGAGGTTCAGTCCGGTCAGGAATGCGGCATGGCGTTTGAAAACTACGACGATATCCGTCCGAAGGATGTCATCGAGATCTTCGAGCGTGAGGAAGTCACCCGTACTCTCGACTGATCCAACGATCAGCCAAGTTAGGAAAACCCCGGTCGGAAACGGCCGGGGTTTTCTACATTTAGACCTCTCGGATTGTTGATTCTCAACATGTTGCGGGCGTCTCCCACAGTTCCTACAAGATACGCATGAAATTCCTAGCGATCTCTGGCAGCGCGCGGGCGCAGTCTACCAATACGGCCCTGCTGCGCGCCGTCGCTGACATCGCGCGGCCTGCGCATGAGGTGACCGTCTTTGCGAGCCTTGCCGCGCTGCCGGTGTTCTCCCAAGATCGCGAAGCCTTTGCCCTGCCACCCGCCGTTGAGAGCTTTGTGGCTGCGATCAAAGAGAGTGACGCCCTGCTGATCTCCAGCCCAGAATATGTCCGTGCAATCCCCGGAGGGCTGAAGAACGCCATTGATTGGCTCGTGTCGCGGGAGGAGATCATCGAGAAGCCGATTGCGCTGCTGCATGCCTCGCACCGTGGCGACGATATGCTGCAACAACTCAGGCTGGTCCTCTCCACGGTGAGCACGCAGTTCCACCCTGACCTTTTTCTCCGATTTGACCTGATGAAAGCCTCGCCAGAGGAGATTTCGACCCGTCTCAATGACCCAATCGCCCGGCAGACTGTTTTGTCCTTGCTTGATGCGCTGGCTGTCCGGAGTTCCTGAGACCTGACGTCAAAGAAAAAACCGAAGACGCGCTGCCAAGCTTCGTCTTCGGTTCCTTAGGTCCGCCATTTTGAGCCTTGGGCTGCCATACCCTGTGGCTCTTGGCGTTGTGCTGTTGTCTGCCCTGACAACAAATGCCGATAGTGTCTCCGCGTATCTGGAGGTGTGCGAAGACGAGGTGTCTTGATACGGGTTCCGGGTCAAAGTGACGTCGTGCTGCCACGTGAGGAACCTTGCCCGGCGATCTTTTCTCTCTTGCTCTGCTTGATCCTGCCATCCCGATGAAAACAAGTTCAGGGTGCTAGAAAGTGGTTAACAAAAGGTTTCCAGTCAGTTTGCAGGTGCCTAGATGTAGTATCCCCCAGACCCTCATCTAGAAGATCTGGGGGATATTGAAGAATTAACGATTTCGACACCAGCTTTAACGGAGCGGTCAATCAACAGCTACAGCCAGTCCCGCAAGATCGGGATCAGCGGGATATCTGCCGGGGGCATCGGGTAGTCCCGCAAGTCTGCCGCACGCACCCACTTCAGCACCTGCCCCTCCCGCGCCTGCGGGATGCCTTCCCACTTGCGACAGGCGAAGAGCGGCATCAGCAAATGGAAGGTTTCATAAGAATGGCTGGCGAAGGTCAGCGGGGCGAGGCAGCTCGCCCAAGTGTTGATCCCCAGCTCTTCTTCCAACTCGCGGATCAGCGCGGCCTCGGGTGTTTCTCCGGCCTCGATCTTGCCGCCAGGAAACTCCCACAACCCCGCCATGGACTTGCCTTCTGGCCGCTGGGCCAGAAGGATGCGCCCTTCCACGTCGATCAGCGCGACGGCGGAGACGAGAACGACTTTCTTCGCCTCGCTCACGAGCGATAGTCCGCGTTGATCGTGATGTACTGATGCGTCAGATCGCAGGTCCAGACGGTGGATTTGCCTTCGCCAAGGCCAAGGTCGACCTTGATGGTGATCTCGGCCTTCTTCATCTCGGCGGCGCCCAATTCTTCCTTATAGTCCGGAGAGACCCAGCCCTTTTCAGCCACCAGAACGTCACCGAAGAAAATCGACAACAAGTCGCGATCCGCTTTGGCGCCGGATTTTCCGATTGCCATCACGATCCGACCCCAGTTCGGGTCTTCGCCGGCGAGGGCGGTCTTCACCAGCGGCGAGTTTGCAATCGCCATACCGTGCACTTTAGCATCCGCGTCAGAGGCGGCGCCGGTCACTTGGATCTCGAGGAATTTGGTCGCTCCTTCACCGTCGCGCACCACCTGATGCGCGAGGTCGAGCATCACGCGCTCCAGTGCGGCGGCGAAGTCGGCATTGCCGGTGGCATCCACCCCGGATGCCCCAGTCGCGCAGAGCATCAGGCTGTCCGAGGTCGAAGTATCGCTGTCCACGGTGATGCAGTTGAACGAGGTATCGGTTTGCCCCGAGAGCAGCGCCTGCAGCGCGCCCTGCTCATAGACCGCATCGGTGAAGATATAGACCAGCATGGTGGCCATATCCGGCGCGATCATCCCCGAGCCCTTGGCAATACCTGCGATCTGAACGGGCTTGCCGTCGATCTCGACCGTGGCCGCCGCCCCTTTGGGGAAGGTGTCCGTGGTCATGATCGCCTTGGCGGCGCCGGGCATCCCATCCGCAGCCAAAGCACCGTTCAACTCCTCCAGTTTGGCGACGATCCGCTCGTGTTTCAGAGGTTCGCCGATCACCCCAGTGGAGGCGGTGAACACCCGGTTTTGCGGCATGCCGGTGAGGCTAGCCACGGCTGAGGTGATCTCCGCCACGGAGGTTTGGCCATAGTGACCGGTGAAGGCATTGGAGTTGCCGGAGTTCACCAGAATAGCGGCCCCTTGGTCGGTGGCGCCGCCCAGTTTCGCCTGACAGTCCAGCACGGGCGCAGAACGGGTGGCCGAACGTGTAAATACGCCCGCCACCGAGGTGCCGGGGTCCATGACCGCCAGCATCACATCGGTACGGCCCTGATATTTCACCCCTGCCGCGGCAGAAGCAAATCGAACGCCCGCGATCACCGGCAGAGCCGGAAATTCAGCAGGAGCGAGAGGAGAGACGGGCAGGGATTTTGCCATGGTGCAGTTCCTTGAATGAAAGGAAAACGGAAGGGGGCTTAGTTCTTCAGAAGGCTCATATCGCGCAGAACGGAGGGGTCCATGCCACCAAGGTCGGGACGGACAACGTTCGCCTGCGCGGTCAATTGGTTCACACGATCCTCGACCGCCTGAACGGCCAGTTCCTGCGCGATTTCGTCACGAACATCTTTATAGTCCGGTGCTTCCAGTTTGCGACGTTCGTTCAGTTTGATGACGTGCCACCCAAACTGGGTTTTCACCGGCTGAGACACATCGCCAGCCCGCATCGCGGCAACGGCGGCCTCAAATTCGGGCACCATGCGACCATTGCCGAACCAGCCGAGCGAGCCGCCATTGGGGCCTGACGGACCGATGGACGATTCCTGGGCCAGAGCGGCGAAATCAGCGCCTGCGTCCAGCTCGCCTTTGATCTCTTTTGCTTCTTCTTCGGTTTCCACGAGAATGTGAGATGCGTTGAACTCATCTCCACCGTCCCCGGTGGAATATTTCGCGTCATAGGCGTCGCGGATGGCATCTTCGGTCTGCGCGCCTGCCATAATCGACTCGATCACCTCGGACGCCAGCAGCGAACGCTCTTCGTTTTCGACAGTCAGGCGCACATGCTCGGGCACATCGCCATGCAGTTGCTGCTTGAGTGCGGTTTGCTGAATTAGCTGGTCCAGCAAGGCGTTAAACAGCACGTCATCGGGCAAGCTTTGGTATTGAGCGGGCAATTTGGCGCGGGCGACGATCATGTGACCCACGGTGATCTCTTCACCGTTCACCTTTGCAACAACCGTATTGGCATGTTGTTCTGCCGTAGCCGGGCCAGTCAGGCTGAAAACCGCCACTGCCGCGAGGCCTTGCAAAAAAGTGAGACCTTTACGCATGGAAACCTTCCTATCTTCCTGCCACAGGAGAGCGTGGCGTTGACACTTATTTTCCTGCCCCTTACATCGCCATAGGGCCTCCGGCAGGACCGTCTTTCCACCTTTGTTTATGGGTTGCGAACACGGCGGGCAAGCCTGCCGCGAAACAAGGCCGTGAACAGGACTTTTGGAGCGCATATGCTGGGTATCGGAACACTCGCCAAAAAGGTCTTCGGCACGCCGAATGACCGCAAAATCAAGGCGACACGGCCGCTGATCGCAAAAATCAACGCGCTGGAACCTGAGTTTGAAAAGCTGAGTGATGAGGGCCTGAAGGAAAAAACCGAAGAGCTGCGCAAACGCGCGCTCGGTGGCGAGAGCCTCGACGATCTGTTGCCCGAGGCCTTTGCCAACGTGCGTGAGGCCGCCAAACGGGCGCTTGGCCTGCGTGCCTTTGACACCCAGCTGATGGGTGGCACCTTCCTGCATCAGGGCAATATCTCTGAAATGAAGACGGGTGAGGGCAAAACCCTCGTCGCGACCTTCCCGGCCTACCTCAATGCGCTGACCGGCAAGGGTGTGCATGTGGTGACGGTGAACGAATACCTCGCCAAGCGCGACAGCGAATGGATGAGCCGCGTCTTTGCCGCCCTCGGCATGACCACCGGCGTGATCTACGCAAACCAGCCCGAGGCGGAAAAAATGGCCGCCTATGAGTGTGACGTGACCTACGCCACCAACAACGAGCTGGGCTTTGACTACCTCCGCGACAACATGAAGCCCTCCCTGGATCAGGTGTTTCAGAAATATCACAACTTTGCCATCGTGGATGAGGTCGACTCGATCCTGATCGACGAAGCGCGCACGCCGCTGATCATCTCTGGCCCGGCCGAAGACCGTTCCGCGCTTTATGAAACCATCGACAAGCTGATCCCGACCCTGGACGAGGATCACTTTGAGCTCGACGAGAAAACCCGCGGTGTGACCTTCACCGAAGAGGGCAACGAGTTTCTGGAGCAAGCGCTGCAACAGGCGGGTCTCTTGGAAGAAGGCGCGAGCCTTTATGACCCGGAGAGCACCACTGTTGTGCACCACGTGAACCAGGCGCTGCGCGCCCACAAGCTGTTCACGCGGGACAAAGACTACATCGTGCGTGACGGCAATGTGGTGCTGATTGACGAATTCACTGGCCGGATGATGGCCGGGCGTCGCCTGTCTGACGGTCTACATCAGGCCATCGAGGCGAAGGAAAGCGTCAAGATCCAGCCGGAGAACACCACTCTGGCCTCTGTGACCTTCCAGAACTACTTCCGCCTCTATGACAAGCTCTCCGGCATGACCGGGACGGCGATGACCGAAGCGGAAGAATTTGCCGAGATCTACGGCCTCGGCGTGGTCGAAGTGCCGACCAACCGCCCGATTGCGCGTGTGGACGAAGACGACCAAGTCTACCGCACCGCCAAGGAAAAATACGAGGCGATGATCGCGGAGACCAAATTGGCCCATGCTAAGGGTCAGCCGGTCCTCCTCGGCACCACCTCGATCGAGAAATCCGAACTGCTGAGCCAGATGCTGCAGAAGGAAGGCATTCCGCACAACGTGCTGAACGCCCGCCATCACGAGCAGGAAGCGCAGATCGTGGCCGACGCCGGTCGTCTTGGCGCGGTGACCATCGCCACCAACATGGCCGGTCGCGGCACCGACATCAAACTGGGCGGCAACGTCGAGTTTAAGGTGATGGAGGCCATCGAAGCAGAGCCCGAAGGCGATCACGCCGCGATCCGTGCCCGGATCGAAGCGGAGCACGCGGCAGACGAGGAAGCGGTGAAAAAGGCAGGTGGCCTTTACGTTCTTGCCTCCGAACGCCACGAAAGCCGCCGGATCGACAACCAGCTGCGCGGCCGTTCCGGCCGTCAGGGGGACCCGGGTCGCACCAGCTTCTATCTCAGCCTCGAAGACGACCTGATGCGGATCTTCGGCTCCGAGCGCCTTGATAAAGTGCTCTCCAGCCTCGGTATGAAAGAGGGTGAGGCGATTGTGCACCCTTGGGTGAACAAATCCTTGGAACGTGCGCAAGCCAAGGTCGAAGGTCGCAACTTCGACATGCGGAAGAACGTTCTGAAGTTCGACGATGTGATGAATGACCAGCGTAAGGTGGTCTTTGCTCAGCGTCGCGAGATCATGGCTGCCACGGACAGCCACGAAATCGTCACCGACATGCGCCATGAGGTGATCGACGATCTGATCGATCTTCACATGCCGCCGAAGTCCTATGCGGAGCAATGGAACGTCGAAGCGCTTCAGGCCGATGTGCGTGAAAAGCTGGGCGTCGATGTCCCGGTTGCCGAATGGGCGGCCGAGGAAGGCGTCGATGACGAACAGATCCGCGAGCGTCTTGTAGAGGCCACCGACAAGTTGATGACCGAGAAGATGGAAGCCTTTGGCCCCGAGGCCATGGGCAACATCGAAAAGCAGGTTCTGCTGCAGGCGATCGACGCGAAATGGCGCGAACATCTGCTGACCCTGGAACATCTGCGCTCTGTCGTTGGCTTCCGCGGCTATGCGCAGCGCGATCCGCTCAACGAATACAAGAACGAGAGCTTCCAGCTGTTTGAGACCATGCTCGACAGCCTGCGTGAGGCGGTCACCCAGCAACTGTCCCGCGTGCGTCCTCTGACAGAGGAAGAGCAGCGCGAGATGCTGATGCAAATGGCAGCCCGTCAAGGGTTGGCGCAGGCCCCCGCCGCGGCACCGCAGCAGGCTCCCAAAGTCGAAGAACCGCTCGAAGGTTTTGTCGAAGACGACCCCTCCACCTGGGGGAATCCGTCGCGCAATGACAAATGCCCCTGCGGATCTGGGAAAAAGTTTAAGCATTGTCACGGCAGTCTCGCCTGACCCTTGGGGCAGGGCGGAAGCCACTGAAAGTGTTGTGAAACTGTGAAAGGCCGGGTTCTCTCCCGGCCTTTGCCATGTTCTCGCCGCCTTGTCTGGTTACGAATCCTTAACGATTTCGGGCAAGGTGGATGACATGGGTACAAAGGTGACAGCCCTCACAGTGGCAGCGACAATCGTTTGCGCCTTGGGCATTGGCTTATTCATGCAGAAACGGACGGAGCAGCACTCAGCCGCAGCTCCGATTGGATCGAGTTTGCCGTCCGAACCCACAACAGTGCAGCTCAGTGACATGGTCTTCACCTCTGTCGCGCCAGAGGGGGAGGATTTGGGTCCGGATGCCGGATCGGCCTCAGCGCCCGTGCTGGCCGAACCAACTGTTCCTGAAACCTGCGATCAGTCGATTATCGCCACAGCCCAACCGGGGGCGCTGATGGAGGTCGCGATTTCCGCGCCCTGCCATGCGGGCGAGCGGTTTACCCTGCATCACGGCGGCATGTTCATCACCGAAACGCTGGATCCCACCGGAGCGTTCACCACCCTGCTTCCCGCGTTGACTGAGCGGGCCATTGTTATTGCGGATTTCGCAACAGGGGCTGATTTGGACGCCTTCGCGCTGGTGTCGGACGTGGATGACTATGACCGCGTTCTGTTGCAGTGGCAGGGGGATCTGGGTCTTGAGCTGCACGCATTGGAATTCGGGGCCACTTACGGTCAACTGGGTCACGTCTGGAGCGAAGCCGCGCCCGGCCAGGGGTCTGGCCGTGTAATGTATCTGGGAGATCCCGATCAGGTCTCGCCAAGCCTTGTGCAGGTCTATTCGATCCGGCGCGAGGTCGTCGCGGCCTCTCAGGCTGCCGTTGAAATCTCGGTTGAGGCCGAAATCACTGCCAGCAACTGCAATCGAGGCATTGCAGCGCAGCTGATCGAACGGCGGAATGCTCATCTTCGGACCCATGAGTTGACGATGGACATGCCCGATTGTGCGGCTGTTGGCGATTTTCTTGTGTTGAATAATCTGATCGAAAGCCTGAAAATCGTCTCCAACTGACGGGACGACACCGGGATTTCTCATGACTTATTTCCGTGCGGCCATTTGCGCCGCACTCTGCTTTTTTGCAGTGCAATCTTCTGCGTGGGCGCAGGATGTGACTTTGTCTTCTCCCGATGGTGCAATCGAGGTGAGCGGTAACCTGTTGGGATTCGATGGTGAATTCTATCGGGTGGAAACGCAGTTCGGCGAGTTGACCGTGGATGGCTCCGGGGTCCGCTGCGAGGGACCCGGATGCCCAAGCCTGTCTGATTTTGTGGCAGAGATCACCTTCTCCGGCTCATCGACCATGGCCGAAGTCCTACTCCCAGCGCTGATCGAAGGGTTTGCTTTGCGCAACGGGTATCAAACCGCCCGCGCGCAGTTTGATGCGCGACAGTTTGAGTACAGCCTGCTGCGTGATGGACAAGAGGTCGCGCGTTTCATCTTCTTTGTCAGCAATACGGATGAGGGCTTTGCCGATCTCCTCGCCGATCAAGCCGACATTGTGATGGCCCTGCGTGAAATTCGCGAAGCGGAGCATATTCTCGCCAAAGAGGCGGGTATGGGGGATATGACCATCTCGCACCGAGGTCGCGTCCTTGCCTTGGATGCAATGGTGCCGATTGTATCGACCAGCAACCCGGTGCGCCGAATTTCCCTGACGCAGCTGTCCCAAATCTATGCAGGCGAGATCACCAATTGGTCAGCGCTGGGCGGGCCGGATGCGCCAATTTCGGTGCATTTGCCGATCGAGGGATCTGGCCTGACCCAGGCCTTGGAAGACAAACTGTTGAAACCTGCGGGGCTGCCTTTGTCTGCGGATATCAAGCGTCATGACCGTGGCAGCACATTGGTGCGCACAGTGGCGATTGATCCCTTTGCAATTGGGATCGCAAGTTTTGCCGAAATTGGCACCGCGCGGATGCTCACGCTCACCGGGCCCTGCGGCTTTGCGCTGAGTGCCGGACGGCGAACGATCAAGACGGAGGACTATCCTCTGACGGCGCCGATGTTTCTCTATTTGCCGGGGCATCGCCTGCCGCGCGTGGCGCGAGATTTTCTGACCTATGTAAGAGGTCCGGCTGCGCAAATTGTCATTCGTCGCGCAGGCTTTGTGGATCAGGCGGTCGAACGCATTCCGATGGCCATTCAGGGCGAACGTCTTAGTAATGCGATTACCGTCGCGGGAGAAGACAGCTCCTTGGAAGAGTTGCAGCGTATGATTACGACCTTGGACGGCTTGCAGCGCTTGACCCTCTCTTTCCGGTTTGAGGCAGGGTCATCGCGCCCGGATGCGCAGTCCCGCAACAACATCGACCTCTTGGCCCGCGAGATCGAGGCAGGCGTCTACGATGGAGCCAAGCTAATTTTTGTCGGCTTCTCTGATGGAGAAGGGCCCGCGGCAGGCAATCGCGCCATCGCATTGAAACGGGCAGAGAGCGTGCGTCAGGCGGTGGAAACTGCGGCTGAAACTGCAAACCTCGATCGGATCACCATTGAAACCGACGCCTTTGGCGAGGCGCTCCCGATTGCCTGTGATGACAGCGCATGGGGGCGGCAGGCGAACCGGCGGGTCGAGGTCTGGGTCCGCTAACCGATATGGCAGGTGCGGCATAGATCAGTGCCGCACCTGATGCATTTAGCGCAGACGTTCCTCCGTCTTTGCGTCAAAGAAGAACACGTCGCTATCCGCAAAATCGAGGCTGACGGCCGCGCCTTCTTCCAGCGTGTCTTGGCCACGGGTTTCCACGATAATCTTGGACCCATCGGCGCAGATTAGGTGGTCATAGGCCACCGCGCCAAGGCGCTCGCGCAGGTCGAGCGTGACAGCACCGCCAGCACTGACGACCACTGATTGCGGACGCAGGCCGACGATGACCTTCTCCCCTTCGGCTGGCAAGGCGACAGAAGTGGTGATCGAACGACCGCCAAAAGCGGCAACGGTGACTTGGCCCCCCTGCACGACACCTTCGACAAAGTTCATGCTGGGCGAGCCGATAAAGCCCGCGACAAAGCGGTTGTCGGGATCGTTGTAGAGGTCCATCGGCTTGCCGACCTGTTCGACCCGACCCGCGCGCAGGACCACGATCTTGTCGGCCAGCGTCATCGCCTCGACCTGATCATGGGTGACGTAGATCATCGTGGCGCCGATTTCCTTGTGCAGGCGCGCGATCTCTACCCGCATGTCGACACGCAGCTCCGCATCTAGGTTGGAGAGCGGCTCGTCGAACAAAAACACCTCGGGCCCGCGCACGATGGCGCGCCCGATGGCAACCCGTTGACGCTGACCGCCGGACAGGGCCTTGGGTTTGCGCTTTAGATATTGGTCGAGTTTCAGAATGCGGGAGGCCTCGGCCACCTTGGCCTTGATCTCTTCCTTGGGGTGGCCGGTCATCTTGAGGCCAAAGCCCATGTTCTCCTCCACCGTCATATGCGGATAGAGCGCGTAGGACTGGAACACCATGGCGACGCCCCGCTCGGCAGCATCCACATGGGTCACGTCGCGGCTGCCGATGTGGATCTTGCCTGCGGTGGTTTCCTCCAGTCCCGCGACCATGCGCAAAAGGGTGGATTTGCCGCAACCCGAGGGGCCGACGAAGACGCAGAACTCGCCATCCTCGATCTCGAGATTCACATCAAAGATGGTCTGTACTTCGCCGTACTTCTTAACTGCATTGGTCAGCGTGACGCCGGTCATGGGTCTTGTCCTTTCTGCTAGCGCGGGCACAGGTCGGCCCGACGCCGCTCCTCCTTCAGGTGGGGAACTGCCAGCTTTCGGCAGCCTCCGCGATATCAGTGACGGTCTTCAAAAGCTGCGGTCGCAGGGCAGTGAGCCCTTCGAGTGATTGCCGCTCGGTGGATGAGGTGATCGACATGCCGCCCATGACCCGCCCCTTGGAGGACAGGATCGGCGCAGCGATACAGATGATGCCGGGCTCGTGTTCTTCGCGGTCAAAGGCGATGCCTTCGCTGCGGATCACGTCGAGCTCGGCGCGAAAGGCGGCCTCATCGCTGAGCGTGTGTTCGGTGTGGCGAAAGAAGGCCTGCCGACGGATGGCATCCTCGCGGGCGTCGCCTTCCAGATGGGCGATCATCGCCTTGCCGACGCCGGTGCAATAGCCGGGGCCGATCTTGCCTGCCTGGCTGAACATCTCGATCGGGGTGCGGGCGTTGCGCTTGTCGACATAGAGCACCTGACCGCGATCAAGCTGGCCGAGGTGAATCGTCTCGCCGACTTCAGCCGAGAGCGCATCAAGATAGGGGCGGGCCACAGGCGCCAGCGAGCTTTGCCGCCAGGCCGCATGGGCCAACCGCACCAGTCGCAATCCGGGCGAATAGGTCTGCTGCACCTCGTCAAAGCAGAGCATCCCCTGATTCGTCAGCGTCTGGATCAGACGGTAGAGCGTGGCCTTTGGGTGCGACGAGGCCGCAAGCAATTCGCCAAAGCGCACAGGGCGTCCATATTCGGCGACCTGATCCAAAACTTCCAAGGCTTTTCCGACGGTTCCGTCATTGCCGCGTTGCGGCGTCTCCGGCGTTGCCATTGTTGTCCTCCCTTACGTCTCTGAACCCGGAGGTGAAGAGACTGTTGACATTCATAGCCAGACTCCTCCATGGTTTCAATAGTTGGAAACTGGTTCCATTATGTGAAACCAAACACCGACAGTCAATATGGGAGGATACCATGAACTTGCTGAAGGGAACGGCCGCAGGACTTGCGATGGCCGTGGGGTTGGCCGCATCTGCTCAGGCTTCTGATCTGAGTGGGACGCTCAAGATTTTCTCGGATATGTCGAACCCGGCACCGCGCGCGGTGATGGAAAAGATGGCAGCGGATTTTGATGCGCTGCATCCGAACCTGACGGTCGAGCTGACCGTGATCGACCGCGAAGCCTATAAGACCCAGATCCGCAACTTCCTGACCGCGAACGCGCCGGATGTTGCCAACTGGTATGCCGCAAACCGCATGCGGCCCTATGTTTCCGCCGGCCTGTTTGAGGACGTCTCCGACCTTTGGGCCGAGCCTGCAATCGCCGACAACCTCGCCTCGACCAAGGGCGCAATGACGCTCGACGGCAAGCAGTGGGGCGTGCCCTATACCTACTACCAGTGGGGCGTTTACTACCGCGAAGACATCTACAAAGAGCTTGGTCTGGAAGAGCCCAAAGACTGGGACACCTTCAAGGCGAACTGTCAGAAGATCATCGACAGCGGCAAAAAATGCTTCACCATCGGCACCAAGTTCCTTTGGACCGCTGGCGGCTGGTTCGATTACCTGAACATGCGCACCAACGGCTATGACTTCCACATGGCGCTGACCAACGGTGAAGTGGCCTGGACCGACGACCGCGTGAAAGCGACCTTTGCCAATTGGCGTGAGCTGATCGAAATGGGCGCGTTCATCGACAACCACCAGTCCTACAGCTGGCAAGAAGCGCTGCCCTTCATGGTGAATGGCGAGGCGGCGGGTTACCTGATGGGCAACTTCGCAGTGGCTCCGCTGCGCGAAGCAGGCCTCGGCGATGATCAACTCGACTTCTACCAGTTCCCGGCAATCAACCCGGACGTTGAACTGGCCGAAGACGCGCCGACCGATACCTTCCACATCCCGGCGGGGGCTCAGAACAAGGAAGCCGCGCGCGAATTCCTGCGCTACGTGACCTCTGCAGACGTGCAGACCGAGATCAACGCAGGTTCTGCGCTGGGTCAGCTGCCGGTCAATGCCTCCTCCTCGGTGGACAATGACGAGATGCTGAACCAAGGCTTCGAGATGCTGTCCTCGAACAGTCCGGGTGGTATCGCGCAGTTCTTTGACCGTGACGCGCCGGCCGAGATGGCCTCTGTCGCGATGGAAGGCTTCCAGGAGTTCATGGTCTTCCCGGACAATCTGGACGACATCCTGAACCGCCTCGAGAAGACTCGCGCGCGCGTTTACTAATCCAGACCTTTGCGGGCAGGGCGCATTGTCCTTGCCCGCATCTTATCCTTGGTCTGACTGACGGGCGCGTATCGCACCGTCACACCCTACCTGATTTGCCTGACGTCGAGCCGTGCTCGCGCGTGGGCCAGATGTTCCGGGAGATACTCCTTTGGCCGACACTTCGATGCCGCACTCAGATGGCGCGCCCGGCTGGATCCGTCGCAACCGGCAGGCGCTCGCGCCTGCTTTGTTCCTTTTGCCGGGGGTCCTATTCTTTCTCTTCTACGTGATCTTTCCGATCCTGCAGAGCTTCAACCTGTCCTTCTATCGCTGGGACGGTCTGGGCGAGCCGGTCTATGTTGGCGTGGAAAACTATGTCGAGCTGATGGACGACCGCGCCTTTGAGGTCTCCATGTGGAACAACCTGAAATGGCTGCTGCTGTATCTGCTGGCGATCCCGGCAGGTCTGGCGATTGCGCTGTTTCTCAACCAGAATGTGGTCGGCATCCGGCTTTATAAGTCGCTGTTCTTCTTCCCCTTCGTGATCAGTCAGGTCGTGGTGGGGCTGGTGTTCAGCTGGTTCTATGACCCGACCTTTGGCCTGCTCAATCAGATCCTTGAATTTCTGGGCCTCGGAAAGCTGAACGTTCTGGGTGATCCGAGCTTGGTCACCTATGGCATCATCGTTGCGGGCCTTTGGCCGCAGACAGCCTATTGCATGATCCTTTATCTCACCGGCCTGAATGCAGTGGACCCCGAGCAGGTGGAAGCGGCGCGGCTGGACGGGGCCAAGGGGCTCAAGATGCTGTGGTATGTCATCATTCCGCAGCTGCGGCCCGCGACCTTTATCGCCTTTGTAGTGACGATCATCGGCGCGTTGCGGTCCTTTGACCTCATCTCGATTATGACCAACGGCGGGCCGTTTGGCTCTAGCCGGGTGCTGTCCTTTTACATGTTTGAAAAAGCGCTGTCAGAATACGGCTTCCGCATGGGCTATGGTGCGGCCATTGCCGTGGTGCTGTTCCTGATCATGCTGTGCTTCATCGCCTACTTCCTGTGGTCGATGTATCAAGAAGAGAAAGGGGGCCGCTGATGTTCCCGCGTCCGATCCAAAAATCCTCGCCCGCCTGGGCCGCGACTTATCAGGCGATGGTGCCGATGGCGCTGGTGCTGTGGCTGTTGCCGCTGATCGCCGTGGCGGTGTTTTCCATCAAGCCGGATGTGGATTTCACCACCGGCAACTATTGGGGCTGGCCCTCCTCGTTTAAAGGGTTCGAGAATTACGGCAAGGTCTTCTTTGCCTCTGACATGCCGCGCTACCTGATGAATTCGGTGTTCATCACGGTGCCGACGGTGATCGGCGCGGTGGCCCTGTCCTGCATGACCGGCTTTGCGCTGGGCGTTTACAAGTTCCGCGGCAACCTCTTGTTGTTCTTTATGTTTGTGGCGGGGAACTTTGTGCCCTTCCAGATCCTGATGGTGCCGGTGCGCGATCTGACACTCGACATGGGGCTCTATAATACCAAGTTAGGGCTGGTGCTGTTCCATGTCGCGTTCCAGACCGGGTTTTGTACGTTGTTCATGCGCAACTTCATCCGCGCCCTGCCGTTTGAGCTGATCGAGGCTGCGCGGGTGGAAGGCGTGGCGGAATGGCGGATCTTTTGGTTTGTGGTGCTGCCCCTGATGAAGCCCGCGATTGCGGCGCTGGCGGTGCTGATCTTCACCTTTATCTGGAACGATTACTTCTGGGCGGTGGTGCTGACCCAGGGGGCGGAGAGCCAGCCGGTGACCGCCGGAATCACCTCGTTCAACGCGCAATACCGGGCGGCCTATCACCTGATGAGTGCGGGTTCGATCGTTGCGGCCTTGCCGCCGGTGGCGATGTTCTTCCTGATGCAGCGGCATTTCATTGCCGGCCTGACCCTTGGAGCGGTGAAATGAGCGGTGATCTGCAATTCTGGCGGATCGATGCGCCGGGTCAAACGCTGGTGCTGTCGTCGGACGGTGGCCTGCCCGGCGCGCTCTACTGGGGGCCTTCGCTGCACCCGGAGACGGATCTTGCCGCACTGGCCCGCGCCTGCGAACAGGAGGTGACGGGCGGGATGATTGATCGCTTGTCGCCGCTGTCGCTCTGCCCGGAGGCCACGCTGTCCTTTGAGGGGCAGCCGGGGTTGGTGGCCTACCGAGAGGGTGCGCCGCTTTATCCGCGGTTTCGGCTGGAAGAGAGTAATGGCGCGCAGTTCACCTGTCGGGATCGCGCGCTTGGGCTGACGCTTTTCTTCGACTTTGATGTGCGGGGCGATACGATTGCGGCCACGACCACATTGATTTCGGAGGAGGAGATCACCCTGCATCACCTCGCGGCGCCGGTTATGCCGGGGCCGCAGATGGGGCAGGAGATCGTGGATTTCTCCGGTCGCTGGATTGGCGAGTTCCAAATCGAACGCGCCCCATGGCGGGCGGGCATTCACAAGCGCGAGGCACGTTCTGGTCGTTCTGGTCACGAGCATCCGCCCCTGGCCTATTTCCCCGAAGGGGGCGCATCCAACACGCAAGGCACCGTTTTTGCCATGCACTATGGTTGGTCTGGCGGGCATGTGATGCTGGCGGAGGAGATGCCCTCAGGTCGGCGGCAGATCCAATGGGGACACGCGACAGGGACGCGGGCGGCGGGGACCAAATTCCGCACGGCGCCGCTCTACCTTGCGGTATCGCAGCAGGGTTTTAACGGCTGCGCGGTCGCTTTTCAACGCCTGCTGCGTGACCACGTGGTGGTCTGGCCAAAGCCTGAGGTGCCGCGTCCGGTACATTACAACTGCTGGGAAGCGGTCTATTTCAAGCACGACTTTGCCGTGTTGAGCGAGATCGCCGAGCGCGCTGCCAAGCTCGGTGCGGAGCGGTTTGTGCTCGACGATGGCTGGTTCGGCAAGCGGGATGACGACACCTCCTCGCTGGGCGATTGGGAGATCGACCGACGCAAATGGCCCGAGGGGCTGAGGCCGTTGATCGAGCACGTTGAGCGTCTTGGGATGAGTTTTGGTCTCTGGGTCGAGCCTGAGATGGTCAACCTCGACAGCGATCTGGCGCGGGCGCATCCGGACTGGATCCTTGGGCCAGTGGATCAGATCGAAGGCCGTCAGCAGCGGGTCTTGGACCTGTCGCGCGAAGAGGTGCGGGCGTATCTGTTCGAAAAGCTCTCTGCGATCCTCAGCGAAAACCGCATCGACTATCTGAAATGGGATCACAACCGTCTGCTGCCCATCGCGGATGCGGCGCAGGCAGAGGGGATCTATGCCCTGCTGCGGGATCTGCGCGCGGCCTTTCCGAAGGTCGAGATTGAAAGCTGCGCCTCTGGCGGGGGGCGGATCGACGCGGGTATTCTGAGCCTGACCCAGCGGGTTTGGCTGTCGGACAGCAACGACGCGCTGGAGCGTTTGCGCATTCAACACGACGCGGCCTTGTTTCTGCCGATGCCGGTGACCGGATCACATGTTGGGCCGCGCACCTGCCATACCTCGGGGCGGATCATCGACATCCATATGCGCGCCTGGGTCGCGGCCCAGCGGCATATGGGGTTTGAAATGGACCCGCGCGAGTTGACCGAGGCTGAAGCCGAGGTTCTGACCCGTGTGACGATGTGGTGGAAGGGCAATCGGCACTGGCGGATGGGGGCGGATATTCTGCGCCTCGACAGTGCCGATGCAAGTGTCATTGCCGAGCAGCAATTGGCCGCAGATGGCAGCCGCTTTGTGGTCTTTGCCGGCAAGGCACGCACCTCGCATCAGATTATGCCGCGTCCGCTGCGGCTGACCGGACTTGATCCCAAAGCGCTCTACCGGATTGACCTCGCGAACCGGGACGAGTTGCACCATCTTTCTCGAGGGCGCACCGCGCTGAAGGACGGACCGCTGACCGTCAGCGGCCAAATCCTGATGCAGCAGGGGCTGACCCTTCCCTGGCAATTTCCTGAAACGATCTGGGTGATCGAAGGAGAAAAACTATGACCAAAGACCGTCGCAGCCGTGGCTGGTACGGCAAGCTGGACAAGGACGGCTTTATTCACCGCTCTTGGATGAAAAACCAAGGCTTTCCCGATCACGCCTTTGACGGGCGGCCGATCATCGGGATTTGCAACACCTGGTCCGAGCTGACCCCCTGTAACTCCGGTCTGCGTGACCTCGCCGAAGGGGTGAAGCGCGGCGTTTGGGAGGCGGGCGGCTTTCCGGTGGAATTCCCGGTGATGTCGCTGGGCGAGACCCAGATGAAGCCGACGGCGATGCTGTTCCGCAACCTCCTGGCCATGGACGTGGAGGAATCGATCCGCGCCTATGGCATCGACGGGGTTGTGCTGCTGGGCGGCTGTGACAAGACCACGCCGGGCCAGCTGATGGGCGCGGCCTCGGTCGATCTGCCCGCTATCGTTGTCTCCTCCGGTCCGATGCTGAATGGCAAATACCGCGGGCAGGATATCGGCTCTGGCACCGATGTGTGGAAATTCTCCGAAGCGGTGCGCGCGGGCGAGATGACGCTGAAGGACTTCATGAACGCCGAGTCGGGCATGAGCCGTTCCAAAGGGGTCTGTATGACCATGGGCACCGCCTCGACCATGGCGTCCTTGGTGGAGGCGATGGGCATGTCGCTGCCAACCAATGCCGCCCTTCCGGCGGTGGATGCACGGCGGATGGCGCTGGCACATCTCACCGGCAAACGCATCGTCGAGATGGTGGAAGAGGATCTGAAACCCTCGGACGTGCTGACCAAGAAAGCGTTCGAGAACGCCATCCTCGCCAATGCCGCCGTGGGCGGCTCGACCAATGCGGTGGTGCATCTGCTGGCGCTGGCGGGTCGGGTCGGGGTTGACCTCGACCTCAAGGATTTTGAGATCGGGTCCGAGATCCCCTTGCTGGTCAACTGCATGCCCTCCGGCAAATACCTGATGGAGGATTTCTGCTACGCGGGCGGCGTGCCAGTGGTGCTGAAACAACTGCAGGACAATGGCCATCTGCGGCAGGCAAAGACTGTGCTCGGCGGCGATATCGCGGCCTATGCGGACGGGGCTGAATGCTTCAACGAAGATGTGATCCGCACCTTTGAGGCGCCAGTGAAACCCGCAGCCGGTTTGCGGGTGCTGCGCGGCAACCTCGCCCCCAATGGTGCGATTGTGAAACCCTCGGCAGCCTCTGATCATCTGCTGGAACATGAGGGCGAGGCCTATGTCTTTGAAAGCATCGAGGACATGAAGGCCAATATCGACCGCGAGGATCTGCCGGTCACGCCCCAGACCATTCTTGTCCTGAAGGGCTGCGGGCCGAAGGGATATCCGGGGATGCCGGAGGTCGGCAATATGCCGATCCCGCGCAAGCTGGTGACCCAAGGGGTAAAGGATATGATCCGCGTCTCGGATGCGCGTATGTCCGGCACCGCCTTTGGCACCGTTATCCTGCATGTCTCGCCCGAGGCGCAGGCTGGTGGTCCGCTCGCGCTGGTCAAAACCGGCGACCGCATCCGGGTCTCAGCCTCCAAGGGCGCGTTGGAGCTGCTGATCTCTGCCGAGGAGATGGAGAGCCGTCGCGCCGCATGGCAACCGGACGCGCCGCATTACACCCGCGGCTATGCGAAACTCTACATTGATCACGTCCTGCAAGCAGACAAGGGCGCCGATCTGGACTTCCTGGTGGGTAAAGATACCCGCCCGGTGACGAGGGAGAGCCACTGATATGGATCTGAACGCAACTTTCCACGATCTTGAGGGCATCTCTGTCTTCATCACTGGCGGCGGCTCCGGCATCGGTGCTTCGCTGACCGAAGGGTTTCTGCGGCAAGGCGCCAAGGTGGCCTTTGTCGGGCGCTCGGATGCCAGTGATTTTGTCGACCGGATGGAGGCCGAGACAGGCAACCGTCCGCTGTTTATCCAATGCGACATCACCGATATCGCCGCATTAAAGGCGGCAGTGGCCAAGGCCTCAGACCTTCACGGCCCCATCGGGGTGCTGGTCAACAACGCCGCCAATGATCAGCGGCACGCGACGCTGGAGGTGGACGAGGCCTTTTGGGACTGGTCGCAGTCGATCAACCTCAAGGCCTATTTCTTCGCCTGTCAGGCGGTGATTCCAGGGATGCAAGCGCTTGGCGGTGGGGCGATCGTCAACTTCACCTCCATCAGCTACATGATGGGGAACAGCGGCTATCCGGCCTATACGACGGCGAACTCCGGCATCAACGGGATGACCCGTAGCCTCGCCCGCGAATTCGGACCCGACCGCATTCGCGTCAATGCCATCGCTCCGGGCTGGGTGCTGACCGAAAAGCAGATCGAGAAATGGGCCACGCCCGAGGGGCTCGCCGCCCATCTCGAACGCCAGTGCCTGAAGGACCACCTCGCGCCGCAGGACATTGTGGAGTCGACGCTCTTCCTCGCCTCGAAAGCCAGCCGCATGATCTCTGGACAGGCCTTGGTGGTCGACGGCGGCGTCGTGGTGTCGGGATGAGCGACCCAGATCATCTCTCCGTCGCATGGGTCGCGGCCGATTGGGGCACCTCGCATCTGCGACTTTGGCCGATGGGTGCGGATGGGGTGCCCCTGCGCCGGATCGACTCTGACAAAGGCATGTCGAGTCTATCCGCCTCTGAGTATGAACAGACACTATCTGCCTTATTAGAGCCGTATAGGGACCCTAATAAGGCTTTGGATGTGCTGTGCTGTGGCATGGCTGGCTCTCGCCAGGGTTGGACGGAGGCACCTTATGCTTTGGCCCCCTGTGCGCCACCCTCCTTTGACACGGCCACCCGTGTAGAGACGCAGGACGCCCGGCTCAGGGTCTATATCCTGTCCGGTGTGAAACAGGCCGAGCCTGCCGATGTGATGCGTGGAGAAGAGACGCAGATTGCTGGCGTTCTCGCCGAACATCCGGAACTGGACGGGGTGATCTGCCTGCCCGGAACCCACACGAAATGGGTCTCCGTCAAGGACGGCCAGATCACCGGATTTGCGACCTTCCTGTCTGGTGAGTTGTTTCAACTGGTCAGCCAACATTCGGTCCTGAGGCACACGCTGGCGCAAAAGGGCTGGGATGTTGACGCCTTCAAGGCAGGGTGCCGCGATGGGGCCGCCGCCCCCAATCGCCTCGCCAATGCGCTCTTTGGTTTGCGGGCTGGGGCCTTGCTGAACGACCTCGATCCCGTGGCGGCACGCTCGCGCGCCTCCGGGTATCTCTTGGGGATGGAGATCGAAGCCCTGCGGGCAGAGTGGCAGGGAAGATCCGTCGTGATTGTTGGCGAGAATGAAATCGCCCAAGCCTATGCAACCGCGCTCGACCTGCAGGGCGCCACTGCAGAAATCACCGACGCGGAAAAAGTCACGTTGGCGGGCTTGAGTGCCGCGCGTGCGCAAATGATGTGAGGACAGAAATATGAGCCGGACAATCATCGCCATCCTGCGGGGCCTGACACCGGAAGAGGCCTTGCCCGTGACCGATGCGTTGATCGACGCAGGCATCACCCGGATCGAGGTGCCGCTGAATTCGCCACGCCCGTTCGACAGCATCGCCGCGATGGTCGATCATGCCGCTGACAGAGCGCTGATCGGGGCAGGGACGGTGCTTGATGTTTCTTCCGTAGCGCGGCTGAAAGAGATCGGCGCGCATATGGTGGTTTCACCGGACTGCAATCCGGAGGTTATCAAAGCGACCAAAGCAGCTGGGATGTTGTCCTTCCCCGGTGTCTTCACCCCGACCGAAGCCTTCTCCGCGTTGCGCTCAGGCGCGGATGGTTTGAAGTTCTTCCCCGCCTTCAAGCTCGGTCTTGATGGCTTCAAAGCGCTGAAAGCGGTTTTGCCAACCGACGCTGCGACCTACGCCGTGGGCGGTGTGGGGCCGGAGAACTTTGCCGAGTGGAAAGCTGCGGGGATCAGCGGTTTCGGCATCGGATCCAACCTTTTCAAACCCGGCATGACCGTTGCGGAAGTCGCAGCCAATGCGCAGGCTATGGTCAGCGCATATGACGAGGCCTTTTCATGACGTCCACAGTCTACAGTTCCATTCCTTGTACCCTTGGCGAGGGCCCGCTTTGGCACCCGGAACGCCAACAACTCTTATGGTTCGACATCCTCGGGAAGCGGTTGCTGTCGGTCGACGGCGATGAAGCCCGGATCTGGCAATTCGACGAATGCGTGTCTGCCGCCGGTTGGGTGGATCACGACACGCTGTTGATGGCGAGCGAAACGGGACTCTGGCGGTTTGATCTGGTGACCGAAGAGCGCGTGCTTTTGTGCCCGCTTGAGGCGGACAACAAGGTGACGCGCTCCAACGATGGGCGGGCTGACCCTTGGGGAGGCTTCTGGATCGGCACCATGGGCTTTAATGCGGAAAAGGGCGCCGGGTCGATCTATCGCTACTATCGCGGTGAGCTACGAAGGCTGGTGGGTGATGTGACCATCTCCAATGCGATCTGTTTCGCGCCGGATCGGTCCTGTGCCTTTTACACCGACACCGATGTTGGTCGCATTATGCGGCAACCATTGGACGCGGCTGATGGCTGGCCGATGGGCGAGGCAGAGGTCTTTCTCGACCTGAGCGCCGAGGACTTTGGTGTCGATGGAGCGGTCGTGGATACCAAAGGGAACCTGTGGAACGCGCAATGGGGGGCGGGGCGTGTGGCCTGTTACAGCCCCGAAGGCGCCTTGATCGAGACCATCTCGGTGCCGACACCGCAATCGTCCTGTCCGGCCTTTGGTGGCGCGGATCTGTCGACCCTATACATCACCACCGCAGCCGAAGGCGTGGATACGCCACCCGCCGGCCAGACCTTCACCGCCCCAACCGGCACGGTTGGGCAGCGGGAACATCAAGTCATTCTGTGAGACAGTTATGAAACGCACTCTTGGCGCCTGCTATTATCCTGAACATTGGCCCGAAGACATCTGGGCGGAGGACGCCGCCCGGATGGTCGAGGCGGGTTTGACCTGGATTCGCATCGGTGAATTCTCCTGGTCCAAAATCGAGCCTAATCCGGGCGAACTGCACTGGGAATGGTTGGACCGCGCGATCGAAACGCTCGGTGCGCGCGGGTTGAAAGTAGTGCTTGGCACGCCCACGGCTACGCCGCCGCGTTGGATGGCAGATCGGCACCCGGACATGTTTGCGGTTGATGCACAGGGCCACTTGCGGGGCTTTGGCTCGCGGCGGCACTATTGCTTTAGCCACCAAGGGTATTTTGCCGAAAGCCAACGGATCACCCGTTTGATGGCCGAACGCTATGGCGCGAACCCGCATGTTGCGGCCTGGCAAACAGATAATGAATACGGCTGCCATGACACAATCATCAGCTATTCCGAGGCGGCAAAGGTCGCCTTTCGGGAATGGCTGCGGGATGCCTTTGACGGCGATATTGAGGCGCTCAATAGGGCTTGGGGCAATGTGTTCTGGTCGATGGAGTATCGCAGCTTTGCCGAGATCGGTCTGCCGAACCTTACCGTGACCGAGCCGAACCCGGCCCACGTGCTGGCCTTCAAACGGTTCAGTTCCGATCAGGTGGTTGCCTTCAACCGCGCGCAAGTGGAGATCATCAAGACCTTCTCGGAGGCGCCGATTTCGCACAACTACATGGGGCGGATCACCGAATTTGACCACTTCAAAGTGGGCGAGGATTTGGAGATCGCTACCTGGGATAGCTACCCGCTTGGCTTTCTGGAGGATCGGGTCGGGGCAACGCCCGAAGAGCAGCGCGCCTATGCGCGTCAGGGCGATCCAGACTTTCAGGCGCTGCATCATGATCTCTATCGGGCGGTCGGTCACGGGCGTTGGTGGGTGATGGAGCAGCAGCCGGGGCCGGTGAATTGGGCCCCCTATAACCCAGCGCCGCTGCCGGGGATGGTGCGGCTTTGGACCTGGGAGGCCTTTGCGCATGGGGCGGAAGCGGTCTGTTACTTCCGCTGGCGGCAAGCGCCCTTCGCACAAGAGCAGATGCACGCAGGCCTGTTGCGCCCGGACAGCAAGGATGCGCCGGCAATTGTTGAGGCGCGTGCAGTGGCACAAGAAATGCGCGATGCGCCAGAGGTCCAGCCCGCACAGGCTCCGGTGGCGATCTTGTTCGACTATGACGCAGATTGGGCATGGTCGACGCAGCCCCATGGCGCGGGCCTTAGCTATTTCCAGCTGATCCTAGATCACTACAAAGCACTGCGGCGAGCCGGTCAGACCATCGACATTCTGCCGCCAAAGACGCGGGATTTCAGTGGTTACAAGCTGATCCTCGCGCCCGGCATGATGCATATCCCGGATGATCTAAAGGCCGCTCTGGCGGCGAGCGGGGCCGAGGTGCTCTATGGTCCGCGCAGCGGGGCGCGGGATGGTCAATTCAACATTCCAACTGCGCCGCTGCCGCCAGCGCTGCCGGGACTGGATGTGACAGTTGCGCGGGTCGAAAGCCTGCGACCTGATATGCCGATCCCTTTGGTGGATGGTGGCGCTGCACATCTCTATTTGGAAGAGTTGGAGGGCACGGGCGAGGTGATCCTTGCGACCACCGAGGGCGCGCCCGTGGCACTGCGGTCGGGTACGCAGACCTATTGTGGCGGTTGGCTCGACGCGGCGGGTCTCGATCGGTTGATCGCGACCTTGGGGGAGGCGGCGGGTCTGGCCTTGCGGAAGATGCCGGAAGGCATCCGTACCCGCCGCACTGCGACGGAGGAGTTCTGGTTCAACCATCGCGCCGAGTCGGTCGAGACCGAGGTGGGTTTGCTGCCCGCCGCAGGTGTCCTGAGGCGGGCGCTATAGGCGCTAAAGCAACCCTTCGGAGCGGAAGGACAGTTCGTCCGAGGCGCCGATGATGAGATGGTCGTGCAGGGTAATGCCAAGCGCGTCCAAGGCGGCAGCGACCTTGCCGGTCATCGAGATGTCCGCTTGCGAGGGCGTGGGGTCCCGGAGGGGTGGTTATGCACAAGAATTAGGGCGCTGGCGTTGAGCTCCAGCGCCCTCTTCGCGACCTCTCGGGGATAAACGGGCACGTGGTCAACCGTTCCCTTGGCCTGTTCCTCGTCGGCGATCAGCACGTTCTTTCGATCCAAGTAGAGAACGCGAAACTGCTCGGTCTGGCGGTGCGCCATTGCGGTATGGCAATAGTCCAGCAAGGCATCCCAGCTGGAAATCACATGCCTCTGCATGACCTTGGAGCGCGCCATGCGTTGTGCGGCGGCTTCGAGTATCTTCAGATCACAGATGACCGCCTGACCCACACCCTGTACGTCGCCTAGCCGCTCGGCAGAGGCCGTGACAACCCGATTGAAGTCACCAAACTGATCCAGCAATCGGCGGGCGAGGGGTTTGACATCCTGGCGCGGGATGGAGCGAAAGAGAAGCAATTCCAGCAACTCATAATCCGGAATGGCGAAGGCGCCACCGCTCATGAAGCGTTCTCGCAATCGTGCGCGGTGATCCTTGATATAAGATGGTAGACGCCCTTGAGGCATGGGTTCTGCCGTTGCCTCATCCGCGTCTATGGCGATGAGGCTGGTATCGAACAGAGGCAGCAGCTGTTCTTCAAAACGATTGGAGTGTTCCATTCAGTCCCCCCTATCTGATGCCAAGATTTCGCCATCTTGGTTAGGATTTGGTTAATCGACGCAGGGGGTGGCGTTAAGTTACCAAAAAGAAAAACGCCCCGAAGGGCGTTTTGCAGGTCGTGCCGAGCCCTGAGGCCCGGCGGATGCGTGCGGGACGCGTTGGGGGTTAGCCCTTCATACCGTCCCAAAAGCTTTTGACCGAGGAGAAGAAGCTGCGGCTTTCGGGGTTGTTATTTTCCTCCGAAATCTCGTCGAACTCCTTCAAGATCTCTTTCTGGCGTGCTGTCAGATTGACCGGCGTTTCAACGGCCAACTCAATGAACATGTCACCGACACCACCGCCGCGCAGGGCGGGCATACCTTTGCCGCGCAAACGCATCTGGCGACCAGATTGGCTGCCTTCCGGGATCTGAACGCGGCCACGGCCACCATCGATGGTTGGCACCTCTATGGCACCACCAAGGGCGGCTTTGGCCATGGAGACCGGCACACGGCAGTGCAGGTTGTTGCCTTCACGCTCAAAGAGCTCGTGGCGCGCCACCTCGATAAAGATGTAGAGGTCGCCCGGAGGGCCCCCGCGCAGGCCTGCTTCGCCTTCGCCGGCAAGACGGATACGCGTGCCCGTTTCAACACCCGCGGGGATGTTGACCGACAGAGAGCGATCCTTCTCAACCCGACCATGGCCGTGGCACGATTTACAGGGGTTTTTGATCATCTGACCAAGACCCGAGCAGGTCGGACAGGTCCGTTCGACAGTAAAGAAGCCCTGCTGCGCGCGTACCTTGCCCATGCCAGAACAGGTCGGACAGGTGGTCGGCTCCGCACCGCCCTCGGCGCCGGTTCCGTCGCAGGAGGAACAGCTCACCGACGTGGGTACGTTGATCGTCTTGTGCAGACCGGTAAAGGCCTCCTCAAGCGCCAAACGCAGGTTGTACCGCAGGTCCGCCCCGCGGGTCGCGCGTTGACGGCCACCGCCGCCGCCACGTCCACCCATGAAGTCGCCAAAGAGGTCGTCGAACACGTCGGAGAAGGCCGAAGAGAAATCGCCTCCCGGATGACCGCCGGGACGTCCGCCGCCCCCGCCGCCCATGCCGTTTTCAAAGGCCGCGTGACCATAGCGGTCGTAGGCTGCCTTCTTTTCCGGATCCTTCAGGACATCGTAGGCCTCGTTGGCCTCTTTGAACTGCGCCTCGGCATCCGGATTGTCTTTGTTCCGGTCCGGGTGCAGCTCTTTGGCCTTCGTGCGAAAGCCTTTTTTGATTTCGTCAGCGCTGGCCCCCTTAGAGACACCGAGCACCTCGTAATAATCACGTTTTGACATCGGAATATCCCTTCTGCCTCAACGAAAGAGGGCCGGTCCGGGATCGGACCGGCCCATCTTTGGCCAAGGTGCACCCTTAGCGCTTGTCGTCGTCCAGGTCTTCGAATTCGGCGTCGACAATGTCGTCACCGTCCGGACCCGCAGAAGTATCCGCAGCTGCGGGCTCATCCGCATCGCCGTCTTCGGCCTGTGCCTTGTAGATCGCTTCGCCCAGACGCATCGCCGCTTCGGTGACGTTCTGGATGCCTGCCTTGATCTTGTCGGCCTTCACCTTGTCGCCTTCGAGATCGTCCTTGAGCGCGGCAATCGCCAGCTCGATGGCTTCGATGGTGGAGGGGTCCACTTTGTCGCCATGCTCTTCGATCGATTTCTCGGTCGAGTGGATGAGGCTCTCGGCCTGGTTTTTCGCTTCGATCAACTCGCGACGTTCTTTGTCCGCCTCGGCGTTGTCCTCGGCGTCTTTGACCATCTTTTCGATGTCCTCGTCGGACAGACCACCAGAGGCTTGGATCGTGATGTTCTGCTCTTTGCCGGTCGCCTTGTCCTTCGCGCCGACGGAAACGATGCCGTTGGCGTCGATGTCGAAGGTCACTTCGATCTGCGGCATGCCGCGCGGTGCCGGCGGGATGTCTTCGAGGTTGAACTGGCCGAGCATCTTGTTGTCAGCCGCCATCTCACGCTCACCCTGGAACACGCGAATGGTCACGGCGTTCTGGTTGTCCTCGGCGGTGGAGAAGACCTGAGACTTCTTCGTCGGGATCGTGGTGTTGCGGTCGATCAGGCGAGTGAACACGCCACCAAGGGTCTCGATGCCCAAGGACAGCGGGGTCACGTCAAGCAGAACAACGTCTTTCACGTCGCCTTGCAGAACGCCGGCCTGAATTGCGGCACCCATGGCCACCACTTCGTCCGGGTTCACGCCCTTGTGGGGCTCTTTGCCGAAGAACTTGGTCACCTCTTCGATGACTTTCGGCATCCGGGTCATACCACCGACCAGAACCACTTCGTCGATGTCGGATGCGGAGAGGCCCGCATCTTTCAGCGCAGCGGCGCAGGGCTTCATGGAGTTCTTGATCAGGTCACCGACGAGGCTTTCGAGCTTCGCACGGGTCAGTTTGATCACCATGTGCAGCGGCTGACCGGTCGCAGGGTCCATCGAGATGAACGGCTGGTTGATCTCGGTCTGGCTGGAGGAGGACAGCTCGATCTTGGCTTTCTCGGCCGCTTCCTTCAGACGCTGCAGCGCCATTTTGTCTTTGGTCAGGTCGACGCCATGCTCTTTTTTGAACTCATCCGCGAGGTAGTTCACGATGCGCATATCGAAGTCTTCACCGCCGAGGAAAGTGTCGCCGTTGGTGGATTTCACTTCAAACAGGCCGTCATCGATCTCGAGGATGGTGACGTCGAAGGTACCGCCGCCAAGGTCATAAACCGCGATGGTCTGAGTGTCCGCTTTGTCGAGGCCATAGGCCAGCGCCGCCGCGGTCGGCTCGTTGATGATGCGCAGCACTTCGAGGCCAGCAATCTTGCCGGCGTCTTTGGTGGCCTGACGCTGAGCGTCGTTGAAGTAGGCCGGAACGGTGATAACCGCTTGGGTCACTTCTTCGCCGAGGTAGCTTTCGGCGGTTTCCTTCATCTTACCGAGGATGAAGGCGGAGATTTGGGAGGGGGAGTATTTCTCGGTCTTCGCTTCCACCCACGCATCGCCATTGCCGCCGTTGATCACGTTGAACGGCAGGTTTTTTTTGTCTTTGGCGAGGTCGGCATCGTCGAACCGGCGACCGATGAGGCGCTTCACACCAAAAATGGTGTTGTCCGGGTTGGTGACGGCCTGGCGTTTTGCCGGCTGACCAACAAGGCGCTCTTCATCGGTGAAGGCGACGATGGAGGGGGTGGTGCGTGCACCTTCGGAGTTCTCGATCACACGCGGCTGAGAGCCATCCATGATGGCAACGCAGGAGTTGGTGGTACCGAGGTCGATCCCGATCACTTTGCTCATTTGTTCGATCCCTTTTACTTCACAAGGCGATTACCCGAAGCCGCAACCCGTTTTGGCATTCCGGCTCCGATTCAAGTGCGGTAGGTCTGCAAACCAACCGCTTCCCGGCGTATATAGGGAGCCAAAAAGACCCCTGCAACCGCGCGATTGCCTGCTCTAAGGCAAATATGAGCGCTTTTGCGGCAAACAGAGTTAAGAATAGGCTAATGGCGCGACTGACTGTGCGTGGATTTCAGATCTACAAGGGGTTTCTGGCACCGGAGGTGCAGAAATCTCTGATTGAAGTGCTTCGGCCAGTGCTGAAAGCCGCCCCGTTGTTTTCGCCCGATGTGCCCGGTGGCGGGAAAATGTCTGTTCGGATGACATCTGCGGGCTCTTTTGGGTGGTTCAGCGATGCCAGTGGCTATCGCTATGCGGAGAAACATCCGTCTGGCGCGCCGTGGCCTGCGATTCCGACTGAAGTGTTGGACGTTTGGGCCAAAGTATCGGGATGCGCGCGTGCTCCCGAATGCTGTCTGTTCAATTTTTACGGTGAAGGCGCGCGGATGGGGCTGCATCAGGACAAGGATGAGGCTGATTTCTCCTATCCGGTTGTCTCGATTTCCTTGGGCGACGATGGCTTGCTGCGGATCGGCGGGACGACACGGAAAGAGAAGACCGAATCGATTTGGCTGAACTCCGGCGATGTCGTGGTGATGGGCGGCGAGGCTCGGCTGGCCTATCACGGGGTCGACCGCATAAGGTTCAAGTCTTCGCGCCTGCTGCCCAAAGGGGGCAGGGTCAATCTGACCCTGCGCGTGGTGACCTGAAGCCTTAGCGGCGCGCGCTCCAGCTGAGCGAGACGGTGCGGCGGGTGTAAAACTCGCCCATCATTCCCAGAACGAGAAATACAATCGCGACCCACGCGGTATAGGACCAATGCGTCACCTGCGGATTGTAGTTGATAAAGATATGCCCGCGCGCCTGATCGATGGTGTGAAACAGCGGGTTCCAGATAAACATCGGCAGCATGTAGCCGGGCAGCGTATTGGCGAGCACCATCTTGCCCGAAAACAACATGTTTGACCGCTGGTAGACGGTCGAAATGATGCCAATCACACCGGGCAGCAAGGGCTTGATCACATAGAGCAACAACCCGATGGCAGCCCCAGAGGCCCAAGACAGCAGCAACATACCGTAGGCGCCGACAGGATCCTCAATATGGATTGGGGTGAAGGCGACGTGATAGGCGAACAAGATGATGAGCATCGACAGGGTTTGCAGATAGAGCGAGCCAATCGCAGCCGACAGAATCGCAATTGTCGTGTTCATCGGTGCGTGCTGCATCATCGGGCTAGAGGGGCCTTCGGCGCCGACAACCGCACCAACTGTTTTGGTGTGGGTCATAAACAGAAAGACGCCTGACATCATATAGAGCAGAAAGTCGCCGCGAATGGCGCCGCCTCTCATGCCCAAGATGTTGAACATGAAGTAGAAAAACAGAACGAACATCACCGATTGCATGATGTTGGTTCCCAGCGCCATAAAAGCGTTGGAGTGTTTGGAGCGCACACTGCGCACGACCGAGTGAAAGACGACTTCACCCAGCGTTATGGCGCGAGACAGCGCGGAACGGTCTGTACGATATCCAAACATGGCTCAAATTTCAGCTTTCCAACCTGCATACTCGCAGGGATTTCTTGCCGATCCATTGCGAAGTGACCATAAGGAGGCCAGAAATTTGTGGCAATACCACGGTCTGCAGGAGTTATTTGAGTGAATTACGACGATCTTACCGCTGTCATCCGCAAGCTGGCACTTGAGGCTGGGGACAAGATCATGGAGATCTACAACTCCGACGATTTTGAAGTGAAAGTAAAATCCGACGAAAGCCCGGTTACCGAAGCTGATGAGGCGGCGGACGCGCTGATCTCTGCCGGTCTGCGGGCCGCCTTCCCTGATGTTTTGCTGGTGACCGAAGAGCAATCTGCCTCCCATTCGACGAAGGGGGATACGTTCCTCATCGTCGATCCGTTGGATGGCACCAAAGAGTTCATCAATCGTCGCGGGGATTTCACCGTGAACATCGCCTTGGTGGAAAACGGTGTTCCGACCCGCGGTGTGGTTTATGCGCCGGCGCGTGACAGGATGTTTTACACACTGGCGGACGGATCCTCGGTTGAGGAGCTCGGTCCCTTCGCAGCTGACAGCGTCGGGGAGACCAAGCCGATCCGCGTGGCGGATAGCGACAATGACAACCTGATGGTTGTTGCGTCCAAATCGCACCGCGATGCAGCCACCGACGCCTATATCAACAAATACGCGGTCAAAGACTCCAAGAGCGCGGGTTCTTCGCTGAAGTTCTGTCTTGTCGCGACTGGCGAAGCGGATCTCTATCCGCGCGTCGGACGTACGATGGAATGGGACACGGCCGCAGGTCACGCTGTTCTGTCGGGTGCAGGCGGCAAAGTGGTACGTTTCGATGACCACAGCCCGCTGACCTACGGCAAAGAAGGCTATGCCAACCCGTTCTTCATTGCCTTTGCTCCGACTGTCGATCTGAAAGAAGCCTGATATGTCCGTATTGATCGTCATCCCCGCGCGCTTCGCATCAAGCCGTTACCCCGGAAAGCCGCTTGCTGAACTGACCGGTGCGAATGGTGACAAGCGCAGCTTGATCGAACGCTCTTGGCGCGCAGCCTGCAACGTGCAGGGCGTTGATCGCGTTGTCGTTGCGACGGATGATGATCGGATCAAGGCTGTGGCCGAAGGATTTGGTGCGGAAGTGGTTATGACCTCGGTCGACTGCGCCAATGGGACAGAGCGCTGTGCAGAGGCCCATGCCAAGCTCGGTGGCGGCTATGAAATTGTGGTCAACCTTCAAGGCGATGCGCCTTTGACGCCGCATTGGTTTGTTGAGGACCTCATTGCGGGGTTGCGTGGTGATTCTGAAAAAGGTCTGGCAACTCCAGTGTTGCGCTGTGATGGCGCGACACTGAACAGCCTACTTGGGGACCGTAAAGAGGGGCGTGTTGGCGGGACCACAGCGGTTTTTGCCACGGATAGCTCTGCGCTTTACTTCTCCAAGGAGGTTATTCCTTTCACGTCAGCTGCTTACAAAGATGAAGACGATACGCCTGTGTTCCACCATGTGGGCGTATATGCGTATCGGCCCGATGCTTTGGCGGAATACCCGTCGTGGCCCGTTGGCCCGCTCGAGACGCTGGAAGGCCTAGAACAGTTGCGATTTTTAGAAAATGGCCTAAAGATCCTGTGCGTCGAAGTTTCCGCTCGTGGGCGGGAGTTTTGGGAGCTGAACAACCCTGAAGATGTGCCGAAAATTGAGACTATGATGAGGAAAATGGGCCTGAATTAACGGGTTTTCCTAGATTTCACCAAGTTCGTTTGTGCAAGATTGACAGGACGCGCGTTGGGGTAGGCAACGAACTGCCATCGAAGTCCTCAGATGCGAGTTAAGACAGACAAGATTGCAACTTTCTGTCACAGCTCGCGTTAAACTCGCGTCTCTTTGAACCGGATTGAGAAAGTATATGCAGAAGAAAGTAACCAAAGCGATTTTTCCAGTAGCGGGTCTAGGTACCCGGTTTCTGCCCGCAACGAAGTCAGTTCCGAAGGAAATCATGACCTTGGTGGACCGGCCTTTGGTCCAATATGCCATTGATGAAGCACGGGCCGCAGGCATCGAAGAGTTCATCTTCGTGACATCGCGGGGCAAAGGGGCTCTGGAAGATTACTTTGACCATTCTCCGGTTCTGGAGCAGGAGTTGCTCAAAAAGGGTAAGGATGATCTGCTCGAAGTCCTGAAGGAGACCTATATGGACTCCGGCGCTATTGCTTACATCCGCCAGCATCAGGCATTGGGTTTGGGTCACGCAGTCTGGTGTGCGCGCCACCTGATCGGGGACGAGCCTTTTGCGGTTATTCTGCCGGATGATGTGATCGCGGCAGAGAAATCCTGCCTCAAGCAAATGGTCGAAGCTTACGCGGAAACTGGCGGCAATATGGTTGCGGCTATGGAAGTCGCACCGGACAAGACCTCCTCTTATGGCGTTCTTGATGTGAAAGACGACATGGGGTCTGTCGTCTCCGTCAACGGGATGGTGGAAAAGCCCAAAGCGGGCGAGGCGCCGTCTAATCTGGCTGTAATCGGCCGGTATATCCTGTCTCCGACCGTTATGGCGCATCTTGATAACCCCAAGAAGGGCGCAGGTGGGGAGATCCAACTGACGGATGCGATCGCAGCGGATATCTCTTCTGATGTTCCCGTTTACGGGTTCCGCTTTAAGGGGCAGCGTTTTGACTGTGGCTCTAAAGCGGGTTTCCTGCAGGCCACAGTTGCCTTCGCCCTCGCACGCGACGATTTGCGTGATGACCTGATGGAATACCTCACAGGCGTTTCCCAAGTCAGCCGCGCTGCGGAGTGACGTCTGCGCATCCTTGCGCCTTCAATCTGCAACATCTTGAATTAGAGCTTGCCCCCTCTTTAGGGGGCTGCTTTTTGTGCGCATATTGGCGGATACAGCGCGCAGACAGGAGACGTTTTCAATGACCTATATTCTCGTAACTGGCGGAGCTGGCTACATTGGCTCCCATGCCTGCAAAGCGCTGAAGCAGGCGGGCTACACCCCTGTGACCTACGACAACTTGGTGACGGGCTGGCAGGATGCCGTGAAATTCGGCCCCTTCGAGCAGGGAGATCTGACGGACCGCGCGCGTCTTGCCGAAGTCTTCGCCAAATACAAACCCGCCGCTGTGATGCATTTTGCAGCGCTCAGCCAGGTCGGCGAAGCGATGAGCCAGCCGGGCAAATACTGGGCCAACAACGTCGGCGGATCGCTCGCCTTGATTGAAGAGGCTGTGGCAGCAGATTGTCTTGATTTCGTCTTCTCCTCCACCTGCGCCACTTATGGCGAACATGACAATGTTGTGCTCGATGAGAATACAGCCCAAGTGCCGCTGAACGCCTATGGTGCCTCCAAGCGCGCGGTGGAGGATATTCTCAAGGATTTCGGCGCCGCCTATGGTTTGCGTTCGGTGATCTTCCGCTATTTCAACGTAGCTGGTGCCGATCCCGAAGCAGAGGTTGGCGAGTTCCACCAACCGGAGACCCACCTGATCCCTCTGATGATCCAGGCGATCAAAGGGGAGCGTGACGCATTGACCGTCTTTGGCACCGACTACGACACCCCCGATGGCACCTGTATTCGCGACTATGTGCATGTCTGCGATCTGGTGGACGCTCATGTGCTTGGCCTCAAGTGGCTCGAAGAGGGTAAAGGCAGCCGGGTTTTCAACCTCGGCACGGGCGCAGGTTTCTCGGTGATGGAAGTGATCGAGCAGTCTCGCGCGGTCACAAATACCTCTGTTCCGCACAACATCGGCGCACGCCGGGCGGGCGATTGCACCAAGCTCGTGTCCGGATCCACGCGGGCCTTGGAGGAGCTGGGTTGGGAGCCCAAGCGCTCCACTTTGAACGACATGATCTCGGACGCTTGGCGCTGGCACCAGAGCGGTCACTACGAGAAGTAAGCGATGGCCCACCTGCCCATGCCCCGCATCTCTTGGATCGCAGCCTATCGGTTGCGGCTCAAGCGGCGGCGGGCCTTGTGGCGGGCGATCCGGGCGCGCCGCAGCCTGAAATGCGTGATCGACAATACCGGGCAGATCAAGTCGACCGATATCCTTTGTGTTGTGGTCTTGCGCAACGAGGCACTTCGGTTGCCGCATTTCCTCGCCCACTATCGCCGCCTCGGGGTCGGGCATTTCCTGATTGTCGACAATCAAAGTGAAGACGGCAGCCGCGCCGTTTTGGAAGACGCGGCCGGAGCTGGCGACCTCTCCCTCTGGCAGTGCGCTGACAGCTATCGAAACAGCCGTTTTGGTCTGAACTGGTCCGGCTGGCTGCTCATGCGCTATGGGCACGGGAAATGGTGCCTCACCGTCGATGTGGACGAGCTGTTGGTCTATCCGGGGATGGGATACCACAGTCTGCGGGATTTGACTCAGGCGCTGGAGGCCAAGGGGCAAATCGGGTTCGGCGCTTTGATGCTCGACCTTTTTCCAAAAGGGTCGATCCGAGAACACAGTTACGCGCCAGATCAGGCACCGACCGAGGTTCTCCGCTGGTTCGACAGCGGGCCCTACCGAAAGCAGCGCCAAACGCCACAGGGCAATCTTTGGGTGCAGGGCGGAACGCGGGACCGGGTGTTTTTCACCGACGCACCCGCGCGGGCCCCAACTTTGAACAAGCTGCCGTTGGTGAAGTGGAATTGGCGATATGCCTACACCAACGCGACCCACGCCCTGCTGCCCCGCGGCTTGAATGCGCTCTATGATGGTCCCGGTGGTGAGCAGCCGTCCGGTGTTTTGCTGCATACGAAGTTTCTGCCGGATGCCACGATGCGCGCCAAAGAGGAGCAGCACCGGGGCGAGCATTTTCATACGCCAGAGCTGTTTCGGGGCTACTATGATCAGGTGATCTCCTCCCCCGATCTTTGGCATGAAAAGGCCGTGGAGTATCGCACGCCTGAGCACCTGGCCTCTCTCGGTCTATGTACCCCGGTTGAATGGCCCGAGTGATCCTTGACCCATTCACTAACCAATTCTAAACGCATTGTTTCCATAACGTGGACATGACATATTGCGGGAAACTGCGTGGGCGGAGGATCCTGCCGCCGGGGACGCGAAACACCAACGCACCGCCCCGACTTTGGACCCTGAAACGCGACCCGGACACATGGGCCTAAAACGCGGGGACGTCGAGATTGGGGCTTTGGGATTCTTATCGTATGCGGCTCCGGCGCAAGCGCCGGGTGGTCCGTGCCTTGCGCAAATCCCGAGAGCTGCGAGTTGTTCAGGACAATACTGACCGCATCCGCGCTGATGACATCCTTCTCGTTTCAACCTTTCGCAACGAGAAGATCCGCCTCCCCTATTTCCTGAAGTACTATCGCAGCCTTGGGGTGAACCACTTTCTCTTTGTGGACAATGACTCCAGCGATGGCGCGCGCGCCTATCTGGACGGGATGGAGGATGTCTCGGTCTGGTTCACGCGCGGCAGCTACAAATCCGCGACCTTTGGCGTGGATTGGGTGAACTACCTGTTGCGCAAATACGCGCACGGCCACTGGTCGCTGATCGTCGATCCTGATGAGTTTTTCATCTACCCCTTCTGCGATACGCGCCCCATCCGGGCGCTCACCGATTGGCTCGACACCTCGCAAATCCGCAGCTTTGCCTCCATGCTCTTGGACGTCTACCCTAAGGGACGCATTGATCAGGTTCCCTACCAATCCGGCCAGGACCCGTTGGAGATCGCGCATTGGTTTGACAGCGGGAATTACAGCGTCACCAAGAATGCGCGGTACGGGAACCTCTGGATTCAAGGCGGTCCACGGGCGCGGATCTTTTTTGCGGATAAGCCAAAGCTGGCCCCGGCCTTGAACAAGATCCCATTGGTGAAATGGGACCGCAACTACGCCTTTGTCAGCTCCACCCACATGCTGCTGCCGCGTGGCCTCAATCAGGTTTACGAGACCGACGGCGGTGAAAAGGCGAGCGGCATCCTGCTGCACACGAAATTTCTCGACACCTTCACAGCCAAGGCAGAAGAGGAACTAGCGCGTCGCCAGCACTATGCCGGGTCCGTGGAATACACGGCCTACGCCGAAACCCTGAAAGCCCAGCCCGATCTGTGGTGCAAGTGGAGTGAGAAATACATCAACTGGCGCCAGCTGGAAATTCTCGGCCTGATGTCCAAGGGGAACTGGGCATGAGCGCGGTGGGTGTGGTGATGCTGGTCCACACGGCATTGGACCGGGCGGAGCAGGTGGCGCGGCACTGGACCGCATCCAAGTGTCCGGTGGTGATCCATGTGGATCGCCAAGTGGATCGCAAAACCTATCATGCCTTTCGCGACCGGTTGAAAGACAACGCGTTGGTCCGTTTTTCCGGACGTCATCGGTGCGAATGGGGGACCTGGGGCATTGTGGCCGCAACGCAAGAGGCGGCAGAGTTGATGCTGCGCACCGCACCGAGTGTGCGCCATGTCTATCTCGCCTCAGGTTCCTGCCTGCCGCTTCGTCCCGTACAGGAGCTGATTGATTATCTCGCGGCCCGCCCGCAGACGGATTTCATCGAAAGTGCGACCACGGCTGATGTGCCGTGGATCGTCGGCGGACTGAGCACCGAGCGTTTTACCCTGCGGTTCCCGTTTTCTTGGAAGAAGCATCGCAAGCTGTTTGATGCCTATGTCGCTCTGCAACGGCGGATCAAGTTTCGTCGTCGGGTGCCCGCGGGGCTGGTGCCGCATATGGGCAGCCAATGGTGGTGCCTGACCCGGCAAACCCTGTCCGCCATCCTCGAGGACCCGGAGCGGGCACGTTATGACGCCTATTTTCGCCATGTGTGGATCCCCGACGAAAGCTACTTCCAGACACTTGCCCGGCAATATTCCACCAAGATCGAGAGCCGGTCTCTGACCCTGTCGAAGTTCGACTATCAGGGTAAGCCGCACATCTTCTACGACGATCACCTGCAGCTTTTGCGGCGCTCTGACTGTTTCGTTGCGCGCAAAATCTGGCCGCAGGCAGAGCGGCTGTATCAGGCTTTCCTGACCGATGCGTCAGGGGCCATGAAACGCACGGAACCAAATCCGGGCAAGATTGACCGGATCTTCTCCAAGGCGGTAGAGCGGCGCACACGGGGGCGACGTGGCCTCTATATGCAAAGCCGCTATCCGCGCCATGGGGCGGAAAACGGGCTGACCTCTGGTCCCTATTCTGTGCTGCATGGCTTTGCTGAATTGTTTCAGGATTTCGAACCCTGGTTGGCACGGACTACGGGCGCGCGGGTGCATGGGCATCTCTTTGCGCCGGAGCGGGCAGAGCTGGCCGATGGTCAACGCCTGTTCAACGGCTGTCTCAGCGACAATGCCGTTCTGCGCGATTATAATGCGGAACGGTTTCTGTCGAACCTGATCTGGAACACCCGGGGCGAGCGCCAATGTTTCCAATTCGGACCAGCGGACACACAGAAGGCCAATTGGTTCATGGCGCGGGACACCAATGCTCAGATCTCGATGATCTCCGGCGCCTGGGCCATCCCGCTGTTCAAATCAAACCGCAACTTCTCTGATCTGCGCAGCGAGGCGGCCCGGCTTCAGCAGATCGAGGCCGAGCATCTGAAAATTCTGCGGTCACAATGGGCCAACGCGCGCATTCGGATTTGGTCGCTGGCGGAGTTCATCGAGGCGCCGATGGAAAACCTGCAGGCCATAGTGGATGAAATCGGCACCACAGCGCAAAGCCACCTGAGCGAAGCGCCCCGGATGGTCGATTTGCAAGGCTTCGGGCAGTTCCTGCAAAACCTGAAAAACCAAGGGATGCATCCCTATTTGATGGGAGATTTCCCGGTCGAACCCGCACCGCGTAACCAGCCAGAGCGGCCGCGCAAACCCTATTTGGTGAAGTAGATCCTCCATGGCAGACCGGTTTTCGTCCTTTGTTGTCTTCGCTGAAATGCGCACAGGCTCTAATTTCTTAGAGACGAATTTGAACGCGCTGCCCGGGGTGCGGTGTCATGGCGAGGTCTTTAACCCGCATTTCATCGGCTATCCCAACCGCGCGGAGCTGCTCGGCGTCACAGAGGCAGAGCGAGAGGCCGATCCGAGCCGCGTGCTGGACGCAATACGTTCGGAGCCGAATGTTTTGGGCGGGTTCCGCTATTTTCACGACCATGACCCACGGGTGTTCGATCAACTGGTTGAGGATGCTTCGGTTGCGAAGATCATCCTGACCCGCAACCCACTGGACAGCTACGTCTCGTGGAAGATTGCGGTGGCGACGGGACAGTGGAAACTGACGAATGTCACCCGTCGCAAGGAAGCGAAGGCCGAGTTCGACGCCGAGGAATTCGCCACCCATGTCGACGCGCTGCAGGAGTTTCAGATCACCCTTCTGAACCGGTTGCAACGCTCTGGTCAAACCGCCTTTTATATCGCTTACGAGGATCTGCAGGACGTTGAGGTCATGAATGGCCTCGCAAAGTGGCTCGGGGTGGAGGGGCGGCTTGAGGCGCTGGATGAAAGTCTCAAGCGGCAGAACCCGGCTCCTGTCGTCTCAAAGGTCGAAAACCCGGACGATATGGCCTTTGCCTTGGCGGGGATGGATCGTTTCAACTTGGCCCGCACGCCAAATTTCGAACCGCGGCGTGGCCCTGCGGTGCCGGGCTATGTGGCCGGCGTGGTGACCCCGATTCTCTATATGCCAGTGCGCGGAGGCCTGACCGAGGGGCTTTCGGATTGGGTGGGGGCGCTCGACAATGTGGACCGGGATGGCGTGATCACCGGAATGAACCAAAAACAGCTGCGGCAATGGCGACGCAACAATCCCGGCCATCGGAGCTTTACCGTGGTGCGGCACCCGCTGGCGCGGGCGCATTGGGTCTTTTCCACGCTGATCCTGTTCAAAGGGCCGGGTAGCCTGCGGCAGATCCGAAACACGCTGCGGCGGCGGTATAAGGTAGAGATCCCCGAAGGCGCGCCGGGCTCGGAGTATTCCGCTGCCGATCATCGCAAGGCGTTCGGTCAGTTTCTCGACTTCCTGAAGGCCAATCTGGCAGGGCAAACCTCCATCCGGGTGGATGGCAATTGGGCCAGTCAGGCGCAGATCTTGGCCGGTTTTGCTGAATTGTCGCCACCGGATCTGGTGGTTCGCGAAGAGGATATGTCGCGAGATTTGCCAGAACTGGCGCGCAGGCTGGGCCGTATGTCGCCGCCTATTGTGCCGCGCACTCCGCACTGCTCCCCTTACAGCCTAGAGGACATCTGGGATCGCGAATTGGAGGCCCAGTGTCAGTCTGTCTACGCCCGCGACTACATGAGCCTTGGCTATGACGACTGGAAACCGTCGTCGCTTTAACGCGATAAAAACGACGGAACGGGTTCACTGCCGCGTATCTCCTCTTGAGGACAGCGAAAGGGACGCGACATGGACAAGTCTTTCAAGCCGAAGAAAATGACCCGCAAGGAATGGCAGGACAACCGGCCGCTCTTCCTCAAAGGTATGGGCGTTGGCGCCGCGTTGGATGATTGGCAGAAACATGTCGCCAAGGCTGATTATGCCGTTGGGACATTTGCGGCAATTCTCAAGAAGGTCGAGAATGCCATCATGGTGGTCGGCAAGCTGAAGATCAAAATTCTGGAGGCGATCAAGGTTTGCAAGAAGCAAGTCATCGACCAAAAGGGCACCATTGCGGGGCTCGATAACTACCTCAAGGTCGCGGATGACGTGCATACCGAGCTGTTGAAGCGGCACGTCTTCGAGAGCAAAATGAAGAAGCTGTCTGACAAGCCGACCGTGGATATGGTCCTGAAGGATTCAAAGCTCACAGCGGCCCTCAATGCGCTGGTGAAAGCGACCCACGACACGCCCTTCCTCGACACCTATATCCTCGTCCACAAGAAGAACAAACTTGCGGAAGCGGTAAAGAAGTACGGTGCGAAGAACGACTACAACATCGGTCATCACGCCAACAAAGCGCTCGTGGGCCACTACATCAACAAGGACGCCGCGATCACCGACAAGAAGCTGAAAGATGCGGAGAAAACGCTCCGCGAGGATAGCTTCAAACTGCTGCGCGGGATTGTGGATCGTCTGATGGGACAGGAATTTGGCGCGACCTTCGTGCGCAAGGCCTACGGGATCTAAAACACCGTCATAAACAAGAAACGCGCCGAAAGCGGCGCGTTTGTATGTGTTTGATCTACGCTCAGGCTGCCTGGACCGAGGGGTTTTCGGTCAGGATCGTATAGAGCGTCGCCGGATCGGGGTTGGCCCGAAGTTTGGTGCAAAAGCTCTGCTCGCGCAGGGTACGAGACACCAATGCCAGCGCCTTCAGGTGCTCAACACCCGCATCAACGGGCGCAAAAAGGCCAAAGACGATGTCGACGGGCTGACGGTCCACCGCGCCGAAATCCAACGGCTTTTCCAGCGACACAAACACACCGACCACGCGGTCGATGCCCTCTAGCCGCGCGTGGGGCAGGGCAACGCCATGGCCTACACCTGTTGGGCCAAGGCTTTCCCGGTCCAAAAGTGCCTCAACGGTTGTCGAGGACGGCAATTTATAAGCGGAGTTGGCAACCTCAGCGATTTCCTGAAACAGGCGCTTCTTACTAGAGGCCGCACCGATAACCCGGACGGCCTCTTGCTTGAGGATGTTCGAAATCTGCATTGCCACTGCTCCACTCGGGGTGAAGGGGCCTTGTTCCGGCCCCTTCGGGTGTGCTTACGGATCGATCCAGCCGATGTTGCCATCTTCACGCCGGTAGACCACGTTCAGTCCATCTTTGCTCTCATTGCGGAAAACGAGGACCGGGGACCCTGCAAGTTCCATCTGCATCACCGCTTCACCTACCGACAGAGAGGGAACCTTAGTTTCCATCTCAGCCACGATGATCGGCTGCAGCGAGTCCGGTTCGTTCTCGGAATCCGCTTCTTCAGAGGCGAGGATATACGAGCTGACACCCATAAGTTCAACCGGCTCGCTCCGGTCGCGATGATGATCTTTCAAACGCCGTTTGTAGCGGCGCAGTTGTTTGTCCATCTTTTCGAGGCAAGCCTCAAAGGCGGCATAGATTTCAGTGGCATGCGCCTTGGCTTGACAGGTCAAGCCGGTGGAAAGGTGGACAATGGTTTCGCAGACAAATTCATGCGCGTGGCGGGAGAAGACGACCTGTGCATCTGTCGGTCGGCCTGCGTATTTCTCCAAGACCGCACTCAGTTCGGTCTCTACGTGGGTTTGTAGAGATTCGCCGATGTCGATCTGTTTTCCGCTGACTTTGTAACGCATGTGTTCTCCTTATCGTTATGCCCGGGCCGCGCGAATAGACGCAGTTCACCTGCGGTGTTCGATTACGGTCGCCAGGAAGGATGGGCGTCCTGTGCGGCATGCAGAAGGTTGCGCCCTGAACTCAGGACCCGAACCTTGACCGCTGCGGTGTGCACATTTGCCATACGACAATTCGATGACAAACCCGGGGCGGAGTCAATGACAATCCATACGCATTTGTCTGGGCAATCCCCACTTTGGGCGAGGAGTTGCCAAGTAAAATTGCGCAAAAGGTGATTAGGAGATGCGAAAATTGTCGCCGAGGTACACGCGGCGGACATTTTCGTTCTCCACGACCTCTTCCGGGGTACCGGACATCAGCACCTGACCGTCGTGAAGGATATAGGCGCGGTCGACGATTTCGAGCGTCTCGCGCACATTGTGATCTGTGATCAGAACGCCGATTCCACGTGTCTTCAGATCCGCTACAAGATTTCGAATATCTCCGACCGAGATCGGATCGACGCCAGCAAACGGCTCGTCCAACAACAGGTATTTCGGATCCGCCGCAAGGCAACGGGCGATCTCAACACGGCGACGTTCCCCGCCCGACAAAGCCAGCGCGGGGGCGCGGCGGAGATGTTCGATCGAGAAATCCGACAGCAGCTCTTCCAAGCGCTCGCGGCGCTTGTGCTCTTGTGAGACGGCGATATCCAGCACAGCAGAGATATTGTCTTCGACCGACAGCCCGCGAAAAATCGACATTTCTTGCGGCAGGTAGCCGATACCCAGCCGGGCGCGGCGATACATCGGCAGGTTGGTGACGTCGTGGCCGTCGATGGTCACCTTGCCGGCCTCGGGGAACACGAGGCCCGCGATGGTGTAAAAGCTGGTGGTCTTGCCCGAGCCGTTTGGACCCAGCAGCGCAACCACTTCACCGCGGTTTAGCTCCATCGAAACCTCGCGGATCACCACCTTTTTGCGGTAGCTTTTGCGCATCTTCTCGATGCGCAGGCCGGAGGTCCCGGTAGTGACTGTCAGATTCGGTTTGGCCATCAGTTTTTGCCAGTGCCGCCAAGTGTGGTGCGCACACGGCCGCTCAGCGTGGCTTTACCGGTCGCGAGATTCACGGTCATATTCTGTGCGCCGAGAGTGTTGCCTGCTTGGGTGAGCAGCACGTTGCCACGCATCACCACATTGCCGCTGTCGATGGTGTAATCCGCTTCTTGCGCCTCGGCCGCGTCCTCACCGCTGACCAAGAGCACATTGCCGCGTGCCTCAAGCCGCTCGATGCCGCTGCCTGAGGTCTTGTTGATCACAAGAACGCTGTCAGCGCTCAGGCGCATGTCGGCCTGCACGATCAGAACGTTGCCCTTGAACAGGGCAGAGCCATTCTCTTGGTCCACGTCCAACGTGTCGGCCGTCACGTCAACCGGCTGAGAGGTGTCTGTTTTCAACACGCCAAATGAGATGTCGGTGCCCTGCGCTTGGGCTACCGGGGCGAGGCTCATCACGCTGATGAAAAGAGATAAGACTAGTCGTCGCACAGGTTATCTTTCCACTTTTGCAGGATCGTACACCAGCTTTACGCCTTCAGTGAACTCAATATGTACCGGTCCGTTCTTCGATTTTGTGAAGATCCGCATCCGACCTGCGGTGAAATCTCCAATTGGGCCAGTCGCTGTAACGGTTCCGGGGCTGAGAGCCTCAAGACCACTCAGTTGCGCTTCGAGCGCGTCGGTTTCAACCCGTGTGCCGTCAGATGTGAGGATCCGAACGTTGCCATCCAGCCGCGCTATATCCTCGTTTGGCAGAATTGACCCGCTGTCCGACAGAAGCAGAATGCTGCGTCCCTCGGTGGTCCGGATTTCCGCCTCTAGGTCCGTCGCTGACGCACTGGCGCGGTCGCTGCCGGGCAGGGCCTTGGCCGCCGCGACGGTAATCTCGTGTCCTGATGAGGTGGTGCCGGTAAAAAACGGGGCTGTCACCTGTTGGCCGCGCAGGCGGTCCTCGATCTCGACTTTGGCAAAGGGGATCACCGGATCGGTGGAGACTTGCCGCGAGATCATGAACAGCGTGGACAGCAGAACCAGCGACGCTAGGGGTAGGATCACCTTGAGGTAGGCGACGATGCGCGAATAACGATCCATGTCTCGGCCTCCCTCTTTGATCGCTGGTATTGGTAGTCTGACGTTGGGCGAGCGCCCGTCAGGAATGGGCGAAAATGTCGGTCTCGGGCCAGCCGCAAAGGTCAAGCTGTGCGCGGGTCGGTAGGAAATCGAAACAGGCCTGCGCAAGGGCAGTACGCCCTTCGCGAGCGAGGCGTTCGTTCAGGACTTTGCACAGCTTGTGCAGATGCAACACATCCGAGGCGGCATAGTCCAGCTGCGCTTGTGTCAGAGTTTCAGCCCCCCAGTCGCTCATCTGCTGCTGTTTGGAGATGTCGGTGCCGAGGAGGTCTTGCGTTAGGTTTCGCAGGCCGTGCCGATCAGTATAGGTGCGCACCATGCGGCTGGCGATCTTGGTGCAGTAGACGGGAGCGGCCAGCGCGCCAAAGGCATGAAACATCGCCGCGATGTCGAACCGACCATAGTGAAACAGCTTCAAGACGTCAGGGTTGGTGAGCATCCGCGCAATATTTGGGGCCTCACTCTGACCTTTGGCGATCTGCACGATATGCGCGTTGCCATCACCACCCGACATTTGAACCACACAAAGACGGTCGCGATGCGGATTGAGGCCCATGGTCTCGCAGTCAATCGCCACCACGGGACCGAGGTCCAGATCGTCGGGCAGATCTTGCTGGTATAGAAAATTCGCCACGGAGGGTCACCTTGCGCATGAAGTCGAGCGGTTTAGGCCATGGACATAGGCGTTTTGAGGCGTGAACTCAACAGTATGTCGGGGCGGAGCGGCGGCGTGAGGCAGGTCTTCGCTGGGGCGCTTCTGAGCTGAAATCTACCTGAATTGACAGGCTGATCGGTAGTTAAAGCCACGCTGCAGGGCAGCATCAAACTTTCGGAGAGGGGTTGCAAAGCGTGTCGCCGAGTGCTTTGAAACTCTCCTGCCGGGCTGTTTCCGGCGTCGAAAGAGAAAGCGGAACCGAATGCTGGGTGCAAAACGCAAGAACCCGGAGCGGCGCAATACCTTCGCCATCGTCGGACTTGGGACCTTTGGGACAGCTGTTGCCAAAGAGTTGAGCCGGTTTGGAAATCACGTCATCGGCATTGATACCAACGAGACGCGCGTGAGCCTTTGCGCGGACGAGTTGTCTCAGGCGTTGATCGTGGATGCGCGGGATGATCTCGCTTTGCGACAGGCGGGAATCGCCGATTGCGACGTGGCGCTGGTTGCGATGGGCTCTGACCTAGAGGCCAGTATCCTTGCCGCCATCAACCTCAAAACCATCGGGGTGCCGGTGGTCTGGGCCAAGGCAACGACCAAGACGCACCACCGTATCCTGAGCAAGCTGAAGGTCGACCGGGTGATCCATCCTGAGGTCGATGTGGGAATGCATATCGCACAGGTGCTCCACAACCCGTTGGTGCGGGATTATGTCAGCCTCGGCAACGGCTACCACGTGGTGAATTTCAAGATCCCGGAATCGCTAGAAGGCAAGGCTTTGGTCGATGTGCCCTACGCTGCCCACGATTTGAGATGCATCGCTCTGATGCGCGGCACCGAGTATCTGGGGCAGGATGGCGCCACCTGTTCGTTGGCGAAGGATGATTTGCTGATCCTGCTCGGCAAGCGATCCGATTTGCGCACCTTCGCGTCGAGCCTCTATTGAAACGCCCCTCTCGCAAAGCCCCGCTCAACCTCGATCGGGGGTTGCCGCCTCCCTTAGTGTTGGCGCTGTCCTATTTCATCTGCATCTTCATTGGAGCGGTGTTCCTGTGGTCGCCACTGGCGCAAACCGGTGGCGTGACCTTCTCGGATGCCTTCTTCACATCCGCTTCTGCGGTGACAGTGACCGGTCTTGCGGTGGTGGACACAGGCAGCGATTTCACAGTGTTTGGGCAGGTTGTCGTGGCGGCCTTGATCCAGCTTGGCGGGCTTGGGCTGATGGCGTTTGCCGTCCTGTTGTTGTCTGCGCTGGGCCTGCCGGTGGGAATGCCGCAGCGGCTGATCCTGCGCGAAGACCTCAATCAACCCTCGCTTGGCAGTCTCGCGGTCATCGTCCGCACCATTATGGTCGTCGCTTTGGTGTGCGAACTTGCTGGCGCTGCCATCCTTGCGCTGGTCTTTGTGCCGGAGTTCGGTTGGACCAAGGGACTGTGGCACGCGCTGTTCCACAGTATCTCCGCCTTCAATAATGCGGGATTTGCCCTCTATCCCGACAGCCTGTCGCAATGGGTCGGAAACCCGATCATCAACATCACCATCCCCGCGCTGTTTATCCTTGGCGGGTTGGGCTTCATCGTTGTGGGAGATGTATTTCAGGCGCGCTCCTGGCACCGCCTTACCCTTCATAGTAAGCTGATGCTGTCTGGGACATTGGCCCTGATCCTCGTGGCTTGGGTGTTCTTTGCCTTCCTGGAGTGGAACAACCCGGCGACTTTGGGCGCGCTGCCCGATACTGCAAGCCGCCTGTGGGCCAGTTGGTTTCAGGCCGTGTCCCCACGCACGGCCGGGTTCAACACCGTGGATATCGGCGGGCTGCACGACAGCACCTCTCTGATGACCATGTCGCTGATGCTGGTCGGCGGCGGCAGTACCTCCACGGCGGGGGGCATCAAGGTGACCACGCTGATCGTGCTCATCATTGGCACCGTCGCGTTTTTCCGCCGTCAAACCGCCCTGCATGTGTTCGGCCGCAGCCTTGGCGTTGATGACATCATGAAGGTCATGGCGCTCACAACGATCAGTATCTTTATCGTGCTGATGGGCATTTTCCTGATTTCGATCTCGCATGACGAAGAGTTCCTCGACCTCGCATTTGAGGCGACCTCCGCCTTTGGCACTGTTGGGTTGACCCGAGGATCTACCAGCGAGTTGGACGCGATGGGGCGCATGATGATCATCATCATCATGTTCCTGGGGCGTGTTGGACCACTGACGCTTGGCTTTTTCCTCGCCACGCACAGCAAGCCGCGCGTGCGCTACCCCAAAGGCGAGGTCTATTTGGGCTGAGGGTTTACTGGATGCGAAGGCGCTCGATGTCGCGCGCCATTTCTTCGGCCAAGTCCATCAGATCCTCGTCCCCGCCACTGCGCTCTGCTTCGAACCGAAGCGCAGTGATCGACATCTGAAACTTCCGCGCCAGCAAATGCGGCTTGGCGGATGCGGGCAGTTCGCCGATCTCTTGAGCGCGTTGAAACAGTGCCGCAAAGTCGCCGGTCATCGTGGCCAAATGCGCCTTGGCAGCGGCCTGAATCTCTGGCTCTTCCTTGGTGGCATCGATCAGCGTTTTGACGATCATGCAGATCGCCGGTCCCCGCTTCGTGAGGTCCGGGGTGCCGAACCGACGCAAGAACTGGGCGAGGGCGGTTAGCGGAGAGGCTTCGCGCGCCGCGAGGGTGGCCAGCGTGTTGCGGCTGATCCCCAGATAGCGGTCTAACGCCTCCAGATAGAGCGCCTGCTTGCTGTGAAAGGCTGCATAGATGCTGCCGGGCTTCATCTGCAGCGCGCCTTCCAAATCCTTGAGCGAGGTCGCGTGAAACCCCTTCTGCCAGAACAGGGTCATGGCCGCGTCCAGCGCGGTGTCTCGGTCATATGGGCGGGCACGTGTCATAGGACAGTACATAGGCGTTCCGCGCGTTGTTGTCTTCTCCCTCGGAACACATAGATTTCACGTTTGAGTGAATGCTCAAATTCCTTATTTGAGTGATCACTCAAATTCCTTATGTGTGCCTCGTACCCCGGCACTGTGCCGGAGCTGACCTGATGAGGATCCATCCGATGACTGAGTTCACCATTCACGACGAAACCACCGCTCCCGAAGCTTCCAAGCCGCTGCTGGCGAAATCCAAGGCGGCCTTTGGTCGTATCCCCGGCTTGCACGGCGTGATGGCGGAATCGCCGGAACTGCTTGAGGGCTATCAGCGCCTGCACGAGCTGTTTCAGAAGACCAGCTTTGACAAGGATGAGCTGACCGTGGTTTGGCAGACCATCAACGTCGAGAACGAATGCCATTACTGCGTGCCGGCCCACACCGGCATCGCCAAGCTGATGAAGGTGGATGACGCGATTACCACCGCGCTGCGCACCGAGACCCCGCTGCCGACCCCCCGGCTGGAGGCGCTGCGGACTTTTACCCTTCTGGTGGTGCGCGACCGTGGGGTTGTGTCTGACGCGGACGTGCAGGCCTTCCTTGACGCGGGCTTTACACAGAAAAACATTCTGGAAGTGATCCTCGGCTACGCGCAGAAAATCATGTCGAACTACACCAACCACCTGGCCAGCACCCCGGTGGATTCGGTCTTCCACAGCTTGCTCTGGACCCGTGGTGAAAAGGCCGAAGTGGCATAATTTCCCGCCAGTTTGGCGACCCAGAATTACATCAATAGCCGCCTAAGCCATTTGGTTTAGGCGGCTTTTTCTATTTCCCTTCAATGTCGACAGAAAGTTTTCGCGCGTAAAGTTTTAATCTGGTGGATTGACAGTAGACAGGGCCTCTGTTTTTATTTTATCTGCCAAAATAAATATGTGCAGGACTGTAGATGTCCTGTGCATCTGGCGATTGGGAGGACATTGCATGTATCTGGGTCTTGACGTGGGAACGTCGGGGCTGCGCGCGTTGCTGGCCGATGAGGGTGGCAACGTTATTGGCGTGGCTGATGCGTCGTATGGGGTTTCGCACCCGCATACCGGATGGAGTGAACAGGATCCGCAAGAGTGGATCGACGCCTGCAAACGCGCGGTTGCAGCTCTGCGCGAGGCGCACCCGGGCGAGATGGCCAAGCTGCGCGGCATTGGCCTCAGCGGTCATATGCACGGCGCGACGCTGCTTGACGCGGCGGGCAAGGTGCTGCGGCCCTGTATTCTGTGGAACGACACCCGCTCGGCTGCTGAGGCGGCACAGCTCGATGCCACACCCGGCGTGCGCGACCTCTCTGGCAATATCGTATTTCCGGGCTTCACCGCGCCGAAACTCGCCTGGGTCAAGGCTCATGAGCCGGAGATTTTTACCCAAATCGCCAAGGTCCTGCTGCCCAAGGACTATGTCCGCTATTGGCTGACCGGCGAGTATATTTCCGACATGTCCGATAGTGCCGGGACGTCATGGCTCGACGTCGGCGCACGGGACTGGTCGGCGCAGCTCTTGGATGCCTCGGGCATGCGGCGCGATCAAATGCCGGAGCTGGTCGAAGGCTCCGCCCCCGGTGGCGATCTGCGCGAGGAACTTCGCGCCGAGTGGGGCATTCGCGGCCCTGTTGTTGTGGCCGGCGGTGGCGGCGACAATGCGGTGGCGGCTTGTGGGGCAGGGTGCTTCCGCGAAGGCGAAGGCTTTGTCAGCCTCGGCACCTCTGGCGTTCTTCTGGCGGCCAAGGCCTCCTACACGCCCGACCCGGCCTCGGCGGTGCATACCTTCTGTCACGCCGTACCGGGGACCTGGTATCAGATGGGCGTGATCCTTGCGGCAACGGATTGCCTCAACTGGCTGTCCCGCACGCTGGGGCAGACGCCGGCAACCCTCGCGGGCCTTCTGCCCGGGCGCGTCAACGGCCCGTCCTCGATCACCTTCCTGCCGTATCTGTCGGGCGAGCGGACGCCGCATAATGACGCGCGCATCCGCGCTATCTTTGCCGGGCTCGACATCGGCGATGGCCCGGCGGAGTTGACCCAAGCGGTGATGGAGGGCGTTGCCTTTGCCCTGCGCGACTGTCTTGAGGCGCTGAAAGGCACCGACACCAGCCTCAACCGTCTCCTCGCAGTGGGCGGCGGCACCCAGTCGCCCTATTGGGTCGAGACCCTAGCCACCGTCCTTGGTGTGCCGCTCGACCTGCCCGAAAAGGGCGAGTTTGGCGCCGCCCTCGGCGCCGCTCGCCTTGCCATGGGGGCCACCGGCGCTGACCTCGCTGCGGTGATGACCGCGCCGCCCACCTCTCACACGATTGATCCGCGCCCCGACCTCGCCGAGGCCTATGACGCCTCTTACGCCCGCTACCGCGCCCTCTATCCCAACATGAAAGCTTTGATGACATGAGCACCGGTTTCTTCGGCGATATCGCCAAAATCCAATACGAAGGCGCAGAGAGCACCAACCCGCTGGCCTTTCGCCACTACAACCCGGACGAGGTGATCCTCGGCAAGCGGATGGAAGACCATCTGCGCTTTGCCACCTGCTATTGGCACAGCTTTGTCTGGCCGGGCGGCGATCCCTTTGGCGGTCAGACCTTTGACCGCCCCTGGTTTAAGGACTCGATGGAGGCAGCGAAGTTCAAGGCAGACGTGGCCTTTGAAATGTTCACTCTGCTGCAATCGCCCTACTACTGCTTCCACGACGCCGATGTGCGGCCCGAGGGGGCCAGCTTTGCCGAGAACACCCGCAATCTGAACGAGATCGTCGATTATTTCGCGCAAAAGCAGGAAGAGACCGGCGTGAAGCTCCTCTGGGGCACAGCGAACCTGTTCTCCAACGCACGCTTTATGTCTGGCGCCTCGACCAACCCTGACCCGGACGTCTTTGCCTTCTCGGCGGCGACTATCAAGACCTGTATGGATGCAACCCACCGTCTGGGCGGCGAGAACTATGTGCTGTGGGGCGGCCGTGAGGGCTATGAGACGCTCCTGAACACCGACCTTGCGCAAGAAGATCAACAGATGGGCCGGATGCTCAACATGGTGGTCGAGTATAAGCACAAGATCGGCTTCAAAGGCGCGATCCTTGTCGAGCCGAAACCGCAGGAGCCTTCCAAGCACCAGTACGACTATGATGCTGCTACCGTCTATGGTTTCCTCAAGCGGCATGGGCTGGAGAAGGAGGTCAAATTGAACCTCGAACAGGGTCACGCGATCCTCGCCGGCCATTCCTTCGAGCATGAGATCGCCACCGCGCAGGCGCTGGGCCTGTTCGGCTCGATCGACATGAACCGCAACGACTATCAGTCCGGCTGGGACACCGACCAGTTCCCGAACAACACGCCAGAAGTGGCGCTGGCCTATTACCACATTCTGAAGCATGGCGGGTTCACCACCGGCGGTACCAACTTTGACGCCAAGCTGCGCCGTCAGTCCATCGACGCCGAGGATCTCCTGATCGGTCACGTCGGCGGCATGGACATCTGCGCCCGCGGCCTGAAGGCGGCGGCGGCGATGATCGAGGACGGCACGCTGGATCAATTCGTAACCGATCGTTACGCTGGTTGGCAGCAGCCCGAGGCGCAGGATATGCTCTCCGGGAAACGGACGCTTGAGGATATCGCGGCGCGGGTCGAGGCAGAGAACCTCAACCCGAAACCGCGCTCGGGCCGTCAGGAATATCTCGAGAATGTCATCAACCGGTTTGTCTGAATGAGCACGGCGCAGATCGTCAATCACGGCCTTCACGATGGGCAGATGCTGAAAGAGGCGCGTCTCAGCAATGGCGCGCTCAGCCTCAGCCTGCTCAATATCGGTGCCGTGACGCGTGATCTGCGCCTGTTTCACAAGGGGGAGGAGCGCCCCCTTGTGCTCGGCTATGCCGACCCTGTGGCCTATCTTGAAAACCCCGCCTATCTCGGGGTGATGGCGGGCCGCGTGGCGGGCCGTATCAAAAACGCCTGTTTCGAGCTGGACGGTGCGCTGGTCCGGCTTCCGGCAAACGAAAACGGCAATCTGCTGCATGGCGGTGCCAAAGGCCTGTCGCATGTACTCTGGGACATCACCGCGCTCTCTGAAACTCAGGCGAGGCTGACCTATCACTCTCCGGCCGGGGAAAACGGCTTTCCCGCTGATGTGGAATTTTCGGTGACGGTGAGCCTCGATGGGCTGGCGGTGGTCTATGACATGACGGCCAAAGTCAGCGCGCCGACGCCGATCAGCCTCGCACAGCACAATTACTATAACCTCGCCGGGGGCGTCGCGCCGATCTGGGATCATCGCTTGCAGGTCGATGCCTCGGGCTATCTGGTGCTTGATGACACGAATGTCCCGAATGGTGAGATCGCGGACCTTTGCGGCACCCGTTACGACATGCGCCTCGGCCGCAGCCTTGGTTCGCTTGATCCAGAGCATTTGGGCAGCGATATCAATCTGATGTTCGATCCCGAGCGGGGGCAGGGCTTGCCTGTCGCGACCTTGACCGCGCCGGATGGCTTGCAGATGGCTGTGACAACCGATCAGCCGGGCGCGCAGGTCTATACCGCATCGGGTCTTGCGCAACAGGCGGGTGGCTTGTCAGGGCAAAACATTGGTCCCGCAATGGGTGTGTGTTTTGAACCGCAGGGCTTTCCCAACGCCGTGAACCTGCCGCAGTTTCCCAGCGTGATGGTCACGCCCGACAAACCCTACCGCCAAACCCTGAGATTGGATTTCGGATGGATCTGATGCGCAGCACCGCTCTGGTCAGCCTTCTGTGGGTCTCCTCTCTGCAGGCTGCAGAACGTCCCGACCTCGGCCCGCGCCCGGTCTTTCCCGAAGCCGACATGGCGGCGGTCGTGCTGGGACAACTGTTGTTTTACGACCGGGAGATTTCCGGCAATCGCAACATTGCCTGCTCCACCTGCCATCATCCGAAATTCGGCACCAGTGATGGGGTCTCGCTGGGTATCGGCGAGGGCGGCATTGGTTTGGGGCCAGAGCGTGTGGTCGATGCTGCCGACATGCCGGAGGAACGCATCCCGCGTAATGCGCCGGGGCTGTGGAACCTTGGCGCGGCGGAGTTCACGGTGATGTTCCATGACGGGCGGCTGGAGGATGATCCCTCCTTTCCAAATGGCATCCGCACGCCGCTGGGCGAGGATATGGTGGCAGGCTTTGACGACGCGCTTGCGGCGCAGGCCATGTTCCCGGTGCTGTCGCCGGACGAGATGGCCGGGCATTACTCCGAAAACGACGTGGCGAAGGCGGTGCGTCTGGGGCAACTGTCCCAGCCCGGCGGCGCCTGGGAGATCATCGCCGCCCGTGTCGCCGCGATCCCGGAGTATCGCGCGCGGTTTGACACCGTTCTGGGCGCTGGGCAGCCGATCACCTTTGCCGCGATCGCCAATGTGCTGGCCGATTTCATCCGCTTTGAATGGCGCGCCGATATGAGCCCCTTTGACGCCTATATGCTTGGCAAAGGCGATCTGCCCGAGGACGCATTGCGGGGGATGGAGCTGTTCTATGGCAAGGCGGAGTGCAGCACCTGCCATCAAGGCTGGCTGCAAACCGATCACGATTTTCACACGCTGGGCGTGCCGCAGTTCGGCCCCGGCAAATCCGCCCGGTTTGAACCGCATCACCGCGACGAAGGCCGCATTCGGGTGACGGGCGCGGCGGAGGATCTCTTTGCCTTTCGCACGCCCTCGCTGCGCAACGTGGCAACCACCGCACCCTACGGCCATTCGGGGGCTTTCCGGACGCTAGAGGGGATTGTGAAGCATCACCTTGACGCTGAGCAATCACTGAACAATTACGACAAGACGTCAGCCATTCTCCCCACCCTAAGCGGCAAGGAAGACTGGATTATTCAGGATAGTGCAGAAGAGCGTGCCGCGATTGTTGCGGCGGTGCAGATCGCGCCGATTTCCCTCAGCGATGCGGAGGTGGCAGAGCTGGTGGCTTTCCTCAACGTGCTGACCGATCAGGCGGGTGTCGATGGGCGGCTTGGGGTGCCAGAGGCGGTACCGAGCGGTCTGCCGGTGGATCGCTGACGCCCCAGCTTAGGGGCGCAGTACCAAGCGTTGATTGGCGGTGACGCGCTGCCAATCGCCTGTCACACCATTGGGCCAGATCACCCGCAGCTCTGCCTCTGTCGCGGTGCCAAGGCCGAGATGCAGATCGCCACTGTCGCCGCCGGCATGGCCACCGCCCACGGTAACCTCGCGCAGGTGAGACTTTCCGTCAAAACGGACCTCGACAAAGGCGCCGATCGCTTGGGTATTTGCGCCCGTATTCTCCAGCCGCAGCAACAGCCAGTTGCCGCCGGTCGCGCCTGTGTTCTGCCAGACCTCCATCGGGGCGCGGCGGTTCACCACTGCCACGTCCAGAAACCCATCCCGGTTCAGATCAACCAGCGCGCCGCCCCGTCCACGCGCGAGGGAGGCGATCCCTGCGGCCTCGCCCCCTTCGACAAAGCTGCCATCCGCCTGTTGCAGCATCAGGTTGTTGGGATCTTTCTGCGCCGCATCAGGCATCTGCTCGACATTGCCTTTGGTCACATAGATATCGTCGCGCCCGTCGTTGTTCACATCGCCAAAGGCCGCGTGCCAGCCGGTGGAGGGCCGCCCATCGCCGCCGGTATAGGGGCGATGCGCCGTGGTGCCAAAGCCATAGGTGACATCTTGCCAGACCGGCCCCGCCGCCTTTGGGTCGCGCAGCTGGAACTTCTGATCCCCCATCGAGGTCAGATAAACGTCCTGATAGCCATCGCCATTGATGTCGCGCGAGGCGATCCCCATACCCCAGAGCGCGTAGGGCTTCCAGCCTTCCGCCTCGGTATATAGCCTTGGGGTCTCCTCCATCGCCCACATCTGTTCTTGCCCGCCGCGCACATAGTAATGGCGGTCGTTCGACATCCTGAGGTCAGCGCGCCCGCTGCGGTTCCAATCGCTGAACAGCACGGAAAGCGCGCAGAACCCGGGGGAGAGCGCCTGCACCGGGCGATAGTGGTCGCCTTCGGGACGATAAAGCAGCGTGTCGTCGCAGGTGCCGAAGGGCCCCTTTGGGTTGCTGCGGTCAACATAGGTGCCAAAGGCCAGCGTGGGCAGGCTGTTGTCGCCCTCCCAAGTGGCAGAGAACCCGGTGGTCCAATGATCACCGCTGTCAAAGCCAAGATCGGCAAAGGGGGTGAAAGCGCAGTGCCCCAGCCCCTTCATCAGAACATCCGGTCCAGCGCGCAGGATCGCAAGGTCGAGAATCCCGTCGCTGTCGATATCAAGCGGGTAGGCCCCGGTCACGCCAGTCAGCGCCAGCGCCTCGGGCGTCTCGTGCGTAAAACCCAGTGTGCCATCCGCGCCGGTGGTGTTGAGGAACAGCTGGCCCGGATTTTCGCCACCCGCGGCATAAAGCTCGGGCAGGGCGTCGCCATTGCAGTCAAACACTGCGAGGCCACCGCCCACGTAGTGTTCCCAACCGCCGTCATAGATATGCTTGGCGAGGGGGACCGGCGTGAATTGCGGCACCACTGGCTCGGCAAAGCCCGTTGAGGTGACCGCCAGAATCGCCAGTAACGAAAGATCAAGCCGAGGCATTGGCAAGCTCCTTGACGGTGCGAGAGGTGACTTCTTCGATGCCATAAGCGGCGGCGCCCTTGGCCCACATCAGATCGCCCCAGTCATGCACGATGACCTCGGGCAGGGGGGCGTCCACTTGCACCACCCATTGCCGCATCTCCTCAATCACCTTGTCGGAGTAAAGATGGTCAAAGGACAGTCGCGCGCCGGAGAGGATGATCTTGGACGGGTCGAACATATTGACCACATTCGCCAACCCCATCGCGAACATGCGACGCGCCCGGTCTAGGATCGACTTTGCCATCATGTCGCCGTTCTCGGCCGCACCGAACAGGGCGGCGACGCTGGTGTGGCGCTCGCTGCCGCTGGAGATATTCGCCTCGCGCAACAGCGCATAGTCGCCCACATAGGCCTCGAGGCAGCCGCGTTGACCGCATTGGCACAGCGCCCCTTCGAGATGCACTTTGGTGTGACCGAACTCCGCCCCGCAGCCGCGGTTCCCGCGATAGATTTTCCCGTCGATCACAATGCCCATGCCAACGCCATGTTCGATGGTGATGACGATGAAGTTGTCGCAGGTGCGACCCTCGCCAAACAGATGCTCAGCTTTGGCCACCAAATTCGCGTCGTTGTCCATGAAAACGGGGCAGGGGAGCACCTCGGCCATGGCCGCGCCGAGGTCGACATTTCGCGCCTCCAGCGAGGAGGACCAATAGACAAAGCTGCGCTCCGCATCGACCATCCCCGCAACGCCAAGCCCGATGCCGGACAGGTCGTCAATGGTAAAGCCGCCCTTCTTGCAGGTGAATTCCAACGCCCGGCGGATCTGAGCGCAGAACTCTGGAACAGACATCACCCCTTTGATGAGCGGCATCTCGTGGCTGGCCAGTTCTTCGCCGACAAAATCAGTGATGACAGTCGAGATCACATGGTGCGCGACCTTCAAGCCAGCAATGCGATGCGCGGCCCCGCGGATCTTGAGCGCGACACGCGGGCGGCCACGGCGCGCTTCGGGGGAAGCTTCGGGAGCGATTTCTTCGATCAGGCCGGCGGCAAGGAGTTCAGCGGTGATGGCCGTCACCGTGGCCGGGCTCACACCCGTAGCCTTGGCGATGTCGATACGAGCGATGCTTTCTGCCCCGCGAATCACATCGAGAATTTGCTGACGTCCGCTTTCGCGCTGGTCGCCCGGTGACGACAGCCTCCCTGATCGTGCCAAATTGATGCTCCTCCGACGCCGACCCCTTTGCGCGGCAACACGTTATGTCACCATAAAAAGTCCGCGGCAACTTCTCCCTGCGGAAAGGATACATGATTTAATTTGAAACTCAAAAAAAATATTGCTAAGCATGAATCACGCTGCGGGACGATCACTGACCTGACCCGCAGGACAAGGGAGGAAAACATGAAATTTTTGAACGGACTTTCCGTTATCGCACTCAGTGCATTTGCTGCATCCTCGGCTTTCGCCGCGGATCTGACCGTTGGCGTCAGCTGGTCAAACTTCCAGGAAGAGCGCTGGAAAACCGACGAAGCAGCCATCGTTGCCGCGCTGAACGAAGCAGGTGCAGAGTACATCTCCGCCGACGCGCAGTCGTCTTCTGCAAAGCAGCTTTCTGACATCGAGAGCCTGATCGCTCAGGGCGTTGACGCGCTGATCATCCTGGCACAAGACGCGCAAGCGATCGGCCCGGCTGTGCAAGCCGCTGCGGACGAAGGTATCCCGGTTGTAGCCTATGACCGTCTGATCGAAGACAACCGTGCCTTCTACCTGACCTTCGACAACGTCGAAGTGGGCCGGATGCAGGCGCGCGCCGTGTTCGAAGCGATGCCCAAGGGCAACTACGTGATGATCAAAGGCTCGCCGACCGACCCGAACGCAGACTTCCTGCGCGGTGGTCAGCAGGAGATCATCCAAGCGGCTGTGGACTCTGGTGACATCACCATCGTGGGCGAAGCCTATACCGATGGCTGGCTGCCGGCCAACGCACAGCGCAACATGGAGCAGATCCTGACCGCCAACGACAACAAGGTCGACGCGGTTGTGGCCTCCAACGACGGCACCGCAGGCGGTGTTGTGGCTGCGCTGACCGCGCAGGGCATGGAAGGTATCCCGGTCTCCGGTCAGGACGGCGATCACGCCGCGCTGAACCGCGTGGCCAAAGGCACCCAAACCGTGTCCGTGTGGAAAGACGCCCGTGACCTCGGCCACGCCGCAGGCGAAATCGCCGTTGCCATGGCAGGCGGCACCGCGATGGCAGACATCGACGGCGCAACCTCCTGGACCTCTCCGGCAGGCACCACCATGACTGCGAAATTCCTCGCACCGGTTCCGGTGACCAAGGACAACCTCTCCGCCGTTGTGGACGCTGGCTGGATCACCCAGGAAGCGCTCTGCCAAGGCGTGGAAAACGGCCCGGCGCCCTGCAACTGATCCCTGTGGATCTGTTGAACTGACCAAATCGGATGGTCCGAAGGATTTCGGACCATCCACTCCCAAAATCTGATATACTTGCTGAATACTGGAGCCGGATATGACCGACACCACGTCTCAGCCAATCACCCCCCAAAACAAGCGCAATGTCTTCCAGCAGCTTGAGCTGGATGTGCGGCTATTGGGTATGATTGGTGCCTTCATCATTCTCTGCATCGGGTTCAACCTGGTGACCGATGGGCGCTTCCTGACGCCGCGCAACATCTTCAACCTGACGATCCAGACCGTTTCCGTGGCCATCATGGCCTCTGGCATGGTCTTTGTGATCGTCACCCGGCACATCGACCTCAGCGTCGGTGCGCTGTTGGCGACCTGTTCTGCTATCATGGCAATGACACAGACCGAGTTTGTGCCGAATGTGCTGGGCCTTGGCCTCAACCACCCGATCACCTGGATCGTGGCCGTTGTGGTGGGTCTTGCCGCAGGCACGCTGATCGGGGCCTTTCACGGCTGGATGGTCGGCTATTTGACCATTCCCGCCTTTATCGTGACCCTCGGTGGCTTCCTCGTGTGGCGCAACGTGGCCTGGTATATGACCGACGGTCAGACCATCGGCCCGCTCGATTCCACCTTCCTGATGTTCGGCGGCACCAATGGCACGCTCGGGATCACCGCGAGCTGGGTGCTCGGGCTTGTCGCCACGGCGCTGGCGCTGCTGACCCTCTGGAACAGCCGCCGCGCCAAGCTTGCGCATGACTTCCCGGTCAAGCCTCTGTGGGCCGAAGGCGTGCTCGCGGCGATTATCGCAGCAGCGATCCTCGGCTTTGTCGGCATCCTCAACGCCTATGAGATCCCCACGCGCCGCTTGGAACGCATGTTCGAAGCACGCGGCGAGGTGATGCCCGAGGGCTTCACCCAAGGCTACGGCCTGCCGATTTCGGTGCTGATCCTCATCGCGGTCGCCGTGGTGATGACTGTGGTGGCAAAGCGGACCCGTCTGGGGCGCTATATCTTCGCAACTGGCGGCAATCCGGATGCGGCTGAGCTGTCGGGCATCAACACCCGTCTGCTTACCGTGAAGATCTTTGCGATCATGGGCTTTCTTTGTGCGCTGTCGGCGGTTGTGGCCTCGGCGCGTCTCGCCAACCACTCCAACGACATCGGCACCCTTGATGAACTGCGCGTTATCGCGGCGGCGGTCATCGGCGGCACGGCGCTGTCTGGCGGGTTTGGCACCATCTACGGCGCGATCCTCGGAGCCTTGATCATGCAGAGCCTTCAGTCCGGCATGGCCATGGTGGGCGTGGATGCGCCGTTCCAGAACATCGTTGTCGGCACCGTGCTGGTCGCGGCCGTCTTCATCGACATCGTCTATCGCAAGCGTGTGGGGGCCAAGTAATGACCACTCCCAAAGAACTCCGCGCCCAGGGCGCAACTCCGATGGTGGAGATGAACAACATCTCCATCTCCTTTGGTGGCATCAAAGCGGTCGACGACGTGTCCGTCGACCTCTACCCCGGCGAGGTCGTCGGCCTGCTTGGTCACAACGGCGCCGGCAAATCGACGCTGATCAAGGTGCTCTCGGGCGCTTACAAGATGGACAGCGGCGAAATTCGCATCAACGGCAATAAGGTGGAGATCACCAACCCCCGCGATGCGCGCAGCCACAATATCGAGACGATCTACCAGACGCTGGCGCTGGCGGATAACCTCGATGCGGCCTCAAACCTGTTCCTTGGGCGCGAGATCGTCACCGGAACCGGTTTGGTGAACGATGCCGCGATGGAGGCGGAGTGCCGCAAGATCATGGGGCGCCTCAACCCGAACTTCCGCAAGTTCAACGAGCCGGTCTCGGCCCTTTCGGGTGGTCAGCGCCAGTCGGTGGCGATTGCCCGCGCGGTCTATTTCAACGCCAAGATCCTCATCATGGATGAGCCGACCGCGGCGCTTGGTCCGCATGAGACGCAGATGGTGGCGGAGCTCATTCAGCAGCTGAAGGCGCAGGGCATCGGGATCTTCCTGATCGACCATGACGTCCATGCGGTGATGGAGCTGTGCGATCGGGCCTCTGTGATGAAAAACGGTCAGCTGGTCGGGACTGTCGACATCGACGATGTGACGGACGACGATCTTCTGTCGATGATCATCCTCGGCAAGAAGCCGGGCGAGGCGGCGGCCTAACGCAAATATATAAAGGGGCGCTCTGCAGCGCCCCTTTTGCGTTCTTGGGGGTCATTTCGCGTAAGACGCACCCTCGTCATCCAGAATGGCCTTCAGCGCCGCCAGATGCGCCTCAGATGCATCTGGGTAGTCCTCCAGTTCCTGAGCGGTCTTCTCGGCGACCTCGGGGCTCAACACCCGCAAAGGCTGGCCTGTCTGCAAGGCGCGGATGTAGGTCTCCGCAGCGCGTTCGAAGTAGTAGAGACGGTTAAAGGTCTCCGCGACAGTGGCGCCAATCACCAGCACGCCGTGGTTGCCCATGATCATCACCTTGACCTTTGGGTCGGTCAGCATCGCGGCGCATCGCGTGCCTTCATCCTCAAACGCCAACCCGCCGTAACCGTCGTCAATGACGGTACGGTTGTAGAAAGTCGCGCAGTTCTGGTCGATCGGCGGCAGGGCGCTGTCCTTCAGGCAGGCCAGCACGGTCGCGTGGATCGAATGCACATGCATGATGCAGCGCGCATGGGGGCAAAGCCGGTGCAGCGATCCATGCAGCCCCCAGGCGGTTGGGTCCGGCGCATTGGGGTGATCCATGGTAGAGGGGTCATTGGCATCGACCTCCAACAGATCCGAAGCCTTGATGCGCGCAAAATGGCTCTGATTCGGATTGATGAGGAACCGGGTGCCGTCGTCATTCACCGCCAGCGAGAAGTGGTTTGCCACCGCCTCGTGCATATTGAGTCGCGCAGTCCAGCGAAAGGCCGCGGCCATATCGACTCGTTCCTGCCAATGGTCGAGGTTTGCCTGCATGTGATCTGATCCCTGAATGATTTCAGGGTCACTCTAACGAGGCAGTCAGCGATGTGTAGGGGGGATAATGGTGCCCAGAAGAGGACTCGAACCTCCACGTCCGTACGGACACTAGCACCTGAAGCTAGCGCGTCTACCAATTCCGCCATCTGGGCACGGGTTGGTGAGGGGCCGTATATGAAAGATTCGCACCGTCAGCAAGAGCAAAACAGCACGCACAAGCGAAAGTCGCATACGGCACACTGGCAAAAGGGCCAGCGTTATCATCTGCTTAGCAAGCGGGAGATGTAAGGGGGATAATGGTGCCCAGAAGAGGACTCGAACCTCCACGTCCATACGGACACTAGCACCTGAAGCTAGCGCGTCTACCAATTCCGCCATCTGGGCACGGGTTGGTGAAGGGCCGTATAAGCAGAGTCGCGGGGGGCGTCAAACGGATTTTTGACATTTTTGCAAAATCCTGTGGCAGAGCGGTCCAATCCCCGGCTCTTCGGACAATCAGCGGCGTTTTGCGCCTTGTTTGAAAGGGCTTGCGGGGGTAGATCGGGGCAACAGCTAGCGCGAGAGGAGCCAAGTCATGTCCAAACTGGTCACCATCTATGGCGGGTCGGGGTTTGTCGGCCGTTACATTGCGCGCCGCATGGCGAAAGAAGGCTGGCGCGTACGCGTCGCCGTGCGTCGTCCGAACGAGGCGATGCATGTCAAACCCTACGGTGTGCCGGGTCAGGTTGAGCCGGTGTTCTGCAACATCCGTGACGATGCGTCTGTTGCATCCGTCATGGCGGGCTCTGATGCAGTGGTGAACTGCGTTGGCGTTCTCAACGAGATTGGCAAGAACACCTTTACCGCCGTCCAAGCCGAAGGCGCAGGCCGCATTGCCCGGATCGCGGCCCAGCAAGGCGTGGCGCAGATGGTGCATCTCTCTGCGATTGGCGCAGATGCCGATTCCGACAGCGAGTATGCCCGCACCAAGGCAGAAGGCGAAGCCGCCGTGTTGGCGTCTTTCCCCTCTGCGGTGATCCTGCGTCCGTCGGTGATCTTCGGTGCAGAGGATCAGTTCTTCAACCGCTTCGCGTCGATGACACGATTCGGGCCGGTACTGCCCATCGCGGGCGGCGCGACCAAGTTCCAACCGGTTTGGGTCGATGATGTGGCCAAGGCGGCTGTTGCCGCAGTGCTCGGTCAGGCAGAGCCGGGCGTCTATGAGCTTGGCGGACCGGAAGTGAAGAGCTTCTCTGCGCTGATGGCGCAGATGCTGACCGTGATCAACCGCAAGCGGCTCGTGGTGTCCCTGCCTGGTTTTGTGGCGGGGCTGATGGCCTTTGGTTTTGATCTGGCACAGTCGATCACCGCGGGTCTCTTCACCAACGGCATCCTGACCAAGGATCAGCTGAAGAACCTCGCCAAAGACAATGTTGTCTCCGCTGACGCCAAAGGGCTTGCTGATCTGGGGATCGAGCCGGTGACCATGGGCTCCGTCCTGCCGGACTACCTGTGGAAGTTCCGCCCCTCGGGCCAGTACAACGAGCTGATGAACTCTGCCCGCAACCTGCGTGGCGATATCTGAGGCAAAGGCTTCGGACCTGAAATGACAAAGGCGCGGAGCATCACTCCGCGCCTTTTGTTTTAGCTGTAGGCAATCACAAGCAGAATGACGCCCAGCACGACGCGGTAGATCACATAGGGCGTGAAGCTGACCGATTTCAGCAGGCGCATCATAATCGCCAACGCGGCCAATGCCGAAACCATAGAGAGCACCGCGGCAATCCCCATGTCGCGCATCAAAGCCACATTGGCCTCCAAGGCCACCTCGGTACCAAGAAGGACGCCAGAGGCGATAATGGTCGGGATGGACATCAGCATGGCAACCTTGGCGCCATCTTCCCGCGTATACCCCAGTTGCCGCGCGCCGGTGATGGTGATCCCGGATCGCGAGGTGCCGGGGATCAAGGCGATCATCTGCCAAAGGCCCATGATCAGTGCATCCTTCAAACCCCAGTCTGAGACCGTCTTCTCTGTCGCGCCCTTCTGGTCCGCGACATAGAGCACGAGACCGAAGAGCAGCATCGTCCAGCCGATCACCGCGACCGAGCGCAGCGCGTCACTCAAGCCGGAGAAGTGCAGAAAGGCCCCGAAAACCACGGTTGGGATGGTCGCGACGATCAATCCCATCGCAAGCTTTGATCCCGGCGTGTCCATCTTCCCGGTCAGGGCGCGGGGCAAGCCGATCAGACCGTCTCGCACGTCGCTCCAGAAGTACAGGATGACAGCGGCCAATGTGCCAACGTGCACGGCGACATCAATGGCCTGTCCCTGATCTGCCATTCCTGTCAGTCCGGGCAGGAGAATCAGATGCCCAGAGGAGGAAATCGGTAGGAACTCGGTGATGCCTTGAATGAGCGCAACAAGAATTAATTGAAACAAGGGCATAGGGAGGGGGTCCGCAGGCTAGGCTGCGAGAATGCCGCAGCTGCACCCAAATTGTATAAACCCTTTGATTTGCATGGAAAGTCTGAATTTAGGACCGAAGTGGACCTAAAAACCTCTGTACAAGTGCGATGAAACCGCTATTCACAATCAACTGGCCCGTAATTAGGTAAGTATTGCTGACCTAAATTCTTGAGGCCCGGATTTTATACTGTCGCCGCCAGCCAAGAGGAGAGTTTCGCCGTGGCCAAGCAACCGATGCTGAAATTCGTGAAAATCGATCGCGATATGCCCGAGAAGCGCACTGCGGAGACCCGTCGGGAAGACTTCGACGAGATCTATGCCGAATTCGCGGCTGCTAAAGCAGAAGAGCAGGCAAGCCGCTGCAGCCAATGTGGCGTGCCCTACTGCCAATCTCATTGCCCGCTGCACAACAACATCCCCGACTGGCTGCGCCTCACCGCGACCGGCCGTCTGGAAGAGGCTTATGCAACCTCGCAAGCCACCAATACCTTCCCGGAGATCTGCGGCCGCATCTGCCCGCAGGACCGTCTGTGCGAAGGCAACTGCGTGATCGAACAGTCCGGACACGGCACTGTCACCATCGGGGCGGTGGAAAAATACATCACCGATACAGCGTGGGAGCGCGGTTGGGTGAAAGCCAACGCGCCTCTGGCAGAACGCACCGAGTCTGTCGGCATCATCGGCGCAGGCCCCGGTGGTCTTGCTGCGGCGGACATGTTGCGCAAAGCTGGCGTGCAGGTCACCGTCTATGACCGCTATGACCGCGCGGGCGGCTTGCTGACCTACGGCATCCCCGGCTTCAAGCTGGAAAAGGACGTGGTGATGCGCCGCAACCAGCTGCTGGCCGATGGTGGCGTCACCTTTGTGATGAACTGCAACGTGGGTCAGGACATCTCCTTTGAGGAGATCCGCGCCAAGCATGATGCGGTGATCATCGCCACCGGCGTTTATAAGTCCCGCGATCTGGCAATGCCGGGTTCCGGCGCGACCGGGATCGTCAAGGCGATCGACTTCCTCACCGCTTCCAACAAGGTGGCGAACTTCGGCGACACCGTGGCCGAGTATGAGGATGGTACCTATAACGCCAAGGGCAAAAACGTCGTCGTGATCGGCGGCGGTGACACCGCGATGGACTGCGTACGCACCTCGATCCGTCAGGGCGCGACTTCGGTCAAATGTCTCTACCGCCGTGACCGCGCCAATATGCCCGGCTCGCAGCGCGAAGTGCAGAACGCCGAGGAAGAAGGCGTGGTCTTTGAGTGGCTCTCCGCCCCCAAAGGCTTCACCGACGCAGATGGCAAAGTCGCAGGCGTGATGGTGCAGAAGATGCGTCTGGGCCAGCCCGATGCCTCTGGCCGTCAGGCGCCCGAAGTGATCGAGGGTGCCGACTATGTCGAAGAGGCCGATCTGGTCATCAAGGCGCTTGGCTTTGAGCCGGAAGAGCTGCCGACCCTGTGGGACCAGCCGAACCTGCCCGTGACCCGTTGGGGCACCATCAAGGCGGAGTTCAAATCCGGCGCGACCAACCTCGACGGCGTCTACGCCGTGGGCGACATCGTGCGCGGGGCCTCCCTCGTGGTCTGGGCGATCAAGGATGGTCGCGACTGTGCCGAAGCGATCCTTGAGCGGTTCAACACCAAAGCCGCTGTCGCTGCTGAGTAATCAACCATTTTCCCAAGCGGTCTGGCGCCCCTGAGCAAAGGCGCGGCGCCACCGCCAGGCAGAGGAGAAAACCGATGACCAAATATGATGAAAGCTGGGTGCGCGCCGAGGAAGCAAAGCGCAAGTGGATGGCCGAAAACGGTCTTTATTCCGAGGAAGAAGAGCATTCTTCCTGCGGTGTGGGCCTTGTGGTCTCCGTCGATGGCGCCAAGAGCCGCAAGGTGGTTGAGGCCGGCATCGATGCACTGAAAGCGATCTGGCACCGTGGCGCGGTCGACGCTGACGGCAAAACCGGCGACGGCGCAGGCATCCACGTGCAGATCCCGGTGCCCTTCTTCTATGACCAAGTGCGCCGCACCGGTCACAACCCGCGTGAAAACGAGTTGCTCGCGGTGGGTCAGGTCTTCCTGCCCCGGACCGACTTTGGTGCGCAGGAAACCTGCCGGACCATCGTCGAGACCGAAGTGTTGCGCATGGGCTATTACATCTACGGCTGGCGCCACGTGCCGGTGGATGTGACCTGCCTTGGTGAAAAGGCCAACGCGACCCGCCCCGAGATCGAGCAGATCCTGATCTCGAACTCCAAAGGCGTGGACGAGGAAACCTTTGAGCGCGAGCTTTATGTAATCCGTCGCCGCATCGAAAAGGCGGCAGCGGCTGCGCAAGTGGGTACGCTCTATATCGCGTCGCTCTCCTGCCGCTCGATCATCTACAAGGGCATGATGCTGGCCGAACAGGTTGCGGTTTTCTACCCCGACCTGATGGACGAGCGTTTTGAATCCGCCTTTGCGATCTATCACCAGCGCTATTCCACCAACACTTTCCCGCAGTGGTGGCTGGCACAGCCCTTCCGCATGCTCGCCCACAACGGCGAGATCAACACGCTGAAGGGCAACCTCAACTGGATGAAATCGCACGAGATCCGCATGGCCTCGGCGACCTTTGGCGACCACGCCGAAGACATCAAACCGATTGTGGCCAACGGTTCGTCCGACTCCGCCGCGCTTGACTCGGTGTTTGAGGTTCTGGTGCGCGCCGGTCGTTCTGCGCCGATGGCGAAAACCATGCTGGTGCCGGAAAGCTGGTCCAAACAGGCCGAGGAACTGCCGCAGGCTTGGCGCGATATGTATTCCTACTGCAACGCAGTGATGGAGCCCTGGGACGGTCCCGCCGCCCTGGCGATGACCGATGGTCGCTGGGTCTGCGCTGGTCTCGACCGTAACGGTTTGCGCCCGATGCGCTATGTGGTCACTGGCGACGGTCTGGTCATCGCGGGTTCCGAGGCCGGCATGGTGCCGATCGACGAAGCCTCCGTGGTGGAAAAAGGCGCGCTGGGTCCGGGTCAGATGCTGGCCGTGGACATGCAAAAGGGCGAGCTCTACCACGACGTTGAAATCAAAGACAAACTCGCTCGCGCCTTGCCGTTTGGCGAATGGGTCGAGAAGGTCAACGACCTGGACGAGATCCTCGGCGGCGTGCAGGAAACTCCGCTGTTCAAAGGCGAAGAGCTGCGCCGCCGTCAGGTGGCTGCAGGCTACACCATTGAAGAGCTGGAACAGATCCTCGCGCCGATGGCCGAGGACGGCAAAGAAAGCCTCGCCTCCATGGGCGACGACACGCCCTCCGCGGTTCTGTCGAAACAGTATCGTCCGCTGAGCCATTTCTTCCGTCAGAACTTCTCTCAGGTGACCAACCCACCGATCGACAGCTTGCGCGAATTCCGCGTGATGAGCCTGAAGACGCGCTTTGGCAACCTCAAGAACGTGCTGGACGAAGACAGCTCGCAGACCGAGATCGTCGTGTTGGAAAGCCCCTTTGTGGCGAACTCCCAGTGGGACAAGCTGGCGGAGAACCTTGGCTCCAAACTGGCTGAGATCGACTGTACCTTTGCCCCGGGTCGCGGCACGCTGCATTCCGCCCTCGCACGGATCCGTGCCGAGGCGGAGGAAGCCGTGCGCTCTGGTGCGGGTCACATCGTTCTGACCGACCAGTTCTCGGGCGAAGGCAAAGTGGCGATGCCGATGATCCTTGCGACCTCGGCGGTCCACTCGCATCTGATCCGTCAGGGTCTGCGGACCTTCTGCTCGCTCAACGTGCGCTCTGCAGAATGTATCGACCCGCATTACTTTGCGGTTCTGATCGGCTGTGGCGCGACCGTTGTGAACGCTTACCTCGCCGAGGATTCCCTCGCCGACCGGATCGAGCGTGGCCTCTTGGATGGTACCCTGACCGAGAACGTGGCGCGTTACCGCGAAGCCATCGACCAGGGCCTGTTGAAGATCATGGCGAAGATGGGGATCTCGGTGATTTCCTCCTATCGCGGCGGTCTGAACTTCGAGGCCGTGGGCCTGTCCCGCGCCATGGTGGCGGAGTATTTCCCCGGCATGACCTCCCGTATCTCTGGGATCGGTGTGCACGGCATTCAGGTGAAGGCCGAGGAAATCCACGCCAAAGGCTGGACCATGCCCGAAGGCGTGCTGCCGATCGGCGGTTTCTACAAAGCCCGCAAATCCGGCGAGACCCACGCGTGGGAAGCGACCTCGATGCATATGATGCAGATGGCCTGCAACAAAGCCTCGTTTGAGCTGTGGAAGCAATATTCGGCCAAGATGCAGTCGAACCCGCCGATCCACCTGCGCGATCTGTTGGACATCAAGCCGCTGGGCAAGGCGATCCCGATTGAGGAAGTGGAATCGATCACCTCGATCCGCAAACGCTTTGTCACCCCGGGCATGTCCCTGGGCGCGCTGAGCCCTGAGGCGCATAAAACCCTCAACGTTGCAATGAACCGCATCGGTGCAAAATCCGACTCCGGTGAGGGCGGCGAAGATCCGGCACATTTCCTGCCGGAACCGAACGGCGACAACCCCTCTGCGAAGATCAAGCAGGTGGCCTCTGGTCGTTTCGGGGTGACTGCGGAATATCTGAACCAGTGTGAAGAGCTGGAAATCAAAGTGGCCCAGGGTGCAAAACCCGGTGAGGGCGGCCAGCTGCCGGGTATGAAGGTCACCGACCTGATCGCCCGTCTGCGCCATTCCACCAAAGGGGTGACGCTGATTTCCCCGCCGCCGCACCACGACATCTATTCGATCGAAGATCTTGCGCAGCTGATCTACGACCTGAAGCAGATCAACCCGCGCTGCAAAGTGACGGTGAAGCTGGTGGCCTCCTCCGGCGTTGGCACCATCGCGGCCGGTGTGGCCAAGGCGAAGGCGGATATCATCCTGATCTCTGGCCACAACGGCGGCACCGGGGCTTCTCCGGCGACCTCGATCAAATACGCGGGTCTGCCGTGGGAGATGGGTCTGACTGAGGCGCATCAGGTTCTGGCGATGAACAACCTGCGGGACCGCGTCACCCTGCGGACCGATGGTGGTCTGCGGACCGGTCGTGACATCGTCATGGCCGCGATGATGGGGGCCGAGGAATACGGCATTGGCACCGCCGCGCTGATCGCGATGGGCTGTATCATGGTGCGTCAGTGCCAGTCGAACACCTGCCCGGTGGGCGTCTGTACTCAGGACGAGGCGCTGCGTGGCAAGTTCACCGGCAACGCGGATAAGGTGGTGAACCTGATCACCTTCTACGCGCAGGAAGTGCGCGAGATCCTCGCCTCCATCGGTGCACGCAGCCTTGATGACGTGATTGGCCGTGCTGACCTGCTTGCGCAGGTGTCGCGTGGCTCGGCTCACCTCGACGACCTCGATCTGAACCCGCTTCTGATCACTGTCGATGGCTCCGCCAGCATCGTCTACAACCGCGACAAGGACCGCAACGCGGTGCCGGATACGCTGGACGCTGAAATCGTGCGCGACGCCGCTCGTTTCTTGCAGGATGGCGAGAAGATGCAGCTGTCTTATGCGGTGCAGAACACGCACCGTACCGTGGGCACCCGCACCTCGAGCCATATCGTCCGCAACTTCGGGATGCGCAACAAGCTGCAGCCGGATCACCTGACGGTGAAACTGCAAGGCTCTGCCGGTCAGTCGCTGGGTGCCTTTGCCGCGCCGGGTCTGAAGCTGGAAGTGTCTGGCGACGCAAACGACTACGTGGGCAAGGGTCTCTCCGGTGGTATCATCGTGGTGCGCCCGCCGATGGCCTCGCCGCTCAAAGCGTCCGAGAACACCATCATCGGCAACACCGTGCTTTATGGTGCGACGGACGGTTTCCTCTTTGCGGCAGGCCGCGCGGGCGAGCGTTTCGCTGTCCGTAACTCCGGCGCAAAGGTCGTGGTCGAGGGCTGCGGCACCAACGGGTGTGAATATATGACCGGCGGTGTGGCGGTGATCCTCGGAACCATCGGCGCCAACTTCGGTGCGGGTATGACCGGCGGCATGGCCTATCTCTATGATCCGGAAGGGACCGCATCGGACCTGATGAACATGGAGAACATCGTGACATGCCCGGTCACCGTGGAGCATTGGGAAACCCAGCTGAAAGATCTGGTCGAGCGCCATCTGGCCGAGACGGGCAGCCGCAAGGCCGCCGAGATCCTGCAGCATTGGGACAGCGAGAAGTCCAACTTCCTTCAGGTTTGCCCGAAGGAAATGCTGGACAAGCTCGCGCATCCGATCGCCCTGGAAAGCACTGCGGTCCCGGCCGAGTAAGTATCCCCGAGGATATAAGAGTTTCTCTTATTCCTGAAACTGAGCCCCGCTGTGCCTTGGCCTGCGGGGCCCTTTTTGTCTATCCACCGCGTGGCAGGAAGCTGCTTGCGCGGTGGTTTTCTTTGTTGGAGAGCCTCCCGCCTCTGGCCTATAGAGAGGTATGGCAAAGGCAGCGCGCAAGACTTCATCCCGCAAATCCAAGAGCAAACCCGCGCGGCTTTCCCCCGCCGGTCTCTATCGGCGTATACGCCGTTGGGTGATGCGCGGTCTGTTGGGAGGTGTGGCCTTTTTCCTCGCGCTGATCTTGATGTTTTCGGTCGTAAATCCGCCGATCACCCACACGATTTTCTCGGAGTATTGGCGGCTGGGCGCGGTCGAGCGGGACTGGATGCCGATTGAAGACATGGCGCCGGTGATGGCCCGGTCTGTTGTGGCTGCGGAGGATGCACGGTTCTGCGAGCACTGGGGCTTTGATGTTGAAGCAATCCGCTCGGCGCTGGAGGACGGCGCCAATCGTGGAGCCTCGACCTTGACGCAGCAGGTGGTGAAAAACGTGTTTCTCTGGCAGGGGCGCAGCTGGATCCGCAAGGCGCTGGAGACCTTTATCACCCCGGTCGTCGAGGCCACCTGGAGCAAACGTCGCATTGTCGAGGTCTATTTGAATGTGGCCGAGATGGGCGAAGGGATCTTTGGTGCGGAGGCGGCAGCGCAGCATTACTTCGGTGTCAGCGCGGCAGACCTGTCCGCGCAACAAGCGGCGTTGATTGCCGCGCTTTTGCCGAACCCCAAGGAACGCTCCGCCGCGCGTCCCGGCGATTTTATGCGCAAACGGGCGCGGCAGATCGCGGATGGCGCGGCGACAATCGAACGCGATGGCCGCGCGGCTTGTTTCCAGCATTGAAGTTTCCGCGCCAGCAAGGCATTGCTGGTGAACGACCTCTTAAAATGACCACCCCAATCGGAGAGCTCAGGACCGCCCATGGCACGTCTCTATCACGTCCCCCTGTCCCCCTTCTGTCGCAAAGTGCGTTTGTCACTCGCGGAAAAGAAGATCGAGGTGGAACTTGTCGAGGAACGCTATTGGGAGAAGGAAGCGGATTTTCTGCGCCGTAACCCTGCGGGCAAAGTGCCAGTTCTGCGTCTGGATGGGATGCTGATGGCCGAAAGCGCGCCGATCTGCGAATACATCGAAGAAACCCGCCCCGAGCCTTCTTTGATGCCGAAAAAGCCCGCTGATCGGTTGGAGGTGCGCCGCCTGGTGAGCTGGTTTGACGACAAGTTCCACAGCGAGGTGACGTCCAAGCTCCTGTACGAACGGGTCAACAAAAAGATCACCGGCCAGGGTTATCCCGACAGCACCAATGTCAAAAACGGGGCCAAGGCGATCAAGTATCACATCGACTATATGTCGTGGCTGCTCGATCATCGTCGGTGGCTGGCGGGCGATAATATGACCCTTGCCGATTTCGCAGCTGCTGCGCATTTCTCCTGCTTGGACTATATCTCTGACGTGGATTGGAACCGCTCTGCAGCGGTGAAAGATTGGTATGCGAAGATCAAATCGCGACCTGCCTTCCGGTCAATCCTTGCGGATCAGGTGCCGGGCTTCCGTCCACCCGCCCACTATGCGGATCTCGATTTCTGAGATTTGGGAACAGGGGGATGTCTGCCCCCTCCGGGCCTTGCGGCCCGTTCACCCCCGAGGATATTTCTAAGAAGATGAAAGACCTCGGAGACCTCAAGACAAGATTGATTGCACAAGCGCGGGACGAGGGCTTTGTCTCGGCGCGCATTTGTCGGCCGTGGGATGTGCCGGAGGTGCCAGCGCGGCTGCGTGCGTTTCTGGACGCGGGCTATCATGGTCAAATGGGCTGGATGGCGGAGCGTGTCGAATGGCGGGAAAATCCGGCTGCGCTGTGGCCAGAGGCAAAATCAGTCTTGATGCTGGCCGAAAGCTACACGCCTGACGAGGACCCGATGGAGGTTGTCGGCCTGACAGACCGCGCGGCGATCTCGGTCTATGCCCGCGGCAAGGACTATCATGATCTGGTCAAAAAACGTCTGAAGCGATTGGCCCGCTGGTTGATTGCGGAGGCTGGTGCTGGGGCAGAGGTGAAGGTCTTTGTCGATACTGCACCCGTTCCCGAAAAGGCGCTGGGACAGGCGGCCGGGTTGGGCTGGCAGGGCAAACACACCAATCTTGTGAGCCGAGATTGGGGGAATTGGGCCTTTATAGGCTCTATTTTCACAACTTTGGACCTGCCAGCGGATATGGCTGAGCGGGATCATTGCGGCTCTTGCCGATCTTGCCTCACGGCCTGCCCGACAGAGGCCTTTCCTGCGCCATATCAGCTAGATGCGCGGCGTTGCATTTCCTATCTGACAATCGAGCATAAGGGGCCGATCGAGGTCAGTTTGCGCGAGAAGCTCGGCAATCGGATCTACGGATGCGATGATTGTCTTGCGGCCTGCCCGTGGAACAAGTTTGCCGTTGCGGCCTCTGATATGCGCTATGCCGCGCGGGAGGGCACGGTGGCACCGCCTTTGGCGGAGCTTGCCCAATTGGATGACACTGCGTTTCGCGAACGGTTCTCCGGCTCGCCGATCAAGCGGATCGGGCGGGATCGTTTTGTGCGCAACACGCTCTATGCCATTGGCAATTCCGGGCGACCAGAGCTGCGATCGGTTGCGCAAGGCCTCTGTGAGGATCCAGATGAGACGGTGGCAGAGGCGGCGCGTTGGGCCGTGGTGCGGCTGTCCTAAAAGCAAGGATGCCGCAAACAGAGTGGACGTGACGCAGAGAGGCGTTACACCCGAACGCGCGTGAACAGATAATCGAGGATAAGATGGCGCTATTGCTTGGGGTGGACACCGGGGGCACCTACACGGACGCAGTGTTGATCCGCGATGAGGTCGAGGTGATCGCCTCGGCCAAATCTCTGACCACCCGACAAGATCTGGCCATTGGCGTTGGCGGAGCGGTCCGCGCAGTGCTGGAACAATCTGGTGTGGCTCCTTCGGATGTATCTCTGGCGGCGCTCTCGACCACCCTTGCCACCAATGCCTTGGTGGAGGGGCAGGGGGGGCGCGTTGCTTTGATCTATATCGGCTTTGCCCCGCAGGACCTTGATCGGCACGGATTGAGCGAGGCGCTTAAAGGGGATCCTGCCTTGATCCTTGCTGGCGGGCATACACATGCCGGAAGCGAGGCGCAGAAGCTTGATACAGACGGACTTTTGGCCTTTTTAGAGACTGAATCCGCAGGTGTCAGCGGCTTTGCCGTGGCGAGTGTCTTTGCCACCCGGAACCCGGCGCATGAGCTGGAAGTGGCACGGATCATACAAGAGAGAACCGGCGCGCCGGTGACCTGTTCGCATCAGCTTTCGGCCAAGCTGAACGGTCCCAAACGCGCGCTGACGGCAGTTTTGAACGCGCGGTTGATTGGGATGATCGACCGTCTGATCAATCGCGCGGCCGATACTTTGGCGGCCATTGGCATCGAAGCCCCTATGATGGTGGTCCGTGGGGACGGCGCATTGATGTCCGCCGAGCAGGCGCGCACACGCCCGATTGAGACGATCCTGAGCGGTCCAGCGGCTTCTATCGTCGGGGCGCGCTGGATGACCGGGGCAGAGAATGCGCTGGTCAGCGATATTGGCGGCACTACAACCGATGTGGCCCTGATCGAGCGCGGCCTGCCCAAGATTGATCCCGAAGGCGCGCAGGTCGGTGGGTTTCGCACCATGGTCGAGGCGGTTGCGATGCGCACGACTGGGCTCGGTGGGGACAGTCAGGTGCATCTGGTCACCGAAGGGCTGTCTGGAGGGGTGACGCTGGGGCCGCGACGGGTGCTGCCGATCTCTCTTCTCGCCTCCGAGGCGCCAGAGGTTGTTTTAGCAACGCTAGAGGCCCAACTGCGCGCGCCTGTTGTGGGCGAATACGATGGGCGATTTGTTCGTGCGGTCATTGGTCAGCCAGTGGTCGGCCTGTCCGAGCGTGAGGCGGCCTTGCTTGCGCGGATCGGCACAGAGGTTCACCCCATGGGCGATGTGCTGCGCACCCGGATGGAGCAAAGCGCCCTGACCCGACTGGTGGATCGTGGTCTGGTGCAGGTCGCCGGGATTACACCTTCTGATGCGAGCCATGTGCTGGGGCGGGTAGAGGCTTGGGACCGCAGCGCCGCTGAAAACGCTTTGACGATCTTTGCCCGTCGGCGTGTTGGCAGTGGCGATATGGTGGCCAAGGATGCAGACACGCTTGCGCAGATGATCATTGACCAACTCACCGAACAGACCTCTTTAACCTTGTTAGAGTCTGTTTTTGCCGAGGAGGCCGAGAGCTTTGGCGGGGATCCCAAGGAACTCGCACGGCATGTTTTGCTGCGGCGTGGCTTTGCCGGGCACCGCGGGTTGCTGGCGCTGGATGCGCAGGTCAATGTCGATGTGATCGGGCTTGGGGCCTCTGCGCCAAGCTATTACCCGGCCGTGGGAGAGCGCCTGCGGTGCAAAATGATCCTGCCGGAACACGCGGGTGTCGCCAATGCCATCGGCGCTGTGGTCGGGCGGATCACGCAACGGCGCACCGGGACAGTGACCGCGCCGTCAGAAGGGCGCTTTCGCGTGCACTTCGAGACCGGACCCCAAGATTTCACAGCCAGCGCCCCCGCCATGGAAGCCTTGGAAGCCTATTTGCGAACCGGGGCGGTGCAGGCAGCAGAAGAAGCGGGGGCAGATGACATCCACATCCATGTGACCCGCGATCTGCGTATGGCGGAGGTTGAGGCGCGGCAGGTCTTTGTCGAAGCAACCCTGACCGTGGAGGCCAGCGGCCGTCCTCGCGTTGCACATGACTAAACGCAATCAGCCCCGCAGTGATGCGGGGCTGAAGCGAGATTCCAGTCTCTAACTAAGGTTATTCGGCAGCTTTGTCGCGTTTCGGCAGAACCCAGTCGGGACGTGCAAAGTGGCAGGTGTAGCCAGTGGGCAGGCGCTGAAGGTAGTCCTGATGTTCCGGCTCGGCTTCCCAGAAGTCGCCCACGGGTTCGACCTCGGTGACCACTTTACCGGGCCAAAGACCCGAGGCGTTCACGTCCTCGATCGTATCCAGCGCCACCGCCTTTTGCGCCTCGTCCACGTAGTAGATCGCCGAGCGATAGCTCATGCCCAAATCATTGCCCTGACGGTTCTCGGTGGTTGGATCGTGGATCTGGAAAAAGAACTCCAGCATCTCGCGATATGAGGTCAGCGCGGGGTCATAGATGATCTCGATCCCTTCGGCATGGGTGCCGTGGTTCTTATAGGTCGCATTGGGCACATCGCCGCCGGTATAGCCGACACGCGTGCTGATGACGCCTTTGCGGTGCCGGATCAACTCCTGCATGCCCCAAAAGCATCCCCCCGCCAGAACGGCGCGTTCAGTGGTGCTCATCGGTGGTCCTCCACTTGATTGACATAGGCGCCATAGCCTTCGTCTTCCATGTCGTCGAGATGGATAAAGCGCAGTGACGCGGAGTTGATGCAGTAGCGCAGCCCGCCGCGATCCGCCGGACCGTCGGGGAAAACATGGCCAAGATGGCTGTCGCCATGGGTCGAGCGCACCTCGGTGCGGATCATGCCCAGGCTACGGTCCTCGATCTCTTGCACATGGGCGTGCTCGATCGGCTTGGTGAAGCTAGGCCAGCCGCAGCCGGATTCATATTTGTCCGAAGACGCAAACAGCGGCTCTCCAGACACGATATCGACGTAGATCCCCGGCTCCTTGTTGTTGAGCAGCTTGCCCGTGCCGGGTCGTTCGGTGCCGGAATTCTGAGTGACATAGAACTCCTCCTCCGACAGGGCAGCGATGGCGTCCGGATTTTTGAAGTATGTGGTCATGGGCCCCTCCCACGGTGTCCTGATGAGCCAGTATTTGGCCTTGGAACTTGGTCTTTCAAACCCCGATGTGCAAGGGACGGGTTGCACTGTCGCTGCGTTATGACAAAAAGTGATCCACATTGACGGGGGCGGCGTATCTGTCCCTGAAGGAGTTATTTAGATGCGTGCTTTTCTGCTCGGCCTTTTGGTCTCTTTCGGGGCCACGGCCCTTAACAGTGCTCCGGTGACAGGGGTGTTTCAGTCTATTGATGGCGGGACGCTGGATCTGTCGTCCTATCGCGGGGGGCCGGTTTTGGTGGTCAATACCGCCTCGCTATGCGGGTTCACCGGTCAGTACGATGACATGCAGGTCCTCTACGATACCTATCGGGATCAGGGTCTGACTGTGGTGGCTGTCCCCTCCAACGACTTCAATCAGGAACTGAGCACGGCCGCCGAGGTCAAAGACTTCTGTAAGGTGAGGTTCGACCTGGATATGCCGCTCGCCGATATCACGCAGGTCACGGGACAGACGGCGCATCCGTTCTTTCTGCAGGTGGCAAAGGAAACCGGCTTTGTGCCGCGCTGGAACTTCAACAAGATCCTGCTGTCGCCAACGGGCGAGGTGGTGGAAACTTGGGGATCTTTGACCAAACCGATGTCAGGCAAGATCCGAACCGCCGTCGAGGCGCAGCTGAAGGGCTAGCCTTTACTCCTTTGGTGCGGCGAAAGACCCAACCGGCCGCGCAGGTGTGGCGCTCGGTTGACGCGACAGCTGTACGGCAAGAATGCCAAGCGTCACGACACCCACGCCAATCAGGTCGAGCAGTCCGAGGCTTTCTCCCAGCAGAAGGCTTGCGATACCAACCCCAAAGACGGGGTTGAGGAAGTGGAAGGTTGCAGCCCGCACAGCACCGATGCGGTTCAACAGCACGACCCAGATGAAGGTCGCCATCAGGCCGGGCACAACGGTGGTATAAGCGAAGGCCAAGGCCAGCGGCACCGACGGCTCCACGCGGATGGTTTCAAACAGCAGCGCGGCCGGAAACAGCACCGCAGAGCCGATAAGCATTTGAAGCCCGACCACCATCATGAAATTCCCGCCAGAGGTAGCACCTCGAAGAGCGAGAGTGGCCGTGGTAAGCGCCAGCACGCCCAGACCACATAGGCCGATCCCAACCAGATCCACACCTGCGCTGATCCGCGTGCCCATGATGAGCGCCACGCCTGCAACACCGGCGACCAGACCCACCATGCCAAGCGGGCGAATGGTCTCGCGGAAAAACACCAACGAGGCCAGCGCCACCATCAAAGGCATCGTCGAGGCGATAATGGCGGCGACACTGGCCCCCACCCATTGCATCGCGACAAAGTTCAGCCCGAGGTACAGGGCATTCTGGCAGATGCCGAACAGGATCGTTGCTTTCCATTGTCCGGGAGTCAGCCGCCACGTCTGCCCCATGGCACGGGCAATCACGACACCGATCACGCCGGAGATCAGGAACCGCATCGCCAGCGAAAACAGCGGTGAGGCATCCGCGACAATGATCCGGGCCGAGGTAAAGGCAGAGGACCACATAAGGGCAAATGTCAGCCCCATCGCTATTGCACGCAGATCCATCGCTTTTGTCCCCTGTCGTTTGCTCGCACGCTAGCGGCTCGATGCAAAGGTGAACAGAGTCCAAACCGCGATTGGTACAAAAGAAAAGGGCCGCCCAAATGGGCAGCCCTCGAAGCGGTAGCCTCTGGTCCGAAGACCGATCAGGCTTAGCCGTTCACGCTGTCTTTCAGCGCTTTGGCGATGGTCATTTTCACGACCTTGTCTGCTTCTTTCATGAACTTCTCGCCGGTGGCCGGGTTGCGCACTTCGCGCTCGGGACGCTCACGGCAATAGATCTTGCCGACACCCGGCAGAGTCACGGCACCACCGCCGGACACTTCACGAGTGATCAGGTTGCAGACTGCATCCAGAGCGGCACCAGCGGTTTTCTTGTCGCTGCCCATTTCCTCAGCCAGCGCTGCCACAAGCTGAGTTTTGGTCATCGGTTTGGACATTCTTAGCTCTCCTTGAAACTGCCCGACGTGTTGGGGCCTCATCGCGTAACATTAGCGTTATGTTGTGGGACAACACAACGCGTAGCACGCAAGATCAAGCGCCAATCAAGCGATTTTCGGTGGAAAACACCATATTTTCGCCCTTACAGGAAGGCTGTTTCGTCGAAAGACCGCAATTTCCGGCTGTGAAGGCGCTCCAGCGGCATGGTTCTCAGCTTTTCCATAGCCTTAATGCCGATCAGCAAATGCCGCGAAACCTGCGTCCGGTAGAAATCCGAGGCCATGCCCGGCAGCTTCAATTCGCCGTGCAAGGGCTTGTCGGAAATGCACAGAAGCGTGCCATAGGGCACCCGGAACCGGTAACCGTTGGCGGCGATGGTGGCGCTCTCCATATCCAGCGCGATGGCGCGCGATTGGCTCAGGCGTTGCACCGGGCCGGACTGGTCGCGCAGCTCCCAGTTGCGGTTGTCATGGCTGGCGACGGTGCCGGTACGCATAATCCGCTTGAGGTCATACCCCTCATAGCCGGTTTCCTGTGCCACCGCCTCTTCCAGTGCGACCTGAATTTCCGCCAGCGCCGGGATCGGCACCCAGACGGGGAGGTCGTCATCCAGCACGTGATCTTCGCGCAGATAAGCATGGGCGAGCACAAAGTCCCCCAGGGCCTGCGAGTTGCGCAGACCCGCACAGTGACCGACCATCAGCCAGGCATGCGGTCGCAGCACGGCGATATGGTCCGTCGCGGTCTTGGCGTTGGAAGGGCCAACGCCGATATTGACCAGCGTGATGCCGTTCCCGTCTGCCCGCTTCAGGTGGTAGGTCGGCATCTGCGGCATCTTGGCCGAGGCGGCAAGTTCGCCATCCGCGGTGGTGATCTCCTCGTTGCCGGTAGAGACAAAGCTGGTATAGCCGCTGTCCGGATCGGCCAGCTGCGCGCGGGCGTAGGCCTCGAACTCGGTCACGTAGAACTGGTAGTTGGTGAACAACACGTGGTTTTGGAAATGCTCCGGGTCGGTCGCAGTGTAATGCGACAGCCGCGCCAGCGAGTAATCCACCCGCTGCGCCGTGAACAGCGACAGGGCGCCGACGCCATCGACGGGGACAAAGGTGCCATTGACGATATCGTCATTGGTGGTCGCCAGATCTGGCACGTCAAACACATCGCGCAGGGTAAACTTAGCCGCGCCTTCCTGCGGCACCGTCAGACCGGGGCGCGAGGCAACGGCGAAATGCACCGGCATCGGCGTGTCCGACACGCTCACCACCACCGGCTGGTCGTGGTTCTTCAACAGAAGGCCGATCTGCTGCTCCAGATATTTGCGGAACAGATCCGGCCGGGTGATGGTGGAGGCATAGGTGCCGGGGTTCGCCACATGGCCAAAGCTGAGACGGCTGTCCACCTGCGCATAGGTCGTGGTGGTAAAGCTGACCTGTGGATAAAAGGCGCGCACCCGAGCGGAGGGCGCGGTGCCTGCGCTCATCGCCGACAGGAATTCCTCGCAGAGAAAATCGGTCGCGGTGTCATAAAGCTCAATCAGCCGCGAGACGGCGGCTTTGGCGTCGGTAAAGCTGGTCGCTTCGGGCAGGGTGGGGGTCTTGATATCACTCATTGAACGGCTCGATTACTGGAATTTTCTTGAAGCTGCGCACATCGACGAGGCCAAGGTCGCTGATCCGAAGTTCCGGGATCACCACCAAAGCCAAAAGCGAGTGCTGCATATAGGCGTTGTTCAGTTTGCAGCCGCAGGCGACCATCGCCTCGACCAGCTGTTGCGCTTTGGCGGCCACCTCAGAGGCGGGGCTGTCGGACATCAGGCCCGCGATGGGCAGTTCGACCAGCGCCAGCTCCTCGCCCTCGCGGAAGATGGTGATGCCGCCGCCGACCTCGGCCAGACGGTTCGCGGCCAAGGCCATTTGCGCGCGGTCGGTGCCGACCACAATCATATGGTGGCTGTCATGGGCGACGGTGGAGGCCATCGCCATTTTGCCCTGATAGCCAAAGCCGGAGACAAAGGCATTGGTCACGCCGCCGGTGGCACGGTGGCGTTCCACCAGCGCGATCTGGCAGACCTCATCGGTGCCCTCGACCAGACCGTCCCTCACGGGCAGTTCAGCCTTCAGCGCCTTGGTCGGGGCTTGGTTCTCGACCACGCCGATCACATTGGCGGTGACCGCATTGGCGCCCTCTGGCGCGGCAAGTTCAAAATCGGCGGCAGTGAGTTCGTGGCCCAGATGCACAGTGCCCCGTGCGCTGTCGGGCCAGTCCAAATGCGGGCAATCCACCTTGATAGAGCCTGCTTCGGCCACGATCTGACCGCGGGCAATCACCACCTCGATCGGCAGGGTCCGCAGGTCCGAGGTCAGGATCACATCGGCGCGCCGCCCAGGCGTCAGAGAGCCGATCTCGCGCTCCAGCCCGAAATGGGTGGCAGTGTTGATCGTCGCCATCTGCAGCGCGATCAGCGGATCACAGCCGCAGTCAATCGCATGGCGCACCACGCGGTTCATATGACCGTCATTGACCAAAGTGCCGGAGTGGCAATCATCGGTACAAAGGATGAAGTTGCGCGGGTCGAGCCCCTTTTCGGTGATCGCGGTGATCTGCGCCTTGACGTCGTACCAAGCCGAGCCGAGCCGTACCATCGCCCGCATCCCCAGCCGCATCCGTGCAATCGCATCCGCCTCGCAGGTGCCCTCGTGATCGTCCGCCGGGCCGCCCGCCACATAGGCCGCGAAATTCGGCCCCAGATCGGGCGAGGCATAATGCCCGCCTACGGTCTTGCCCGCGCGTTGGGTGGCGGCGATCTCCGCCAGCATCTTGGGGTCGGCATTGGCCACCCCGGGAAAGTTCATCATCTCACCGAGACCGATGATGCCGGGCCAGGTCATCGCCTCCGCCACATCCTCGGCGGAAATCTCGTAACCTGTGGTCTCGAGCCCCGGCGCGGAGGGCGCGCAAGAGGGCATCTGGGTGTAGATATTGACCGGCTGCAACAGCGCCTCGTCATGCATCAACCGCACGCCCTCAAGCCCCAGCACATTGGCGATCTCATGTGGGTCGGTGAACATGGTCGTGGTGCCATGGGGGATCACCGCGCGGGCGAACTCCGCGGGCGTCAGCATCCCCGATTCAATATGCATGTGCCCATCACAGAGCCCCGGCACCATATAGCGCCCCTCGGCCTCGATCACCTGAGTGTCAGGACCGGTGCAATAAGAGGCGTCCGGGCCCACATAGGCGATGCGGCCCGCCTTGATCGCGATGTCATGGCCATCGAGCACTTCCCGCGTGTGGACGTTCACCCATTTGCCGTTCCGAATGACGGTATCGGCGGGGCTGCGTCCTGCAGCGGTTTCAACCAGTTGGGGGGCGACGTCGGGCCAGCTTGGGAAGGTCTTATGTGTCATGGCCTACTGTTATTGATTGCGATCAGGCGTGCAAGTCCCCTAATCGGTCCGCATCACAACGTCATGAACACACGGGCGAATGCCAGCCGAGGAGACCGTCACAATGGACATCGTTATTCACCACAATCCAGCCTGTAGCACCTCCCGCAATGTCCTGAAGCTGATCCGCGATGCGGGTTATGATCCGGTGGTGGTCGAATATTTGAAAACCGGTTGGACACGCGGGCAGCTGCAGGCGCTCTTTGCGGCGGCGGGGCTGACGGCGCGGGAGGGGATGCGCAGCGTGCGTTCCCCGGCCCAAGAGTTGGGCCTGCTCGAGGAGGGCGTGAGCAATGACGCCATTCTCGACGCCATGGTTGCGCATCCGGCGCTGGTCCACCGGCCCATCGTTGTCTGCAAGAATGGGGTGAAGATCTGTAAACCGGTGGGCGACGTGTTGGATCTGCTCGACACCTGGCCAGTGGGGCCATGGGCAAAGGAGAATGGCGATCTCATCCTTGATGACACAGGCGCACGTGTCGGCGCATGAACGTGCTTTCCTCCGGCGGGTAAAGCTTTCATTCTAGGTATGACACTCAAAGGGAGGGGCGCCACATGCATGTCATCGCGGATACAAAGGCCCTGGTCGCCGACGGCACCTTGAGCGCCGAGCAGGCCCAAACCCTCGAGAGCCGCTCGCGAGAGGTTATGGTCTCTCTCGCGGTCAATGCCATCCTGTGCTTTGGTATCATCGCTGCGACAGCCGGGTTTATCTTTTGGCTGGCGGAGCCCTTTGCGGTCGCCGTGACCGGGGCGCTGATGTTGGGGGCAGGGCTATGGGTCTTGTCCCGTGGGGGCGAGACCTATGGCATGTTTGGTAACTCTGCGGTGCTGATCGGGGTCGGGATGCTCCTGGGGGGCGCAACCGTCGAATTGGTCGACAAACATGAGGAGATCGCCGGCTGGATCCTTGCCCCGGGTGGCCTTGTCGTGACGGCGATCTGCGTCTGGCGCTGGCGCACCGGGGCCTGGTCGGCACGGTTCGTTTTGGGCTTGGTCCTATTGATGGGACTGATGATGCACCTCGGCGGTATCGAGCTGTTGGTCGTGCAGCACGATCTGGGCGCGCCAGGGCGCAATTTCCTGCTATTCTATTATGCTGCTGCTGTGGCCTTGGCGGGCTGGCAGATTGATGTGCGGATGGTGACGGCCCTCGCGATCATCCCTTTCGCCCAAATCTTGGAAACCGGCACGGCCTATTTCCATGCGGTCTATGCCTTCTTCTCGCCAGAACCCACGCTGTCCATCCTGCAAATGGCCCTGTTGATTACACTTTGCATCTGGGCCTTGAAGACCGCAGCAGAGCGAGAGGCGCGCCATTTGCGTGTGATCGCCGTGCTGGCGTTTATTGTCGCCAACCTCTGCGCGCTAGTGGGTTCGCTTTGGGGGGATGTGGTCGGACAAAGCCTTTGGGGGCCGGGTCGCTACTCCAGTGGGTATTCCGATTATGAAGCCTATCAGGCTGCGGTCGCGGCGTTTGAGGCGCGCACATTGGTGATCTCCGATCTGGTCTATTCCGCGCTTTGGGCAGCCGTGTTGGTCGCGATGATCCTCTGGTCCGCAGCGCGCAATCAAAGAGGGTTGTTCAACACCGCCCTGACCTTTGCCGCCATTCATGCCTATACGCAGATTTTCGAGAGCTTTGCGGATGATCCCTTGGCCTATGTGGTTGGCGGGTTGGGGGCGATCCCTCTGGCATGGGGCGTCTGGCGTCTCAACCGCTGGATGGGCGCACGACCTGCCTAGGTCTGCACCGAGCGCAGAGTGCGGGGTGTCGTTCCGAACTCCATGCGAAAGGCACGGGTCAGGGCGCTCGGATCCTCATATCCGGTTCGCGTGGCCACCTCTGCGACGCTGATATCAGTCTCTAATAAGAGTTTTCGAGCCTGAATGAGGCGAAGTCGCCGGTAGACCTTGGCAGGCGTCGCGCCGAGGTCAGACTTCATTCTCGCCTCCAAATCCTTGCGCGGGCGACCGATGCGGCGGGCGATCTCTGGGATCGGTAGCGGCGTCTCCAGATGCGCCTGCATCAGACCCACGGCGCGCGCCACCACCTTGGTACGGGCCAGCATGGTTTCGGGCGCTGGGCTGCCGCTTTCGGTCGACATGAACAGCGCCGCCACCTCCAGCCGCAGCGCTTGGCCATGTGCGGCGCCGATCCGCTCCAGCATCAGGTCAAAGGCAGCAAGCGCGCCGGTGCAGGTGATCCGATCGCCATCGAGCACATAGCGGTTGCGCTGCACTTCGATCTCGGGGAAGGCCTCCGCCAGCCGGTTGATCTCGTCCCAATGGATCGTCGCCTGCCGCCCCTGCAACAGCCCCGCCGCCGCCATCAGCCAAGGGCCGGTGTCAAACCCCGCCATCTCGCGATAGCGCGTGGCGGCCGCGCGCAGGGCCCGGCGCGTCTCCGCGCCGTCATGACGCAGGAAGTTATAGCTCGGCATCACCGCCAGAAGGTCGCCGCGACACTCCGCCAGCCGGGCGTGCGCTGTGACCTCCATCCCGGAGGAGGACACCACCCGCGCTCCGCTCAAGGACAGAAACCGCCAGCGATAAAGCTCCCGCCCGGCCAGCGTATTGGCGGCCCGCATCGGCTCCACCGTATTGGCGAGGCAATGAGCGGAGAATTCGTCAAACAGCAGGATATCCACCTGCTGCACTGCCGCGAGATCATTTGTCCACTTTTGCATGAAATCTGCCATAACTGCACGATAGAAACCCTAGACCATCGCTAGCCTCAGCGACAAGCACCGCGACCAATAAGGAGACAGCCCGTGCACTTCGGCATGACAGAAGAACAGGCGATGATCGTCGAAACCACCCGCGCCTTTGTCGAAAACGAACTCTATCCGCATGAGCTGGAGATTGAGCGCAGCGGCCATCTCGACATGGATCTGGTGCGCGATATCCAGAAAAAGGCCATCGAAGCGGGGCTTTACGCCGCCAATATGCCCGAGGAGGTCGGCGGCGCTGGTCTCGATACCCTCAGCTGGCTCCTCTATGAAAAGGAACTCGGCCGCGCCAATTACGCGCTGCACTGGACTGGGGTGGCGCGCCCGTCGAACATCCTCCTTGCGGGCACCGAAGAGCAGAAAGAAAAGTACCTCTTCCCCTGTATCCGCGGCGAGAAATGGGACTGTCTGGCGATGACCGAGCCGGGCGCCGGATCGGACCTGCGCGGCATGAAGGCCTCGGCGCGTAAGGACGGCGACGATTGGATCCTGAACGGCACCAAGCATTTCATCTCCCACGCCGATGTGGCCGATTTCGCCATCGTCTTTATGGCTACCGGCGAGGAGGAGACCCCGCGCGGGGTGAAAAAGAAGATCACCGCCTTTTTTGTCGACAAGGGCACGCCGGGTTTCACCGTGCGCGAGGGCTATCGCAACGTCTCCCATCGCGGCTACACCAATGCGGTGCTGGAGTTTGACGACTGCCGCTTGCCCGCCTCCGCCATTCTGGGCGAGGTCGACAAGGGATTTGAGGTCGCCAACACTTGGCTTGGTGCCACCCGTCTGCAAGTCGCCGCCACCTGTCTGGGCCGCGCCGAACGGGCGCTGCAGCACGCGGTGGAATATGCCGCCGAGCGCAAGCAATTCGGCCAACAGATCGGCAAATTCCAAGGCGTGTCCTTTAAACTTGCCGATATGGCGACCGAGCTTAAGGCTGCGAACCTGCTCACATGGGAAGCCGGCTGGAAGTTTGACCAAGGCACGGTCACCGAAAGCGACATGTCGATGGCGAAGCTGAAGGCGAGCGAAATGCTCGCCATGGTTGCGGATGAGGCGATCCAGATCCACGGCGGCATGGGGCTGATGGACGAGCTGCCTCTCGAACGCATCTGGCGCGACGCGCGTGTGGAGCGTATCTGGGAGGGCACCAGTGAAATCCAGCGGCATATCATCAGCCGCGAGATGCTGAGACCGCTTGGAGGCTGATCCATGTCCACCCCTGCCACCCCCGCGTCCAAACCCAACGTGACCATCACCTATTGCATCGGCTGCAACTGGCTCTTGCGCGCCGCTTGGATGAGCCAGGAACTGCTCTCGACCTTTCAGGAGCAATTGGGCGGGGTCACCTTGGTGCCGGGCGAGATCGGCGGAACCTTCGAGATCACCCTTGATGGAGAGGTGATCTGGGAGCGTAAGCGGGACGGCGGCTTTCCGGATGTGAAAGAGCTGAAGACCCGCGTGCGCGATCACATCAACCCGGACCAGAGCCTTGGGCATCTGGACCGCCCCACGACGGGTGAATAACGACCAATGCAGTCTCTAAAAAGGCTCTTTAGACCCAAATCCATCGCCGTTGTGGGCGGTGGCGCCTGGTGTTCTGCCGTGATCGCACAATGCCGCAAGATGGGTTTTGAGGGCGAGATTTACCCCGTTCACCCCAAGGCGGAAGAAGTCGCTGGCCTGCCTGCGTTCAAGGACATCGCCACGCTGCCTGTTGCGCCCGATGCGACTTTTATCGGCGTGAACCGCTTTGCCACACTCGACATCGTGGCGGCCTTGGCCGCGCGGGGCGCTGGCGGGGCGGTTTGTTTCGCCTCGGGTTTCCTTGAGGCCGAGGCCGAGGATGCCGAAGGCGCCGAGTTGCAACAGCTCCTGCTGGAAGCGGCGGGCGAGATGCCGATCTTGGGGCCGAACTGCTACGGGTTTATCAACTACCTCGACGGCGCGCTCCTCTGGCCCGACCAGCATGGCGGCAAGCGGGTGGAAAAAGGCGTGGCGATTGTCACCCAAAGCTCCAATATCGCGATCAACCTGACGATGCAGACCCGCGCCCTGCCGGTGGCCTATGTGGTGACCTGCGGCAATCAGGCGCAGACCGGGCTGGCGGCGATTGGCGAGGCGCTGTTGGAAGACGAGCGTGTCACCGCCCTCGGCCTCCATATCGAAGGTTTCGGCGATCTGCGCGCCTTTGAGGCCTTGGCGCTGAAGGCCCGCCAATTGGGCAAGCAGATCATCGCGCTAAAAGTCGGCCGCTCCGCCCAGGCGCGTGCGGCAACGGTGTCGCACACGGCCTCTCTGGCTGGGGGCGACGCGGGGGCTGGGGCTTTGCTCTCACGTCTCGGCATCCCGCGCCTTTATGACTTGCCGTCATTCCTTGAGACGCTGAAGCTGATGCATGTGGTGGGGCGACTGCCGTCGACCCGCATCGCGACGATCAGCTGTTCGGGGGGCGAGGCGAGCCTGTCGGCGGATACCGCCCATGGGCGCGGCGTCACCTTCCCGCCCCTGAACGAGCGGCAGCGGACAGATCTGCGCGCGGCCTTGGGGCCGATGGTGGCTCTGGCGAACCCGCTCGACTACCACACTTATATCTGGCGCGACACAGAGGCGATGACGCGCGCCTTCTCCGCCATGGTGGACCCGCAGCTGGCGCTGACTATCCTCGTGGTGGATTTCCCGCGCCCCGACCGTTGCGATCCTTCGGATTGGGACTGCACCATTCAATCCGCGATTGCGGTGCGCCAGCAGACCGGCCAGCCCATCGCCATGCTCGCCACCCTGCCGGAACTGCTGCCCGAAGCGGTGGCAGAGCAATTGCTTGCCGCTGGCGTGGTGCCGATGCTGGGCCTGCCGGAGGCGATCTCTGCCATTGCGGCGGCGGGTCAGCCCTTGGCCGAGATGGCGCATCCGCTCCTCTTGCCAACCAAAACCCAACCAGAGCCCGATCTGGTGCCAGAAGGCGAGGCCAAGGCTTGGCTCGCGCGCTTCGGCCTGCGGGTGCCGCGATCCAAACCGGCGCGCACTGTGGTTGCAGCGCGCGCTGTGGCCGCCGACATCGGCTATCCGGTGGTGCTAAAGGGCGAAGGCATCGCCCATAAAACCGAGGCAGGCGCGGTGCGCTTGAACCTCTGTTCCGGCCAAGAGGTCAGCGATGCGGCCGTCGCCATGCCCACCGACCGGTTTCTGGTCGAGGAGATGGTCACCGGTGCTGTGGCTGAGCTGCTGATCGGCGTGGTGAAGGACCCGGCGCATGGCTTTGTGCTGACGCTGGCTGCTGGTGGCACCATGACAGAGATCGTGAAGGACAGTGCCTCGGTGCTGCTGCCCGCTTCCGATGCATCCCTCAATGCGGCGCTCGACAGCCTGCGCATTGCGCCCTTGCTGGCCGGATACCGGGGCGCCCCCGCGGCGGATCGCGTGGCGATCCTTCGGGCGATCCGCGCGGTTGAGGCCTATGTTGTGGCCGAGGCCGAGGGTCTGGAAGAAATTGAAATCAACCCGCTGCTCTGCACGCCCAACGATGCGGTCGCGGCGGATGCGCTGATGCGTAGAAAGGACATGATGCGATGACCGAAGAAAGCCCAGTCAAGACCCGCCGCGACGGAGCCATCCTTGAGGTGACACTGGACCGGCCCAAGGCTAATGCGATTGACCTTGTGACCTCGCGCCTGATGGGCGAGGCCTTTCAGGCGTTTCGCGACGATGACACCCTGCGGGTGGCGATCATCACCGGCGGCGGCGAGAAGTTCTTTTGCCCCGGGTGGGACCTGAAGGCGGCTGCGGGCGGCGATGCGGTGGATGGGGACTACGGCGTGGGCGGCTTTGGCGGCCTGCAAGAGCTGCGCGACCTCAACAAGCCGGTGATCGCAGCGGTGAACGGCATCGCCTGCGGCGGTGGTCTGGAGCTGGCGCTGTCAGCGGATATGATCTTGGCGGCGGATCACGCGACCTTTGCCCTGCCGGAAATCCGCTCCGGTACGGTGGCCGATGCCGCCTCGATCAAATTGCCCAAGCGCATCCCCTATCACATCGCCATGGAGCTTTTGCTGACCGGGCGCTGGTTCGACGCCGAAGAGGCCCATCGCTGGGGCTTGGTGAACGAGATCGTCGCGGCAGATCAGCTGATGGATCGCGCGTGGGAGCTGGCGCGTCTCCTCGCCTCCGGCCCGCCGCTGGTCTACGCCGCGATCAAAGAGATCGTGCGCGATGCTGAGGATTCCAAATTCCAAGACGCGATGAACCGCGTCACCGGGCGTCACCTGCGCACCGTGGATGTCCTCTACGGCTCAGAGGACAATCTGGAGGGCGCACGCGCCTTTGCCGAAAAACGCGACCCGGTTTGGAAGGGGCGCTAAGGTCGCTTTGCCTCCAGCGGGGGGAGGGTCTTGCATCTATTGCGGCGGCGCAGCATGGTCAGCCGCATGACACACGGTAAGACTCTCCTCTGTTTTGGCTTCGGCTACACCGCGCGCGCTCTGGCTCCTCTGTTGATTGCAGAGGGTTGGAGGGTGATTGGCACGACCCGAGATGCGGGTGAGGCAACGGCCGTCGATGGGGTGGAGCTCAATACTTGGCCCGGGTCTGAAGTGCCCTTGGCAGGTGTGACCCATATCCTGCTGTCCGTCGCGCCCGATGCGGAGGGCGACCCCGTGCTTCGGGCCTTTGGCGAAGCCATTGCCGCCCTGCCAACCCTCGAGTGGATCGGCTATCTGTCCACAACGGCCGTCTACGGCGATCACGATGGGGCTTGGGTGGATGAGGCAACTCCGGCAACCCCTTCCAGTACCCGAGGCGATTGGCGAGCCGCAGCTGAACGCGCGTGGCAGGCAATGCCGAATCTGCCACTGCACATCTTCCGCCTTGCGGGGATTTACGGCCCCGGGCGCGGACCTTTTGCCAAGCTGATGGCCGGCAAGGCGCGCCGCATCGTGAAGCCGGGGCAGGTCTTCTCGCGCATCCATGTCGACGATATTGCACAGGTCTTGCGAGCCTCGATTGCGCGGACCAACCCCGGTGTCATTTACAACGTCTGTGATGATGAGCCCGCGCCGCCGCAGGATGTGCTTGGCTATGCGGCTGAGTTGTTGGGTCTGCCCGTGCCCGCCGAGGTGCCCTTTGACGAGGCCGGTATGAGCCCGATGGCGCGCAGTTTTTACGGCGAGAACAAGCGAGTGCGCAATGACCGCATCAAGGATGAGCTGGGCGTGAGCCTCCTTTATCCCGATTACCAAAGCGGCCTGCGCGCGGTTTTGGCGGCTGAGGATATGGATCGCTTTGTGCCCCCTGCCGACCCGCCGGGGGTGTGAGGGTGTTTAGTGTGGCAAAATGGACTCTACCATTCTTTAACAGAGGCACTATATACTCGAGACACAGACGCTGAGTGGTGTCTGTATAAGAAATAGACTCCGTATCATTCGCCGATTATCAAAGAGTATAGGCAACTATACCGCGAATGTACGGAGTCGTTTTCTTTTATGGATCATCGTTACGCAATCTTAGTGGATGGCGGTTTCTTCACCCGAAAACTCTACAACAAACTGGGGAAACGTACTCCAAAGGTAGAGGATGTAGTAGAAGAGATAGGTCGTATCCGATCAGATCCCTTACTGTCAGAATATGAACTCCTGCGGACTTATTACTACGACGCTTACCCGGCGACGGGAAAGCTTACTCACCCCGTAACCAAGGAAGAGGTAAATCTGGCTGACACGCCAGTGTATTCCAAAAATAAAGCTTTCTTTCAAAAACTGGAACTTCAGCCGGAAATATCATTGCGCGCCGGAGAACTGTCGCCAAGAGGGTACAAACTTGCTTCTTGGGCCCTAAACGACGACTCTTTACATGAGCGATTGTTAAATAAAGAAGATTTTATCTTTGATATAGAGCAGAAGGGTGTGGACCTTCGAATTGGACTAGATATTGCGCGTTTGTCGCTACGCCAATTGGTTCGGACGATAGTTGTAGTGACCGGCGATAGCGACTTTATTCCTGCCTTCAAATTCGCTCGAAGAGAGGGAGTGCGTGTTCTACTGGCTCATATGGGGCACAGTGTGAAACGCGATCTAAAAGCGCACACTGACGGCTTCATTGAGTAACTACGCCCGCTTCTCGCCGATCTGCGCGACGCCCAGAACCTCTAGCACCTTGGCCTCGATATGCTCGGCATTCATCGCGGCCACGTCGTACATGTCCTTGGGGCTCGCCTGATCGATAAACGTATCGGGCAGCACCATGGAGCGGAACTTGAGGCCATGGTCAAAGACGCCCTCATCCGACAAAAGCTGCGCCACGTGCGAGCCAAAGCCACCCACGGCGCCTTCTTCGACGGTGATCAGCGCCTCGTGATCGGCGGCGAGGCGCAGGATCATCTCACGGTCTAGGGGCTTGGCGAACCGCGCATCGGCAATCGTCGGGGTGATGCCTCGCGCAGAGAGCGCCTCGGCGGCCTTTTTGACCTCGCCCAGACGGGTGCCAAAGGACAGGAGCGCCACGCGCTTGCCCGTTTGGATCATCCGGCCTTTGCCGATCTCCAAGACCTCAGCCGTTTCCGGCATCTCGACGCCTTCACCCTCGCCGCGCGGATAGCGGAAGGCGATGGGGCCTGCGTCATAGGCGGCGGCGGTGGCGACCATATGTTTCAGCTCGGCCTCGTCGGCGGCGGCCATCACCACCATGCCAGGCAGATTGGCCATAAAGGCCACGTCAAACGAGCCCGCATGGGTGGCGCCATCGGCCCCGACCAGACCGGCGCGGTCGATGGCAAAGCGCACGGGCAGACGTTGGATCGCCACGTCATGCACCACCTGATCGTAGCCGCGCTGCAGGAAGGTGGAATACATCGCGCAGAAGGGCTTCATCCCGCCCGCAGCCAGCGCCGCGGCGAAAGTCACTCCATGCTGTTCCGCAATGCCCACGTCAAAGGTGCGCGAGGGGTAGCGCTCTGCCATCAGGCTGAGCCCCGTGCCATCGGGCATCGCGGCGGTCACGGCGCAGATTTTGCTGTCCTTTGCCGCCAGCTCCACCAGCGTGTCGCCAAAGACACCCGTGTAGGAAGGGGCGTTCGAGGGCGCTTTTTTCTGCTCGCCGGTCAGCACGTCGAACTTTGCCGTGGCATGCCCCTTGTCGCGGGCAATCTCGGCGGGGCGGTAGCCCTTGCCCTTTTTTGTCAGCACATGGATCAGGATCGGCCCGGTCGCGCGGGTCTTGACCGTGCGCAGAACGGGCAGCAGCTGGTCCATATCGTGGCCATCAATCGGGCCGACATAGGAAAAGCCAAAGCTTTCAAACAGGGTGCCGCCCATCGCCATGCCCTTCAGCATGTCCTTGGCGCGTTTGGCCCCTTCGCGGAAGGGTTCCGGCAGAAGGGACACCGCGCCCTTGGCGGCGGCTTTCAGGTCGTGGAACGGGGCCTCGGCATAAAGCCGGCTGAGGTAGGAGGACAGCGCCCCCACCGGCGGGGCAATCGACATTTCGTTGTCGTTCAGGATCACAATCAGCCGCTTGCCCAGATGGCCCGCGTTGTTCATCGCCTCAAAGGCCATGCCGGCACTCATCGCGCCATCACCGATCACCGCAATCGCGTCGCCCAGACCTTCGGCGGTGACGCCGCCCAGATCGCGCGCTACCGAGAAGCCGAGCGCGGCGGAAATCGAGGTCGAGCTATGTGCCGCACCAAAGGGATCATAAGCGCTCTCAGCGCGTTTGGTGAAGCCCGAGAGCCCGTCCTTCATCCGCAGGGTGCGGATGCGATCACGGCGCCCGGTCAGGATCTTATGCGGATAACATTGGTGCGAAACGTCCCAAATCACCTTGTCCTTGGGCGTATCAAACACCGCATGAAGCGCGACCGTCAGCTCCACCACGCCAAGACCCGCGCCCAAGTGGCCGCCGGTGACGGAAACCGCCGAGATGGTCTCCTGCCGCAGCTCATGCGCGACCTGCACCAGTTGCGCGTCGGACAGCCGTTTCAGATCCGCAGGCGAAGCAATCTGGTCAAGCAGCGGGGTCTGTGGCCGGTCGGTCATGCGGTCGTGGCTCCTTCGGGGCGCGCGTTAGCTGTCGCGCGAGATAACGAAGCGGGCGGCGTCCTTCAAGGTATCGCCTGCCGCACCATAGGGGGCAAGGGCGGCGCAGGCCACATCGGCCAGTTCATGCGCGCGGGTCTTTGCCCCATCTAGTCCAAGGAGCGATACGAATGTGGCCTTGCCCGCCTCCGCATCCTTGCGCACCGCTTTGCCCACGGTAGCCGCATCCCCCTCGATATCTAAGATGTCGTCGGCGATCTGAAAAGCCAGCCCCAGGGCCTGCGCGTATTGCCGCAGCGGTTCGGGATCGGCGCCGCCAAGCCGCGCGCCGGCACAGGCGGACCATTCGATCAGGCAGCCGGTCTTGCGCGCTTGCAGCGTGGTGATCTGCTCCAGCGTCAACGGGGTGGGGGCGGTTTCGGCAGCGATATCCAGCATCTGGCCAGAGACCATACCGTCCTTGCCTGCCGCCTCTGCCAAAGTGCGAATGAGGCGCACCGCATGGGGGCCGACCTCATCCCGCGCCAAGAGTTCAAAGGCCAGCGTTTGCAGGCTGTCGCCAGCCAGAACGGCGGTGGCCTCGTCCCATTTGCGGTGCAGAGTGGGCTGACCGCGGCGCAGGTCGTCGTCGTCCATAGACGGCAGGTCGTCATGCACCAGCGAATAGGCGTGGATACATTCAATCGCCAGCGCGGCCTCGATCGCGGCACTCTGGGGCACGTCATAGAGCCGCGCGCTCTCCAGCACGAGGAAGCCCCGCAGCATTTTGCCGCCGCGCAGGGCATAGGCCATGGCCTGATGCAGCTGATCCGCGCCTGTCAGCCGCAGGTCGAGATGGGCGGAAATCTGCGCCTGCGCCTGTTTCAGCGCGGCGGAAAACCCGGAGGTCATCCCCATCAGCTCGCGTCGAGCGGTTGGGTGCCTGTGGGCTGGCCCGAGGCATCAAGCGTGATCGCCGCGACCTTTTCCTCGGCCCGCTTCAGCTCATCCTCGCAGCGTTTTTTCAGGGCCGCGCCCCGTTCATAAAGCGCGATAGAGGCATCCAGCGCCACGTCACCGCGTTCCAACTGGTCCACCACGCGCTCCAGCTCTTTCATTGCCTGTTCAAAGCTCATTTCGGTGACGGGGGTCTCGGATGTCATGTCGCGGCCTTTATCAGTTCTTCCACATGTGCCTTGGCGGCTTCTGCAAGGGCGTTCAGATCATATCCGCCCTCCAAAGTCGAGACGATACGGCCCTGACACAGCTCTTGCGCAACCGCGCAGAGTTCGGCTGTCAGCCAGCGGAAGTCCTCGGTGCTCCAGTTTAGCTGCGCGAGGGGGTCATCCTCATGCGCATCAAAGCCGGCCGAGACGATGATCAGCTCCGGTTTGAAGGCGCGCAGGCGGGGAAAGGCAAGCTCGGTATAGGCCTCGCGCATCGCCGACCCGTCGCTGTCGGGCCGCAGGGGCAGGTTCATGATATTGCCGTAGGCGCCGTCCTCCTCCGGGTCGCCCGTGCCGGGCCAGAGCGGCATTTGCTGCGAGGTGACCAGTAGCGCGCGTTTTTCCGCCCAGAGCAGGTCTTGCGTGCCATTGCCGTGATGGACGTCGAAATCTACCACCGCGACCCGTTTCAGCCCGTGGTGATCCAGTGCATGTTTTGCAGCCAGCGCGGCATTGCCGAACAGGCAAAACCCCATCGGCGTGTCGACCTCCGCATGGTGGCCGGGGGGGCGGGTGGCGCAAAAGGCATTGCCGACCTCGCCACCCAAGACCAGATCCACCGCCCGCACCGCAGCCCCCGCCGCGCGAAAGGCCGCATCGAGGGTGCCCGGCGACATCCAGGTATCCGCGTCCAACTGCCACTGCCCCATCTTCGGAGACTTGCGGCGCAGCTCCTCCAGATAATGGGCGGGGTGGATGCGCAGGATATCGTCCTCTGCCGCCATAGGGGCGGTGACCCGGTGCAGATCAAGGGCCGCCAGCGCGTGCAGCACATGTTCCAGCCGCGCCACCTGCTCGGGGTGGCCCGGCGGGGTTTCATGGTTGAGGCAATCCGCATGGGTCAACAGAGCGGTGGTCATAGGGCTGGCTCCCTCTCGCAGGGTGATTTGGCAGAGCGGCGCGGACCTTTGCAGTCCGCGTTCAAAACCTCAACCCATTGAGGGCGGCTCTGTTCCGGTTGGGCGCTGGGCTATCAGAAGTTGATCGGCGCCAGCAGTTCCGGGGCCGTCACCAATTCGCGCACGCCGTGGCTGTGGCTCTCGTGGAACACATTGCCATTCGCCGCCCAGGAGTTGATCGAGGAGTAGGAGAGCCGCGCACATTCCGGCCGCACGCTCCAGGTCACCTGATAGGGCGAACAGGTTTCCTCGGTATAGCTCGGCCCGGTGGTAGAGCCGCGGAAGACCACTGGCGCGCCGGTGCCGGTGGGCAGGGACTTCGGCTGGTGCAGCCCGTTTTCCATATGTCCGGCATAGGCAAAATCGTGGAAGTTCAGCGCATCACGGTCGTTCACCACCAAGAAAACCTGCGCCTCAACCCGCAGCGTAGGGTTGGTGCAACTGGCGCTGACGCAGGAGCCAAGCCCCTGACCGGGTTCGATATCGCAGGAGGTATAGACCCAATGCACCTCGATGGTGTCGCCGGGATGAATCCCTTCAAAGGCGCCGTGACCGGCGAGGGGGTCAATCTGGTCTTCGATGCTCAGATCGCGGGTTTCGTTGCACAGGTAGCCACCCGCTTTGCCGCCGCCTGCGGGGATCGAGAATCCCGGCCCTTTATGCTCGGCATTGGTATGGGTGTGGATATTGCAGAGGTTCATCGCGGCGGGCGAGGGCGCCATGGCAAAGCTCGCCCTGTTGAGCCCGGCAAAATTACTGATGTCGCGTGGTGTTTGCGGGCCAAATCCATGGCAAAGACCCCCTGACCCTGAAGCGGGTGCTTCAGCATGGGTGTCGCTGGCCTCTTGCGTGGTGCCGTGCCCGTCAGAGCCATGCCCATCCGAGGCGGCAGCGGTGCCAGAAGCCCCCGCTTGCGTTGAAAAAAGGCTCAGAAGTGCAACCAGAGTACCGCTCAGACGCAACACTGCCATTTTGATCCCTCGTCACTTGGTGTTGCCGCAAAGGATAGGCCGCAAGTGTTACCGAAATCTACGCAAGTCCTGTGCCTGTACCGCAAATATTGCGTTAGTCGTCCGCATGGGCGCGCAGAAGGGCCTGCACATGGACCCGCGCCGAGGCCGCGAGGGCAGGCAGATCATAGCCGCCTTCCAGCACCGACACCACGCGGCCCGCACAGCAGGAATTGGCAATCGCACAGAGGTTGCGGGTCAGCCAATCATAATCGCTCTCGCGCCAGTTCAGCTCGGCAAGGGGATCGTCGCGGTGGCAGTCAAACCCGGCAGAGATCAGGATCAACTCGGGGTTAAAGGCGCGCAGACGGGGAAAGACAGTCTCGGCATAGGCCTCCCGCATCTCCGCCCCGCCAGTGCCGGGGGCCAGCGGCAGGTTCAGCACATTGTCATGGGCGCCGCGCTCCTCGACCGCGCCGGTGCCGGGCCACAGCGGCATCTGCTGAGAGGTCACTACCAAGGCGCGCGGTTCGTCCCACAACAGCGCCTGCGTGCCATTGCCGTGATGCACGTCGAAATCGACGATAGCGACGCGGCTTAGGCCGTGCACATCCATCGCATGACGCGCCGCCAAGGCCACATTGCCAAAGAAGCAAAAGCCCATCGCCGCCGCGCGCAGCGCGTGATGGCCGGGGGGACGCATGGCGACAAAGGCGTTTTTGGCCTTGCCCGTAACCACCAAATCCACCGCAAGCGCTGCGCCCCCGACGGCCCGCAGCACCGCATTCAGCGAGGTGGGTGACAGTGCCGTTTCGTCATCGGTTTCCGAATCCAAAAAGGCAAAGCCGCTCTCCGGCACACTCGCCAACACATGATCGAGATAGGCCGGATCATGCAGCGGGGTGATCTGATCCCGCCGCGCCAAAGGCGCCAGATGGCGGTCCAGCGGCAGATCCTCGATCGCCCGCAGCACAAAGTCGAGCCGCCCGACCTGCTCGTGCACCTTCGCGGGGGTCTGATGCAGCAGGCCTTCGGGGTGGGTGATCAGCGCAGTGGTCATAGGGGGTTAATCCGGCGCCAGCATATACCCGGCCCCGCGCACGGTTTGCAGGTATTGCGGCTGTTTCGGGTTGGGCTCGATCTTGCGCCGCAACCGGGTGATCTGCACGTCCACCGCGCGCTCCTGCGCTTGTCCACGATCCCGCCCCAGATCCTCCACCAGTTTGGTGCGGCTGACCGCTTCGCCGGGACAGGCAGAGAAGATCTTCATCAGCTGGCTCTCGGTCGAGGTGAGGCGGATCAGCTCTTCGCCCTGCCACATCTCGCCGCGTTCGATGTCATAGCGGATCTCGCCGAGTTGCAGGAACTTCGGAGCGACATCTTCGGGTTTGGCATCGGGCATCCGCCGCAGGATCGCATTGATCCGCAACAGCAGCTCTTTGGGTTCAAAGGGTTTCGGGAGGTAATCATCCGCCCCGGCTTCCAGCCCCTTGATCCGGTCTTCTGTCTCGCCGCGCGCTGTTAGCAGCAGGATCGGCGTCGACATGGTTTCCCGCAGCGCCGCCGTCAGCGTCAGACCATCTTCGCCGGGCATCATCACGTCCAACACGATGAGGTCAAAGTCGAGACCGGACAAAACTCGCCGGGCATGTGCGGCGTCTCGGGCGGCCGTGACCAGAAAACCCGCCCGCATCAGGAAGCGTTTCAACAGGTCGCGAATGCGCTCGTCGTCGTCGACAATCAGCAAATGGGCGTCAGGCGCGCTCATTGGGAGGCCTCGCGCAATTCGGCGTAGGAGCGGCGCATATCCGCATCCATCATCGCCTCAAGCACCCGTTTGAAGCCTTGAACAGCCTCAGGGCCGGCTTCCTTATAGGCGGCGCGCATCCGCACCCGCTGCGCATCAGAGAGACGCTGTTCCAACTCCCGACCGCGCTCGGTCAGGTAAAGATTGCGCTCTCGTTTATCCAACGTGCCAACGCGGCTGTCGACAAGGCCATCCTCGACCAAAGCGCGCAGCACCCGGTTCAAGGATTGCTTGGTCACGCCCAGAATGCTGAGCAGGTTGTTCACCGTGGTGCCCGGCGCGCGATTGATGAAATGCAGCGCCCGGTGATGGGCGCGGCCATAGGCCAGCTCGGCCAAAATGCGATCAGGATCGGCGGTAAAGCCCCGATAGGCGAAGAACATCGCCTCAATCCCCTGGCGCAGCTGCTCATCGGTCAGAAACAGCAGGCTTTCGCTGCCAAATCCCGACCCGGACCGCCCGTCAGACATTTTGCCTCTCCTTTGTTTTGACCGGCAGTTTATGTCAGCATTGTTGACATTCCAAGACCCGAGATGTATCGAGTCGCGGGTTTGGCGCAATTATGCGAATGAAATCGTGTAGGCTTGCGCAATAACTGTAAAATGTACGGCGCTCGAAAAGGAATGCGGAATGGCTGGATACGATGACCGCGACGGTCTGATCTGGATGGATGGCGAACTGGTGAACTGGCGCGATGCCAAAGTCCACATTCTGACCCATGCAATGCACTATGCGTCTTCGGTCTTCGAGGGCGAGCGGGCCTACAACGGCAAGATCTTCAAAAGCCGCGCTCATTCGGAGCGTCTGATTGCTTCGGCCAAGGCGCTGGATATGCCGATGCCCTATTCGGTCGACGATATTGAGAAAGCCAAGGAAGAGACGCTGAAAGCCTCCGGTCTGCAGGACGCCTATGTGCGCGCAGTGGTCTGGCGTGGTTCGGGCGAGGACATGGGCGTGGCTTCTGCCAAAAACCCGGTGCGGATGGCTGTCGCTGTCTGGGGCTGGGGCGCCTATTACGGCGATGCCAAGATGCAGGGTGCCAAGCTCGACATCGCGGAATTCAAACGCCCGAGCCCGGAAACCATCCCGGTTCACGCAAAGGCTGCGGGTCTCTACATGATCTGCACCATCTCCAAGCATAAGGCCGAAGCCAAGGGCTGCTCGGATGCGCTGTTCATGGACTACCGCGGCTATGTGGCCGAGGCGACCGGCGCCAATATCTTCTTCGTCAAGGACGGTGAAGTGCACACGCCGAAACCGGATTGCTTCCTCAACGGCATCACCCGCCAGACGGTCATTCAGATGCTGAAAGACAAGGGCATCACCGTGCACGAACGCCACATCATGCCCGAAGAAATGGAAGGCTTCGAACAGTGCTGGCTCACCGGCACCGCGGCCGAAGTTACCCCGGTTGGTGAAATCGGTCCCTACACCTTCGAAGTGGGCCAGATGACCCGCGACATCGCGGCGGAATACGAAGCCCTCGTGCGCAGCTAACCCTTCGCGCCAGTCCTAATCTGGTTCCAAAATGAAAAAGCGCGGAGCTTACGCCCCGCGCTTTTGCTTTATGTGCACCTGCGGTGCCGTTGGGTTTCACCTTTTTCCAAATATTCCGGAGCGCGAGGCAGAGCCTCGCATCAGATCAAACCTGTGCGCCGCAGCCGCTCCGCTGGATCAGAAGCGAAAATCAGGCGATTTCGGTGGTCACATCCACATTGCCGCGCACGGAGTTGGAGTAGGGGCAGATCTTATGCGCCGCTTCGGTCAGCTGCTCGGCAGCCTCTTTGTCGACGCCCGGCAAGGAGACTTTCAGATGCACGGTCAGACCAAACCCACCGGCCTCACGCGGGCCGATGCCAACCGCCGTTTCAACTTCCACATCGCTGGGGACCTTGGGCAGGCTGTCGTCCTGGGTGGTCGCGAATTTCATCGCACCGATGTAGCAGGCCGAATAGCCGGCCGCGAAAAGCTGCTCGGGGTTATAGCCTTTGCCAGAGCCGCCCATTTCGGTCGGCGGGGCGAGATCCAGAACCAGATCGGTGCCAGCCACTTTGGCCTGACCATCGCGGCCACCGGTTGCGGACCCATGGGCGGTATAAACGGGAGAAACAGACATTGAGAGCTCCTTTCATCGCGAGCGATTATATCGTGTGCGATGTATATGGGGTGCCCTGCTACAAAGTCAACCGCTTGCGATTACATCGTGCGAGACATAATCTTCGCGCATGGATCGACCTTTGAAAATCGACGAGCTTTTGTGCTTCTCCGTCTATTCGGTGAATCATGCCATCTCGCGCCTCTATCGCCCGCTTCTTGCGCCCTTGGGCCTGACCTATCCGCAGTATCTAGTGCTGGTGGCTCTGTGGGACAGGGATGCGCGCCGGGTGAACGAGTTGGGCGCTGACTTGCAGCTCGACACCAATACGCTGACCCCGCTGCTCAAGCGGATGGAGGCGGCGGAGTTGCTCACCCGCCAACGCAATCCGGAGGATGAGCGCAGTCTGATCGTCTCGCTCACCGACAAGGGACGCGCGCTGCAAGACAAAGCGGGCGAGCTGACCTCTTGCGTGCTCGAAGCGATGGGCGGGGACATTGCCGAACTTGCCGATCTGCGCAACCGCCTGCAGGCGCTGCGCGACAGGCTGGACGCGACCTAATCGCCCTTAGCCGCCCTTGGGGTCCAAAAGGGGCCGCACCTTGCCCCGGTCCACGCCCAGGCGGCTTTCGCGCCAGATCACGATGCCATTTGCTGTGACCACCAATGCAGCGCCCGCCAACATGACCAACGACGGCCATTCGTTGAACCAAAGGTAGCCGATCACCAAGGCAAACAGCATCGAGACATAGTCGTAGGGCGCCAACAGGGATGCCGGGGCAAAGCGATAGGAGGAGGTCACGATGATCTGCGCCACCGCCCCAATCAGCCCGGTGCTGATCAGCAGCATCAGCAGATGCGGCTCCGGCATCACCCAGCCGAAGGGCAGCGTCAGCAACGACAAGAGCGAGGCTGTGACCGAGAAGTAAAACACAATCGCGGCCGTTTCCTCGCTCTGCACCATCTTGCGGATGTGGATCTGCACAAAGCCCCTGAGCGAGGCCGCACAGAGCACCAGCATCGCGCCAACAAAGGCCGTGTCCTTCATCGCCTCATGGCTGCCAAGCCGCGGCGACAGCATGATCACCACCCCGACCAAGCCTATTGCCACGGCGCTGATGCGGATCAACCGGATGCGCTCTCCCAGAAGGAGCGCGGCGAGGATCAGTGTAAAGATCGGCGTGGCATAGCCGAGGGCCGTGACCTCCGGCAGCGGCAACATCGACAGGGCGGCAAAGTTCAGCCCCATCGCAGAGGTGCCGACAAGCCCGCGCCAGAAATGCAGAATCGGGTTTCGGGTGTAGAGCCCTTTGAACAGATCGCCCCGGACCGCGAGCCAGACCAAAATCACCGGTAAAACAAAGAAGGACCGGAAAAAGACCGCCTGACCCGTTGGCACATGCTGAGTGATTTCCTTGATCAAACCCGACATGATTGTGAACAATCCGATGGCTGTCACCTTGAGGGTGATGGCGAGCAAAGGTCGATGCGATGTTAAGCTTTTTGGCATGGCCGGACCCTGCGCCGATTGCCTGAGATTGGCAAGCGGGCAGGGGGCTTTTGGTACATTATTGATACGCCTTAAGCTGGGGAGGGCGAGGCTTTAGGCAGCGCCTCAATGGGCGTGATCCTCGCCATGATCGTGGCCGTGGTAATCCAGCGTTGGCTCCTTTCCCTGCCGCCATTCGCTCAAGGCTTGCCGCAGGATCTGAAAGGCGGAGGACAGAAACAGCCCGGCCATGATCCCGGCAACGATCAGGTCCGGCCAGCCGGTCGCGGTGCCCCAGACCCCAAGGGCTGCGATCATCACCGCGACATTGCCAATTGCGTCATTACGCGAACAGAGCCAGACAGAGCGCACATTGGCATCGCCGTCCTTGTAAGCGGCCAGCAGGGCGACCGACAACAGGTTCGCCGCCAGCGCCATCACGCCGATCACCCCCATGACCTGCGCCTCTGGTACCCCGGCGACAAAGACTTGCCAAAGGGTCGAGCCAAAGACCCAAAGCCCCATCAGGAGCAGGCTCACCCCCTTGCCCAAGGCGGCCATTGACCGGGTTCTGAGGCTGGCACCGATCACCGCGAGGGAAATCCCATAGGTCAGCGCATCGCCGAGGAAATCCAGCGCATCGGCCTTTAAGGCCTGACTGCCCGCAGCCTCGCCCGCGCTCATCTCCACCACAAACATCACCGCATTGATCGCGATCACCGCCCAAAGGCGACGTTTATAGGTCTGGGAAACCCCATCAAACTGGGCCTCGTGGTTGCAACATCCTGCCATCGGACGGCTCCTTTGCGCTTGTCCTTGATCCTCGGTTGCGCTCAACCTAGGTGCTCTAGTGACTAGAGGTTCAAGAGGGTTTGTGATGTTTTCTATCGGCGCATTGTCCAAGGCCACCGGGGTCAAGGTCCCGACCATCCGCTATTACGAGGAGATCGGCCTCATCGACCCGGCCATGCGCAACGCAGGCAACCAGCGCCGCTATGACCACGCGGGGCTAGAGCGCTTGGGCTTTATCAAACACGCCCGCGACCTTGGCTTTGGGCTGGAGGAGATCAAGGAGCTGATGGGGCTCAACGGCGATCTCGGGCAGGACTGCCGTGCGGCGGACGAGATCGCTCGTGCTCAACTCGACAAGGTGCGCGCCCGCATCGCGCGGCTAGAGCGGCTGGAGGCGGAGCTGGAGCGGATCACCCACCTCTGCGAGGGTGGCACTGGCGGCACCTGTCAGGTGCTCTCGGCGCTGGGGGATCACAGCCAATGTCTGGGCGACCACGGCTAAGGCGTGCCTTAGGTCAGCAGCCACAACAATCCGTTGAGGGTGAAATAGGCCAGCACGGTTGCGGCAAGCGAGGCAAGGCTTGCCGCCCCCTCATGCCCTTTGGCCTGAGCAAAGATCGTATAGGTCGCAAACATCGGCATGGCGGCGGATAGGATCAGCGCGGCGCGGATCTCTGGCGCGATGTCCAACAGTCCCGTCGCCATAAAGCCTGCCGCCACCAGCCCCACGATGGCCGGATGGATCACCAGCTTGCCCAAGGTCGCCTGCGCCGCAAGGCTTTTGTTGCCGCGCAGGGGTAGCCCGGCCAGCGAGCCGCCGATCACGATCAGCGACACCGCTCCGGCAGAGAGGGCAAACATCTCGGTAAACCGCAGAAAGGGCGCCGGGATCGGCACATGCAGCGCGGCCACCAAAAGCCCCGCGATCAGCGCCATCATCGTCGGCATCTTGACCACGTTCCAGACCATCCGCCGCAACCGCGGCGCAAGCGGGCTGCTCTTGTCGCCCTCCGCCGCTTCCATCAGCATGAGACAGATCGGGATCAGGATCAGCGTCTCCACCACGAAATTCAGCGTCAGCACAACGCCCGCAATCTCCGGAAAAGCCAAGAGCATCACCGGATAGCCGACAAAACCGTTGTTGGGACAGGTAGAGCCCATGATCCCCACCGCGCGTCGCATCGGATCAAAACCCCTGAGCGAGAACAGCACCCAAGCCACCGCGATATTGAGCAAGCCCCCGACGAGGTAGGGGAGCACATAGGCGGCCTGAAACACCTCTAAGGGGTCGCGTTTGGCGATGGTGGTAAAGATCAGCCCCGGCAGCGCCATGTTGAACACAAAGGCGCCGAGGCTCTTGATATCGCGGCTCTCAAAGATGCCTTTCCAGACAAAGAGATAGCCAAGCCCCAAGGCCGCATAGATCGGAAAGGTGATCCCGAGGATGGCGACCATGGCGGCGGTTTATCCGATCCGGCCCTGATTCTCGCCAATCTGGCCACGATGCAGCAAGAGATGGTCGAGGATCACGCAGGCCATCATCGCCTCCGCCACCGGCACCGCGCGGATGCCGACGCAAGGATCGTGCCGGCCTTTGGTGATGACCTCGGCGGCAGAGCCATCCTTGCGGATCGACTGGCGCGGGGTGAGGATCGAGGACGTCGGCTTCACCGCAAAGCGCACCACGACGTCCTGCCCGGTGGAAATCCCGCCCAGGATGCCGCCCGCATGGTTGGAGGAATAGACCGGCTCACCGTCATTCCCCATAAAGATCTCGTCCGCGTTTTCCGACCCTTTGAGGAAGGCGGCATTCATGCCTTCGCCAATCTCAACACCTTTGACCGCATTGATCGACATCATCGCGGCGGCCAGATCGGTGTCGAGCTTGCCATAGATCGGCGCGCCAATGCCTGCGGGCACGCCGCGCGCCACCACTTCGACCACGGCACCGACCGAGTCATGCTGTTTGCGCAGCGCTTGCAGGTAGTCTTCCCAGTCCTGCACGGCGGCGGCATCGGGAATCCAGAAATCGTTCTGGTCAATGGCATCCCAGTCAAAACGGGACCGGTCGATCTCCATTTCGCCCATGCGGGTCATATAGCCTTTGATCTCCAGCCCGGGCACCAGCGTTTTGATCGCCTCACGCGCTACGCCACCTGCGGCCACACGGGCCGCGGTTTCACGTGCCGAGGAGCGCCCACCACCGCGATAGTCGCGATTGCCGTATTTCTGGAAATAGGTGATGTCCGCATGGCCGGGACGGAAGGTCTGCGCGATGTCGCCATAGTCCTTGGAGCGTTGATCGGTGTTTTCGATCATCAGCTGGATCGGCGTGCCGGTCGATTTGCCTTCAAACACACCCGAGAGGATCTTCACCGCATCCGGCTCATTGCGCTGGGTGGTGTTCTTGTTCTGACCGGGACGACGCTTGTCGAGCCAGACCTGCAGCATCTCGGGCTCCAGCGCCACATTGGGCGGGCAGCCATCAACGGTCGCGCCCAGAGCGGGACCGTGGCTTTCGCCCCAGGTGGTGACGCGGAAAAGGTGGCCGAAAGAATTCATGGACATGCGCGCGGGTCTCCTTTGTCCTGTCCCTTTAGCGCCAAAGGCGGCGCGGGAAAAGAGAGGCGCGCGTTAACCCCGCAGAAAGGACAGAAAGACTCGCCTATTGTTTCGCGCGCGAAACAATGGGTCAGCAAGACTGACTTAAAATCGAACCACAGAAGGCCGCCCCTCATACGCCACCTTGCCAAGCCTGCGCGCGCAGCATAGGGTCCGACCCACCTCGGGGTGCGCGGAGTGACGCGCTGAGATGCCAGATGGCGAACCCGCTGAACCTGAACCGGATTATACCGGCGGAGGGAAGGTTTCGGATCTTGTGGCTCTCAACGTGCCCGCGCTCCTCCTTGCCTGATGCCGCATTGGAGGACGACATGAAATCCCTCTTTCTTGCGAGCGCGCTTGTGGCTGCAGCTTCTGCCGCAACGGCTGAGACCCCTGAACTGGTGGTCTATACCTACGACAGCTTTGTCTCTGAGTGGGGCCCCGGCCCGGCGGTTGAGGCCGCCTTTGAGGCGACCTGTGGCTGTGATTTGAAATTCGTCGGCGCAGGCGATGGCGCGGCGCTTTTGGCGCGGGTGAAGCTGGAAGGGGCGCGTTCGGACGCAGACGTGGTGCTTGGGCTTGACACCAACCTGACCGCGGCGGCCAAGGAAACCGGTCTCTTTGCGCCGATCTCGGTCAGTGCCGATTACGCGCTGCCCGTCGCGTGGAGTGACGAGATGTTTGCGCCCTATGATTGGGGCTATTTCGCCTTTGTGCACAACGCCGACACTCCCGCGCCCACGAACTTCAAGGCCTTGGGCGAAAGCGATGCCAAGATCGTCATCCAGGACCCGCGTTCCTCGACCCCCGGTTTGGGCCTTCTTCTCTGGGTGAAGGCCGCCTATGGCGCCGAGGCTCCGGCGATTTGGGCCAGCCTCAGCGACAATATTGTCACCGTCACCAAGGGCTGGTCCGAGGCCTATGGGCTGTTCCTTGAGGGCGAAGCGGATATGGTGCTGTCCTACACCACCTCGCCCGCCTATCACCTGATTGCTGAGGAAGACGCCAGCAAGGCGGCCGCGGTGTTTGACGAAGGTCATTACATGCAGGTCGAAGTGGCCGGTAAACTGGCCGCAACCGATCAGCCCGAACTGGCGGACCAGTTCCTTGCCTTTATGGTGTCGGACGCCTTCCAATCGATCATTCCGACCACCAACTGGATGTATCCGGCAGTAGTCCCTGCCGAAGGCCTGCCCGCAGGGTTTGAAACGCTGGTCAGCCCGGAGAAATCCCTGCTGCTGCCCGAAGGTGAAGCAGCCGCTGTGCGGGATGAGGCGCTGGGCGAATGGCTGAGCGCGCTCAGCCAGTAAGCTTGCGGCCCGTCGCAACCTGGCCCGGAACCTGCGCTGCCCTTTTGGTGGCGCTTCTGGTTCTGGGCACGCTTGCGGCGGTTGCTCTGCGTGCTGAGGGCGGCTCCGGTCTGGGGGCCGCCGATTGGTCGGCGCTGCGCTTTACCCTGATCCAAGCAAGCCTGTCGGCCCTGTTCAGCACCGCCCTCGCGGTCCCGGTCGCGCGCGCCTTGGCGCGGCGACGGTTCTTTGGGCGGCGGGTGTTGATCACCCTTCTGGGGGCGCCGTTTATCCTGCCGGTGATCGTTGCGATTCTTGGCTTGCTTGCGGTCTTTGGCCGCTCCGGCTGGGTGAGCGATCTGCTGGGTCTAGTCGGCCTGCCGCCGGTGCAGATTTACGGGCTGCACGGGGTGGTCATCGCCCATGTCTTTTTCAATCTGCCCTTGGCGACGCGGCTGATCCTGCAAGGCTGGCAGGAGATCCCCGCCGAACGCTTCCGCCTTGCCGCGCAGCTCAATGCCGGGCCAAGAGCCCTCTGGCGGCTGTTGGAGCAGCCTATGTTGCGGCAGGTTCTGCCCGGTGCCACGGCGGTGATCTTTGCCATCTGCCTGTCGAGCTTTGCCGTGGCCTTGACCCTCGGCGGCGGTCCAAAGGCGACGACGCTGGAGCTGGCGATCTATCAGGCCTTTCACTTTGACTTCGACCTTGGGCGGGCTGCGATCCTGTCGGGAGTGCAGCTGGGGCTGACCGTTATGGCGGCGCTGCTGGCGCTGCGGGTGCCGGTGGGCGAAGGCTTTGGCGGCGGCTTGGATCGTCAGGTCGCGCGCTGGGACGGGGCAGGCATGGGCGCGCGGATCGCCGATACGCTCTGGATCACCTTTGCCGCGCTGTTTCTGATGCTGCCGCTCCTTGCGGTTTTTGTCTCTGGCCTGCCGGGGCTGTTGCAGCTGCCGACGTCGGTTTGGAGCGCCACTTGGGTGTCGATCCAAGTCGCCGTGCTGAGCACGCTTTTGGTGTTGTTGGTCGCACTGCCGATGGCAGCGAGCATTGCCTTGGGGCGCAAGGGGCTGGGCGAGGGGGCTGGTATCCTCGGCCTTGCGGCCTCGCCCTTGGTGATTGGCACCGGGCTGTTTGTGTTGGTCTATCCGGTGATGGACCCGGTGGTTCTGGCGCTGCCAGTGACCGCGCTGGTCAATATGGTGATGGCCCTGCCCTTTGCCCTGAGGATTCTGGTGCCCCGGATACGGCAGGTGATGCAACAAAACGCGCGGTTGGCGCTGGCGCTCGATATGCGCGGGCGCCGGGTCTGGGCCTTGGTGATCCTGCCGCGCTGCCGGGCACAAATCGGCTTTGCCGCTGGCCTCACCGCCGCGCTTTCGCTTGGCGATCTGGGCGTCATCGCGCTCTTTGCCGATCCGGAGGTCGCCACCTTGCCCCTGCAGGTCTATCGCCTGATGGGGGCTTACCGGATGCAGGCCGCCGAGGGTGCGGCGCTTTTGCTGTTTGTCTTGTCCATGGGGGCCTTCTGGCTTCTTGATCGCGGAGGGCGGTTCCATGCTGAAGCTTGAGGGCGCGGTGATCCGCAAGGGGGGCTTTGTCCTGACCGCTGATCTGGAAATCACACCGGGGGCGAAACTCGCGGTGATTGGCCCTTCGGGGGCGGGGAAGTCGACTTTGCTGGAGGCGATTGCAGGGTTTCAACCGCTGGCTGAGGGGCGCGTGCTGTGGTCCGGGGCGGACCTTTCGAGCGTTCTGCCGGGCAAGCGCCCGGTGGCGATGCTGTTTCAGGACGGCAACCTGTTTCCGCATCTGACCGCCCGGCAGAATGTGCGCCTTGGCATCGACGCCAACCGCAAGCTGACCGCCGCCGAAGAGGCGCAGGTGACGGAGGCGCTGGCGCGGGTGGGCCTGCAAGGCTTGGAGGATCGCAAGCCGGCGGAGCTGTCCGGCGGACAGCAAAGCCGGGCGGCCCTCGCCCGCGTGCTGGTGCAGGCGCGGGATCTGGTCTTGCTGGACGAGCCCTTTGCCGCGCTTGGGCCGGCCTTGAAGGCGGAGATGCTCGATCTGGTGGCAGCCCTCGTGACAGAGAGCGGCGCCACCCTCCTGATGGTCAGCCATGACCCCGCCGATGCCCGGCGGATCGCCGATCAGGTGGTGCTGGTTGCCGAAGGTCGCGCCCATCCGCCTGCCCCGGCGGTTGAGGTGCTGGATAACCCGCCCCCGGCCTTGCGCGCCTATCTGGGCGCAGGCTAACGCAGCCTGCGACATGCGGATTTTTTGCGATAGAGGATTTTCTTTTCGCCAAAGCTGCCGCTAGAGTTGCGCGAAATACGGAGATATCGCGCAATGAAACTCTTCCACTCCCCCGCCTCGCCCTTTGTGCGCAAGGTACAGTTGGTGCTGATCGAGACCGGTCAGGTCGATGATGTGGAGATCGTGCCGGTTGCCACGACGGTGACCAATCCTGATGCGGGCCTGAAGGCGAGCAATCCGTTGGGCAAGATCCCGGCGCTGGCGCGCGAGGATGGTCCGACGCTTTATGACAGCCGGGTGATCTGCGAATTCCTGAACGATCGGGCCAGCGCTGCGCTGTATCAGGGCGGTTGGGACACCAAAGTGCTGGAAGCCACCGCCGATGGCATCATGGATGCCGGTGTCACTATGTCTTATGAAAAACGCCTGCGTCCGGTGGACAAACAGTGGGACGAGTGGCTCGACGGTCAGCGGGGCAAGATCCTGAGCGCCTGTGCCGCCGTCGAGGCACGCTGGATGCCGGTGCTCAATGGTCCGCTCACCATTGCACAGCTCGCGATGGCAGCGGCGCTCTCTTACATTGATTTTCGTCACCCGGATGCGGGCTGGCGCGAGGGCAACCCGCAGCTGACCGCTTGGTTCACCGAATTCGAATCGCGTCCGTCGATGCAGGCCACTCAGCCCCCGGCGGCATGAGCAAAACATTCACCGAGTCTTAAAGAGGAGAGGGCATCAAGGCGCAGTATGTTGGCGAGAGAGGCGCAGCAATGCAACGGTTCTGTAAAAGAATGCCCCTCTTCGGCGCACCTGCGCTGCTTTGACCGCTAGACGAACCCGGTTTGCATCGCTAGACACGCGGCTGAGTCACCGCGTCGTGAGATGTGGTGTAAGCGCATGTTTGCCCTAAACGGGCGCTGGAATTGGAGAAAACCTCGTGTCCCACGCAGAAGACCACGAAGGAACCCGGAGAGATTTCCTCTACTACGCCACGGCTGGCGCAGGGGCAGTCACTGCAGGTGCCGCCGTTTGGCCACTGGTCAACCAGATGAATCCCTCGGCTGACGTTCAGGCCATGTCCTCCATCTTCGTGGACATCTCCGGTGTTGAAGTCGGCACGCAGCTGTCTGTCATGTTCCTTGGCAAGCCGGTGTTCATTCGCCGCCGCACCCAAGAAGAGATCGATCAGGCCCGTGCCGTTGATGTCAACACACTGATCGACACCACGTCTGAGAACCCGAACAAACCGGGCTCTGATGCGTCCGACGAAAACCGGGCTCTGGACGAAAACGGTGAATGGCTGGTGATGATGGGCGTTTGTACCCACCTCGGCTGTGTGCCGCTCGGTGACGGTGCTGGCGATTTCAACGGCTGGTTCTGCCCGTGCCACGGGTCGCACTACGATACGGCTGGCCGTATCCGTAAAGGTCCCGCGCCGCAGAACCTTCATATCCCGGTGGCTGAGTTCACCGACGAAACCACCCTCAAGCTGGGATAAGGAGACGCGCGCATGTCTGGTATTCCGCACGACCATTACGAGCCGAAGACGGGCGCAGAAAAGTGGCTGCACAGCCGCCTGCCCATCGTTGGTCTCGTCTATGACACCATCATGATCCCCACCCCGAAGAACCTGAACTGGTGGTGGATTTGGGGCATCGTCCTCGCTTTCTGTCTGGCGCTGCAGATCGTCACCGGTATCGTTCTGGTGATGCACTACACGCCGCACGTCGATCTGGCGTTTGCCTCCGTTGAGCACATCATGCGCAACGTGAATGGCGGCTTTATGATCCGCTACCTACACGCAAACGGCGCTTCGCTGTTCTTCGTGGCCGTCTATATCCACATCTTCCGCGGTCTGTTCTACGGCTCCTACAAGGCGCCCCGCGAGATCACCTGGATCGTCGGCATGCTGATCTTCCTCCTGATGATGGGCACTGGCTTTATGGGCTACGTTCTGCCTTGGGGTCAGATGTCCTTCTGGGGTGCAACCGTGATCACCGGCCTGTTTGGCGCGATCCCCTTCATCGGGGAGCCGATCCAGACCTGGCTTCTGGGCGGGCCCGCCGTCGGCAACGCGACGCTGAACCGCTTCTTCTCGCTGCACTACCTGTTGCCCTTCGTGATTGCAGGCCTCGTGATCGTTCACATCTGGGCCTTCCACACCACTGGCAACAACAACCCGACCGGTGTTGATGTTCGCAAAGGGTCCAAGGAAGAAGCTGCGAAAGACACCCTGCCGTTCTGGCCCTACTTCGTGATCAAGGACTTCCTTGGCCTCGCAGTTGTGCTGGTCGTGTTCTGGGCGATCGTCGGCTTCATGCCGAACTACCTTGGCCATCCGGACAACTACATCGAAGCGAACCCGCTGCAGACCCCGGCGCATATCGTTCCGGAATGGTACTTCCTGCCGTTCTACGCGATCCTGCGTGCCTTCACCTCTGAGGTTTGGGTCGTGCAAATCGCGTCCTTCGTGACCGGTGGCATTGTCGATGCGAAGTTCTTCGGTGTTCTGGCGATGTTTGGTGCGATTGCCGTCATGGCGCTGGCGCCTTGGCTCGACACCTCCCGCGTGCGCTCGGGCAAGTACCGCCCGCAGTTCAAGTGGTGGTTCCTGCTGCTGGTCATCGACTTCTTCGCCCTGATGTGGCTGGGTGCGATGCCCGCAGAAGAGCCCTATGCTTCCTTCTCGCTGATCGCCTCCGCTTATTGGTTCGGCTACTTCCTGGTGATCCTGCCGCTCTTGGGTGTGATCGAGAAACCGGAAGCCATGCCCGTCACCATCGAAGAAGATTTCGACGCCCACTATGGCAAGAAATCCGAAGCTACTCCTGCTGAGTAAGAAGAAGGACAGCTACCCATGTTCAAGAAACTTGTAACCGGTGCTGCCTTTGCTCTGGCACTCGTCCCGGCCGCATCCTACGCGGCCGGTGGTGAGGCGCACGTGGAGGATTTCGCCTTCTCGTTCGAAGGGCCTTTCGGCAGCTACGACCAAAACCAGCTGCAGCGCGGTCTGCAGATCTTCACCGAGGTTTGCTCCGCATGCCACGGCCTGAAGCAGGTTCCGATCCGTACCCTGTCCGATGAGGGCGGTGTTGGGATGCCGGAAGATCAGGTCCGCGCCTATGCGGCAAACTTCGAAGTGTTCGACCCGGAGCTGGACGATTTCCGCCCCGCAAAACCGACCGATCACTTCCCGGAAAACAATGGCGTTGGCGCGCCTGACCTCTCCTTGATGGCGAAGGCACGCGCTGGTTTCCACGGTCCTTACGGCCTGGGCATCAACCAGATCGTCAAAGGTATGGGCGGTCCTGAGTATATTGCCTCCTTGCTGTCCGGCTACACCGGCGAAACCAAGGAAGAAGCAGGCACCACCTTCTATGAAAACCACGCCTTCCCGGGTGGTTGGATTTCCATGGCGCCGCCGCTCTCCGGTGAGGATGTCGAATTTGCTGACGGTCACTCCAACGAGCTGCACCACGAAGCGCAAGACGTCGCTGCCTTCCTGATGTGGGCCGCTGAGCCCAAGATGATGGCGCGCAAGCAAGCTGGCTTTGTCGGCGTGCTGTTCCTCGCTGTGTTGTCGGTCCTGCTGTACCTGACCAACAAGCGCATCTGGGCGCCGCACAAAGGCAAAAAGACCGCGTAATTGGTCTGACCGCTAGAATTTAGAACCCCCGCTCTGAAAAGGGCGGGGGTTTTTCATTTGCACGGTCTGCGCGTCTCAGGCGGTAAAAAACCGAGAGGGAGGTCGTGATGTGTTCAGCGCCCTCAGGATCTCTGCAGCATTCAGGGCAGGATCGACCGTTCCATCAAAAGAGAGGTCGTAGCACAGGCCCAAATGGACGCTGTGATAGTCAGAGGCCGCGCTCCCCGGTTGGCGGTCTCCCCGCGCCTCCTCACCGGCACAGAGCGCCTCTAGCGGGGTATGCAGGCCGACAAAGAGAAGGGTGTGACCCGAGAGCAAGGATTGCAGTTCCGCGTGCCAGCCGGGCGTATCCAGAATGTGTTCGACAATGAGGTCATTGCCCGCGTCGGCAAAGCCCGCGAGTGCGCGGTGAAAGCCGGAAAAGAATTGAGGTCGTGCGCTGCGCCAGTCGGGATAGGCGGCAGGGTCCCAAGCGCCACTGTCCCGCAGGTGGTCGATGGACAGATGCAGAAAAGGCTCTGCTGAGGCTGAACGAACCGCGCGGGCGAGGGTGGATTTGCCGCTGCTCGACGCGCCATGCAGGAAGAGGATGCGGGCCATAGCGGATCCTCTCCCCTTGGTCAGGCGGTCAGCTGCGTACCGCTGATGCCGGTGATGGTGGCAGTGACCAAGGCGCCCTCGATCTGCGGCGTGGCAAAGGAGACTTCGGTAAACTGCTCGGTCCGGCCCATATGCGGGTTTTCCATCAGGATGTGATGGCTGCGGCCCACTTGCGCGGCGAGGTGCTTGGCGACTTGTTGGTCGCCCACGGCGCGCAGGCGGGCGGCGCGGTCTTTGATCACGTTGCCATTGACCTGCGAGGGGATTTTGGCCGCCGGGGTGCCTTCGCGTTTGGAATAGGGGAAGACATGCAGCCAGGTGAGATCGCAGTCGCTCACCAGTTTCAGCGAGTTCGCGAAATGCTCTTCCGTTTCGGTCGGGAAGCCCGCGATGATATCGGCGCCGAAGGTCATGTCGGGGCGCAGTTTGCGCGCCTCCTCGGCAAAACGAATCGCATCGTCGCGCAGGTGGCGGCGCTTCATCCGTTTCAGAATCAGATCGTCGCCATGCTGCAGGGAAAGATGCAGATGCGGCATCAGGCGCGGCTCGGTGGCGATGGCCTGCATCAGGTTCTCGTCCACCTCGATCGAATCGATGGAGGAAATCCGCAGACGCGGCAGGTCGGGTACCAGTTTGAGGATTCGCATCACCAGATCGCCGAGCTTTGGCGTTGCGGGCAGATCCGCGCCCCAGCTGGTGAGGTCAACGCCGGTCAGCACCACCTCGTTATAGCCCTTGTCCACCAGTCGCTTGATCTGATCGACCACCACGCCGGCCGGCACCGAGCGGGAATTGCCACGGCCATAGGGGATAATGCAAAAGGTGCAGCGATGGTCGCAGCCGTTTTGCACCTGCACATAGGCGCGAGAACGGGTGCCAAAGCCGTCGATCAGGTGGCTCGCGGTCTCGGTCACCGACATGATGTCGTCGACCAGCACCTTTTCCGTGGTACCGATGAAGTCCGGACCCTTTTGCGCCATGCGGGCCCAGGTCTCGGGCATCATCTTTTCAGTATTTCCGATGACCTGCGTCACCTCGCTCATCTTGGCGAAGGTCTCGGGCTCGGTCTGGGCGGCGCAGCCGGTGACGATGATCGGTGAGTCGGGATTTTCACGGCGCAGGCGGCGAATCTCCTGCCGCGCCTTGCGCACGGCCTCGGCTGTCACCGCGCAGGTGTTCACCACCACGGCGTTTTCGAGCCCGGCCTGACGGCTCAGCTCCTTCATCGCTTCGGTTTCATAGGCGTTGAGACGACAGCCGAGCGTGGTGAACTTGGGCGCGCCGCTCACCGGTCGAGGCTTTCGAGGAACTGGCGGGTGAAGCTGCCATTGGCCACATGCATGGTGGGGCCGGTCATCCAGACGCCATCCTCGCGCCAGTCGATCCAGAGCGTGCCGCCATCAAGGTCGATGCGCACCCGCCGTCCGGTGAGGCCCTTGCGCGCTGCGGCCACGGCGGTGGCACAGGAGGACGAGCCAGAGGCCAGCGTCACGCCGACGCCGCGCTCCCACACCCGCATGCGGATGTGATCGGGGCCGACCAGATGGGCGACCTGAACATTGGTGCGTTGCGGGTAGAGCGGGTGATGCTCGTAGCGCGGGCCGAATTCGGCGAGGGGAATCAGCTCGGCATTCTCGACAAAGAAGGTGCAATGCGGATTGCCCATGCCGGTGGCGGTGGGCGCGCCCTCGATCGGCAGCTCCAGCGTATCCATCTCCTCGGCCAAGGGAATCTCGTCCCAGGCCAGTTGCGGCGGACCCATATTGACCGAGGTCAGCCCATCGCCCGCATCCTGCGCATAAAGATCGCCGCGGTCGGTGGTCAGATGCAAAGCCCCCTTGCCGGTTTGATCCATCAGATGCCGGGCGATGCAGCGAGTCGCATTGCCGCAGGCCGCCGAGGTCGAGCCATCGGCGTTGTAAAACACCAGATGCGCATCCGCTGCGGATCCCGCACGCGCCGGTTCGATCACCGCCAACTGGTCGAATCCCACGCCAAACTGGCGGTGGGCGATGCCCTTGGCCAAGGCAGGGGTGATGGCGATTTCTTCTGTACGGGCGTCGACGACAACGAAGTCGTTTCCAAGCCCATGCATCTTCATGAACGGCAACATATGATCGGATCCGGGGAAGGTCATGAGCCGCATATAGACCTGCAAAGAAAATGAATCCAGAGATTGCGCAGAAAAGTTTGAAAAGGGGGGTTGACCCTCCCCGGGCTTAACCGTAGAAGCCCCCCCTATCGGAACGACGCGGACGCCAACGCCGCAGACTTCCAGCCCAAAATAAGCACTTGATCCTCCGGGATTAATCAGCTTAAAGGGCACTCCGCGAAGGCCGGTTAGCCTTCAACCAGAGAGTGGGCCGTTAGCTCAGTTGGTAGAGCAACTGACTTTTAATCAGTGGGTCGCAGGTTCGAATCCTGCACGGCTCACCACTCCTTCCCTAAATCACTGAACACATCGAATGACCGAGACGCATTGCGTCACTTCGGGATCAGATGGGTGTTTTTCAGGCGCTGCTCCTCGGCCGCCTGACGGACTGCCGTGGCGATCTGCGTCAGCTGCGGCGCCAGCGGGCTGGTTTTGCGCCAGACCATGCCGATGGTGCGCCCCGGTTCCTCGCCCGCAAATCGCGCAAAGGAGACCGGTGCGGAGCGGGTTTCCACCGGCACCGCCATCTCGGGAATCAGCGTGACACCGATTCCAGCCCCCACCATCTGCACCAATGTCGTCAGCGAGCTGCCATCAAGCCCGTCGCGGGGCAGGGCAGGGCGCAGATTGCAAAAGGATACCGCCTGATCGCGAAAACAATGCCCCTCTTCCAAGAGGAGCAGCTTCATCTCGCGCATCCCCTCGGGCGAGGGCACCGGGGCGCTCGCATCGGCGGCGCTGCGCACCAGCACGAATTTCTCGTCAAAGAGCGGCGTTTCAACCAGCCCGGGCTCCGACACAGGCAGCGCGACGATGGCGGTGTCCAGCCGCCCGTCCAAGAGCTCGGTGATGAGCTTCTGGGTCAGGGTCTCGCGGATATGCACGTCCAACCCGCTGTAGTCCGCATTCAGCCGCTGGATCAACGTGGGCAAGAGATAGGGCGCGACGGTGGGAATCACCCCGATCCGCAGCCGTCCGATCATCCGATCCTTGGCCAGCCGCGCCAAATCGCCCAGCTCATCCACCGAGCGCAAAATATCGCGCACCCGCTCCGCAAAATCCTGTCCGAAGCCTGTCAGCCGCACATGCCGCGCACTACGTTCGAAAAGGACGACGCCGAGGGTCTCCTCCAGCTCCTTGATCTGCACCGACAGCGCAGGTTGCGAGATGGCGCAGGCATCCGCGGCGCGACCGAAATGGCCATGGCGGGTCAGGGCTTCGAAGTAGCGGAGCTGTTTGAGCGTGATATTGAGCATAGGATTTTCTTATCGACACTATCAAAAAATGCAACTTAGAATAATTCTGAAGTCTTGTTACACATTGGCCCAAGGAGATGAGCGCGGCCTTGGCGTAGATTCGCGGCCCCTCTGACACTTTGACGATTTCAATAGTCCCCACCGCGGACGACAACTCTGGAGGAAGACATGGACGGACAAAACACAGGCGCAGGTGGCTGCCCGTTTTCCGGCGCAAACACCAGCAAGGGGCGACGCTCCAACCGCGACTGGTGGCCGAACCAGCTGAACCTTGCGATTCTGCATCAGCATCAGACACGCCAGAACCCGCTGGGGGAGGATTTCAACTACGCTGAAGCGTTCAAAAAACTCGACCTTGAGGCGGTGAAGGCCGACCTGATCGCGATGATGACCCAGAGCCAGGACTGGTGGCCGGCAGACTACGGTCACTACGGCGGTCTGATGATCCGGATGGCCTGGCACTCTGCCGGCACCTATCGCACCGCAGATGGTCGCGGCGGCGGTTCCACCGGCACCCAGCGCTTTGCGCCGCTGAATTCTTGGCCGGACAATGGCAACCTCGACAAGGCGCGGATGCTGCTGTGGCCGATCAAGAAGAAATACGGCAATGCGCTGTCTTGGGCCGATCTGATGATCCTCGCGGGCAACTGCGCGATTGAATCGATGGGTCTTAAGCCCTTCGGCTTTGGCGGCGGTCGTGCTGACGTCTGGGAGCCGGAAGAGGACATTTATTGGGGTGCCGAGGACGAATGGCTCGCCACCTCTGACCACGAGCAGGCGCGCTATTCCGGCGACCGTGAGCTGGAAGATCCGCTGGCCGCTGTGCAGATGGGCCTGATCTACGTGAACCCGGAAGGCCCCGATGGCAATCCGGACCCGATCGCCTCTGGCCGCGACATCCGCGAGACTTTTGCCCGGATGGCGATGAACGACGAGGAAACCGTCGCGCTGGTGGCTGGCGGTCACACCTTCGGTAAGGCGCATGGCAATGGCCCAGTTGAGCATGTCGGCCCCGAGCCGGAAGCCGCGCCGATCGAGGCAATGGGCCAAGGCTGGCTCTCCAGCTACAAGTCCGGCAAGGGCGTGGACACCATCACCTCCGGTATCGAAGGCGCGTGGACGCCGAACCCGATCCAGTGGGACATGGGCTATTTCGACGTGCTGTTCGGCTATGACTGGGCGCTGACCAAATCCCCGGCCGGTGCACATATCTGGCACGCGGTGGACCTCAAAGACGAAGACCACGCGCCCGAAGTCGACGGCTCCGGCAAGAAGGTCCCGATCATGATGACCACCGCCGATATGGCGATGAAGATGGACCCGATCTATGGCCCGATCTCCAAACGGTTCCACGAAAACCCAGAAGAGTTCGCCGATGCGTTCAAGCGCGCGTGGTTCAAGCTGACGCACCGCGATATGGGGCCGAAAGCCTGCTATCTCGGCGCCGATGTTCCGGCCGAAGATCTGATCTGGCAGGATCCGGTTCCCGCCGTGGATCACGCGCTGGTCAGCGATGCGGACGTGGCTGCGCTGAAGGCGCAGATCCTCGCCTCCGGTCTCTCGGTGCAGGAGCTGGTCTATGTGGCCTGGTCCTCTGCCTCCACCTTCCGCGGTTCGGACAAGCGCGGTGGGGCCAATGGCGCCCGCATCCGTCTTGCGCCGCAAAAAGACTGGGCGGTGAATGAGCCTGCCAAGCTGGAAAAGGTCCTGAGCGCGCTTGAGGGCATCCAGTCCTCCTTCAACGCTGCCGCTGCTGGCGGTGTGAAGGTCTCGCTGGCGGACCTCATCGTGCTGGCGGGCTCCGCTGCGGTAGAGCAGGCCGCGAAGGACGCAGGCTTTGACGTCACCGTGCCCTTCACCCCGGGCCGGACGGATGCGACGCAGGAGCAGACCGACGTGGAAAGCTTCGACGTGATGGAGCCGCAGATTGATGGCTTCCGCAACTACGCGTCGAAAAAATTCTCGGTTTCGACCGAGGAGATGCTGATCGACAAGGCGCAGCTCCTCACCCTCTCCGCGCCGGAGATGACGGTGCTGGTGGGTGGCCTGCGCGCCATCGGGGCGACCTATGGCGACAGCGCGCATGGGGTGCTGACCACCCGCAAGGGCCAGCTGACCAATGACTTCTTCGTCAACGTTCTGGATCTGGGCACCACCTGGAAGGCCACCGACGACAGCGGCGAAGTGTTCGAGGGCTCGGATCGCGCGACCGGAGAGGCCAAGTGGACCGGCACCCGTGCCGACCTGATCTTCGGCTCCAACTCGCAGCTGCGCGCCTTGTCCGAGGTCTATGCGCAGGACGACAACGCGGGCAAGTTCGTGGCTGATTTCGTCAAGGCCTGGGTCAAGGTGATGGAGCTGGACCGCTTCGACGTGAAGTAAGGCTCTGGCCTGAGACAACGGAAAAAGGCGTCGCAGTCAGCGGCGCCTTTTTTATGTGGTGGTTTGAAACAGCGCAGCAGACCCGATCCCGCCCGCCGCAGCAATGGCCGCCAAGGCAGGCCCGTCACCGGGTCTGAGCGCGTGAAAGAGCTTTACCGCGAGGATCGCGCCAGAGGCTCCGATGGGATGCCCCTGCGCCAAGGCGCCGCCATTCGGGTTGACCATATCAGGCTCTAACCCAGCGCCTTTGAGGCAAGCGAGGGCTTGCACGGCAAAGGCCTCCATAACCTCCGCACGGTGCAGGTCCTGCGGCGCGAGGCCCTGGCGCATCTGCACCTGACGGATCGCGGGCAGGGGGCCAAGGCCCGGTTGCTCAGGCGTCGCGCCGAGGGTGGCCCCCTCTATGAGCCGCATGCCGCCACGTCCAAGCCGCGCGGCCATCTGGTCGCTGACGATCAACACAAAGGCCGCTGCATCCGCTGCAACGGCCATATTGGCTGCGGTGATGTCACCGCACACCTGAGGCGCGCGGGCACAGTGCCGGTCGGTCAGATCGCGGGTGAAGGCATCCTCGTGGACCCCTTCCAGCGGGACGGTCTCTGTCGCGCGCGTTTCCGCATATCGGCGGGCAAGCGCATGGCTGCGGATCGCCCAAGCGTCTTGCACCGCACGGGAAATCCCCAAAGCGAGACCAAGGTTCTGCGCCGCCTGCGCCATTTCCGGATCACGCTCGGCCCAAGGGGTGAAGCGCGCTTGGTCGTAAGCCTCCGGTGGGCGGCCATCGGCAAAGGTGCGACTGCGCAAAGGGCGGCGCGAGGAACTCTCGGCCCCGCCTGCCAGCACCACCTCATGCTGGCCAGAGGCGACCAGCGCATGGCCCAGCAGGATCGCATCCAAGCCCCCGGCGCATTGCCGGTCGATGCTCAGGCCTGCGACACGCTCCGGCAGGCCCGCCGCGAGCGCGGCGATCCGGGCCTGGTTGCCGCCCGCACCAAGCGCGTTTGACAGGATCACCTCGCCCACGTCTTCTGGCGTGAGCCCGGCATCCGCGAGGCAGGCCTTCAAAACCGGCGCGGCCAGCTGATGTGGCTCTAACGAGGCGAATTTTCCGCCCTTTGGCACAACGGCGGTGCGGCGTGCGGCGAGGATCAGCGGCATCACTCTGCCTCCCACAGGCGTTGCAGGGCGCGCAGATCGGGTTTACCGGCCTCCAGCATGGGGATAGCGTCGAGCATACGGATCTCCTTGGGCACCGCATGAGCGCCGATCTCGGATCGGCACAGGGCGCGCAGGGCTGCGGGCTCTACCTGACCCTGCACCACGGCAACAATCCGATGCCCGCGCAGGGCATCCGGCAGGGCCAGCGCCACCGCCTGTTCCACGCCGGGGGCGCGCAGCAGGACGGCCTCGATCTCCTCGGGAAAGACGTTCTTGTCCGCCACTGTCACCATGCGGTTCTTGCGCCCCTTGGGATAGAGGTTGCCCGCCGCGTCCATCCAACCCATTTCGCCAATGCTGAGCCAGTCACCGTCCCAGAGCGTCAGATCGCTGTGCCCCTCGGCGTAGCCCTCAAACAGATAGGGGCTGCGCAGCCAAATCTCGCCCACGCCAGTGCTATCGGGCTCCGTGATGCGGATCTCCACCCCCGGATAGGCACGGCCAACCGACTGCGGCGGGGCGTCCGGGGCGGAGAGGGTGATATAGCTGGTCTCCGCAGCGCCAAAGATTTCGTGCATCACAGCCTTGGGAAATAGGCTCTGCAGTGCGTCGCGCAGCGCCTCGTCCAGTTTTCCGCCAGAAGAAAAGATCAACCGCACCCTTGGCAAGGTGATCCCCTCGGTGGCGCGCACCAAAAGGCGCAGCTGTGCGGGCGTCGCATAGAGCACCGTGGCACCATGCTGCTCCACGCCTGCGGCCTGCGCGCGGGGGCCCATCCCCCCAAGCATCGCAAGATCCGCGCCAATGTGGCAGGCGGCGACGGCGGCAAACAGCGTCAGCGAATGGGACAGGCTGCCGAGCGTGGCATAGACATCCTGCGCAGACAGAGAGAAGATCTGTTGATCCATCTCAAAACTCGCCAGCCAGCTTTCGGGCGAGCGACGGATGGTCTTAGCAAAACCGGTGGAGCCAGAGCTTTGGCAATAGAGCCACTGAGTAGGCTCTAACACGGGCGAAATTGGATCATCGCCCGGACGTGCCAACACTGATTGCCCGTGCTGAAGGGCGCTCAACAAAGGAGCGAGCCCGGCCACATCAGGGGTCAGGATGCGGGTCTCGGGCGAGAGGTGAAATCTACGACGCTCCGACACGGGCGGCTCCTGCTGGCAAAACTCGCCAGACGATAGCGCGGGCCGAGGGCGGCGAACAGGCCCTCAGGTGAACTTGCGAAACAGCCGCGTGCGGTCGAAGGCGGCTTCCAGCTCGTCGGTGCGTGCCTTGACCGTTTCCCAGTGATCTTCTTGGATCTTGGCGATCATGCTTTCGATCAGCAGGAGAAGCGCCACACCTGAATCCCAGGCGGAGGGCACGGCGATCCGGGCAGAGAACGTGTGCTTTGCCACTTTCTGGATGGGAGAGCGCCATTGGTCCGTAAACAGGATGACATCAACGCCGCGCTCATGGGCCATCTCGGCCAAGAGAAGGGTCGCGTTCTCATAGCGGCGAATGTCGAACAGGATCAGCATGTCGCCGGGTGACAGGTCCAGCACGGAATGTGTCCAGGACGCGCGCGGCGGGATCATAAAAACATCGCGGCGGATCATCTGCAGATGCAGATAGAAATTCTGCGCCAGCGTGCCGCTCAACCGCCCTCCGGCAATATGAATCCGGTGCGACGTGTCGGCGATTCGGTTGCAAAGCCGGTCGAACTCTTCGAGGTTCACATTCTCCAGAGTGGCGCGAATGTTGTCATAGACGCTGACAGCATAGCGATTGAGCATATGCGCCTCGGGCAGGGCAGGAGTCTGCTCCGCCCGCTTGTCCACCGGGTTCGAGATGATTTCTCGTAGCTCTTCTCGCAGGGCGTGTTGAAACTCCGGATAGCCGGAAAACCCCAGTTTCTGCACCATGCGGGCCACAGTTGGCGTCGAGACACCCGCCAGTTCCGCGAGCTCCGTAATGCTGCCAAGGCCGGGGATTGGGTAATTGTCGAGAATAGCGGCGGCCAGCTGACGCTCTGCCCGGGTGAGGTCTTCCTCGCGCGCTTTCAGTTTCTCGGCAATCGTCATCCACGGCCCTCCTGCACGGGTTTTTTGCATATTATTACAGGACGTGGCGTGATGAAAGAATTTTTACAGAAACCATATTGACAGAACGAGGCCGGCTGAAGAGCATGCTTCACATGACGATAGATACGCACGCCTCAGGGATTGATCCCTCGTTTGGACCCGCCGTTGCCCGCACCCCGCGCGGGCCGGATGCAGAGGTCATTGTTGTTTGCGAACATGCCTCCAATTGGATTCCGCCGGGTCTGTCGGACCTAGGTTTGGACGACAATGCCAAGCACAGCCACATCGCTTGGGATCCTGGTGCGCTGAGTGTGGCGCGGTTGCTGGCAGACGCACTTGGGGCGCCGCTGGTAGAGGGCTGTATCTCTCGCTTGGTCTATGACCTGAACCGGCCGCCGGAATCGCCGACCGCTATCCCGGCAACTTCAGAGATTTTTGCGGTGCCGGGAAATCGGGACCTTTCGGACGCGGCGCGCGCGCAGCGGGTGGCGGCGGTCTACGAACCGTTCCGCGCCGCTCTCGCCGAAGAGATTGCCTCGCGCAAAGGCAAGCTCCGCCTGTTGGTCACGGTGCACAGCTTTACGCCGGTCTACAACGGCGCGCCTCGCGCTGTGGAGCTGGGTTTGTTGCACGGTCGCGATGATCGCTTCGCTCAGGAAATGCTCGCCCGCCAGCCCGAGGCCGTGCAGTGGGATACCCGATTGAATGAGCCCTACAGCGCCACGGATGGGGTTGCTCACACGCTGGATTTGCATGGCTGTGACACGGGTCTGCTCAATGTGATGCTGGAGATTCGCAACGATCTGATCGCCACTGCCGATCAGCAGAAACTCTGGGCCGAGGCGCTTGCCCCCTGGATCAAGGCCACACTGGAGGAAGGTTTCGCATGATCGGAGCCATGCTTGGATATGTCCGTGTCGTCGATGCGGTGAATTACCGGATCGGTCGCCTGATGATGTGGGGACTGTTTGCGATGATGGGGATCCTCTTGTGGTCCTCCATCTCGAAGACGTTCTTCCTGCCCTCGCTCTGGACGCTGGAAATGGCGCAGTTCGCCATGGTGACCTATTACATCCTCGGCGGGCCTTATTCGATCCAGCTTGGGTCAAACGTGCGGATGGACCTGTTTTACCACAACTGGTCCACCAAAAAGAAAGCCTGGTTTGATGCCTTCACCGTGCTGGCGCTGATAGCCTATCTGGCGATCCTGTTTTATGGCGGTCTCAGCTCCACGGCCTATTCGCTCGGCTATTGGGGCGACAATCCCTTTGCCTTCTTCGCCGGTCTGGTCACCGGAGCCGAGGAAGTGGGCCATTTGGAGCGTGCCTCGACCGCGTGGCGTCCGTTCATCTGGCCGATCAAGAGCATCATGGTCTTCGGCTTCTTCCTGATGCTGTTGCAGGCCATTTCCGAACTTTTCAAAGACATTGCCCGCCTCAAGGGCCACGAGATCGCAAGCGAGCGCGCCGAATGAGCCAGGAATATATCGCCATCTTCATGTTTGCCTCGATGATGCTGATGCTCTTTACCGGGCAGCGCGTCTTTGGGGCCATTGGGGCGGTCGGCGCCATTGCGTCGCTGTTGCTCTGGGGCGTGGGGGGCTATGACATCCCCTTTGCCGCCGCGATGAAGCTGATGAAGTGGTATCCGCTGCTGACGCTGCCGATGTTCATCTTCATGGGCTATGTGCTGAGCGAAAGCCGTCTGGCTGACGATCTTTACAAGATGTTCCACGTCTGGATGGGGCCGATCAATGGCGGTCTCGCCATCGGGACTATCGGTCTGATGGTATTGGTCTCCGCGATGAACGGCCTGTCGGTGGCGGGCATGGCCATCGGCGCCACCATCGCCCTGCCGGAGCTGTTGAAGCGCGGTTATGACAAGACCATGGTGACGGGGGTTATTCAGGCCGGCTCTTCGCTCGGGATTCTGGTGCCGCCCTCGGTTGTTCTGGTGCTTTACGCGATGATCGCGCGCCAGCCGGTGGGACAGCTGTGGCTGGCCGGTGTGATGCCGGGGCTGATGATGGCGGGGCTGTTCGTGATCTACATCTGGCTGCGCTGCAAGCTGAACCCCGAGCTCGGCCCTGCGATGGAAGACGCGCATGAGGTCTCTCGCGCCGAGAAGATGCGGCTCCTGTGGGCCGGTGCCCTGCCGCTGATGATCTTTGCGGCCATGATGATCCCCTTTGTGAACGGCTGGACCTCGCTGGTGGAAAGCTCCGCGATCGGTGCCCTCACCGCGCTGGCAGCCTCTGTCGCAAAGCGCCGGATGACTTGGAAGATTTTCGAATCCTGCACCAAAAACACGCTGGCGATCTCCTGCATGTTCATGTGGATCATTCTGGCCGCCTTGGGCTTTGGCGCAGTGTTTGACGGTCTGGGCGCGGTCAAGGCGATCGACAGCCTGTTCACCGAGCAGCTGGGTCTCAGCCCCTGGGTCATCCTGATCCTGATGCAGCTCAGCTTTATCATCATGGGCACCTTCCTGGATGACACAGCGATGTTGGTGATCGTGGCGCCGCTCTATGTGCCGCTGGTGCAGGCGCTTGGCTTCGATCTGGTTTGGTATGGTGTGCTTTATACGATCACCACGCAGATCGCCTATATGACGCCGCCCTTCGGCTATAACCTCTTCCTGATGCGAGCGATGGCGCCGCCTGAAATCTCGCTGACCGACATCTATCGTTCCATCGTGCCGTTTGTCGGCATCATGGTGGTGGCCTTGGCGATCATTATGGCCTTCCCGCAGATCGCCCTGTGGCTGCCGCAGACCATTTACGGACAATAACCAGAAGGCGCGTCTCAGAACGGCCCCGGACAATAAGCAACAGAGAGGTACTACCAATGACAACACGTCGTAATTTCCTGAAGACCACGGCGCTTGGCGCTGCAGCGGCCCCGCTGGCCACCCCGGCGCTGGCCTCCGGTAAAATCACTTGGCGGATGCAGACCTACGCAGGTCCCGCACTGGCCGCGCATGTGATCGACCCGGCGATCCAGATGTTCAACAAGATCGCAGGCGACCGCATGCAGATCGAACTCTTTTACGCCGACCAGCTGGTCCCCACCGGCGAGCTGTTCCGCGCGCTGCAAAAGGGCACCATCGACGCGGTGCAGTCCGATGACGACTCCATGGCCTCGCCGACCGAAGTGACCGTGTTTGGCGGCTACTTCCCCTTCGCCTCCCGCTACTCCCTCGATGTGCCGGTGCTGTTCAACCAGTACGGCCTGAACGAGATCTGGGACGCAGAATACTCCAAAGTGGGTGTGAAGCACATCTCCGCAGGCTCCTGGGATCCCTGCCACTTTGCCACCAAAGATCCGATCAACAGCCTGAAGGATCTGGAAGGCAAGCGCGTCTTCACCTTCCCGACCGCCGGTCGCTTCCTCAGCCAGTTTGGCGTCGTGCCTGTGACCCTGCCGTGGGAAGACATCGAGGTTGCGGTACAGACCGGCGAGCTCGACGGCATCGCATGGTCCGGCATCACCGAAGACTACACCGTGGGTTGGGCCGATGTGACCAACTACTTCCTGACCAACAACATCTCGGGCGCTTGGGCTGGCTCCTTCTTTGCCAACATGGATCGCTGGAACGAGCTGCCGGAAGACCTGCAAGCCCTGTTCCGCGTCTGCACTGACCAGTCGCATTATTACCGTCAGTGGTGGTACTGGGGTGGCGAAGCCTCCCTGCGCGTCAACGGCGACAAGATGAAGCTGACCTCCATCCCGGATGCAGAATGGCAGACCGTCGAAGACGCGGCTGTGAAGTTCTGGGACGAGATCGCAGCCGAGTCCGAAACCAAGGCAAAAGTTGTCGAGATCTTCAAGAAGTACAACGCCGACATGGCCAAAGCAGGCCGTCCGTACCGTTACGGCTGATAAGTCGTAATTATTCAACAAGTGTCGGGGGCGGGGCCAATGTCCTGCCCCCTGTCAGCAATCAAGGGAACGCCAGATGACTTTCGAGGATCTCAAGGAACAGATCGCCGCCAATAAGGTGGATACGGTTTTGGTCTGCATCGTGGATATGCAGGGCCGCCTGATGGGCAAACGCTTCCACGCCGAGGCTTTCCTCGAAATGGCTGAAGGGGAAACGCATTGCTGCAATTACCTCCTCGCCACCGATCTCGCGATGGCGACCCCTGATGGCTATGCCTCCACCAGCTGGGAGCGGGGCTATGGCGACTACATTATGAAGCCGGATCTGTCGACGCTGCGCCCGGTGCCGTGGCTGGAAGGCACCGCCATGGTGTTGTGCGATGTGATCGACCACCACACCCATGCGCCCGTCGCCCATTCCCCGCGCGAAATGCTGAAAGCGCAGATCGCCCGCTGTGCGGAACTGGGCCTGACGCCGGTGATGGCGACGGAACTGGAGTTCTTCCTGTTCAAAGGCACCCATGACGAGATCGCAGCAGGCAATTTCCAAAAGCTGGAGCCGATCTCCACTTATAACGAAGATTACAGCATCATGCAGACCTCGAAAGAGGAGCCGGTGATGCGCCCCATCCGCAACCATCTGCGCGCAATGGGCCTGCCGATCGAAGGCTCCAAGGGCGAGGCAGAAGCGGGTCAGGAAGAGCTGAACATCAAATATGCCGAGGCGCTTGCGACGGCAGATCACCACACGATCGCCAAACACGGTGTAAAAGAGATCGCGCATCAGCAAGGCTTTGCGGCGACCTTCCTGCCGAAATGGCATCACGAGCGGGTCGGCTCCGCGGCGCATGTCCACCAATCCTTGTGGTCCGAAGGCAAGAACGCGTTTTTTGACGAAAGCGCGCCGCTCGGGAAATCCAAGCTGATGGACCATTACATGGCGGGCCTGCTGAAATATGCCGCCGACTACACCTATTTCATGGCGCCCTACATCAACAGCTACAAGCGCTTTGCCAAGGGGACCTTTGCGCCCACGCAGGTGGTCTGGTCCGTGGACAACCGGACGGCGGCTTTCCGTCTGTGCGGCGAGGGCACCAAGGCGGTGCGCGTGGAATGCCGGGTGCCGGGGTCCGATATGAACCCCTATTTGGCACAGGCGGCGATGCTGGCGGCTGGCCTCAAGGGGATTGAGGAAAAGCTGGAGTTGCAAGACGCCTTTAGCGGCGATGCTTATGCGGGGGAAGCGCAACAGCATATCCCGCAGACGCTGCTTGCCGCCCGCGATGCCCTGCTGGCCTCCGATATGCTGCGTGAGGCTTTTGGCGAAGAGGTAATCACCCATTACGCCCGCGCTGCGGAATGGGAAATCGAAGAATTCAATCGCGTTGTGACCGACTACGAAGTCGCGCGCGGGTTTGAAAAAGCCTGATATCCGGCGGACCGGCGGGGGCCAGCCCCCGCACCCCCGGAGTATTTAGGGAAAGATGAAGATAGGCGGGGCCGTAGACTGCGCCCCCGGAGGAGTTCGCCAATGGGCAAGACTTTGAAGTGTATTTCGCCGATCGACGGATCGGTCTTTGCCAGCCGCGAGACGCTGGATCTGGACGCCGCCCGCGCTGAGGTGGCTGCGGTGCGCGCCGCGCAAAAAGCCTGGGCCGCACGGCCGCTGCAGGAGCGGATCGATCTGGTGATGGCTGGCGTTGCCGCCATCGGCGCGATGAACGACGAGATCGTTCCGGAACTTGCGCATATGATGGGGCGCCCGACCCGCTATGGTGGGGAATTCGGCGGCTTCAACGAGCGCGCGTCTTATATGGCGCAAATTGCCTCTGACGCGCTTGCTGATATCGAGGTGGGCGAAGACGCGACCTTTAAACGCTACATCAAGCGCATCCCGCATGGGGTGGTCTTTGTCGTTGCGCCTTGGAACTACCCCTATATGACGGCGATCAACACGGTGGCTCCGGCGCTGATCGCGGGCAATACTGTCGTTTTGAAACATGCGACCCAGACCCTGCTGGTGGGTGAGCGGATGGCGGCTGCGTTCCACGCGGCTGGCGTGCCGGAAGACGTGTTCAAGAATGTCTTCCTCGATCACGATGTCACCTCTGCCCTGATTGCGGACCGCGCCTTTGATTTTGTGAACTTCACCGGCTCCGTTGGCGGCGGTCAGGCAATGGAGCGCGCCGCGGCGGGCACCTTTACCGGCGTTGGCACCGAGCTCGGTGGCAAAGACCCGGGCTATGTCATGGAGGATGCCGACCTCGACGCGGCGGTTGATACGCTGATCGACGGCGCCATGTTCAACTCCGGTCAGTGCTGCTGCGGGATCGAGCGGATCTATGTCCACGAGAGCCTTTATGAAGCTTTCGTAGAAAAGGCCGTCGCGGTGGTCAAAGGCTACAAGCTTGGCAACCCGTTGGATGCAGAGACCACCATCGGCCCGATGGCCAATGTGCGATTTGCCGAAGAAGTCCGCGCCCAGATTGCTGAGGCCCTAGAGCAAGGCGCAGTGGCCCATATCGAGACTTTCGCCGAAGATGATGGCGCCGCCTATCTGACCCCGCAGATCCTGACCAATGTCACCCACGACATGCGTGTGATGCGCGACGAGAGCTTTGGTCCCGTGGTCGGCATCATGAAAGTCTCCTCGGATGAGGAAGCCATCCGCCTGATGAACGACAGCGAATTCGGCCTCACCGTCTCGCTTTGGACCAAAGACGTGGAGCGCGCGCAAACCATTGGTGATCAGCTGGAAACCGGCACCGTCTTTATGAACCGCGCCGATTATTTGGATCCGGGCCTCTGCTGGACCGGCTGCAAGAACACCGGACGCGGCGGTGGCCTCTCGGTCATTGGCTATCAGAACCTGACCCGGCCGAAGTCCTATCACCTGAAAAAAGTCACCGCCTAAGGCGCTTCATCTTTTCAAAAATACTCCGGGGGAGCTTGCCCCAAGGCAAGCGGGGGCAGCGCCCCCATTCCCCGCTCTCATCACAGGAACATGCAGATGTCTCTCACTGGAAACTGGTCCTATCCGACCGTGATCAAATTCGGCGCAGGCCGTATTCAGGAACTGGCCGCCGCCTGCGCGCAGGCCGGGATCAAGAAACCGCTTCTCGTCACCGACAAGGGTCTCGCCGCGCTGCCGGTGACCCAATCCACTCTCGACATTCTGGAGGCCGCTGGGCTTGGTCGCGCGATGTTTTCCGAGGTTGATCCGAACCCGAACGAAAAGAACCTTGAGGCCGGTGTTGCCGTCTATAAGGCGGGTGGCCATGACGGCGTGATCGCCTTTGGCGGTGGCTCGGGTCTCGACCTTGGCAAGATGGTGGCCTTTATGGCCGGTCAAACCCGCCCGGTCTGGGATTTTGAGGATATCGGCGACTGGTGGACCCGCGCCGACGCTGACGCTATCGCGCCGATCATCGCGGTGCCGACCACTGCGGGCACCGGTTCCGAAGTGGGGCGCGCCTCGGTCATCACCGATTCCGTCACCCATCAGAAGAAGATCATCTTCCACCCGAAGGTGCTGCCGACCGTGGTGATCTGCGACCCTGAGCTGACCGTGGGCATGCCGAAGTTCATCACCGCAGGCACTGGGCTTGACGCCTTCGCCCATTGTGTCGAGGCTTTCTCCTCGCCCTTCTATCACCCGATGTCGCAGGGCATTGCCCTCGAAGGTATGCGTCTGGTCAAAGACTACCTGCCGCGCGCCTACGCCAATGGCACCGATATTGAGGCCCGCGCGCAGATGATGTCTGCCGCCGCCATGGGGGCGACCGCCTTCCAAAAGGGCCTCGGCGCTATTCACGCGATGAGCCACCCGATTGGCGCGGTGTTCAACACCCACCACGGCACCACCAACGCAGTCTGTATGCCTGCGGTGCTGGAGTTCAACGCCTCCGCGATTGCGGCACGCTTTGACATGGCGGCCGCCTACCTTGGGATTGAGGGCGGCTTTGCCGGCTTCCAGCGCTTTGTGCAGGATCTCAACGACAGCATGGGCATCCCGCGCACCCTGTCCGAGCTGGGCGTGACCGCAGACGCGATCCCCGAGCTGGTCAAAGGCGCGATCATCGACCCGAGCTGCGGCGGAAACCCCATCGAGCTGACCGAAGAAAACCTGACGCAATTGTTCAACGCAGCCCTCTGAGTCTGCATAGGGTCCCCGAAGACCTGAGCGAGGCCGTGCCCCTAACAGGGCGCGGCCTTACTACATCTGGATCAGAGATGCGCCACGCTGTCGCGGCGGATCAGAGAGACTTCGATCACCTCCGAAGGGCCGGTTAGCGTGCCTGCTTCGATCATATCGAGCAGCAACCGTGCGGCCCGTTCGCCGACCTGCGTGCGTCGCTGTCGGATGGTGGTGAGGGCAGGGGTCAGATGGCCGACAACCTCAATGTTATCAAAGCCCACCAGCGAGACATCCTGCGGCACGCTAAAGCCCTTGTGCTGCACCGCCCCCATAAAACCAATCGCCATCTCGTCCGAGGCGCAGAACAGCGCGGTGGGTCGATCCTCAAGCCCCATCCAGACCTCAGCGGCGGCGGCACCAGCATCCATGCTGAAGTCGCCGTCAAAGATCCAATCTTCGCGCGACTCTAGATTATGCTCCTGCACTGCCTTGCAGAACCCGCTCAACCGATCCTCGGAGAGCACATTGCCGCGCGGTCCCAGCACATGGCCAATCCGCCGGTGCCCCATCTCGACAAGATGCGCGACCGCCAGCTCCGCCCCACGGGCATTCTCGGAGCGCACCGAAGGCAGGCTGTCATCCATCCATTCGCAGGCCATGATGACCGGAGGGCGCCCAGTCATCGCGAGGGGTTCAGGCGAGAGGTTTCCGTCAAACATGATGATCCCATCTGCAATCGCGGATTGCAGATAACTCGCCAGCCGATCCTCTGGAAAGGGGCCGGCTTGGGTATCCGTCACCAAAAGCCCGTACCCCGCAGGTTGTAGAACCGAATTCACCCCAGCGAGGATCTGCGAGAAGAACGGGTTTGCCAGATTGGGGATCAGCGCAATCACGCTACCGGTCCGCTGGCGCCGCAGATTCGAGGCGGTGGTATTTACCCGATATCCGGTACGTTCGACGGCGGCCAAAACCGCCTCCCGAGTCGCTTTCGCTACGACCGTAGGCTTCGACAAGGTCCGGCTGACCGTTGCGGTGGACACTCCGGCCTCTGCCGCAACATCCTGAATCGTGGCGATTTTCTTTTCCATACACGCACCTCTAAGAGGGCTCAGAATGCCCCAAGGAAAAACTGTTGTAAACGATTGCG